>CAVYCT010000008.1:0-335961 GCA_963766945.1 uncultured Actinomycetota bacterium
CCCTGTTGCTCTTCCACCTCGAAGGACGCTGAGACGCTTCAGCAAACAGTGCGATCGCGTAGGCAACCGATGGACTCGAGGCGGACGTTGTCACGGCCGTGTCACAACTGGGCGCGAACTCGGAGAGTTGACCGGGTACGGCTTAGGACAGTGTCAACTGGTTAGAATGGTTCGAGACGCATTGCAAGACAGCGCAATTCAGCCTATGTCCGACCGGGGGTCAAGTGGTCGCAGGTTCAAATCCTGTCCGGCCAAGAAGAAACCCGCCGGCGTCAGCCGAGCGGGTTTTCTGTTGGGCGGGGACGCGGCGTCTTGGTTTCCTCGACATGCGAAAGTCCTCCGGGCCGCAGCAGCGCGTTCCGTCACCAGGCGCGGTGAGCGCCGAAGACCGCTGCGGCCCAGCGAGAGCTAGATGCTGGGAAGTTCGCCGCCGTCGACGATCAGGCTGGTTCCGGTGATCCACTGCGCCCTGTCCGAGGCGAGGTAGGCGACGGCCTCGGCGATGTCTCGCGGGTCTCCGGGGCGACCCAGAGGGATGCCCGCCGTGGTGTCGGTGAGCGAGACGCCCATCGCGTCGGCGAAGTCCTGGCGGATCGCGTCGGCGCCCGGGGTGAGCACGTTGCCGGGCATGATCGTGGTCGACGCGGATTCCGGCAGGCGCGAGCTCGGCAGCGAGCGCTTTGCCGTAGGCGTTGAGCGCGGCCTTGGCAGCACCGTAGTGGGCCAACGGCGGCGCAGGCGTCAGCGCCGCTCCCGATGAGATGTTGACGATCACGCTGCCCGCCCCGGCCTCGCGCAGCGCCGGCAGCAGCGCGTTGTTGACCCTGACGGCGGAGAGATAGTTGAGGTCGAGCGCGTCGAGCCATTCCTCATCGGGGATTGATGAGATGCCACCGACGTGGGCGCGTGCCGCCGCCGCGTTGTTGACCACGATGTCGACGCCGCCCAGTTCGTCGAGCGCTGCCGCGGCGAACGCCTGCACGCCCTCGAGCGTGCTGATGTCGCCTTGGATGAAGGTGGCGGCTTTCGGCGTCTCGTCGGTGGCGTTACGCGCCGTGGTGACAACGGTCGCGCCGCCGTCGAGCAGCCGCTGCACGATGGCCGCGCCGATACCGCGCGAACCTCCCGTGACGATCGCGCGCTTGCCGGAGAACTCAGAAGGGTCGAACGCTGGGGTTTTGAACATACAGTCCACTATACGGGTTTTGGACCGAACGTTCAAAACGGCGTAATGTTGGGGAATGGCACGACCACGGAAATTCGACGAGCGAGAGGTTGTCGTCGCTGCACGCCTGCTGTTCAACGAAACTGGTTACCACGGAACCTCGGTGGAGGATCTCTCCCGCGTCACAGGGCTCAGCAAGGGCAGCCTCTACGGCGCGTTCGGCGATAAGGAGGCCCTGTTCCAACGAGTATTCGACGAGTACTGCGCAAGCTCCGACGAGGGTGCCGCCGCGCGGCTCGAAGGCCCGGAGGACCAGGCGCTGGACCGCATTCGCAACTGGCTGACGGCGCCGGAGGGCTGCACCGACCGGCGTGGCTGCCTGTTGGCGAAGGCCACAGCCGAACTGGCGTGGGAGAACGACGCCATCGCTGCACGGTCACTCGCGGCGTACGAGACGCTACTGGACAGCTGCCGCCAACTTGTCGAGCAGGCGCAGCGTGCCGGGCATCTAGATCCGGCCGCCGACGCCGCGGTGCTCGGCGGGCTGATCCTGACGACGCATCGCGGGCTCGAGGCGCTCGCCAAGGCGGGAGTCGACACGGAGGCGAGGAACCGCATCGCCAACGCCATGATTGACACCATCGCGCTCACTCCAGGGCGCGCGTAAGCGCCCCCTCGGCGGACACCGCCTCGCTGACTCACCAACCAGATCCACCAACATCGCCCAAGGCGACGGCACCGCATCGGGTTCCCGCGCCTTCGTGGACGACGAGGTGCGAGACGAGCAGTCGCCGGTCGGTGTGAACGCTCAAACCTCGTACGTTCGACGCCCGGGCCAAACCGGCACTCGGACAAATGGTTTCGTTGTTCAAACCCAAAAGAGCCACGTCATCGCTGGTGCGCTTAGCTACGCCGTTATCGGCACACCCATCGAGGCTACGAGGGCTCATCTTCGGCGGGGGAGTCGTAGTTTGTCGCTAGGTGGTGCAGGACTCGTTCATTGAGGGTGGCGAGCATGTCGAGCTCAGCCGAGGTGAACAGGTCGATGAAGTTGCGGCGGACGTCCTCCACGTGACCGGGTGCCGCCTTCTCGATGGCGGCGCGGCCGGCCGGCAGCAGACAGACCAGGGTGCTGCGGGCGTCCTTCGGATTAGGCGCGCGGCTGATCAGCCCGTCTTTCTGCATTCGCCGCACCTGGTGGGAGAGTCGGCTTTTCTCCCAGCGCAGTGCTTTGCACAGTTCGTGGGCGGGCATGCGGTCTCCGTCGAGAGCCGAGAGCACTGCAAGGACCTCGTAGTCGGACCCGGACAGGCCCGATCCCTGCAGGCGTCGGCTCAGGTGGGCTTCGATCTGTTGATGCGCGTGGATGAACGCGCTCCAGGCGCGGTCTTCACGAACGTTCAGCCAGTTCGGTTCCATCGCCATGCATGCTACCCACGATTTGGTTGACGTCTCACCAATTCGCATATGGTTGAGGAGTCAACCTAGTCGATCGTGAACCAGGACAGGACATTTCATGAGCAGCACCAGCATCATCGGCCTGGGGAGCATGGCCAACGCGCTGGCCGACCGTGCGCTCGCGGGCGGCAACGCAGTCGAGATCATCGGACGCGACCCGGTCAAGGCCAAGGAACTAGCCGCCGCGCTCGGCGGTGCCACAGTCGGGAGAGGCAGGCACCGCACCGGCTGGGGACCTCGTTATCGTCGCCGTGCCGTACGCCAGCGCGACGACGGTGGTTAGCCAGTACGGGGATGCGCTGCGCGGCAAGGTCATCATCGACATCACCAACCCCATCACCCCCGATTTCACGGGCTTTGTCACTCCCGAGGGCAGTTCCGGCGCGCAGGAGATCGCCAAGGCCGCCCCTGCCGGCGCGCATGTCGTGAAGGCGTTCAACACCCTGTTCGCCAATGTTCTGGCGGCCGGCACGGCCGAGGGTCGCCCATTGGATGTGTTCATCGCCGGCGACGACGCGCAGGCAAAGGCACGTGTGTCGGCGTTCATCGAGAGCCTGGGACTGCGCCCGATGGACGCCGGTCAGCTGCCGATGGCGCGGGCACTGGAGAACGCCGCCCTGCTGCAGCTGGGCCTCATGACCCACTCCGTCAAACACACCAACTTTTCTCTCGGCGTCAGCGTTCTCAGCTGAGCGCACCCGCACGAGCCGCCGCCACCTACCCTCAAAAGGACAGTCACATGCGCGTTTTCGTCACTGGCGGAACCGGCCACTCCGGTTCGCACATCATCCCCGAACTCATCGCCGCCGGGCACGAGGTCACCGGCCTGGCCCGGTCGGACACGGCCGCGGCGGCCCTGTCCACGATCGGCGCGAAGGTGCGTCGCGGCAGCCTTGAAGACCTCGACGGGCTCAAGGAGGCGGCCGCGGACTCCGACGGTGTCATCCACGTCGCGCACAGGCAAGACCTGCTTCCGTCCGGCGGGATCGACGCCGTGACCGCCGCGGAAATCCCAGTCGTACTCGCGTACGGCGAGGCACTCGCGGGAACCGGAAAGCCGCTGGTAGCGGCCGGCAGCATAGGCTCGCCCGGCACCCTGGGCCGGCCGGCCACCGAGGAGGACCCGGCCCTTCCCGGCGGCGACGAGCACAAGGGCACCCTGCGATTCCGTAACGCCGTGGAACGCGCCGTAATCGGCCTCGCCGAGCGGGGGGTGCGGTCGTCGATCGTGCGGCTTCCGCCCATCGCACACAGCACGACCGATAGTGCCGGCTTCCTCCCGGGACTGATCGCGCTCGCGACAGGAGAAGGGCTTCGCCGGCTACCCCGGAGACGGCGAGAATCTGTGGGGCGCCGTGCACATCCGCGATGTCGCCTCCTTGTTCCGCTTGGCGTTGGAGCAGGGTCCGGCTGGAAAGTATTGGCACGCAAGTGAAGACGAGGGCATCCCGTTCCGCGAAATCGCCGAGGCCATCGGCAGCCGTCTGGGCCTGCCCACCGTGAGCATTCCCGTGGACGTACTGATGCTGCCGGGATACTTCGGCATGTTCACGAATCTGGTCACGATGAACCTCCCGGCCTCCAACCTGATCACGCGCCAGACCCTCGGCTGGGAACCCGTCCAGCCCAAACTGCTCGCGGATTTGGACAACGGCAATTACTTCTCCGGCCGGCTGACGGCGTAGACACACCGACCCGAATCTCACACACTACGAGGAGTCACCATGACCACGTTCGCCCCGCACCGCGACACCTTGGAGTCCTTCGTCGACTGCATTAACGGCGGCGCAGACAAAGACACCCTCACCCGTTTGCTCGCCGAGGACGTGGTGCTGTACGGCCCGTTCGGCGATGAGCCAGTCACCGGCCGCGAGACCGCCGTGGAAACCATAAAGACCGTCAACGGACTGTCGTCCGACGACACCTATATAGAGGTCCTCAGCGGCGAGACCCACCACGCCGCACACTTCCGGCTGCAAGTCGGAGACGCCGCAGTCAACGGCATATTCTTCGTCCTGCTCGACGCGGACGGCAAGATCGCCGAGGTAAGCATCTTCTACCGCACGCTGCCGGCCGGCGTCGCGCTGCAGCGCAACCTCGCGGAGGTCAATCGGCATGCAGCCCTGGGAACTACGCACCAACGGGGAGTGAGGCGATAAGTGGCGCCACGCCGCAGCCCGCAGGCGGAGAGGCTCGCCGAAGACGAGTCCGACCGCGTCGAGGCGATATCGGCGCATGCGCGCGCTATGGCGACCCTGCGTGCGTGGTGAGCCGTTCAAGGCTTACATGACGCCTGCGGGCCTTTGTCCCGAGGTCGGAATCAGCAGTGTGAAGACCCGGGCGCTTGCCGAGCCGGCCGCGGCCGTCGCCCCGGGCCGAGTTGGCGACAGCGTCGAGTTTCTGAGCTTCGGCGATGCGGGCCGCGTATGCGCCGGGCGGCACCACTGCCGCGGGGATGGCGTTGTCGATGAGGACGACTGCGATGGCGGCGGCGGTGGCGAAGGTGTCGGAGTCGAGGACTCGGTTGCGGGCCGAGGCGCCATCCAGGAGCAGCGCCAGTTGTTCGCCGAGCTGTTCGGGGTCGGTGGCGCCTGCCTCGCGCGCGGTCTCGGTGAGCCGCGCGGCGAAAGCCGTCTTGTAGTCGCGGGCGTGTACGCGTGCCGGGTGGCCCGGGTCGTGGATTTCGACGGCCGCCGCGATGAACGGGCACAGAGGCGCGTGAATGTCGAAGGCGGCGAGGAGCCGTTCGCGGGGTGTGAGGTCGGTGCGGTCGAACACCTCGGGCAGGACGTCGGGATCGAATCGGCGTAGGTGTTCGGCGATCAGCTCATCCTTGCCGGTGAAGTGCTGGTAAAACGTGCGCTTGGACACCTGGGCCACCGCGCAGAGCTGGTCCAGGCCGGTGCTGTTGATGCCTTGATCGCGGAACAGTTGTTGTGAAGCGCCGAGGATGCGCTCTCGCGCGCCCCTGCCGCGGCGCAGGCCTCGCGGCCCCTTCTCCAACTCCGTCATACCCCCAGCGTAGCCCAGTTGGGTACGGATCGGTGTACATAGCTTGCATCTCCGCATCGCCGTCCGATACGTTAAGTACGCAGATCGGTGTACATAACATCGGCAATTTCGAACGATATGGAGTGATCGTGGGAAAGCTCGATGGCAAGGTCGCGGTGATCACCGGCGCGACAAGTGGTATGGCGCTGGCCGGCGCCAAGTTGTTCGTTGACGAAGGAGCTCACGTCTTCATCTCGGGCCGACGGAAGGACGCGGTGGAGGAGGCCGTCGAACTGATCGGGCGGAATGTGACCGGCGTGCAGGGTGATTCGGCCGACCTCGACGATCTGGACCGTTTGTTCGACACGGTCAAGCAGGAAAAGGGCGCGATCGACGTGTTGTGGGCAAGCGCCGGGGTGGGCAAGCAGAGCAGGCTCGGCGAGATCACCGAGGAGGACTTCCATGACGCCTTCTGGCTGAACGCGCGCGGCACGCTGTTCACGGTCCAGAAGGCGCTGCCGCTGTTCAACGATGGCGGCTCGATCTTCATGACCGGGTCAAACGCCTCGCTGCGGGGCTACCCCAATTGGAGTGTGTACGCGGGAAGCAAGGCCGTGCTGCCCGCCTACGCACGGGTGTGGGTGTCCGAGTTGAGGGACAGGAAGATCCGGGTGAACGTGCTGACCCCCGGCCAGGTCGCCTCGCCGATGTTGGCGGAGGTGATGGACGAGGAGACGAAGGCGCAGTTCGAGTCCGTGATCCCGCGGCGAGAGATGGGCCGCCCTGAGGAGATCGCGTCGGCCGCGTTGTTCCTCGCCTCCGACGACTCGAGCTATGTCAATGGCATGGAGCTGGTGGTCGACGGCGGCACCACAGTGATCTGAGTGAGAGACAACGTCATTGATTCCGGCGCGTTCGTCTCACCTTGACGACGTCGCACACGACCGAGCAAAAGCACATAAGGAGTAGCCATGACCACCTTCGCCCCGCACCGCGACACCGTGGAATTCTTCGTCGACTGCATGCACGGCGGCGCAGACAAAGACGCTCTTTCCGGCATCCTCGCCGAGGACGTGGTGCTGTACGGCCCGCTCAGCGATGAGCCACTCACCGGCCGCGACGCAGTCCTGGAAGCCATGCGGGGGGTCGGCGCGGTGGCGGCCGACCTCACCTACAAGGAAGTCCTCAGCGGAGAGACGCACCACGCCGCGTACTTCCGGCTGCAGATCGAAGACACCGTGGTCAACGGAATGGACTACATCCTGCTCGACGCGGACGGCAAGATCGCCGAGGTGACCATATGGTGGCGCCCGCTGCCGTCCGGCGTCCAGATGCAGGGGCACCTTGCTGGTCTCCTCGGCATGCAGCCCTGGGAACTGCGCACGAACGGGGAGTAACGACGAACGCCGTGCCCGCCAGGCGCGGCACGAAAGCTCAGCCAGGAGCTTGTAATCGGCCTCGACGACTAGAAGAGTTCACTCCCTGACAGTCGACAGCGGCTGGCAAGAAGTCGCCGAGGTCACCCTGAACTGGCTTAACGCCAAGGGATTTTGATCGTGGGTCCGCGCACCGATTCTTCAGTCGCCGATTTTCGGGCCCCGCAACTTCACTTCACACCGCTGAGAAAAGAGAAGACTCTACGACCGGGATCGTCGGCCTTATTCCATGACGCCAGCCGAGGCGGGACGTGAAAGTGGAGGAGTCACGCAGTCACTCGGCTGCCGGGGACGAACCGCAGAACCTTCGTCTGGGCCTGATGGCTCACTGAGGCTTGGGGCGAATCTCCTGCGGCAGAAAACTCCCGTCGTTGCTGCCCACTTCATTGGCCATCAGTTCGTTCAGCAAGGCGTTCATCCGCAGTATGAGATCTCTGTTCTTCGCCGGATCCAGGGCCAGATTGTGCGTCTCGAGCGGATCGTTCCTCAGGTCAAAGAGCTGAATGTCGTTGTCCCGCACAATCTGTTCCAACGTTGTCGGCGTATTGAAGTTATCGGGGGCGTAGTAGCGCGCGAATTTGTATTGTCCGTCGAACGCAAAACTCATGAATCCGCGCTTGTTCAGCTTGGATCGAAGCTCGCGTCAACGGCGGCGCCGGTTTGTTCTGAAGCAGTTGCTTCATCCCTGCCACGCAATAGTCCGCATCGATGGTGAGCGGGCCGACGTAGTTGAACAAGGCGCCGGGGCGGACGGATTGTGGGCTCGCAGTCTCGGCTGTGGCGAGCACCTCGGAAAAGTCGTGGCCGGGCAATCCCTGCACGGCAGCACGTCGCTGGTCCTCGGGCACCCCCGCCAGCCCGGGCAGTGACGGCATCAGATCCAAGTGGCTGGTGACGACATCGGTCTGCTGTCCTCGGGCGTAGTCGGGGTGGACAACGATCAACGGCACATGAGAGTTGCCCTCGTAGGCCATCGGCCCCTTGCCCCGGATGCCGCCGTGATCGCCCGCCATTTCGCCGTGATCCGCGGTGAAGATCACCACCGTGTCGTCCCAGAGACCGAGCTCGTCGAGTCCGTCCTCGAGCTGTTGCAGGCTGAGGTCGGTGTCACGAATCATGTTCAGGTAGTAGTCATTGAAGACTTGCCACATGTCGGGGCGGTTCGTGGGAATGGTGCCGAGAACCCCCTCCCACCCGGTGTTGTATTCCCCCAACGCCGGTGGCATGCCCGGCGCCGACAGCGATTCCTGCAGAGTCGGCGAGGGAGCGGTGTTCCACCGCTGGCTGTACAGCGAATTCGCCGGCGGGGTGACGATCGCTTCCTTCGAGACGGCCTGCTGCACTTGAGGTGTTCCTGGGACGTTGGCGTCGGCGTACATGATGTCGTGCGGGTTCAGGTAGCTCATGATCAAGAAGAAGGGCTGCCCGGATTCGCGCAGCTTCGGCACATTGCCACGCAGCCACCGGACACCTTCGCTCGCGGTGTAAACATCGGTGTCGTAGCCCTGGTTGGGCGCGCCGGGTTTATCGCCGTCTGGCTGGTAGATGTCGAATCCATAGGGCTGGAGCGCTTCGCTGTAGTTGACCGTCGGTTTGGGCGGGATGAGGTCGGCTTCCATTTCCCACTTGCCGAAGAATGCGGTCTGGTAGCCCAGTTTCTTCATCATCGAGCCCATGTTGGGTTGGTCTTGGCGCAAGGTTCGGCACCCAGCCGGTCTCCATCTGGTCGAAGACCCCGTTGACCTGCGGCGGATGCCCGCTGTAGAACGCCGCCCGAGACGGCGTGCACATCGCCGAGGCGATGTAGTGGTTGCGGAAGCTGATCCCTTGCTGCGCAAGGCGATCCAGCGCCGGCGTGCTGTAACCGGCGGCAGGCGGCAGGTCGAACCGCGTTTGATCCCGGATGATCAGGATGATGTTCAGTGGCTGATTCGGCCGCCGAGGCGTGCCGGGGGCTTGAGGCACGGAGCTACTGCGCGGGATCTGAGTGGGACGCTTGTTGCCGCCCGGTGGCAGCGGGACTCTTGCCATGCATCGCGGTGGCGGCCACGGCGCCCGCTGCCGCACCGAGACCGAGAAGTCCAGCGCCGCCGAGCAAGTGACGTCGACTCAGCCGCCCTGCGCCCCGCTCGCCCGGGTCCGGGGGAGGCGTCGTCGGAGCGTCGGGGTATTCGGTCATCTGATGATCACCGTGCCCGGCAATCGGCAATTGCGGCCAAGGCCATTTCGATGTCCCCCCGACGACCCAAACCCGTTCCGTCGAGCTGAAGCGTAGTTCTAAGAGGCGGGGATGGTGGGCCACCCAGAAATAACGGTAGAAGTGATGGCCCCTCTGCACGGGACCACTGTGGGGACCTCACGCCGTGCGCGATGGTGAACGATCTGCACGTCGGTAAACGTCACACCACGCCCTGGGGCGAAACCCGCTAGCGACCTGGGTAAACGCCCCGCCGCCACTTCCTGAGGGTCAAGTGGTCGCCAGGTTCAGATCCTGTCAGTTTTCCCTGACGCGTCGCAGAGCGTGACGTGCCGGGGGAGCCGGCCGTTCGAAACGGGCCTCGCCTATCGGCGGCGTGGCGTCAGCGAGGTTGTGTTGGCCAGTGCTTGACTCGCATTGTGGCACCGGGAGCGTTGAGCCGGGATGGACTGATCGCGGTGCGGGGTGGTGTCGCGCTGACGGTCGGTGTCGCCGCAGCCGCGGCGGTTGCGATGTCCGCTGGCTGGCAATACGGGGTGGCAGTGGGATGGATCGCCGCGGCGGCAGTCTTTCTGTTGTGGACCTGGGCGACAGTAGCTCGGATGGATCCCGACCGCACCGCGGCGCATGCGACCCGTGAGGATCCGACCCGTGCGGCCACCGACGTGATCGTGATCTCGGCGAGCCTGGCCAGCTTGGTGGGCGTCGGATACCTCCTGTCAGCAGGATCGAAGACGGGAAGCGACGTTGACGTTGCTGCTGCTGTCGGCATCGGTAGTGTCGCCGCCGCGTGGCTCGTCGTGCACACCCTCTTCACGTTGCGCTACGCCCGGCTGTACTACCTAAACGGTTCGGGCGGAATCGATTTCAACCAAGATGAGCAGCCGGCATACGCCGATTTCGCCTACCTCGCATTCACCATCGGCATGACCTATCAAGTATCCGATACCGACTTGAAGAGCCGTACCATCCGGGCCACCGCACTACGCCAGGCACTGTTGTCGTTCGTGCTCGGGGCGGTGATTCTGGCAACGACCATTAACTTGGTTGCGGGGCTCGGCAACGGGTGACTCATCCGTGGTTCTGAGTGCAAAAAAGTCTTCTAATGGCGCTTGCAAAAGTTTGCTAAGGGCTAAGCTAGGTCCGGGATTGGGGATGCAAGGGGGATCAAGTGAAGCACGTATGTATTGCGGTCCTGGCTATCCCGGGACTTCTGCTGTGGCCCGCGACAGCTGCTGCCGACAACTTCCTGACTCAGTCGGAGCGGGTGCTGTGCGCGGTGACGCCGGACTCCTCCATCTCGGTCGCCGGCGAGGACGCCGTGGTTTGCCAAGGCGATTTCGACCAGGCGCCAGAAATCGGCGCAGGTGCCGTGACGAACGGGGAGGGCACCCTTCGCTGGCAAGTAGGCAACCTCGGCATCTATAGCCCAACGACTTCGATGGAATACGGCCATACGTACCACCGCGGGAACTGGACGATCTACCACGATGACACCGGCACTCGGTTCACCAATGATCGCACCGAGCATGGCATGTTCGTCAGCATCGAGAACGTCTACGCCTTTTAACGCAGCGAGCTATTGATAGCGTCGCCACCGGGCTGGTACTCATAGCCCGGTGCGCGGATGTGCGATGCGTACGAGTTGATGGATCTGGATACCCAGTGTCGCGGCTGACCGCCGAAATGTGACGCTGCGTTGCCGCGAAAACGTCCTGACAGCGCGATAAACGGTAGGAGTGCGAGTGTGATGAACACGCAGGAGTTGGCACGCGAGCTTGGCCACCCCGATGCCCAGAAGCTGCTCTCCGGCTCCATGGCTCGGCTCGCCTACAACGGACACGATGGCTTCCCGCGAGTCATCCCTGTCGGGTTCTATTGGACAGGCGAACGCATCGTCGTCTCCACGGCACCGACCTCCCCGAAAGCCCGCGCGCTTGCGTCCCGCCCGGAAGTCGCACTGACGATCGATACCGGCTCCACGCCAGAAGAGGCGAAGGCCCTCTTGGTGCGTGGCCTCGCCACACTGGAAACCGTCGACGGCGTCACCGAGGAATACATTGCGGCATCGAAGAACTCGATGGGCGAAGCCGAACAAGCCGAGTTCGAACGCAACGTGCGGTCGACGTATAAGCAGATGGTGCGCATCTCGATCGAGCCGCAATGGGCGCGGTTTTATGACTTCGGCGCCGGCCGGCTACCCGCTTTTCTCGCGGACCTCGTCAACGACGGTTAGCCAGACCTCGGGTCAAGTCGTCGCATTTAGTCGCGCCTGCAGTTCCAGTGAACTCGCCTTTCGATGAGGGATGGTGCGTCCGCGGATGCGCGCTGCTCATGTCGCGTATTCCGGTTGTCGTGGCGGTGACGGGCGCGCGCCCTGAGCACGGGCCAGCTGTCTGAACCGAAGCACCACCCAGGTAAGGGCCACGGCATCTGCCGCTTGCACTTGTCATAGCCGTGCTGCGACTCCGGCCGCGGCTCCGGTTCTTCCCACGGCCACGGCCACGTCCACGGATCCGACGGCTCGTCGTCGGTCGACTGCCCGGCGGGGTCCCGCGGCGGGGACGTTTCCGCACCAGGTGGCGGCTCGGGTGGATGGGCCGCAGGAGCGGGACCGTTCACTGGGTGGGCGTCGCTGGGCTCATCAGTGGTCACGGGCTGGTCCTGCGCGCTGTCAGCTCCGAGTGAACCGTCGGCGGATACCGTGGGGGCGAGAACAAGAGACATAGTGGCCAGCCAGAAGGTCACTGTGACGATTATGTTTGCGCCTAAGCGCTTCTCGGCCTTGCAACGCTGCGCGATGGGAGTCGTCCACATGGCAGCGGCCGCGGTTGTTATTCAGGCCAGCTGCTGTGGAGAATCGTTGCGACGAAGTCGTCGCGGACGAAGGACGGGTCGAAGTGGGCGAGCACATCGGCGTTCATCGTGCCGAAGGTCGTACGCGGCCGATGCTTCATACCGATTGTGAAGGCCTCCAGGATCTGACGTTTGAAGGCGGGTCGCGGGTGCGCGGCGGTCACGGCCGACAATGCCTCGGGCGAAAGGTCGTCACGACCGATGCCCAGGACGTCGGTCTCGACACCGGCGGTGACCAACGCGATTTCCGGCTCGAGGAATTCGGGTACGCCCGGCGTGGTGTGCAAAGCGATGCTCAGCCACACTTTCCGTGCGTCGCCTTCATCGATGCCGTGCTGGAGTAGGAAGTCGCGCGCGGCGTTGGCACCGTCGACCTCGAATCGAAGACTCGAGGAGGTGCGGTAGGGCTCGGTCAGGCCGATGTCGTGAAACATCGCGCCGACGTAGAGCAGCTCGAGATCGGGCTGAAGTTTGCGGCGTCGGCCCTGCAGCGCTCCGAAGAAGAACACCCGGCGGGAATGATTGAACAACAGGTCATCCTCGGCATTTCGGATGAAGTCGGTGACGTCCCGCGTGAGCGGAGTGTCGGGCACAGTGATGTCCGCAACGGTGTCGACTGGTTTGGTGCTCATCGGTGAATCTCCATCGTCGTGAGAGCTTGTGACCATCACTCTGCTGCGGGCGCTCGCGCGTCACCATCACCCGGCGGGTGATTTTTTGGACGAGGCGGGGGGATGACTACCGGCGCAGGCGAGTGAGCGAGTCGGGCTCAGTCGGCCGGATGAGTGCCTGAGTTGCCCATCAACTCCGGTAACTGCGAGCGCGAGTGGATGCCGAGTTTGGCGAACGCGTTGCGGACATGGGACTTGACCGTGTGCGGCGACAAATGCAAATGCTCTGCGACGACGGCGTTCGTCGCACCGTCGGCGATCAGGTTGACCACCTTCAGCTCCGCGTCGGTGAGGCTGTCCCAACCGGTCTTCTCGCGTGAGTGGGTGCTGATCCGCCGCTCCACCCCCAAGGACCGCAACGAGCGAGCCACTCTGCGGGCATCGGCAAGTGCCTCGGAACCGACATATATGTCGAACGCGTAGTTGAACTGGTCCACCGCCCGCGCGTTGCTGCCCGTCTGCGCTAATGCCGTGCCCGCATCCTCTGCAGCGACGGCGGACAACAGCGGACGCGTCGCCCGCAGTGCGGCCGCCGCGTCTGTCAGTTCGGTGGCGTCGCGTTCCAGAATCCCACGGGTGTGCCGGATCACTGCGGAAAATAGCGGGACGTCGTCGCTGTCGTCCTCAAGCAACTCGAGGCTGCGCAGGACTTGTGCTCGCAGTCCGGCATCGCCGGCGGCTACCGCCACTCGCGCAGTGAAGACCAACTGATCAAATGAATTCGCCAAATTGAGCACTGAGTACCTGTCCGTCACGGCTCGACCAGCGCACCGCTTCATGCAGGTCACCGCAATCCCACGCCGCCAGCGCCAGCACATACGCCGCGGCCCGGCTCACGTGTGTCGAACCTGTGGGGTTAGCCCCGCGCGCCTCAACCACCATGTCCTGCAGCAGGTTCCGATCACCGACACGGGTGGCGACCTCGGCCAGAACCAGCCACTTCTGCATGGCCATCTCGCTCATGGCACCCCACAACGGCGGCTGCCACCGCTTCCAGCGTCGCGCGCGCGACAGACAAGCGTCCAGCGGCCAGGTGGATCCCCGCGCCCTGCGATGCCCACAGGACAGAGGCCACCTCGCCGCCTTCGCGACGTGAGCTTTCCACCCCGTGCGTCATCACCGCCATGGCTTCATCGGCGCGGCCCATGAATTGCAGGATGTTGCAATGGTGGATGTCGGCCAGCTCACGGGTGAAGGTGGGATCGTCACCGTCAGCGCGAAGATCGAGGCTTTCGATCCGGTTCAAGGCACGCAAAGCTTGCCCGTCGACGGAATCGGCTATGGCAAGCGCTATCTCGCAGATGATCCGGCTCTCCGGATCCGCTGTCGCCTCGGCAGCCGCGACAGCCTCGTGCATGACCAACTCGTCGCGGGGCAAACCGCTGACCGCGTGGTTGCAAGCCAGCCAGCCCAGATGACGGGCCCGGGTGACGTCGCTGATCTGGCTCAACTGCAGCGCGCGGCGGTTCTCCGCAATGCGTTCCTCTACTGCGTCGGCGGCCTTGGGAGTCCGCAACCGCGCTTGCGCTTCCTCCTCGGGTGACAGTTGCCCCAGCATGGCGGCCGCAAGTTCTTTGGCCTCCTGATAACGCCCGGACCGGTTAAGTAGCCCAACGGTTTCCACCACCAGCGTTCCGCGCTGCGGGTCCTCGGCGGGCAACAGGTCAAGGGCTCGCCTACTCAGGTCGGCGGCGCCGCTCTTGTCACTGTTCGCCATGGATTTGGCGGCCTCGCGCAACGATGTGACGGCTGCCTGGTCGCCGACATCGGCGCTTCGCGCCAACTGGGTGGCCACCTCCGCCGGCGCGGCGCCCATCTCCAGCATGACTGCGACCGATTGACGTTCGACTGCTCGGCATAAGGATGGTGGCATTGATTGCCGGGTCGCGTCCCGCAGTAGGGCGTGCCCAAATCTCAGATGGTCGCCATCCTCTACCAACAGGTCGGCATGCACCGCCTCTTCAATCGCCGACACCAGAACCGCCGGCCGGCGTTCCAGCATCTGCGCCAGTAGTGCCACGGTGAACAGATCCGGCAGCACCGCGGACACCTGAACGACTTCCTTCGCCGCATCGGACAAGGCGTCCAATCGCTGTCTCATGTTCGTGCTCAGCCGTCGGGGCAAGGTTTCGCCCGAGGCGACCGCACATCCGCGGCTGACGCTCAGCCGGCTTTCCTCGTTCAGCCCGCCGAGCAGCTCGGTCACCAAGAACGGGTTGCCGTATGCCTTTTCAGCCAGCTTCAGCAGCGAGACATCGGCACGGGCCCGGACCGCGTCTTCGACCATGTCGATCACGCCAGTGCGCGGCATGGACGACAACCGGATGAACGCCACGCCCTGGCGCTCCAGCTCGCTGACGGTATCCCGGACTGCAGGACCGCCGGCACCGGTCCGCACGCTCAGCACCCAGAGCACCGGTGAGTCATGCGGCGCCGCTGTCAGCGCCCGCAGCGCCAGCAACGTGCCGGTATCGGCCCAATGGATGTCCTCGAGCAGGATGAGCAGCGGTGTCTTCGCCGCAGCGGCGCGAATAGCGCGGTGAAGGTCGTGGACAACCCAGTAGCGGAGGTCGGCCGAAGCGCCCAGCCGGCGTAACGCCTCCTCGTCGCCCACAGGTGGGTCGGCGTGCAGAGTGGCCGTGAACAGCGAGAAAAACGGCACTGTCTGCTGATACTCGAAGGCTTGACCGAACAATGTTCGTATCCCCGCCTTCTCGGCGAGGACCCTTGATTCGGTCATCAGGCGGCTCTTGCCGATACCCGGCGGCCCCTCGACGACCAGTACGCCGCCGCGACCGTGCGCGAGTTCGGCGACCAGCGAGCCGATCACCTGCACTTCGGCGGTCCGACCACGGATCGGCAGTGTCATCAGCCGCACATCCTCAATATTGGTACAAGACATGCGAACGGAGGAACTTATCTCCGCGCATCTCTCGGCGCCGCGGACTCGCAGAGAGGAGGCACTTCGGAGCCAATACTCGTTCCAGCTACCGACGTCGCGGATCGTCGGCCAGGCGGACCAACGTTGTTCCTCACACCATCTAGCGTGGTGGAGCGCATGGCGTGCTCGCATCCACCGGTGGCTAGTCTTTTGTCCGGGATTGCCCGTCGGCTAGGTCAGGACATACCCGAGTTGGCTGCGGACGTGATGTCGAGGTGCGCAGCTGCTCACGCGCACAATTGGTGCAGATCTAGTCGTCAGAGTCCTTGGAGTCCTTGCGAATCCTTGGAGTCCTTGAGTCCTTCGAGTCCTTCGAGTCCTTCGAGTCCTTGGAGTCCTTGGAGTCGTCGGAGTCGTCGTAATCGTCGTCATCCGAGTCGTCGATCGTCGCTCCGAGTCGTCGTCATCGTCGTCGTCGTCCGAATCGTCGTCCTCCGAGTCGGAGTCGTCCTTCGAATCGTCGTCCTCCGAGTCGGAGTCGTCCTTCGAGTCGGCGTCGTCGTCAGAGGTGTCAGTTTCATTCACTCTGTCTGCGAACTTCTTCAAGAGTCCAGCTAGTTGACGGGCATCCTCAGGCGTCAACAAATCCTCGAACAACTGCTCGTTGTCCTCGGAGACGCGCTCGACGTAAACCGCATTGCTCTTGGTACCGACATCCCATCGGCCCCCCTCATGACTAGCCATCCGACGCTGCCCTTCCGACGATTGAGCTGATCCGACCGCGCATCCCGCGCTACCGCGGGGTTACCCACATCTGAGCCGACCGAAAATCTTCGCTCCGACGTGCTCTTATGCCTTTCGGGGGGACATTGCGATTTGCGCCCCGTCTGACATTGCGGCTTTCATGTGTAGTCGTGGCTGAAATGGACCGACGACGCATGATGTTGATGACGGGAATCGGCATGCTCGCCGCCGCTATTCCTGTCGCCGAGGCGCGGGCTTACCCGTCGCAACCAGCTCCGGCGGCGCCGCCTCCCGGTGGCCAAGGCGTGAAGTACATCTTCGAGGACAACTTCGACGGACCGGCGGGCTCAGCTCCCGATGCCTCGAAGTGGGAAACGGCCCTGGAACGCGAAAGCATGGAGGACCCGACGTTCTGGGAGCTGCCCGAGAACGTCGGCCAGTACCGAGACGACCGCCGAAACTTATTCGTCGACGGCAAGTCCAACCTCGTTCTCCGCGCCGCCAAGGATGGCAAGACCTATTACAGCGGCAAGGTCTTCGGGAAGTTCCGGGGCGGAATCGGCCACACCTGGGAAGCCCGGGTCAAGCTGAACTGTCTTACCCCGGGTTGTTGGCCCGCCTGGTACATGGCCAACAACAGCCCGGACAACGGTGGCGAAGTCGACCTCATGGAGTGGTACGGCAACGGCAACTGGGCCGCGGGCACCACTGTTCACGGGAATTTGAACGGCGGAGAGCATGTCAGCCAGGGGATCACGGTGGACAGTGCTTGGCACACGTGGCGCGTCCAGTGGGATGAGGCCGGCATGCGCTTCTGGAAGGACTACGTCGACGGCGCGCAGCCGTACTTCGACGTTCCGGCGGGATCCCTGCCGGACTGGCAGTTCAACGACCCCGGCTATCAGATGTATCCGATCTTGGGTCTTGCTGTCGCGGGATCCGGTGGCGGCGATCCCGGACCGGGAACCTATCCGGCGGACATGCTCGTCGACTGGGTGCGCGTCTGGTAGCGATCAGCCCTGCGGCGCGGCCGCGCATGGAATCGAGGAAGTAGGTCTCGTTCCCGGTCGGGTAACGGCCGCCGTCGGTGGCGATGTGGACGTGGTCGAAGTGGTTGGCGGTTTCGTTGCCGTAGTCCGCGGTCCAACTCGGTGCGCCGATGCCGGGGTAGAAACCCTGCCTCCAGATCACGTGGAGTACGCCCCATCGTTTCGCATTCGCCAGTGCCAGCCCGGCGATCTGGTTACCGAGTTCGATGCCCTCGTCGGAGTGATAGTTCGGGATCATCACGTCGATCGCCAACCCGTTGGGATGCCACTTCAACGGGTCCTGCCGGTATCCACCGATCGTCGTGATCTCCGGAAACATCACGCTCATGGCACGGGCGACCCAGATGGTGTGGATCTGCAACCCGTTCTCCGGCGCGACGCCGCGAGGCAACGCGAACGAGATGTCCGGGTTGACGGCAGGAGCGCTTGCGGCCAACAATTCCGCCTCCGCGGGAGTCGCGACGGATGGCTTGGCGGCCTGCGCAGATTCCTGAGCTGTCGGGCCCGCAGCGGCGTTCTCCGCACAACACGAAGGCTCTCGGCCCTGGACGTAGAGCAGCGCGGCTGAAACCACGACGGAGACCGCCACGGCCAGCCAGCGGCCGCGGCCGTTGGCTAACAGGTTTCCGCGCACGAGCAGCACTTTACTGTTGCGTGCGGCCCTGCATGGCAATAGTCGCTGACCGGCCTCGGTGCGGTCGACGCGGCATTCCGCGTAGTAATACTCATCCTTTGCGTGCCCGTCGCCCGGCATTCTGGAGTCATGACGCTCACCAAGCCGACCTCCGACGCGCGCACGGTCGACGCTGCCACCCCACGTGACCGTGACCGCGCCGTCGACGTCGCCCGGCTTGCCGCACTGATCGTCGTGATGTTCGGACACTGCGCACTGTTGCTCGCCACCATCGACACCAGCGGGCTGCGAATCGACAACCTGCTCGGTGAACTGCCCGCGATCGCGCCGATCACCTGGGTCGTGCAGGTCATGCCGCTGTTCTTCCTCGCAGGCGGAGCTGCGGGCGCATATGGGTGGCGCGCAGGCACACCTTGGGGCACGTGGCTGTTCACCCGCGCACAGCGACTGTGCAGGCCCGTGTTCTGGTACCTCGCCGCATGGTCGGTCGGCCTCGTCCTGACCGTGGATGATGCTCGGCGCGGAGTCCGCAGTGGGACTGGGACGCGAGTGTGTGGCACTCCTGTGGTTCCTCGGTGTGTATCTCGTGGCCCTCGCCTTCGTCCCGATGCTGACCCGGCTCTCGACCGGTCGCGCGGTCACCGTCGTCGTCGTGTCGCTGATCGCCGCCGCGGCGGCATTCGACGCGGTTCGGTTCGCCGTAGGCACGCCGATGGGCGGCGCCGCCAACTTTCTGATCGTGTGGCTCATCCCCGTCGTGATCGGCGTCGCCTACGCGCGACGGCTGATCGGCTCGCGCATCGCACTCGCCGCGGCCGCAACCGCGTTGCTCGCGCAGGTCCTGCTCTGTCTGGCCGGTCCGTACGACGTCTCGCTCGTGGTGACCGGCACAGAGCGGATCTCCAACGTCTCGCCGCCGACGTTGCTGCTCGCCCTGCACTGCACCTGGATGTCGTGCCTGTTCGTGGCCGCCGCAGCCGTGATACGCAGGTGGGCAGCACGGCCCCGCGTCTGGTACGTCGTCGCGGTCGGCAACGGGGGAGCGATGACGCTCTACCTGTGGCACATCCCGGCGATCGCGGTTGCGACGTTTACCCTGCACGCCGTCGGCCTCGACGCGTACGACGTTGATGCACCAGGGTTTTGGGCACTGCTCGCCCTGCGGGCGGTCGTGTTCGCGGTCGTCATGGCCATCGCATTCCGGCTGCTCTCACCTCTGGAGCACCGCCGGCTGCCGTGGTGGGACGCGCAGGTCCGGGCCACCGGCGCCCGCTCGACCGTTTCCGGCGCCTTGATCATCATTGCGGGTGTGGTGCTGGTACTACTGGCGAAGAACGGGCTGGGTGATCCCATGGGGGCGGCGCTGCTCGGATGTTTCGTTGCTTCGGCCGCCGCCGCTCGGGCGAGCGCCGGTCGCAAGGCGGATCTGCCTGTCGTGCCGACTGACTCCACCGCCGAGACGTACAGGCTCAGGTAAGGGGAGCAGTAGGCGCGAGCACGGCCGGTGCAGGCGCTGGAGCCGGTGCGGGCGCGGAGCCGGGCCGACGCTGGACCGGCGGCGCGGCGGGGAGCTGCCGGCGGCATCACTGGTGCGCCGGGACCGGGTAGTGCGACAGGCGGCGTATGTGGTGATGTCGCCGCGCCATTCGCGGAGGGCGGCACCAGCGCATCGGCGGCCCAACTCGCGCGGAGCTGGTTCGCGACGAATGTCGCACCCTGCGCAACCATTCCGGTATCCGCATACATGTTGTGCGCGTCGAAGCTCCTGCCATCTGCGGCGCAAACCAAGTCGTTGTCCACACACAGGTCGATGGTCTTGGCGACGTATTGAGGCCCAATGGCGATGTCCGGCTGGTTGATCGCATGCATGAATCGCGTCGACGGCTTTCCGAAAAGGGCGACCGCTGCGACGTTGTCGGCCACCGCGGGCGCCATCGGCGCGGGAACGTCAGCAGCCGAAACCCCGTCCGGCACCACGTCGGCGGTGACGAAACCCATCACGGCCGCGCCCTGCGAGAAGCCGCCAAGCACCATTTTGGTTTGCGGGCAGCTCGCCGCGGTGGCCAGGACGTGCGCGCGCGCATCGGCGATCCCATCGACGGCGGTCGGGAAGTCGGCGGTGGCAGGGTAATCCACCGCATACACTCCGACAGATTTGTCAGCGACCTGCGTGCGCAGCGCATCAACGAATGCATCGCCCGTGGGGCCCAGACCTGGAGCCTCGGTGGTGCCGCGGGCAAACACAACCTCGGCATCCGGGCACGCCGCCGCGGACGCGAATGGTGATCGGCGCAAGCTGCATCGCCCAAGTCGCAACAACCGCAGCGCCTATCACCTGAGCGATGCAGGGCTGTCTCACAAACCAATGCTCCCACACTGCGGCCCCGAAGGCGACGCGAAAACGACAAAGTGGTGTTCGGCGAATTGCCATGTCGAACAGCGAATCCGCCGCCCTCGAAGCGACGTCGCGTCGGACATCGTTCATTTCCGTGGCGTTCACTGCCTCACAAATCGGTCGGCCGGCAGGGGCCTGGTCCGCACCCTCTGCGGCCACCAGAACCAGCGGCCGAGCAGCGCCGCGATGGACGGGGTCATGAAGGCGCGGATCACGAGCGTGTCGAAGAGCAGACCCATCCCGATGGTCGTGCCGACCTGCGCCACCACGGTCAGCGTGCTGACCGCCATCGAAATCATCGTGAACGCGAACACCAGACCGGCTGCGGTGACAACGGATCCGCTGCCGCCCATCGCTCGGATGATCGCTGTGTTGATCCCCGCGGGCAACTCTTCCTTCAGGCGGGCAACCAGCAGCAGGTTGTAGTCGGCACCGACAGCCAACAGGATGATCACCGCCATCGCCATGACCATGAACTGCAGTTCGATACCCAGAATGTGTTGCCAGATCAGAATCGACAGCCCGAACGAAGCACCGAGTGACAGCACCACCGTGCCGACGATGACGGCCGCCGCGACGAGGCTGCGCGTGATGATCAGCATGATCGTGAAGATCAATGCGAGTGCGAGGATCGCCGCGATCAGCAGGTCGTAGTTGTTGCCTTCCTGCATGTCCTTGAATGCGGATGCGGTACCGCCGATGTAGATCGTGGAGCCCTCGAGAGGCGTGCCCTTGATCGCCTCTTTGGCGGCTGCCTTGATGGCGTCGATGCGTTTGATGCCGTCCGCACTGAGCGGATCACCTTCGTGGGAGATGATCATCCGGACGGCATGGCCATTCGGTGAGATGAAACTGTCCATGCCGCGCTTGAACTCGGCGTTGTCGAAGATCTCCGGCGGCAGGTAGAAGGTGTCGTCGTTCCAGGAGTCGTTGAACGCGTCGCCCATGGCCGACTGGTTCTCGGACATGGCGGCCTGTTGATCCTGCAAGCCACCCTGCGTGGCATGCATCGTGAGCATCATCGTCTGCATCTTCTTCATGGTTTCGATCTGCTCTGGCATGAGTGCCATCAACTGAGGCATCAGGGAGTCGAGTCGCTCCAGATCCGGCAGCAGCGCCTGAACATCCTGAGTCGTCGTATCGACCCCGTCCAGGGTGTCGAATACCGATCGCAGCGACCAGCAGATCGGAACGTTGAAGCAGTGCGGTTCCCAGTAGAAGTAGCTGCGCACCGGTCGGAAGAAGTCGTCGAAATTGGCGATGCTGTCCCGCAATTCGCCTATGTCGACCGTCATATCGCGGGTCTTTTGGACCATGCTGTGCGTCGTCGCGCTCATCTCTCCCATCAGACGCCTGCATTCGCGTCAGCGTGTCGATGGTCGTCTGCATCTCGTCGGCCTGCACCAGCATGTCGGCCATCCGATCCTGCAGGTATTTGCGATTCAAATCCTGGCCGACCCCGCCGAGGCTCATCTGCGCCGGAATCGTGCTGAACTCAACGGGTTTGCCGCTCGGGCGCGTGATGGTCTGGACCCGTGCGATGCCGGGCACGCGGAAGATGGCCTTGGCGATCTTGTCGATCACGAGGAAGTCTGCCGAGTTGCGCAGATCATGGTCGCTTTCGATGAGCAACAACTCCGGATTCATCGTTGCCGGAGAGAAATGTCGTTCGGCCGCTGCGAATCCCTCGTTCGCGGGCAGATCGGGTGGAAGGTACTTGCGGTCGTTGTAGTTGGGCTGATAGCCCGGCAGCGTGAGCAAGCCGACGAGGGACAACGCGATCGTCGACACCAGGACGGGGCCCGGCCATCTGACGATAACGGCGCCGATCTTGCGCCAGCCACGAATGCGCATGGCGCGCTTGGGTTCCAGCAGGCCGAAGCGGCTGGCGACGGTGATGATCGCGGGCCCGAGCGTCAGCGCGACGATCACCGCAGTGGTCATACCGACTGCCAGCGGGACGCCGAGCGACTGGAAATAGGGCAGTCGGGTGAACGACAGGCAGAACGTCGCGCCGGCGATGGTCATACCGGAGCCCAGCACCACGTGCGCGGTGCCGTGAAACATCGTGTAGAAGGCCGACTCCCGGTCTTGACCTATCGTTCGCGCTTCCTGGTAGCGCCCAATGAGAAAGATGGCGTAGTCGGTTGATGCGGCGATGGCGAGGGTGACCAGAAGGTTGGTCGCGAACGTCGATAACCCGATCAATTCGTGGTAGCCCAGAAACGCGACGACTCCACGCGTGGCGGCCAACGTCAGAAACACCATGACCAGCACGAGAAGGACGGTCCTTATCGACCGGTAGACAAGCAACAGCATCGTGATGATCACGGCGAACGTAATGAACTCGACGATGCGAATGCTGCGGTCACTGGCGATCTGCTGGTCCGCTATCAGCGCCGACCCGCCGGTCACGAAGACCTTGATCCCCGGTGGCGGCGGGAGCCCGGCGACGATTTTGTTGACCGCCTCCACGGACTCGTTTGACAGCGCCTCACCCATGTTGCCCGCGAGGTACACCTGGACATACGTGGCCTTGCCGTCGCTGCTCTGCGCTCCGGCCTCCGTCAGCGGGTCGCCCCAGAAGTCCTGAACGTGCTCGACGTGTTTGGTGTCCGCTTCGAGCCTTTTGACCAACTCGTCGTAGAACCGGTGCGCATCGCCGCCGAGCGGCTGGTCGCCCTCGAGGACGATCATCGCCGAACTGTCCGACTTGAATTCCTCGAAGACCGCCCCGACGCGCATCATCGCGATCACCGACGGCGCTTCCCTCGGGCTCATCGACACCGAGCGCATCTGGCCGACAACTTCGAGCTGGGGCACCGAAGTGTTCAGCAGCACGACAAGGGCGATCCAGCCCACGATTATCGGAAGCGCCAACCGACGGATCCACTTGGCCAGACCGCCGCGCCGTTTGGGTTCGGGTGGCGCGACCGGGTCGGTGGTCGGCGCGCTCATCGCGTCGTCATCTCAACCGACCAGCGGGCTCCGCGAATACTGCGCCCAGCCATGACACTGTTGGGCACCTTCCGGAGCTCCTCCCACGCTGTTAGGTCCGCCTTAGTCCTACCAGAATAGATCGCCACGCGGTCGCACAGCTCACGCGTCGACGAGGCAGCCTGGCTACAGCCGACCCGCGGCGTACGACGCCGCCTGATCGACCATCCCCGTCTGGACGTACGCACCGTGCGCGCCCCAGTCCCAGCCGCCTTCGAAGCAGATTGGATCGTTGGGCACACACAAGTCAATGGTCTTGTCGGCGAAGAGCGGTCCGATCGTGGGGAGCGGGCCTGGCGAGAGAGTGTCCGCGAAACTGCTCGACGGGCCACCGAAAAGAGCCGCGGCAGCGACGTGATCGGCGGCCGCGGGTGGCACGGCCGTGGTGACAAGGTCAACCACACCCGCGCCCTGGGAGTAGCCGCCGAGCACCATGCGGGTGCTCGGACAGTTCGACGACATCGACTGAATATGGGCGGCGGCATCCTCGGCACCCGCGGGTGTGCTGGTGACGAACTCGCGGCTGGCCGGGTAATCGACCGCATATACCCCCACTGAGCGCCCGCCGGCCTGCGAACGAAGGGAGTCAACGAAGGCCTGCCCGATCCCGCCGACACCCGGCGGCTCGGTCGTGCCGCGGGCGAAGACGACCTCGACGTCCGGGCAGGACTGGGCGGCGACGGTGGGCAGGCCGATCAATGCGATCGGGATGACACCGACCGCGACAAAGACAGCCCCCGCCATGCGTGTACTCAACTGTGCGGCCATTCTCTTCATATCGATTTAGTCGCACAGCGAACTTGTTATGTCACACGGGCAGGTGACGGGCTAGCGTTAGCAGCATGATGGCGTCGCAGCAGACAGTCGAGACACCGCCGCGCCCTGGCTCCGGCCGGAACCGCGTCCTGTACATCGCGGTCGGAATCATCGTCGCCGCCGCTGTGGTGGTCGGGTTGGCGATTTTCTTGGTGACGTCGCGCTCGGCGACCGTGCCGGGGACACCTGCCGTGACATCTAGCGAGGCGGTGCCGCCGCCGACCAACAGCAACACTCCAGCCGCGCCGCCACCGGTCGCGCCTCTGCCTCCGACCGCCGAGAACGGGCAGCCGGCCCGCGGCGCCGACGGTGCGAACGGCGCCGACGGTGCGGACGGCGCCGACGGCTGCCGACGGCGCCGACGGCCAGGGCGGGCAAGGTGGTCAAGGCGGTCAGGGCGGAGCCGGCGGACAAGGCGGTCAGGGCGGTCAAGGAGGCAGCGCCGGCGGGGCCGGCGGTGCGGGTGGCCAAGGTGGGGCCGGCGGCAACTAACGCTCTGGCCCGCTGAATCCTGAGTCACCCACGGTCAGGCCCCGCGCCCGTTTTCTCATTAAGCCCGCGTTCACGCGCCCGTTGCCTCGGTCGCCTAGAACTCTGGGTGCACGTACCGGCTCAACCGGCATGGCTATCGCCCGTTTGTAGGACGCGTGTGTCAACCGCGGGTTGCCCATCCAGGCATCACCGGTAACACCACGTTCCGTAGAGCGATATATGCCATAACCTTAGGGTTGCCGTTGTTGCCTGACGGCTCGTGACGGACCAGAGCAAACTGGGTGCAGTTCGCCGGATCTGGCTACGCGCGAGTGAAGGGGCGACGGTCGGTCGGTTCGGTCGACGATTGTGGGGTAGCGGTGGAGACAGTGCTTGGGCTGTCGATGACCTCTACGAGTGTCGGCTGGGTGCTCCTCGACGGGTCAGATCCAACCGAGACGCCTCTGGACCATGACGCCTTCGACATCGGCGCCGACGAAGCCAACGACAGCGACATCTCCCGACATACGGCGGCGGTGCGAGGGGCGCAGGCGATCGCGAACACCAGCGGCTACCGAGTCGGATCCGTCGGGGTGACCTGGACCGACGATGTCGACGGCCAAGCAACGCTGTTGCTGAAGTCATTGGCCGAGTTGGGTTTTGGCAACGTCGTCTCCGTGCGGTTGCCGAAGGCCACCCAGGCTTGGGCAGACGCTTTCGGCCACGATCTCGGATTCACGAAATGTGCTGTGTGTGTCATCGAGTCTGCGGCAGTGATGGTCATGACGGTTGGCAACGGCACTGTCCGCAGCTCCGTGACGCATATGCGTGAGAGTGCCGACGGCCTCAGCCGATGGTTGACCGGTGTTTTCGAGAAGAACGGCTGGCAACCTGACCGGCTGTTCCTCATCGGGCTGCGCGACGACCTCGAGCTGATCTCGGGCAGGCTCGAGGAAGCGCTGTCGATACCGGTCGAGGCAACAGTCGACGCGCAGTTGGCGCTCGGGTGGGGAGCCGCTCTTGCGGTGTCTATGCAGGACAAGGTCGGGAGCGCGCATGCCGCCCCGAAACCCAGCGAGCCCGGTCGGATGCATCGCTGGTCTCGGATGCGGCCGCAGGCCCGTCCGACGACGAAGGCCGACGCCAAAGCCGATGCGCTCGAGGCGCGGACTCACGTTCTCAAGAGGCCGACGCGTGATACCCCGCTCGCCGCCGCGCAGGGCCCCGCGCTGAAGGTGCATGACGCCGCTGCCGCTCCGAAAACCGAGGTGGCCGAGCCCGACGTCGTAACGACGAAGGTCGACGTCATTGAGACGACGCCGGACGTCGGTGAAATCAAGACCGAAGTCATCACGTTGCCGGCGCATGACGGACCCGCCGACGGCACCGCCAAGAAGTGGCCGTCGTGGTTTGGGCCCCATGCCCGCGCTGCGACCGTGGTGGTCGCGGGATTGGTCGCGGTGTTCGCCCTTGGCCCGATATTCATCGGGCACAAGGAAACAAGATCGACCGAGGACCGGCCTGTCTCCGGATCCTCGACCACCTCGGTCAGCGTCCGTGTGGTTCCATCGCCTGCTTTGCCCCCGGCGGCGACCCATCAGGTCGCCGCCCAACCCGTCCCGGCGCCTGCGCCGCGGCCCGACGCCGTACCACCGAGCGAACTCTCAGCGACTCAACCAGAGCCAACACGCGGCGGCGGCGCACAATCGACTACGACTCCCGCCGTGCAACCCACCGTGACCCCGCAGACACCCGTCACTGCCGAGCCGATGGTGGCTCCAGCGGCTCCGCAGGCACCGATCGCCCCTCAACCGATCGCAGCCCCGCCGGAACCAGCAGCCCTGCCACCTGCACCCGCATTCGGTCCACCGCCGGAACCAGCAGCCCTGCCACCTGCACCCGTATTCGGGCCGCCGCCGGGACCCGCACCCGCACTCGCTGCGCCGCCTACACCTGAGGCACCGGTATTCGGTCCACCGCCGGGACCCGCACCCGCATTCGGTCCGCCGCCGGGACCCGCTGCGCCAGTACCGCCTGCACCTGAGGCGGCGGCGCCGGCCGAACCTGTTCCACCGGGGGCACAGGATCCGGCCGCGGACGTGCTAGGCCCGGAGTTGTTCGACAGCCTGCCCTAGATCCCCGTCGGCCTTACCAGTCCCAGACGGACGGATTGGACGGTGGGTAGTTCGCGCAGACATCGGTGCCGTGCGCAGCGACGCCCTTGTTGTTGAAGAACAGCTTGGCCCAGTTGCCCCAACGGGTGGCCATGAACTCGTAGTACACGTTCGTCGCGGTGTCTTCCGAGTACTGCCTGCGGCCCGCGTAGTCCAACGAGAAGAACCAGTAGATCCGGTCGCGGGCGCCCTGCTGGACGTCGGCCGGCCGGTTGTGGTAATCGATCATGTACCGCTCGAAGTACACCGGATCGGTGTCGCGAACAGCGGCCATGTACTGATCGACCGTGCAGGTCGTCTTCAGAATCCGGTTGGGGATCGGGAAGTCGTCCGTGGCGTCAGCAGACGCGAGACCCGGGAAAGCCATCACCGCGCAACTCAGCGCGGCCACCGCCATGCTCGCCTTGCGTAACATGTTGTCCTCCTTGGCTATTGCTCGGCCGGCAAAAGAATCGATAATTTTTCGGGGCAGTACGTGCGCAGCGCTGCGGCGAGGAACTGGTACGACTGCTCGGTGCTTTGCTGACCCTTCTGCAACTGCATCGAGATGAACTGCGCCGACTTGTTGGCGTCGGCGTCGACGCCTTCGTACAGCCGCTTGCAGGCGATCTTGCCGATCCAGGCGTTGAAGTCCTTCTGGCCGTAGATGCCGTAGGTGTGCAGCTCGTTGGTGAAGTCGGTGTCCGGGTCGGCGTGCACCGGCGCCGCCAGCACCAACCCTGCTGCCGCGACGGCTATCCCGATAACGGTTCGCCTCATGCCTGGCCTCCTCCTGCTCCCGCTTCCGTCAACTGCTGCTCGCGTTTCGGCCATTCCGCGGGAACGGGACGCGCCCGAACCTTCTGCGGCCACCAGAACCACTTGCCCATGAGCGCCGCGATGGACGGCGTCATCAGCGAGCGCACCACCAGTGTGTCGAACAACAAGCCAAGGCCGATCGTAGTACCGACCTGGCCGATAACGGTCAATTCGCTGACCGCCATCGACATCATCGTGAACGCGAACACCAGTCCCGCGGAGGTGACCACCGAACCGGTGCCTCCCATCGCGCGGATGATGCCCGTGTTGACACCGGCATGGATCTCCTCCTTGAACCGCGAGACCAGAAGCAGGTTGTAGTCGGCGCCGACCGCCAACAGGATGATGACAGCCATCGCCAGCACCATCCAGTGCAGTTCGATGCCGAGAATGTGCTGCCAGATCAGTACCGAGAGCCCGAACGACGCACCGAGTGAGATCACCACCGTGCCGACGATGACGGCGGCCGCGACGACGCTGCGCGTGATGATCAGCATGATGATGAAGATCAGGCAGAGCGCGGCGATCCCGGCGATCAGGAGGTCGAAGTTGGAGCCGTCCTGCATGTCCTTGAAGGTGGCCGCAGAGCCACCCAGATACACCGTGGAGCCTTCGAGCGGCGTGCCCTTGATCGCCTCTTTGGCGGCATCCTTGATGGCGTCGATGCGTTGAATGCCCTCGGGAGTCAGTGGATCACCATCGTGAGAGATGATGAACCGCACCGACTTTCCGTCGGGGGAGATGAAGTTCTTGATGCCGCGCTGGAACTCCGCGTTCTGGAAGACCTCCGGAGGCAAATAGAACGAGTCGTCGTTCATCGATGCGTCGAAGGCCTCACCCATGGCCGACGAGTTCTCCTGCATCGCCGCCATCTGGTCCTGCATGCCCTTTTGGGTGGCATACATCGTCAGCATCATGTTCCGCATGGTCTTCATCGTGTCGATCATCGGCGGCATCAACGTGACCAACTGGGGCATCAATTGGTCCAGACGCTCCATGTCCGGCAGGAGGGCCTGGATGTCATCGGTCATCGTGTCGATGCCGTCGAGCGTGTCGAAGATCGAGCGGATCGACCAGCAGAGCGGGATGTCGAAGCAGTGCGGTTCCCAGTACAGGTAGCTACGTATCGGCCGGAAGAAGTCGTCGAAATTGGCGATGTTGTCGCGCAGTTCCTGGATATCGACCGTCATGCCCTTGATCTTGCCGACCATCGAGTGAGTGGTCGCAGCCATCTGCGCGGTCAGCGCAGACATCTTCTCCATCGTCGCAACGGTTTTGGCCATCTCATCGGCCTGAACCTGCATATCGGCCATGCGATCCTGCAAATACTTCTGGTTCATCTGCTGCGTGGTGCCCTGCATGCTGATCTGGAAGGGGATCGACGTGTGTTCGATCGGCTTTCCCTCGGGCCGGGTGATGGCCTGGACGCGCGATATCCCCGGCACCTTGAAGACCGCCTTGGCGATCTTGTCGATGACCAGGAAGTCCGCCGAGTTGCGCAGGTCGTGATCGCTCTGGATCAGCAACAGTTCGGGGTTCATCCGCGCCGGCGAGAAGTGCCGGTCGGCGGCGGCGTATCCCTCGTTGGCGGGCAGGTCGGCAGGCAGGTAGTTCCGGTCGTTGTAGTTGGTGCGGTACCCGGGCAAGGTCAGCAGCCCGATCAGCGCCAGCGCAATGGTCCCCACCAGGATCGGCCCCGGCCAGCGGACCACCGCGGCACCGATCTTCCGCCAGCCCCGCACCCTCAACGCACGCTTGGGCTCGAGCACCTTGCCAAACCGGCTCGCGACGCTGATCACCGCGGGGCCCAGGGTCAAGGCCGCGAGAACGCACACCACCATCCCGATCGCGAGCGGGACGCCGAGCGACTGGAAATACGGCAGGTTGGTGAAGGTCAGGCAGAAGGTCGCGCCCGCGATGGTCAGGCCCGAGCCGAGCACGACGTGGGCTGTCCCGCCGAACATGGTGTAGTAGGCCGACTCCCGGTCTTCGCCGACTCCACGTGCTTCCTGATATCGACCGATGAGGAAGATGACATAGTCCGTCGCCGCGGCGATGGCCAGCGTCACCAGCAGGTTGGTCGCGAACGTCGACAGTCCGATGAGCTGATGGAACCCGAGGAACGCCACCAGGCCCCTGGCGGCGGCCAACTGCAGTACGACCATGACCAGGGTCAACAACACCGTGACGATGGACCGGTAGACGAGCAGCAGCATCACGATGATCACCGAGAAGGTGACGGCCTCGATCAGCTGCATGCTTCGGTCGCCTGCGATGTTCTGGTCGGCGGACAACGCGGCGGGCCCGGTCACATAGGCCTTCAGGCCGTCCGGCGCCTTCAGCCCGTCGACGAGGTTCTGAACGGCCTCGACCGACTCGTTGGCCAGCGCTTCGCCCTGATTACCGCGCAGATATACCTGCACATAGGCGGCCTTGCCGTCATTGCTCTGCGAGCCCGACGCGGTGAGCGGATCACTCCAGAAGTCCTGGACGTGCTCGACGTGCTTGCGGTCCGCCTCCAGCTTGACGATCATCTCGTCGTAGAACTTGTGCGCGGCGTCCCCGAGAGGCTCCTGACCTTCCAGCACGATCATCGCCGAGCTGTTGGAGTCGAACTCCTGGAACACCTCACCGACACGCTTCATCGCGATCATCGAGGGCGCCGAGTCGGGCGCCATCGATACCGAGCGCAACTTGCCGACCTCTTCGAGTTGCGGCACCACGACGTTCAACACGGCGATCAGCAGGATCCAGCCGATGATGATCGGGATGGCGAGGGTACGGATCGTGCGCGGGATGAAAGGCCGCACAGCGTGTTTGGTGGGTAGCGCGTCGGTTCGGGCCTCGTCGTTGACCGAACTCATGCCTCGACTCCCGCTCGCTCCGGTCCTCGCTTCGCTGCGATCCTCACTCGCGCTCCTCTTCGGGCGCTCATGCGGATTTCACAAAGCAGAAAGTCTGGGCGTTCAAGCCGGTGGAGGTTCTCTCGTCTTTGACTTCGTCGTCGACGGTGATGCGGCACGTGATGCTTCCGCCGTCACCCTGCGCGACGATGTTCGGGGCGGCCGACGGTGCGGTGGTCTGCAACGTCAGCGACCAGGGCAGGCCGGCGCCGTCGAGGCGCTGCGGCTTGGCGTCGAGGTCCAGGTAGTTGATGTCCGCGTACGTTCCCGTCCCGAAGATCTCGTACTTGACCACTTTGGGGTCAAACGGCTCGGGGTCGTCGGCGAACACCTTGGGGGTGACGATGATGCCCTCGGCGCCGAAGAAGGTGCGGATGCGGTGAACGGAGAACCCTGCAACAGCCACCACGATCACGATGACCAGCGGAATCCAGATCCGTTTGGCGAGACCGATCACGACAATCGCCCCCGACCCTTCACACTCATATCCGCCCTTATGTCTTGTGATGTCTTGTGTTGTGTCGCTGTGGTCCAGCTGAGCTTAACTTAGCCCGTATAAGTTCTCACCCGGCCATAGGTTAACTCAAGTCATTGTGCTGCTGGTCACTACTGCTCTGACATGCGGTTTAGGTCACGCAGAGGGCATTTCAAACCGTTCGAGATAGCTCTCGATGAACGCCTCGGCCTCGGCGTGACCACGGGTGATGCCCAGCCCGCGCTCCAGTAACAGGATGCGCGCCAGACTCGTCACGATCATAGACATGACGGCGGGCGGAAACGCCTGCACGTCCGCGCCGTGCGAGCGCATCGCAAGCGTCACGGCGCTCTCCTCGATATCGCCGAATCGTTGCGCGTAGGAGACGATTTCGCTGCGGATCTCCTTGCGGTGGTTGGCCAGCGCCATGAACTCCATGAACAGCCGCGCGCCGTGCGTGCTGTTGAGTCGCCACAGCGCGTGCAGGGGCTCGTTGTCGGCGAGCGCCTGCCGCTGGCGCTGCAGGTTCGTTTCGGCGCCGTCTCGCAGCACGGCGAGGAACAGATCATCCATGCTCGGGAAGTAGTAGTGCACCAGCGCCGGCTTGACGCCGGCCTTGGCCGCCACCCGCCGCGAGGTCGCCGCGGCGTACCCCTCCTCGAGCATGACTTGGGCGGTCGCTCGGATAAGGGCAAGGCGCGTCGCTGACTCCTTACCACCTCTTGACCGCTCGGTAACGGTGCTGCTAGACATAGCCGCAGTGTAGGTGTTGGGCGATCGCCCAACAAGCGAGGGGAGTGTGATGGCTGGTCGGGTCGAGGGCAAGGTCGCGTTTATCACCGGTGCGGCGCGCGGTCAGGGCCGCAGCCATGCGGTCAGGCTCGCCCAAGAGGGCGCCGACATCATCGCCGTCGACATCTGCCGAGGATTCGAGGACTCGACCGCACCCGCCGCGACGCCCGAGGATCTCGCCGAGACCGCCGACATGATCAAGAACCTCGACCGGCGCGTCGTCACGGAGATCGTCGACGTTCGCGACTACGACGCGTTGAAAGCCGCGGTCGACAACGGTGTCGATCAGCTCGGCCGGCTCGACATCGTCGTGGCCAACGCCGGTATCGGCACCACCGGCGTGAAGCTGCACAAGATGCGCGAAGACATCTGGGAAGAGACGATCGATATCAACCTCGGGGGCGTGTGGAAAACGGTCAAGGCCGGGGTTCCGCACCTGCTCGCCGGCGGCGGCGGCTCGGTCATCATCACCAGTTCGGTCGGCGGCACCAAGGCCTACCCTCAGGTCGGCCATTACATCGCCGCCAAACACGGCGTCGTCGGCCTGATGCGGACGTTCGCTGTGGAACTCGGCGCGAAGAACATCCGCGTCAACACCGTGCATCCGACACATGTGTGCACACCACTGCTGATGAACGAGCCGACCTACCGGCTGTTTCGGCCCGACCTCGAGAATCCGGGCCCTGACGACCTGGCACCGATCTGTCAGTCGTTCCACTTCCTGCCGATTCCGTGGGTGGAGCCGGTGGATGTCAGCAATGCGGTGTTGTTCCTGGCCTCCGACGAAGCCCGCTACATCACCGGTGTGACGCTTCCCGTCGACGCCGGCAGCCTCCTGAAATAGGGGAACCATGACAGTCGCAAACGACCATCCTCGGGCCGAGACGTTTATTACGACCCCTACGACGTCGACATCACCGCCGACCCGTATCCGACCTACGCGCGCCTGCGCGAAGAGGCGCCCCTCTACTACAACGAGCGCTATGACTTCTGGGCGCTGTCGCGCCACGTCGACGTCGAGAAATCGCTGCTGGACTGGCAGACGTTCTCCAGCGACCGCGGCGACATCCTCGAACTCGTCCAGTCGCAGTTCGACATGCCCAAGGGTGTGATGATGATGGAGGACCCGCCCATCCACACGATGTTGCGCGGGCTGATGTCACGGGTCTTCACACCGCGGCGGATGGCCGCGATCGAGGACCAGATCCGCCAGTACTGCATCAATTGCCTTGACCCGCTGGTCGGTTCGGACGGCTTCGACATCATCGCCGAACTCGCCTCGATGATGCCGATGCGTGTCATCGGGATGCTGCTCGGCATCCCCGAGTCGGAGCAGATTTCGGTGCGCGATGCCAACGACGCCAACCTGCGCACCAAGCCCGGCACGCCGATGAAGGTTGTCACGGCCGACAAGATCGCCGACGGCAGCATCTACGCCGACTATGTGGAGTGGCGGTCGAAGAATCCCTCGGACGACCTCATGACCGCGTTGCTCAATGTCGAGTTCACCGACGAGCACGGCGTCACCCGAAAGCTCACGCGCAAAGAGATCCTGCACTACACGCAGGTCGTGGCGGGAGCCGGAAATGAGACAACCGGGCGCCTGATCGGCTGGCTGGCCAAGGTGCTCGCCGAGCATCCCGACCAGCGCCGCCAAGTCGTCGAGGATCGATCACTGTTAGGGCGAACCGTCGACGAGACATTGCGTTTCGAGCCGACGGGACCACATGTAGCCCGTTATATGGCACAGGATTTCGAGGCGTACGGGCAGACGGTGCCCACGGGCAGCGCGATGCTTCTGTTGTTCGGCGCAGCCAACCGAGACCACCGCCGCTACGACGATCCCGAGATTTTCAACATCCACCGCAACAACATCTCGCACCTGACGTTCGGCAAGGGATTGCATTACTGCCTCGGCGCCAACCTCGCACGGCTGGAAGGTCAGGTCGCCCTCGATGAACTGCTCAACCGCTGGCCCGAGTGGGACGTCGACTACGAAACAGCGCAGCTGGCGCCGACATCCACGGTGCGGGGATGGCAGCGGCTGCGCATCGTGCTGACGTGATCGTGTGAACTCCGCGCGTCTGGGCACCTTCGTCGTCGTCTGCATGACCGCCGCGGCGTGCATCGCATGCGGCTCCGACAAACCCTCCGCTCCGGATGACAGCCCGAGTGCGGCCGGTTCGAAAACCGGCACGACGAGTGCGCCCCCGGTGCCGGGCGGCGATGTGTCCGGCTCTGCTCAGCCGTGGACGGCTGACGTGTCGGGCGCCGCGAAGGCCGACCGCAGTGATGCGATTGTTCAGGCCCTCACCGACGCGGGCGGTTGGGGCAACGACAACGTGCTGCAGACCGATTTCTCGATCTCGATCTTCAATGCGGACCGCAGTACGCCCCGGATGGAAGTCGAAGGAATCGAGGACTACTGCGGCGGCGGCCCGGACTGCGACAGCGTTCCGATGCAGATGCCAGTGCCCGAGGACGCCAATATCGAAGGGTCGCAGGACCTTTCCTGTGACATATCGGGCAACACCGAGGGGCAGGGCGACTGCCATCTGCTGGTCGCGGATCGCGACGAGCACAAGCTCTACGAGCTTTACCAGGCCAACAAGGCCGGCGACAGCATGACCACACAGGCGATGTTCATCTGGGACCTGAACAAGTCCTATCCGGAGAACCTGCGTGGCGACCAATGCACAAGCGCCGACGCCGCGGGTTTTCCGATCGCCGCGATGACCCCGACCGCCGACGAAGTGGCCTCCGGCGCAGTGAATCACGCATTGAGATTCATTCTTCCGAACGATCGGATGAAGGCCGGCGTCTACGTGCATCCGGCTACTCACGCGGGTGGCCCAGAGAACACCGCACCCGATGCACCGCCCTATGGCGTCCGATTCCGGTTGAAGCCGGACTTCGACGAGTCGGACTACTCGGATTCCGAGAGAGTGATCCTCAAGGCACTCAAGACGCACGGCATGCTGCTGGCCGACGGCGGCGACATCGCGCTGACGTTCGCCGACGACCGCAACAACACGGCCAAGTGGGCGGACCTCGGAATCGATGCGCAGTCGTTCACCGACATCGGCGTTGACCAGTTCGAGGTCACCGAACTCGGTGACGAAGTCCCACTCACCTACGACTGCGTGCGCAACGAGTGAGGCGCGCTGCCAACAACATGCCTCGGTAGTGGGAGCTAGCCCGACGCGGTGTCGGTGAGTTCGGCCACGCGTTGTCTGCGCAGTATGAAGCGTTGGATCTTGCCGCTTGGTGTTTTCGGCAGCGCATCGACATAGTGCACCCGGCGCGGATAGGCGTGTGCGGCGAACTTGGACTTAACGTGACGCTGCAGGTCGGCGGTGAGTTCCTCGGATGGCGTCACCCCCGCGCGCACAATGACATAGGCCTCGATCACCTCGCCCTTCAGCGCGTCCGGGACGCCAATGACAGCAGATTCGGCGACATCGTCGTGAGCGGCGAGCACGCTCTCGACATCGAACGGACCGATCCGGTAGCCCGCCATGATGATCACATCGTCGTCGCGACACGAAAAGAAGAAACGGCCATCCTGATCACGCAACGCCACGTCGCCGGTGAGGTACCACCGGCCGTCATCGGTGAAACGTTGTGCGGTTCTTTCGGGCTCGTTGTGATAGCCGGTGAATGCGAACAGCGGCGCGGTGCTGTCGACGGCGACCCGGCCGACGATGCCCGGCGGAGCCGGTTCGTCGGCATCGTCACACAGGACGGCCACGGCGTGTCCGGGCAATACGGTTCCCATCGAGCCCGCCGTGATCGGCGCCAGCAGGTCGGGATGCCATGCGTTGGCCACGACCATGCCGAGCTCGGTCTGCCCGTATTGATCTCGAATGGGAACACCGAATGTCTTTTCGGCCCAAGGGATCAAGTCCGGTGTCAGCGGCTCGCCGGCGCTGGACGCACAACGTAGCCGCACATCTGCGGACTGCTCGCTGTTGCGCAGCGCTCGATAGACCGTCGGCGCGGCGGCGTAGTTGGTCACGCCGAATTCGGCAAGGACACGCCAGGACAGTTCCGGTGTAGAACCCCGGGCGAAGCAGGATGCTTCGCCGCCCGGCGGCCAGGGGAGCGGTGATCGCGTAGAAGAGTCCGTACGCCCAGCCCGGGTCCGCGGCGTTCCAGTAAACGTCCTGCTCGCGCAGGTCATATCCGTATTCGAGGTACATGACCATGTGTGCCAGGCCGCGCGCCGGCATCGGAACGCCCTTCGGTGTCCCGGTGGTGCCCGAGGTGAAGATCATGATGAACGGCGCGGCGGGGCCCGTGACCGCCGGTTCCACTGCGGGCGCGGGACTGTCGCCGAGTTCATCGAACGAGAGGTCGCCGTGCCGGACGTCGCCAACGGTAACGATGCGCCACGGTGCATCGGCGGGCATATCGGCCGAAGGGTCGAGCTTGCTGCGCTGATCGGCGTCGACGAACACCAGCTTGGCGTTACTGCCCTCCAGGCGCATCGTGATTGCCTGCGGCGCGAATGCGGTGAACAGGGGCACGTGCACGGCGCCGCGTCGCCATATCGCCAGCAGAGTCACCACGAGTTCGGCGGACTTGCCCATCAACGTGGCCACCGCGTCACCGGGCCCGACGTCGAGCTCGGCCAGCGCCGCGGCCAGGCGTGCCGATCGTTCCCGCAGGTCGCCATAGGTCAGGTCATGAGCTGTCAGGTCCGCCTCAACGACGGTGAAACACACCTTGTCGGCGGGGTGGTCATCGCACAGCAATCGCGCGGGACACGCATCCGCAGCGCTGAACCGGTTGATGAGTTCTTCGATACGTATGTCGAGTGTGGACACCGCATCCTCCCCCAGAACTGCGAAACCGGTTGCAATGTCAACCATTTGGCCTGATAGCCGGATTGAGGGCGATGGTAGTCCGACTCGGCAACCACGGCCGCAGTTTAAGATTCTCGCCTTCGGGGCAGGTAAAACACATGCACAAGATCATTCGTCGTACGCACGATCGTCGCGGCGGCTTTCGGGCCGATCGCCGCACTGTCAGTCATGAGCTCGGCAATGGGCTCTGCGCAGCCACTCGATTGCGTGAACGGGCAGTTCTGGGATCCGATCTCCAACACGTGTAAGACGCCGCGTCCGGCGGACGACTGTGCGCCCGGTGAGTACTGGAACGCGCTATCCCAGGTGTGCCGACCGCTGGGTCAGCTCTAACCCGGCTCGTAGCGGGTCCCGCGCGGTTCGCGGGTCCAGAGTTCGCCGTCGCCCGCGGTCGGTCCCTGCGCGGCGAGTTCACGTTTGAGCACCTTGTGGGTCGCCGTGGTGGGCAGTGCGGGCGCGATCCGGACATACCTCGGCCACGCCTTGGGGGACAGGTCGGACTGCGCGGCCAGGAACGACTCGAAATCGGCGGGGGTGAGCGCGGCGCCGTCGGTGAGCACGATTGCGGCCATGATCTGATCGCCGACGTTCTCGTCGGGCACCGCATAGACGGCGACCTGGCTGATGTCGGGCAGCCGAATCAGGATGCGTTCGATCGGAGCGGCGGCCATGTTCTCGCCGTCGACACGCAGCCAGTCGCCGCTGCGCCCGGCCAGATAGATCCAGCCCTCCGAATCGACGTACGCCAGGTCGCCCGACCAGTACATGCCGTGCCGCAACCGTTCGGCCGTCGCATCCTCGGCGTTGTAGTACCCGGTGAAGAACCCGCTGCCCGCCGTGTTGACCAACTCGCCCACGGCCTCGTCGGCGTTGATCAGGGCGCCGTCGGCGTCGAAGCGCGCCGGCGGGCATTCGGTGACGGTGTTCGGGTTGTACACCGCCACACCCGGAAACCCCTTGCCCAGTGAGCCTTTCGGTGTGCCAGGTTCCCGCGTGATGATGACGGCGTTCTCGGTCGAGCCGAAGCCGTCCCACACGATGCAATCGAACCGGCGCTGAAATTCCGCGATATCGCGATCACTGGCCTCGTTTCCGAATGCCACCCGCAGCGTGTTCTGCGCGTCGTCGGGCCCCTCGGGCGTGGCCAGGATGTAGGCGAGCGGTTTACCGACGTAGTTCATGTAGCTCACGCCGTAGTTCCGGATGTCGTCGACGAACCGCGATGCCGAGAACTTCGCGGGAACCATCGCCGCGCCGTTCGCGACCGCCACCCCCCAGCCGGCGACCAGCGCATTGGAGTGGAACAGCGGCATGGACAGGTAGCAGGTGTCGTCGGGGGTGATCTCGAACCTCTCGACGAGGGCCTGGCCCGACATCAGCACCATGAAATGCGACACCCGCACGGGCTTCGGGTTGCCGCTCGTGCCGGACGTGAAGATCAGCATGTAGGTGTCCATCGCCTCGACCTCCCGGTAAGGCGTCAGGTCACCGGCGGTCTCCAGCATTCGGGCCCACTCTTCGGACGAGCTGTCCAGGACGTGCACACCGTCGAGGTCAAGGCCGTCGAGCAGCGCCCGATGTTCGGCGTCGGCCACGACGATCTGGCAGTCGGCCCGTCGGATGTCCGCGGCGAGCGCCTCACCCCGGCGGGTGTTGTTGATGCCGGCCAGCACATAGCCACCGAGACCCGCGGCCGCCATCTGGTTGAGGAACTCCGGCGTATTGCCCATCAGCACGCCGACGTGCATCGGCCGGTCGGCGTCGGTGAGCATCAGCAGGGCCGCGGCGCGGGCCGACGCGTCGCGCAGGTGCTCACGCCAGGACCAGGTCTGGTCGCCGTACTTCACCGCGACGGTGTCCGAAGAAGCGCGCTCGCGCAGCAATTGCTGGATGGTCTCGCTGGGCATGCAGCTAGTTCTAGCATCCACTCATGCGGATCATTGACGCCGACGGTCACGTCGCCGAGGGAGCATCGCTCGCCGTCGAGGCGATGCGGCGCTGGCCCGAACACATCACGCCACGCGCGGACGGGAAGGCCCTCGTCATCGAGGGCCGCAACTATCCCGAGGCCGATGGTCCCGGCGCAGGCTGCCCCCGGGAGCACGGGCTCAGCACGGCCGAAGGCATCGACTACTCCTCGGCGGACGGCGTGCTACGCGACGCTGACCGCGATCAGATCGACACGATGGTGCTGTATCCGAGCCTCGGACTCTGCGCGCCGAGTCTGGAGGATCCGGAGTTGGCCGCCGGGTTCGCCCGGCTCTACAACCAGTGGATCGCCGACTACTGCCGACCGACCGGCGGCCGGTTGCGCGGTATCGCCGTCACGCCGATCGAGCACGGCGACACCGCCATCGACGTGATGCGTGAAGCGAAGGAACTCGGTCTGGTCGCTACGCACATTCCGCCGGCACTGAAGACCCGCAACCTCGACCACCCCGACCTCGACCGGTTCTACGCCGCCGCCGTCGAACTCGACATGCCGCTCGGCATTCACGGCGCCCCGGGCATGCATCTACCGAAGGTCGGTGTCGACCGGTTCACCAACTACATCCAGGTGCACTGCATCAGCTTCCCGTTCGACCAGATGACCGCGATGACGGCGCTCGTCTCGGGTGGCGTCTTCGACAGGCATCCCGGCCTGCGCGTCGCCTTCCTGGAAGCGGGTGTCGGCTGGGTGCCGTTCTTCATCGACCGGCTGCACGAGCACTTCGAGAAGCGCGGCGACTGGATCGAGGGCGGCTGGCAGCGCGATCCCGAGGAGTACCTGCGGGCCGGGAACATCTGGACGACGTGCGAGCCGGAGGAGCCGATCCTGCCGGGGGTCATCGATGTGCTGGGCGACGACTTCATCATGTTCGCCAGCGACTACCCGCACTGGGACGGCGAATGGCCGGAGAGCACAAAGCATTTGCGCACCCGCCCCGACATCGGCGAGGACGCTCGCGCCAAGATCGCCGGGACGAACGCGCTGCGTTTCTACGGGCTCAACTAGTCACCAGGTGACCGGCAGTTCGTGGATGGTGTAGATCTCCTGCGCGCCTGCGAAGCGCAGCTCGTCCGCCGGTACCGACAATCGAAGGTCGGGTAGACGGCGGACGAGTGTCGCGAGGGCGATCTGCAGTTCGACGCGGGCGAGGTTCTGCCCGATGCACTGGTGCACGCCGAAGCCGAAGCCGAGGTGTCCGCGCGGGTTTCGGTCGACGTCGAGGGTGTCGGGATTGTCGACGAAGTCCGCGTCCCAGTTCCCGGCGGGCAGGTTCATCAGCACACGATCGCCTGCCCTGATGAGCTGGCCGTTGATGGTGAGATCTTCGAGGGCGACACGGTCCACCTGGGTGTGCACGATGGTCAGGTAGCGCATCAACTCCTCGACGACATTGGCGACTAGGACCGGGTCGTCTGTTCGGCGCAGCCGTTCCAGCGCGTCGGGATGCTGAAGCAGTGCAACGGTTCCCAGCGAGATCATGCTCGCCGTGGTTTCGTGGCCGGCCTGAAGCAGGATTACGCAGTTCATCACCGCGGTCTCGCGGTTGAGTTCACCCTTGTCGACGTAGTCGGTGATCAGGCGGCTCATCAGGTCGTCACCCGGTTCGCGTTCCTTGAGCGCCGCCAGTTCCCACATGTAGTCGAACATGGCTCCGATCGCTGCGGCCTTCTCCTCGTCCGTCGATCGGGCGTCGAGTCCCTTCGTGCTGTTGTGTTGAAAGAACTCGTGCTTCTCGTAGGGGACGCCGAGCAGCAGGCAGATCACCAACGACGGCACCGGCAGCGCGAAGTCGCGGACGAGATCGGCGGGCGGCCCCGCCTCGATCATGTCGTCCAGGAATCCGTCGACGAGATCCTGGATCTGGGGACGCATCGCCTCGGCTCGCCGGAAAGTGAAGTCCCGGGTCATCATTCGACGGAGCCGGTTGTGCTCGGGATCGTCGATGCGGGCGAAGATCACCGGAATGTTGTCGTCCGCTGACCTCGCTTGCAGGGCCTCGGGAAGGGTGTTCGCGGACAGCCGCGGATCGGTCAGCGCCGCCCTGATGTCCTCGTAGCGGCTGATGAACCACGTCGGCTCATGCCGCCACAGAACCATCTGCAGACCGTCGGCAGCCCGCCAATCGTCGAACTCAGGAGGCGGCCTGAGCGGACAACGGGCATCCCGAGGTATCGGGACGGCGGGTAGGGCGGCGCTATCGCCCCTGGCCGAGGTCGTCGTCATCAGCGCTCCTCTAATCGACAGCCGGCTGCCACTTCGATCCGAGCGTAGAGTGGCTTTAGTGACAGTCAACTGTCGGTTACAGTGACGGGGTGACCGCGGTGGAGGACCGACCCCTACGCGCCGATGCGGCGCGAAATGCCGAGCGCATTCTGAGCGCCGCGCGCGACATCTACGCCGAACTCGGGCCGGACGCGCCCATGGATCTCATCGCCCGCCGCGCCGGCGTCGGGGAACGAACCCTGTACCGGAGATTTCCCACCAAGGGGGAGCTGGCCAGGGCAATCATCGACCAGAGCATCGCCGAAACACTCACTCCCGTCATCGAGCGGGCGATGCGCTGCCGAAACCCGCTGCGCGGCCTCACCGATCTGATCGAGGCGGCGGTCGGCCTCGGCGCGCGCGAGCACAACGTGCTCGCGGCGGCGCTGAAGGCGGGCACTCTGACCGATGTCTCGGCGCAACTCGATGCGGCGCTGGAAAACCTCACCCGCCGCGCCCAAAACGCCGGCCTCATCCGCGCCGACCTGGTCGCCGAGGATCTGCCGCGGATTGTCGCGATGCTCAACGGCGTGCTCCCGACGATGGATCCCTCATCTGACGGATGGCGCCGCTACGTCCTCCTGATGATCGACGCGATGTGCACGCCGACACCGCGCAGGCTGCCCCGCGCGGTCGGCATCGAGTTTCAGCCGCGCCTAGACGATTGGCCGAGGTAGATGGACGAGTTGCGGTTCGACGGTCGAGTCGCGGTTGTCACGGGCGCGGGTCGCGGCCTGGGAAGACATCACGCGCTCCTTCTTGCGGCGCGTGGGGCGCGCGTCGTCGTCAACGACCTCGGCGGGTCCGTCACGGGTGACGGGTCGGCAGCCGACGCCGCGCAATCGACCGTGCGCGAGATCGAGGACAGCGGCGGCGAAGCGGTCGCCGACACCAACAGCGTGGCCACACCCGAGGGCGGGCAGGCGATCATCGACACGGCGATCAACACGTGGGGGCGGGTCGACATCCTCGTCAACAATGCCGGGACCGTCTCCGACGCGGCATTCGACGACATGACCGAAGACCGGCTTGACCCACTGGTGGACGTTCATCTGCGCGGGGCCTTCTTCGTGACGCGACCCGCATGGAAGGTGATGCGGCAGAACAACTTTGGCCGCATCGTTAATACGTGTTCGGCGGCAGGGATTCTCGGCGCACCCCGGATGAGCAACTACGGCGCCGCCAAGACCGGGCTCATCGGGCTCACCCGCGTCCTGGCGGCCGAAGCCGCCGGCCTCGACATCAAGATCAATGTGGTCGCGCCGGTCGCGGCGACCAGGATGATGGATTACTCGATGGGCAGCGCCGCCGAGGTGAACGATGGCGTGCGCACGCGAGGAGCAGAAACAACGACAGCCGAGGAACTCATGCGTCCGTTCCTGGACCGACTCGACCCCGCCCTGGTGGCCCCGGTGGTGGCGTTTCTCGCCCACGCGGACTGCCCGGTGTCCGGCGAGATCTACACGGTCGGCGGGGGACAGGTCTCCCGGTTCTTCATCGGCAGGACAAAGGGTTACTTCAACCCGGCGCTGTCAGCGGAAGACGTGCGAGCCCATTTCGACGAGATCCGTGACCCGACAGACCACACCATCCCCGCCGGGCCCGCCGACGAGATGGTCGATATGTTCCAGACGATTACCGCCGGCTGAGGGCTAGTTGTCGTGGCCGCAGTTGGTGTGCGCAGGCTTCGATGGCCAGACGCAGGCATCTACGTCGGTGCTACTGCCATAGCCGCCGCCGGCGAACACGCCATAGGCACCGGCGTTGGTTCCGGTGTAGGTGGCTCCGCCGCCCCCTCCTCCGCCGCCGGCGTTTTCCACGGTCACCGCCCAGCCGCTGCCTTCCAACGCGACCTTGTACGCGTCCATCACGTCCGTCGGCGCTCCACTGACCAGGAAGTGCGTGTGAGTACCTCCGTCGTGAACGGCGTCGGGCCCGTCTGTGCGCTGAGTGTTCGCGGGCGTCGGGATCAGCGATGGCAGGTCGGCGCTGCCGGTCATTGCCGGAGCTTGTGTCATGGCGGGGGCACCCGCAGACGTTGACGTCGCCGACGCCGCCTGGTTTCCGTGACCGTCTCCGTCTTCGTGGCGGTGGATTCGGAGGACCCGCCGCACGCCGATGCGGTCAATCCGACGACAACCGCCGCGGAGGTCAACAGATAGGTAGTGCGCTTCATTTTGCCCCATCGAGGCGCACCGTAGCAACCGCCGGGCGCCCGTCTTGCTATTTTTGCTATTTTAGGAGCCGGGCCACCGATGAGGGGTGAGCAGATGGCCGAAGTGGACTGGACACCGCTGCCGGTGCCGTGGGCGGTGCAGACGCGTGGACCGCATCCCGAAGCAGCGTTACTACGATCCCGAGTTCTACGCGCTGGAGGCCGAGCTGTTCTGGCCCCGCGTGTGGCAGATGGCGTGTCGCCTGGAGGAGATCCCCAAGGCCGGCGACTTCGTCGAGTACGAGATCCTCGACCAGTCGGTGATCGTCGTGCGCGTCGACGAATCGACCATCCGGGCGTACTACAACTCCTGCCGCCACCGGGGCATGAAGCTGGTGGAGGGCAGCGGATCACGCCGCACCTTCGTCTGCCCGTTCCACGGATGGTGCTGGGGTCTCGACGGGAAGAGCACCTTCGTGCTGCGATCCGAGGCATTCGACGAAGGCAACATGTGCGCCGACGATCTCGGCCTCGCGCCGGTGCGGTGCGAGCTCTGGGGCGGGTGCGCATGGATCAACCTCGACGACGATGCGCCGCCACTGCAGGACTGCATCGAGCCGTTCGCATCCAAACACGACGAATTCAAGGTCAGCGCACTGCGCACCGAATGGTGGAAGTCGTGCCTGCTGCCGGTGAACTGGAAACTCGCGACTGCGGCGTTCATGGAGGGTTACCACGTGCCGCAGACCCACCCCCAGCTGCTGCCCTCGGCATTCCACCCGGAGTCGACGACCGTGAATCCCGTCGTGCAGGCCAGCCTGCTATTTCATGCGGACCCTCGGGTCGGGCATGGGCGGGATGACGCACGAGAACGACGTCCGGATCGCCGAAGGTCTGCAGGACATGTCGCTACCCGACGATCCCGCGCAGGCGATGGCGGCGTGGCGCGGAGCGGTCAACGACGCGGTCACCAAATGGCATCGGGCGCGGGGTTGCGACTTTCCCGACCTCAACGACCTGGATCGCCGCCGCGTGATCGACGCGATCGGGTTCTGCTTCCCGCACTATTTCCTGCTGCCGCAATACAGCAGCGCGTCGTCGTACCGGATCCGGCCGCTGGGCCCCGAGCAGACCCTGTTCGAGGTCTGGTCGCTCACCCGCTACCCGAATGATCGCTCACCCGGGCAGGCCCACCCCTCCCGAGCCACTGGCGCCGGACGACCCGAGCTGGCCGATGATTCCCGCCCAGGACTTCTCCAACCTTCCGCGTCAGCAGAAAGGCTTGCACGCCAAGGGGTTTCGAATATATGCGACTGTCGAACCAGATCGAAGGTCTGATCTCGAACTTCGAGCGCGTCATCGACGGCTTCCTTGCCGGCCTGCCCTACGAACGCCTGGTGCCCGCGATTCAGAAGACGAACACCACCATCGACGTACCCGTCGCCGACCTCGGGCTGTCCGAGACGGAGTGCCGAGCGATGGTGAATTGGGACAAGTCCGTCGACCTCCTGATCGCGGGCAGCGGTGGCGGCGGGATGGCGGCGGCGCTGGCGGCGATCGACTCCGGGATCGAGCCGCTGATCGTCGAGAAGCAGGCCCTCGTCGGCGGCTCGACCGGGACTGTCCGGCGGCATGGTGTGGCTGCCGAACAACCCGCTGATGCTGGCGGAGGGCATACCCGATTCGCACGAGGACGGCCTGGCGTACTTCGACGACGTCGTCGGCGACATCGGTGAAGCATCGTCGCAGGCACGCCGCGAGATGTTCCTCACCGCGGGTTTCGAGATGATCGACTTCCTCATCCGCAAGGGCGTTCGGCTCGGTGCGGTGCCCCGGCTGGAGCGACTACTACCCGAATCACAAGGGCGGCAACGCAGCCGGACGCTCGGTCGAGGGCATTCCGTACGACGCGGCAGCGCTCGGCGACTGGAGCGACAAGGTCCAGCCGTCGATGGCCAAGAACTACGGCTTCGTGATCAAGACCAACGAGTTGCGCTCGGTGCAGTACTTCAACCGTTCGCCGCGTGCGTTCGCCGTGGCGATGCGGGTGTTCCTTCGCACCAGGGCGGCACGGCTCCGGCGTCGCGAGATCCTCACCAACGGTGCGTCGTTCATCGGTCAGATGCTGAAGATCCTGATCGATCAACCCGCGGGGCCGCCGATATGGACGAACACCGCAATGGAGGATCTCATCGTCGAGGACGGCCGGGTCGTCGGCGCGCGGGTCAGTCGGGATGGCGCCGCGCTGAACATCCAGGCGCGCACGAGGAGTGCTGCTCGCGGCGGGAGGCTTCAGCCGACAACGCGGACATGCGCCGCCGATACAGCGGAGACCAGCCCAATGAGGCGAACTGGTCGATCGCGAACGCCGGCGACACCGGTGAGGTGTTGCAGACGGCGATGCGACTCGGCGCGAGGACCGACCTGCTGGACGAGGCCTGGTGGCTGCCAATGGTTTTCATCCGGATCCCGGCGCGGCGTCGCTCGGATCCGGGCGACAGCGACCCGGCGCGATCTACGTCGACGGGACCGGTAAGCGGTTCTGCAACGAGTCGAACTCCTACGTCGAGGTCGGCAAGGCGATGTACGCCAACAAGGCGGTGCCGTGCTGGCAGGTCTTCGACGAGGGCTACGTCGGCCGGTACGTCTCGGGCGCCAACCCGTTCGAAGAAGCGCAGCCTGCCCGAGGCACTGATCGAGCAGGGAGCCATCAAGCGCGCCGAAACGATCGCCGACCTGGCCCGCCAGATCGATGTCCCCGCCGATGAATTGGAGCAGACGGTCGAGCGCTTCAACGAGTTCGCCGCCAAGGGCCTCGACCCCGACTTCGGCCGCGGCCAGTCGGCCTACAACGACTGCCTCGGCGATCCCGGCTACAAACCGAACGCCGCGCTCGGGCCGATCGATCGCGCGCCGTACTACGCCACCAGGGTCTTCCCGGCCGACGTCGGAACGTGCGGGGGAGTGATCACCAACGAACACGCGCAGGTGCTCGACGAGCACGACCAGGTGATCGAGGGTCTGTACGCGACCGGCAACATCACCGCCACGGTGATGGGCCGAAACTATCTGGGTGCGGGCGGGAGCATCGCCAACACGATGGTCTTCGGCTACGTCGCCGCCCGCCACGCCGCGGGTCGCCGAGCCTCCGCGAGCAGACTGCACAGTTGCCCGATCAACGACCATCACGCGATTCGCAGTCGCTCGCGGACCTTCGTCGTCCTCGATGAAATCCCTTGGCTTCAAGCCGGACTCGATGAGCTTTCGCCGGCGCTCCTGAACGTCCGTCGCCGCGCCGACCATGTTCGTCAGGATGTGGCTGACCTGCAGGTGCACCCGCATCCCCATCAGCTCATACGCCCGCTTCACGTTGTTCTTCACCGCCATCGACGTGGTCAGCGGGATCTGGCCGATCTTGCGGGCCATCTCCTCGACGGTGTCCTCGAGCTGGTCGCGCGGCACCACCTTGTTGAGCAGTCCCCACTCGAGCGCCTCCTGCGCGGAAAGCGTCGGCGCCAGCAGCAGCCAGTCCATGGTGCGATGCCAGTTCATCAGCAGCCACGGCTCGATCATGGTGTGCCCGCCGGGCTCGCCGAGGCTCTGCGCGAGCGGCATCTGGAAGTAGGCGTCCTCGGATGCGACGCAGAAATCGGTGAGCAGCCCGAGATAGATCCCGCCGCCCATGCAGTAGCCGTGGATCTGCGAGATCGTCGGCTTCGGGAACTCCCACAGGTACAGCGTCGGCCACAGGAACAGATCGGCGGTGCCCTTGTAGAGGTCCTCGAACGTGTCCCCGAAGTCCGGATACGGGTTCTCGTCGGGACCCCACCTCGCCACGTGCCCGCCGCAGAAGCCCTTGCCGTTGGCCTTGAGGATGACGACCTTGATCTCTTTGTCGCGGTCGGCCTCGTGAAGGCAGGCGTCGACCTCCTGCACGAGGTTCGCGTCCTTGGTGTTGGCCTTGTCGGGCCGGTTGAGGATGATCCGTGCGATCGGTGGTTCACGTTCGTAGATGACCGCTTCGAGGGTGCGCCGCTCCGGCTGCCATTGTTGGCCTTCCTAGAGAATCGCGCCGCTGTCCTTGGCCGCCGAGATGTCGTCCCAGTCGAGGTCGAGCTCCAGGAGGATCTCCTCGGTGTGCTGTCCATGTTCGGGTGCGCGCGCGGCGGCCGGCGGCGTTTCGTTGAATTGCACTGGCGCGGCGACGATCTGGTACTCGTTGCCCTGGTCGTCGACGTTGGCGATGACGTAGCCGTTGGGCTTGACCTGCGGGTCGTTGAGGGTCTCCTTCGGCGTGGCCAGCGCGGCCCAGACGCCGGGCTCGTCGGCGAGCGCCTTGCGCCAGTGGTCGAGGTCCTCGCTGGCGAGCCTTTCGCCGACGAGCGCGCACGCCTCGGTGGCGTTGGCGATCAGATTGCTCGACGGCACGAAGCGTTCGTCGGTGGCCAGCTCCGGAAGGCCGATGCGCTCGCAGAAGCCGGCCCAGAATCGGTCGGGCTGCAGGAAGACCATCTGGATCCACCGGCCGTCGCGCGTCTTGTAGCGGTTGACGAGTGGATTGATCGCGAGGCCCGGCGGCGCGCCAGGGATGCCGTCCATGTCGAACAGGTCGGCAACCGAGATCGACGGGGCGATCGACCACATCGCCTGGGCCAGCAGCGACGAGTCGACGATGGACGGTTCGCCGGTGCGTTCCCGATGGAACAGCGCGGCGCACACACCGCCGGCGAGCGTGATGCCGCCCTGCAGGTCACCGAATCCCGGCCCCTGCACCGCAGGAGTTTCGGTGCCGAACGGCGTCATGGTGTAGCGACACCCCGCCGCGGGATAGGTAGGTGGCGGCATCGAATCCGCCCTTGTCGCGGTCTGGTCCGCGCACTCCGGTTCCGGTGCCGCGCGCGATGATGATGTTCGGGTTGAACGAGCGGATGTCCTCGACCGTCAGCCGAGCCCGTTCCAGCGGGGCGGGCAGCCAGTTGGTCAGGAACACATCCGCGGTGGCCAGCAGCCGGCCGAAGTACTCGCGGCCGGTCTCGGATTTGATGTCGATCGCGATGCTGCGCTTGCCGCGGTTGCCGATCTCGAGGATGAAGTCGATGTGCGCCCGGGCGGCTCTCCTTGGTGAACCCGCCGATGACCAGCGCCCGGCCGGGGTCGCCCCCCTTGACGTCCTCGACCTTGATGACGTCGGCGCCCCAGTCCGCCAGCGCCGCGCCCGCCGACGGCACGTAGGTCCACGACGCCAACTCGACGACGCGCACACCGCGCAGCACTTCGGTCATTGCAACACCTTTCGATCGAGTTGGCCGACAAGCCCGGCGCCGACCTCCTCGAGATATCTGTCGGGTCCGCCGAGGAAAGCGCTCCAGCCGAGCAGGCGCTTGAGGTAGAGGTGCGCATCGTGCTCCCAGGTGAAGCCGATGCCGCCGAAGACCTGGATCGCGGTGTCGCCGACGGTGGCCAGCCGTCCGGCGAACGCCTTGGCGCGCAACGCGGCCAGGTGACGCTCCGCGGGTTCGGCGGCGTCGGCGGCCCACAGCGCGTGGATGACGCCGCTGCGCGCGAGTTCGACCGTCTCGTACATGTCGACGCACAGGTGCTGGACCGCCTGGAAGCTGCCGATCGGCTGGTCGAACTGCCTGCGCACCTTGGCGTATTCGATGGCGAGGTTCATCACCGCTGTCGCGGCGCCGAGCGCGTCGGCCGCGTAGGCGATCATCACGTCGTCGACGAGTCGCCTGCACCGCGTCCGCCGGTGCCGCCGCGAGCCGGTGTGCGGACGCGTCGTCGAATGCGACGTCGAACAGCTTGCGCGTCGGATCCACGTGGGCGCACGCCGTCACGGTCACGCCGTCCGCCGTCGCGTCGACGGGATACAGCCCGGTGCCGTCGCGCTCGTCGGCGAGCACCAGCAGGACGTCGGCGGCCGCGGCATCCGCAAGGCCGGCGATCGCTCCGCGCAGCACGACGCCGCCGTCGGCCTGCACCGCCGCAGGCCGCGGTCCCGTGAGCGGCCCGACCGTGGCGATCGTGGAGCCGTCGGCGATACCCGCCAGCAGCGCGGCGGCGTCCTGCCCGCGCCCGTGCGCATGACGCGCGCGTCGCGGCGACGGCGCGTCGACAGCCACGGGCCCGGGATGCAGCGCGGCGCCGAGCTCCTCGGCGACGACGCCGGCCTCGACCATCGTCATGCCCGCGCCGCCGTACTCCTCGGGGACCAGCAGCCCCGTGGCGCCCAACGCGGCCAGCCCGCGCCAGACCTCGTCGGTGGTGCCGGTCGGATCGTCGAGCATCGGCCGCACATGGGCTGCGACGCTGGCCTTTTCGGCCAGGAAGCGCCGCACGGTGTCGCGCAGTGCCACCTGCTCATCGGTGAGTTCGAGGTTCATTTGCGCGGCAGTCCCAGCACTCGCGTCGCCGTGATGCCCTTGTTGATCTGGGTGGTGCCGCCGGCGATGGTCAGGCTGCGCGACGACAGGCGGCGGTCCACCCACCGCCCGCTCTGTGCGCGGGCCGAGCACGTCGAACGCCAGCGCGGCGAGCTCCTGGCCGGTCTCCGCCCACACGCTCTTGGCCAGGCTCGCCGACCCGAGCGCGTCGCCGCCGTGCAGCGTCGCCGAGATCGCCCGCTTGCACAGCAGTTCGAGGTATTTGATGCGCACCGCGATCTCACCCAGCCGGCGCAGCGTCGCGCTGTTCTCGAGCACCGGCGCGCCGTCGACGGCGTGGTCGGCCAGGTCGGCGACGAGGTCGGCCAGCTGCACCTCCATCTGCGCGTACAGCCGCGCCGCTCCCGCGCGCTCGTGGCTCAGCGTCGTGGTGGCGACCTGCCATCCCGCCGTTGAGCGGGCCGAGCAGCGCGTCGGCGGGCACCCGCACGTCGTTGAAGAACACCTCCGCGAAATCGGCGGCGCCGTTGAGGGTGACCAGCGGGCGCGCCTCGATGCCGGGCAGCTTCATGTCGACGATCAGGCAGGAGATGCCCTTGTGCTTGGGCGCGTCGGGGTCGGTGCGCACGTACAGCTGGCACCAGTCGGCGCGGTGTCCCAGCGACGTCCAGATCTTCTGGCCGTTGACCACGAAGTCGTCACCGTCGCGCACCGCGCGGGTGCGCAGCGAGGCCAGATCGGAACCGGCCTCGGGCTCCGACATGCCCTGACACCAGATGTCGTCGGCGCGCACCATCCGGGGTAGCAGCGCCCGCTTCTGCGCGTCGGTGCCGTACTGCATGATCGCCGGCGCGATGTTGTTCATGCCGATCACGTTGAGCGGCATCGGAGCTCGCGCCTGCGTGGTCTCCTCGGCGTAGGCCAGCTGCTCGAGCACCGTCGCGCCGCGGCCGCCGTACTCCTGCGGCCAGGACACCGCGCCCCATCCCGCGTCGGCCATCGTGGCGTCCCACGCGCGAAGCGTGTCGAAGTCCGTCAGGGTCACGGCCGCGTCGCCGGTCGGCGGCGCGCACCTCGTCGGTCAGGTTGGTCGGACAGCCATGTGCGCAGCTCCTTGCGGAACTGTTCCACCTCCGCCGGGTATGAGAAGTCCACGGTGTCCTGTCCGGATCGGTCCGATTGGTTTCTTTATAATTTTAGGTAGTATAGCTACCGCTGCAGTTACAGTTGGCACAATGTTGCCGCACAACTTCGTGGACGGGGCTTCGATGGCGTGCACTCTTCGGCCGGGATCGAGGTTCCGCTGAATGGGTAGGTCGGCCACTCGCTCCGCAACAGACTCGGCGTATCGGCGGTCTGAATCGCATCGTGAGAAGGGAGCGGCCATGGGCAGGGTGACGGGCAAGGTAGCGCTGGTCAGCGGGGCGGCCCGCGGTCAGGGGCGGTCGCATGCGCGAACTGCTCGCCGCCGAGGGCGCCGACATCATCGCCGTCGACATCTGCGCCGACATCGAGACCAACGAGTATCCGCTCGCGCGGCCCGAGGACCTCGACGAGACCGCGCGGCTGGTCGAGAAGGAGGGCCAGCGCGCGTCATACCGAGATCGCCGACGTCCGCGACCGCGCCGCGCTGTCGGCGGCGATCGATCGCGGCGTGGCCGAGTTCGGTCACGCTCGACATCGTGGTGGCCAATGCCGGCATCTGCCCCATGACCGCGGGCCTTCCGCCGCAGGCGTTCGTCGACGCGGTCGACGTGGACCTGGTCGGCGTGATGAACCTCATTCACGCCAGCATGAAGCACCTGCATGCCGGCGCGTCGGTCATCGCGACCGGGTCGGTGGCCGCCTTCATGGCGACCGCGGTCGAACACCAGCGGGATGGACGGCGGACCGTGGCGGTGCGGGCTACGCGTTCGCGAAACAGGTTGTCGCACACTATGTCAACGACCTTGCCTGGACGCTGGCCCCGAGCAGATCCGGGTCAACGCGGTCCACCCGACGAACGTCAACACCGACATGTTGCACAGTCCGCCGATGTACAAGGCGTTTCGGCCGGATCTGCAGAACCCGACCCGCGAGGACGCCGAAGTCGTCTTCCCGGTGATTCAGGGGATGCCGATTCCGTACGTCGAGCCCGAGGACATCAGCGAGGCGGTGCTCTTCCTGGCCAGCGATGCCGCCCGGTACGTCACCGGCCAGCAGCTGCGGGTCGACGCGCGGCGGCTTCCTGAAGATCAAGCCGTGGTCGGGTCCATGAGCGTGTACTCGTCGCGCGAGGGCGCCCGTGGCTGACTTCGTCATTCGCATCCCACGAGTCTCGGTCGCGGTGTCCGAAGCCGAACTCACCGAGTTGCTCGTCGAGGACGGCCAGCACGTCGAGGAGGGCACGCCGATCTACGTCATCGCCACCGAGAAGGTGGAGCAGGAGATCGAGGCGGGGGCGTCGGGCACCGTGCATTGGACCGGTGAGGTTGGCACCACATATGACATCGGCACTCGAAGTCGGCGTGATCACGTCATGACGGAATTACGAGGAGGACAAATGGATCTCGAACCGGATACCCGCGAGCGAATCATCTACGAGAAGAAGGGACCGATCGCCAAGATCACGCTGAACTGGCCGGAGAAGGCGAACGCCCAGGATCAGAAGCTCGCCGAGGAGGTCGACGCCGCACTGCTGGACGCCGACCGCGACTACGACATCAAGGTGGTGGTGCTGAAGGCCAACGGCAAGGGCTTCTGCTCCGGACACGCCATCGGCGACAACGCCACCGACTATCCGGCTTCGTCGAGAACGCCATGGTTACGGGTCACCCGTGGAAGGCGCAGTCGGACCTCTTCGTCAAGCCGACCCTGAATCTGTGGGAGTTCTCCAAGCCCACCATCGCGCAGGTGCACGGCTACTGCGTTGGTGGTGGCACCCACATGGGCCTGACCACCGACATCGTCATCGCCTCCGAGGACGCCTACTTCTCCTACCCGCCGCTGCAGGGATTCGGCATGCCGTCGGGTGAATGCTCCATCGAGCCTTGGGTGTTCATGAACTGGCGCCGCGCCGCCTACTACCTGTTCACCGCCGAGGTGATCAACGCGAAGAAGGCGCTGGAGGTCGGCCTCGTCAACGAGGTGGTCAAGCGCGAGGACCTCGACGACCGCGTCGACGCGATCGCCCGCCACATCGCCCAGGCTCCGCTGACGACGCTCATGCTGACCAAGGCGAACCTCAAGCGGGCCTGGGAGCTGATGGGCATGCGGGTGCACTGGCAGAGCTCCAACGATCTGGTCGCGCTCGCGTCGATGAGCAAGGATGTGCAGCAGCTGATCGGCCAGGTTCTCCAGGGCAAGATCAAGCCCCAGGAAATGGCGAATCGCCAGGCGGCGGCCGCCGCGTCCACGGACGGCGCCGCGGCCACCTAGGCCGACCAGATGAACATCGCCGACCACGCGACCCGGGCCGCGGACTCGCCGGCCCTGATCGTCGCGGATGGCCAGACGATCTCGTACGGCCGGCTGTACGAGCGCAGCCAGCGGGTCGCCGCACTGCTGCACGATGCCGGGCTGCGACGCGGCGACGGCGTCGCACTGGTGCTCCCGAACCGCCCGGAGTTCTTCGAAATCACCTGGGGCTGCCAACTTTCCGGGCTGTACTACAGCGCGGTGAATACGCACTTCACCCCCGACGAGGTCGCGTACGTGGTCTCTGATTCCGAAGCCAAGGCGGTTTTCGTCGACGGATCGATGGCCGAGTTGGGGGCACGGATCCGGCAAGCCAATCCCGGCATCGACGTGCACGTCGTCGTCGGCGGACGCGCTGCCGGGTTGGCGTGCCGTACGAAGAAGCCCTTGCGGCGGCCGGTGACCCGCCGCCCGCATCGGACGGTTCGGAGATGCTCTACTCATCGGGCACCACCGGTCATCCAAAGGCGGTGCGCCGCACGCTTCCCGAGGACGGCGAGGGGTCGTGGGCGCAGAAGGTTCTGGAGTACTCGCTCGCGCAGCGCTACGACATGACGCCGTCGAGCGTCTATCTGTCTCCGGCGCCGCTGTACCACGCGGCGGGAGTCAACTACACGATGGCGGTTCACCGGGTCGGTGCCGCATCGATCCTGATGCGCAAGTTCGATGCCGAGGCCGTCCTGCGGCTGATCGAAACCCATCGCGTCACCCACGCGCAGTTCGTGCCGACCATGTTCGTGCGGATGTTGAAGCTGCCCGAAGCGGTCCGGCGTCGCTACGACGTGTCCAGCCTGCAGTGCGTGATCCACGCAGCCGCGCCGTGCCCGGTGGACGTCAAGCACCAGATGATGACCTGGTTCGGACCGATCATTCACGAGTACTACGGCGGGACAGAAGGATTCGCGGGCACGATCATCGGGCCCGACGAATGGCTGGCGCACCCGGGTTCGGTCGGTAAACCGTTCAGCGCGGTGCACGTCGTCGACGATGAGGGGACCGAGCTTGCGGTCGGCGAGTCGGGCGAGCTCTTCTTCGAGGGCGGGCCGCAATTCGAGTACTTCAAGGATCCCGCGAAGACGGCATCGATCTCCAACGAGCGCGGCTGGCGGTCGCTGGGTGACATGGGTTACCTCGACGAGGACGGCTACCTGTATCTGACCGATAGATCCACGTTCATGATCGTCTCGGGCGGGGTGAACATCTATCCGCAGGAAGCGGAGAACCTTCTCGTCATGCATCCCAAGCTCGTGGACGCGGCGGTATTCGGTGTTCCCAACGACGAATTCGGCGAAGAGGTCAAGGCCGTCGTGCAACCCGTGGAAGGCGTCGAGCCCGGGCCGGAGCTCGAGGCCGAGCTCATCGAGTACTGCCGGGCGCACCTGGCCGGCTACAAGTGCCCGCGGACGATCGAGTTCGATGCCGAGTTGCCGCGCGATCCCAACGGCAAGCTCTACAAAAGGCGGATCCGCGAGCGTTACTGGCAGGGCCGCGCGTCACGCATCGTCTGAAGGGCTGACTCAGTCGAGGCTGAAATCGATGATGCCGCGCACGATCTCACCGTTCAGTTGGTCGCGATAGCCCTCGTTGATGTCGTCGAGCGAGTAGCGCCTGGTGATCATCTCGTCGAGCTGCAGCAGTCCCGCTTCGTAAAGCTTGGCGAAACGGGCAACGTCCACCCGTGGATTGCACGACCCGAGCACCGTGCCGACAAGGCTCTTGTTCCACAGGATGAACTCCTGAAGGTTTATCGCGATGGAACTCGTCGTGGTGGCGGTCATCCCGGTCAGCACGCAGGTTCCGCCCTTGCGCGTCAGGCTCAGCGCCGCCTGCACGTCGCCTTCGGCGATGAGCGACGGCGACACCACGACGCTGTCGGCCATCACCCCGTGGGTCAGCTCGCGGAGCAGGTCCGCGGCCTCGTCGGTGTTCGAGACGCTGTGCGTGGCACCGAATCCCAGCGCCGACTTCTGCTTGAACTCCACCGGATCGACGGCGATGATCTGCGCGGCTCCGTTGATGCGGGCACCCTGAACGGCGCCGGTACCGATGCCGCCGACACCGATGACGACCACCGTGTCGCCGGTTTTCACCTTCGCCCGGTTCTCCGCGGAGCCGTACCCCGTCGGAATGCCGCATGACAACAGCGCCATTGGAAGCAATGGGAGGCCGGGGTCGATCTTGACGATCGAATCCGTGGAAACCACAGTGTGTTTCGAGAACGCACCGACCTTCGACAGGTGGCCGAGATCACGGCCGTCCGCGGTGTGATGGCGGAAGGTGCCGTCCGTCGGCATACCGGGAATCAGCACCTGTGCGCCCATGTCGCAGATGTACTCCATGCCCGAGCTGCACCACCGGCACGTGCCGCAGACCGCGACGAACGACGTCACCACGTGGTCGCCCGGCGCGAACTCGGTGACACCCTCGCCGACCTCGGCCACCACGCCCGACCCTTCGTGGCCACCGATCATCGGGAACATGCCGGGCAGGCCGTACTGCTCCATCACCTCATTCGGTACGGACATGTCGCCGTTGCGGATGTGCTCATCCGAATGGCACAGACCCGCGGCAGCCATCTCAACGAGTACCTCACCCGCCCGAGGGGGGTCGAGGTCGAATTCCTCGACGGACCACTGCTGACCCATGTCGTGCAGGATCGCCGCGCGGCTTTTCATGCTCAGGCCCGTCTTGTCGGCTCGGCCGACGAGGGCCGGAAGGTCACGGGGAGGTGCTTCGGCGAGCGGAACGGCATGCCCACGATCTTGGTGTCATCGTCTGCCAACAGTTGAAGATCCGTCACCCGGTCGAAGAGGCTGTTCAGCATCGCCTTCGTTTCCACCCGCGCGAGATGCATGCCGAGACAGCTGTGGATTCCGCCCGCGAACGAGATGTGGGCACGCCGCGGCCGGTGGATGTCGAACGTATCGGGGTTGTCCCACCGCTTCTCGTCGCGATTGGCCGCACCTATACATACGTTGACCTGCGCCCCCTCCGGGATCGTCACGCCGTGTACCTCGACGTCACGGGTGGTGTTGCGCGCCACCATAACCAACGGGGTCTCGTACCGGATGCCTTCCTCGATCGCCGCGGGGATGAGGTCGCGGTCCTGCTGGAGCGCATCGAGTTGATCCGGATGCGTCAGCAGCAGCTGCAGTAGGTTCCCCGATGAGCGGTACGTGGTCTCCAGCCCGGCGGGCAGAAGCAACCGCAGGAACGAGATGATCGCCTCGTCGGTCAGCTTCTCCCCGTCGATCTCCGCGGCGACGAGATCGCCGATGATGTCGTCGGTCATCGTGGTTCGCCGCTGGTCGACCTGCGCCTGGAAGTAGGTGCCCAGTTCCACCGACGCCGTCAGCCCGGCTTCGATGTCCTCGGTGATCGAGATCAGGTCCAGTGACAGGCGCCGGAACATCTCCAGATCCTCCTGCGGCAGCCCCAGCAGGGCCGCGGTGACCCGGGTGGGGAACTCGAACGTCACCGCCTTGACCAGATCCACCTCACCGTGGTCCTTGAACTCGTCGACCAGCTGATCGCAGATCGGGTCGATGACTTCGGGTTCCCATTTATTGAGCGCACTCTGCTTGAATGCCTTGCTCACCAGGCTGCGATGGTCGTGATGCTGCTTGCCGTGCATGCCGAGGATCGTCGGCCCGAAGACCAGCCCGATCGTGTCGTTGTACAGCTGCGAGCCGAACACCTCGTCATCGCGGAAGGCCGAGAACACGCTGTCGAAATCGAACAGCACCCAGTTCTCGTCGACTTTGAGCTCCTCGGGCATCAGGTCGCTCTCCATGAGCGTGCCGCGCCACACCGGCGACGTCCTGCGCATGTGATTGAAGTAGGGGTAGGGATCGTTCACTAGATCGGGCGCGGCCGGCTGGTCGGGCGAATCGGTGCTGAGGGTCACACGTGCCTCCCGGCGGCAGCATCTAGCAAGACGGTCGCTCTATCTTTACTATTTTAGTATTCTAGGTCAAGGAAACGAAGGGGACGTGATGCAGCGCCGACTGGTGTGTGCCATCGAGGACCTGCCCCCGGGAACGATGAAGTTGGTGCAGGCCGGAAAGTTCGGGGTGGGTGTGTACAACATCGACGGCTCCCTGCACGCGATTGCGAACTACTGCTCACACGAGGGCGCCCCGCTGTGTGCGGGATACGTGGGGGGCACCAACGAGTACGCCCCGGACACACCCGACCAGCTGCGTCGTGTCAGAGAAGGTCGCGTCGCGCGATGCCCGTGGCACAACTGGGAGTTCGACATCACCACCGGGGTCAACCTCGCCGACCCGCAGAAGCGTGTCCGCACCTACGAGGTGGACGTGGCCGACGGGCAGGTGTACCTGACACGGCATCGAGCGAATCAGCGCCGAGCATCGATGCGCATGACTGGTCTCAGCCGCATTTCCGCTACAACTCGGAGATCCGGCGCTACCTCTCGCCCTCACACAAGCTGCGCGCCATTCCCGACGTCGAACAGCAGTGGTATCAGGCGCCCGGTGGCGACTACCGCCAGGACCTGTACGGCGATGGTTATCCGGGCTCCGACCCGCAGACCGTGGCGCGCCACCTGTTCGACGAGGCCGGTGTGGACCACGCGATCCTCAACCCGCCGACGCGCGGCAACATCGCCGATTATCTGCTCAACAGCAGGATCTGCGCCGCGGTCAACGATTGGCTGCTGGACCGGTGGCTGGAGCCCGATGCCAGCGGGCGCTTCCTGCGGCACGATCCGGGTCAACCCCGAAGATGTCAGGGGTGCGGTCGCCGAGATCGAGCGGCTGGCCGACCACCCGAAGATGGTGCAGATCGGTGTTCCCATGCAATCGCGGGAGCCCTACGGCAAGCCGATGTTCGAGCCGATCTGGGAGGCGGCGGCCGCGCACGGCCTGCCGGTCGCCGTACACATCAACGGCGGCAACGGCGTCGACTACGCGCCGACGTTCGCGGGCCATGCCTGCACCTATCCCGGCTACGCGGCGTTCATGCCGTTGAACTCGTTCGTCCATCTGGCGACGCTGATCATCGACGGGATGTTCGGCAGGCATCCGGACCTGAGGTTCGTGTTCGCCGACGGTGGCTACGACATGCTCACGCCCCTGATCTGGCGGCTCGACACCTTCTGGATGTCGATGCGCGACCAGACCCCTTGGGTCGACCGATATCCGAGCGAATACCTGCCGAACCACGTGCGGTTCTGTTCGTCGGCGCTCGACGGGCCAACCGACGAGAGCCAGGCGGAGCGGTGGCTGGATTTCACCGACAAGGCGGATCTGCTCATGTACGGATCGAGCTATCCGCACTGGTCCACCTCCGGCCCGGACGCCGTGGTCGCGGGCCTGTCCAGCGCGCAGCGCGAAAAGGTGCTGTGGCGCAATGCAAGTGAGCTCTACGGGGTTGCAGCCGAAAAAGAAGGAAGTCTGGCATGACGACAATCGAGCGGGCACCCCAGGACGTCGCCCAGGACATCGCCGTGACGATCGTCGATACCGACGTGCACCCGTTGCCGGTGTCGGGCGAAGTGCTGAGGTCCTACGCGCCTCCGGAGTGGAAGGGCAGGCTGTGGCCGAGTGGAAACGCGGTCTCGCCGACCTCGCACTTCTACGACACGCCGGACTCCTACAAGACGAACTCGCTGCGCGTCGACGCCGCCCCTCCCGGCGGTGGGGTCGCGGGCAGCGATCCCGACTACGCCGCCAAACAGCTGCTGATCGACGCCGGTGTGAGCATCGCGATGCTGGAGCCGATGTGCGACGCGCAGCTGCCGGACGCCGAACACGTCCTGAAGGCCACCTACAACGACTGGCTGGCCGACGTCTGGCTCGGCGACGAACAACTGGCACGGCCGCTGGCGCGGGGCGATCAGTGTGACGGCGCAGGATCCCGCGCGCCGCCGCGCGGGAGATCGAGCGATGGGGCCGGACACCCGTACATGGCCGAGGTGCTGATGACGCCGCAGACCCGCGGCATCCCTTTCGGCAGCCCGCATTTCGATCCGCTCTACGAAGCCGCCGCCCGCAACCGGGCTTCCGGTGGCGACACACCTGATGGGCCAGACGCCGTTCGAGCTGATCCCGATCTACCCGGTCGGCAACCCGGCGCACTGGCACGACTTCTTCGCGTCATGGCCGCTGCTCTACGTGTCGCATCTGATGAGCCTGGTGTTCGACGGCGCATTCGACCGCCATCCGGACCTGCGGGTGGTGTTCGTCGAGGGCGGCTTCACGTGGGCGATGCCGTTGATGTCACGCATGGACCGGATCTGGGAACTGCGCAAGGCCGATCTGCCGCACGTGCGACGCCGGCCGTCCGACTACGTCCGCGAACACGTGCGGTTCACCACCCAGCCACTCGAGGAAGTCAACGTCGGCGTCTACCGGGAGTACATCGAGATGATGGACCTCGGCGACAGCATCATGTTCTCCACGGATTACCCGCATTGGAGCTACGACGCACCGGACTGGGCGATCAGGCGATTCCCCGCCGATCAGCGGGAGCGGATCATGCGGGGCAACGCGACCGCGCTCTACGGCCTGCCGTCGACGGTCAAGGCGCTTCCCGGCGAGCTACCGCACGCCGGTGACGCCGCCGTCTGACGGCCACGCCGTCGAACCGGCGCTGGTCGAACTGGTCCGCGACTACGACAAGCGGTGGTCCGAGGCTGGATTTCGTTGGCGTGTCCGAGCTTTGGGTGCGTGACGCGCCCGCAGCCGATCTACGTCGGTGACGAGTACGCGGCACCGCTGATCGGCGCCGACGAGTTGGACCGGCACTGGGCGCGGATAGCCAGCAGGCTCAAGGCGGCATCGGTGTCATCGACGCTGCACGAGTTCGACGTCGTCGACGACACCGTCGTGCGCGCACTGCTGCTGAGTCGGTGGCGGCTGACCGAGCAGGGAGGCCGACGTCGAGCGCGCCGGCGCCAGCTGGATCACCTGGCTCCTGGTTCGGCGCGGCGAGCAGCTACCTGATCTTCCATCAGATGGAGTCGCAGGTGTATCTCAGTGACGCCGCAGGGGAGTAGCGGCGCGGCGCTCCGCCTCGAGTCGGACGCACGGGGGCGCGCGCGGACGGGCCGCGGGTGATCGCGTGCAACCTGATCTCGGGTAGGTCGACGGACGGGGTCGACGGTGTCCAGCCAGGCGACGGCCTCGGCGACATCGGCCGCGCGGATCGCATACATCTCGAACGGCACGTCCTGGAGCATGTCCGTCTCGACCGGCCCCGGCGTGACGATGTGGACGTTGATGCCGTCGCGGTCGACCTCCTGCGCCAGCGCGGCCGCGAACGCGTTCATCCCGGCCTTCGACGCCGAGTAGGCAGTCCTGGCCGGCATCGGCTCATGCGCGGCCGACGACGAGATGAACACGAACCGCGAGCCCGGCTTCATCCTGCGGCAGCGCGGCCGAGGTGACCACGAAGCACGAGTCCAGATTGGCCGACATCGTCGCGCGCCACTGCGCGAAAGTCTGTTTGCGCGCGTAGGTTCCGCCGAGAATGCCCGCGGCGTGCACCAGCAGGTCGATCTCGCCGATCGCCTCCACCGCCGGTTCGAATCTGTCTCGGGGTCGGTCGCGTCGGCGACGACGTAGCGCGCACCCATCTCCTCTGCCGCCGCACGCAGCGGCTCTTCGCGCCGGGCGGTCAGGACGACGTCGTAGCCGAGCTCGGCCAGCTTGCGCCCACAGGCCTTTCCGATGCCGCCGCTGCCGCCGGTGACCAACGCTGTTACGCACACCGCATCTTTCAGTGCTTGCGTCGGGCCAGCGCTTGCGGCGAGAGCGCCACGATCCGCTGCTCGGGATCGGCCGCCGCGAAGATAGGTCTGGGTGTCGGCGAGGTGGCGCGCGGAGAGCTTGCGCGCGCGTTCGGCGTCGCCTGCCTCGATCGCGTCGGTCATCTTGGTGTGGATGGTCAGCGCGATGCGCCGCTTGCTCATCGCTGGGTACTCGCCGCGTGCCGCGGTCTCCTCGGCCCACCAGTTCAGGTGGCCGGTCCACAGCGTCTCGAGGCTGCCGACCACCGCGATCATCGTGTGATTGCCGCAGCCGCGGACGACCTCGTCGTGGAACTGGCCGCCGATCTCGGTGAAGCGGGCCCCGTCTTCGATGTGCTCGGCCATCGCCTCGTTGATCTCTTTGAGCTTCGGGACGAGCGTCTCGCCGCGGTCGGCGCGGCGTGCCGCCAGCGCCGCACACATCGGCTCGAGCTCCTCGAGCGCCGTGCCGAGATCCGCCAGCGGCACGTAGTCGCTCTGCAGCAGCAGGCCGAGCATGTAGGCCGCGCTGGCCTTTGCGGGTGCATGCACGACGGCTCCGCCGCGGTTGCCGCGACGAACCGACACCAGACCCTCGGTCTCGAGGATTCGCAAGGCTTCCCGCAGCGACACCAGGCTCACGCGGAACTGGTCGACGAGCACTTCCTGGCGCGGCAGCAGGTCGCCGTCGGAGAGTTCGCCGTCGATGATCTGCCTGCGGAGTTCGTCGGCGACGATCTCGGCGGTCCGGCGCGCGCCCAGCCGGCGCCGAGCCTCGGGGCCAATACCCAGTGTTGTCATATGCGTCACAATGTTAACAGTGACAGGCGCCGCTACCTGGGGTCTACGGGATCGCTATCCGACAAAAGTTACTAAGATGGCAAAGAAACAACGGGGAGGTTGCGCGCGTGAGCGAGCGTAGCACCGACCCCGCTGGATGATCTGCGCGTCGTCGAGATCAGCGATCGTATCGCGGGCGCGTACTGCGGCAAGCTGCTGCTCGATGCGGGCGCGGACGTGGTGAAGGTCGAGCCGCCCACCGGGGACCCGATGCGCCGCTTCACCGCGACCGGCGCCGACGCCGGCCGCCGGTCGGGATGCGCCGCTGTTCAGCTACCTCAATGCCGGAAAGCGCAGTGTGACAACCCTTTCCGATGACCTTCTCGCCGGCGCCGACATCGTGATCGTCACCGCCACCAGATCCGCAGCCGCCGAGCGGGGCATCGACCCGGCGCGACTGCTCGACACGTCGCCGCAAGCCGTCGTCGTCACGATCTCCGACTTCGGCTGGACCGGACCGTGGGCGGAGCGGCCGGCCACGGAGTTCACCCTGCAGGCCTGGTCCGGGCTGCACGGGTTTCCGCGGCGACCCCGCCGGTCCGCCGATCTCGATCGGCGGCGACCTGGGGGAGTACATGGGCGGCGCCTGGGCCGCCTACGGCGCGATGGCGCTGCGTCGCCGGGTGCGCACCGGCGGTCCGGGCGGGCACCTCGACATGTCCATGCTCGAGGCGATCACGCTGATGCAGAGCGGCGAGTGGTTGCACTCGCAACTGCTGCGCAAGCCGCCGATCAAGCGGTCCGTCGAGGTGCCGTCGATCGAGCCCGCCAAGGACGGCTACGTCGGCATCAGCATGGTGACCGGCCAGCAGTGGCTCGACTTCGCCGCGATGGTGGAGTGCCCGGAGTTCACCGAGATCCCCGAGCTTGCGGTTCCAGATCGGGCGATGGGACTACCGCGACTGGATCCGCGAGCGGCATCGACCCGTGGATGCGCGAGCGCACCGTCGCCGAGATCGTCGAACTCGGCCAGCTGTTCAGGTTGCCACTGGCCCCGCTGGGCAACGGCTCGACGATCCCGGACATGGACCACCTGCGGGAGCGCGGCGTCTACGTCGACAACCCGGCGGGCTTCCGGCAGCCGCGCGCGCCGTGGCTGATGTCGGAGGCACGGCCGGCGCCGGTCCGCACGAGCGCCGGCGGTCGGCGACGCCGACAGCGACTCCATCTGGGAGCCAAGGCAATCCGTGACGCGCGACCGTCGAGTGCAGACCTGCCGCTTGCCGGGGTCAGGGTCATCGACTTCACGGCGTTCTGGGCGGGGCCGTCGGCGACGCACTCGCTGGCGGCGTTCGGCGCGGAGGTGATCAAGATCGAGTCGATCCAGCGGCCCGACGGCATCCGCTATTCCGGCGGGATGCGCACCGATGTCGACGACTGGTGGGAGTACGGCTGGGTGTTCCACGCGATGAACACCAACAAGCGGTCGGTCACGCTCGATCTGCAGACCGACGGACGGCATCCGACTGATCAAGGAACTGGTCAGCGCAGGCCGACGTGGTGGTCGAGAACTTCTCGCCGCGGGTGATGGACCAGTTCGGCCTCGGCGCCGACGTCGCTGCTCGAGATCAACCCGCGACTGGTGATGGTGCGGATGCCCGCGTTCGGGCTGACCGGCCCGTGGCGTGACCGCGTCGGCTTCGCGCCGACGATGGAGCAGATCGCCGGGCTGGCCTGGGTGACCGGTCTGCCCGACGGGCCACCGGTCGCGCCGCGCGGTGCGTGCGATCCGCTCGCGGGCGCGCATGCGGCCTTCGCGCTGCTTGCGGCGCTCGAGTTCGCCGAGCGCACCGGCCGCGGCCAACTCGTCGAGGTGCCGATGATCGAGTCCGTGCTCAACGTGACCGCCGTGCAGACAATGGAATTCGAGGTCTTCGGCTCGGATTCTCGGAGCGACGCGGCAACCGGGGCCAGTCGGCGCGCGATGCAGGACATCTACCGGTGTGCGGGCGACGACGACTGGATCGCGGTCACGCGTACGCACGGACGACGAAGCGGACGCGCTGGCCGCGCTGATGGGCAGGCGCCGGACGCCGACCCCGCGCAGTGGTTCGCCACCCAGGAGGCGGCATCGGCGGTCGAGCGTCTTGCGGCAGCGGGAATCCCTGCGGCCGTTGTGGTTTCGCCGTCGCTCGTGACCGAGAACCCGCAACTGATGCACCGCGGATTCTTCGAGCGCCTGACGCATCCGAGCACCGGGCCGGGCCTGTACCCGTGTCCGCCGTTCGCCCGGCTCGACGGCGCCGACAAGTGGCTGCACCGCACGCCGCCGACGCTGGGCCAGCACAACGGCGAGGTGCTGACGGAACTCTGCGGGCTGACCGACGCCGATCTCGAGCGGCTGGCCGCCGACGGGGTCATCGGCACCCGACCGAAGGGGCTGTGAGGCCGCGCTACCGCGGCGTCAGGGATATCGCCATCTCGTCGAAGATCGACATGTTGTTCGTCAGGTTGGGGTAGGCGACCTTGGCCGGGCCGAGGCTGATGTCGTCGGCGCGGCAGCAGCAATTCGTCGAGCACGGCGCGGATCTCGGCACGGGCCAGCATCGCGCCCAGGCAGTGGTGCGGACCGCCGCCGCCGAACGTGACATGCGGGTTGTCGGCACGGCCGATGTCGAACGCGAACGGGTCGCCGAAGACCTCTTCGTCGCGGTTGGCCGACCGCAGCATCGACACCACCCGATCGCCCTTCGGGATGGTGACGCCGTCCATCTCCACGTCGACCTTCGTGCTGCGCGTCCAGAACGCGACGGGCGTCGACCAGCGCAGCACCTCTTCGACCGCGCTGGCCGGATCGCCTCGTCGGCGCGGTACCGCTCGATCTGCGGCGGGATTGGCGACGAACGCCTGCAGCCCCGAGGCCAGCGCGTTCTTGGTGGTGTCGCTGCCCGCGAAGGCGATCACGAAGAAGAAGATCTCCAGTTCGTTGGCGGGTATGGACAGCTGCTCGCCGTTCTCGTCGGTGACGACCGCGGAGGTCAGCGTGCTCCAGATGTCGTCGGTGGGGTTGCGCCGCTTCTCCGCGGTGAGCTCGAGCGCGTAGGTGAAGATCTTGCCGAACAGCTCGAGCTGCGTCCTGCTGCGGCGAGCTCGATCGTCCGGCGATGCGACCTTCAGGATGCGGTCGAGGGTGTCGAAGATCTCCGGCCGGTCCTCGTCGGGGATGCCGATGATGTCGCCGATGACCGACATCGGCAGCACATCGGCGACGTCTTCGATCCAGTCGCCGCCGCCCGCCGCGAGCAGCCGATCGATCAGACGCCGCTGCGCGCGTGCGGATGCCCTCCTCGAGCTTGCCGATCGCCTTCGGGGTGAAGGCGTGCGACATCACCCGCCGCCGCTTGGTCAGCTCGGGCGGATCCATGTTGATGATCGTCGGCGCCGATCCGATGACGCCGACGCCCTGGATGAGCGGGCCGTCGACGGCGGTGAAGCGAGTCGGTGTCGCGGTGGATGCGCTGCGCGTGCCGGTGCTTGGTGGTCATCCAGAAGTCACGTTTGACCGTCTTGGCGACACCGTCGGTGAGCTCGTGATGGAAGATCGGCCGCTCGCGCCGGAACTCGGCGAACAGATCGTCGGGAAAACCGTTCCGCCACAACGCGGAATCCGACAGATCGACCGGCGTCGTCGTGGGCATGCGGGCTCCTGGTTCGGCCGTCCTTGACCTAGAATGCTTAAAATAGTAACAATAGACAATGGACAGGGTCTGACCTGCCCCGATTGTGTGCGCGGACGGAGTAGCAATGACGGAGACGATTCCCGACTCGACGGTCGACCCGTCGGAACGCGAATTCGGGCCGAGCGGGATCAGCCTCTCGACCTACCGCTTCCCGACGGGCTGGTTCATCGTCGGCTTCGCCTCCGAGCTGGCGCCGGGTCAGGTCAAGCGGGCCCATTACTTCGGCGAGGAACTGGTGATCTTCCGCACCGCGTCCGGGAAGGTCAACGTGCTCGACGCCTACTGCCAGCACCTGGGCGCGAACATGGGCGTCGGCGGCACCGTCGAGGGTGAGCACATCGTCTGCCCGTGGCACGGCTGGCAGTGGCGGGGCGACGGCACCAACGCGCTGATCCCGTACAGCAAGATCGGCTGCAAGCAGAACGTCAGGATCAAGACCTACCCCGCTCAGGAGTGGTACGGGTTCATCGTGGTGTGGCACGAGCGCCACGGCCGCGCCCCGTACTGGCAGCCGCCGGTGCTGCCCGAACTGGAAACCGACGAGTACTACCCGCTTCACCCGCACTCGAGGATGCTCAACCGGGTCAAGGTGCACGCGCAGATGATCATCGAGAACGCGGCCGACCCGTACCACGTGCAGTTCGTCCACAAGGCCGACAGCGCCGCCAACACCACGTCGTTCGACGCCAACGGCTACCACCTGCACGCCACGGTGACCGCGAATTTCGGCGGCGGTCGCGCCAGCGACGTGGCTGACGCCGGACGGGCCTGTCGACGCCAACATCATCTACGACAACTACTCGCTCGGGCTCGGCATCGTGCGGTTCCCCAAGGAACTCGTCGCGACCATCGAGGTGACCGGCCAGACCCCGGTGGACGAGGACTACACCGACTACTTCTACACCCAGGCGTCGGTGCGCGAACCCGGTGACACCGGTGAGAAGCCAGCCGGCCGCGCCGCGAAATTCCTTGCACTGCAACAGGAAGTCATCAAGCAGGACTTCTTCACCTGGGAGAACATGAAGTATCTCGAGAAGCCCAATCTCGCGCCCGAGGAGGCGCGTGACTACGCCGCGTTGCGGCGGTGGGCGCATCGGTTCTATCCGGGCGAAGAGCCGTCGCCGATCGATTTCGGGTACACCGCCGACGGTGAGCCCGACACGGCGGCAGCGAGGGTGTGATGCGCCCCGGCCGGGACGGGGCCCTGGACCCAGCCGCATTCGGCGTCGAATGCTTCAGCGTCCCGGCGGTGCTCGACCGCCGGGCGGAGCAGCATGGCGACCGCGTGATGATGTCGATCGCCGGAACCCCGGTCACGTTCGCGCAGATGCGCGACCGGTCCTGCGCCGCGGCCAACGTGCTCACCGATCTCGGCGTCAGCCGCGGGCGAGACCGTCGCGCTGTTCACCGGTACGTGCCCGGAGTGGGTGTACTTCTGGCTCGGCGCCGCCAGGATCGGCGCGGTGTCCGCCGCGGTCAACGCCGCCAGCAAGGGCGACTTCCTGGCCCATGCGCTGAAGCTGTCACATGCCGCGGTGGTCCTCACCGACGAAGACCGCAATCACCGACTCGCCGAGGTGGCCGGCGACGTCGATTCGTTGAGATCGACACTGGTGCAAGGCCCTTCGCTGACCGACGCGCTCGCAGCGCGCCTCGGTCACCGCACCCGGCGAGCTCGGCCGCCGCACCGGGCGACATCGGCGCGCTGTTCTTCACGTCCGGCACGACGGGGCCGTCGAAGGCCGTCGCGACCACGTGGGAGTACCTGTTCACCGCGGCGGCGACCGTCGCCGCATCGTGGGAACTCGGATCGGGTGACGTGCTGTGGACCGCGATGCCGCTGTTCCACCTCAGCGCGGCGCCGACGGTGCTGGCGCCGATGCTCGTCGGCGGGACCAGCGTGCTGGCTCCGGCGTTCCACCCGACCGAGATGTGGGACGAGATACGGGCCTGCGGCGCAGCGGGTTTCGCCGGCGCCGGTGCGATGGTGTCGATGGTGTGGAACCTGCCACCCGACCCGCGCGACACCGAGACGGGCCTTCGCTTTCTCTCCGCGGCGCCGATCGCGGCCGACATGTACCGCGATATCGAGAAGCGCTACAGCTGCCGCATCGTGACGATGTACGGGATGACCGAGGCCTTTCCGATCGCGTACAAGTCGGTGTCGGAAGAGGGCGTGCCGGGAACATCGGGTCGGGTCAACGCCGCGTTCGACGTGCGCATCGTCGATGCGGACGGGAACCCGCTGCCTGCGGGCGAGGTCGGGGAAATCACCTGCCGGGCGCGGACGACACATGCGATGAGCGAGGGGTATGTGTCAGCTGTGTCTGTCGGGGCGACCGGTGGGCCCAGCCTGACCGTCGACCCGCATCCGGAGTGGTTCCGCACCGGCGATCTCGGCGCACTGGACGCCGACGACAACCTGACCTACGTCGACCGGGTGAAGGATTCGCTGCGCAGGCGCGGCGAGAACGTCTCCTCCGTCGAAGTCGAGCAGACCGTGATGCGCCATCCGGCGGTGCTGGAGGCCGCGGCGGTCGGCATCCCCAGTGAACTCGGCGAGGACGACATCCTCGTCGTCGTCACCGTTGCGGCACGGTGAGACATCGATTACGCCGAGCTGCTGGACTTCTGCTCGGCCCGGATGCCGTACTTCTGCGTGCCCCGGTACCTGGAAGTGCTCGACGAGATCCCGAAGAACGTGATCGGGCGCGTCCGCAAGGACGTGCTCCGCAGCAGGGGACTGGGCGACGGTGCCTGGGACCGCGAAGCGCACGGCTACGTGCTGAGCCGGTAGAACGGAGACAAGCAGATGACGATGACATACCAACAGCAGTTCGTGCTGGACGGGCTGGCGGGGCGGGCGGCGATCCTCAATCTGGACGCGCGGTACAACCGGCTGTACTCGGCCGGCGACCTCGTCGGCTGGATCGCCACGTTCCGGCACTCGGGCGCGACGTATGTCGCGGGCGGGGAGACGTTCACCGACCTGCGTGCCGCCTTCGACGGCGGCGACGGGGTGCGACTGGTCACCGTCGACCACGAGATCACCGTCGACGGCGTCGACGCCACCCAGCAATTGCGTCGCATTGCTGTTCCGCGACAACGAACTTCAGGCCACCGGCACCTTCACCGACCGGCTCATCTACGAGCGCGGCGGCTGGTACTTCACGTCGCGCGAACTCGAATGGGATCTCGCGCCACGCGAGAGCGCACTACCGGTGTGACCGAGGGCATCCGGTACCAATTCGCATTCGGCACATATGAGGACGCCCTGCGCATGGTCGGCACCAGGACCGAGCCGAGGTATGCGGGCACCGCGGTGAGCGGTGCGCGCATCCAGCATTTCGCATCGATGGTGCGCGATCCCAACCCGTCCTACTGGGACGCCGACTTCGCCGCGCAGGCGTGGGGCGGGCTGATCGCACCGCCCGCGCTGTTGATGGGCTGGCTGATCCCACCGCCCTGGCTGCCCACGCCGGAGCCGCCGACGCCGTCGATCGCGATCCGCGTGCCGCTGCCAGGGACGACATTCATCAACGCCTCCAACGACGTCGAGTTCCCCACGACCATTCTGGAAGGCGATCGCCTCCACGTGATCGAAGAGGTCGTGTCCGTCTCACCGGAAAAGAAGACGCGACTGGGCGCGGGGCATTTCGTCGAGACATGCGACGAGTACCATCGCGCCGATGGCACACTGGTCGCCATCAACCGAAACACCCTGTTCCGCTTCACACCGGCGGACGCAGCCATGACGTCACACCATCGGCTGGAGTGGGACGACGTCACCGTCCCCACCGAACTCGCCGAAGTGGTCGACATGATCGACTATCAACGGGTCGTGATGAACCCCGGGGCGACATGGGATTACTTTCCCGGCCACTACGATCCGGACTACGCCCAACGGCACGGGCATCCGACGATCTTCGTCAACACCATGCACATCGCCGGTTTCGTCGACCGGATCGCCACCGACTGGGCGGGACCCTACAGCCGCGTGGTGCGGCGCAAGGTCACGCTGCTCGGCTCGATCTATGCGGGCGACTCGATGGTGGGGCGTGGCCGGGTGGTCGACAAGCGCGTCGACACCGCCGGCGACAGCACCGCGATTACCTCGTCGACCTCGAGATCGCGATCTTCAACCAGCGCGACGAACTGTGCTGTCCCGCCGAGGTGACGTTGGCGCTGCCACGCTAGCTCTCGGCGGAGGTCGGCTTACTTTCCCGGTGAATTGGGCGGGCGGCGCTCGCGGAACGCGGCGATGCCTTCGCGGGCGTCGTCGGTGTCGAAGGCGGCGACCTGGTATCGGCCACTCCAGCTCGAGCTGCGCGAGAACGAGTTGTCGAACGAACGCGTCAGCGTCCTCTTCGCGAACTGCACCGCGATCGGGGCTTGCGCCGCGATCCGCTCGGCGTACGCCATGGTCTCGTCCATGAGGCGGTCGTGCGGCACCACTCGGCGCACGAGCCCGATCGTGCGCGCCTCCTCGGCGCCCACCGAACGGCCGGTGTACATCATGTCCATCGCCGCCTCGAGCCCGATGGCGCGCGGCAGCGTGTAGCTCAGGCCCATCTCGGCGACGAGTCCGATGCGCACGAATGCGGTCGTGAACGTCGCGCGCTCGGACGCCAGCCGAATGTCGTGGAGCATGGCCAGCGCGAAGCCGCCGCCGGCGGCCGCGCCGTTCACCGCCGCGATGAGCGGCTTGTCGAAGTTCTTGATCGCCAGTGTTTCCCGGCCGATTCCCAGCCGGTCGAAGGCGCGGTCCGCGGCGCTGAGCGTGTCGCTGCGGCCGAGCTTTTCGTGCATGAGCGCATTGAGCCCGAGCCGCGCCGACTCACCGCCGAGGTCGCTCATGTCGGCGCCCGCGCTGAACGAGTCGCCCTCGCCCGTCGTGACGACCACCCGCACGGCGTCGTCGGCGCGCGCCTCCTCCAGCGCGGCCAGATACTCGCGGATCATCGTGCCCGTCAGGCCATTGCGGTCGTCGGGCCGATTGAGCCGGCAGACCAGCACCGCACCGTGCCGTTCGGCCACGACCTCGCTCATCGCGGATACCGCAGGCTCAGCGGAGGTCCGGCAGCTTGCCGGCACTGACCGTCGACTGCAACTCGACATACTCGGACAGTCCCTCGGCGCCGAACTCGCGGCCGATGCCGGACTGCTTGAATCCGCCGAACGGCGCGGTGGTGTCGAGGGTGTACATGTTGATGCCGAACGTGCCGGTCCGAACTTCGGCGGCGACCTCGAGGCCTCGGGCGACGTCTGCGGTCCACACCGAGCCGCCCAGGCCGTAGTCGCTGTCGTTGGCGATCCGGATGGCGTCACGCTCGTCGGAGTACTTGAGCACCGTCAGCACCGGCCCGAAGATCTCCTCGCGCGCGATCTTCATGTCGTTGGTGGCATCGGCGAACAACGTGGGCTGGACATACCAGCCGCGATCGTGCGGTTTCTCGGTGCCGCCCAACACGATTCGCGCGCCCTCGTCGACGCCGGCCTCGATGTAGCCCTGCACCCGCTCCTGTTGGCGTTGCGCGACAAGAGGTCCGACGTCGGTCGCCTCGTCGGCGGGATCGCCGACCTGCAGACCCGACATCATCTCCGCGAGCGCGTCGACGACCTCGTCGTGCTTGCGCTCGCTGACCAGAATGCGCGTCTGCGCCACGCACGCCTGCCCATTGTTCATCAGACTGGCCATCTTCAGATGCTTGACGGTGTGATCGATGTCGGCGTCATCGAGGATGATCGCCGCCGACTTGCCACCCAACTCGAGGCTGACCCGCTTGAGCTGTTCGCCGCAGACCGCCGCGATGTGCCTGCCGGTCGCCGACGAACCGGTGAACGAGATCTTGTCCACACCCGGATGGCGAACCAGGCTCTCACCGGTCTCCCTGCCGCCGGGGACGATCGACACCACACCCTCGGGCAGATCGATCTCCTCCAGCATCTCGGCCAACCACATGGCGTCCAAAGGTGTTTCGGGAGCGGGCTTGACCACGACGGTGCAACCGGCGATCAGCGCGGGAATCATCTTCGGCATGATCAGGAACTGCGGCACGTTCCACGGCACGATCGCGCCGACGACGCCGACGGGCGCCCGCCGCAGGTGGACCTCGCCGAACAAGCCGGGGCGCCGTTCCACCCAGGGGAAGTCGCGAGCGGTCGCCAGGTTCAGGTGCATCTGCGCGAGTGCGCCGGTGCCCTGTCCGAGCCTGCTGAAGCTTCGCGGTGAACCCATCTCGGCGGTGATCAGGTCGGCGATCGCGTCGGTCTCCGCGGTGTAGATCGCGGTGAGCTTCTCGATCTTCTCCATCCGATCGCCGACGCTGCAACGCGGCCACGGGCCGTCGTCGAACGCCTTTCTCGCCGCCTTGACCGCCCGGTCGACATCCTCGGCGAGATGCCTCAGGGGTCTCGCCGATCGGCTCCTCGGTATGAGGTGAGATGACGGTCAGCCGTTGCGTTGGTCGCCGGGGCCTGCCAGCGGCCGCCGATGAACAGCTCGTCGTAGTTGAGCGATCTCATGCCGTCGCCTCACCGCCCTGTCGCACAGCCTAAAGTTGCTATTACTATAAACATAGTGAAAAAGGCAGGTGCCGTGAACCAACCGCAGTCGGTCGATTGGTGTCGTTATCCGTTTCAGCTGGTGCCCGGCGACGCCCAGATGTGCTTTCCGCCCGCAGAAGCCAACCATCCGGACTTCGAGTCCGATACCTGGTTCCTTGCCGGCGAACTGCGTGGCGAAAGTGGGCGCGGCTTCGCGTTCCTGTCCATCTTCAACAAGAACCGGCCGGGACTGGCGGATATCGTCGCCGATTTCTACACGCTCGCGCTGTTCGATCTCGATGGCGGCGGCTACGGGACGTACACCGACTACGACATGCCGCCGGCGAACATGCAGCCGGGCGCGAAGCCGAAGATGTCGTACGCCGACGACTGCCTCGACATCTCCTACGACAGCGGGGCAGGCACCTCGGTCTGGCGCACCTGCCGCGACGAGCAGGGCGGGCTACTGCCCTACACCTACGACGTCAGCTTCGTCGGAACCGACCATGCCGGTGAGGCGATGCGGCTGGACCTGCATGTGACACCGTCGCGCGCCCCGGTGCCGCTTGGCGCCGACGTCTACAACGGCAAGATCGAGTGCTTCGGTCAGGAGGGGACTTACTCCTACTTCCAGACGGGCATGACCATGACCGGGACGCTGACCTGGGGTACGACCTCCGAGCAGGTCACCGGCACCGCCGGGCACGTCGACCGGCAGTGGTTTCCGCTGGTGGCCAACAGCGGCGGAAAAGACGGCAATGTTCGGTGGCGCGCGCACGAGTGGCGCACGATCAATCTGGACAACGGTGTCGACCTGAGCATCTGGCGACAGTTCGATCGGACCGATCGCAATGCGCTCCAACCGTTTTCGGGTGCCACCACGAGCTCGCCCGAGGACGGTGTCGATCCGGAGTTCGCGGACGACATCGAGGTGTCCGTCGACAGCTACGTGCGGTGGCCCGAGTCGGTGAGAACCCTGGTCCGGCCGCCGGCGGCGGCACGCTACCTGCCCGACCGGCACCGGGTGACGTCGCGCAAGCTCGATCTGGACCTGACCGGAGAGCCGTTGGTGCCCGCACCGGCGCACGGGCTGCCCCTTGAATACATGGAAGGTCCGTATCACTACCGGGGCACACTGCGCGGAGAACCGGTGAGCGGGTTCGCGTTCTACGAGCGGTCCCTGGCGCTGTACCGCGATTGGGAGCTGGCCGACGTGCTGGCCAGCGTCGTCGGCGAGCAACGGGTCGCGACACTGCGCGACCTGATCGAGGCTGGGCGTCGCGACGAGGCCGTGAACCATCTTCAGGCCGAGATGTTGCCCACCGGCACAGGGACATCGCAGCTCGTTGACGATCTGATCGCGGCTCTGTCCAGGGAATGAATGAACAACCGCCCGCGCGGTGTTTGGCCGTTATATGGAAAGAGATGCCACCTGGTGGCCTGCCGCGCAGGGTGAACGCCAAGCCATTCGAGTCGACAGTCGCAGCACCGACGGCGCGTACGCGGTGATCGAATCGGCCTCCGACGCCCGACACGGCGGTGCCGACGCATTGTCACCGCAACCAGGAGGAGCACTTCCTGGTGCTCTCCGGTCACTACCGCATCGCGATTGGCGATGACATCATCGACGCCCCGGTGGGGGCGCGCGCCACCGTGCCGAAGAACACGCCGCACAGCTGGCGCAACATCTCCGACGGGGAGAGCCGGTTGTTGAGCACCATCGTGCCGGGGGGCCTCGAGCAGCTCGCCTATCTGGTCTGGAACACCCAGCCCGAAGAGATCCCCGCGCTCGCTTCGAAATTCGGCTGCGACATCCTCGGCCCACCCAAGGTGTGAGCGCCGGCGCTAACGTGACGGCATGCGGGAACTGCTGAACGACGTCACCGATCGCGCACTCCGGTACATCGACGGCCTCGACTCGCGGCCCGTCGCTCCCAGCGAAGAGGACATCGCGCGGCTGGCGCAACTCGGCGGACCGCTGCCCGACGGGCCGACCGATCCGCGAATGGTCTTGGCCGCACTCGACGAAATAGGGTCACCTGCCACCGTCGCGACCACCGGCCGCCGGTACTTCGGCTTCGTCATAGGTGGTTCACTTCCCGCGGCGCTGGCCGCCAACCTGCTCGCCGGGGTGTGGGACCAGAACGGCGCCCACCGGGCGCTGTCGCCAACCGCCGCCGTCGTCGAGGAGGTCGCGACCGGGTGGCTGACCGACGTCCTCGGGTTACCACCGGGCGCCGGAGCAGGATTCACGACCGGCGCGACGATGGCCAACCTCGCCGCGCTCGCCGCCGCCAGGCACGCCGTGCTGCTGAAGTCGGGCCACAACGTCGAGGAGGACGGCCTGTTCGGCGCCCCGCCGATCCGCGTCGTTGTCGGTGACGAGGTGCACGCCAGCGTCCTGAAGGCGCTCTCGATTCTCGGCCTTGGACGTGCCCGAGTGGAGCGGGTCGCCGTCGACGATCAAGGGCGCATGCGCGCGGATGCGCTTGCCCGCACTGTCCGGCGACACGATCGTCTGTATCCAGGCGGGCAACGTGAACACCGGCGCCTTCGACCCCGCCGCCGAGATCTGCGCCGCGGCGCATGAGGCGGGGGCGTGGGTTCACGTCGACGGAGCCTTCGGGCTGTGGGCCGCGGCCTCGCCGCGGCTGGCGCACCTTGTCGCCGGGTTCGCCGACGCCGACTCGTGGGCGACGGACGCGCATAAATGGCTCAACGTTCCCTACGACAGCGGAATCGCGTTCGTGCGCGACGCCGAACAATTGCGTGCCGCGATGACCGTGGGTGCCGCCTATCTGATCGTCGGGTCCGAACGCGAGCCATCCCATTACACGCCCGACATGTCCCGGCGGGCGCGCGGCATCGAAATCTGGGCCGCGCTGCGCTCTTTGGGCCGCACAGGTCTCGCGGAGCTGGTCGACAGGTGCTGTCGCCATGCGGCCCGGTTCGCCGAGGGACTTCGCGCCGTCGGCTACGAAGTCCTCAACGACGTCGTACTCAATCAGGCTCTGGTGTCGTTCGGTGATGACGAGACGACGCGCCGCGTCATCACGGCGATTCAGGCCGACGGGACGTGCTGGTTCGGCGAGACGGTATGGCAGGGGCGTGCCGCCATGCGGATCAGCGTCTCCTCGTGGGCCACCACCGACGAGGACGTCGAGCGCAGCCTGCACGCCATCATCCGCATGGCGGGCGAGATCTGAGTCCACCGTTCAGGCGTCGATCGCTTGGGCCCACGTCGCGTGGCGGTGGTGCAGTCCCGGCTCGTTGCGGCCGAAGACCAGGTGCTCGCGCACGCCCGACTCGAGATTGGCCTGCAGGCCCGCGACGAGCGCGTAGTCCTCGTCGCGCACCGTGGAATGCGCGTAGTCGAACACCGCCGCCGCGCCCGCGGCCGTGGATTCGTCGGAGATGTCCAGTGGGGTGGAGTTCTGGTGCACGGTGATGGATCGGCCCGGGACGTCGGCAGGGTAGACGCGGAACAGCTCTCCGTTGGCGATCGTGCACGACAAAACGATATTGGGGAACAAGGCGTAGATGACCACCATGTTCTGCAGCGGATCCCACTGCTCCTCGGAGCCGTCTTCCAGGTCGAGGATTCCGTTGAGCGGGAACACCAGTCGGTGATGGGAGCCGAACGAATCGAACACCGTGCAGTTGCTGCGGGCGATCGTCGCGAACGTCTTCTTGTGCACCGTGGCGAAGTGGTAGTTCTCCGCGAACGTGTCGATGGCCAGCTTCCAGTTGATCGGGCAGTCCAGTACCTTCTCGCCCAACGGGGACCACCTGCCGATGCCCCACGAATCCAGCTCAGCTGCGAGCGGCCCGAGGAACGCCGGGATGTCGAGTGTCGCGTCCCGGTCCAGCGAGATCCACAGGAATCCTGCGCACTCCGTCGCGGGCAGCTCGGTCAGTTTGGCGGTGTTCAATTTGGCGGTGTCCGAGTACGTTTCGGGAAAGCCTTCCTTTCCCGGCACCCCGACCAGATTGCCTTTCAGGTCATAGGTCCACGAGTGGTACGGGCATGAGAGCCGCCGGGCGGCGCCGCAGCCGTCGGCGATCCGGGATTGGCGGTGCAGACAGACGTTGTCGAACGCGCGCACCGTTCCGTCGGCGCCCCGGGTCAGCAGAATCGATCGTCCCATCACGGTCTTGGTGCAGTACGTGCCTGGCCGGGGGAGTTCGGATACATAGCCGACCAGTTGCGGACTGGCCAGTCAACATCGCGATGTCGCGTGCGTGGCGCTCGGGGGATGTGTAGGTATCCGCGGCCACGGTGCATTCCGCCGGCATGAGATCGGTCGTCTTGTCCCTCGCGAGCTTCAACGCGCGGCGGGTGAGATCGATGAGCTGATCGCGATCCATGGAGTTCTATTATTATTGTTTTAGTAACAATTGACAACCCGCGGTCAAAAGTGACTGGTGATGCTCCTGTTGCGCGTATCGTCCGGTACGGGTTGGGGCCGCATTGCGATGGCGGCCCCTTACGACGGTCGCGGGGATGATGTCAGCCAACCAATCGAATGCACGCAGTCTTTGGACCGCGCGTGCGGAACGGGTGCTCAGCGACGAGGTACCCGCATCGCCCGATGAGGTCCGTGCGTTCTATACCGATCTGCACAACATCATGTCGGTGCACCCGCTCGTTGTTTCGGTGCGCGCCACCGAACGCACCGAGACGGCGGACGGGTATCGGCAGACCTACCGGGTGAAGGATCGGATTCCGCTGGGGCCGTTCACACTACCGACGAGCTATACCGCGCGCCTGACCGTGGCGAGCGCGGGGGAGGTGATCACCGAGGCGCGCCAGTTCCCCGGTGTGCGCCTGGACGGCGTCGTGACGTTCGACCCTGTCGGGTCGGGGACGCGAATCACCGAACGGATCACGATCGAAGCGCCGAGGGGGCTCGCGACGGTCACCACCCGCGAGGCGGTGAAGGCCCACATCGAGATGCTGGCCGGCATCCGGCGCCACTTCGGGGGTTAGGCGTCCTCGGATGGCGAGTCGGAGGCGTCTGAGGCGTCCGGCGAGTCAGATGCGTCTGAGGCGTCGAGGACGCTGACCGCGATGCCGTACGGCAGGAAGCGCACCTTCCGCGACGAGTCGGTGTTGTTCTTGTTCGCGCGAAGGGCGTCGAGCTCGGACGGGTACACCTGCTCGATGTGGGCACCGCCGTCGTCGTCGACGGTGTAGATGGCCCAAACCCCGTCACCCGTCTCGCCGGTCGTCTCCGGCTCCCTCCTCGGGCGCGATGACCTGGTGAATTCGTTGACCAGGTTCGCCCAACCTGCGCGTTCACCGGACGTGTTGAGGAACTTGCCGACGCCGTCGAGCGCCTCGCGCAGCCCCTCACCCGCCTCGCGGACGACACGATCGAAATCTTCGGGGTCGAACCCGAAAGGCCCGTTGCTGCTCATACCGGTTCCTCCTGACAGCCCTGCACCGTCCCCGGCTGGCGCGGGGGCCCCAGCACGGCGGTAATCACAGTGTGCCTGCAGGTGGCGAAGTAGTCGACTGAGACCAACCGGGGTGGTAGGGAACCTTATGACCTTATCGCGCACGGATGTGCTCGCCATCGCCGAGCGATCACCCGCGGCGGCAAGCGTCCGCGACCGGGACGGGTGGGTCGGCCTGTTCACGCCGAACGGACGGGTCGAGGACCCCGTCGGCTCGCAGCCCCACCGGGGACAGGTGGAGATCGGGTACTTCTTCGACACCTTCATCGGCCCGCGCGACGTCGCCTTCCACCCCGACATCGACATCGTGTCTGGCTCCACGGTCATCCGCGACGGCATCCTCGAGGCGGCACTGGGATCGATGAGTCTGCGAGTGCCGATATACATCCGCTACGACATGGAAGAGGACGACCACGAACTGAAGATTCTTGCGCTGTCCGCATTCTGGGAGCTGCCCGCAATGGTGGGCCAGTTCCTGCGGGGCGGGCTCGGCGGCGTGGCCCCCGGCGTTCAATTGTCGAAGCTTCTGTTGACCAACCAGGGCGTGACCGGCGCGATGGGATTCCTCGGCGGCTTCCGGGGGACCGGGCCCGCAGGCAAGCGTCAGTTCCGGGAATTCCTGGCCGACGCGCGGGCGGGCGATGAGGTCGCGGTGCGACGACGCCTCGGCAAGGGAGCGCGCATGACGACGGGCGACGAAGCGCCGATGAGCACCGCTGAGCTGCTGTCCCGCCTCTCCGGGGCGCAGGCGCACAAGATGATCGCGTCCGGATACCACCTGATAGTCGGGATCGACCAGGGCGGGCACCGCGACGTGCTGATCGCCGAGGTCGCGGCGAAGCCATTCGCGATCAACAGGATCCGCTACTTCTCCGAGGGCCGGTGAGCGCGTGTCTCGATTCGGTCGCGTTGCTGCAGCCTGACGTGCGGACGTGAGACGGTAACAGCACCATGGGTGCCGATGACGAAATGACCTACGAGGAATTCGGTCGCAAGTTTTTCGAGGTCGCAGTGACCGAGGAGCGGGTCGGCGGTGCGATCGGTGCGATCGCCGGCGACGAGTTCGAGATCGGCCCGATTGCCCAGGGCCCGGGCAAGATCGCCAAGGTCACTGCCAAGGTCAGGATTCAAGACCCGAAAGTGAAGCGAGCACGTCGGCGAGCTGATCACGTTCTCGATCCGGATCCCGTTGGAGATCGACATGGTCGTCGATCTGCGGATCGACAAGCCGAAATTCATGGTGTTCGGCGAGATCGCGTTGCGCGCGACGGCGCGCGCCGTCGACCCACTGCTGTTGATTCTCGACGTGGAGAAACCACGGTCATCGGATATCTCCATCCATGTCACGTCCCAGTCGCTGCGAGCTGAGGTGGTGCGGGTGATCGGCGGCATCGACGCGGAGGTCAGGCGGTTCATCGCCGCCCACGTCGCGGGCGAGATCGACAGCCCGGCATCGCTGAAGGCCAAGATCATCGACGTGGAGGCCGGCATCGACGGCTTCTGGGCGGGAGCCTGAGGAGCGCTACTTCTCCAGCGTGAACTGGTTGACGTCGATGTATCCGACGCGGAACATGTCGGCGCATCCGGTCAGGTATTTCATGTACCGCTCGTAGACCTCTTCGGACTGGATCGTGATCGCCTCATCCTTGTTGGCCTGCAGTGCCGCGGCCCACAGGTCCAACGTCCTGGCGTAGTGCGGCTGCAACGATTGCACGCGGGTGACCGTGAAACCACCCGCCGTGGCGCGGTCCTCAACCATCGGTATCGACGGCAACCGTCCGCCGGGAAGATCTCGGTGAGGATGAATTTCAAGAATCGGGCGAACTCAAACGACAGCGGCATGCCCCGCTCGGCCATCTCCTTCGGGTGCAGTCCGGTGATGGTGTGCAACAGCATGATTCCGTCGACGGGCAGCGCGTCCTGGGCCATCTTGAAGAAGGCGTCGTAGCGGTCGTGGCCGAAGTGCTCGAACGCACCGATGGACACGATCCGATCGACCGGCTCGTCGAACTGCTCCCATCCGGCCAGCAGCACCCGCTTTGTTCGCGGACTGTCCGAGCCGGCGAAGAGATTCTCGACGTGGGTCTTCTGGTTCTCGCTCAGCGTCACGCCGACGACGTTGACGTCATGGCGCTCGATCGCGCGCATCATCGTCGATCCCCACCCGCAACCCACATCGAGCAGCGTCATTCCCGGGCGAAGCCCCAGCTTGCCGAGCGCCAGGTCGACCTTGGCGAGCTGTGCCTCTTCCAGGGTCATGTCGTCGCGCTCGAAGTACGCGCAGCTGTACGTCTGCGTCGCGTCGAGGAAGAGCCGGAAGAAGTCGTCGGAGAGGTCATAGTGCGCCTGAACGTCCTCGAAGTGCGGTTTCAGGCCGTCAGAGTCCTCGGGTGGCGTAGGCATCGCCACAGCGTACGATTCCCCGGTGCCCCGCATCCCCGTGACGTTCCTCGCCGTATCCGCCGCCCTGCTCGCATCGGGTGTGACCCTGGCGGGCCCCGCGGCGGCCGAGCCGGGCGACGACGCGTTCCTGGCGGCCCTGGCGGATGCGGGCGTCGGCGCGGCCGATCCGGCCAACGCCGCTGCCCTCGGCGAGCAGGTCTGCCCGATGCTGGCCCAGCCTGGTCAGACGGCCGCCGACGTCGCCGCCAAGGTCGCTGACGCCGGCGGCATGTCACTGGGCCCGGCGACGATGTTCACCGGCGTTGCGATAACGATGTTCTGCCCGGCTGCGGTGTCGTCCATCGGAACGGGCAAGTCGCCGATCCCGCTGTCGATCCTCGGCTTCTAGGCCGCCACGGTCTTCAGGCGCGGCCGTTTGGGGCGTCGGCCGTCGCCCTCGGACTTGCCGCGAACATGGCGCCACAGCCATGGCATCAACATGTTCTGCGTCCACAGCACCTGCGAATGTGCGCGCGACCGCAGCGATGGCACAAACGGGCGCTCGGCTTGCGCCCAGTCGTGGTTACTGCCGGGCAGATCGAGCGCCTCGGCCGCTGCCGCGGCGAACAATATGTGGCCCTTCGTCGACCCGTGGATGCGATCCGGGCTCCAGATCTCCGGGTCCAGCATCGACGGCGCATCGTGAAGATCGACGAGCCGGAATCCGTACCGCACGGCGGCCGCCCGAATCTCATCGTTGATCTTGTCGACTCGTGCCGCGATGACCCGCCCGACGGGCAGGATCTGGGCGAGATCGGGAAACGTTGTCGTGACGACTGTGGCGCCGGATTCGGCCAGTCGCGTGTGCAGGGTGTCGAGGTCGGCCAGTGCACGGTCGAAGTACGGTCCAGGCCGGGTCACATCGTTCATTCCGATGCATACGGTGATCAGGTTGGGCTGCATCGCCAGTGCCTGCGGCAGCTGATCGACGAGGAGATCGAGGATTCGCCTGCCGCGCACGGCGAGGTTGGCATACACCAGGCCGGGCTGGTGGGCGTCGATGATCATCGCGAGCCGATCGGCGAAACCCATCAGCCCGTGCGAATCGTCGCCGTCCCAGAGTCCTTCTGTCTGGCTGTCGCCGATCGCGACATAGCGGGAATACCGTGTCACACCCGCACTCTAACGGCGAAGCGCCGCTTCGACTTGCGGCGCTCCGGCTCCCGCGGCCTGTTCGCGGTGGCGGTCGGTCACCTCGGCGCCGCCGGCGCGCAGGATGTCGATGACGGTGCTCACCTTGCCGGCCCGGTATCCGTTGTACTGCACACCCACCGCCCACCACGCCATCAGCGCGTCGAGGCCACGGCCGGGGTCGGCACCGAGCTCGACCATGGCCGCAACGGTCGCGGGCAGGACCCGGCGCGCGGCCTGCTCGATCGGTTGGGTGCCGCTCGGCATCGCGGCGTTGACCGACGCACCCGCGCCGCGCCAGCGCACGCACGATCTCGGGGTTGACGTTGTCTGCGTTGTCGTCGAGTACATGGATCGGCATCGCGCCCTCCGAGTCGACGACTGCCGGATCGACCCCGTGGGCCAGGGCGTGGTTCAGCGCCACGGTGCGGCCGCGCCGCACGATCTCATGCAGGATCGTGGTGAATCGTTCACCGCGGGCGGACAACTCGATGCGGCGTCCCGCGTCCGCGCCTTCCTCGATCATGGCAACCACGATGCCCGCGCTGACCGAGCACACCCCGTACCAGAGCGGCGATGCGCCGCACGCATCGATCGGGTCGGGGTCCGCGCCCATCGCCAGCAGTTCGATCACCCCCGTGTCGCCGCTATGCGCGCGCTCGAACAGGTCGAGGACGTCCGACGCGCAACGGCTCGGTCCACTCGGGCGGCTCGACGCCGAGCGCATGCAGTACCTGCAGCGCCCCTTCGCGTTTGTCCCCGAGGTCAAACCACGGCCAGGGCCCTTCACCCTTGGCGACGAAGTCGGCGACGGGTATCCGGGACTCCTCGACAATCGACCTCCCGTCGTCGTCGTACTCCGAGGCGAACAGGAGGTGTTCGCCGTCGAGTGAGACGACGACCCGCGCCTGCCCATCCTGGTAGCGCGCCAGTTCGGTCACTAGAAGAGACGCCCCAACCTGGTGAGGTTGAGCGGGCGCCCAACGACACTGAGCTGATTGATGATGTCCTCCAGCCGTTTTCGCGGCAGCTCCATACTCCACTCCGGCACCGAGCCCGACAGGCGGACGACGTCCGGTGCGAAGCTGATGCCGGTGAGCTTGCAGGCCGTGGGGCAGGTCGGGAAGGCGCACGGCATAGGCCGGGGTGCGGGCCGGCAGCGTCCATCGCGACCGGCGGATGACGAGGCCGCGCGGTTTGAACCACAGCGTCGACCCGTCGAGGCTGGCGTCGACCTCGAGGTGGCCGAGCATCGGTCTGCGCGACAAGGCGAAGCCGGGCGATCCCGTCTGCGCCGACCTCGCCGGACAACCGCGGCGCCGCCCACCGGAACAGCTCGTCGAGGGCGGCCGTCGGCACCTCGAGTGTCAGCTCGATCGGCGCGGCCACCAGCACCGGTGGCGCCGTCGGCCGCAGGTGCACGTTGTGCAGCACCGCGGTCGCGTGGTCGAATCGGCTTCCTTCCCAATGGATGTCGCGTGCAGCGAGGCGGACGTCGTTGAGCTGACCGACGGATAGCCCGCGCACGTCGAGCCGGGAATCGAACTCCGTGATGGTCAGCGTCAGGTCACCTCTTTCGAGTCCGACGGCGAGCCGACGGCCGACCACGAGCCTGCGAACCGTCATGAACAGCGTCCGGTAGGCGGCCGCCGCCCCGCTGCTGACCGGGGCCATAGCCGCCGACGACCACAGCGACGTCAGCATGTCGATCGGCCGGAACGGATCAAACCGGCGGAGCGGTCGCGTCATGTCATCCAGCATCCGTCATCCGCGCGGCGGAGTGAAGGCGGACAGCAGTGCGCGCATCGACCTCGCCACGGCATGGCGCGTCGCGACCGGGTCGGTCGAGTTGGCGATGAGCATCGCACCGCGGGTCAGCGCCCCGAGCAGCAGCCGGGCTGTGGTCTCGGGGTCGTCGACGTGGATGGCGCCGGCCTCGGTGGCCTCGGTGATCGCGTGCACGATCACGGCATGGGCATATTGCTCGTCCAGCTCGGTGAACCGGGCCAGGCCGAGCACGGCGGGGCCGTCGAGGATGAGGATGCGCTGCACGTCGGGTTGCAGGACGCCGTCCAGAAAGGCCTCGATGCCGCGCGCGAGCTCCTCGACGCCATCTGTGGCGCCCTGCGCCGCGTTGGCGGCCGCGGTCATCAGTGTCGGTGTGCGCCTGCTCGAAAACAGCCTCGAAAAGTGCTGTCTTGGTGGGGAAGTGGTGGTACAGCGCGCCGGTTGTCACCCGCGCTTCGCGTGCCAGGTCTTCGACCGAGGTGGCGCGGAAACCCTGTCTCGCCGAACAGTCGGCGACCGGCGGCGATCAGCGCCGCGCGCGTCTGGGCGACCTGCTCGGCGCGCAGCGACGCCGGCTGCCCCGTCGCCGATTCCGACATGTGTGGCTCCTCCGGGTAGACCAGCAATACCCTATTGACATAGCGTCACTATGTGAAATAGTTACCCTATGACTTCCGCACCCCTCCGCTCACACGGACCTGTCGCGGACGCCCGGCACGCATACGGACCGACGCTGGCCGCGCTGCGCGATGCCGTGAAACGAAGCGCCGACATGTGGCGCGGCATCGACACCCCCGACGCACCCGTTCCGGGCCTGAACTGGACGGCCGCGCGAGACCGCGGCGCACGTCGTCGGTGACCTCCGTGACTACACGCAGGCACTGACACGTCACGCGGGCGGCTATATGACGCACGCCAATCGGCCGACGGAATCGCCGTCGCGGCTGAGCGCGATGGTCAACGCCCGGCACCTCGAGGAGGTGCCCGAGCGCAATCTGCACCGCCTCGCCGATCTGCTGGAAGATGCGGCCGCCCGCTACCTCGAACGCGGCCGAATCCGCTGACCCGGCCGCCGAGATCCAGACACCCAACGCGCTGGTGATCGCGCCGCCGACGATGGCCTGCCTGCTACTCGGTGAGCAGGTGATACACGGGCTGGATATCTCGCGGGCCGCGCAGCCTGCCGTGGGACATCAGCAGATCCGACGCGTTGTTGGTCACACCCGGCGCGATGGCTGTCATGCCGCAGTACCTGACGGCCGAACCGCGCCGCGGGTGTGCGGATCAGTTTCGAGCTGCGAATGCGAGGCGGCCCGAGCTACCGCCTGGCGGTCGCCGACGGCGCCGCCGTAGATCACCGCGGCGGGCGAGAGGGCGGACTGCACGATCACCGCGGACCCGGTCGACTTCCTGTTGCTCGGCTACGGCCGGATCCCACAGTGGTCGGTTTTGCTGCGGGGCCGCCTTCGTCCCGGCGGCCGCAAGCCGTGGCTGGCCAGGAAGTTCGGCAACACTGCTGCTACAGCCCGTAGCGCGCAGTCCGTACAGTTGGGGGCGATGACCTCTGTAGTAGTCGTCGGAAGCGGATTCACCGGCTTCGAATGCGCGCGCCAACTGGCACGAAAGCTGCGTAGACACGACGCTTCGGTCGACATTTCGATCATTTCGCCCGTGGACTACATGCTGTACACGCCGCTGCTGCCGGATGTCGCCGGTGGGCTGGTGGACGCGCGGTTCGTGGCGATACCGCTCGCGAACGCGCTGCGCGGCGTGCAGGCGATCCGCGGCAGGGTCGACGGCGTCGACTTCGAGCGACGCACCGTCACTACACCGACCCCGAGGAACGCGCACGCATCCTGTCGTGGGATCGCCTGGTGCTGACGCCCGGGATCGGTCACCCGGCTGTTCGACGTGCCGGGCCTCGCCGAGCACGCCCGTGGGCTGAAGTCGACGGCTGAGGCGCTGTACCTGCGTGACCACGTGCTCGAACAGCTCGAGCTCGCCGATGTCGACGACGATCCCGGCCGCGCGGCGGCACGCCGGACCATCGTGGTGGTCGGCGCGTCGTATTCGGGAACCGAACTCGCCGTGCAGTTGCGCGCGCTGGCCGATTCGGCGGCCGAGCAGATGGGCTTCGACCCGGCCGAGGTGAAGTTCGTGCTGCTGGACCTCGCCGAGCAGGTGATGCCCGAGGTCGGGGAGCGGCTCGGCGCCGCGGCGATGCGGGTGCTCGAGGCGCGGGGCATCGACGTCCGATTGGGCGTGTCCCTCAAGGAAGTTCACGCCGAACATGTTGTGCTCACCGATGATTCGCTGGTGCGCACACACACCGTCGCGTGGGTCACGGGGGTGACCGGTGCCCCGCTCATCGAGAAGCTGGGGCTGCCGACCGAAAAGGGCCGGCTCAAGGTGACAACCGAACTGCAGGTGCCCGGGCATCCCGACGTCTTCGCCGCGGGGGATGCCGCCGCGGTGCCCGACGTGACGCAGCCGGGAAAGATCACCCCGCCGACCGCACAACACGCGACACGACAGGGAAAGGTGTTGGCCCGCAACGTCGCTGCCAGCCTCGGTCACGGGAAGACGAAGACGTACAAGCACCGCAACATGGGCCTGGTCGTCGACCTCGGGCCGCACAAGGCGGTCGCCAACCCGCTCAACATCCAGCTGTCCGGATATGCCGGCGAAGCTCGTCACCCGCGCGTACCACCTGTACGCCATCCCGCGCTTCGTCAATCGATGGGCGGTGTCGCTGGCGTACCTGACCGACGTGTTCTTCGATCGGTCGGTGGTCTCGATCGGCCTGTCGTCTGCGGAGGACGCACAGTTCTCCGCCAGCGAGGGCATCCCGATGCCGAAGGCGGACTGATTCAACCTCGCTGAAGCGGGAACGCTGTCGGTATGGCTACATATCGCGTTATGAATCCGAAGGGCGAGGTCGTCGACACAAAGGAAATTGAAAGCGCCGGCGACGCGCACGCCTGGTTCGTCGACCAGAAGGCCGATCCCGAACTGGGGTGGCGCATGGAGGTCAAGTCCGACGACGACTGGGCGTTCTTCGACAGCAGCGAGGGCGACCGGAAGTACTAGTCTCGCGGGGATGCCCAAACTCAGTGCGGCTCTGTTGCTCTATCGCGTCGTCGATGGCGCCGTCGAGGTCCTGATCGGTCATCCGGGCGGTCCGTTCTGGGCACGCAAGGACGACGGGGCCTGGTCCATTCCGAAGGGCGAATACGTCGAGGGCGAAGACCCGTGGAGCGCGGCCCAGCGCGAATTCCAGGAGGAACTCGGAAAGGAACCTCCCGACGGGCCGCGCGTCGAGTTCGCGCCGCTGCGACAGCCGAGCGGCAAGATCATCACCGCATTCGCGGTCCGCGGCGACCTGGATCTCGACGGCACGGTCAGCAACACCTTCGAGCTGGAGTGGCCGAAGGGCTCCGGCAAGATCAGGGAGTATCCCGAGATCGACCGGGTGGGTTGGTTTTCCGTGGCTGAGGCTCGGTCGAAGCTGCTGAAAGGTCAGCGCCCGCTGTTGGATCAACTGGTCCATGTCCTCGAAGACGACGGGCCGGCCGGGTCTCGATAGCGTTGATCGTCAACGCCCGTCCATGGATGCGCCAGCCGGCCCGCGTCCGGATGTACTCGTCGTCATAGCGCAGATGCCAGACCAGGTCGGTGACTTGATCGTCGGCGACAGTCCAGTGATGTGCGATGCACGTGATCCGGCCCAGCGCGTAGTTGGGGTCGTCACCGGCCGCATACACCTCGCCGACGATCGCGTGCTCGGTGCGGTGGACGGCGGCAAGAGTGGCCATCGCGGCGCGGACGCCGTCCCGTCCGTGGTGCCTGCGGACGGGTTCGAGTGATCGGGGCGGATCGGGGAGCCGTAATTCCGATGTCTCGCTGAACAACTCGACGACGTCTTCGAATCGGCGATCGTCGACCGCCGACGCGTAGAGGTGGACGAGGTCGGCCAGCGCCAGCCGGTCGGACGTGTTGAGGTTCATGGCAGCGGAGGCAGGCCGTTGCTTTCGCGGATGTCCCTTCGGCATTCGCGTCGGGTCTGGCCGGTCTGTTGCATGCACACCCGCACCGGCGGCTCCTCGGCGACAGGCAGCGGCTCGTCGGTTGCCTCGGTGGTCACGGTGGGACTGGGGATGTCACCCTGATTCAGCGACCAGATCGTGGCGCCGGTCGACTGCAGCGTGGAGCAGTACGCGGTGGATCCGTCCGCCGTCGTGGCGGTGCCGCCGACGGGCGAGCAGTTCGCACCGATCACCGCGGCAGATGCGGCGGCAGATGTCGTCGTGGTCGTCGTGGCGGTCGTGGTCGACGGTGACGGCGGTGGCTCGGGCGGCGGGGGAAGCGGGGTGAACCTGGGGGAGGTAGCAGTCGGCGAAGTCGTGGAAGTCGGGGCGGCGGACGGGGCGCTCGTCGTCGGCGCGGCGAGTCTCGAAGAGCGCCAAGGCAACTGCCGCGACCAGAAGGAGCGCCAGGATAGCCGGGATGAGGACGCCCGCGCGCAGCAGTGAACGCTTGGCGTCTCGGTGATGGTGACCACCATCTGCCGGCGTCGCGGCCGCGGAGAGGCGGGTGCCGCCGTCGTCATCCGACGGCGACGTACCCAACCGGTGCGCCAGCGCCCGCGCAAAATCGGCACACCGCTCGTATCGATCCTTCGGATCCTTCGCCAGCGCCTTGGCGAAGACGGGATCCAACGCGGCAAGCTCGGGCCGCTGCGCGCCGATCGCGGGCGGAGATGCGGACAGGTGCTGGCTGATGACGACCGCCGGGTTCGAATGCGTGAAAGGCGGAACGCCCATCAGCAGGTGATAGGCGGTGGCCGCCAGCGCGTATTGGTCGGCGCGGCCGTCCAGCCGTTCGCCCATCAGCTGCTCGGGCGCGGCGTAGGAGACGGTTCCCACCGTCATGTTGGTCGCGGTCAGGCCGCTGATGTCGTTGGCCCAGCGCGCGATTCCGAAGTCTGCCAGCAGGATTCGCTGATCGCTGGATTCCGGGTTGGCGAGCAGGATGTTGGCGGGTTTCACATCGCGGTGCAGCAGGTTGCGCTGATGCGCGTAGTCCAGCGCTTCGGCGACGGCGGTGATGATCTGGGCGACTTCACCTCCGGGCATCCCGTCCGGATGGCGCTCCCGCAGCAGGCGCGCCGCATCGGTGCCCTCGACGTAGTCCATCGAGATCCAGATCTGGCCGTCGTACTCGCCGCGGTCATGCACGCCGACGATGTGCGGATGCCACAGCGTGGCCGCGATATCGGCCTCGCGGTTGAACCGCTCCCGGTACTCGTTGTCGGCCGATACCGCCGTCGCGAGCACCTTCAGCGCGTCGCGGCGCGGCAGCCGCGGATGCTGTGCGAGATAAACCTCGCCCATGCCGCCCGCGCCGAGCAGCCGAACGATGGTGTATCCGGCGAACGTCGCACCATCGGCCAACGGCATGGGCGAATAGTACGAGACGCGGCTACAGGTCGAGCGTGAGATGCGAACCCTCGGCCGCCCGCGATATGCAGATCAGCATCATCTGGTTCTCTCGTTCGGGGTCGGTGAGCAAGGACGTCGCGATGGTCGACGGTGCCGTCGAGCACCCGGGTGCGGCACGTGCCGCAGAAGCCCTGCTGGCATGAGTAGGGCGCGTGCACGCCGGCCCGGTTCAGCGCGGCCAGCAGGGTCTCGTCGGCGCCGACGCGGATCTCGGCACCGGTGGACGCGATCGTCGCGGAGAACTCGTGGCCGTCGACGACCGGCGGCGCGGCGAACCGCTCGAAGTGCAGTTCGACGTCGTCGCGGCCCGGCCAGCTCGGACCGGATCGCGGTGAGCATCGGTGCGGGGCCGCACGCGTAGACGGCGGTGCCGGCCGGACAGTCGCCGAGCAGTTCGGCCGCGGTCGGCAGTCCACTCGCGTCGTCGGTACGGACGCGGATCCTGTCCGCCGAAGCGGGCGACCTCGTCGACGAACGGCAGGCTGTCGCGGTTGCGGCCGGCGTACACCATCGACCAGTCGACGCCGAGGCGCTGCGCCAGCGCCAGCATCGGCAGGATCGGGGTGATCCCGATGCCGCCGGCGATGAACCGGAACCGTCTGTGTCGGCGACCCGTAGCCGGGAACGGTCAGCGGGAACGCGTTGCGCGGACCGTGGGTCGTGACGGTGTCGCCGATCGCCAGTTCGTGCATTTCGATCGGACCCGCCGCCGCCGTCGGGAATCCGCCGCACCGCAATGCGATAGGAGTCCGCGGTGTCTGGATCTCCGCACAGGGAGTACTGGCGCAGCAGCCCGCTGGGCAGATGCACATCGATGTGTGCGCCGGGGTGCCAGCGCGGCAGCGGCTTGCCATCGGCGGCGGCGAACGTCAGCGCCACCACGTTCTCGTCGTGCGCCACCACCTGCCTGCCGGTGACGCGCAGCGCCAGCGTCCGGTCCGAAGCGTCGGGCAACATCACCCGCCTGGTGGCGCCCGCCAGCGCGTCCATGCCGGAGATCACCGCGTCGGCAAGCCCCATCATGATGTCGCGGCGGCCTCGCCGAAGCGGGTTGGCGCGGCAGCTGCCGGTAGCGGTCCCGCAGCCCCATCAAAGGTGAGCTGCGCGGGCGGCGGGGGAGGTGGCCAGATAGGCCACGGCCTGCGCGGTCGAACCCATCTCCTCGGGTGTGTACCGCGGCCGGAAGTAGGTCAGCGTCTGCGAGCCGAACAGCGTGCGGTATTTGGGCAGCAGCCCGAGCTTGGAGTCGCGCATCCGCAGGCGCTGCATCTTCCACCAGCCGATGTCGTTGGCGGGGTCCGACTTGATCAGGTACCACGTGCCGCGCTGGAAGAAGGCGAACATCGCCGACGCCGCCAGGGTCATGGCCCTGATGCGGTCGGGATAGCTGTCGTGGAAGTAGACGGCGACGTCGTGGGCGACGCTGCGGTGCTCGACCTCCTCGCTGCCGTGCCAGCGGAACAGGTCGACCATCGTCGGGTCGGCGCGGTGGTCGTCCCAGGCGGAATTGAGCGCGAAATCGCCGAGCACCGCCGTGTAGTGCTCGATCGCGGCGATCAGCCACAGCCGTTCGCACAGGTTGTTCAGCCGCCGCTTCGGATCGGTGGAGGTCGTCGGCGCCAGGACCTTCTTGAACATGTAATCGACCATCTCGAGAATCGGCGCGGGGTCGACTCCATTGCCGATGAGGAAGTCACGGATCACCTCGTCGTGGGCGGCCGCGTGCGTGGCTTCCTGGCCGATGAAACCGCGGATGTCGTCGGCGAGCTTGGGATCCTTGACGAACGGCAACGCCTCGTTGAACGTCTCGACGAACCAGTGCTCGGCCGCGGGCAGCACGACGTTGAACAGGTTGATCATCGTGGACGCGACGGGGTGCGCCGGAATCCACTCCAGCGGGACGTCGGATAGGTCGAAGTGCACCTTGCGGGCCTGGATCTGCACCGGACCCGGATCGATCTCCACGTCGAAACGGCTTGGACGCAACGTCGGCTCAAAGGCCGTGCCGGCAATTCAGCCATAGCGGACCCCCTCGGAGAGAAAGTGGTGCAGAGCAGTTTACGGGAAGTAGGTGGGAACGCGGGTATCGGGTACTTTTCCGGTGCCGCGTTTCAGTTTGCCGGGGTCTGTCAATACGACCCCTATGGCGGGACTCGGCGATGTTCTGGGGTGGGCGCGGCATCAGGTGACCGTCCCGTGTTCCAAAGGCCGACCTGGATCAGCGCGACCCTGACTACATCCGCGAGCAGTTGCCCGGATTGTGGCTGCTGGCGTCCTTGTACTTCCGCGCCGACGTGCGTGGCCTGGACCGCATCCCGGTCGAGGGACCGGTGCTGCTGGTCGGCAACCACAGCGGAGGCAATCTGCCGCCCGACACGTTCGTCTTCACGCTGGCGTTCTGCTTCGTACTTCGGGGTCGAGCGGCCGTTCTACCAACTCGCGCACAACCTCGTCGTGTCCATGCCCGGACTGGGATCGCTGCGCAAGTTCGGCACCGTCGCCGCCAACCCCGACAACGCGAAGCTGGCGCTGAAGTCCGGCGCGGCGCTGCTGGTGTACCCGGGCGGCGACTACGAAGTGTTCCGGCCGTCGTGGAAGCGCCACGAGGTCGACTTCGGCGGCCGCAAGGGTTACGTGAAGCTCGCCCGCGAGGCCGGTGTGCCGATCGTGCCGATCGCCAGCGTCGGCGGCCAGGAGGCGGCGCTCTTCCTCGACCGCGGGCAGTGGCTGGCCAAGCTGCTGATGGTCGACAAGCTGGCGCGCCTGAAGAGCGTGCCGATTCTGTTGGCGCTGCCGTGGGGCCTGGCCGTCAGCGACATGGTGCCGCGACTGCCCCTGCCGACGAAGATCGCGATCGAGGTGCAGGACCCGATCGACGCCGAGGACATCGAGGCAGGCGACGACGACGTCATCCACGACAAGGTGTTGAGCCAGCCTGCAGGCCGGCGTGGACCGGCTGGCGGCGGAGACGACGATTCCCGGTGATCGGCTGATGAGGGTTCCAACGGCAATGCGTCATCGACGCCGACCGCGACACCGTGTGGAAGGTCGTCAGCGACCCCGGCTGCTATCCGGAGTTCATGGCCAACCTCGAGCGGTGGGAGACCATCAGCGACGGTCCTGCGCAGAAGGGCTCCCGCTACACCGTGCACTGGAAGGTCGGCTCGGTGCCGATCGGCGGCTCGATCGAGGTCGTCGAGTTCGATGAGCCGCGGGAGCTGTCATGGATCGGCATCACCGGCGTCTCGCAGCGCGGCCGGTTCCGGCTGCGCCAGACCGACGACGGCCGCACCAAGGTCGACGTTCCGGCTGGCCTACGAATCGGCGGGCAACGTGCTGGGCCTGATCGCAGACCGGGTCGCCGCCCGTCAGGTCGGCCGGAACATGGGCCAGACGCTGAAGAACCTGTCGCCAGATGGTGGAGGGCTAGCCGGCAGGCAGGCGGAGGTGGCGTGCCCGCGCCTGGGGCGCCCTGGATCGGCACGATCGGTGTCGGGGTCACGGTGGTGACGCCGTTACCGCCGACCGTCGGGAGCCGGGCCGCCGGGCCCCATCTCCTTGAGCGTGTCCGCGGCCGCCTGGCTGCAGTCCAGCATCAGCAGCATCCGGCCCGCTGACGTGAGCTTCTGCTGGTCGACCAGGCACTGTGCCTGCGGCAGCACGCTGCCGAACGAGCCGCCGAAGTAGGCCTTCACGCCCTGGCTCTTGAGGATCTGCAGAGCCTTGTTGTACGGCTCGCCGACTACGTTGTAGTTGCTTTGCGGGCTGGGACATGGCGATGCCCGCGCCGATCAGCGCGGCCGAGCCGACGGCCACGAGCCCACCGCTGAGCACAACGAGCTTCTTCACGCGATCTCTCCCTAAGTCGGTGCGGTGCGAACATATCGCAGCCGTGACAATTGTGAAACCGGAGATGAGGCGCTTTGCGTTACATCGGCGGGGTTCACCGCGGCGCGCATGACGTCTGGCCAGCGCGGCCGCCCGCGGATCGGTGAAGACGTCCTCTAGCAGCAGTTTCTCGCCGTCAGGGCCGCACAGCGGCACCCGCCAGTTCGGGTATTCGTTCGTGGTGCCCGGCTGATTCTGGGTCCGCAGGTCGCCGACGGCGTCGGCCAGCGACAGCGCCAGCAGCCGCGACGGCGTGCGGCCCAGATAGCGGTGCAGCGCGCTGACCACCTCGTCGACGCCGGTGTCCCCAGATCGCTGCCGAGCAGCCCGACCCGGCGCAGTTCGGCCAGCCAGGCGGCCTGATGCCGGCGATCGGCGGCCAATTCCTCGTCGGCGGACCGCGTCAGCAACCCGAGCTGTTCGCGCAGCCGGACATGCTCACCGGCCAGATAGCCCGCCGTCGGCGGCAGGTCATGGGTGGTGACCGACGACAGGCAGTACTCGCGCCACCGCTCGGCGGGCAGCGGACCGCCATCGCCGTCGCGGTCCTGTTCGAACCACAGGATCGACGTGCCGAACACGCCCCGCTCGCGCAGGTAGTCGCGCACCCACGGCTCGACGGTGCCGAGATCCTCGCCGACGACGACGGCGCCTGCGCGGTGCGCCTCCAGCGCGACGATGCCGATCATCGCCTCGTGGTCATAGCGGACATAGGTGCCCTCGGTCGGCGGCGAACCCTTCGGGATCCACCACAACCGGAACAACCCGATGATGTGGTCGATACGCACACCGCCCGCGTGCCGAAAGACGGCGTTGAGCAGAGCGCGGAACGGCGCGTACGCCTGGTTCACGAGTTCATCGGGCCGCCAGGGCGGCTGCGACCAGTCCTGGCCCAGCTGGTTGAACTCGTCGGGCGGGGCACCCGCGGTGACCCCGAGCGCCAGCACGTCCTGCAGCGCCCACGCATCGGCACCGTTGGGGTCCACGCCGACGGCGAGGTCGTGCATGATCCCCAATCCCATGCCCGCGGTCACCGCGGTGGTCTGTGCGGCGGCGAGCTGATCGCGCAGCTGCCACTGCAGCCAGCGGTGAAAATCGACGGCGTCGGCGTGTTCGGCGGCGAAGACGGCCACGGCCGGGGTTTCCGGGTGCTGCAGCTCGTCCGGCCATTGATGCCAGTCACCGCCGTACTCCTCGGCCAGCGCACACCAGGTGGCGAAGTCGTCGAGGCTGCGGCCCTCGCTCTCGCGGAACGCGGCGTATGCCAATTCCCGTCCCGCCGAACGTTCGACGGAGTAGACGGCTTCCAGCGCGGAACGCTTGACCTTCCACGCGTCGTCGCGGTCGATCAGTTCGGCCTTCTGGGCGCGCGCCTGGACGAACTGCCTTGCCTTGCGGATGCGGGTGCGCTGGCGGACGTACGCGAACTCCGGGATCGACTCCACCCGCAGGTACATGGGGTTGACGAAGCGGCGTGAGGTCGGCAGGTACGGCGACGGCTCCATCGGCGCCGTCGGCGCCGCGGCGTGCAGGGGATTGACCAGAACGAAGTCCGCGCCGTGCCTGCTCGCCGACCACACGGCCAGATCTGCCAGATCTGTCAAATCGCCTATGCCCCAAGATCTTTGCGAGCGGACGCTGTATAGCTGGGTGGCGATGCCCCACGCCCTGCCCCGCGGGGGCTCCAGCGATGCGGGGGAGACGATGATGGGCGTGTTGACGTCGTCGGCGCCGAGTTGCAGATGCAGCTCGTGATAACCCAGCGGAAGATCAGCGGGCAGCTCGAAGGTGGCCTCGCCGACGAGACGGCCGTCGAGATCGTAAGGGGCCCTGTTGTTTTCCAGCTGACGCAGGCCGGTCCGGACGGACCCGTCTTCCAGGCGGATCCACAGCCGCACCGAGTCGCCGTGGGTCACGTGTACCCAGAACGACGACGCAGACCCCGCGCGGCCGACGATGGCCGGCGGCAGCGACCGGGACCATTGATCGCGGTCGTGTTCGGCAAGTGCGGCGGCGCGGCGGTACTCCGTGGTGGAGGGCACGCCGAGCGCGTCGAGCACGGCGATCAGCGTGGCTTCGGCGACCGTGGTGTGCGCTCCGGTCCAGTCGACGTATTCCGTTGCGACCCCGTACCGTCGCGACAACTCGACCAGCGACTCGGGCAGGTCCGTCATGTGGTCAGTCTTGTCGGTCAGTCGACGTCGCGCATCAGCAGGTCGTCCCAGGTGTCGCGCCGGACCGACCAGCCGTGCGGCGCCGTCGCGGGCGAACACCACCGGAACGCGGCGCGCGCCGTTGTACTGATTGGACATCGTGTAGCAGTACGCGCCAGTGACCGGCACCGCCAACAGATCGCCGATCGCGGGATCGCGCAGGCCGATTCCATCGACGAGCTGGTCGCCGGATTCGCAGTGCCTGCCGACCACGCTGACCATCTCGCCCGAGCCGACCCGGTTGACGATCGTGGCCTCGAACCGCTGGCCGGTAAGTGACACCTCGAGGTTGTCGCCCATGCCGCCGTCCACCGCGACGTGGGTGAGCACGCCGCGCTTGATGGTGGTGATCCGGTACACCGTGCATGCGCTCGTGGCCACCATGCTGCGGCCCGGCTCGACGATGATGCGGCTCTCGCTCGGCAGCAGCGCTCTCGCCTGGGACACCATCGCTTCGGCGTAGTCGTCGAGCGAGGGTGGGTGCTCCTCGTAGGTGTAGCGGACACCCAGTCCGCCGCCGAGGTCGTAGACCTCGAAGGTGCCCAGCTTGGCGATGGGTTCGACCGCCTGCGCCAGCTGCTCGACGTTGAGCAGCTGCGAGCCGACGTGGGTGTGCACGCCGTCGAGGCGCATTTTGGCGCTGCGCTCGATCCGCGCGATCGCGTCACGGGCATCGTCGGGCATCAGGCCGAACTTCGAGCCTGCGTGGCCCGTCGCCTGCGATGCGTGGGTGGCGGCCTCCACACCCGGGATGACGCGGACCAGGCACGGCTGCCGGTGTCCCACCGGGACGATGCGCTCGAGCCGGTCGATGTCGTCGAAGTTGTCGACCACCACGAGGCCGACTCCGTGCTTGACCGCCAGACTGAGTTCGTCGTCGGACTTGGCGTTGCCGTGCAGCAGCATCCGGGCCGGGTCGGCGCCCGCCTTGAGAGCGGTCCGGATCTCGCCACCGCCCGCGACGTCGAGATGCAGACCTTCGTGGACCATCACACGTTGAACGGCGGTGCACGGGAAGGACTTCGACGCGAACGCCACATCGCAGCGCGGCCACCGGCCCCGGAAAGCTGTCAGGTAGTCGCGGGCCCGCTGACGCAGGGCTTCCTCGGAGACCACGATCGCCGGGGTGCCGAACTGCTCGGCCACCTCGTCGAGGCGGCACCCGCCGATCATGAGTGTGCCGTCGTCATCCAGCTGTGTGCCCGGCGGGAAGAGGCCGATCAATTCCTCGGTCGTCGCCTCGGTATGGATCGTCATCGATTCAGCGTGCCACTGCGGCGCCGGGTGTGAACCCACTGCGCAAAAGAATGCGGAAAGTCCGCACTGGCTTCACAACCATCGCGGTGCTATCGTCTGTCTGTAATGATCGATACAGAGAGAGTAGCGACACAGAAGCAGCAGCAGGGCGAGCAGTCCCGCGAGCTGATCCTCGATGCGACCGAACGGCTGATGGCGACCCGCGGGTACGCAGCCACGTCGATCAGTGACATCCGCAAGGCCTGCGGCCTGCCGCCGAGCTCGATCTACTGGCACTTCGGCTCGAAGGAAGGCGTGCTCGCCGCGGTCATGGAACGCGGCGCCCAGCGATACTTCGCTGCGATTCCCGCCGAGGCCGAGGTGGAACGGCAGCTGGACGCGGTGGTGAACCAGCAGTCGCAGCATCCCGACTTCCTGCGGCTGTTCCTCCTGTTGTCGCTGGAACGCAGCGACGACAGCGCGGTCGCCGAGGTGGTGCGCCGTGTCCGCGACACCGCGATCGCGCGGTTTCGTGACGCGATCGCACAACTGATTCCTGCCGACGTTCCGGACCAGAAGGCCGAACGCGTCGTTGCCGAACTCGCCGCGATCGCGGTCGCGCTGTCGGACGGCATCTTCCTCGCCGATCATCTCGAGCCCGAAACCACGGACATCGACCGGATGTACCGGCGGCTGTATCAGACCCTCACGGCCCTGATCCCAATCCTGTTGGAGGAGAAATGACTGCAATGTCGAAGACGGCGATCATCACCGGCGCCAGTGCCGGACTCGGACTCGAATGCGCCCGCGCACTGCTCGCGAACGACCCGTCGTGGCACGTTGTGCTCGCAGTCCGCGACACGGCCCGCGGGGCCGAGGCGGTCGGCGCAGATCGGCCACCCGGACCGGTGCACGGTGCTCGAGATGGACCTGGCGTCACTGAATTCCGTGCACGCCTTCGCCACGGCCTTCCGGGATGCGGGGCTGCCGCCGCTGCACGCCGTCGTATGCAACGCCGGACTGCAGGTGGTGGCCGGCACCGAGCGCACCGCCGACGGTGTCGAGATGACGTTCGGCGTGAACCATCTCGGTCACTTCGCATTGGTGCAGGCGCTGCTCGACGACCTGGTGCGGCCCGCCCGCATCGTCGTCGTCAGCAGCGGCACCCATGATCCGACCAAGCACACCGGGATGCCGTCACCGCGCTACACCTCGGCGGCCGAACTCGCGCACCCACCGGCCGGCGACTCACCCGACGGCCGCCGCCGCTACACCACGTCCAAGCTGTGCAACGTGCTCTTCACCTACGAACTCGACCGTCGGCTGGGCCACGGCGCGGGTGGCGTCACCGTCACCGCATTCGATCCCGGCCTGATGCCGGGCTCCGGGCTGGCCCGCGACTACCCGCCGCTGCAGCGGTTGGCGTGGCGATACCTGTTCCCCGCGCTGCGTGTTCTGCCCAACGTCAACAGCGCGCGAACATCCGGCCGCCGCCTCGCGAGCGCTCACGGGTGACGCCCGATTCGACGGGCGTCACCGGCGCCTACTTCGAGGGCAAGCGTGAGATCCGATCGTCGGAGGACTCCTACGACCGCGCCAAGGCGCTCGACCTGTGGGAGACCAGCGAACGGCTGACGACGCGCGCTACAGCACGGCGAACGCCACGATGAGTGCCGCGAAACCCGCGGTGGCCCATCCGACAACGAGAACCTCGATCCTCGGGGTGGCCCGAATGCTGCGCGCGCGCCGGCGACCCATCCAGGCAGCCAGAAGCGCGAGCGCGGCCCCGACCACCGGCAACACCGACTGCCCGATTGTCAACGGCCCGTCCCGGCCCAGCAGAGCCAGTGCTCCGGCGCCGAGAAAGCTGAAAGCGGTACGCTCCCAGGATAATTGGGTGCGTTCGGCCTGCAGCCCTGGCTTTTCCGGTGGTTGACGAGGCATGTGAACCCGGCTATGGCTGGACGAAGATCACGACGATCACGGCGATCGTCACCGCCACGATGACGCCGCCGAGCAGTACGGGCATCCGCGATTTGGGCAGTTCGGCACCGAGGCGCATCGCGGTCTGCACGCTCTGCCAGCGCCGGACCGCCAGCACCGCCAGCACGCCCCCTGCGATGGCCAAGGCCGTCCCGAGCCCGTGCCGCACTCCAGGAATGGCCAGAGCGGGAACCAGCTGCACCACGGCGACACCGCCGGCAATCAGGGCGAGCGCGGTCCGGATCCACGCGAGGAAGGTCCGCTCGTTAGCCAGCGTGAACCGGTAGTCGGGCTCCTCGTCGGTCAGGTCCATGCGCTCACACTAGAGCGGTTCGGGCGTAGGTAACCTTCGGCCATGGCGCCTGATCGGCTCGACGTACGCCGAGGCGCAGAACCGGCGGGCCCGCGTCGCGGTCGCAGCGCTCTTCCTGAGCAATGGCGCGATTTTCGCGACTCTGCTGCCGCGGTATCCCGAAATCAAGGCCGACCTGCACCTGTCCAACGCGGTGTACGGCGCGGCGATCGCGTGTTTCTCCGCGGGCGCGTTGGTGGCCGGGTTGGCGGCGGCGCACGCTGATCCGGCGGTACCGGTCCTCGCGGGTCGCGGTCGTCGGCACCATCGGCATCGGGCTGTTCGTCGTCGTCGCGGGCCTGGCCACCACGCCGTTGATGCTGGCGGCCGCGCTGTTCGTCGCGGGCGCGTCCGACGCGATCACCGACGTCGCCCAGAACGCGCACGGGCTGCGGCTGCAACGCACGCTACGGCCGGTCGATCATCAACTCGCTTCACGCCGTCTGGGCCGCGGGCGCCATCATCGGCGGGTTGATGGGCGCGGCCGCGATCGCGCTGCACGATCCCGCGCGCAACGCATTTGGCGATCGCCGCGGCCGTTTTCATCGTCGTCGTCGTGGTGGCATACCCGTATCTGCTGAAGGGCACCGACCACGACGACCATCCGTCGACGCGAGACGGGGGCGGGGGAGTTGCGGGACTGGCGGTGTACGCGACGCTTTTCGCGCTGGTGGTCATCGCCGTCGCGGGCGCCACCGTCGAAGACGCCGGGAGTTCCTGGGCGACACTGTATCTACGCGACAGCCTCGGCGCACCGGGCGCCGTCGCGGTGTTCGGCTACGTCGCGCTGGTCGGGTTCATGTTCATCGGGCGGCTGATCGGGGACCGCCTCGTCGACAGATTCGGTGAACGCACCGTGGTTCGTGCCGGCGGCTTCATCACCGCGGCGGGAATGGGTTTGGCGTTGGCGTTCCCGTCGGCCGCAGGCTCGATCGCCGGGCTTCGCCGCCGCGGGCTTCGGAGTGGCCAGCCTGGTGCCGGCCGCGATGCATCGTGCGGACCAGCTGCCGGGCATGCGCGCCGGGTAGCGGGCTGACGGTGCTGACGTGGCTGATGCGGATCGGTTTCTTCGGCGCACCGCATGATCGTCGGTGTCGTCGCCGATGCGACGAGTCTGCGGGTCGGGCTGCTGTCCGTTCCGATCGCAGGCGTGGCCGGCATGGCGCTCGCGGGCGCGCTCAGTGCACGCCCGCGCCCATCTCGATCGTGAGCACACCGCCCACGATCAGCGCGATGCCCAGCACCATCACCAGGTCAGGGGTTCGCGAAAGAGGAACCGCGCGATGACCGCGACCAACGCGACGCCGCAGGCGGTCCAGACCCCGTAGGCGATGCCGACCGGCATGCCCAGTCCCAGCGTCAGCCACAGCAGGTAGAACGACACGAGATAACCCAGCACCACGGGCGCGATCCACACCTTGCTTGCGGAAGCCGTCGGAAGCGCGCAGCGCCAGCGTCGCGAACACCTCGATGAGAATCGCGCCCGCAAGCGCCCACCACATCACGGCTCGCCCGCCGTCGCTCGGTGCGACCCGACTTCGACGAGCAGCACCCCGGCAATGATCAGACCGATCCCCGCGACGATCGGCCACGTGAACGGGTCCCCGAAGATGATCGCGGCCAACACCGCCGTGCCCGCGGTTCCCAGCGCGCCCCAGATCCCGTAGGCGACGCCCACCGGCATCCCGGTCCGCAACACCATCGTCAGCAAGACGAATGCGCCGAAGTAGCCGACCGACGACCACCACCATCCACGCCGAATGGTCCTGAGACGCGCGCAGTGACAGCGTTGCGGCAACCTCGATCACGATGGCCGAGGCCAGCAGCACCCACTTGCGCACGACACCAAGCTATGCGATCGCCTCAGACGGCTCGTTCCACCATCGGCGTCAACACCTCATGGGCGAAGCGGCGCAATTCGGCGTCGTCGCCGAAGTCCGGGTCGGTCGGCGGCATCGAGATGTAGGTGAAGAACAGCCGGGCGAACACGTCGGCCACCCACCGGACCTGTTGCGACGGCCGACCCGCTGCGTCGCCGTGAATGTAGTTGGCGATGAACGCCGACCCCATCTTCAACAACTCTGCCGAGTCGATCGGGGCGGGCTCGACATGCCCTGCGCGCCGCAGCATCGGATGTTCACGCGCGAAGGTGACCGCGCCGATGAAGGCCTCGGCCACGCCTTCGTGCGGATCCTCGGCGGACTCGATGGCGTCGGCGACCGCCGCGAGGAACCGCTGCGTCTCGCGGCGTACCAACGCCTCGACCAGGTCGTCGCGGCGGGGATAGCGGCGGTAGGCGGTCATCCGCGACACCCCCGCGCGGCGAACCACGTCTTCGACCGTGATCCGTTGCAGCCCAACGGCTGCCGCCTCCTGCAGCGCGGCGTCGAGGATGCGCTGGCTGGTGCGGTCGGCCGCCTCGTCGACGTTGCTCCCTGCCGACGCGCCGCCGACGACCTCGATCAGCGCGGCGTCGATCACCGCGCGGCCGTCCTACTCATGGCTGGTGTCTCGAGCGTCGGCCCCGTGCCCGCGGCCCGCTGCACGGGCGAGCTGGGCATAGCGCGGCGTGCCGAACGCCCACCGCAACTGTCGCGCATCCTGCTGCAGTGCCGGCCCCATCAGGCGGCGCGTGATCAACGACGGACGGTCGTAGCCGATGAGCTCACGCGCCCACTGCGGTGCGCGGCTCATGCCGGCATAGATGACGAAGCGGTGCAACTGGCGATCCACCGGGCCGGGCAGGTCGGGAAGAACGGCGACGTCATCAGGAAGTCGATGAACTCGCGCGTCTGCGCGTTCACGCTCAGTCGCGGCCGCATGCTCTCGACGTAGTCGTCGAGTTCGGCGGCTGTTGTCGGCACCCAGTCGGCGCCGCCCATCCTGCCGATCACGGCCTGCTCGGCCAGGTAGCGGTCCTGCTCCTGAATCGACAGTGGCCTGTTGGTGCGCTCGAACGTCCGCAGGATCATCCACGGGATGCAGGTGTGCACCCACGCGATCAGCTCGGGATCCAGGGCGCGGTACGGCACGCCGTCGGGGCGGGTGCCGTTGACGAACGAGTGCACGTGCTTGACGTGTTCGATGACGCGCGTCGCGGCCTCGGTGTTGCCGAAGGTCGTGGTCAGCACGTAGCCGAGGGTGGCGCGGGCGCGCTGGAACGGATCCTCGCGATAGTTGGACAGATCCTGAACGCCCGCGACCACCGAGGGATGCAGGATCTCCAGCACGATCGCGGGCAGCCCGGCCTGCGACACCGAGGCCAGGTCGGCGTTGATCTCCCAGGAGATGCTGTCCGGCCCGATCAGGCCGGGATCTCCCGGCGGGCCGCCGTAGACCGCCGGGTCGTCGTGCCGCCCCGCACCCTTCTCGAAGTCCGTCGACGATGCGGCGGCGCAGTGCATTCATGACGACGGGCCTCCTGGTAGAAATGTGACACTTGCCCCACTCATCTATACCACATCGTCGGGGCCTCGGCGCTCGCGGCAGTTTGCTGTTCACCGATGGCGAAGTGCCTGATCGGAGGATGTGTCGGTGCGCGCGCGTAGCCTGATGTGGTTGTGTCCCATCGGCTTAAGGAGTTTCCATGACGGATCCCCAGCGCGCTCTCATCGCTGTTTTGCTCGACCGCTCCGGGTCGATGGAATCGATCAAGTCCGACACCGAAGGCGGCTTCAACGCGTTCATCGACGGGCAGCGCAGCGACCTCGCTCGACGTCGGCGTGACGCTTGGCGCAGTTCGACACCGAGTACGACGTCGTGTACGCGAACCGGCCCGATCGAGGACGTGCCGCGGCTGGATCTGCAGCCACGAGGTGGAACGGCGCTGTACGACGCCGTCGGCAGGCTCATCACCGATGTCGGCGCCGAACTCGCCGCGCTGCCCGACCATGAGCGGCCCAGCCGGGTCACGGTCGTCGTGCTCACCGACGGCCATGAGAACTCCAGCCGGGAGTGGACGCACGAGGCGGTCAGCGCCGCCATCGGGCGCCAGGAACGCGACTACTCATGGGACTTCGTCTTCCTCGGCGCCAACATGGACGCCGTCGCCGTCGGCCAGCAGCTCGGCTTCGCGGCCGACGAAGTCGATGACGTATGCGCGCCGACGCGGACAGTGTCGGCAGTGCCTGGGCGGCGACGACGGCCTACGTCGCACGCCGCAACGCAGCGCCTGCGGGCGCCGCCGCGGTCGAGGGTTTCTCCGACGAAGAGCGCGCCGCAGCGCAGGGCAGCCGGTGACGGCGGAGGCCAACACCAGGCGCATCTGCAGATGATCGGCCCGTCGTCGACACCACCAACGGCCCCGTCCGCGGTGTCGACGACGGAACGATCAAGTCCTGGAAGGGAATTCGCTACGCCGCAGCACCCGTCGGGGGAACTGCGCTGGCGAGCGCCCGAGCCGCCGCACGCGTGGTCGGAGCCGGCCGACGCGGCCAAGGTCGGGCCGGTGTGCCCGCAGCCGACCGACCCGCGAATCCCGATCGATCTCGGTGCGCCGCAGGGCGACGACTGCCTCACGCTGAACGTCTGGGCGTCGTCGGACACCGGCGCCGGGGACGCCAAGCCGGTCATGGTGTGGGTGCACGGCGGTGCGTACATCCTCGGCTCGTCGGCCCAGCCGCTGTATCACGGCGGAGCGCTGGCCGGCGGCGGTGAGGCGGTCATCGTCACCGTCAACTACCGGCTGGGCGCACTCGGCTTCCTGGATCTGTCGTCGTTCGGGGACGGGTTCACCTCCAATCTCGGCCTGCGCGACGTGCTGTTCGCGTTGCAGTGGGTGCGCGACAACATCGCCGGATTCGGGGGAGACCCGAACCGGGTGACATTGTTCGGCGAATCGGCGGGCGCGGGCATCGTCACCACGCTGCTGGGAAGCCCCGCAGCGGCGGGACTGTTCCACGCGGCGATCGCGCAGAGTTCGCCGGCCACCTCCGTCTACGACCGTGACCGTGCCCGCCGTCTCGCCGAACTGTTCCTCGAAACGCTTGGCGTCGGAACCGACGACGTGAACCGCCTGCCCGCCATGCCGGTCGACGCGATCCTCGCCGCATCCAAGCAGGTCTTCAACGACGTCCCGGTGCGAACACCCGGCGCGCTGGCGTTCGCGCCGATCATCGACGGGGACGTCGTACCGGCCCATCCGGTCAGGCTGGCCCGCGAGGGTAGGACACACCCGGTCCCGCTGATCATCGGCACCAACAAGCACGAGGCCGCGCTGTTCCGCTGGATGAAGTCCCCGTTGATGCCGATCACGCCGCAGGCGATCCGGGCGATGTTCGCCGAGATCGCCGCCGAGCAGCCGAGCCTGCAGCTGCCGACCGAGGCACAGATCCGGGCCGCCTACCGGGGCCGCACCAAGGCCATCGGCATGGGCGTGGCCCGCGACATCGGGTTCCGGATGCCGTCGATCTGGTTCGCCGAGGGCCATCGCGACGTCGCGCCGGTGTACCTGTACCGCTTCGACTTCGCCACGCCGATGCTGCGCCTGTTGCGGCTGGGCGCCGCACACGCCACCGAGTTGCCGTTCGTGTGGGGAAATCTGGTCGCCGGCTCGAAAGACCCGACGTTCAAACTGGGCGGGCTCAAGGCGGGCAAGACCGTGTCGGCGCGGATTCGGTCCCGGTGGCTGAACTTCGCCGTCGACGGCACACCCACCGGCCCGGCGGGGGACCCGAAGTGGCGGCCGTACCTCGCCGACGGATCGCGCGACACTGCTGATCGACGCGCAGGACCGGGTGATCGACGATCCGGACCGCGACCTTCGCGCGGCCTGGGGCGACGAGGTCCTGAGCTTCCGGTAAGTCGTAAACTTTTGCCCCGGGAGGTGCTGACGTGGATCTGACTCGCGTGTTGCCAGACGTGCTGCCGCCGCTGATGCACGATCCGGTGACCTTCGCCATTCCCTTCTTCCTGATCCTTCTGATCATCGAGTGGATCAGCGCGGGAAAGCTGGTGCACGACGAGGCGGAGCGCGCGCCCGCGGGCTCCTATCTGCGGCCCGACGCATGGGCCAGCATCAAGATGGGCCTGGTGTCGATCGCGACAAGCGGCGTGCTCAACGCCGTCGCCCTGATCGCCTACGCCGCGCTCTATGTCTATGTCGCGCCGTGGCATCTGCCGGCCACCGCCTGGTACACGTGGGTCATCGCCATCGTCGGGGTGGACCTGCTCTACTACTTCTATCACCGGATGGCCCATCGGGTGCGCCTGATCTGGGCGACGCATCAGGCCCATCACTCGAGCCAGTACTTCAACTTCGCCACCGCACTGCGCCAGAAATGGAACATCAGCGGCGACGTCTTCCTGCGGGCGCTGCTGCCGCTGATCGGCGTTCCGCCGTGGATGGTGTTCGCCAGCTTCTCGATCAACCTGGTCTATCAGTTCTGGATCCATACCGAACGCATCGGAAAACTTTGGCGGCCAATCGAGTTCGTCTTCAACACGCCGTCACACCACCGGGTGCACCACGGCATGGACCAGCAGTACCTGGACAAGAACTACGGCGGCATCTTCATCCTGTGGGACCGGCTGTTCCGCAGCTTCAAGGCCGAGAACGTACGCCCGAACTACGGACTGACCAAGCAGGTCGACACCTACAACATCTGGACGCTGCAGACCCACGAGTACGTGTCGATCTTCCGCGACGTTCGCCGGGCGTCACGTTGGCGCGACAAGCTGGGCTATCTCTTCGGCCCACCGGGCTGGACATCGGTCGGGGGCAGCCGCTGCCGACGAATCAGCCAAAGTCCGCGTTTAGCCCGACGGTTCGGTTCGCCTGAACACCGGTGCGCGGCCCATCGTCGGCCTCCAGCCAAGCGATTATTCGGCGTTATGGGCGCCCACGCCGTAGTCTCCGCGATGTGGAGACGGTGTTCGACACCCGCGTCGACCCAGATCTGGTCGAGCGATCGCTTGCGACAAGCAGCTTCGGTTCCATGTGGCTGGACATCCCCAGACCCGACTACCCGGCGCTGACCGGACCCGTCGCATGCGACCTGCTGGTCGTCGGCGGCGGATACACCGGGCTATGGACGGCCCTGCATGCCGCCGAGCGCAATCCCGGTCAGCGAATCGTGCTCATCGAGGCGAACCGGATCGGGTGGGCGGCATCGGGGCGCAACGGCGGCTTCGTCGACGCCAGCCTCACGCACGGGGAGGAGAACGGAAAGTCGCGGTGGCCCAACGAGATTGACACGCTCGATGCGATGGGGATGGAGAATCTCGACGGGATGCAGGCCGATATCGAACGGCTGGGGCTGAACACCGAATGGCAACGCACCGGCATGTTGTCGGTCGCCACCGAACCCCATCAGGTCGATTGGTTGCGAGAGTCCGCGGCCGGGGGACTCGGGCAACTGCTCGAGACGGACCAGGTGCGGGCGGAGGTGAACTCGCCGACCTATCTCGCCGGGCTGTACAGCGCGCGCACCTGCGCCATCGTTCACCCCGCCAAGCTGGCGCTGGAACTGGCCCGCGCCTGCCAGGACGCCGGGGTGAGCATCTTCGAGGGCACCAACGCCAAGCGCCTCGACGCCGGCGCAGCCTCGCTGCGCGTGGATACCGGGGCGGCGACCATCACCGCTGCGACAAGCCGTGCTGGCGACGAACGTCTATCCCAGCCTGCTGCGGTCGCAACCGGCTGCGCACCGTGCCGGTCTACGACTATGTGCTGTCCACCGAGCCACTGACCGATGCCCAGCTGGGACGCATCGGCTGGCGCGGCAGGCAGGGAATCGGCGACTGCGCCAACCAGTTTCACTACTACCGGCTGACGATGGACAACCGCATCGTGTGGGGCGGCTACGACGCCGTCTACCACTTCGGGCGCAGGGTCGACGCCGCCTACGAGGACCGGCCGGCCACCTATCGTCGGCTTGCGGCGCACTTCTTCATCACCTTCCCCCAACTCGACGACGTCCGGTTCAGCCACCGCTGGGCGGGGGCCATCGACACCAACACCCGCTTCTGTGCGCACTGGGGGTTGGCACGCGGCGGCCGGGTCGCCTACGTCAACGGCTTCACCGGGCTCGGCGTGGGCGCGGCGAGGTTCGCCGCCGACGTGTGCCTCGATCTGCTCGACGGCAAGCCCACTCCGCGCACCGAACTGCAGATGGTCCGCGAGCGCCCGCTGCCGTTTCCGCCGGAACCCCTGGCCAGCATCGGAATCCAGGCGACCAGGTGGTCGCTGGACCGCGCGGATCATTCGGCGGGGCGGCGCAACGTCATCCTGCGCACCCTGGATGCCCTTGGCCTCGGGTTCGATTCCTGAGCCGGCCCGGCGGCGAACGAGATCGGACATCCGCCGTTCGGCAGACGTTTCGATTTGCAGTGAGCAGAACGCCACTCAGACGACGCCGGGGTCAGTAGGCTCAGCCGATCTATTGAAATCGCTTTCAGGAAAGGGGAAACGACGTGGGAGACAGACTTCTCAAGGGTGAAAAGCTCGAGCGGGGCCAATCGCTGACATCACGCAACGGGGCCTACACACTGACCCTGCAGGAGGACGGCAACCTCGTCCTCGCCGCCCGCGGCGACGCCGTGTGGGCGACCGCCACCAACGGCCAGGACGTCGAGCGCGCTCGAGGTGCAGGACGACGGCAACTGCGTGCTCTACACGGCGGAGAAGCCGGTGTGGCACACCGACACCAAGGGCGCCAAGGATGTTCGGTTGCTGTTGCAGGACGACCGCAACCTCGTGCTGTACGGGTTCGACGGGCCGGCGTGGGCATCGAACACCGAGACCAGCGAACCGCCGCCGCCTGCCGTCGAAGAGGCTGAGCCGGCAGTGACACCCGCGGCCGTCGAAGAGGTGGCAGCCGCACCCGAGGCTGCACCCGCTCCGGAGGCGGCCCCCGCACCGCCACCACCACCGCCACCGCCACCGCCGCCTGCTGCGCGGACCTACACCGTGGTCTCCGGTGACACGCTGTGGGCCATCTCGGAACGCTTCTACGGCGACGGCAGCAAGTACCAGGTGATCGCTGACGCCAGCGGTGTCGCCAACCCCGACCTGATTCACCCCGGCCAGGTGCTGACGATCCCGTAGCGCAACGAGTCATTGGTGGCCCGGCCCGAAAAGGTCCGGGCCACCTTTGTTTTTCGCGGCGATCTGCTGAAGCGGCTGTGTCTTGCAGCGGCACCGCTATTTACGGGCACGGCAAATCAACCGGGCCCCAAGGTGCGGGCCGCTGTCTCGTTGCCACGCCGTCCATCCGGCAATCCGCAGGGACTGTAACGGCGCGGCGATCCAGTGCGATGGGCAAGTCAAGGTGTCACCGTCAAGTTGTTGCTCCGGCTCGGGCGTGATTGTCTGGTCACTTGCTCGGGTGTAGGGGGCCGCAACACACCGGCACCTTGGACACCCTTGACCTTTGAGGATCGGAGCCCGTAGTGCGCCGACGATGGTTACGCACGCTCGCGGCGGCGGCCACACCGGTCGCCGCGTTCGCCTTGGCGTCCGCGCCGGCACAGGCCGATCCGGGCGTGCAGGTCTACCCGGGCATGGAGGTTCTCCAAGGCACCAACGTGTGCACCCTGGGTTACGTCGACCCGCAAATGCGAATCGCGTTCACCGCCGGGCATTGTCGCGGCAACGGGACGGTCAGCGACAGGAACGGCCAATTCGTCGGCAACCAAGCATTCTTCCGCGACAACACTCCCGACGGCGCGACCATCGACACCAACCACCAGATCGCCGATTGGGAGGCGATCAGCCTGGGCGCCCGACGTCATGGTCAACAACATCCTGCCTGGGGGCCGGGCGTTGGTGTCCGACCCCGCCGTCGTCCCGACACCGGGCCTGCCCATCTGTCACTTCGGGGTGGTCACGGGGGAGAGTTGCGGCACCATCGAGGCGGTCTACAACGGCTGGTTCACCATGGCCAACGGCGTGGTGAGTCAGAAGGGCGACTCCGGCGGACCGGTCTACGCGGTCACCCCGGACGGCCGGGCCGCAATCGTCGGAATGTTCAACAGCACATGGGGTCAGTACCCGGCCGCCGTCTCCTGGCAGATGGCCAGCCAGCAGGCCCGCGAAGACGTCATCTCGGCCACGTCCGGCAGCCTGCCCGCCGCCGCCGGTACCCCTGCCCTAGCGGAGAAGCTCGAAGATCGGGATCGACGGGGCGGCCGCCCTGTAGGTCGATCGTCCGACGAGTCGGGCGTCAGGCCACCGACGTGCCCCTTGACCTCCCAGTACCACCGGTCGAGGTAGCGCTCGAGCAGTTCCGGCTTCGCGTCGTCGGACACCTCGGCGATCCGGACCTCACGGCTGCGCCATCGCGGGCCCATCTCGACCGCACCCGCGGCACGGGCGTTACGCGCCCACTGGGTATTGCCGCGCGGTGACACCACGTAGTCGCGCCCGTCGACGGTCAGCAGGTTGATCACCACACCGCGCAGCTTGCCGGTCTTGCGGCCGCGCACGCGCAGCGCCTTGGTGCCCGCGATGCTGATCCCCGCCTCTGCCAGCAGGCGGAACAGTTCGTTGAACGTCCGTGCAGCCAGGTTCGGTTCGTCGTAACGCACAGTCATCATTTCCCTTTCGTATTCGAGAGCGGTGCTCTCTGTTCGAGAATGGCACGCGAGCCGGGGAAATTCAAGAGCAGTGATCTCGTTTGTGCCACACTGTGGCGCATGGGCAAGCGGCAGGACTCACGCGACCGCATCGAAGGCCAGATCATCGAGCTGGGTCGTCGGCATCTGGTCACCGAGGGCGCGGCCGGGCTGTCGCTGCGGGCCATCGCGCGTGACCTCGGCATGGTGTCGTCGGCGGTGTACCGCTACGTCGCCAGTCGCGATGAGCTACTGACACTGCTGCTGGTCGATGCCTACTCGGAGCTCGCCGACGCGGTGGACGAGGCTCGCCGTCAGGCCGGCGGCTCGTGGCGCGACCAGCTGGCGGCGATTGCACACGCAGCGCGCGAATGGGCCGTCGAGCGGCCCGCCAGCTGGGCCCTGCTCTACGGAAGCCCGGTGCCCGGCTACCACGCCCCGACAGAGCGCACCGTCGGCCCGGGCACCCGCGTCGTGGCGGCGCTGTTCGATGCCGCCGCCGCCGGAATCGCCGCCGGCGACATTTCCCCAACCAGAGTTGCTGTGCCGCAACCACTCTCATCGGACTTCGACCGGCTACGGCAGGAGTTTCAGTTCTCCGGTGACGATGCCGCCGTCGCCAAGTGTTTTCTTCTGTGGGCGGGCCTGGTCGGGGCGATCAGCCTCGAGGTGTTCGGCCAGTACGGCATCGACACGCTCACCGAACCCGGGGCCGTGTTCGATACCCAGGTCCGGATGCTGATCGACATGTTGACCCACTGACTACGCTGAATGACGAGGCCGCGGGTCCTGCCGCGCACCACCCGTGACCGCACTCGCACTGAACAGGCTCACTCGTGGACTACCGCATCGACCCCGACGAGCGCGCGAGGTTCAAACGCTGTCGCCGCCAATGGGATTTCGCGTCGCCGCACCGCCGCGACCTCGAACCGACCGAGTCGGCGGAGCGCGGGTTGGCTTCTGCAGTCAAGGACGCCCTCGCGGTCTACTACTACCCGGGCACCTGGGACTGGCAGCACGACCTCAAACAGTCACTGGTGCACAAGTCGCTCGAGCGGTCGCTGGACGCCGTCGGCGCGCCCGACGCGCTGGCCACCGCGACGACGCTGCTGGACTGCTACGACGCGTGGGCGGTTTCCCTCGACGACTTCGCGCCCGTCAAGATCGACCACGATGTGCGCTGCTCTGGTCGCCGACCCCCGCGAAACCGACCGCGCACTGCTGGCTCCCAACGGATTTGGCGTGGTGTACGGATGCAGGGTTGACCTTCTCGCGGTCGATTCCCACGACGAGTACTGGGTTCTGCGCCACCAGATCGTCGACGACTGGCAGGACTCGGCGACGCTGGTTCGCGACGAGGAGGCGATCGCCGCCTGCTGGGCATGGGAGCAGGACTACATGGGCATGCACATCGCAGGCACGATCCACAACGAGGTGCGGATCGGCAGGCCCCTTCGATCTTCCGACCGCGGGCGGCGCGGCGCATATCCGCGTTGCCCAGCACGAACCCAGCGGCGGCGGCCGATCGATCCCTCAGCACCGGCAGAGCGGCGGCGGCGGTGCAGACTTCCGCCGCGAACCGGTTCGAGCAACGCACGGCGGCATCCTGCGTCGCACCCGCATCCGACGAAGCCGAGACGAGATCGGCGCGGCGGCCGCGATGATCGCGATCGAGGCGCTGGAGATGACCGGCGAGCCCGCGATCTATCCGAACCCGGCGCAGCACTGTGAGGAGTGCGCATTCGCCGCGCCGTGCCTGGCGATGTTCGCGGGGTCCGATCCGCAACCGGTCTTGAGCGAGCGGTTTCGTCGACGGCCGCCCGTCACCGCGCCCAAGCCGAGGCTGGGCCAGGCGACCTGGGGCTTCGGCAGGGGCGCGGCGCCGCCGCAATGGTCCGGCTGAGCCGCTGAAGATGATAGCCTTGACTTATATAAGTCAGCACTTTAATTTGGGGGGGTGCACGCGTTCGACGTCCTGGGAGACCCGGTGCGGCGGCGCGTCCTCGAACTGCTCGCCGATGGCGAGTTGTCGGCGGGCGAGATAGGCACCACGATCCAGGACGAGTTCGCGATCACGCAGCCGGCGGTGTCCCAACATCTCAAGGTGCTGCGGGACAACGGTTTTGCCTCCGTTCGGCCGGATGGTCAACGGCGGCTGTATGCCGTGAACGGCGCCGCGTTGCGCGACGTCGACGAGTGGCTCGATGCGTTCCGCAGGTTCTGGACACCGCATCTCAGCGCGCTGGCAACCGAAATCGCGCGCGGAAAACGACAACGTAGAAGTCAAGGGAGACAACATGGTTGAGGTCGACGTCGACTATCAGATCAACGCGGTGACGCGCAGCGTCGGGCACCCGCACGATCGATGCAGGGGAGGCGCACGTCGTCACCATCAGTCAGTCCTACGACACCGATCCGGCGGACCTGTGGGACGCCGTCACCAACATCGAGCGAATTCCGCGGTGGTTCCTGCCGATTTCCGGCGAACTGACCGTCGGCGGCTGCTACCAGTTGGAGGGTCACGCAGGAGGAACCGTCCTGACGTGCGACCCGCCGAAGAACTTCACCGCCACATGGGAGTACGGCGGCAACGTCAGCTGGATCGACGTCACCGTCAGCAGCGACGGCCCCGACCGGGCGCGATTGGTCGTCGAGCACACCATCGGTGTCGGACGACGAGATCTGGCGCGAGTTCGGGCCCGGCGGCGTCGGGATGGGTTGGGATTCCATGTTGCTCGGACTGGCCATCCACCTGGGCACCGGCGAATCCATCGACCCGGCGTTCGGGCAGACAGTGGACGGGCACCGAGGAAGGCCGCCGGTTCCTGACGCTCGTCCGGTCGAGGGTTGGTACACCGCCAGCGTCGCCGGCGGCGAGGACGCCTCGGTGGCGCGTGCGCTGACGGATCGATGCATCAAGGCGTACCTCGGCGAGGAAGAAAACTAGAACACGTTCTAGCCAACCGCGCGGCGCCGGAGATATTCTCGACGCGATGCATGCCCAGACACCTGTCCAGATCGCGTTCGTGACGCGGGACCTCGACGCCACGGAGAAGGCCCTCACGACGCTGCTCGGCGCCAAGAAGTGGGTTCGAATCCCCAACGTCCACTTCGCGCCGGACGAGTGCACCTTTCGCGGCAGGCCCGCCGATTTCATCGCGTCCATCTCGTTCAGCTATGCCGGCGACACCCAACTCGAACTGATCGCGCCCGAGACGGGCGACAGCGTCTACACCGAATTCCTCGACACCGCCGGGCCCGGGCTGCACCACATCTGCGTCGAGGCGCCAAGCACCGAGGAGTTCGACGCCGCGCTGAGCGAGGCCGAGCACAATGGCACCCCAGTCGTCCAACAAGGGGTGATGCCCGGCGGCATGCGGTTCGCCTACGTCTCGGCGCCCGACGCCGGGGTGCCCTACATCGAGATCGCCTACATCCCGGACGAGATCCGGGCGTTCTTCGACTACGTGAAGCAGGAGCAACAGTGAGCGGAACCGACATTCCGGACACCGTCAATGCGACGGATGTGACGTCGTGGTCCGACGAGGTGGATGTCCTCGTCATCGGATTCGGCATCTCGGGTGGCTGCGCGGCGGTCAGCGCCGCGGCCGCAGGAGCGCGGGTGCTGGTGCTGGAGCGCGCCGCCGCCGCGGGCGGGACATCGGCGATGGCCGGGGGGCACTTCTATCTCGGCGGGGGCACGGCGGTGCAGGAGGCGACGGGTCACGACGACTCGGCCGAGGAGATGTACAAGTATCTGGTCGCGGTGTCTGCAGAGCCCGACCACGAGAAGATTCGCGCGTACTGCGACGGCAGCGTCGAGCACTTCAATTGGCTTGAGGCGCTGGGCTTTCAGTTCGAACGCAGCTACTGGAAGGGCAAGATCGTCGTGCCGCCCGGCACCGAGGGATTGTCGTACACGGGCAACGAGAAGGTCTGGCCCTTCCGCGAGCAGGCAACGCCCGCGCCGCGCGGACATTCCGTGCCGGTGCCCGGCGAACTCGGCGGCGCGGCGATGGTCATCGACCTGCTGGTGAAGCGCGCCGATGAACTCGGCGTCGAGATGCGCTACGAGACCGGGGTGACCAACCTCGTCGTCGACGACGGTGCGGTGGTCGGGGTGAAGTGGAAGCGCTTCACCGAAACCGGCGCGATCAAGGCCAAGGCCGTCATCATCGCCGCGGGTGGGTTCGCGATGAATCCCGACATGGTCGCCACGCACACCCCCGCACTGGCCCAGGAGCGCCGCACCAAGCACCACGGCACCGTCGCGCCCTACATCCTCGGCAATCCCCACGACGACGGGCTCGGCATCCGGATGGGCGTCTCCGCGGGCGGTGTGGCCAAGAACCTCGACGGATTGTTCATCACCGCCGCCGCTTACCCGCCGGAGGTCCTGCTGACGGGCCTCATCGTCAACAATGAAGGCAAGCGGTTCGTCGCCGAGGACTCCTACCACTCGCGCACGTCGGCCTTCGTTCTGGAGCAGCCGGACCAACAGGCGTACCTGATCGTCGACGAGGCACACATGCAGATGCCGGAGATGCCGTTGATCAAGTTCATCGACGGGTGGGAGACGGTCGCGGAGATGGAGTCCGCCCTTGGCATTCCCGCGGGCAACCTCGCCGCCACCCTGGACCGCTACAACGAGAACGCCGCCAAGGGCGAGGATCCCGACTTCCACAAGGATTCGGAATACGTTGCGCCACAGGACACCGGCCCGTGGGCGGCGTTCGACCTGTCGCTCGGCGTCGCCATGTACTCCGGCTTCACCATGGGCGGTCTGAGTGTGTCCATCGACGGCGAGGTGTTGCGCGAAGACGGCAGCGCCATCGGCGGCCTGTATGCCGCGGGTGCATGCGCGTCCAACATCGCCCAGGACGGCAAGGGTTACGCCAGCGGAACGCAGTTGGGCGAGGGGTCGTTCTTCGGCCGCCGCGCCGGCGTGCACGCCGCGCGCGGCTAGATCGGCGCCAGTCTCCAGGCGCCGTCGCCGAGCAACTCCAGACGTTGCTCGTGATGTTGTTCGACGGTGGGGCGGTGACTGACGCTGACGACGATGGTGTCCGGCAGTTCACTGCGCACCGCTCGATAGAGCGCGAACTCCTGGCCCTCGTCGAGCGCCGAGGTCGCCTCGTCGAGGAAGACCACCTTGGGTTTGGCCAGCAGCACGCGCGCGAACGCGACCCGCTGCTGCTCACCCGGTGACAACACCTTGGCCCAGTCGGCGTCCTCGTCGAGCTGGTCCGCAAGGTGGCCCAGGACCACCGTGTCGAGCGCGGTGACGATCGTCGAGTCGTCGAAGCACGCCTGCCACGGCGGGATAGGAGACGACCGCGCGCAGGTCACCCAGCGGTACATACGGCAGCTGCGACAGGAACATGGTGTCGTCCTGCGGGCCGGCGCACCGTCCCCGATGCGAACGGCCACAGCTGCGCCAGGCTGCGCAACAGCGTGGTCTTGCCGGTGCCCGAACCGCCGGTGATCACCATCGATTCGCCGGGGTCCAGCCGCACGTCGAGCGGGTCGATCGAGTCGCGCTCCGTGCGGAGTGCGCACCTCGACGTCGTCGAGCTGCAGCGAGCCGTCGGTGCTCGGCAAGGCGGTCAATGACGGCAGCTCCCTTGCCGATTCGTTCGCGGTGATCAGTCCGTCCAGGCGGATGATGGCCGCCCGGTAGCTCGCGAACGAGTCGTAGACGGAGCGGAAGAACGACAGCGAGCTCTGCACCTGGTTGAATGCGCTCGCCGACTGCGTGACGTCGCCGAGCTGAATCTGGCCGTCGAACAACCGCGGGTGCCTGCACAACGGTCGGAAGCGGATCGACGATCTGATTCATCGACCTGTTCCAGCCGAGGAACACCACCGCCCTGCGCACGAATGCCCGATAGTTGGCGATGATCGCCGTCGAATCTGGTCATCAGCTCGCCGCGTTCGGCGCCCGCTCCCTTGTACAGGCCGACGGCCTCGCCCGCGTCGCGAAGCCGCACCAGCGCATAGCGGAACGCGGCGTTGGTCATCTCGTTGACGAACGACAGCCGGATCAGGGGGCGCCCGATCCAGAACGCGACGATCGTCGTGAAGAACACGTAGACGAGCGCCATCCAGAACAGCGCCTTCGGCACGGTGACGCCGAAGACCGTGAGCGGGCCCGCCAGGCCCCACAGGATCGGGGTGAAGGACACCACGTTGAAGATCGCGAACACGGTGCCGAACAACAGCGTCTGCGACGTCCCGACGGTCGGCGTGTTGGTCTCGGGGCCGGTGTTGGTGGTGAAGATGTCGATGTCCTGCTGGATGCGCTGGTCCGGGTTGTCGATCGGCGCGTCGACGAACCTGTCCGCGGTAGTACGCGTCTCCGTCGAGCCAGTCGCCGGTCAGCCGGTTGGTCAGCCACACCCGCCAGCGGATGATGAACCGCTGCGTCAGGTAGACGTCGAGCAGGTTGCGGACGATGTCGGCGATCGCAAGGCCGACGAGGACAAGCATGGCGAACCAAAATCCGTGCCTTGGCAACCTCTTTCGCCTCGCCCTCGCCCTCGAAGGCGGCCTGCAGTGCCGAGAACTGGTCGTTGCCTTGATAGCTGAACAGCACGCCGAGGCGCACGTCCATCATGATCGACAGCAGCAGGACGCCCAGCAGTGCCCAGGCCGGGATGCTCTGGCGGCCCTTGAAATAGTCGCCGGTGATGCGCCAGAACTGCCTGCCCCACGTGGTGAGCCGGGCGAGCAGCGTCAGTGCGACCAGCATGCCCATCGCGGCGATCACCCAGGCCTTGGCCACCCACACCGCCGACGCGATGAGCTCGTTGCTCCAGTCCAGCGAGGGCGTGAACGTTTCCATGCCGGGAAGCTACCGCGACCCGGCCGCGCACATGGCTACACCGGGACGGGCTCGCCGCCCTCACACGGCCGAGTCGCCACTCGCCGCCGCCGAGCAGCGTCCAGATGTCTGCTCGTGGTGCTGCTCCACGGTGGGCCGGTGACTGACGCTGACGACGATCGTCGCCGGCAGCTCGCGCCGCAGCAGCTGATACAGCGTGAACTCGAGGCCCTCGTCCAGCGCCGAGGTCGCCTCGTCCATGAACACCGCCTGCGGCTTGTGCAACAGCACGCGGGCGAAGGCGATCCGCTGCTGCTCGCCGGGGGAGAGCACCTTGGCCCAGTCCTGCACCTCGTTGAGCCGGATCACGAGGTGCCCGAGCGCCACCTTCGCCAGTACCGTCTGCAGGTCGTGGTCCGAGATGTCGCCGGGCTCGGACGGATAGGACACCACCGCCCGCAGATCGCCCAGCGGGACATACGGCAGCTGCGAGAGGAACATCGTCTTCTCCAGCGGGCATTTCATCTTGCCGGTCGTGTAGGGCCACAGCTGGGCCAGGCTGCGCAGCAGGGTCGTCTTGCCGGTGCCCGACTGGCCGGTGATGACCATCGTGTCGCCGGGGTCGAGGTGAAGGTCCAACGGGTTCACCAGCACATCACCGCTGGGGGTGCGGACCTCGACATCGGTCAGCGAAACCGTTCCGTCGACACAGTTTTCGGTGTCCAGCACCGGCAGACCGCGCGCCTGCTCGTTGGCGATCACCATGCCGTGCAGGCGCATGATCGCCGCGCGGTAGCTGGCGAAGTCGTTGTAGGCGTTGCGGAAATACGACAAGCCGTCGTGCACCTGACCGAACGCCTGTCGATGACTGCATCACGTCGCCCAGCATGATCTGGCCGTCGAAGAGACGGCCCGCCTGCACCACGATCGGCAGGGGGTTGATGGCCTGGCTCATCGTGAGGTTCCACCCGGTGAACCCAATGGTGCGGGACACGTAGTGGCGGTAGTTGGCGATCGTCTCGCCGAACCGCGCACCGAGCTGAACCCGCTCGGCCTTCTCACCGCGGTAGAAGCTGACCGCCTCGGCCGCGTCACGCAACCGGACCAGGCCGTAGCGGAAGGCCGCGTTGAACTTCTCGTTGAGGAAGGCCAGGCTGATGAGCGGTCTGCCGATCCAGAACGCGATGATCGTGGCGAGGATCACGTAGACGAGGGCGATCCAGAACAACGCCTTCGGCAGTGTGTAGCCGAACAGCGTCAGGGGGCCGGACAGGTTCCACAGGATCATGGCGAACGAAAACACCGAGACGATGGACGACACCGCGCCGAACAACAGCGGCGTGTTGGTGCCGTAGGACGGAAGGTTCGGTGTCTGCCCGTAGCCGGTCGTGAAGATGTCGACGTCCTGCTGAATACGCTGGTCGGGGTTGTCGATGGTGTCGGCGATGAACCGGCCTCGGTAGTAGGCGCGGTGATCCATCCAGTCTGCGGTGAGCCGCTCCGTCAACCAGACTCGCCAGCTGATGATGAACCGCTGCATGAGGTAGATGTCGAGCATGGTGCGTGCCACGTGGATGGTGGCCAGGACCGCGAAGACCAGCATCGAGAACCAGAACCCGTGGATACCGGACTCCCGCAGGGCCTCGTCGCCCGACCCCGCGCCCTGGAATGCGACCTGCAGCGCCGAGTACAGATCCTTGCTGTAGTAGCTGAGCAGCACGTCGAGCCGGACTCCCGCGACGACCGAGAGCATCAGCCCGCAGAACAGCCCCCACACCGGAATGCTCTCCGGGCCCTTGAAGTAGTCGCCGGTGACCCGCCAGAATTGCCGCCCCCACCTGGTGAACCGGGCCAACAGCACGCACGCCAGCAGCGCGGAGAACGTGGCGATGGCCCAGATCTCGGCTATCCACAGCAAGGAGGGGACGAGTTCGTTGCCCCAGTCGATCGAGGGCGTAAATGACTCCAACGGAAGACGCTCCTGTACGTGGGCGTCCGGCGACGCCGCTCTGCGCGAAGCTACCGCAGCTAGCCGAATGTCGCCCGCAGGTGGGCAACTAGACCGTCAATATCGCCATCGGGTCCGGTGAAGCCCAGATAGCCGTCGGGCCGCACGACGAACACCGAATCGCCCCCTGCGGCGTACGCCCGGGCGAAGTCCGATCCGCCGTCGCGGATCAGCGGCAGCACCGTGGTCGCGATATCCGCGCCGGGCGCCGCAATCAGATACGCGTTCAGGCGGCCGTGGGCGGCGGTCGCGGCGGCGTCGGCGGCGCGCTCGAAGCGCTCGACGTCCGCGGGGCCGGCATCCGTCGCCGGCGTACAGCAGCACGGTGTGCCCCGGCCCGAAGAGCGAGAACAGCCGCAGCGGCCCGGCGACCGCGTCGCGGGTGAGGCCGGTGGCATCGGGGGCGCGCGCTCCGGCGCGCAGACCTGATGTCGACCGATCGGCCGCAGCAGGGGAGACGATCGGGCTGTCGGCGTAGTCGATGAGCAGCTGGGCCTCGCGGCGGATGACGTAGTCGACGTCGGTCGAATCGGCGCCGATGCCCTCACGGGCGCTGCGCACGGTGCGGCCGACGACCTCCTCGCCGACGGGCCTGCGTTCCGCGTCGTAGCTGTCGAGCAGTCCCGGCGCAGCCACGCCCGACACGGCGAGCGCCAGCTTCCACGCCAGGTTGTGCGCGTCCTGGATGCCGGTGTTCATGCCCTGCGCGCCGGTCGGAGGGTGGATGTGGGCGGCGTCGCCCGCGACGAACACCCGGCCGCGGCCGTAGGCGTCGACGATGCGATGGCTGATCCGAAACACCGAGGACCAGCGCAGGTTTCGCGCCGTGGTCGGCTCTGGCGACAGCCGGTCCAGCACCGCCTGGATGTGGTGCAGCTCGGGTCTGCGGTCACCCTCGAACCCGTGCGCGACACCCTCCGACGGCCCGGCGGACAGTTCGTGCGGGCACCAGCATCGACATCCGGTAGCGGTTGCGGCCCGGCAGCGGGATGCACACCAGCAGGTCGTCGGTCGTACCGTCGGTCTGGTGCATCGCGCGGACGGCATAGCCCCGCGGCAACGACCAGTCGACCTCGACGTCGCCGAGCATGTACTGCTCCTCGAACGCCGCGCCCTCGAACGTCAGCCCCAGGGCCTTGCGCACCGCGCTGTGCGCACCGTCGGCGCCGATGAGGTACTCCGCCCGCAGCGTGTGCTCGCCGCCGTCGCCCGCCAGGGTGGCGCTCACGCCGTCGGCGTCCTGCTCGAACCCGGTCAGCCGGAGACCCCGTTCGACCTGCACGCCGCGCAGGGCGAGTTCCTCGCGCAGGATCCGTTCCGTCGCGTACTGCGGAATCGCGATGAAACCGAACGGCACGTCGGCAGGGACGGTGAAGTCGACCTGCGCGACGTTCTCACCGTTGACATAGACGATCTGGCCGTGCATCTGGATGGCGGCGTCGAGGATGCGGTCCAGCACGCCCATCTGCTCGAAGACCTCGAGCATACGTGGTTGTACACCAACGGCTTTCGCGTATTGCGGTGGCTCGAGCAGCGGGTCGACGATGCGGCAGTCGACGCCGCGCCGGGTCAGTTCGATGGCCGCGGCAAGACCGATGGGCCCGGCGCCGGCGATGAGCACTTGCGTCTGCGTGGCGTTCGGCACGCGCTGATTATGCTTCGCCCATGAGCAATGACGCTCCGGCCCTTCGGCGCCGCGACGGTCAACGCGGGACATCTGATCGCCCGGCGGCTGCGGGCAAGCGGGATCGACACGATCTTCACGCTGTCGGGTGGACACCTGTTCTCGATCTACGACGGCTGCCGCGCCGAGAACATCCGGCTGATCGACACCCGCCACGAGCAGACCGCCGCGTTCGCCGCGGAGGGCTGGTCGAAGGTGACCCGCGTGCCGGGCGTCGCCGCGCTGACCGCGGGCCCAGGCGTCACCAACGGGATGAGCGCGATGGCCGCCGCCCAGCAGAACCAGTCGCCGCTGGTGGTGCTCGGTGGCCGCGCGCCCGCGCTGCGCTGGGGGCAGGGCTCCCTTCAGGAGATCGACCACGTGCCGTTCGTGGCACCGCTGACCCGGTTCGCCGCCACCGCCGACTCGGCCGGACGCGGTCGGGCCGCTGATCGACGATGCGCTGCGGGCCGCGGTCGGGGCCGCCGGGACCGCCTCGGGGGTGTCGTTCGTCGACTTCCCGATGGACCACGTCTTCAGCGAGGCCCACGACACGGGCGGACCCGGCGCGCTGACCGAGCCGCGCGCCGTGGTTGAGGCCGACGGGGACGCCTTGGCCGCGGCGACGCGGCTGCTGTCGGAGGCGCAGCGGCCGGTCATCATGGCAGGCACCAATGTGTGGTGGGGACACGCCGAAACCGCGCTGCTCGATACGGCCGAAGCGCTGCGTATCCCGGTGCTGATGAATGGGATGGCCCGCGGCTGCGTGCCTGCCGACCACGAGCTCGCGTTCTCACGCGCCCGGTCAAAAGCGTTGCGGGAGGCCGACGTTGCGCTGGTGATCGGTGTGCCGATGGACTTTCGGCTGGGCTTCGGAGGCGTGTTCGGACGCCGAGACGAAGCTCATCGCGGCGGACCGCGTCGAGCCGCAGCGACCGCATCCGCGCGAGGTCGCCGCCGGGCTGTACGGCGATCTGACGACCATCCTGTCGGCGCTGTCCGGCGCGACCCGGACCGACCACGACGCCTGGATCGCCGACCTACGCGACGTCGAAACCACCGCGCGGGCAGCGGAGGCGGACGAACTCGCCGATGACCGCACGCCGTTGCACCCGATGCGGGTCTACGCGGAGCTGAACGCGCTGCTGGACCGCGACGCCATCGTGGTGATCGACGCAGGCGACTTCGGTTCCTACGCGGGCCGCGTCATCGACAGCTACGTGCCCGGCGCATGGCTCGACAGCGGGCCGTTCGGGTGCCTCGGCTCGGGCCCGGGCTATGCCCTGGCCGCCAAGCTGGCGCGACCGGACCGCCAGGTCGTGCTGCTGCAGGGCGACGGGGCGTTCGGGTTCTCCGGCATGGAGTGGGACACGCTGGTGCGCCACGGTGTGCACGTGGTGTCGGTCATAGGCAACAACGGGATATGGGCGCTGGAGAAGCACCCGATGGAAATGCTGTACGGCTACTCGGTGGTGGCCGAGCTGCGGCCGGGCACGCGCTATGACGAGGTCGTCACCGCGCTCGGCGGGCACGGCGAGCTGGTGTCGACGCCTTCCGAGCTGCGTCCCGCACTCGAGCGGGCGTTCTCGGCGGGACTGCCCGCGGTCGTCAACACGCTGACCGACCCGACGGTGGCCTACCCGCGCCGTTCGAACCTCGCCTGACGCTCTTCTCATCCGCGAGATCCGGTGCGCGACGAAATTCACTGGACGCCTGTGGCATCGGCGGTCACCCTGGGTGGGTGGATATCCGGGTTCACCAATCCGTCGACGAGTTCCGCACGCTCGCGGAACCGGTGTACCGGCGCGACCCCGTCGCGAACACGATCGAGCTGACACTCCTCGAATCGGGCACTCCGCCCGACGGATCGCTGTTCGTGACCATCTGGGACCGCTCGGCGGTCATCGGCGCGGCAGTGCAGACCCCGCGTTACCCCTTGGTGTGCAACGCAATTCCCGAGCACGCCATCGAAGCCGTTGCCGGCGAACTCGCGCTGGCGCGACCCGAACTCGAGGGCGTCCGCGGCGAGCGCGACACCGCGCTGGCCTTCGCGGAGGCCTGGCAGGCTCGACACCGGACAGCCGGGTCGGGTGACAGTCGAGGAGCGCCTCTATCGGCTCGGCACACTGCGTCGGCCGACAGAACGTCGACGGCACAGCCCGCGACGCCGCCGACGGCGACCGAAGTCGACTCGTGGAGTGGGTGGGACAGTTCTTCGGAGAAGCGTTCGGCAACGTCAACAACGACGGCGGGGACGAGTTCGTCGAAACCGCCGACCGCGTGGGGAACCGATTCATGCTCTGGGAGGCCGACGGGGCCGCCGGTCAGCATGGCGATGCTGCGTGTGCGCGCCGCGGGGGTGTCGAGGATCGGCCCGGTTTTCACGCCGGCCGACCGACCGTGGGCGGGGCTACGGATCGGCCGTCACTGCCGCGACCGCAGAATCCGCCTTCCGCGACGGCGTGGACGATGTCGTGCTGTTCGCCGACCTGGCGAACCCGACATCGAACGGAATCTATCAGCGCATCGGATTCGACGCGGTCGTCGATTCCGTGCGGATCGAGTTCGCGCACCGTCGTCCGACTGAGCGGCCCGTCGCCGGCGGCGACCTGCCTCTCTGCGGTAGAGCCATGTGCTCAGCCTGGTGACGCAGGACATCAGCGCCAGGCTGGCCACGGCGAGATGCACTGCACCCCAAGTCATCTCGCGGAACAGCGCGAACCAGGCCAGCGGTGAGGGCGCGGCCGGCCACGGTACGTACCCGCGAATTCCTCGCAGGTCAGTGCGCAGTCGTGCAGGTTCTCCAGAAATCCGACGACGCCGCCGTAGAGGTTGTTCCGCCCATTGATGCGCCGGATCCCGCATCGACGAAGTAGGTCTCGGCCATCACCCTCGGCCGACGCGACCAGATAGACACCGTCCTCGGCCGACACGTCGGCGGCGAACTCCGGATCGACCCGGGCGACGGCGTCCACGGCCGCACTGAAACCCCACGGGTTCGTCGTCAAGGGTGGCCTGCCCTTACTTGATGCGCCCGCAGCGGCGCGAGCGTGCGCGAACTCCGCCCAGAATCGGCGTGTCGTTCCTCTGACACGCACGTTCGCGCAGAATCGGGCCCGCGTACCGTAATTGTGTGGCGAAGACCAAGACCCGCACCTCAGGCCGTCTCAGCAATCGATTCTGGCGGATGCTCGGAGCGACCGCCGAAAAGGACCAGTCGACTCGATGGCGCAGGTGCAGGACGCGGCCGAGTTCGACGACAAGGCCGCCGATCTCGACGACGAGCAGCTGCGCAAGGCCGCCGAACTGCTGGATCTGGACAGGCTGGCCGAATCCGGCGACATCAGCCAATTCCTGGCGATCGCCAGGGAGGCCGCCGAACGGACGACCACGATGCGGCCGTTCGACGTGCAGTTACAGGGCGCCCTGCGGATGCTGGCGGGCGACGTGGTCGAGATGGCCACCGGTGAGGGCAAGACGCTGTCGGGTGCGATCGCCGCGGCCGGTTACGCGATCGGCGGTCGCAACGTGCACGTGATCACCATCAACGACTACCTCGCACGCCGCGACGCCGAATGGATGGGCCCGTTGCTGGAAGCGCTCGGTCTGACCGTCGGCTGGGTCACGGCCGACTCAACGGCCGAGGAACGGCGCAAGGCGTATAGGTCGGACGTCACCTATGCGTCCGTCAACGAGATCGGCTTCGACGTGCTGCGTGACCAACTGGTCACCGACAACGAGGACCTGGTGTCCCCGAACCCCGATGTGGCGCTTATCGACGAGGCCGACTCGGTGCTCGTCGACGAAGCTCTGGTGCCGCTGGTGCTGGCGGGCACCAGCCACCGGGAGACACCCAAGGTCGAAATCATCCGGCTGGTGGGCGAACTCGTCGCAGGCAAGGACTACGACACCGACGCCGACAACCGCAATGTGCACCTGACGGAGACCGGGGCGCAGAAGCTCGAGGCCAAGCTCGGCGGCATCGATCTGTACTCCGAAGAGCACGTCGGCTCCACCCTGACCGAGGTCAATGTCGCGCTGCACGCACACGTGCTGCTGCAGCGCGACGTGCACTACATCGTCCGCGACGACGCCGTGCACCTCGTCAACGCGTCACGCGGCCGCATCGCGCAGCTGCAGCGCTGGCCCGACGGCCTGCAGGCCGCCGTCGAGGCCAAGGAGGGCATCGAGACCACCGAGACCGGTGAGGTGCTCGACACGATCACCGTGCAGGCCCTGATCAACCGCTACCCGACGGTGTGCGGGATGACGGGTACGGCGCTGGCGGCCGGCGAGCAGCTGCGCCAGTTCTACAAGCTCGGGGTGTCGCCAATTCCGCCGAATACTCCCAACATTCGCGAGGACGAAACCGACCGGGTGTACGTCACGGCGGCCGCCAAGAACGATGCGATCGTCGAGCACATCGCCGAGGTGTACAAGACCCGCCAGCCGATCCTGGTCGGCACCCGTGACGTCGCCGAGTCCGAGGAACTGCACGAGCGTCTGGTCAAGGCCGGCGTCCCCGCCGTTGTGCTCAACGCGAAGAACGATGCCGAGGAGGCCGCTGTCATCGCCGAGGCCGGAACGCTCGGATCGGTGACGGTGTCCACGCAGATGGCCGGCCGCGGCACCGACATCCGGCTCGGCGGGTCCGACGAGACCGGACACGACGAAGTCGCCGAGCTCGGCGGCCTGCACGTGATCGGCACCGGTCGCCACCACACCGAGCGGCTGGACAACCAGCTGCGCGGCCGCGCAGGCCGCCAGGGCGACCCGGGTTCGTCGGTGTTCTTCTCCAGTTGGGAAGACAACGTCGTCACCGCCCACTTGGACCCGAACAAGCTGCCGACGGAGAGCGACGACGACGGCCGCATCATCAGCCCGAAGGCCGCCACGCTGCTCGACCACGCGCAACGCATCGCCGAGGGTCGCCTGCTCGACGTGCACGCCAACACCTGGCGTTACAACGAGCTGATCGCGCAGCAGAGGGCGATCCTGGTCGATCGCCGCAACACGCTGCTGAGCACCACGGCGGCGCGTGAAGAACTCGAGGAGCTTTCGCCGAAGCGATACGAGGAACTGGTCGAGGAGGTCGGCGAGGAGAAGCTTGAGAAGATCTGCCGGCTGATCATGCTCTATCACCTGGACCGAGGCTGGGCCGACCATCTGGCGTATCTCGCCGACATCCGGGAGAGCATCCACCTTCGGGCGCTGGGGCGCCAGAATCCGCTCGACGAGTTCCACCGGATGGCCGTCGACGCGTTCGGCTCGCTGGCCGCCGACGCGATCGAGGCCGCGCAGCAGACCTTCGACACCGCGCCCTCCATCGAGGACGAGCCGGGCGTGGACCTGTCCAAACTGGCGCGACCGACCTCGACGTGGACGTACATGGTGCACGACAATCCGCTGGCCGACGACACGATGTCGGCGCTGAGCCTGCCTGGGGTGTTCCGCTAGGTTTACGCCATGAGCGAGGCCAGGGGGCGCCTCCACGCGATCGGGTGCTCACGGTGCCGAACGCGCTCAGCGTGCTGCGCCTGCTCCTGGTGCCGGTCTTTCTCTGGCTGCTGCTGGTGGCACACGCCAACGCGTGGGCCGTCGGGGTGCTGATGTTCAGCGGGTTCTCCGACTGGGCCGACGGCAAGATCGCGCGGCTGGTCGAAAACCAGTCGTCGCGGCTGGGGGAGCTGCTGGATCCGGCCGTCGACCGCATCTACATGATCGTCGTGCCGGTGGCCCTGGCGATCCACGGTTCGGTGCCCTGGTGGATCGTGCTCACCCTGATCGGTCGCGACGCGGTGCTGGCCGCGACGCTGCCGTTGCTGCGCAGCCGCGGCCTGACCGCGCTGCCGGTGACCTACATCGGCAAGGCGGCGACGTTCGCGTTGATGTCTGGACTGCCGCTGATCCTGCTCGGCCAGTGGGATGCGTTGTGGAGCCGCGTGATTCTGGCCTGCGGATGGGCCTTCCTGATCTGGGGGCTGGCGATGTATCTGTGGTCCGGCGTGCTGTATCTGATCCAGGTCGCGATGGTCATGCGTCAAATGCCCAAGGTGTCGAGGTGATGAGCGCTCCCGCGAAGAACGGACGATCGTGAGCCTGCTCGGTGGCTACGACCCGGAAGCCGGCCGCAACGCCCACGAGGCGAACAGGCCGACACTGATCCCGGTGCCCTCGCTGCTGGCATCGCTGCTGTCCGAACATCTCGACCCCGGATACGCCGCGGCGGCCAAGCAAAGAGCCGGTGGCGCGCGCCGCAAGCGGTGGCAGTCGTGGGCGTGGCAGCTGTGCGGCGCGATGCTGATCGCCGTGGTGTTCGCCGCCGCGGTCGCCCAGGCACGTACGACGGCGCCCGGCGTGCGCGAGACGCAGCAGGTGCTTGCGGGCAGTGTGCGGTCGGCGGAAGCCGCCACCAGCGGACGTCGCCTCGCGCCGCGACGCGCTGGCCGGCCAGGTGGACTCCGAACGGCGAGAGCGCCTCGAAGGCGACGCGCGCGGCCAGGACTTGCTTGCGCAACTGGACGAGGCGAACTTCGCGGCGGCCGCGACAGCCGTCGCCGGACCGGGACTGACGATCACGGTCACCGATCCCGGAATGTCGGAGGACCTCAGCGACGTGTCCAAGCAACGGTTGCCCGGCATCCAGCAGGTGATCCTGGACCGCGACCTGCAGCTGGTCGTCAACTCGTTGTGGGTCAGCGGCGCCGAGGCGATCTCGGTGGGTGGCGTCCGAATCGGACCCAACGTGACGATACGGCAGGCAGGCGGCGGCATCCTGGTCGACAATCAACCGATCAGCAGCCCATACGTCATTCTCGCGGTCGGACCGCCGCACGCGATGCAGGAGGTCTTCGACCGCAGTCCCGGCTTGCAACGGCTGCGGCTGCTGGAGACCAGCTACGGCGTCGGGGTCAACGTGAGCGCCACCGAAACGGTGACACTGCCCGCCGGTTCGGTTCGAGATATCAACTTCGCCAAGCAGATTGGGCAATAAGCACTGATGACGGCCAGACGCATGATCGGGATCGCCGCACTAGTCATCGGCATCGTGCTGGGTCTGGTGTTTCACCCTGACGTGCCGGAGTTCGTCCAGCCCTATCTGCCGATCGCCGTCGTCGCCGCACTCGACGCGGTGTTCGGCGGGCTGCGGGCTTACCTGGAACGCATCTTCGACTCGAAGGTGTTCGTGGTGTCCTTCGTGTTCAACGTGTTGGTCGCCGCGCTCATCGTCTACGTCGGAGACCAACTGGGCGTGGGCACGCAGCTGTCCACGGCGATCATCGTGGTGCTCGGCATCCGGATCTTCGGCAACGCAGCCGCCTTGCGGCGCAGACTGTTCGGCGCTTGAACGCCCGATGATGAGCGGGAGTCGCAGACATGACCCATGAGCGAGCAGCCGCCGCAGCACGCCCCGGAGCCGGAGCACGGCCGCCATGAGCTGCCGCCCGACGAACCGGCGCCGGAGATCGGGGAGCTGCACGGCGGTGGCGTCGCCGGTGTCGTGAAGCGCGGCCGGTCGCAGATCGTGTTCGGCGCGCTGGCGGTGCTGCTGTGCGTGCTGCTCGGCATCGCGATCGTCACCCAGGTGCGGCAGACCGAATCCGGCGACTCCCTGGAGACGGCGCGGCCCGCCGACCTGCTGGTGCTGCTGGACTCGCTGCAGCAACGCGAGGCCGCGCTGAACACCGAAGTGGCCGACCTGCAGCGCACCCTGGCGCAACTGCAGGCGTCGGGGAGCAGCGATCAGGCGGCCATCGAGAACGCCCAGGCCCGGCTGGCCGCGCTGTCGATCCTGATCGGCACGGTGCCCGCCACCGGGCCCGGCGTGACGCTCACCATCACCGACACCGCGCCCGGCGTGCCTGCCGAGACCATGCTCGACGTGATCAACGAGCTGCGCAACGCCGGCGCCGAAGCCATGGAGATCCGGGGCGGCAGGCCACGAAGACCCGCCGTGCGGGTCGGGGTCGACACCTGGGTGGTCGGCAGCCCGGGCGCGCTGATCGTCGACAGCGCGACGCTCAGCCCGCCGTATTCGGTTCTGGCCATTGGCGATCCGCCGACCCTGGCCGCGGCGATGAACATCCCGGGCGGCGCGATGGACAGCATCGAACGGGTCGGCGGCACGATGGCGGTCGAACAGTCCGACCGCGTGGACGTCACCGCCTTGCGGCAACCGAAACCCCGCCAATACGCTCAGCCAGTCAAATGAGGTCATTGGCCAGCCATGCCAGAAAAGTAGGAGCGCCGTGAGCGAGATTCCAGCCGACCTGCACTACACCGAGGAACACGAGTGGGTGCAGCGCACCGGCGACGACACCGTACGCGTCGGCATCACCGACTACGCGCAGTCGGCGCTGGGCGACGTGGTGTTCGTCCAGCTGCCCGACGTCGGCACCGAGGTGACCGCCGGCGAATCGTTCGGCGAGGTGGAATCGACCAAGTCGGTGTCGGACCTTTACGCGCCCGTCAGCGCGAAAGTCGTTGCGGTCAACGGTGATCTGGAGGGCAACCCGCAGCTGGTCAACTCCGATCCGTACGGCGAGGGTTGGCTGGTCGACCTGCAGCTCGCCGGCGGATCCCTGGAGGAGGGGCTGGGCGGCCTGCTCGACGCCGACGGCTACCGCGCCACCGTGACCGAATGACGAGTTGTTAGGGTTCTGCAGACCGGAGGCCAACGACAGGCGGATCCGGCGGTGGTGGACACAACGAGGTGCACTGCGCGGTACGGTCGACACCAGACCAAGTCCGGCGGGGGCCCGGCCTGATATCGCCACAGCAGCCAGTGAGGAGCAGCGGGTGACGGAAAACGACCAGAATTCTGGGGCCGACCAGACGTCTGACGAAGTCACCGTGGAGACGACATCGGTTTTCCGCGCGGACTTCCTCAACGAACTGGATGCCCCGGCGGCCGCGGGCACCGAGGGGGCCGTCTCCGGGGTCGAGGGGCTGCCCGTGGGGTCGGCGCTGCTCGTCGTCAAGCGCGGGCCCAACGCCGGCTCGCGGTTCCTGCTCGACCAGGCCACCACCTCGGCCGGTCGGCATCCCGACAGCGACATCTTCCTCGACGACGTCACCGTCAGCCGCCGTCACGCCGAGTTCCGGCTCGAGAGCGCTGAGTTCCAGGTCGTCGACGTCGGCAGCCTCAACGGCACCTACGTCAACCGCGAGCCCGTGGACTCCGCGGTGCTCGCCAACGGCGACGAGGTGCAGATCGGCAAGTTCCGCCTGGTGTTCCTGACCGGGCCGAAGGGCGACGACAGCGGCGCGGCCGGCTAGTGGCCGATGAGCGCTTGCGCGACGAGTAAATGACCGCCCCCGACACCCCCGCGCTGACTGGGATGTCGATCGGAGCGGTCCTCGATCTGCTGCGACCGGACTTCCCGGACGTGACCATCTCCAAGATCCGGTTCTTGGAGGCCGAAGGACTGGTCACGCCGGAGCGCACGGCGTCGGGCTACCGGCGGTTCACCGCCTACGACTGCGCCCGGCTGCGGTTCATCCTGACCGCGCAGCGGGACCAGTACCTGCCGTTGAAGGTCATCAAGGCCCAGCTCGACGCGCAGCCCGACGGCGAGCTGCCGCAGAGCGGATCCGCTTACGGCGTACCGCGTTTGGTGCCGGTGTCCGGCGATACCCGAGACGGACACGACACCGCGGCAGGTGTGTCGGCGGTGGCGCCCACGCAGGTGCGGCTGTCGCGCGAGGACCTGCTGGCCCGCTCGGGCGTCGACGACGAACTGCTCACCGCTCTGGTCAAGGCCGGCGTGATCACCACCGGCCCCGCCGGCTTCTTCGACGAGCACTCGGTGGTGATCGCGCAGTGCGCCCAGGCCCTGGCGGACTACGGCGTCGAGCCGCGGCACCTGCGGGCGTTCCGCTCGGCGGCCGACCGGCAGTCCGACCTGATCGCCCAGATCGCCGGGCCGGTGGTCAAGGCGGACAAGGCAGGGGCCCGGGACCGCGCCGACGATCTGGCCCGCGAGGTGGCCGCGCTGGCGATCACGTTGCACACGTCGTTGATCAAGTCGGCCGTGCGCGACGTTCTGGATCGCTGAGGATTAGACTCGCTTCGTGATGTTCAGGCTGGCTTCTTGGTGCGGAGGGCAGACACAGATGGGTGAGGTTCGTGTGGTCGGCATTCGCGTGGAGCAGCCGCAGAACCAGCCGGTGCTGCTGCTCCGAGAGTCCAACGGTGACCGCTATCTGCCGATCTGGATCGGCCAGTCGGAGGCCGCCGCGATCGCGCTCGAACAGCAGGGCGTGGAGCCGGCACGGCCGCTGACGCACGACCTGATCCGAGATCTCATTGCCGCGCTTGGCCATTCGCTCAAAGAGGTGCGCATCGTCGATCTTCAGGAGGGCACGTTCTACGCGGACCTGATCTTCGACCGCGACATCAAGGTGTCGGCGCGGCCGTCGGATTCGGTGGCGATCGCGCTGCGGGTCGGCGTGCCGATCTACGTCGAGGAGGCGGTGCTCGCCGAGGCCGGCCTGCTGATTCCCGACGAGAACGACGACGAGGCCGCCGGCGCGGTCCGCGAGGACGAGGTCGAGAAGTTCAAGGAGTTCCTCGACAGCGTGTCGCCCGACGATTTCAAGGCGACCTAGCGTCCTTAAGTCACGGAAACGTCTCGTCGGCCTCGACACGCGGCGCGGGTTTCCGTCAACGGCGAATCGGGCAGCCATACTTTGAAGTGCCGGACCGGTGACGGCAGTCGCAGGCTCGGCGGGAAGCGTATGCTCGACACACTCGAGCTTTGGCAAATGTGCGCCCACGCAGGTCACAGACGCGGGTTCGATCGGCGAGAGGATTCGAAAGTGGGAGACACGCCACGTCAGGAGCAGCTGGATCTGTCTTCTGGCAGCGGCCCTGCGGAATCGCGATCGACAGGCACCCAGCGAACCCGTGCAGGCGCGGTCTGTTCCCCGACGATTCGGTGCCCGACGAGCTCGTCGGCTACCGCGGCCCCAGCGCCTGCCAGATCGCCGGCATCACCTACCGCCAGCTGGACTACTGGGCACGCACCTCGCTGGTGGTGCCCTCGATCCGCAGCGCCGCCGGCTCCGGCAGCCAGCGGCTGTACTCGTTCAAGGACATCCTGGTCCTCAAGATCGTCAAGCGGCTGCTCGACACCGGCATCTCGCTGCACAACATCCGGGTCGCCGTCGACCATCTGCGCCAGCGCGGAGTTCGCGATCTGGCCAACATCACCCTGTTCTCGGACGGCACCACGGTCTACGAGTGCACGTCCGCCGAGGAGGTCGTCGACCTGCTGCAGGGCGGCCAGGGCGTGTTCGGCATCGCGGTCTCCGGTGCGATGCGCGAACTGACCGGCGCGATCGCCGACTTCCCAGGTGAGCGCGCCGACGGTGGCGAGTCGATCGCCGCACCCGAGGACGAACTGGCCTCGCGCCGCAAGCACCGCGACCGCAAGATCGGCTGATACCGCGCCTCTGCGCGCCATAGGCCGGCTAGAATCGGCTACGCATCGCCCTTGCGCGGGAGAGTTCCGTGACAGCCAGTCACGGACGCCGAAGGAGCAACACCTCTCCGTCAACCTCTCAGGCACCCTGGACCGCGCGAGGCCCCGATGCCTCTGGAAAGCGGTAAGCGCACTGCTTACCCGCCCATGGGGAAAGGCGCTTCTCGAGTAGTCGGGGAGTGGCCGAATCTCTCAGGCGCCCGCAACGGGTCGACGACAGAGGGAGAGGAACCAAGCGGTTCTGCCCTTACCCGTCGGGAGATGTGCACGTGCTCGATCATCACCAGCCGGATTTCGCCGACCGCCACATCGGACCGGATGCCGACGCCGTCGCCACCATGCTCAAGACCATCGGCGTGGGTTCGCTCGACGAGCTCGCCGACAAGGCACTGCCCGCAGGCATCCTCGACTCGTTGTCCGCCGACGGCATCGCGCCCGGCCTCGATGTGCTGCCCGCGGCCGCCATCGGAGACCGAGGCATTGGCCGAGCTGCGCGCCTGGCCGACGCCAACACCGTCGCCGTATCGATGATCGGTCAGGGCTACTTCGACACGCTGACGCCACCGGTGTTGCGCCGCAACATCCTTGAAAACCCGGCCTGGTACACCGCCTACACGCCGTACCAGCCCGAGATCAGCCAGGGCCGTCTCGAGGCGCTGCTGAACTTTCAGACGATGGTCGCCGACCTGACCGGGCTCGAGGTCGCCAATGCCTCGATGCTCGACGAGGGCACCGCCGCCGCCGAGGCGATGACGCTGATGCACCGCGCGGTACGCGGCCCGTCGAACCGGCTGGCCGTCGACGCCGACGTGTACCGCCAGACCGCCGCGGTGCTGGCCACCCGCGCCGAGCCGCTCGGCATCGAGATCGTCACCGCCGACCTGCGCGAGGGCCTGCCAGACGGTGACTTCTTCGGCGTGATCACGCAACTGCCCGGCGCCGGCGGCGCGGTCGTCGACTGGAGCGAGTTGATCACCGCAGGCCCACGAGCGCGGCGCACTGGTGGCGATCGGCGCCGACCTGCTGGCGCTGACGCTGATCACTCCGCCCGGCGACATCGGCGCCGACGTCGCGTTCGGCACCACCCAACGATTCGGTGTGCCAATGGGATTCGGCGGGCCACACGCCGGCTACCTCGCGGTGCACACCAAGCATGCCCGCCAGCTTCCCGGCCGGCTGGTCGGCGTGTCGCTGGACGCCGACGGCGCGCCGGCGTACCGGCTCGCGCTGCAGACCCGTGAGCAGCACATCCGCCGCGACAAGGCGACAAGCAACATCTGCACCGCTCAGGTGCTGCTCGCGGTGATGGCCGCGATGTACGCCAGCTATCACGGCGCCGACGGGCTGGTGGGAATCGCGCGCCGGGTGCACGCGCGCGCGGAGGCGATCGCGGGCGCGCTGGGCGATGCGCTGGTGCACGCCACGTTCTTCGACACCGTGCTGGCCCGCGTCCCCGGGCGCGCCGACGAGGTGGTCGCGGCCGCCAAGGCCAAGGGCATCAACATCTGGCGCGTCGACGACGACCACGTCTCGGTCTCGTGCGACGAGGCCACCACCGACGAGCACGTCGCGGCGGTGCTGGAGGCGTTCGGAGCCGCCCCGGCGGCGACATCCAACGACGGAGCCGCCCCGGCGGCGACATCCGAACGCGAAGCTTGGCTGCCGCCGACCCGGGCGTACGGACATCGCCACCCGCACCTCGGAGTTCCTGACCCATCCGGCGTTCACCCGGTACCGCACCGAAACCGAGATGATGCGCTACCTGCGGTCGCTGGCCGACAAGGATATCGCCTTGGACCGCAGCATGATTCCGCTCGGCTCGTGCACCATGAAGCTCAACGCCGCCGCCGAGATGGAGCCGATCACCTGGCCGGAGTTCTCCCGCCAGCACCCGTTCGCACCCGCATCCGGACACACCGGGGCTGCGCAAGCTGATCGCCGATCTGGAGACGTGGCTGACCGGCATCACCGGCTACGACGCGGTGTCACTGCAGCCCAACGCGGGGTCGCAGGGGGAGTACGCCGGCCTGCTGGCGATCCAGGCCTACCACGCCGAACGCGGCCAGCCCGACCGCGACGTCTGCCTGATCCCGTCGAGCGCGCACGGCACCAATGCGGCGTCGGCGGCGCTGGCCGGCATGCGCGTCGTGGTGGTGGCGTGCCGCGCCAACGGCGACGTCGACCTCGACGACCTGCGGGCCAAGGTCGCCGAACACGCGGATCGCTTGTCGGCGTTGATGATCACCTACCCGTCCACCCACGGCGTGTACGAGCACGACATCGCCGACATCTGCGCGGCGGTGCACGACGTCGGGCGGCCAGGTGTACGTCGACGGCGCCAACCTCAACGCGCTGGTCGGCCTGGCCCGTCCGGGCCGGTTCGGCGGCGACGTCAGCCACCTCAACCTGCACAAGACGTTCTGCATCCCGCACGGCGGCGGCGGTCCCGGCGTCGGGCCGGTCGCGGTGCGTGCGCACCTGGCGCCGTACCTGCCCGGTCACCCGCTGGCCGAGGAATTGGCGGAGGAGCACACGGTGTCCGCCGCGCCGTACGGTTCGGCATCGATCCTGCCGATCACCTGGGCCTACATCCGGATGATGGGCGCGGGCGGGCTGCGGGCGGCGTCGCTGACCGCCATCGCCTCGGCCAACTACATCGCCCGCCGCCTCGACGAGTACTACCCGGTGCTCTACACCGGCGAGAACGGCATGGTCGCCCACGAGTGCATCCTGGACCTGCGCGGCATCACCAAGGACACCGGCGTCACCGTCGACGATGTGGCAAAGCGGTTGGCGGACTACGGCTTCCACGCGCCCGACGATGAGCTTCCCGGTGGCGGGCACGCTGATGGTCGAGCCGACCGAGAGCGAGAGCCTCGCCGAGGTCGACGCCTTCTGCGATGCGATGATCGCGATCCGCGGCGAGATCGACCAGGTCGGCGCGGGGGTGTGGTCCGTCGACGACAATCCGCTGCGCGGCGCTCCGCACACCGCGGAATGCCTGCTGGTCGACGACTGGGATCACCCGTACACCCGCGAGCAGGCCGCCTATCCGCTGGGCAAGGGCTTCCGGCCGAAGGTGTGGCCGCCGGTGCGCCGCATCGACGGCGCCTACGGCGACCGCAACCTGGTGTGCTCGTGCCCTCCGATAGAAGCCTTCGCCTAGCAGTACTAGCCGCCGAGTTCGAACGACGGGAAGTAGATGACCTGTCCGACAAGGATGTGGTCGGGGTCGTCGATGAAGTTCGCCGCTGCGACCATCTTCACCAAGGTCAGCGTGCGGTCGGCGCCGCCGTCCCCGTAGTTGTCCTCGGCCAGCTTCCACAGCGTGTCGCCCGCGGCCACGGTGTGTTTGCGGTTGAGCCGCGGCTGGATCAGCACCGTGCCCGGCGCCGGGTCGCCATCGGGAAGGTGGTTGGCGATCGCGATGATCGTCCACAGGTTCTCGTCGCCATACCAGCGCAGTGCCAACACCTTCAGCGTCTCGCCCGCGACGACGGTGTGGTGCCCGACGTTCGCCAGGTCGGGGATCAACAACCATTCGCCGACGACGAGGTCCCGTTGCGCGGCCCCGTTCGGTATCTCGTAGACCTCGCTCATCGCGGTGTCGTTGTAGAAGCTCTGCGCCAGGCCGGCCTTCGTGTCACCGGCCTTGACCTGGTAGCGGAAGGTGACGTACGGAACCTCCAGCTCCTGGCCCACCACGATGTGGTCGGGGTCGGCCAGATGGTTGACGACGGCGATGACCGGATTGAGCCGCCCGTCGCCGTAGAAACGCTCGGCCAGCGCCCATAGGGTGTCACCGGCCTGCACTTGGTATTTCGCGCTCATTGTGTGCCCCTCGTACACGTGTCTCTCGCCGTCCCGGTCGGGACGCAGGGATAGTGTCGGCCCGCGGGGTAGCGCCGGTCACGAGTAGTCCACTACGCAACTTTCACACCAGCCGGCACCCAACCGTTGATACGGTCCGTCGCGTGATACCCGCGAGAGTCGCCGAGTGGCGCGACGGCGGCAGTTGGTTGACCGCTCCCGCCGGCCGCGTGTTCGTCCGCTCGGCGCCAGGCGACGGCCCGACGATCCTGTTGCTGCACGGCTATCCGTCCAGTTCGTTCGACTACCACCAGGCGGTGCGGCACCTGGCCGGGCGGGCCTGGCTGACGCTGGACTTCCTCGGCTTCGGGCTGTCGGACAAGCCCCGTCCGCATCGCTACAGCCTGTTCGAGCAGGCCGACATCGTGCAGAAGGCGGTGGCCGAGACGACGTCGGGTCCGGTGGTACTCGTCGCGCACGACATGGGCACCTCGGTGGCGACCGAGCTTCTGGCCCGAGACCTGCAGGGACAGTTGCCATTCGAGCTGCAGCGCGCGGTGATCAGCAATGGCAGCGTGATCCTGAACCGCGCCAGCCTGCGGCCCGCACAGAAGCTGCTCCGGGGGCCGCTGGGGCCGCTGCTGGCCCGCCTGTCCAATCGATCGGCGTTCATCCGGGAGTTCGGCAAGCTGTTCAGCGCCGATCATCCGCTCTCCGAACGGGAGGGTGATGCGCAGTGGGCACTGTGGTCGAACGGCGAAGGAAATCGCATCGCGCACCTGCTGATCTCCTATCTCGACGAGCGGGTGCGTTACGCGCCTCGCTGGCACGGAGCAGTGCGCGACTGGTCAAAGCCGCTGAGCTTCCTGTGGGCGCTCGACGATCCGGTCGCCACCACGAACGTGCTCGACGGCCTACGCGAACTGCGGCCCGCCGCAGACGTCGTCGAACTCCCCGGTGTCGGGCACTACCCGCAGGTGGAGACCCCCGAGGTGTTCACCCGCTCCGCGCTGAGCCTGCTGTCAACCGCGTCGCATTAACCCAGCATGGTGGCGACCGCGGACGTCAGCTCCGAGCCCGTCGAACTGGCCAGGTTCTGATAGCTGCCACCGGTGGCCTCGGCGACCGCCTCCCAGGTGGCGCGGTCGGAATCGGAGCCGAAATCGATCACGTTCACCGCGACCGGGCGGGCCGGGTCGAACGCCCCGCGGATGAACTGTTCCAGACCGGGGCCACCCAGCGATTGATCCGTGTGCGGCCCAGCGGTGATCACCAGAACCGAATTACTCTGCCCGTCACGGTAATTCGTCTTCGTTTGGTCATAGACCAGCCGCAGGGTCGTGAACGACACCGCTCCGCCGCCCGACGGGCTCTGCGAGTCCAGCTCCGCGCTCAGCGCATCCGACCGCGGTTTGCCGTCGACCTGGTCGGACAGCGGGCCGGTGCTCACCTCGGAGCGGCCCTCGACACCGTCGAAGGTCCATAGCCCGATGGCCGAGTTCGGCGGCAGGGCCCGAAGCCGGGCGTTGAGCGCCGCGGCGACGTTGGCAAGCCGCGACTTGCCGCCCTCGTCGCCGGGCATTGACTGGTCGAGCATGATCGTCACGGCCGGCGCCCCTACCGGAGCGGTCAGCGTGTTGGCCAGCGTGGCGCGCATCGACGCGTCGCCCACTGACAGCGGCGCACCGACGGGCGCGAAGCTGGTGACGTCGCTCGTCGGCATGTCGCCACCGTCGGTGCGGAACCCGGCCTTGGCGAGTTCGGCAAGCTGGTCCGGTTTGCGCATGAACCGCGCGAACTCACTGGCCGCGCTCACCTGTTCCTGAGACAGCCACTTGCCGGACAGCAGCACCGTCGGATAGTCGGCTATCGCCGTCGGGCCCGGCGGCAGCCACGATGCGAGGACGTTCTTCGCGTCCTGCAGCGAGCTGCCCCGCTGGAAGAGCTGCTGCTCGGTGGTGGCGACGGCGTGTACCGGGGCGTCGGCCGGATCGTCGGCGCCGAGCAGCGCATCCATCGCGGTCGACGCCTTGTTGTCGGCCAGCTTCGGTTGGCCGGCCATCAGCGTGTTGACGGCACCGGCCCCGGCATTCGGCGGGGCGCCCGCCGGTGCCGCCGCCGCCGCGACCGCCTCGGCGGCCAGATACGACGCGTCGCTGTCACCGCTGAGCGGCAGCGCCAGCCGCAGTCCACCCCAACCAGGCAGGTTCAGCCCGTCCAGAGCGCTCGGGTTGCTCTGCAGCGACGGCAATGTGCCCCAATTCTGTTGGGCCAAGGCGTCTTTGAGCTGCGGGCGAATTGCCAACAACACGGGGGAGGTGACCAAGGATCGGCTGTCGCTGACGGTCTGCGCCCCGGCGGTGGACTCCAGGCGCGCCTCGGAGACGGAGCTGGCCGGAATCCAGAGGGCGGGTTGCGCGCCGAGTTCGGCGGGCCAGGTGCCGATGAAGCCGTTGACGACCTGGTCGGAATCGGCGGGTTTGACGCCGACCTTGACGCATCGGTCGCCGACCGGTGCGGCGGTTCTGTTGTAGTTGTCGGCCAGCGTCTGTATCTGATCGGAGACGGACGGATCGGCGACGACCGCGACGGCGACTTCGCCGTCCACGCAGCGGGCCGCGGCGACATCGCTGCGACTGGACAGCGCGTCGCCGAAGAATCGCCACAGGATGACGCCGGCGACCACCACGACGACGGTGACGAGCGCGGCGATGACGCCGATGCTGACACCGCGCCTGCCGGCGGTCACCGCGCGATGGCTGCCGGTCCACTCGCCGCCGTCCCACTCGCCGCTGTGCTGCGGGCCGGAGCGCCCCGTCGGCGGTGGCGGGGCCGAACCTGCCCGGCGAAGCCCGAAATCCGGGTAATCGCGCGCAGCCGAGTCGGCGGTGTCGAATTCGGGGTCGCCCAGTTCGGGTGTGTCGTAGTCGGCTTCGTAGTCGGTGTCGTATTCGCCGCTGTAATCGACGCCGTATCCCGGCTGGTCGACGCCCTGGGTAAGCTCCTGCTCGGGGGTGCCGTAATCCGTTGCACGATAATCGGATTCGGGATAATCCTGCTCGCCGTAGTCCGGTGCGGTCAGCGCCATGGCCGGCCTCGCCGAAGCCGGGACCGTAGTCGGGCTCAGGTTCGGACTCAGGCCCGGGAGCACTGCCGAAACGCTCGGTCTGCGGATCCTCGTGCTGCTCTTCGCCCGCCGATTCGTCGGGATCGGGAATGCTATGCCTGCCCACTGGCGCCCTTGTGCTCGCGACGTCGACCGGTCGAGGGATCAACCACCGTTGTTTGCGGCCTTAAACTCGCGACGCCTGCGGTGCAGGATCGGCTCGGTGTAGCCGTTCGGCTGGGCGGCACCGGACAGGATGAGTTCCTCGGCGGCCTGGAAGGCGATGCTGCCGTCGGGATCGGGCGCCATCGGGCGGAATTCGGGGTCCTCGGCGTTCTGCTCGTCGACGACCGCGGCCATCCGCCGCAGGCTGGCTTTCACATCCTCTTCGGTGATCACGCCGTGGCGCAGCCAGTTCGCAAGCAACTGGCTGGAGATGCGCAGGGTGGCGCGGTCTTCCATCAACGCGACATCGTGAATGTCGGGCACCTTGGAACAGCCGACCCCTGCGTCGATCCAGCGCACCACGTAACCGAGGATCGACTGGCAGTTGTTGTCGACCTCCTCGCGGATCTCCTCGGATGCCCACGCCAGCTCCTTGGCCAGCGGGACGGTCAGCAGCTGGTCGATGTTCGTGCGCCGCTTGCCCTCGAGTTCCTTGTGCACCGCGTACACGTCGACCTCGTGATAGTGCATCGCATGCAGTGTCGCAGCGGTCGGAGACGGCACCCACGCGGTGGTGGCGCCTGCCTTGGGCTGACCGATCTTCTGCTCGACCATGTCGGCCATCAGCTCTGTCATCGCCCACATGCCCTTGCCGATCTGGGCACGGCCGGAGAAGCCGGTGGCCAGACCGATGTCGACGTTCTGGTCCTCGTAGGCCGCAATCCACTCCGTGCTCTTCATCGCACCCTTGCGGATCATCGGCCCGGCCTCCATCGACGTGTGGATCTCGTCGCCGGTGCGGTCCAGGAATCCGGTGTTGATGAACACCACCCGGTCAGCGGCGGCCTTGACGCAGGCCTTGAGATTGAGGGTGGTGCGCCGCTCCTCGTCCATGATGCCGACCTTGATGGTGTTCTGCGGCAGGCCGAGCACGTCCTCGACCCGGCTGAACAGCTCGACGGTGAACGCCACCTCGTCGGGGCCGTGCATCTTGGGCTTGACGATGTAGATCGAGCCGGTGCGGCTGTTGACCAACGGGCCGTTACCGTCGCCGGAGCGCAGGCCGTGAATGGCGATCAGGCTGGTGAACAGCGCATCCTGGATGCCTTCGGGCACCTCTTTGCCGTCGGCATCGACGATCGCGTCGTTGGTCATCAGGTGACCGACGGTGCGCACGAACAGCAGGCTGCGGCCGGGCAGCGTCAGCTCACCGCTGCCGTCCGGAGTGGTGTAGGTGCGGTCCTCATTGAGCACTCGGGTGAACGACTTGCCGTCCTTGGTCATCTCTTCGGTGAGATCGCCCCTGTTGAGGCCCAGCCAGTTGCGGTAGCCGAGCACCTTGTCCTCGGCGTCGACGGCGGCGACCGAGTCCTCGAAGTCCTGGATCGTGGTGATGGCGGACTCCAGCACGACGTCCTTGATGCCTGCCGCGTCGGTGGAGCCGACGGGGGAGTCGGGGTCGACCAGGATCTCGATGTGCAGGCCGTGGTTGCGCAGCAGCACCGACCAGGCGGGCGACCCCAGCTCACCGGTGTAACCGACGAACTGCTCCGGCGTGGCCAGCCCGGTTGACTCGCCGTCGGCCAGCGTGACGACCAGCTGACCGTCGTCGATCTTGACGCCGGTCACATCGCCCCACGCCCCCGAAGCCAGCGGGGCGGCGGTGTCCAGAAAGCGCCGGGCGTACGCGATGACCTTGTCGCCGCGGACCTTGTTGTACGCCGTCGTCCGGTGCCCTTCTCGGCGCCGTCGTCCTCGGAGATGACGTCAGTGCCGTACAGCGCGTCGTACAGCGATCCCCAGCGGGCATTGGCGGCGTTCAGCGCGAACCGGGCATTGAGGACCGGGACCACGAGCTGCGGGCCCGCGGTGGTGGTGATCTCGTCGTCGACGCCGGCGGTGGTGATCGTGAAGTCGTCAGGTTCGGGCTGCAGGTAGCCGATCTCGGTGAGGAACTCTTTGTAGGCCTCGGGATCGATCGGCTCGATGACGCGCTGGCGGTGCCATTTGTCGATGCGTGCCTGCAGATCGTCGCGCTGTGCCAGCAGATCCTGGTTCTTCGGCGTCAGGTCTGCGACGACCTTGTCCACACCTGACCAGAAGGTGTCGGGGTCGATATCGGTACCCGGCAGCGCCTCGTTGTTGACGAAGTCATACAGCACTTGGGCCACGCGCAGGTTTCCCACCTCGACGCGATCCGTCATGTTTCCTCCCTTGAGCCGTCGACCAGCTTACCCGCGCGTAACTGGGACTATTCCCCGCGCACCACTGCTTTAGACGCGGCTCGCCGCGGTGGCGTTAGACGCCGCTCGCCGCGCTGCGCAGCAGGGCGTCACACCGGTCCGCCAGGCGGGCCCGCAGGGGCACGGCTCGCTCGGCGACACGCTGCTGGATCCGAACGTATTCGGCGCGACCCGCAGGCGTTTCGATCGCGATCGGTTCGAATCCGTAGTCGCGGAGATCATAGGGGCTGGCCCGCATGTCGAGTTCACGGGCGTCGGCTGCCAGCTCCAAGCAGTCCACCACCAGCTCGGAGTCCACCAGCGGGCCCAGCTTGAATGCCCACTTGTAGCAATCCATCGCCGCGTGAAGGCAGCCCGGTTGCTCGGAGGCGATCTGACGTGCCCGGGAGAGCTGCTCGGCGTTGCGGCCCATGGCGGGTTCGGTGAAGAACCGGTAGGCGTCGAAGTGGCTGCACCGCAACGGCATTGACTCGACAACGGCGTCCGTGCCCGTCGCACCGAGCCGCAATGGCACCTGCGGGTGGCGCACCGCCTGCGCCCGGTACACCATCGCCCATTCATGGAGCCCGAAACAGTTCAGCCGCGCCGGACGCGAGGCCGTGGCGCGCAGCAAACCGGCGATGAAGCGCACGGTCTCGGCCCGGCTCACCAGGTATTCGCGGGTCACCGTCACGCCGGCGCCTGTGCGCGCGTAGCCGCTGCGGTCCAGGTAGCGGCGCGCCGAGTCGCCTGCCAGCGTCACGCCGAACCCGGGATGCCAGGTTTTCAGCTGGCGCGGCCGCAGGCTGTAGTAGGTGAACAGGAAGTCCCAGACGGGATGGGTTTGACCAGCGGGGGCGCGGTGAGCGCGCAGGAAATCGTCCACGCGCGTGCGGTGCATCCGTTGACGAGCTGTCCAGTCGGGCTCGTCGAGCACCGTCGTGCCGTGGTCGGCATCGGGCCCCGTCGTGCGATGCATGACCTCAGACACGGTGGGTCCGGTCGCGAACAGCGCCGACAAGGTCCTCGACGAGGTCTTCGAGCGCCACCATCGCCGATACGTTGCCGTCGGCGCCGGTGACCAATGCCAGGTGGCTGTTGTTACGCCGCAGCGCGGTCAGCGCGTCGGGCAGCGGCATCGATTCCGGCACCTGCGGCAGCGGACGCACCAACGCCAGGTCCACCAGGGCATCCGGGTCGTCGACGAGCGGAAGCACGTCCTTGATGTGCACGTAGCCGGTGTAGTGGCCGCCCGAATCGGCGACCGGGAAGCGGGAGTAGCCCGTCTCGGCCAGCGCGCGCTTGATCGCTGCCACCGTCGGGCCGGAGCCGTCGTCGGCCGCCGGAACGGCATGCACCTCACGAAGCGGCACCGCGACGTCGTTCACCACGCGGTTGCGGATTCGCAGCGCCCGCGACAGGCGGTTGTGCTCCTCGGGGTCGAGCAGACCCTCGGACAGTGATTCCGCGATCATCTCGGACAGCTCGACGCTTGACACGGTGTTCTCCAGCTCCGTCCTGGCCTCGACGCCGAACGTGCGCAGGATCACGCGCGCACACCAGTTGTAGACGGCGATGACGGGCCGGGCGGCGCGAACCCACAACAGATAGGGCGGCACGAGCAGCATGGCCGATGACTCCGGCCCGGCGATCGCGATGTTCTTCGGGACCATCTCGCCGAGCAGAACGTGCAGCACCACCACGATCGTGATCGCGATGACGAACGACACCGTGTGCAGCACGGTGTCGGGGATGCCGACGATGTGGAACGGCTTTTCCAGCAGATGCGCGACCGCGGGTTCACCGACCCGGCCCAGAAGGATCGAACAGACGGTGATGCCCAGCTGAGCGCCCGCCAGCATCAACGGCAGATTCTCGCCCGCCCTGATAACCGTCACCGCGCCGCGCTTGCCTTGCTCGGCAAGGGTTTCCAGCCGGTCGCGACGCGCGGAGATCAACGCGAATTCGGCGCCGACGAAGAACGCGTTGGCGCCGAGGAGCACCACCGTCAGCACCACGCCCAGGAAGTCACCCATCAGTGCCCTCGCTCTTCGCGCAAGCGCTCATCGTGCTCCGTCCGTCGCCGCGCCTGCCCAGCTTCGTCAGTTCCAGCTGATCGATGCGCCGCCCGTCCATCCGCACCACAGTGGCGAGCCAGCGAATCGGGTCCTCCAGCGGCCCCTCGGTATCGAACGCCGTCAGCTCGACCGACTCACCTTCCTCGGGTATGTGGCCCAGCTCCTGCAGCACCAGGCCACCGATGGTTTCGTATTCGCCTTCGGAGGCGCGAAACCCGGTGGCCTCGGCCACTTCGTCAATGCGAAGCAGACCCGACACGTGCCATCCGAAACCGGCCTGCACGACGTCGGCAGTGGGCTCGTCGTGTTCGTCGCGGATGTCGCCGACGATCTCCTCGATGACGTCCTCGACCGTGACCATGCCCGCGGTACCGCCGTACTCGTCGACCACCAACGCGGTCTGCAAGCCATTGGCCCGCAGCTGCGCCATCACGTCGTCGCCGTCCAGGGTCGACGGCACCTTGGCGACCGGCTGGGCGAGTGTGGCCAGCCGGGTGTTGTTGCGGTTCTGCGGCGGCACCTCGAAGACCTGCTTGACGTGGATGATGCCGTACGTCTCATCGAGATCGCCTTCGACGATCGGGAATCGCGAATAGCCGGACTTGATCGCCGCGTCGACGAGATCGGCGACGGTGTCGTCGACCTGCAGTGCCACGATCTCGGTGCGCGGTGTCATCAGCTCCTCGGCCGTTCGGGAGCCGAACTGCAGCGACCGGTCCACCAGCGTCGCGGTGACTTGGTCCAGCGAACCGCGCCGCGCCGAGTTGCGCACCAGCGAGCCGAGTTCCTGCGGCGACCTGGCCGAGCGCAGCTCCTCGGCGGGTTCGATGCCCAGCCTGCGCAGGATCCAGTTGGCGGTGCCGTTGGTCATGTGGATCAGCGGCGTGAACAACATCGAGAACAGCACCTGCGGGCCCGCCACCGCACGCGCGGTCGGCAGCGGCTTCGCCACCGCGAGGTACTGCGGGACGAGTTCGCCCAGCACCATCGACACCGAGGTGGCGATCAGCAGCGCCAGCGCCAACGACAGCCCACTCGCGACCCCCGGGCGCAGCGACATTGCCGTGAAGGCCGGCTCGAGCAGGTGCGCCACCAGCGGTTCGGCCAGGTAGCCGGTGATCAGCGTGGTGATCGAGATGCCCACCTGGGCGCCGGAGAGCTGAAACGACAGGGTGCGGTGGGCACGCGCCACGATCTGGTCGCGGCGACCGCCGGTACGCGCATTGGCGTCGACGGTGCTGCGCTCCAGCGCGGTCAGCGAGAACTCCGCGGCGACGAAGACCGCGGTGCCCGCGGTCAGAATGAGGAAGGCCAGCACCGCGAGCAGGGTGTAGACGACGCTCACGGCGTCCTCGCCACTGGTGCGCCGGGCCACATGCCCGGCCGACTAGGGAAGGGTTCGGCGTCGGAAGGCGCTTGGTCGGGTCGCTCGGCCCCGAAGGCCCGACCAGACTCCGGCGCCTCGACGGGTGCCTGCGGCACGGGGTCCCTTTCGAGTAGACGCGTGAACGAAAACCTATGGTAGCCGGTGGCTGCGAGGTAGCGGACTCACCAACCGGTGGGCAGCGGATGGCCCTCGGCGAATCCGGCCGCCGACTGCACGCCCAGCACCACCTTCTCGTGCAGTTCGGCGATGGTGGTGGCGCCCACATAGGTGCAGGTGCTGCGCACGCCCGAGGTGATGTGGTCGAGCAGATCCTCCACCCCACCGCGCGACGGGTCGATACCCATCCGCGACGTCGAGATGCCCTCCTCGAACAACGCCTTGCGGGCTTGGTCGAACGGGCTGTCGGCGGCGGTGCGGGCCGCGACCGCGCGCTTGGACGCCATGCCGTAGCTCTCCTTGTACGGCCGATCCTCGCGGTCGCGCATCAAATCGCCGGGCGATTCGTAGGTGCCGGCGAACCACGAGCCGATCATCACGTTCGACGCGCCGGCCGCGAGCGCGAGCGCGACGTCGCGTGGATGACGGACACCGCCGTCGGCCCACACGTGTCCACCGAGTTGCCTTGCCGCCGAAGCACATTCGACTACCGCGGAGAACTGCGGCCGGCCGACACCGGTCATCATCCGGGTGGTGCACATGGCGCCGGGGCCGACGCCGACCTTCACGATCGAGGCGCCCGCGGAGATCAGGTCGCGGGTGCCTTCGGCGGACACCACGTTGCCTGCGGCCACCGGAAGCCCGAGGTCCAGCGAGGACACGGCCTTGATCGCCTCGAGCATCTTGAGCTGGTGGCCGTGCGCGGTGTCGATCACCAGCAGGTCGACACCGGCCTCCGCCAGGCTGCGCGCCTTGGCGCCGACGTCGCCGTTGATGCCGACCGCCGCGGCGATGCGCAACCGGCCCTTCGGGTCGACCGCGGGCGTGTAGATGCCGGCCCTGATCGCGCCCGTGCGGGTGAGCACGCCGGCCAAGGTGCCGTCGGCCTCGGTCATCACCGCCACGTCGACCGCCGAATGTTCGAGCAGGTCGAACACCTTGCGCGGATCGGTGCCGACCGGCGCGGTGACGAAGTCGGTCACCGCGACGTCGCGGACTCGCGTGAACCGGTCCACACCGACGCAGTGGGCCTCGGTGACCAGGCCGATCGGGCGCCCCTCGAACACCACCACCGCGGCGCCGTGCGCCCGCTTGTGGATCAGCGCGGTCGCATCCGACACCGAATCGTCGGGCGTCAGCGTCACCGGGGTATCCACCACCAGGTCGCGGCTCTTGACGAAGTCGACCGTCTCCTGGACCGCCGAGATCGGGAGATCCTGCGGCAGAACGACAATGCCACCGCGGCGCGCGATGGTCTCGGCCATCCGCCGTCCCGCCACGGCCGTCATGTTGGCCACCACGACCGGGATCGTCGTGCCGGATCCGTCGGACGTGGAGAGGTCGACGTCCATCCGCGACTGCACGTCCGAGCGTCCGGGGACGATGAAGACGTCGTTGTAGGTCAGGTCGTAGGCGGGTCGGTGGCCCTCGAGGAATCTCATTTCGCCACCGAGTCTAGTTTCCATCGAGACTGTCCCCGGCTTCGCGTGGACCCAGCGAGATCGCGTTTGCTCCGGATTCCGCGATCTCTCGCGCAGGCGCTGCGTTTAGGCGGGCACCTCGCTGCGGTCGCCGCTCCACAGTGTGTGGAACTTCTTGTCGCGGTCGGCATCGATGCGGCCGTAGGTGTGGGCGCCGAAGAAGTCCCGCAGGCCCTGGGTGAGCGCGGCGGGCAGCCGCTCGGTGCGCAGCGCGTCGTAGTAGGACAGCGCCGAGGAGAACCCGGGGATCGGAATGCCCAGCTGGGTCGCGGTGACGACGACGCGGCGCCAGCTGTCGATGGCGTTCTCGATCGCGTCGCGGAAGTACGGCGCGGCGATCAGCGTGGCCAGGTCGGCGTCCTCGTCGAAGGCCTCCTTGATCCGGTTGAGGAACTTGGCCCGGATGATGCAGCCGCCGCGCCAGATGGTGGCCATGTCGCCGGGAGTGATGCCCCAGTCGTATTCGGCGCTGCCGGCCTGGATCTGGTTGAAGCCCTGCGCGTAGGCGACGATCTTGGAGGCGTACAGCGCCTTGCTGACGTCGTCGATGAACTGCTTTGCGTCGCTGGGCTTCTCGCCGAGATCGCCGGAGGCCAGGCCCGTGGTGGCCTTGCGCTGGGCGACCGAGCCGGACAGCGCGCGGGCGAACACCGCCTCGGCGATGCCGGTGACGGGCACGCCGAGGTCGAGCGCGGACTTCACCGTCCAGCGGCCGGTGCCCTTCTGCTCGGCCTCGTCGAGGATGACGTCGACCAGCGGCTTGCCGGTCTTGGCGTCGTTCTGGCGCAGCACCTCGGCGGTGATCTCGATGAGGAAGCTGTCCAGGTCGCCCTTGTTCCATTCGGCGAACACGTCGGCGATCTCCGGCGCGCGGACGTCCGAGGCCGTCGCGCAGCAGCTGGTAGGCCTCGCCGATCAGCTGCATGTCGGAGTACTCGATGCCGTTGTGCACCATCTTGACGAAGTGGCCGGCGCCGTCGGGGCCGATGTGGGTGCAGCAGGGCACGCCGTCGACGTGCGCGGAGATCTCCTCGAGCAGCGGGCCGAGCGACTCGTAGGACTCGGCGGGACCGCCGGGCATGATCGACGGGCCGTTGAGCGCACCCTCCTCGCCGCCGGAGATGCCCGCGCCGACGAAGTGCAGGCCGCGCTCGCGCATCGCCTTCTCCCGGCGGATGGTGTCGGTGTAGAGCGCGTTACCGCCGTCGATGATGATGTCGCCCTCTTCCATCGCGTCGGCGAGCTCGTTGATGACGGCGTCGGTCGGGTCGCCGGCCTTGACCATGATCATCACCCGGCGCGGCTTCTCAAGCGCGGCAAGGAATTCGGGGATCGTCTCGCTGCGGACGAACTTGCCTTCGTCGCCGTGGTCCTCCAGCAGCGCGTCGGTCTTGGCGACCGACCGGTTGTGCAGCGCGACGGTGTAGCCGTGGTGGGCGAAGTTGCGGGCGAGGTTGGAACCCATCACCGCCAGGCCGGTGACGCCGATCTGAGCGGTGCCGTCGGTGTCGGTGTTCTCGGACGAGCTCATTCGGGCGGCCTTTCGTTGTTTTGTTGTGCAGAACGGCTTTTTTACTACAGAGAAACGCCTACGCGGTGAACAAGCGATGCAATTCGGTCAGCCACGGCAGGACCACCGCGATGGTCGGCACCACCAGCACCGCCGCGGCGGCGAGATACGCCCCGGCGGCCAGCAGTCGGCTGTTGCCTCGGCCCCCGAGGCGGCGCAACCGCAGCACGGTGGTCGGTCCGCCCGCGGCCAGCGCACCCGACGGTGTGCGACCGGCCGCGCAGGCGACCAGCGCCCGGGCCAGGGGAGTGGGGCCGGCGGCGCGGACGGCGGCGTCGTCGGCGAGCATTTCGATCAGCAGCCGAACGGCGTCGAGCGCGCTGGCGCTGCGGACGAACCGCGGAAACGCCGCATGCACCGCGGTGAACATCTCGAGAACCAGGTCGTGACGGGCCCGCAGGTGCGCGCGCTCATGGGACAGGATCGCGGCGATCTCGTTGTCGGCCAGGGTCGTCAGGGTTCCCTCGCTGACGACCACACGACTGCGCACGCCGGGCAGGCAGTAGGCCAGCGGCTCCGCGACATCGAGGATCCGCAGCCCACTTCTTCTGCGACTTGCCCACCAGGTCGACCACCATGCGGTGATGCGCCCGGCGGCGCCGGGTGGCGATCGCGACCTGCACCACCGCGACGGCCAGCCGGGCGCCGATCACCAGTGTCAGCGCGAAGACCACGACGTAGGCGATCCACAGCGGCCAGCCCAGGACGTCGATCTCAGCTGGCGATGCCCGTCGTCGGCCTGCCGTCGCGGCCGGGCGCGAACAGCCTGCTGGCGATCGCGATTCCGGCGGAGAACGCCGAGAGTACGGCCGCGAGTGCGATGGCCTGCCACAACACGATGGCGGCCCGCGGTGCCCGCATCGGCCATGATGCCCGGGCCAGCATCGCCGGCACCGGTCCCGACAGGACCAGCGCCATGACGGTGAAGGCCAGCGCGGACACGCTGTCAGTCTCCCTCAGCCGGTGCCAGGATCGCTAGCGGGCGGGGGTATTCGGTGCTTGCTCTCCAACTCGGCCAGCGCGCGGCGCAGCGCGGCGGCCTCGTCGGCGCCGACACGCTCGACGAAGTGCACCAGCGCCGCCTCCCGGCTGCCCGAGTCGGCGGCCTGGTCGAGCGCGTCCACCATCAGCCCGGCGACCAGCTCGTCGCGGCCGTGCGTGGGTGCGTACCGGTGCGCCCGGTCGTCGCGGTGCTGGACAACGAGGTTCTTCTTCGCCAGCCGCTGCAGCACGGTCATGATCGTGGTGTAGGCCAGGTCGCGTTGGCCGAGAGCGCCTCGTGGACCTGGCGCACCGTTTGGGGCTCCCGCGTGGACCACAAGTGGTCCATCACTGCGCGTTCGAGTTCCCCTAGACGCGTCACTTTCGCCATTCTTCGTTCATCTCCTAGAGGCTGTGATCCAGCGTACTACGCGGTTACTACCGTGCGTCGTAACCATTGCCGCGGACGTTCATCGCGCGCGCCGACACCGTGTTTCCGTAATGGTCATCGGCCCTTCTCGCCCAGCTTGTGAGTCCAGTCACAGGCGCTGGCCGCGGCGTCCGCCTGACTATAGTAAGGCTAACCTAACTCAACATCGGGAGGTGCCATGACGGTTCTGGTCGACGACCCGCTCATCGCGAGCATGGCGATCAGGCGGACGCTGCCGTTGCACGAGTCGAGCCGGCGACTGCGCGAGCTCTATCCCGAATGCCCGCGGGTCTACGGCGTCGCGGTGATGGGCGATCTGTCACGCCGGCGGTGGTGGCCGCTGGCCGAGGCGTTGACCACGGACCGGCTGCAGGCCATGTTCGAGCTCGCCGCCCAGGAGACCGACAGCCGCGCCGCGGTGGCCCAGCAGTTGGCCGCGACGCTGGCGCACGTCGTCGTCGGCCGCGTGATCCCGCTTGTCGTGCTCGAGGGCCGGGCCTGGGACACCGGCCTGGAGAACCTGTGGGTGCACGTGGACTCCGAGGGCGCGATCGACTGGGTCGGCGTCGTCGACCCGACGCTGCGGGCGCTGCCCGACGATCCGTTCTTCGGCGACCGCGGGCGGATGGGCAGTCGGCAATGCCGTCCGGGACGGCATCGTCGCCCTGCCCAACGAGGCGGCGTTGACGACATGGGTCGCGCATCGCAGCCACCGCGCGCTGGAGCCGCTGTTCGGCCGGCTCGCCGAGATCAGCGGCGAGGCGATGTCCGTCGCGGCGATGTGGCACATCGTCGGGGTCGCAGTGGTCGGCGCGGCGACGCAGGTGCCGCTGCTGGCCGGCTCGAGCGAGCTGACCAGCATGCGTCGCGGCCAGGCCGTGCTGGACGCGCTCGTCGGCTTCGGCCTGCCGGTCCGAGGCAACGCCGGGCGGCCGTCAGGGAAGGGCTTGCTAAATTAGGGCAGCCTTGCCTATTCTATGAAGAGAGTTCGGACATGTACCACCGGACCGAGCCGGGGTCCTGAGGGCTGCAGAGACCCCCGGTCCACACGAAGGACGGGCCCCGCACCTCATGGGTGCGGGGCCCATCCGCATGTCGCGACGCATCATCGGCCGCAGGCCCAATCGCGGTGCGCATGGCGGCGACGTGTAGACACATCTGCGTGACGACGGACGTGCCGCCAGGACTCGGTGCCGGATTCGACACCGAACTCGGCCTCGAACTACCTCGAGCTGACTCCCGACGGCGGGCGGGCGCAGCTGCACGATCCACGACAAGCTGTTGCAGCCGTGGGGGATCGTGCACGGCGGCGTGTACTGCTCGATCATCGAGAGCCTGGCCAGTGTCTCGGGTCAGGTCTGGCTCAGCGAGAACGGCGGCGGCACCGTCGTCGGCGTCAACAACAACACCGACTTCCTGCGTGCGATCTCCGCGGGCACCGTGACCGCGGTGTCGACGCCGATCCATCGCGGCCGGCGCCAGCAGCTGTGGCTGATCACCATCACCGACGACAACGAGCGGGTGGTCGCGCGCGGCCAGGTGCGACTGCAGAACCTGCCGCCCGAGTAACAGGCATGGTTCCCTCGCTGTAACAGGCATATTTCCAGCGCTGCTGATTGCCGCGTGTCGTGGCAGTATCCCGCACTATGCTCTTGACCCCGCACGAACAGGACCGGCTGCTGCTCTCCTATGCCGCCGAACTGGCGCGCCGCCGTCAGGCCCGCGGCCTGCGGCTCAACCACCCCGAGGCGGTCGCGGTGATCACCGACCACCTGCTCGAGGGCGCACGCGACGGCCGCACGGTCGCCGAGCTGATGGTCAGCGGCCGCGAGGTGCTCGACCGCGACGACGTCATGGAGGGCGTGCCGGAAATGCTCGACGACGTCCAGGTCGAGGCGACGTTTCCCGACGGCACCAAGCTGGTCACCGTCCACCACCCGATCCGATGATCCCCGGCGAAATCCTCTACGGGGACGGCGATATCGAGCTCAATCCGGGTGCCGGCGGCTCGATGTCGAGGTCGTCAACACCGGCGACCGTCCCGTCCAGGTGGGCAGCCACGTGCATCTGCCGCAGGCCAACGCCGCACTGCTGTTCGACCGCGCAGCCGCCCACGGGCATCGGCTCGACATTCCGGCGGGCACCGCGGTGCGCTTCGAACCCGGTGTCGCCCAGCGTGTCTCCCTGGTGCCACTGGGTGGCTCGCGCGAAGTGCACGGGCTGACCCTGCGACCGCCCGGCAGATTGGATCCGCGATGACCGAGCTGTCTCGACCGCGATACGCCGCACTGTTCGGTCCCACCACCGGCGACCGGATCCGGCTGGCCGACACCGACCTGTTCGTGGAGATCACCGAGGACCGCAGCGGCGGACCCGGACTGGCCGGCGACGAGGCGGTGTTCGGCGGGGGCAAGGTGCTGCGCGAGTCGATGGGGCAGGGCCGCGCAACCCGCGCCGACGGCGCGCCCGACACCGTGATCACCGGCGTCGTGATCATCGACTACTGGGGAATCATCAAGGCCGACATCGGTATTCGCGACGGCCGGATCGTCGGCATCGGCAAGGCAGGCAATCCCGACATCATGTCCGGCGTGCATCCCGATCTGGTCGTCGGCCCGTCGACCGAGATCATCGCGGGCAACGGCCGCATCGTCACCGCGGGCGCCATCGACTGTCACGTGCACCTGATCTGTCCGCAGATCATGGCGGAGGCGCTCGGCAGCGGCATCACCACGATCATCGCCGGCGGCACCGGGCCCGCGGAGGGCAGCAAGGCCACCACCGTCACACCCGGCGCATGGCACCTGGCCCGGATGCTCGAGTCACTGGACTCATGGCCGATCAATGTGGCGCTGCTCGGAAAGGGCAATACCGTCAGCTCCGAAGCGATGTGGGAGCAATTGCGAGGCGGCGCAGCGGGTTTCAAGCTGCACGAGGACTGGGGCACCACGCCCGCGGCGATCGACGCGTGCCTGACGGTCGCCGAGGCGGCCGGGGTGCAGGTCAACATTCACACCGACACCCTCAACGAGGCCGGCTTCGTCGAGGACACGCTGGCCGCCATCAAGGGCCGATCGATCCACGCCTATCACACCGAGGGCGCAGGCGGCGGCCACGCACCCGACATCATCACCGTCGTCTCGCAGGGCTATGTGCTGCCGAGTTCGACCAACCCGACCCGGCCCCACACCGTGAACACTCTCGACGAGCACCTCGACATGTTGATGGTGTGCCATCACCTGAACCCCAGCGTCCCTGAGGATCTCGCGTTCGCGGAGAGCCGCATCCGGCCGTCGACGATCGCCGCCGAGGACCTGCTGCACGACATCGGCGCCATCTCGATGATCGGCAGCGACGCGCAGGCCATGGGCCGCATCGGGGAGGTGGTCCTGCGCACTTGGCAGACCGCGCACGTGATGAAGAAGCGCCGCGGCGCCCTGCCAGGCGACCCTCGGGTCCGCGGGGTGCCGACAACAACCGGGCACGCCGCTACGTCGCGAAATACACCATCTGCCCGGCGGTCGCACACGGCCTCGACCATGAGGTCGGCTCGGTGGAGGTCGGCAAGCTCGCCGATCTCGTGCTGTGGGAGCCGGCATTCTTCGGGGTGCGCCCGCATGCCGTGCTGAAGGGCGGCATGATCGCCTGGGCGGCAATGGGTGACGCGAACGCGTCGATACCCACGCCGCAGCCGGTGCTGCCGCGGCCGATGTTCGGCGCCGCGCCCGCAAGCGCGGCGGCCACCTCGGTGCATTTCGTTGCCCCACAGGCCATCGAGGACGGGCTGGCCGACCGGCTGGCCGTCAACCGCCGACTCGTCGGCGTCAAGGACGTCCGCGACGTCTGCAAGAACGACATGCCGCTCAACGACGCGCTTCCCCGCATCGAGGTCGACCCGGACACATTCACCGTGCGCATCGACGGCGACGTGTGGCAGGAGCAGCCCGCCGCCGAACTGCCCATGGCGCAGAGATATTTCCTGTTCTGATGACCAGCCTGGCCACACTGCTCACGCTGTCCGATTCGCGGCTGCCGACAGGCGGGCACGTGCATTCCGGCGGCGTCGAGGAGGCCGTCGCCGAGGGGCTGGTACACGACCTCGCCACATTGCGCGCATACCTGCGGCGCCGAATCCGCACCAACGGGTTGGTGACCGCGTCGATCGCCGCCGCGGTGCAGACCGGTGGCCTTTCGGTCCCGCAGGCGGATCGCGAAACCGATGCTCGCACACCGGCTCCCGCCGCACGACAGGCCTCCCGCGCGCAGGGCCGTGGGCTGGTCCGGCTGGCGCGGCGGGTCTGGCCGGAAGCGGACTGGGACGTGCTCGGCGCCAAACCGCACCTGGCGGTCGCTGCGGGCGTCGTGGGCGCGGCCAGCGGCATGGAGCCCGAGCACACCGCGCTGTCGGTCGTCTACACGACCATGACGGGCTCGGCGACGGCGGCGCAGCGGCTGCTCGCCCTCGACCCGGGCGACGTCGCGGCGTTGACGTTCGAGCTGTCGGCGCTGTGCGACCAGACGGCCGCGCAGGCCGCCAAGGAGCTTGCCGACCTGTCCGATCCGCTGCTCGACGTGCTGGCCCAGCGGCACAGCGAACGCGACCGTCCCCTGTTCGTCTCCTGAAAGGAGCACCATGCCACCGCATTTCCTCGACGGCGAGCCGCACGGACACCTCGACCGGCCCAAGCGTGAGCGGCGGACCGGGGAGCCGCTGCGCATCGGCGTCGGCGGACCAGTCGGCTCCGGCAAGACCGCGCTCGTCGCCGCGCTGTGCAGGCAACTACGCGACGAGCTGTCACTGGCGGTGCTGACCAACGACATCTACACCACCGAGGACGCCGACTTCCTGCGCCGCCACGCAGTGCTGCCCGACGAGCGGATCGCCGCGGTGCAGACCGGCGGGTGCCCGCACACCGCGATCCGCGACGACATCACCGCCAACCTCGACGCCATCGACGATCTCATCGCCGACAACGACCGGCTCGACCTGATCCTGGTGGAGTCCGGCGGCGACAACCTCACCGCCACGTTCTCGTCCGGCCTGGTCGACGTGCAGATCTTCGTCATCGACGTCGCCGGCGGCGACAAGGTGCCGCGCAAGGGCGGGCCAGGGGTCACCTACTCGGATCTGTTGGTGGTCAACAAGACCGACCTCGCGCCGCTCGTCGGCGCCGACCTCGACGTGATGCGCCGTGACGCCGCGACCGTGCGCGGTGACCGGCCCACGGTGTTGATCTCGCTGACCGAGGATCCGACCGCGACCGCCGTGCTGGCGTGGGTCCGCGCGCAGCTGAGGGTTTTCGTCTAGTGCGCTCCGACGTCCTCATCGTCGCGTCCGCAGACCGGCTGCCGCGCATCGAGTGCACGGGCGGTCTGACCGCGCGCAGCACCGAACCCGACACCGTGCACCTGGTGTCGGCGGCGGCCACCCCGCTCGGCGGTGACGTCCTGTACGTCCGCGTCGTCGTCGAACCTGGCGCGCGGCTGCGGGTGCGCAGTGCCGCGGCCACGGTGACGCTGCCGGGCACGGAAACACCCGAGTCGCACGCCATTTGGGACCTCGAGGTGGCCGGCGAGCTCGACGTCGATCCGCAGCCCACCGTGGTGGCGGCCACGTCGCGGCACATCACGTCGACGCGACTGGACGTGACCGGATCGGGACGCGTCCGGCTGCGCGAACGGGTGCAGATCGGCAGATCCGGTGAGCGGCAGGGCTTTTGGTCGGGATCGCTGCATGCCGACGTCGACGGGTCGCCGCTGCTGCGGCACCGCATCGAGCTCGGTCGCGGCTCGGTCGCCGACGACGAACTCGGCGCGCCGCTGGCGTGCATCAGCGAACTGCACTACCCCGACGGCAATGTCGACACGGCCGGTGTCGCGCTGGCCCTGGCCGGCGGCGGCTGCCTGTCGACGTGGCAGGGTGACCGGCTCTAGCCGTCGACTAGCTCGCCGCCTTCTCGAGCTCTCCGACCGCCGCGGCGATCTCCTCGAGCTCTTCGATCCTGGTGCGGGCGTAGGCCTGCTGCTCGGTGATGGTGAGGTTGCCGCGTTGGGTCGACAGGAACGTCACCGTCCACGACAGCAGCGTGGTGATCTTGCTCTTGAACCCGACCAGGTACACCAGGTGCAGCACCAGCCAGCCCAGCCAGGCGATGAATCCGCCGAACTCCAGCGGGCCGATCTTGGCGACGGCGGAGAAGCGCGACACCGTCGCCATCGAGCCCTTGTCGAAGTACTGGAACGGCTCGCGCTCGGCGGGGTCGGCGCCCTTGAGCTCGGCCTTGATGGCCTTGGCGGCGTACTTGCCGCCCTGGATCGCGCCCTGGGCCATGCCGGGCACGCCTTCGACCAGCGCCATGTCGCCGACCACGAACACGTTCGGGTGGCCGGGAATCGACAGGTCGGGCAGCACCTTGACCCGTCCCGCCCGGTCGAGTTCGACGTCGGACTGCTCGGCGAGGTCGCGGCCCAGCGGGCTGGCCGACACACCGGCCGACCACACCTTGCTCGCCGATTCGATGCGCCGGACCGTGCCGTCGGAGTCCTTGACGGTGATGCCGTTGCGGTCGACGTCGGTGACCATCGCGCCGAGCTGGATCTCGACGCCCATCTTCTCCAGCCGCGCCTGCGCCTTCTTGCCGAGTTTCTCACCCATCGGCGGCAGCACGGCGGGCGCAGCGTCGAGCAGGATCACCCGCGCCGTGGTCGAATCGATATGGCGGAACGCGCCTTTGAGCGTGTGGTCGGCGAGTTCGGCGATCTGCCCGGCCATTTCGACACCGGTCGGGCCGGCGCCCACGACGGTGAACGTCAGCAGCTTTTCGCGCCGCGCCGGGTCGCTGGACCGCTCGGCCTGTTCGAACGCGCCGAGGATGCGGCGCACGCAGTTCCAGCGCGTCGTCGATCGACTTCATTCCCGGCGCCCATTCGGCGAAATGGTCGTTGCCGAAGTAGGACTGGCCCGCGCCCGCGGCGATGATCAGGCTGTCGTAGGGCGTGACGTAGGTGTGACCCAGCAACTCCGACCTGACGGTCTGGTTGGCCAGGTCGATGTGGGTGACGTTGCCGAGCAGCACCTGCGCGTTCTTCTGCTTGCGCAGGATCATCCGGGTGGGCGGCGCGATCTCGCCTGACGGGATGATGCCGGTCGCCACCTGGTACAGCAGCGGCTGGAAACAGGTGGTGCGTGGTCCTGGCGATCATCTTGATGTCGACGTCGGCCCGCTTGAGGTTCTTGGCAGCGGTCAGCCCGCCGAACCCCGACCCGATGATGACGACCTTGTGCCGATCAGATGCAGTGGCTCCGGGATGGCTCATTTTGGGCTCCTCGACGGTACTTCACGTGCAGTTTCTACCCATTACGGTAGTTGCCCGAGGCCCGGATAGTCGCATCCGGTTGCGCTGTGTTGTTTCCCACGTCAGACTGTGGGATTAAACGCGCGACGAGCGGCCTCAGCGCCGCACCCAGTGCCGTGATGTGGCCCGGCTGGTAGCCCTGGATGTTGGTCGGCAGGTTCAGGATCACACCGTCGACGCCGGCGTCGAACACCTTGGTCTTGAGCTGCTCGGCGATCGCTTCGGCGCCGCCGACGACCATCCGCTGCTTCATGTTCGTCGGGAATGACGTCGGCGGTGACGTTCTCGTCGACCATCGCCGTGACCAGCATGCTGGTCTCCAGCGTCGAGGGATCGCGGCCGATCTCCTCGCAGCGCTCGTTGAGGACCGCGACCTTGCGGGGCAGCTCGTCGAAGCCGGCCATGATGTTGAGGTGGTCGAAGTAGCGCGCCGCCAGCCGCATGGTCTTCTTCTCGCCGCTGCCGCCGATCATCAGCGGAATGTGGTCGCGGAAGCGGGGATTCGCCATCGCCTCTTGGTTCGGTAGTACTTGCCGGAGAACGTCGGCCGCTCGCCCTTGAGCATCGGCAGGATGATCTGCAGCGCCTCGTCGAGCTTGTTGAAGCGGTCGGTGAACGTGCCGAAGTCGTAGCCGAGCTGATCGTGCTCGAGCTCGAACCAGCCGGTGCCGATGCCGAGGATCGCGCGGCCCTGGCTCATCACGTCCAGCGTGGTGATCGCCTTGGCCAGCAGCGTCGGATTGCGGTAGGTGTTGCCGGTGACCAGCGTGCCCAGCTGGACGCGCTCGGTCGCGGTCGCCAAGCCGCCGAGGGCGGTGTAGGCCTCGAGCATCGGTTGGTCCGGGCGTGCCCAGCACGGGCAGTTGGTAGAAGTGGTCCATCACGAAGACCGAGTCGAAGCCGGCGGCCTCGGCTTCCTGCGCCTGGGCGATGACGGTGGGGAAGAGCTCGGCGACGCCGGTGCCGTAGGAGAAGTTGGGGATCTGGAGTCCGAGTCGGATGGTCACGCCCTCACGTAACCACACCTAACGGGGCCGTAACCCCGTTTAGCTAACGGCGAACGCGGAATCTAGCCGAAGTTGGCCAGCGCACCGTGGCTGACGTGCAGCGTCTGGCCGGTGATGTGGCGGGCGGCCGGCGTGGTCAGGAACAACGCCAGCCGGGTGATCTCCTCGGCCACCGACGGCGGCGTCCGCGACAGGCCCTCGTAGCCCGGCTCGGCGCTGCGTCCCGAGGCGACCGCGTTGACGGTGATGCCCCGGGTGCCGAAGTGGGCGGCCTGTCCGGCGGTCCAGTCCGACACGGCGGCCTTGATGGCGGCTTCGGCGCTGCCTTCGTGCGGGTTCTCGGGGACGACGTTGACGATCGAACCGCCCGACCGCAGGTGATCGCCCACGATCTGCACGGTCAGCACCGCCGACAGCACGGTGGCGTCGAGCGCGTTGCGCCACGCCGCGGCCATGGTCGGACAGCGAGTAGGTGCGCGGGTCGCCTGCGTCCCAGCGCGGGGCGGGCACGTTGACGATGGTGTCGAGGTGGTGCGGGAACTGCCCGCGGGCCTCCTCGAGGCTGGCCGGATCGGTGTTGTCGAAGACGATCGCGTCGACGTCGAGTTCCTTGGCGGCGACCTCCAGGTCGTCGCGGCGTGCGCCGGCGATCACGACCCGGTGGCCGGCGTCGCGGAAGCCCTCCGCGATCGTGCGACCCAGATCGGTGTCGCCTCCGGTGACCAGCACCTCCATCGCAAGGACCTCCTTCGTGTTCAACGCTGAACCCCAGCGATCGAGGGAAATGTTACTGGACAGTAGCTAGCAGGACGAAACTCGGCACGCGGCATACACCACCACATCGGGTCCGAAGTGCCATAGGGTCGTGATCTGTGAAGCGGACAGCGGCCCTGAGCCGTCGCGACCGGCACGGGTTTCGCCAAGCCTTGACCGCATCGGCCGGCCTGCCCCGCTGGATCTACGTTCCCGCCGCGATCGGGGCGCTGTTCGTCGTCGTGCCGCTGATCGCGGTGGCCGCCAAGGTCGACTGGCCGCAGTTCTGGTCGCTGATCACCAGCCAGTCGTCGGTGACCGCGCTGGTGCTCAGCCTGAAGACCGCGGCCGCCAGCACGGCGTTGTGCCTGGTGCTGCGGCGTGCCGATGGCGCTGGTGTTGGCGCGCAGCGACAGCCAGGTTCGTGCGGACTGACCCGGCCGCTGATCCTGCTGCCGCTGGTGCTGCCGCCGGTGGTCGGCGGCATCGCGCTGCTGTACGCGTTCGGCCGGCTCGGGCTGATCGGCGAGTACCTCGAGGCCGCGGGCATCCAGATCGCGTTCACGACGACGGCCGTGGTGCTGGCGCAGACGTTCGTGTCGCTGCCCTTCCTGGTCATCGCGCTGGAGGGCGCCGCCCGCACCGCGGGCGCCGACTACGAGGTGGTCGCCGCGACGCTGGGGGCCCGGCCGACCACCGTCTGGTGGCGGGTGTCGCTGCCGCTGCTGGCTCCCGGGCCTGGTCTCCGGGCGCGGTGCTGGCGTTCGCCCGCTCGCTGGGCGAGTTCGGCGCCACGCTGACGTTCGCCGGCTCGCGCGAGGGCGTCACCCGGACGTTGCCGCTGGAGATCTACCTGCAGCGCGAAACCGACGCCGACGCCGCGGTCGCGCTGTCGCTGCTGCTGGTCGTGGTGGCCGCCGTCGTCGTGCTCGGGCTGGGCAGCCGCCGGCTGCGGGCTGGAGGCGCCAATGCGTGGTAGCGCGTCGTGACCGACGTGACGGTGCGCGCCGTCGTCGAAAACCGGGGCGTGGACATCGAATTCGACGTCGCCGCGGGCGAGGTCCTGGCCGTCCTCGGGCCGAACGGCGCGGGTAAGTCGACGGCCGCTGCACGTCATCGCCGGGTTGGTGCGGCCCGACGACGGCGTGGTGCGGTGTCGGTGATCGGGTGCTGACCGACACCTCGGCGGGCATCCACGTCGCCGACCCACGACCGCCGCGTCGGGCTGCTGATGCAGGACCCGCTGCTGTTTCCGCATCTGAGCGTCGCCGCCAACGTGGCGTTCTCGCCGCGCAGCTCACGTGCGGCGCGCCGCGCACTGGCTGGGCGAGGTCGACGCCGCCGATCTGGCCGACCGGATGCCGCGTCAGCTGTCCGGCGGGCAGGCGCAGCGGGTGGCGCTGGCGCGCGCGCTGGCCGCCGAACCCGATGTGCTGATGCTCGACGAGCCGATGGCCGGCCTCGACGTGGCGGTCGCCGACCGCGATGCGCAAGGTGCTGCGCCGGGTGCTGGCGCGCGACGGCCGCTCGGCGGTGCTGATCACCCACGACCTGCTCGACGTGCTGACGCTGGCGGATCGGGTGCTGGTGCTGGAGTCGGGCCGCATCGTCGAAACCGGTTCGACCGCAGCGATATTGGCGGCACCCCGCAGTCGTTTCGGGGCGCGGTTCGCCGGCGTGAACCTCGTCAGCGGCACGGCGGGCGCCGACGGCGTGCTGACGACGCAGTGGGGGACCGTCTGGCACGGCAACGCCGGCGCCGGACGTCGTCGCCGGTGAGCCGGCCGTGGCGGTGTTCACGCCCGGCGGCGGTCGCGGTGTACCGCGACAAACCGCACGGCAGCCCCCGCAACACCCTGGAGGTGACGGTCGCCGAACTCGACAGCCGCGGGCCCGCGATCCGGGTCCGCGCCGACGAGCAACCCGACGGTGCGCCCGGCCTCGCCGCCGACATCACCGCCGACTCGGCGGCCGAGTTGCGGTTGGCGCCGGGGGAGCGGGTCTACTTCTCGGTCAAGGCGCAGGAGGTGACGCTGCATCCGAGCCCGTAACATCGCGCGTGCGTCGTCACGATCAATCCGGTCGGATCCGCTGCAAACCGGCGCGACCGACCGCATGCACCGCCCCGCGCGCGACGCGTCGGGAGCTTGTCATGTCAGCAATCGGCTATGTCGTGTGCCTCGCAGGCGCTTCTCGCGTACACAGCAATCTCTCAGTTGAACACATTAAGAGCAACTCACACTTGCGTCACGGCGGTAACACTGTAGTTTCTTCCCCATGGATCAGCCGGACGCGATATCTCGAACACCGCAAGGGCCTCTCGAAGAAGCTGGCGATCGCGGCGCTGACCGGCGCGACCGCGGTGGCGCTCGCGCTGCCGACGGTGGCGCAGGCGCAACCCGAGCCGGTGCCGCCACCGCCGCCGCCGCCGCGGCAACACCTTCCTGCAGGGCCCGCCGCCGCCCGCCGCCGGCCGACCCGAACGCGCCGCCGCCGCCGCCGGCCGATCCCAACGCGCCGCCGCCGCCGCCGGCCGATCCCAACGCGCCACCGCCCCCGCCGGCCGATCCCAACGCGCCACCGCCGCGCGATCCGAACGCGCCGCCGCCGCCACCGCCGCCCGAGCCCGGCCGTGTCGACAACGCCGCGGGCGGCCTCAGCTATGTCGTGCCCGCGGGCTGGAAGGTGTCGGATTCCACCCAGTTGTCCTACGGCCAGGCGCTGCTGACGAAGATCGCGCCCGAAGGCGCACAGCCGCCGAACGACACCAGCGTGCTGCTCGGACGGCTCGACCTGAAGCTGTTCGCCGGCGCCGAGACCGACAACACCAAGGCCGCACAGCGGCTGGCCTCCGATATGGGCGAGTTCTTCATGCCGTTCCCGGGCACCCGCATCAACCAGCAGACCGCGACGCTGGACGCCGAACGGGCATGCCGGGCGTCGCGTCCTATTACGAGGTGAAGTTCACCGACGCCAACAAGCCCACCGGCCAGATCTGGGCCGGCGTGGTCGGCGACGCCGCCGGAGCCCGGCGCGCCGCGCGGTCAGCGCACGCCGGAACGCTGGTTCGTCGTCTGGCTCGGCACGGCGAACAACCCGATGCCGACGGACGAGGCGCGTCGACGCTGGCCAATTCGATCCGGCCGTACACGCCGCCGCCGCCCCGCCGCCGCCGGACCCGAACGCGCCGCCGCCGCCACCGGATCCCAATGCGCCGCCGCCGGATCCGAACGCGCCGCCGCCGCGACCCGGTGTCGGGGTGGCCGTGCCGGTCGCACCGGAGCACGCGCCGGGGATGCTGCCGCCCGCCTGACGGCGGGTGGCGCGCAGCTCTCAATCCCTAAGCGTCAGTCGAGCTTTACGGACCAACCCACGGCGGCTGGCCGTTGAGGTTGTTGACGTTCATAACGGTAGCAGGAGGTGCCGCCGAACCCGAGGACGCCCTACGCTCTGGCAACGCTGGAAGTTGCCGTCGGACGCGATCGGTCCGTCGCAGATCTCTCCACCGCCCCACGGCGTCCAATCCGAGCCTGGCACCCCGCGTTGGCCGGTGCGGCGAAGCGCGATTCCCGCTGGCGCCCAAGAGCGCCGATCGCCAGTGCAACTAGTGCTTTCATTTCCCTCCCTCTTCCTCCGCGTTACCGTTGCCTCTTGCTCGCGCATACCGGTCGCACGGCAACCGGTACGCCACGACAACCAGCCGTTGTTATTCCAGGTTATGCCTTCGTGACCGCTGCGGAATCGGGGATTTCCCTAAGTTGTCCGACGGATGATCTTGACCGTTTCACTGTCCGAATCGTTACCGTCGTCGCGGTATAGCTGAGGGTGGCCCAGCGGCCGCGCTGGACTTCGCCAGCGACAAGGCAGGAGATCCTGATGGACACGATTGCGGCTACCGAATTTCTCGCCCGGTCCTCGACGCTGACCAGCGTCGGCTGGATCGGCTACATCATCATCGGCGCCATCGCCGGATGGATCGCCGGCAAGATCGTCAAGGGCGGCGGTTCCGGCATCCTGGTGAACATCGTGATCGGGATCGTCGGTGCACTGATCGGCGGCTTCCTGCTCAGCTTCTTCCTCGACACCGCCGCGGGCGGCTGGTGGTTCACCCTCTTCACCGCGATCCTCGGATCGGTGATCCTGTTGTGGATCGTCGGGCATGGTGCAGAAGAAGACATAGCGCCACCATGGGGTGGTGACCACCCCGACGATGAGCGCGTGGCGGGTCCGGCGTCCGGGCCCGATGAACACCCGGCCGCTGGAGCGCGTCACCGTTGAAGTCCCGCAGCCAGGACCCGGCGAGCTGCTGGTTGCGGTGCGCGCCTGCGGGGTGTGCCGCACCGATCTCCACGTCGCCGAGGGTGATCTGCCGGTGCACCGTGCCGGGGTGATCCCCGGCCACGAAGTCGTGGGCGAGGTCGTCGAAATCGGCCCGGCGACCGGGCACGGACGAGGACGACGTTGACTTCGCGGTCGGCGATCGCGTCGGCGTCGCGTGGCTTCGACACACCTGCGGGCACGTGCAAATTCTGTCTGCGCGGCGACGAGAATCTCTGCCCGCGATCCCGATACACGGGGTGGGACGCCGACGGCGGATACGCCGAATTCGCCACCGTCCCAGCCGCTTACGCGCATCGCCTGCCGGCCGGATACTCCGACACCGAGCTGGCGCCGCTGCTCTGTGCGCGGGCATCATCGGCTATCGCGCGCTGCTGCGTGCCGAGCTGCCGCCGGGCGGACGGCTGGGGATCTACGGCTTCGGCGGGAGCGCCCACCTCACCGCGCAGGTGGCGCGCGCGCAGGGCGCCGAGGTCCACGTGATGACCCGCGATCGCGAAGGCCCAGGAGCTGGCGCTGGCGTTGGGCGCCGCGTCGGCACAGGGCGCCGCGGACCGCACCGCCGGTAGCCGCTCGACGCCGCAATACTTTTCGCGCCCGTCGGCGATCTCGTGTTGCCTGCGCTCGAGGCGCTGGATCGCGGCGGGACGTTGGCCGTTGCGGGCATCCACTTGTCCGACATCCCGTCGCTGAACTACCAGCGCCACCTGTTTCAGGAGCGCGAGTTGCGGTCGGTGACGTCGAACACCCGCAACGACGCCCGCGAGTTCCTCGCCTTCGCCGGCGGGCACCACCTCGAGGTGACGAGTCCGCGAGTATCCGCTCGACCGTGCCGACGAGGCACTCACCGATCTCGGCGCGGGCCGCGTCGCCGGCGCGGCGGTACTGGTCGTCTAGAGCGCGGCGAGCGCGGCACCGAGCCGACCGCTGAGGTCGCCGCGGCCGTACCGGTAGAGCGGGCCGCTCCCGTCGGAGAGCACCTGACGCAGCCTGGCCATCCCGCGCGCGCTCACCGTGCGCGGTGAGTGCAGCCGCAGCGTGATCGCGTCGATCATGTCCTCGGCCGCGGCGATGTTGGGGGCGTTCAGCTGCACGCGTGACGACAGCACGAATCTGCCGACCCGGGAATCGGTGACGGCCTGCCGCAGCGAGCGCGCGATCGCCTCGCGTTCGGCCACCGACGTCAGCCGCGCCTCGTGGGCGGCGAGCGCGCTGCCCGCCGGGGCGGGGACCCCGACCGCGAGCAGTCCGTCGAACTTGCCTGCCCGAAGGCGCGCGATCAGCCGCGCCGCCAGCGACGCCCGCGGGATCGCGTCGCCTCGGGTCGTGTCGAGCGCGAATGGAATGAACTTCGGCCGGAATCTCGTTGTCCGACATTGGTATCTACCTCTTTTGGCCGCCATCGCGGCATCTCAGTCTTCGTGACTATCTAAAACATTACAGCGGTCATGCATGACCAGTCAAGTTGATATACCGGTCATGCAGGTCTTACAGTGGATGCATGCCTGCAGAACCCGTGCGCTGGCCCGCCGACGACGAGCCCAAGCCGGCGTCCGGGGTCCGCTCATCCGGGTTCAGGCGCTGGTCAACACCGTCGAGCTGCCCGACGGGCCGGACCGGCTCGCGGATCCGGCCGACGCCCGGCCATGGCTGGTCGACAACGATCTACTCGCGCCCGACGCCGATCTCGATGAGCGCCGACCTGGAGCTGGTGCGCGGTGTGCGCGAAGCCCTGCGCGCGCTGTTGGTGCGCAACGGCGGCGGCCCGTCGCCGACCGACGCGGCGTTGGCGCCGCTGCGCGCGGTGGCGGCAGGCGGCACGGCGCGCGCCGAGTTCGGCGCGGATGGGAACGTTCGACTGGCCGCGGCAGGCAAATCGGTTCCGGAGCGGCTCATCGAACTGCTGCTGATCATGCGCGACGCTCAGCGCGACGGCAGCTGGGCGCGGCTCAAGGCGTGCGCGAACGATGAATGCCAGTGGGCGTTCTACGACAGGTCGCGCAACCACGGCGGCACCTGGTGCGAGATGTCCGCGTGCGGCAACAAGCTCAAGAACCGCGAGTTTCGTGCGCGCAGGCGCAAGGCGGCGACTCGCTGACGCCGTCAGTCAGGTCGACAGATGGAACACCAGCGGCGGCGGCCAGCGCACCCAGCCCGTTCAGGGACCAGTGCAGGGCGATCGGCGCGATCAGGCTGCCGCTGCGACGCCGCAGCCAGGTGAACACGAAGCCGGCCACCGCGGTGGCCGCCACCGCCAGGACCACGCCGGCGACGGTGCCGAGCAATCCGCCGCCGAACAGCCGGGTGAAGCCGACATTACTGCTGGTCAGCCCGAACGACGTCGCGATGTGCCACAGGCCGAACAACAACGAGCCCGCCGCGGCGACGCCGCGAAAGCCCCAGGCCCGGTTCAGCGCGCCGTGCAGCACGCCGCGGAACGCCAGCTCCTCCGGAATCACCGTCTGCAGCGGAATGATGATCATCGACGCGATCAACGCGCCCGAGATCGTCGCGTAGTTGTTGTTCATGAACATCGGCCGCGTCCACGGCAGCAGCGCGCCGATCGCGATCACCGAGAGCACCACGCCCACCGCCGCCAGCGCGTAGCCCGCGCCCGACTTCCAATGCTCCCTGCTCAGCCCCAGCTCGCTCCAACCCAGGCCGCGGGAGCGCACCAGGATCAGCAAGCCCACCGCCGCGGCGGGCACGGTCGCGATGCTGGCCCACGGCGTGGTGAAATGCGCGATCAGATTGGTCAGCGCCAGCACCACGACGACCACGGCGATGTCGACATAGGTGCGGAAATGGTGCAGTGCGGAGAGCTGTCCGACCAGCGGATGCGGGTGCTGGGCTACCGCGGCTTGGTCGGACACAACGATGCAGTCTACCGGCAGCCGCGCTCGGGTCCTGGTCGCAGAATCGTCCAGGGTCAGCCACTAGCCTGACGATCGTGCTGGGATTCGCGGTGCCGCAGTTCGGACAGTCGGCCCGTGCCGGGCTGGCCCGGTTCGCCTCGACGGCCGAAGAGCTCGGCGCCGACAGCCTCTGGGTGGGCGATCGTTGCTTGCCGCGGTGCGTCCCACGGTGGGCTACCAGGGCCGCGACACGATCCCCGAGCAGTTCCGCACCAACCTCGACCCGTTCGTCGCACTGACGGTCGCCGCGACGGTGACGTCGCGGGTGCAACTGGGCAGCAGCGTGTTCGTCGCGCCCTGGTATCCGCCCGCCCAGCTGGCGCGCCAGCTCACGAGCATCGACGTGATCAGCGACGGCAGGCTGCTGCCCGGGTTCGGCATCGGCTGGTCGCCCGAGGAGTACCAGGCCGCGGGTGCGCCGTTCGCGCGGCGCGGCGCGCAGCTGGACGAAATACTGGACGCGCTCGAGCGCTGTGGACCGCGAACCCGGTGGCGCACGACGGGCCGCGCTGGTCGATCCCGGAGTCGTGGGTGAACCTCAAGCCGGTGCAGCGGCCGCGGCCGCCCGATCTATCTCGGCGCGTTCACGCCTGCCGGCCTGAAGCGGATCGGAGAGCGGGCCGACGGCTGGATGCGCCGTCGTGCAGGTGCCGGGCGGCGTGGACCTCGACACTGCTGAACTGACAACGTCGACTGATCGATGACGCCGCCCGCGCCGCGGGGCGCGACCCATCGGCCATTCATACCTATGTCCGGATCAACGTCGCGGCGGGCACCGCGATCGAGGCGGTCGCCGATGCGATCCGGCTGCTGGCCGACAACGGCTATCCCCGACGCGTTCGTCGACCTGCTGTACGTCGCCGACGAGACCGACGCCCACCTGGAGTGGGTGGAACGGCTGCTGGCCAAGTGAGCGCGGGACTGCTCGCGTCCCTGCGGGTGCTCGACCTGGGCGGCGCGGAATCCGACGGCGTGAGCCGGCTGTTCGCGGACCTGGGCGCCGACGTGTTGAAGGTCGAGCCGCCCGGCGGCAGCGTCGCGCGCCGCGCGCACGCCTACCGTCGCGGGCGCGAGCATCGCGTTCGCGATGCAGAACGCGAACAAGCGCAGCGCGGTGCTCGATCCGGCGACAGCCGCCGACCGGCAGCGGCTCATCGAGTTGGCCGGCGTCCGCAGACATCGTCGTGGACAGCGGGAATCCCGGGTGCTGCCGGCCGCATACGGGACGTCGTGCGCGGCGCTGGCCGAGCGGTTCGGTCACCTGGTCGCGTTGTCGGTCACCGACTTCGGCACCGCGGGTCCGTACGCGTCGAGGCGGGCCACCGACGCCGTGTTCGTATGCGATGTCGACCGCGCTGTCGCGGACCGGGCCGACGACCGGCACGCCCGTGCTGCCACCCGACGGCGTGGCGTCGGCAACGGCGGCGGCGCAGGCCGCGTGGGCGGCGCTGGCCGCCTACTATCACCGATTGCGTTGCGGCAGAGGCGATTACATCGACTTCTCCCGTTTCGAGGGCGTTCTGCAGGCGCTGGACCCGCCGTACGGGTCGGAGGGGCAGGCGGCGGTCGGCCTGAAGCGCACCAGCGAACTGTGGCGCGGCCGGCCGCGAAACCAGCAGATCTATCCGATCTTCGGCGTGCAAGGACGGCCACGTCCGCATCTGCCTGCTGTCGGCGCGCCAGTGGCGGGGAATGCGGGGCTGGCTGGGCGAACCCGAGCAGTTCGCCGATCCCAAGTTCGACACGATCGCGGCGCGATACGCGGCATCCGCGTGAACTCAACGCCGCCATCGCGGAGCTCTTCGCGCCGCAGACGATGGACGCGCTGGTGGCCGAGGGGCAAGCGCGCGGAGTGCCGGTCGCGGCGGTCCTCACACCCGCAGAGGCGTTGGCGTCAGAGCATTTTCGCGCCGTCGGCGCGCTGGCCGACGCGCAGCTCGCGCCCGACGTGACCGTCGACGTCCCGGCGGGACCGTTCGTCGTCGACGGGCGGCACGCCGGCTTCGACGCGCGCCCGCGCAACCGGCGGGAGCCGACGAACCCGCCTGGGCCGACACCGGCTTCCGGAGCCACGATGCGCACCAACGACGCCGCGGACAGGCCGTTCGACGGGCTTCGGATCCTCGACCTCGGCGTGATCGTCGCCGGCGGCGAACTGGGCCGCCTGTTCGCCGACCTCGGCGCCGAGGTCATCAAGGTCGAAAGCGCCGCCTACCCCGACGGGCTGCGCCAGACACCGCCCGGCATGACGATGAGCAGATCGTGGGCGCTGACCCATCGCAACGAATCCAGCCTCGGGCTTGATCTGCGGCATCCCGACGGCGCCGAGCTGTTCCGCCGTCTGGTCGCAGACGCCGACGCCGTATTCGCCAATTTCAAGCCGGGAACCCTTGCCTCGCTGGGCTTTTCATACGAGCAACTGCGGGACATCAATCCGCGCATCGTGCTGGCCGAAAGCAGCGCATTCGGCGCGACGGGCCCGTGGAGTGACCGGATGGGCTACGGCCCGCTGGTCCGCGCGACGACCGGCGTCACCTGGCTGTGGACCTCCGAGGACGCCGAGCCGGGCAGCTTCTACGACGCCACCACCGTGTTTCCCGACCATGTCGTCGGCCGGATCACCGCGATGGCGGCGCTGGCGGCGCTCGTCCAGCGCGAGCGCACCGGAACCGGTGCACACGTGCATATCTCGCAGGCCGAAGCCGCCGTCAACCAACTCGCGACGGCTTACGTCGACCGAGGCCTGCCGCACCGCGGGGTTACCCGTGGTCGAGGACCCCGCCGTGCATGCGGTCTATCCCTGCGACGGCGACGACGAGTGGTGTGTCATCTCGGTTCGGTCCGACGAGGATCGCGCCGCGCTGGCGGCTGTCATCGGGTGCACCGAACTTCCGCGCGACCGCGGCGATCTCATCGCCGCGGTGTCGGAGTGGACTAGTGCGCCGGGACAAGGCCGACGTCACCGAGCGCCTGCAGCGGGCCGGCGTTCCCGCGGCGCCGATGAACCGCGCCGTCGACATGCTCAGCCGATCCGCAGGTGGTGTTCCGAAAGTTGCTCAGCGACATGGCGCATCCGCTGTTCGACGCGCCGATGCCCAGCGAGACGGGCCCGGCGCCCTACACCGCATCCCGCCCGCGGAACTTCGGCCCGCCCCGATGCCCGGCGAGCAGACCCGTGAGATCTGCGAGAAGGTCCTCGGGCTGACCACCGACGAGACCGATCGGCTCATCGCCGACGGTGTGCTCTTCGCTCATCAGAGGAGGCCATGATGGATCCCAGAACGCCGGTGCTGGTCGGCTACGGCCAGGTGAACCAGCACGACGACGAATCCAGGGGTGGAGCCGGTCGACCTGATGGCCGCCGCCGCCCGCGAGGCCGCGGATCCGCGCGTGCTCGAGGCGGTCGACTCGGTGCGCGTGGTGAGCCTGCTGTCATGGCGCTACCGCGATCCCGGGCTGCTGCTGGCGCAGCGCATCGGTGCCGAGGGTGCCGCCACCCGCTACACCGGCGTCGGCGGCAATGTGCCGCAGTCGTTGGTCAATCAGGCGTGCCTGGACATCCAGAGCGGCCGCGCGGACGTCGTGCTGATCGCCGGTGCCGAAACCTGGCGTACCCGAGGCCGATTGCGTGCCAACGGTGCCAAACCGAACTGGACGAGCCAGGACGAGTCGGTACCGGTCGCCGAGGGCTCCGATGAAGGCGTGCCGATGGCCGGGCCCGCGGAGATCCGGATCAAGCTGGACCGGCCCGCCTACGTCTATCCGATGTTCGAGCAGGCGCTGCGGATCGCCGCGGGGGAGTCGCCCGAGGACCACCGCCGTCGCATCGGCGAGCTGTGGTCGCAGTTCAGTGCGGTGGCGGCGACGAACCCGCACGCCTGGAGCCGGGAAGCGTTGTCGGCCGACGAGATCTGGCAGCCTGGGCCGGCGAACCGGATGATCAGCTGGCCGTACACCAAGCTGATGAACTCCAACAACATGGTCGACCAGGGCGCGGCGCTGGTGCTCGCCTCGGTCGGAGAAGGCGACCTATCTGCAAATCCCTTCGGACCGATGGGTTTTCCCGTACGCCGGAACCGATGCCCACGACACCTACGCGATCGGCGAACGCGCGGAGTTCTTCACGTCGCCGGCGATCAGGATCGCGGGTCGACGGGCGCTGGAGCTGGCCGGCGCCGGGATCGACGACGTCGAGTTGATCGACCTCTACTCGTGTTTCCCGTCGGCGGTGCAGGTGGCCGCCAACGAGCTGGGGCTGCCGCTCGGGCGATACCGGAACGGCCACTGACCGTGACCGGCGGGCTCACCTTCGCGGGCGGGCCGTGGAACAACTACGTCACCCATTCCATCGCCACGATGGCCGAACAGTTGGTCGCCAACCCGGGGCAACGCGGACTCATCACCGCCAACGGCGGCTATCTCACCAAGCACAGCTTCGGTGTGTACGGCACCGAGCCGCCCACCGGCGCGTTCCGTTGGGAGGACGTGCAGGCAGAGGTCGACCGCGAACCGACCCGCGACGCGGTGGTCGAATGGTCGGGAGTCGGCACGGTCGAATCGTGGACGACGCCGTTCAGCCGGGACGGGAACGCCGGAGAAGGCGTTCGTCGCCGTGCGCACGCCCGAGGACTCCCGCGTGCTCGCCGTGATCAACGATGCGTCCGAAGCCGAGGCGACGGTCGCTGACGACATCGCCGGCGCCAAAGTGCAGGTCAATGCGGATGGGACCGCCACACTGCTGTGACGTCAGGCGAGTTCGGCCAGCAGCGCATCGACACGCGCTCTGGCCACCTCGGCGGCGCCGGGTCCGACCACCGCGTGCACAAGCCCTGCCTCGACGGCCTCGATCGCCGCTTCGGCCACCACAGCCGGGCTGATCGCGCCGCGCATCGCATCGTCATTGCCGTCGGTGGGTGTTGCCGCCGCACCGGGCGGCACCAGCCGCGCCGAGTTCGGGCCCAGCGGAGTGTCCACCAATCCGGGGCACAACACCGTCGCTCCCAAATTCTTGAGACAGACGCGCAATTCGGCGTTGAGTGTCTCGGTCAACCCGACGACCGCGTGCATCGTCGCGTTGTAGGGCGCCAGGGTGGGCAACGGCATCAGCCCGCCCGCGGACGCGGTGTTGAGGAAGTGTCCGGAACCCTCGGCGATGAACAATGGCGCGAACGTGCGCACCCCGTGCACGACACCCATCAGCTTGACGTCGATCAGCCAACGCCACGTCTCGAGTCGCTGCTCCCACGCCGGCGACTGCTCGCACACCACGCCCGCGTTGTTGCACACGAGGTCCACCCGCCCGAACCGTTCGACCGTCTCATCGGCCAAGCGCGTCCACGTCGGCTGCGACGGTGACGTCGGCACGAACGCCGGCCGCCCGCCCGGATGGCCCGACAACGCGTCGACGGCGACCGGGATCGCGTCCTCGCGGATGTCGGCGACCATCACGTTGACGCCGCGGCGCACCAGCAGCGCGGCGAGCGCGAATCCGATGCCGCTGGTGCCGCCGGTCACCACCGCGACCTGTCCCGTCTCGAACTTCATGGCGTCCCTCGCCCGGCTTCGAACGCTGTATTATGGCGCGTCGGCGGGCACGTCGGTGTACTGCGGCAGGAAACCGTCGGCGGAGAAGGTGAAACCCTTGCCGCTCAGTTCGCTGACAGACACGACACGCCGTGCTGCTCCTGCACGTTGCACCGAAATCCGGCCGCCGCAAGGATTTTGTTGAACTGCAGGACCTTCGCCTTGTCCGGCTCGGACGCCGAGTTCTGCTCGGACGTTGACTCCGGGTCCTCGAGCGCGACGAACTGCGCATCGCCTTCGCGCTCGACGATGATGGCGTTCGGCGCCGCCGGCTCACCCGCGGCGTCCGGCACCGAATCCGGCTCACCGGTGATGCCCATGCCCGAACCGGTCGCCGACTGGCAACCGGCCTTGACCCGCGGCACGATCGCGCACTCCCAGCGGCCGCTGGGGGTGGTGAAGAAGTAACGGGTGCCGCTCTCGGGGTGGGACGACGTAGTCGAAGGCGTTGACCAGGTGAGCGTTGCTCGGCGGCGGTGGTGGCGGCGCGGTCGCGGTGCCGCCGGCGGCGCGGCCGGCGGCTGATCGCCGGTGTTCACGATCGCGCTCATCCGAGCAGCCCGCGCTCGCAGCACAGAACGCGCCAGATCCGAGAGCACGATCGACCCGGAGTTTCGGCACTGTCACTGGGCGTCGACGAGCCGGTCCGGGTCGACCGGCTTCGCGCGACCGGATCAGCGATTTGATGTCGTCGAGGCCTTCCCAGATGTTGACGTTCATCCCGGCCAGCACCCGGTTGTCGCCGTCGAGCCAGAACGCGGTGAACTCGCGGCCGGCCAGGTCGCCGCGGAACACACCTTCTCGTAGTCGGGCGCATGTCCGACGTACTCCATGCCGAGGTCGTACTGGTCGGTGAAGAAGTAGGGGAGTTCGTCGTATTCGCCCGGCTTGCCGAGCATTCCGTCGGCGGCCACCGCGGGCTGCTTCAACGCATTGGCCCAGTGCTCGGTGCGGATGCGCTCGCCGAACAGCGGGTGCTCTGCCGCGGCGATGTCGCCGACCGCATAGATGTCGGGGTCGCTGGTGCGCAGCGACGCGTCGACCAGCACGCCGCCGTCACCGGTGGCCAGCCCGGCCGCTTCGGCGAGCCCGATGTTGGCCGCATGCTCCACCGCGACCAGGACCGCATCGGCTGTGACGGTTGACCCGTCCCGAGCTTCAGCCCGGTCGCCTTGCCACCGGAGGTGGTGATCTCGTCCACGGTTGCACCGAGCCGCAAGTCGACACCATGGTCGCGATGCAGCTGGCGAACACCTCACCGAGTTCGCGGCCGAGCGCGGCCTGCAGCGGCACGTCGGCCGTTTCGACCACGGTGACGGTCACACCGCGTTCGCGTGCGCCCGCGGCGACCTCGAGGCCGATCCACCCGCCGCCGACGATCGCCAGCGAAGAGCCTTCTGTGAGTAGCGGAATTCAGCGACTCGGCGTCGTCGATCGTGCGCAGGTAATGCACACCGTCGGCGTCGGCACCCGGGATCGGCGGCCTGCGCGACTTCGAGCCGGTGGCCAGCAGCAGCTTGTCGTAGGCGACGGTGCTGCCGTCCGGCAGGGCAAGTGTGTGGGCGCCCGCGTCGATGGCCGACACCTCGGTGCCGAGTCGCAGCTCGACGTCGTGATCGCGGTACCAGCGACGATGTTGCGGCGGTGAAGTCGCTGAGCTGCTTCTTGCCCTGCAAGGAATTCCTTGGACAGCGGGGGACGCTCGTAGGGGAGCTGCTCCTCCGCGGCAAACAGCACGATGTGCCCGTCGAAATCCTTGTCACGCAATGCTTCTGCGGCCTTGGCTCCGGCGAGGCCGCCGCCGATGATGGCGAATGTGGACGACGTTGTCATTCATCCGAGCTTACTCGCGGCGAGCCAAGTCACAGAGCCGGACAGCAGGTCCTTGAGCGTGCGCGCATTGCGGATGGCGTGTCCGCCGAGGTCGTTGTTGAAATAGACGAGCACGCGCCGGCCCTCGTCATGCCATCCGGCGAGCTTGTCGGCCCACCAGCGCAGCTCGTCGTCGGGATAGGAGCCGGCGTACATCGAGTCCTGGGGCGGTCCGTGCATGCGGACATACACCAGGTCGCTGGTTGCGCGCGGGACACAGGTCAGCCCGGCGCCGCTCATCACCACATACGCGGCGTGGTGCCGTTCGAGAATGGCGTAGACGGCCGGGTCGTCCCACGACGGATGGCGCAGCTCCATCGCCACCGGAATCCAGTCGGGCATGCGGTCCAGAAAGTAGTCGAGCCGCGCGTCGTCGCGTTCCAACTCCGGATGCGGCTGGACGAGCAGCGCCTCGCGCGCGATCGCCAAGGCCCTTCCAGGCCCGCTCGAACCGCTCCACCCACGGCTCCGGCGAGCCCAGCCGGCGGTAGTGGGTCAACCCGCGCTGCGCCTTGACCGACATCGTGAAACCCTCGGGCAGCCGCTGCCGCCAGCCCTCGAACGTGGCGTCCTTGGGCCACCGGTAGAAGCTCGCGTTGAGCTCGACGGTGTCGAACTCCTCGACATAGCGGGCCAGCCGCTTGGCTACCGGTAGCCCCTGGCGGATACAGCACGCCGTCCCAGTGGTCATAGGACCACCCGGACGTGCCGATCCGGATCCATCACTTCGGGGGCAGGCTCTTGGCGTAGTCGACACCTCGGCTCACCCAGCCCTGCAGCTGGCGTTTCGTCTTGACACCCTCGACGGATACCCGCAACCAGCCGCGAGTCTCGCGGCCGGCCATGATCATCGGCTCGACGTGCTCGCGGGTCGAGCAGCTTGTCGGTGTCGTCGCGGCGGCACCCGCACCATCAGCCCGCCATGACTGCTGGCAGCCACCGACATGTTGCCGTTGATCAGAAACGCCAGCCCGCCGAACATCCGCTTCTCCTCGACACCGCGCTCGCGGCGATGAGCTCGCGGATGCGGTCGAGCCAGGTCCTCGTCATAGGCCATGCGAAGACAGTATCGCCGCCGACGTGAGCGCTGCGGACTGCACACCGTTCGAGAGCCCGGAGCGACAGCGGCGCTCAGCGAATGCTTGTCGGTCAGGCGGCGCGGTGGCTGCCGCCTCCGCCGGCTCCAGCGCCTGCGCGATGATGTCCGCGACGTCGGTCATCGGCTTGACCTCCAGCGCCTCGAGCACCTCGGCCGGGACGTCGTCCAGGTCGGCCTCGTTGCGCTGCGGGATGAAAACCGTTGACAGACCGGCTCGTTGCGCGGCCAGCAGCTTCTGCTTGACCCCGCCGATCGGCAGCACCCGGCCGTTCAGCGTCACCTCGCCGGTCATCCCGACGTCGGAGCGCACCTGGCGCCCGGTGGCCATCGACACCAGCGCGGTCACCATCGTCACGCCTGCCGACGGACCGTCCTTGGGCACCGCGCCCGCGGGCACGTGCACGTGGATCCGGCGGTCCAGCGACTTCGGGTCGACGCCCAGCTGCTCGGCGTGCGCAGCGGACGTAGGACAGCGCGATCTGCGCGGACTCCTTCATCACGTCGCCGAGCTGACCGGTCAGCTGCAGGCCCGGCCTCGCCGTCGGTCGCCCCGGCCTCGATGTAGAGCACATCGCCGCCGAGGCCCGTCACGGCCAGCCCGGTCGCCACGCCCGGCACCGCCGTGCGTTCGGCCGACTCCGGCAGGAACCGCGGACGGCCCAGGTAGTCAACGAGATCCGGCTCGTCGATCGGTCAACGCCGCCGGGATCGGTCAGCGAGCTTCGTCGTCGCCTTGCGCAGCGCCTTGGCCAGCAGCCGCTCGAACTGCCGCACACCCGGCTCGCGGGTGTAGTCCGCGGCGATCTTGCGCAGCGCGTCCTCGGTCACCGTGACCTCGTCGTCGGTCAGCGCCGCCCGCTCCCGCTGCCGGGGCAGCAGGAAGTCGCGCGCGATGGCGACCTTGTCGTCTTCGGTGTAGCCGTCGATCTGACACCAGCTCCATGCGGTCCAGCAGCGCCGACGGGATGTTCTCGATCACGTTGGCCGTGGCCAGGAACACCACATCGGACAGGTCCAGATCCAGATCCAGGTAGTGGTCGCGGAACGTGTGGTTCTGCGCCGGGTCCAGCACCTCCAGCAGGGCCGCCGACGGATCGCCGCGGTAGTCGGAGCCGACCTTGTCGATCTCGTCGAGCAGCACGACGGGGTTCATCGACCCCGCCTCGCCGATGGCCCGCACGATGCGGCCGGGCAGCGCGCCGACGTAGGTGCGCCGGTGGCCGCGGATCTCGGCCTCGTCGCGCACGCCGCCGAGGGCGACGCGAACGAACTTGCGGCCCAACGCGCGAGCCACGCTCTCACCCAGCGACGTCTTGCCGACACCGGGAGGACCGGCCAGCACCATGACGGCGCCGGAGCCGCGGCCGCCGACGACCTGCCATCCCGCGCTGGGCGCGACGCGCCCGCACGGCCAGGTACTCGACGATGCGGTCCTTGACGTCGTCCAGCCCGTGGTGGTCGGCGTCGAGAATCTCGCGCGCCGACTTCAGGTCGGTCGAGTCCTCGGTGGTGACGTTCCACGGCAGGTCCAGCACGGTGTCCAGCCAGGTGCGGATCCAGCCGCCCTCGGGGCTCTGCTCGCTCGAGCGCTCCAGCTTGCCGACCTCGCGCAGCGCGGCCTCGCGGACCTTCTCGGGAAGGTCGGCGGCCTCGATGCGGGCGCGGTAGTCGTCGGATCCGTCGGGCTCGCCCTCGCCGAGTTCCTTGCGGATCGCGGCCAGCTGCTGGCGCAGCAGGAACTCCTTCTGCGTCTTCTCCATGCCTTCGCGCACGTCTTCGGCGATCTTGTCGTTGACCTCGACCTCGGCCAGCTGGTCGCCGGTCCAGTCGATCAGCACCCGCAGCCGCTCGGCGACGTCCGGGGTCTCCAGCAGCTGGCGCTTCTGCACCTGGGTCAGGTACGACGCGTAGCCGGCGGTGTCGGCCAGCGCCGACGGGTCGGTCAGCTGGTTGACGAAGTCGATGATCTGCCAGGCCTCGCGGCGCTGCAGCATCGCCAGCAGCAGCTTCTTGTACTCGGCGGCCAGCGCTGCGGACTCGTCCGTCGCTCGGCCTTCGTCGACCTCGGTCACCTCGACCCACAGCGCGGCGCCGGGGCCGTTGGCTCCCGCGCCGATGTGGGCACGCTTGGTGCCGCGCACCACCGCGGCGGTGCCGCTTCCGCCGGCGATGCGGCCGACCTGCACGATCGATGCGAGCACGCCGTAGGACGGGTAGCGGTCCTCGAGACGCGGCGCGATCAGCAGCTCGCCGGACTCGCTGGCCCGGGCGGCGTCGACGGCGGCGCGCGCGGCGTCGTCCAGCTCGATCGGCACCACCATTCCCGGCAGCACGATCGATTCGCTGCAAGGAACAGCACCGGCACTGATTGGCTTCAGCCATCGATTCCTCCAAAGTTCAGTCAGATCGACTCAACCCTGGCCAGGCTCGCTTTGTTCCCAGCCGTGCCCCGCGCGACGTTCGCCCTGGGAATAGTGCCATCGAACTGTCGCAGGTCGGACGTGTCATGACGGACACCGATTCGCGCAAATGTCATCGCCATCACCGGCGCCAGCAGCGGCATCGGCGAGGCGACCGCCCGGCTGCTCGCCGTCGCGGTGGCGCGCGCTGGTCCTCGGAGCCCGCCGCACCGACCGCCTCGACCGGATCGCCGGCGAACTGGCCATGCCGGAGCCGACGTCGTGACGGTCGCACGCGGATGTCGCCCGCCGCGAGGACCTGGACCGGCTGGTGCAGCACCGCCGTCGACACGTTCGGCCGCCTCGACGTCCTGGTGAGCAACGCGGGCATCAGCCAGCTCGGTCCAATCGCCGACGGCGACGTCGAGGGCTGGTCGGCCATGATCGACGTCAACCTGCGCGGCGTCCTGCACGGGATCGCCGCGGCGATGCCGGTTTTCCGGCGGCAGGGCAGAGGCCATTTCGTGACGACGGTGTCCACCGCGGGGTTGAAGATCGTTCCTGAGATGGGCGTGTACGCGGCGACCAAGAACGCCGTGCGCACGGTCATGGAGGCGCTCCGGCAGGAGTCGACCGACGGCGCCATCCGCACCACGTCGATCAATCCGGGCTTCGTGCGCGACCGAACTCGGCAACACGATCGACGATCCGGCGATCCGCGGCCGGATTCAGTCGAACATGGACGCATTCGGCCTTCCCGCCGGAGGCCGTCGCCCGCGCGATCGCGTTCGCGATCGACCAGCCCCACGACGTCGAGATCGGCGAGATCGTCATCCGCCCGACCGTACAGGACTAGTCGACCGCACCCCCGAAATGGCAGGGAGCCTGCCGTTCGGGGGTAACGGCAGGCTCCCTGTTTGTGGGTGGGTCTAGGCGGCGGCTTGAGCCCCCAGCACCCGCTGGATATCGGGCATCATCTGCTGCAGCTGCTGGCCCCAGTAGCCCCAGCTGTGCGTGCCGTTCGCGGGAAGTTGAACACCCCGTTGGTGCCACCGGCCGCGACGTAGTTGTCGCGGAAGCGTGACGTTGGTGCGCAACGTGAACCCTTCGAGGAACTGCGCGGCCATCAGATTCTCCGCCGCCGGTCCCGGAGTCGAGGTCCGACGGCGTGCCGGTGCCGCAGTAGATCCAGATCCGGGTGTTGTTGGCCACCAGCTGACCGATGTTGACCATCGGGTCGTTGCGCTTCCACGCCGGGTCAGACGACGGGCCCCACATGCTCTCGGCGTTGTAGCCGCCCGCATCATTCATCGCCAGCCCGATCAGCATCGGCCACCAGCCCTCGGACGGGTTCAGGAAGCCCGACAGCGACGCGGCGTAGATGAACTTCTGCGGGTAGTAGATCGAGTACGTCAGCGCGGTGCTGCCGGCCATCGAGATGCCGACCACCGCGTTGCCGTTCTGCGACACACCCTTGTTGGCCTCCAGCCACGCGGGGAGTTCCTGCGTCAGGAAGGTCTCCCACTTGTAGGTGTAGTCCTGGCCGTTGCCCCGCGACGGCTGATACCAGTCGGTGTAGAAGCTGGACATGGCCGCCGACCGGCATCACGACCGACAGGCCGGACTCGTAGTACCACTCGAACGCCGGGGTGTTGATGTCCCAGCCGTTGAAATCGTCCTGGGCGCGCAGACCGTCGAGCAGATACACCGCATGCGGACCGCCACCCTGGAACTGGATCCGGATGTTGCGGTTCATCGACGGGGAGAACACATCCAGATACTCGACGGGCAGACCCGGACGGGAGAACGCACCAGCAGTCGCCGAACCCCCGACGAAGCCGATCAGCCCGGGCAGTGCGGTCGCCGCGCAAGGCGGCCACCGCCAACCGGCGCAACCACTTACCTCGAAACTTCTCAATGAACTTCATAACGGCAACCAACCCACCTTTCGATTCGCATTCCACAAAGCAATTGCCGTTGCCTATGCGTGGGTAATGAAACACGCAGCAGCGGGTGCGTTCCGGTGCTCAACACCCGGTTGCGATATCGCGGTTGGCTAACGATTCCGACTCGGCGCGGACTCGAGAATCAGCGAATACGGCCTGTGACCTGTGAGAACTAAGTGACTGATGTGAAAGCCGCGCCGGCTACGACTCGCCGCGTCGAGAAGCGGTGCAGCTGTGTCACGTGGCTCGGCGTCAGCTCCTCGAGGGACGTCACGCCGAGCAGCCGCATCGTCCGGCTGACCTGCCCGGACAGGATGTCGATGGCGCGGTCCACGCCGGCCTCGCCACCGGCCATCAGGCCGTAGAGGTAGGCGCGGCCGACCAGGGTGAACCGGGCGCCCAGCGCGATCGCGGCGACGATGTCGGCGCCGGACATGATCCCGGTGTCCAGCAAAACCTCGGTGTCGCCGCCGAGCTCCCGCGCGACGCGCCGGCAGCAGGTGGAACGGCACCGGCGCGCGGTCGAGCTGGCGACCGCCGTGGTTGGACAGCAGGACCCCGTCGACGCCGAGGTCGACGACCGCCCTCGCGTCTTCGAGCGTCTGAATTCCCTTGACCACCAACTTGTTCGGCCACTGCGTCTTGATCCAGGCCAGGTCCTCGAACGTGACGGTCGGGTCGAACATGGTGTCCAGGTATTCGGCGACGGTGCCGGGCCAGCGGTCCAGCGACGCGAACGACAGCGGTTCGGTGGTCAGCAGGTCGAACCACCAGCGCGGGTGGGGCACCGCGTCGAGCACGGTGCGCAGCGTCAACGTCGGCGGGATGGACATGCCGTTGCGGGTGTCGCGTAGCCGGGCACCGGCGACCGGGACGTCGACCGTGACGAGCAGGGTGTCGAAGCCCGCCGCGGCGGCGCGCTCCACCAACGCCATCGAACGGTCCCGGTCCTTCCACATGTACAGCTGAAACCAGTTGCGGCCCGTGCGGGTTCGCCGCCTTGACGTCCTCGATCGAGCTGGTGCCCAGCGTGGACAGCGAGAACGGAATCCCGGCGCGTGCCGCGGCGTGGGCGCCGGCCATCTCGCCTTCGGTCTGCATGAGCCGGGTGAAGCCGGTCGGCGCGATGCCGAACGGCAGCGCGACCCGGTCGCCGAGCACGGTGGCGGCCGGTGTCGACCTTCGCGACGTCACGCAGGATCGTCGGGTGGAACTCGATGTCGCGGAACGCCCGGCGCGCCCGGGCCAGCGACAGCTCCTCTTCGGCGGCGCCGTCGGTGTAGTCGAACGCCGCCTTGGGCGTGCGGCGCTTGGCGATGCCGCGCAGATCCTCGATCGTCAGCGCGGCGGCCAGTCGCCGCTTGGTCGCATTCAGTTGCGGCTTGCGGAACTGCAGCAGCGGCGCAAGTTCGCGGGGCCTGGGCACACGTCGCTTCATCGCACCACCTAGTCCTCCGCTGCGGCCAGCGCCCGCCGCAGACTCGCTCGCCGCTCCTCGATGGCACGGCCGATGTCCTGCAACAGCACCGGCTTCCGCGACACCAGTTCCTCGATGTCGTCGCGATCGATCTGCAAGACGGTCACCTCCTCGAGGGCATAGGCGGCGGCATTGACCGGTTCGCGGGTCAGCGCGGTCTGGCCAAGGAAGTCGCCCTCCTCGAGGGTACGGACCGGAACGAGGGCCCCGTCGTCGCCCGTGGCCACCAACCGGACCCGGCCGTTGACGATGAAGGTCATCCGCTTGGGCACCTGTCCGACGGACTGGATGTACTCGTCGGTGCCGTACCTGGTGAGCCGGGCCTTGGAGAGCAGCTCCTGCTGATCGGCCTGGCTCAGCCGCAGAGTCGGCGCGATGATCCGCAGCGAGGCCTCCACGCGTTCGGGAGTGGCGAACTCGTCCTCGGCCTCATCGAGGTGCAGTCCGGCCCGCCGCGACGCATACCAAACCCAGCGCAGAAACAGCGATTTGGTCGCGAAGTCGTCGGCCGGTGTGCGCAGCGGGATCCCCGTCGTGTAGTTCAGTCCGCCCTTGTGGACACTGGACGGCATCGCGTCCGGCCGCAGCTGCGGCAGCGCGGCGGCCACCCGGTTCAGCATGGCGATGACGTCGTCGGGCGGGTCGTCGACCGAGAACACGGTGGTGACGCCGAGGGAGTGGGTGCCCGGCGGCCGGCTGAAGTTCGTGAAGGACGCCAAGGCCAGCACCGAGTTCGGCATGATCAGCAGGCCACTGCCGGTGTCGATATGGGTGGCGCGCCAGTTGACTTCGACCACTCGGCCGCTTCGCGGTCGGCGTCTCGATCCAGTCGCCGAGCTGGAACGGCTGCTCGAACAGCAGCAAGCAGCCCGGAGATGATCTGGCCGACGGAGTTCTGCAGCGGCAAGGCCGAGCACGATGGACGGACACGCCGAGCGCGGTGAACAAGCCCCCGACGTTCGCGCCCCAGATGTAGGCGAGCATCAGGCCCACACCGACGGCGATGAGCGCGAATCGCGCGACGTCGAGGAAGATCGACGGAATTCGCTTGCGCCAGCTGCCTTCCGGTGCGCCCTGGAACAGGGTGGCGTTCAGCCCGGACAGCAGCAGCACCAGAACGACGAAGCCGAACACCGTCGCCACGACGCGCACCGGTGTCGTCTCGCCGGATACCTGCATGGCCTGCACCAGCAGGATCAGCAGCGCGGCCAGCGGCAGGATGTAGTTGCGCACCAGATGCACCGGGCGGGCCAGGGCGCTGCCGCGGCGGCGCAGTGCGTTGTGCAGTTCGGTGAGCAGCACCAGGCAGACGGGGAAGCCGACGGCCACTCCGACGGCCCAGTAGAACCACGGCGCAGTCGAGCACGCTACTCATCAGTGTCGCTCCGTCAGGCTGCCAGATGGGTTGTTCTTCACCGTCGACGGAGATCACGCCCGCGGAGGTGAAGTTGCGGCTGTCGCGCATCACGTCGTACACCCTCGAGGTGACGTAGATGCCTGGTTGCGGCGAGCCGCTCTGTACCTGGTAGGCGAGGTTCGACCGCCGATCCCCACATGTCGTATGCCAAGCGTGGACCGGCCGACCAGGCCGCTGGTCACGGTGCCGGTGTCGATGCCGGCCCGCAACTTCAGGTCGTGGCCGGTCTCGGCGTTGAATCTGTCGATGGTGCGCTGCATTTCGACCGCGAAGTCCACGGTGCGCCGGACGTTGTCCAGTCGCGGCACGCTCAGCCCGCAGCTGGCCAGATAGCCGTTGTGCAGGGTACGCACCTGCTCGACACCGAGATTCTCTGCCGCGGCATCGAACTGGCGTGTCAGCCTGTTGACGATCGCCAAGCAGCTCGTCGGAGCTCAGTTCCGGTCGCGAGCTCGTCGAGACCGACGATGTCGGCGAAGATCACCGTGACGTTCTGGTGATCCTGGGCGATCGTCTCCTCGCCTTCGCGGTAGCGCTGCCACCACCGGTTCGGGCATCAGCGACAACATCAACCGATCGTTCTCGCGGCGCTGCTCGGTGAGCAGTTCCTCCTTGATCGCGAGGTTGCGGCTCATATCGTTGAACGCCACGGTCAGGTCACCGAATTCGTCGCGTGATTTGCACGGGCAGCGTGACGTGATAGTCGCCGGAGCTGATCTGTTGTGCGCCGGCTTCCAGTCGGCGGATCGGCCGCACGAACAGCCGCGCCAGCAGCATCGCCGCGATGCAGACCACGAAAATGATGACGGCCGTGGACAACACGAGCGTCCGGGTGAAGGCGGTCACCGGTGCGAACGCCTCCGAGGTGTCGATCTTGGCGATGATCGACCAGTGCAGACCCGGGCATGTCGACGCGGGGCGTACGCCTGCAGCGTCTCGTGCCCGAGGTAGTCGTCCGCGATCAGCGGTGCCCGTCTGGCCCCGCTGCGCCAGCTTGGTGGCCTCGGTCGGCACCGGCTGAACCAGCGTGGTGCCGCCGCGGCTGATCGACTTCCTGCGCGACGTCGGGTGGCGTGCCCGCCTCGACGACGTCGCGCTTGTAGGCTCTCGGGATCTTCGAGGAACAGCCGCGAATCCGACCGCATCAGGTCGTCGGGACCGACGAGGAACGTCTCGCCGGTCTCGCCCATCCCGGACTCCGACCAGCTGCCGGTCCATGGTCATCAGCCGGTTGATCTTGGAGATCGGAAACTGCAGTGCCAGTACGCCTTCCACGCGGCCCTGCGGCCCGACCGGCGACACGATCCATGCGGTCGGCTCGTCGGCGGGTTGATAGTCGCCGAAATCGGTGACCCCGACGTAGTCGACGGCGTTGGAATCCAGAGCCTTCTGGTAGGCGGCGCGTAAGCTGGCCACCCTTGAAGGGGCCGGTGAGGACGTTGGTGCCGAGATCGACGCCCTTGTATGCGCTGTAGACGACATTGCCCCGGGTGTCGAGGAGCAGCGCGTCCTCGAACTCGAAAGCGCTTGACGATCTCGCGGAAGAAGTCGTTGAACCGGGCGTTGGCCGCCGACCATGCGCTGCCGTCGCGGGCATCGTCGAACTTGATCGCCTTGTCCCAGTCGTCGAACGGCGCGGTGTAGAGGCGCCTGCAGATACTTCTGCGCGATTCGCCGTCGGCAGCAGCGCATCGACGTCGACCTGTTGCCCGTCTGTCCTCCTCCGGCTTTGCGAACTGTCTTGGTGTAGTAGTCGACGATCGACTGCTGCTGGGCCGGGTTGATGGTGGCGCGCCGAGTTGGTCGAATCCGGTGGTGAACGCCTCGATGGCTTCGGTTGCCGTCGACCCCGCGTATAGATGACCAGGGAATTCTTGAGGTCGGCGAACTTCGACCCTGCAGCTGCCGACTCTGCGACGCCGGATCTCGGTCAGCCGGTCGAAAACCGACGCCCGCAGCGACGACCGTCCGGACTGGTAGCCGATGGCACCGACGACGGCCGCGGACAGGATGCTGGTCACCAGCAGCATCACCAGCAGCTTGGACTGGATGCTGATCCGGGACATCACGCGACGGCGCAGACTTCGGGGCTTCGGTGCCGGCTCGGGCTGGATCGACGTTTCAGGCTCGGTCGTTGTCGTCATTGAATCCAAAAGGCTATCTTGCAAGACTTGCTAACGACATGACTGTTGGCAAATCGTTGTCATCGAATGACGCAGATCCCTTCGACCTGCAGCGCTTTGTCGACGCGCAGGGTCGCGTCTACGACGTCGGTACTCGACGAATTGCGCGACGGCAGAAAACGTAGCCACTGGATCTGGTTCGTGTTTCCGCAGCTGCAGGGACTCGGCCGCAGTCCGACGGCGATCCGCTACGGCATCTCCTCGCTCGGCGAGGCGCGTGCCTACCTGACCCACGACGTGCTGGGGCCGCGGCTGCGGGAGTGCGCGCGGTTGGTCGCGCGGATCGAGGGCTCGTCGGCCGACGAGATCTTCGGCTGGCCGGACAACCTCAAGGTGTGTTCGTCGATGACACTGTTCGCCACGGGCCACCGAACCGACAACGCGGACTTTCGCGCGGTGCTCGACAAGTTCTACGGCGGCGGCGAGGACGCAGCTCACGGTCGAGCAGCTGGCGCGATGATCAGCCAGCCGTGCGGCTCGACCTCGTGTCGGCGTGACGACCGCCTGCGGCGGGGCGCCCGACCCGGCGACGATCTGCACCCTCGCCGAAGCCGAGGTCGGGCAGCGACACGGGCCAGCGGTGCGTCGTCGATGTTGAGCGCCACCAGCAGCGCGTCGGAGTCCGTTGCGGGTCGCATAGACGTACTGGCGGTTGCTCAGCTGCAGCGGCGACGTGCGCGCGGTGTGCAGCCACGGATGGCGCCTGCGCAGGCCGATCAGATACTGGTGCAGCCGGAAGACGTCATGGCCGTGCTCGTCGACTCCCATTAGCGGAGAGGTGAATTCGGGCCGCACCGCATCGTCACCGCCGAACCGCTCCTCCTTGACGCCGCGGTAGCCGGACTCGTCGCCGGCGTACACGCTCGGCGTGCCTCCGGTGGTCAGCAGGAGGACGAGCGCGTGCTCGAGGTGGCGGGTGTTCTCCAGGCGGCTGGCGATGCGGGTGACGTCGTGGTTGCCGATGAACGTCATCGGCACGAACTCGTCGAGGAATTCGTTGTGCCGCACCAGCGCCCAGTCGAGTTCGTGGAAGTTGCCGTCGTTGAGGCTGCTCCAGATCGCCTTCCACAGTTCGTACTGCGTCACCGAGTCGAAGCCGCCCTCGCTGACGCTGTGCGGAGTAGTCGCCGTGGATGACCTCGCCGACGAACCACGCGTCGGGGTACTGCGCGCGCACCCGGGGGAGCACCTGCGCCCAGAACCGGTCGGGGACGGCGTAAGCGGCGTCCAGCCGCCAGCCGTCGGCGCCGCGCCCGAGCCAGTGCGTCATCACGTCGACGGTGTAGTCGACGACCTCCGGGTTGTCGTGGTCGAGCGCGACCAGGTCGCCGTGGCCCTCGAAGGTGTCAAAGTTCTTACCCCGCTTGCGGAACCACGATGTGTGGGCGAACTCGGTCCCGACGTGGTTGAAGACGCCGTCCAGCAGCACGCGCAGCCCGTGCCTGCGGGCCTCGGCGATCAAGGCGTCGAAGTCGCCGTCGTCTCCCAGTCGTGCGTCGATGCGGTAATGGTCGGTCGTGTCGTAGCCGTGCGTGCGGGACGCGAACACCGGCCCGAGGGCGATGCCCGATGCGCCGAGTTCGATGGCGTGCTCGAACCAGTCGATAACGCGGCGCAGTCGGTGATCATCCGCGGTGGGTGGCGGTTCGGCCGGGTAGGCGCCGACGAAGCCCAGCGGATAGACCTGCCACCAGATCGCATGCTGCACCCATGCCGGTTCTGTCATGACCGGAACTTCGCCTCGTACAAGGCCTTCATCGCGTCGCTGAACTGTTCGGCGGGCCCGTCCACGATGGCGCCCGGCGCGACGGTGGTGATGGGTAGCGGCGCCACCGGCGGGGGAGGTGAACCCCACTCGGCCAGCCACTGCGTCAGCTGTGCCGACGACGCGGCGCACACGATGCGGCCGAGGCCGACCCACGCATGCGCGGCCGCGCACATCGGGCAGTGCTCGCCTGAGGTGTACACCGTTGCCGAGGCCCGCTCTGCCGGGCTCATGTTGTCCACGGCCCAGCGCGCGATCGCGAACTCGGGATGACGGGTGTGGTCGCCGCCCTTGACCCGGTTGCGGTCCTCGAAGCGCGTCCGGCCCGATTCGTCGACCAGGATCGAGCCGAACGGCTCATCGCCGCCCTCGAGTGCCTCACGCGCGAGCTCCACACAACGGCCGAGGCGCGTGAGGTCGTCGTCGCTGATCGCCACAGCCGGGAGTGTACGGACTTGCGATGAGTCCGGACGCCCGGCGATGGATCTGTTCTGATATCACCGGCGCAGGGCGATCACCGGGCTAGACGTGACTGGCGATGTGAATCTGGTCGACTTCTGGCTCGAGCGGGTCGGTTTCGGCTGACTCGACACGTCGTGAGCGCAGCCGGACAGCGGTGGCACCGATCGCGAGAACACATCCCGCCGCGCCCCAGATGGCCAGTGTGGCGAGTGGGGTCAGCGCGCCGTTGCCGCCGAAATACAGCACGCTGCGCAGCAGTGAGACGCCCGAACCCTGGGGCACGATCGCGGTGAACGTCGAATAAAAGCCCGACAGCAGTGGCCGTCCCACGGGGCCGGCCGCAGCGGCGTTGCCGATGACAACCAGGAACGCGGTCAACGTCATCGACGCGGCCGTGCCGAAGGCCGCGGCCACACCGGTCACCGCGCCACCGACCGCCATCGCGTAGAGCCACAGCACTCCGAACACCTCCCATGGGTGGCCGGTCAGCGCATTGAGAACGGCGTCGACGTAGACGGTGACCGCGGCGGCCAACAGTGCCGAGTACGCCGCAAGCGTCATCGTGCGCAACCCCAGCGTGGCCGGCCTGCGGACGGTGCCCATGACGCGGCCGAGCAGCGCGGCGCCGACCGACGCGCCGATCGAGATGAAGATGATCGCGTAGAACTCCACCGTGCCGGACGGGTCGCCCGCTGATGCCGGCGCGACGTCTTCGACGGCGGGGGTGAGCCCGGCTTTGGCCGCGATGGTGCGGCCGACGGTTTCGGCCGCAATCGCGACGCTGTGTCCGCCACCTCCGGCGACGTAGATGTTCAGTTGCCCGGTCGGCGTCACGACGAACGCTGCGTCGGTCTTGCGTTCGTATACCTGCGCTCGCGCTGCGGCGTCGTCGCCGACCTGCGTGACGGCCAAGGTGTCCTGCCCGCGGATGCCGTCGACGACCTGTTCGGGGGCGGCGACGGCGACGGACATGTGGTGCAGCGTCGGCTTGGCGAATGCGCCCGAGTAGCTGGCGATCATCGCGACGACGAAGAGCGTCAGCCCGATCATCGACAGGACGACCGTGCGCACCGCGACGCGATCGCGCGCGGCGTGCCGTTCAGGAGCCTGGTGCTTGGCCATGAAGGAACCTCTCGTTTCAGGGGAGTCCGAGTAGTGCGTTGACGGTGTCGAGGGCGGCGCCGACCCGACCCGTGAGGTCCGTGGCATCGGGATCCTCCATCCAGGACCGCAGCACCTCCATGAAGCCGCCGACGAGGAAGCGGCTCACCGACTGGTGCGTCACGGTCGTGATCGTGTTGACCACCGGCATGGCCCTGCGAGGCGATCTCCTCGCATGCGGGCAGCAGTTCGGCGCGGAACGCCGTCACGACGCGCTGGGTCACCGCGCTCGGCACGATGTTGCGGTACATCGAGCGATGTTCGGCCGCGAAGTCGAAGAGAGCCACGATGCGGGCCCGCGGGTCGCCGTCGATGTCGGCGGCGGCCGCGGTGAAGGCGACGCTGAAGGCCGTGGCGACCGCGTCGTCGCGGTCGTCGAAGTGTTGGTAGAAGGCCTGGCGGCTGACCCCGGCACGGCCGACGATCTCGCCGACGGTCAGGCCGTCGACCTGCCGTTCGTGCGCGAGGTCGAAGGCCGCCTCGCGCAGGCGGGTGCGGACCCGCTCCGCTCGGGGGTCGACGCTATGCGTCCGTGCAGCCACACCAGCAGCGTAAGCCACTTCGTAGACAGTTGACCACGAAAACTTAGGTAATCTAAGACACCTGTCGGCGCAGGTGTGACGGCCGCAACGTCAGAGCGTGTGCAGCACGGCGGCGGTGACGGCCAGTGCGATTCCGATCACTGCCGGCGCGGTGTCCTTGGCGCTGTCGGATGCGCGTAGGTGAAAGGCGATGGCACCGACTGACAGCAGCGCGAGCCCGATCGCCGCGGCGATGCCGATCGGCGCCCACACCAGCCCCGCGAGCACACCCGCAACGCCCGCCGAGCTCGCACGCGCCGATGAGGCGCCATTGCAGGGGCGCGACCCCGAGGTGGTCGCGGATCGCCAGCGATTGCGAGACACCGAGCAGTTTGATGCTCGACGAGAACGTGAAGAGCGCCGCGAGCAGCACGGTCACAACTACGGTGGCGGTGTCCATCAGTCAGCAGGGTAGAAGTTGTGTGGTCGGCAGGAGTCGGAAATGATCCGATGCGTCCGCTTGTGGACGGGCGGCGACGATGCGTCCCACGTTCAGATCGGGCGGCTCGACATGCAGCCCGGCCGCAATGCCGACCTGGTGTCGGCGGCCATGCCGACTACGCATGTGACGGTTGAGGAGATCGCGGCCTTGGATTCGGCGTCGTACACCGACGGGTTTTCCGGTCTCAGCCGGTCGTCGAGCACAACGACATTGCGGTTGTAGGAGTCCTCGCGCGAAACCGGCGACAACAGGTAGGTGCCCACCGACTCCTTGCTGAGGTTCTCGGCGTCCAGCAGGACCATCATCAGGTGATTACCCGCGGTCAGCGGGCTGACCATGCCCTCGATGTCGTCGACGGCCGCCGCCCGCGTGATGGTCAATGCGAAGGGCTGCACCGTGACATCAGCGCCCGGCTCCACCTGACTGACCCGGTCGGGCAGGCTTGACGTGGTCGAGCCCGCCGAACAGACCGGAGACGCCCAGCAACACAGCCGCCGCGGGAACGCCGATGCGCGTCGCCGGGCTGGCGAGAAGCCACCGCGTGAGGACCTGCCGTGTCCGCACGGGTCACATCAGACCAAAATATTTGCAAGATCACAAAACCCTGTGGGGCGCCTGGACGCCGTCGGGGCGCCGGTTTGTGGACTCGCTCGCAGGCCGCCGCACTTCACCACCCGCGACGGCGAGGAGTTCACGCGCGTCGGACTAACGTGCAGGCGTGCTGCTCCAGATAATCCTCAACTATGCCGGTATTGCGGTGTTCGCCGCGTCGGGCGCGGTGGTCGGTGTCCGAAAGGGGTTCGACCTGTTCGGCATTGCGACGTTGGGAGTGCTGACCGGTGTGGGCGGCGGCGTGCTGCGCGATCTGCTGCTCGACCGGCCGCCATATTCAATCAACCACTGGCCCAACATCACGGTCGCACTGATCGCGGTCGCCGTCGCGACCCCGTTCGCCCACATCGTGATTCGGATGAACACCGCCGTGCTGATCTTCGATGCGATCGGAATGGGCTTCTTCGCAACCTCCGGAGCGGCCATCGCCGTCGACGCCGGTGCGGACTGGTTCGCTGCAGGCATCATCGGCATGCTCACAGCCATCGCAGGCGGGATGTTGCGCGATGTGATCGCCCGCGAGGTGCCGTATGTGATGGGCCCCGATGATCTCTATGCGATTCCGGCGATGTTAGGTGCGGCGACCTACGTCCTGATCGACTACTTAGGCCCGCAGTGGGTGGGCATCGTGGTAGGCAGCGCGCTCGCGATGCTGCTCCGGCTCGCGGCACTGGCCTTTCATTGGCGGTTGCCGACCGGCCCCCGGCATTTGATCACGCCGGACGCCGCTGATCAGTGACCTGCGACGATGTCGGCGCGCGCTGGCCGGCAACGGCCGGCCCACGTCGCCGGATGACGTCCAGCCGCACCTCCCGCCGCGGCACGATCGCGACGCCTCTTGGCACCGATCGCGGCGGCCGGCGACGCCGTTCACGTCCCCGCATTTCCAGCTCCACCACGTTCATCAATGTGCCCACCGAAATCGCCAGCTCGTAGGCAGCGAACGCCGCACCCGGACAACGGCGAAATCCGCCGCCGAAGGGCAGGTACTCGAACGGTGACGGGGTCTTGGCGAGGAAGCGGTCGGGATTGAACATGTTCGGGTCGGCCCAGATCGCCGGGTCGAAGTGGACTGCGGGCACCGCGATGCCGACGATGTCACCTGCCTGGAAGGGACGGCCGCCGACGGTCAGGGGTGCGGTGAGCCTGCGCAACACGATCGGCACCGCCGGGTGCATTCGGAGTGCTTCGGACACCACGGCAGACAGGTAGGGGAGCTCGGGCAGCGACGCCGGACCGGACGCGCCCTTCAGCTCGGCGATGACACGGTTGCGCACCGTTGGCTCGCGGTGAATGTGGTAGAGCGTCCACATCAGCGCGCCCGCGGTGGTGTCGTGACCGGCGACGACGAGCGTGCGCAGCTGTTGATGAAAGTCGTCGGGATCCATTGCCGCGGCGCTCTTTCCAGCGAGCAGGACACCAAGCACGCTCGGATCGACAGCCGGCCGGGATGTTCGGACCTGCCTGCTGAGCAGCGCATCGAAGCGCGCCCGCAACCGGACCAGCCGCGCCCACGGACCCAACCCCGCAAATCCTTTGCGCAGCCACGGCAACAGCATCAGGGGGGCGGTGTTCGCATGCATCAAAGACGTTGCGGCGTCAGCGAACTCCTCATAGCGATCTGCGCTCTCGACGCCGAAGACCGCGAGCACGATGATGCGCAATGCGATGGAACGGCTCGCGGTGGCGAGCGATATCCGCCGTCCGGGACGCCACGTGGCCGATTCGTCGGATGCGGCGCGCGCCATCATCTCCGCCCGCGCGCGCATGCGCTGACCGTGCAGCGCCGGCATCAGCATGCGGCGCTTGGACCGGTGATCTTCACCGGAGATGAGGATGACGGAGTGCTCACCGACGATTGGTTCGATCGGGTTCGGTGTAGGCGCCTCCATGATGTCGGCGGGCGCGGTGAGCAGATCATGGGCTGCCTCCGCGCTGGCGAAGAAATGCACCGGACCGAGTCCGGGAAAGACAACCGTGAACGGGTCACGTTTGCCGGCCTGGCGACGGAAGAAACCCTCGGGATCGAGCCCCGCCCGCATCGAGCGAAACACCGTTGATAAATCGAACACACTCGATACACGCTTTAGCGTGCGGGTTTGGTGTTGACCGCGGGTGGTGACGTTCGCTACGTCTGGCCCTCAGTTGTGTCGGCCGACACTGCGCGACTCGGTCGGACGAGCCAGCGGTCCAGCCAGCGAGACAGTCTCCGCCGTCCTGACTAAGTCAACAACTGGTGACTTAGACCATAGGCCGGGCCACTAGCCGTGTCAACAGATGATGACTTATCCTCGTCGGATGGCTTCAACACGCGTGCGCAACGCCAGGGAAACCCGCGCCGACATCTTGGCGGCCGCCCGGGTCCGCTTCGGCTCCGACGGCTACGAACGCACGACGCTGCGCGCGGTCGCCGCCGATGTCGGCGTCGACCCGGCGTTGGTCATCCGATACTTCGGCAACAAGCAGGACCTGTTCGCCGCGGCGGCGGAGTTCACCCTTGATCTGCCCGACCTGTCGGCGGTGAACCCCGACGACGTCGCAGACGCGTTGCTGCCCAGCTTCTTCGCCGTGTGGGAGGACGACACCACGTTCCTCGCGCTGCTTCGCGCGTCGATGACGAGCCCGACCGCCGCCGAGACCATGCGCCAGGTGTTCGCCGCACAGGTAGCCCCGACGTTGTTCGCGATCGCACCGGACCATCCCGCCGAACGGGCAGGGCTGATGGGCGCATTCGTGATCGGGCTCGCAACGACCCGCTACGTGCTCGCCAACCCCGCGATCGCCAACCTGAGCCATGACGATCTCGTCCGGTGGGCGCGGCCGGTGATCCGCCAGCTGCTGGTCGGCCCCGCGCCGGTGTGACTCGACAACCGCCGCTAGAACGTGTTCTAGTGCTTCCGTGGTGCAGTTCACCGATATCGGCGATGTCTCCTCGGAAGAGGTCGAACGAATGCGCGCCGTCTATCAGCCGCTCACCGAGTCGGTCCGCGACCTGATCGACGCGACCATCCGCACGGAGGTCGACGAGGACACCGTCGCCGCCGTCAAGGCCGAGATCGACGCGGCGACGGCGCGTTTGCGGTCGCGGCAATGCGACGGTCCCTTCGGAGTGCGCTACACCACCGGCGGTGACCGCATGGCATGGGGAAACCCGGTGATCGGCATCCGCAATCCGATCGCACCGCCGCTGACGATCGAGCATGACGCGGACGGCCGCGTGTTCACCGACTTCCACGTGGGCGCGGCATACGAAGGTCCGCCCGGGCACGTGCACGGGGGTGTGGCCGCGCTGGTGCTCGACCATGTGCTCGGGGAAATGGCGGCCAACGCCGAGAGTCCGCGCTTCACCGGCACCATCACCTTGCGCTATCTGCGCCCGACCCGTCTCGGGCATCTCCACGCCGAGGCGAGGATCACCCGGACCGACGGGATCAAGACGTACGCATCGGGCCACCTCGCCGACGAGGACGGCGTCACCGTGGAGGCCGAGGGCGTCTTCATCCAGCCGAGGTGGGCTCGCGGCTAGCGGCGATGTCGGCAAGGCTGCGGGTGATCGTGGCGACCTCGGCCAGCAGGACCCGTAGCGCGCCGTCGTCCGCCTCGAGTCTGCCCGCCTGCTCGCGGACCAGTTGATTGGCCGCGGTGAGCGCCGCGACGTCGACGGTCCACGGCTTGGCCGGGTTCGGCGGCGCACCGCGTAGCGCATCGACGAAATCATCGACAGCCGCGATGAATTCGGGGGTCACCGCGGCCGGCGGTTTCGCCGGCAGACTGCCCTCCAAGGACATGCACGCGCCGGTGACGGCGTTCAGCGCGGCCCGATAGGACCGCAGCCATCTGCGAAGATCGCTCGAGTCCAGCCGCGCCGCGCCCGACGCGGCTTCGAATGCGGCCCTGGACCGAAACGCCCGCTGCCAGGCGGTCGACAAGGCATCGGCGGGATGGTCGAGCGCGTGCACGTATGCCTTCACCACGGTTGCCGCGTAGTCGATTTCGGTCTTCAGCAGTTCGCCGGCGCGCTGATGAAGACGCGTCAACGCGTGGTCGGGCAGCGCCACGTGTACACCCACTGCAAGGCCGCCGCCGATCACAATCGCGAACAAGCGGTCCTCCAGGCTCGCACCCGACGTGGCCGCGTCGATGTCGAGCAGAAACACGACAGCCGCGGCAAGGACTCGCGCTCGCCGCGATATAGCCGAACCGAACCACGACGTACGTCAAACCCAGAAACACCACGGCAAGGACGGCGGCGGCCGACCCCGTCGGCGATACCAAGCATCTCGATCACCGACGCGACGACGACGCCGGCCGCAATGCCGCCGAGTCGTCCGACACAGCGGGTATAGGTGTGCGAGGTTTCCGGACGCAGCACCATCAGTACGGTCAACGCAATCCAGTAACCGTGCGCGATGGGCGCGAACCGGTCTGCGGCGACGCCAAGGGCGGTCGCCGCAGAGAGCCGCACGGCGTGCCGCAGGATCGGTGATGTCCAGGTCAGGTGACCGCGCACCACCAACGCGGCCGCCCGCAGCGGGCTGATGAGGTCAGGCCGGCGGATATCGGGAAAACGGGACTCGGCCGCTTCATGCAATTGCTGTGAGAACCGCTGTGCAGCAGCTGTTTTCGATCCGGTGACCGTGACGACTGCGGTATCCAGCTCGCTGAGCGCCTGCTTGGCATCCCGCCGTGCGGTCAGGCTGTGGTCGGCGACCGCCTCCAGGAGGCCGGCAGCGGCGGTCAGCATTCGCGAGACGTCCGCACGCTCGGCATCCTCGGCGCCACGAAGGGCATACAGCGTCGCCGTGATCCGCTCGGGTAGCCGGTATCCGCCGTGGTAGGCCTTGGGGCGCCTGCTGGCCTGGCTGTCGATGAACGCGTCCCTCAACCATGTCATCGGCGCCGCGTCCACCGACGCGTCCCGGTCCGCTGCGACGCGGCGAACGTCGGCGGCCAACGACCGGTAGGCCCGACTCAACGCGTCGCGCTGCACCCGCCATCGGTGTGGCGGCCACGCGGCCATCAGCCCCGCCTGGACGCACCCGGACGCGAACGTGAGCAGCGCAGGCAGCACTACGGACGACGCCGAGGGCGGTAGCGGCGGCGCCACCACCAACAGGGCCGTCGCCGCGGCGGCGACCAACCCGGCGTTGTTGCCGAGCGCCCACTGCATCCCGGCGGCGAGGCACCAGACCGCCACCACGGCGATGAAGATGATTGCGTGCGGCGCGGCCAGCGCCCCGAGGAATACCGCGGCGCTCATCTGCACTGATACCGCGATGACCAGCGGCACGCGTCCGCCGGGGCTGTCCTGCAGGCCGATGGCACCGGCGATCGCCGCGGCGCCGGCCGCCCACAGCGCGGCCGCCCCCGAGTCGACGGCGAGCGCGACCGCGACCATCGCCAGAACACCGAGCATGCTGCGGGCTACCGCGCCGATGTCCGGCGTGGTCGGACTCAGGGCGTCGACGACCCGGCTGCCGGTGGTCACCTGCCTATTCTGACGCCACCGACGTCCAATAGCGGTGGATCACACGCGAGAAAGTTGCGCCGATCAAGCGATCAATGGCACGGACGGCCCGGCAGGTGCCGGGAACGTCTGCCATGTGTCGACTGCCCGGTCGAGCGCACCTGTGAAACAGCAAACGCTCCGCGCCCGACGTTGAACAACCCGGGTGCCGCCTGTGCGCCATTTCGCCACCGTGGACACTGTCACCCAGAAATACCGTGATCGTCAAAACCTAAGCGGCACAGCACATGACCGACGTCGCCTCGGCAGCCGATGGCTCTCCAGGCCAACGGGTCTGCCATTCGCCTGCACAAACAGCAGGGCGGAGATAAGGTCAGCTAACCGGCTTAGGCGGGTTTTCCTGGAGGCGCGCTGTGCTGTCCGAAAAGCGAAGGGAGCGTTCATGAGTACCGCAGAGGAGCGTGCCACTCAATTGGATCTCGTGGCCCGGCTGAAGGGCGAATTTCCCGAGCTCCCGGATGCACCGACTCCCGACATGTTGGACCACGACCGCATCACCGCATACCTGAAGCCCGTCCACGACGTCGGCGGCGAACCGGTTGAGCCGATGAAGTACGAGAACAAGCAGTACGAGCTGTGGGAAGAAATGACGTACGTGATCTGCGAGGTCCTCGGCTGGCGGGGGATCTGGCTGTCCGAGGAGCGCCGCCGAATGGGCAACGTGGACGTCGGCCGCACCGAATATCACGGGTTGCCGTACTACGGCCGCTGGCTGCTGGCCGTCGCGCGGATCCTGGTCGAGAAGCACCACATCGGCCTGACCGAGTTGAGCGAGCGGATGGCCGAGGTCCAGGAGCGCTACGCGGGCGGACTCGAGGGAAAGACGCTGGAGGCCAAGCCGAAGTCCGAGGGCGACGGGTCGCAGGTCAAACGGAACAACCATGCCGAGGAAGCCGACGGCAAGGGAGATCCGCAGTGCTATGCCGGCCAGGCCGCCCCGGCGAAGTTCAAGGTCGGCGACCCGGTCGTGGTGCGCGAACTTCCGGTGGTCTTCTACACCCGCACCCCGGAGTACGTGCGCGGCGCGACGGGCGAAATCGAGACGGTCGCCTATGAAAGCCCGGCCCCCGAGGACGAGACCTGGGACCGTCCCGCGCGACCGGAGTGGTTCTACGTCGTGAAGTTCAACATGGCCGACCTCTGGTACGGCTACACCGGAACGACGGACGACGTCATCTCCACCGAAATCCCCGAACACTGGCTGCAAGCCGCCAAATAGACTGCGCGGAAAGGAATTGCATGACTGATCACGACCACGACTCACGATCACGATCACGACCGCACCGTCGCGCCGATGGTGGACGAGATCACCGACTTCGAGGTACTCGAGATCGCCCTGCGCGAACTGTGCATCGAGAAGGGCATCTTCACCGCCGAGGAACACCGCCTCATGACCGAGTTCGCCGAGCACATCGGCGTAACCCCCGCCGCCCATCTGGTGGCCAAGGCGTGGCTCGATCCGGAATTCAAGGCGCTCGCCCTCGCCGAACCGATGACGGCGAGCAAGGAGGTCGGTGTCGATTGGCTGCATCCCACGGGCTGGGGCACGCCGAGCGACTTCACCGCGTTCCAGATCCTCGCGGACACCCCAACGGTGCACAACGTCATCGTCTGTGCGTTGTGCTCGTGCTACCCGCGGCCGATCCTCGGCAACTCGCCGGAGTGGTACCGGACACCGAACTACCGGCGGCGGATAGTGCGCTGGCCGCGGCAAGTGCTTGCCGAATTCGGGCTGTACCTGCCGGACGACATCACCGTCCACGTTCAGGATTCCAACCAGAAGCACCGTTTCATGGTGATGCCGCTGCGGCCCGAGGGCACCGACGACTGGACCGAGGACCAGCTGGTCGAAATCCTCACCCGCGACTGCCTGATCGGTGTCGCGCTGCCCAAGGCCGGTGTCACGACCAACAGGATCACCGATACGCGCCCAGCGCTTCACCCGGGCAACAAGGGATGACCGCCGTGGGCGACGGAATCGAACACCTCGAGATCGCGTGCGCTGAAGAACATCGTCGAGCGCGATCAGGTCTGGTCGCGCATGGCCGCCAAGTGGGGCGTCGAAAACCCAGTGCCGCCATGGAAGACGAGTCTGGACGGCATGTGCGACGCGCTCGACCAGGCCACCTGCGACGCGGACGTGCCGAACTTCAAGGAGCGGCGCGACGAAGAGGACCTGCTGTCGGCGACCGTCTACTCGAACCTTCCCTATCCGGAGAACCAGTTGGTGTCACTGGCGCACTCGCTGGTGGCTCGCGGCATCATCGACGAGGCAGAGCTCAAGGAACGGCTGACCAAGATCCGCGAGAGGCTGGAAGCCTGAACATCACGACGCGCTAGGTTCGCATCGTGGAGAAAGTCATCATCACGCTGCGGGGCGCCGACGCCGACGACGCATGGTGCGCGCGAATGCGCGCGCGACGTCGCGACCGACCTCCTCGATCTGGACCTGCCGGGGCTGTCCGTCAACGTCCGCGACGGCGAGGTGCGGGACTCGATGATGACGTTGACGACGCTGGATCCTCCGGTCGTCGGCTTCGTCACCGTGTGGACCCAGCAGTCCTACGGCGATCAGGTCCGCGCGGCGATCACGCGGCTGACCGAGGAGGCCGACGACGTCGCCGCCTATCTGGTCACCGAATCCGTGCCCCTGCCGCCACCGGCGACGGCGCCCGGGCAGCGCACCGACGGGCTGGCCAACGTCGCGCTGCTGCGCCGCCCGGACGACTTGGACGATGCGACGTGGCGACACCGCTGGCACATCGACCACACACCGGTGGCGATCGCGACGCAGTCGACGTTCGGGTACACCCAGAACGCTGTGGTGCGCGCTCTGACACCGGGGGCCCCGGTCCTCGCCGCGATCGTCGAAGAGCTGTTCCCGCTACAGGCGATATCCGACCTGCATGCGTTCTTCGGTGCCGCCGATGATGACGATCTGCGTGACAGGATGGAGCGCATGGTGGCCAGCACCGCCGCGTTCGGCGCGAATCGTAATGTCGACACCGTGCCGACAAGTCGCTACGTCTATCGAACGCCGTTCGGGGTCGGCCTGCCTCGGGGCGAGGTGAGCCGATGACCACCCTCGACGAAGCGGCCGCCCTTGCCGCCGGCGAGAGCGGCCTGGCGGTGGTGTCGACGCTGCGCGCGGACGGCACGATCCAGGCATCGCTGGTCAACGTCGGTGTGCTGCCGCATCCCGCCACCGGGGAGCGCGTGCTGGGCTTCGTCACCTACGGCAAGGTGAAACTGGCCAACCTGCGGTCACGCCCGCAGGTGGCCATCACGTTCCGCAATGGTTGGCAGTGGGCCACCGTCGAAGGCGCCGCCGAGCTTGCGGGCCCTGAGGATTCGCAGCCGTGGCTCGCCGACGCGGAGAAGCTGCGGCTGCTGCTTCGAGAGGTGTTCGCCGCCGCAGGGGGAGAACACGACGACTGGGACGAGTACGACAGGGTGATGGCCGAGCAGGGCCGCACCGTGGTGCTCGTCGCACCCACCCGCGTGTACAGCAACGGTTAACGCTTACGGTTGTGCCGTGATACTCCAGGTCGGCGACGACAACCGGGTGCGCACGCTCACCCTGAACCGCCCCGAGGTGCTCAACGCGTTCAACGAGGAGCTGTACAACGCGACCGCCACCGCACTACGGGACGCTGCTGCCGATCCGGAGGTGGCCGTCGTACTGCTGACCGGGACGGGCCGGGCGTTCAGTGCGGGCAACGATCTCAACGAGATGCAGAGGCGCATCACCGATCCCGCCTTCAATGAGCAGGGCAGTCACTTCTCGACGATGATCGACGCCCTCGCGGACTTTCCCAAGCCCCTGATCTGCGCGGTGAACGGCGTCGGGGTGGGCATCGGCGCAACCATTCTCGGCTATGCGGACCTGGTGTTCATGTCGTCGACCGCACGGCTGAAGACCCCGTTCACCAGCCTCGGCGTCGCGCCCGAGGCGGCGTCGTCCTACCTATTGCCACGGTTGATGGGCAGGCAGAACGCGGCCTGGCTGTTGATGTCCTCGGAATGGGTCGACGCCGACGAGGCGCAGCGGATGGGTCTGGCGTGGAAGGTATGCGAGCCCGACGACCTGTTGCCCGACGCTCGTCGCTACGCCGAAATCCTTGCCTCCCGGCCGATTTCGAGCCTGATGGCGGTGAAGCAGACGATCATTGCGCCGACCCGCGATGGCATCGCCGCGGCAACGGCCAGGGAGATCGAACATTTCGCCGTGCTGATGGGCGCCGCGGCCAACGCCGATGCCCTCGCCGAATTCACCGGTCGCCGCGGACCAGCCGAATAGCCTGCGCCCTACCGGCTCACGGTCTTCGGCGAGCAGCCGTTGACGTCGTAATGGGACTCGATGATGGCGCGCAGGGTGCGGCGGCACCGGCCGCAGTCGCCGCCGGCTCCGCAGGCTTCGGCGATCTGTTTCGACGTCGTGGCGCCGTTGGCCACCACCTCGTTCACGTCGTGGCTCGTGACTCCCATGCACAGACAGACGAACATCGCGACCTCAGCCCTGCTCGTCGATGCTCATGAGATGGGCGAACCTGTCCGACGAACTGGGTGGGGTAGGCGCCGAGGCCGGCATTGGACATCCACTCCGCCGCCGCATCCGGGTGCTCGATCCACTGCCGTGCGGCGACCTCGTCCTCGATCTCCTGCAGGATCATCACTTCACGTCCGTCGTCGAGCGCGCGGTAGACCCAGATCTTGCGGACCCCGCCGCGCTTGAACCGGTCGAGACCGTCGTGCAGCTTGACCATCAGCGCCGACACGTCTTCGACCGACGACATCACGCCGACGACGACGCGACCGACATGATCGTCCGGAGACGGCGCGATACAGGTCGATCTTCTCGACGACCTCCCCACCGAATATCGGCGGGATGTCGTCGGCGCCGGAAATGTTGAACCATTCGAATATCGCGGGCGAGCGCAATACCTCGCGCATCGAGCCGGCCTGACGAATTCCGATCGTCACCAATACGCGATGCTGCTCCCAAATGGATTCGTAAACAACGACATGATGGGCGCCGATAGAGGCCAGTCCGGCGCGATGTTTCTTAAGCCATTTCCACATCGTTTCGACATCATCGACGCGGAAATCACAGGCGAGAATAAGCGAGTGCAGATCGTAGCTCACTCATAGTTGCTTCCTGCCTGTCCGACGCCGGTGCCAACGGTTAGCGCAGTCTAACCTTACTAAGCGTAGGCAGTCCAGAGCAGGGGCCTGAACTGCGCCCCTCGGCGCGGCGAGTGTCCATCAGCGGGCCGAAAACTCGCCTCGCGCAAGCATAAAGGCGCGCTCGCCGGCGTTTCCTGCACTAGATTGGACGGCGTACGGCAGACCGCGACACGTTGACAGCCCTCAAGGTGCTTAGGAGCGACCATGCAAGGCGATCCGGACGTTCTGAAATTGCTCAACGAGCAATTGACGAGTGAACTCACGGCCATCAACCAGTATTTCCTGCATTCGAAGATGCAGGCGAATTGGGGATTCACCGAAATCGCCGAACATACCCGCAAAGAGTCGTTCGAAGAAATGCAGCATGCGGAGAGCGTCACCGATCGCATCCTCATTTTGGACGGGCTGCCGAATTATCAGCGCCTGTTCTCTCTACGCGTCGGCCAGACGTTGCGCGAACAGTTCGAAGCCGATCTGGCGATCGAATACGAAGTGATGGCACGGCTGAAGCCGGGCATCATCATGTGCCGCGAGAAGGAGGACGCGACCAGCGCGAACCTCTTCGAGAAGATCCTCGCCGACGAGGAAGAGCACATCGACTACCTCGAGACCCAGCTGCAGCTGATGGACAAGCTCGGCGAGCAGCTCTATCTCGCGCAGTGCGTGTCGCGGCCGCCGAGCAGCCTGTAGGGCACGCGACGACGTTTTGCGCGCACGCTCGTGCGTTAACCCTTCCGTCGCGGCGTAACTTTCCTAGCCTATCTAACGATATGTTCGGCGAGTGCGTCTCTGACGGAAGGTAGGTATGACGATTACGGCGAGCCAGGCGGCCATCGCGGATCCGGACTGTGAAAACGCGCTGATCAGCCCTCAGCGCCGCAACATCATCTTCGTTGCGGTGCTGCTCGGCATGCTGTTGGCCGCGCTGGATCAGACCATCGTCGCGACCGCGCTGCCGACGGTCGTCGCAGATCTCGGGGGAGCGGGCCACCAGTCGTGGGTGGTGACGAGCTATCTGCTGGCGTCGACGATCGTCACCGCGGTCGTCGGCAAGCTCGGCGACCTGTTCGGCCGCAAGGTCATCTTCCAGGCCGCCGTGCTGTTCTTTCTCGCCGGCTCCGTGCTGTGCGGCCTCGCCGGATCGATGAGCATGCTGGTCGCGTCGCGCGCACTGCAGGGCATCGGCGGCGGCGCGATCATGGTCACCGCGATGGCCGTCATCGGCGAGGTCATCCCGCTGCGCGACCGCGGCCGCTACCAGGGTGCGCTCGGCGCGGTGTTCGGCGTCACCACCGTCATCGGCCCGCTGCTGGGCGGGTTCTTCACCGATCACCTGAGCTGGCGCTGGGCGTTCTGGATCAACATCCCCGTCGCGCTCGTCGTGCTGGCCGTCGGGGCGGTGGCCATCCCGTCGCTTGGCGAAGGCCGCCAAGCCCGTGATCGACTACGCCGGCATCCTGTTCGTCGGCACTCGGCGCCTCCGGCCTCACGCTGGCGACCAGCTGGGGCGGCAGCACCTACCGTGGGCGTCACCGATGATCATCGGACTGTTCGCGGCCTCGGCGGTGGCGCTGGCCATCTTCGTGTGGGTGGAAATCCGTGCAGCCGAACCGATCCTGCCCATCCGGCTGTTCGCGCAGCCCGGTGTTCACGGTGTGCTGCATCCTCGGGTTCATCGTCGGGTTCGCGATGCTGGGTGCGCTGACGTTCCTGCCCACGTTCATGCAGTTCGTCGACGGAGTCTCGGCGACGACATCCGGACTGCGCACGCTGCCGATGGTCGCGGGCATGCTGATCACCTCCATCGGCAGCGGAAACATCGTCGGCCGCACCGGCCGCTACAAGGTGTTCCCCATCGCGGGCACCGCGATCATGGCCGTGGCGTTTCTGCTGCTGTCTCAGATGAACGCCGCAACGCCCACCTGGCAGCAGTCGGTGTACCTGTTCATCCTCGGCACCGGCATCGGCCTGTGCATGCAGGTCCTGATACTGGTCGTCCAGAACACCTCCAAGTTCGCCGACCTCGGTGTGGCGACATCGGGGGTGACCTTCTTCCGGACCATCGGAAGTTCCTTCGGCGCAGCGATATTCGGCTCGCTGTTCGCCAACTTCCTCGCCGCCCGGATCGGGCCCGCGCTGGTCGCCAGCGGGGCCCCGCCGCGCGGCCGCGGAGTCGCCCCAGGCGCTGCACGCGCTGTCACCGGAGATGGCCGCACCGATCGTCGACGCCTACGCCGACTCGCTGGGCACGGTGTTCCTGTGCGCGGTCCCCGTCGCCGTCATCGGCTTCATCGTCTCGCTCTTCCTCAAGGAGGTGCGACTGCGCGAGGTGGAGACGATTTCGGCGACCGACTGGGCGAGGGCTTCGGCATGCCGAGCACGGAGTCGCCCGAGAAGATCCTCGAAGTGGCGATCGGGCGGCTGTTCCGCGACTCCCCGGAGATCCGGCTGCGCAGCCTTGCCCAACAGCCCGGCTGCCACCTGACGTCACCCAGATGTGGGGGCTGCTGCAGATCTACCGGCAGAACCAGGTGTTCGGATCGGCGACGCTCACCGATATCGCCGAACGCCTGCGGGTGCCACACGAAGTCATCGAGCCCACCTTCGACGGCCTGGTCGCCGACGGCCTCGCGCTGCGCACCGACGGCCGGTTGTGGCTCACGCAGGCCGGGGATGAAGCAGGTCGACGCCATCTCGGGGCGATCGTCGGCCGCATCGTCGACAAGCTCGCCGAGTCGCCGTCGTTCGAGGGCCGCCCGGACCGGGTCGCAGGTGGACGCCGCGCTGGAGCGGATCGCGCACCGGATGCTCGTCCAGCGGGACTGGACCGACGACCGCAGTCGAGCTGGTCGGCGCGGGCTGACACCGAAACTAGAACGTGTTCCAATTCTGTGATTTCGGGCGTACGATTCCGCCATGAGCCGAATTGGAGATTTCGCCGACGACGACGCTGCTGGCTGGGCGATGAAGTCCCCGGACATCGGCGCCGGGATGGCCGGTTTCGTCGACGCGGTCTACCACAAGAACCGGTTGCCGATGCGGGTCCGCGAATTGGCCAGGATGGTCATCGCGCTCGACAACGAATGCGTGGTGTGCCAGAACACCCGCGACTCCGAAGGGATCGCGGCGGGCGTCGACGAGGATCTCTACGACCACGCCGCCGAATGGCGGACCTGGCCGGGATACAGCGCGCAGGAGACGCATCGCCGCCGAGTTCGCCGAACGCTTCGCCAGCGACCACACCGGCCTGCGCGACGACGAGGACTTCTGGGAGCGCTGCAGCGAGCAGTTCAGCGACGAGTTGATGACCGACCTGGCGCTGTCGTGCTGCGATGTGGCTGGGCATGGGCCGGATGCTGCGCACGCTCGACATCGGCCAAAGCTGCAAGATCACGCTGTAGCTCACCGGCGCTATCCGCGCACGAATGGCTGGTGACTTCACTGGCCGCCAAACCCCTCGCCGCAGCCGCCATCGCCCAACTCGAGGCCGACGGGGTCACCACCCTGATCGGCACCGTGGTCAACCCCGCCGGCCTCACCCACGCCAAGACCGTTCCGCTGCGCCGGATGGGCGCCTTCGCCGACCCCGGCCTCGGAGCCAGCCCGGTCTTCCATGTGTTCGCCATCGACCAGACCGGCATCGTTTTCGGTGATGCGCTCGGTGTGGTCGGGGACCAGCGGATCCGCATCGACCTGGGCGCGCTGCGTGTCCTCGGCGACGGATTCTCCTGGGCACCTGGCGCTTTCTTCAATCAGGACGGCACACCGGACCCGTATTGCAGCCGCGGAACACTGCGCAGGATCGAGGAGAGACTGTCCGACGCCGGAATCGACACGGTCGTCGGCCACGAGATGGAGTTCGTTCTCGTCGGCCCCGACGGCAGCGCGCTTCCGTCACATCTGTGGGCCCAGTACGGCCTGGCCGGTGTGCTGGAGTTCGAAGGGTTCGTCCGGGACGTCACCGATGCGGCGGCCGGCTCGGGTGTGGCGATCGAACAGTTCCATCCCGAGTACGGATTGAATCAGTTCGAGATCTCGCTGCCGCCGCTGTCACCCGTGGCGGCGGCGGACCAGCTGGTGTTGATGCGCATCATCGTCGGCCGGGTCGCCCGCCGCTACGGACATGCGTGTCAGCCTCTCGCCCGTGCCGTTCGCCGGCAGCGTCGGATCCGGTTCTCATCAACACTTTTCGATGAAGCGCGGCGAAACACCGTTGTTCTCGGGCGGCGACGGCGTCGCGCGGAATGACGCCCGAGGGGGAGAGCGCGATCGCGGGCCTGGTCGCCGGCCTGCCCGAGGCGCAGGGTATGCTGTGCGGCTCGGTGCTGTCCGGGTCTGCGCATGCAGCCAGGGCATTGGTCGGGTGCCTACGTGTGCTGGGGAACCGAAAACCGCGAAGCCGCAGTGCGGTTCCTCATCGGCGGGCCCAGCAACCCGCAGGGCGCCAACGTCGAGGTCAAGGTCATCGACCCCTCGGCGAACCCGTACTTCGCGACCGCCGCGATCCTCGGGCTCGCGCTCGACGGCATCGAACGCGAGCTGCCGCTGCCGCCCGAGGTCACCGTCGACCCGGCCACGTTGACCGATGACCGAGCGTGAGGAGGCTGGGAGTCGTCCTGCTGGCTTCGGGCCAGGCCGACGCGATCGACGCACTCGACCAATCCGCGCTGCTGCGCGGGATTCTCGGCGACGAAGCCGTCGATGCCGTCGTCGCCGTGCGGCGTTACGAGCAGGAGAACTACGGCGGATCTCGAACCCAGAGCGAGCTCGCCGAGAAGTTCCGGCTGGCCTGGAGCGTATGAGCGCAGGCTCGCGCTGGCCGAGCACATCGACAGCGTGCCGCTGATCGACCACCATGTGCACGGCTGCTGGCTGCAACCCCGGTGACCGCCGCCGGTTCGAGAACGGGCTCAACGAAGCCAACGTCGAGCCGCTGGCCGATGTTCGACTCGGCGTTCGACACCCAACTCGGCTTCGCGGTGCGGGCGCACTGCGCGCCGCTGCTGGGGCTGCCGCGCCATGCCGAAGCGGATGCGTACTGGCGATCGTCGAAGTGAACGTACGCGAAGCCGACATGGCACGGCTGCTCCTGTCGTCGGCGAACGTGTCCGACTGGCTGGTCGACACCGGATTCGCAGGCGGGGTAGCCGATCTCGATGCGATGACTGGTCTCGGCGTGGGTCGCGTTCACGAAATCGTGCGACTCGAGTCGATCGCCGAGGAGGCGATCAGGGTGCCAGGCGACTACGCGATCGGCGTTCACGGACAGATCCTGCACGACCGCGTGCGGCCAGCGGTGGCGACCAAGTCGATCCTGGCCTACCGCGGCGGCTTCGTCGGCGATCTGTCCGAACCCGGCCCAGCCGAAGTGGCCGAGGCGGCCGCGCGCTGGCGAGACAGCGGCGAGGCTCGTCTGACCGACCGTGTGTTGCTGCGGTTCGGACTGCATCAGGCGTTGCGAGTCGGAAAGCCGCTGCAGTTTCACGTCGGGTTCGGCGACCGCGACTGCGATCTGCACACCACCAATCCGCTGTATCTACTGGACTTTCTGCGGCGTTCCGGCGACACGCCGATCATGCTGCTGCACTGCTATCCGTACGAACGGGAGGCCGGATACCTGGCCCAGGCGTTCAACAACGTCTACGTGGACGGCGGCCTGGCCATCAACTACCTCGGCGCTCGTTCGGCGGCGTTCATCGGCCGTCTGCTGGAGATGGCGCCGTTCCGCAAGATCCTGTACTCGTCGGACGGCTTCGGCCCCGCCGAACTGCACTACCTCGGAGCTCGACTGTGGCGCAACGGAATCCGCGACACCCTGCAGGGCTTCGTCGACGCCGACGAGTGGAGCGAACACGATGCGATCCGGGTCGTCGACCTGATCGCGCACGCGAACGCGCGGCGGGTGTACGCGCTCGACTGACTACCGCACGCCCCGGATCAGCCGGCCCGGCCGCGCACCGGTGTCGACTCCGTGGCGCCGGGTCACCGCTCCGCTGACCACGGTCGCGTCATAGCCCGACGCGCCCTGGATCAGCCTGCGGCCTCCGGCGGGCAGGTCGTAGACCATCCGCGGCAACCCGAGGGTGAGCGCATCCATGTCGATCACGTTGAGGTCGGCCTTCTTGCCCACGGAGACCACACCACGATCGGACAGGCCGTAAAGCGTTGCAGTGTCCAGGGTCTGCTTGCGCACCACGTATTCGAGCGAGTACTTCGGGCCGCGGTGGCGGTCGCGCGCCCAATGCGAGAGCAGGAAGGTCGGGTACGACGCATCGCAGATCATGCCCGCAGTGCGCACCACCGTCGGACAGACCGGAAACCGCGGCCGGGTGCGACATCATCTCGTAGATGGCGTCATGGTTGCCTTCGGCATAGTTGTAGAACGGCAACATCAGCATCGCGCCCGCGTCGTGATTCCAGCATCAGGTCGTACATCACGGCCAGCGGGTCCTCACCGCGGCGTCGCGCAATCGCCGCCACCGTCTGGTCGGGCGTCGGCTCATAGTCGAGCGGGTAGCCCAGCGGCGTAGATGCGGTTCTGCGCTGTGCTGAACCAGTGCGTACATCGCGTCGAAAAGCAGAGTGCGGATCCGGAGGCAGATCCGGTTCGCTGAGGATGGCCGCGCGCACCGCCGGGTCCGCCAGCCGAGCCGCGAGCTCGTCGCGGTCCAGCTCCGTCCTTGAGCCTGCGGAACGTCGGACGGTGGGTGAAAGCATGGTGGCCAGGGAATCCGAACAGCATGCCGAACGGCCGGGCGGCGATCTGGGCGTACATCTCGATGCCGTTCTCAAGCGCCTTGCCTGCCCTGTCCAGCATGTCACGCCACAGATCGGGCAGCCCGGTCGACTGGATCATGCCGAACGACACCGGCCGCTCGATCTCGGCCCCCAGCTTGGCTATCCAGTCGAGTTCGCGCATGCAGACATCGGCGGGGCTCTCGCCGGCAATCCCCGCGGGCGCCACCTCGAAGACCGCCCGGCCACCCGCGGCCATCGCTCGTCCGAGACCGAACAGCTCCGCCTCGGCGGCGTAGGTGCCCGGTACCGGCTCGCCGTCGATGGCGCGGTGGCCCTCTGTCCGCGACGTCGAGAATCCAAGCGCCCCAGCCTCGATCGCCTCCTGAACGATCCGGGCCATCGCGGCGATGTCGTCGTCGGTGGCATCCTCGTTGCGGGCACCACGCTCACCCATCGCGTAGCCGCGCACCGCGCCGTGCGCGATCTGGGTGCCGTAATCCACGGCGAGTTCGCGCTTCTCGATGGCGTCGAGGTACTCGGGGAAGCTCTCCCACTGCCAGGTGATTCCCTCGGTCAGCGCTGTGCCCGGGATGTCCTCGACGCCTTCCATCAATTCGATGAGCCACTGCTCGCGGCCCGGTGCGGACCGGGGCGAACCCCACACCGCAGTTGCCGCTGACCACCGTCGTGACGCCGTGCAGGCTCGACGGCTCCAGGGCTTCGTCCCAGCTGACCTGCCCGTCGTAATGGGTGTGGATGTCGACGAACCCCGGTGCCACGATGCGGCCGGTGGCGTCGATGGTCTCGCGCCGCCTCGCCTTCCAGCCCCGCGTCGTCACCGCTTCGCCTGCGCACCTCGACGATCTGGCCGTCCTTGATCCCGATGTCGGCGCGGAAGCGGTCGGCGCCCGTCCCGTCGACGACGGTCCCGCCGGTGATCTTCAGATCGAACATCGTTGCCTCCTCAGACCAGACCGGTCGCGTCGAAAATCCACGACATATCGGCCGTCATGAGGTCCTCCAGCCAGGTCGGCGGCGCGTAGTTGGTCAGCGCCGCCCATATCCCAGTAGTCCTTCCAAAGCGTGATCTTGCCGTTCTCGACGACTTGGTGCACGCGTGACGAACCGGATCAGACCGCGGATTCGCCTGTCGGCCAATGCCATGCCTCGTGGTGCTCGTACATGACGTCGCTGCCGTTGCTCAGCAGAAGCCCGTCGAAGTTCTCATAGGACTCGAGCGGGTCGAGGCCGATCTTCAGCCGCTTGACGATGTCCTCCGGGTCCACGCGCGGCAAGCGCTGGCCCCAAAGGCACGTCGTAGATAGATGCAGTCGTCGGACAGGAATGTCTTCAACGAATCCCAGTCCCGCGCCGACAGCGCCTTCCACATGCCCACGGACCGTATCCTCAACTGACACTGGCCAACTCGCTTTCTTTCGCGGTCACTGCGGGGGCCTTGTGCGCGGCGCGCAGGAATCGGCCGGTGCGCTGCTTGCCGACGAGGTCGGTGGCCTTGCCGTCGAGAACACCGCGCGGCCGCCGACGAAGACCGCGTTGACGGTCTCGTCGTTGCGGTTGACCATGCGGGACAGGCCGCCGTACTGCTCGACGCGTTCCTCGGCGTAGTCGTCGAGTGACGCGTCGAGCCGCTCGGGGTCGATGATGACCAGGTCGGCGCGGTCACCGATGCGCAGGTGGCCGGCGTCGATGCGATACCAGTCGGCGAGTTCGCCGGTGAGCCGGTGTACGGCCTGTTCGATGGTCATGAACGGCTTGCCCGCCTTCTCGGCGTCCTGGACATGGCGCAGCAGTCGAAGGCCCATGTTGTAGAACGCCATGTTGCGCAGATGCGCGCCGGCGTCGGAGAAGCCCATCTGGACGCCGGGATCACGGGCCAGCTTCTTGAGCACCTCGGGCCGATGGTTGGAAATCGTGGTGCGCCAGCGCAATGCCCGGCCGTGTTCGAGCACCAGGTCAAGGAACGCGTCGACGGGATGCAGTCCGCCGCGGTCCAGGCCGACCTGACCGAACGACTTGCCGATCACCGAAGCGTCGGGGCAGTCGACGATCTCGGCGTCGAAGAAGTCGCGGTGCCACACCCGCATGCCGAACTTGCTCTCGTACTGCTTGCGGAACTCCCGGCGATACGCCTCGTCGCGGAGCAGTTCGTTGCGCTCCATCTCGTCGCGCAGATGCAGCGCCGCCGCGCCCGCGCCGAACTCCTCGAAGATCACCAGGTCGATTCCGTCCGCGTAGACCTCGAACGGCACCGGCAGGTGTTGCCAGCGGAAGTTGCCGCCGAGGCGGTTGATGAGCCGTGCGAGCGGTCCCATGCATCTGGATCGCGTACGGGTTCGACTTGACGTCGGCGGCCGACAGCAGGCTGGTCTTCAGCGGATTGCGGAACGAGGCCGAGCGACTGGGCCACCTGCGAGCCGAGGTTGAGCGGGTTCTGGATGTCGGGGCCCGACTGCAGGACTCGGCCCGCGCGCCGCAGCATGGATTTGAGCCGGCGCAGCTCGCGCGGCTTGGCATACGTCGACGGCAGCGTGCGGGATCGGCAGACCTCGCCGTCGAGCTTGTCGAAAAGCAGTTGCTGCGAGGACATTCCGACGAAGCCGGCCTTCAGCGCCTCGGCGAGCCACCGCTCCATCTGAGCCTGTTCGCTCTTCGTCGGTCGTTGCTGCTTCTGCGTGGCGCGGTCCAGGCCCATCGTGGCGCCCGCATGTCGGAGTGGCCGATGAACGCGGCGAGGTTCGGGCCCGAGCGGCCGCGCCTCCAGCGCCTCGATGTACTCCTCGCAGGTTCGTCCACGTCTTGTGCCGGTCGACGGCGCCGATGACGTGTTCGCGCGGGATCGCCTCGACGCGGCCGAAGATGTCGCCCGGCATCGGCAGCGCCGACATGGATGGTCGACAGCGAGCACGATCCGAGCATCACGGTGGTGACCCCGTGGCGCAGCGACTCCGACAGCGAGGGTCCGTTGAGCACCTCGACGTCGTAGTGCGTGTGGATGTCGAGCATGCCCGGCAGCACCCACTTGCCCGTCGCGTCGATGATCTGCGGGCAGCCCGCGCCGTCGAGGTCGTGCGGCGTGATCGCCACGACACTGGCCATCGCGGATGCCGATATTGCGCACCGCTGACGGCGCGCCGGTGCCGTCGAACCAGCGGCCGTTGCTGATGATCGTGTCGTAGGCCACCAAGTCATCGAACAGCGCCGACTGGCGGGTGTCAACGAAATCGGTGAACAGATTTCAGAAAATGTCTACTCGGTCGAGCTGGCTGACCACATGCAGCGATGACACTCACCGACTACACCCAACCGTCCGGCCGGCGGCCGTCGATGTCGGTGAAGCCGTACTCGCGCGCCAGTTCGGCGGAGGTGACCGAGCGCTGGTTCCAGCGCGACCGGTTCTCGTCGGCGGCGATCGCCGCAACGCCACGCCCGACATAGCGCGGCGTCTCCGATTCGGCGAAGCCCGGAGGGGCGACGGGCCCGTCGGGCCGGTTCGGGTTCAGCGCCGTCTGCCAGTTCTCTTCGCGAACACCCCAGTTGTCGAGCATCATCTCCGAGCGCAGCCAGCCCGGCGTCACCGCGACGGCCGTGGCGCCGAACGAGCGCCAGCTCGTGGCCGTGGCTGTAGGCCAGCCTGTTCACCGCGACCTTGGCGAGGTCGTAGAACACCGACAGGCGATAGTTGTCGTCGTTGTATGCCTTCGTGCCGTCGGTCACCTCGATGAGAAGACCACCGGGCCGCGCCACCAGCAGCGGCAGCAGGCAGTGGGAAGTGATCAGGTGGGTGTCGATGCCCAGGCGAAGTATCCGCAGCCCATCGTCGAGGTCGTGCTCCCAGATCGGCCGATTCCAGGTCGGCGGTCCGCCCTTGAGGACCTCGGCGCCCCAGATGTCGTTGACCAGAATGTCGATCGCCCCGTGGTCGGCACGGATGCGATCGGCGAGCCTGCGCACCTGCCCGATGTCGAGGTGGTCGACCTGGACCGGGACGCCGACGCCGCCGAGCTCGGTGACCAGTTCGGCGGTCTCTTCGATGGTCTCGGGACGGTCGTAGTCGGACTGCGCGTTGCCGGACACGCTGCTGCGGCCGGTGCAGATCACCGTCGCGCCCGCTTCGCCGAGCGAGGCGGCGATGCCTCGCCCTGCGCCGCGGGTGGCGCCGGCGACCAGTGCCACGCGGCCGCGCAGCGCATCTCCATCCGGCGTCCAGTCCATGAGGGGCATACTCGCGAATGTGACACCCTTACAGCGCTATATCGCCGAAGAAATCGCCACCGATCACGTTGACGGCCTGTTGTCGCGCCGTGAGGCGCTGCGCCGGCTGGCTCTGCTCGGCGTCGGCGCCGCGGCCGCGTCGACGCTCATCGCCGCGTGCAGCGAGAACCAGAAGCCGACGTCGGACGCCCCGGTCACCTCCAGTGCACCCGCTACCGAGAGCGCACCGCCGCCAGGATCCCAGAACACCGTCCCGACGGCCCCCATCACCTGGGCGGGCCCGGGCGGTGAGCTGCAGGCGGCGTGGGCAGAGGCACCGAACCGCCCAGGGCGGCGTGCTGGTGATCCACGAGAACAAGGGCCTCAACGACTGGGCCCGGTCGGTGGCCGGCCGGTTCGCCGGCGCCGGCTATTCCGCGCTGGCCATCGATCTGCTGTCGGCCCAGGGTGGGACGGCGACGTTCACCGACCCCGCCGCGGCCACGGCGGCGCTGGGCAAGATCGCACCCGCCGAGTTCATGGCGAACCTCAAGTCGGGCATCGGCGAGCTGCAGCGCCGGGTGCCGGGAAAGAAGGTCGCCGCGGTCGGGTTCTGCATGGGCGGCGGTCTGGTCTGGCAGCTTCTCGCGTCGGGTGAACCGCAACTGGCGGCCGCGGTGCCGTTTTACGGTCCCGCACCCGACAACCCGGATTTCTCCGGCTCCAAAGACGTTGCGGTGTTGGGCTTCTACGGTGCGCTCGACCAACGGGTCAATGCCACCGAGCCCGTCGCCAAGGCGGCACTGGAGAAGGCCGGGCTGGTGCACGAACTCGTCACCGAGCCCGACGCCAACCATGCGTTCTTCAACGACACCGGTGACCGCTACAACGCCACCGCCGCCGATGACGCGTGGCGCCGCGTGCAGGACTGGCTGCACAAGTACCTCGCCTAGATTGGGCTGTTCACGGCCTGTTTGTCCAACGGTTGGTGTCGCGTTGTTGACCGCACATGCGGCCGGTTCACATTCACCTCATGCGGGTGGTGCAAGTCGCGAACTTCTACGGCCCGCGTTCTGGCGGTCTGCGAACAGCGGTGGATCGTCTAGGCGCGGAGTACTGCGCACGTGGCCACGAGGTGTTCCTTGTGGTGCCGGGCCCGCAAACCGAATGGCATGAGCTGCCGTCCGGGGTCGTGCGTATCTCGTTGCCCGCGACGCTGATCCCGTTCACCGGTGGCTATCGCGCGGTGCTACCCGGCCCTGTCATCTCTCTGCTCGAGCAGCTCGCCCCCGATGCCCTGGAGGTCTCGGACCGGCTGACGCTTCGGTCCCTCGGCGGTTGGGGCCGACGGCACGACGTGGCGACGGTGATGATCTCGCACGAACGGCTCGATCGCCTCGTCGGTCAGATTCTTCCGCGCCCTGGTGCGCGCGCGATCGCGGACATCGCCAATCGGCGCACCGCGCAAAGCTACGACGCCGTGGTCTGCACGACGGCGTTCGCGCGAGAGGAGTTCGACAGGATCCACGCGTCGAATGTGCTCACCGTGCCGCTGGGTGTCGACCTCGACCAGTTCCATCCCAGCCGCCGCTCCGCCTCGGCGCGGCAGTGGTGGGCTCGGCCCGATCAGACCCTGCTGGTGCACTGCGGTCGCTTGTCGGTGGAGAAGCATGCTCACCGCAGCATCGATACCGTTGCCGCGCTGCGGGACTCGGGCGTCGACGCCAGGCTGGTCGTCGTGGGGGAGGGCCCGATGCGGGCGCGACTGGAGCGACAGGCGGCCCGGCTGCCCGTCGACTTCACCGGCTACATCGGTTGCCGCGACACCGTCGCCACCATCCTGGCGACTGCCGACGTCGCATTGGCGCCGGGCCCTCACGAGACGTTCGGCCTGGCGGCGCTGGAGGCGCTGGCATGCGGGACACCCGCGGTGGTGTCGCGCACCTCGGCGCTGGCCGAGATCCTGACCGCCGAGAGCGGCGCGGCCGCCGACAACGATCCGCATGCGATCGCGCACGCGGTGACTTCGATCATCAGTCGCCCGGAACTGTTGCGCCGCAACAATGCGCGGCGTCGCGCCGAGCAGTTCACCTGGCCCAGGGCCGCCACCGGCATGCTCCACGCACTGGGCGCGGGTTAGGTCGACGGCGCCCAATCGGGCTACCTTTTGCGCATGGGTGGCCCCATCATCGGACCAGCCGACACCGAGCGCGCCAGAAGCCTGTGGTTCGCTCTGCTGCTGACCCTGGCCAACGGGTTCCTGGACGCCCACACGTACATCGCCCGCGGCGGGGTGTTCGCCAATGTCCAGACGGGCAACGTGATCTTCTTCGCCATCGACGGCGCGAAGGGTAAGTGGACGACTGCGTTGGCCCACCTCTGGCCGATACTCGCGTTCATCGTGGGCATGGCGCTCGCCTCGCATATCAAGTCCGGTCGCGTTGAACGCATCCTGCCGCACCCACTGCGCTGGACGATGGGCGTCCAGGCCGTCGCGCTGGCGATCATCGGGTTCGTCCCGGCATCGGTGCCACACAGCTATGTGACCGTGCCGATCTCGTTTCTGGCGGCCATGCAGATCGGCCTGTTTCGCAATATCGGCGAACTCGTCTACATGCCCGTCGCCACCACCGGCAACCTGATGCGATTCATGGAAGCCGGCTACGACGGCTTCGTCGAGAAGGACGCGGACTCGCGGCGGGCGTTCGTGGTGTACGGATCGCTGATCCTCGCCTTCGCGGCGGGTGCCTTCGTCGGCGCGGTCACCAGCCTGGCGTGGGGGGTGCACGCGGTGTGGGTGCCTGCCGGATTTCTCGCGGTGACGCTGTGTTTGTTCATCATCGACGAGCGCAACCTGCGGTGATCTACGATCCAGGAATGATCAGGACGTCGTGGGTCCTCACCGTCGCGGTGCTGCTGTTCGCCGCCTCGGCGGGCGTGGCGAGCGCCGAGCCCGCCCCCACGGCGTGCAACTACACGCTGTCGGCCCCCTACATCGTGCAGCTCTCCGGTACCGACGTGGTGACGGCGACGATATCGCCTGCCGCATGCAACCAGTCCAATTCGTATCTCTCGGTCGCGTGCATCCAACTGCAGGGCAGCCCAGGACCGGGCCAGTGCCAGCAGAACAACGGCCCCCTGGTCGCGCAGGTCTACTACGCGCCGTATCGGCCCGGCGCGACGTACGTCTCGACAGGGCGTGGATGCGCCAACAAGGGGAATCCGCCACAACCGATCTGCCAGCCCGTGGGTCCGTTCACCGCCACCCTGTAAGAAGGGCGCGTTGTAAAAACTCTTCTGGTTGAACCGAATTCGGTCGATAATCGTGTCCTCATGAGGCAATCGTTAGGGGACACAATGAAGAAGATCCGAATGATTTTGACGGCCCTCTGTCTCGTCGCGGCGATCGCGGCGTGCGGCAGCGAGACGACCTCCACCGACAAACAGGATTCGGGCACGGCCACCGCGACCGGTAGCGCCGAGGCAACGAGTGCACCTGCGGCACCGAGCGCCGCGACCATCACCATCGCGAACATGGGCTTCGGCGAGCCCGTCACCGTCCCACCGGGCGCGCAGATCGCCGTCAAGAACGACGACGGCGTCGAGCATTCGGTGACCTCACAAACGGACGGCCAATTCGATGTCCACGTCGACGGCGGCGACCAGAAGACGTTGACGGCGCCCACGACTCCCGGCGAGTACGCCTTCTACTGCGTGTATCACCCGTCGATGAAGGGCACGCTGATCGTCAAGTAGCTCACGCCGCATCCAAAATCAGCAGGTGAGTAGCAGGCATCCCGCGATCGGTCCGCCCCCTGCCGCCGCTACCGCCACTTCCGGCCTGCGGGCCAATTGGCGGTCGCCGGCCTGACCCCGCAGCTGAAGGCATGCCTCATGCAGCAGCCAGTAGCCGTGCATACGTCCCGCGGACAGTTGCCCGCCATAGGTGTTGAGCGGCAGGTCGCCGTCGAGCGCGATTCTCCTCGCTTGGTCGACGAACGGTCCGGCTTCACCGTCGGCGCAGAATCCCAACGCCTCCAGCCACGCGAATGTGAGAAATGTGAAGCCGTCGTAGAGTTCGGCGACGTCGACGTCCGACGGGTGCAGGTCTGTGCGTGACCACATCTCGTTCGCCGCTTCAGTCGATGCCATCTTGGGGAAGTCGTCGCGATGAAACCAACCTCCGGATCCATACGCCCCACCGACGGCGTCCACCTTCACCGGGCGGTTCGGACAGTCGGCGGCGAAGTCGGTGTGCGAGACGATCAGTGCTATCGACCCGTCAATCGGCACGTCGCAATCGAACAGCCCGAACGGCGTCGACACCGGGCGCGACGCCAGATAGTCGTCCATGGTCATGGGATCACGGAAGGTGGCGAGCGGATTCAGGGCGGCGTTGTGCCTGCTGTTGATCGCCAGCCAGCCCAGCTGCTCCTTCGTCGTTCCATACAGCTCCATGTGGCGTCGACAGTGCATCGCCAGCCAGTTCGCCGCCGAGTAGGCATGGGCCGCGAGCAGCTGGTCGATGTCCTCGAACGGCTTGAGCTTGCGTCGGGTGCCCGGGGCGCGCGGCTCGATCGGCGGGTTGGCCAGGGGGTTGGGCTCCGCCGAGACGGGCGCCTGAGTCATCGACCCGCCCAACATCTGCACGGTTCGATAGACCAATACGTGCCGCGCCCGCTTCTCGGACACGGCGGCCAGGGCCGACATCACCGGGGTGAGCACACCAGCGGTGGGGAAGCCGAAACCGCACGTCCGCCGCTTGGTTTCCCAAGCCATGAACAACTTCGGCTACCGGGGTATCGCCGAATGTGACTACGCCGTCGACATCGTCTGCGGTCAGGCCGGCATCCTCGATGGCGGCCCGCGCCGCCTCCAAGGTGAGCTCCAGCCCGGGAATGCCCGTGCGGCGACCGATCCGCGATATGCCGAGCCCGCTGATGATCGCGTCCTTCTCGAAGTGGCTCATCGGTCGCCCATCCATTCCATACGTCTATTTTTGTAATGACAGCATCTTGGAATGTACTTTCTTGTCATGGCCGATGACGCCCCACCCGCGATCCCGGCGCGGATGCTGCCCACGATCAATGAGCACAATCGGGCGTTCTGGACCGGGGGCGCGGACGGGAGATTGCGGATCGCGCGGTGCCCCAGGTGCGCGTTGTGGGTCAATCCGCCGTCCGCCGACTGCCCCGACTGCGGGGGCGCTCTCGAGGCGCAGCCCGTCTCGGGCCGCGGGACGGTGTTCACCTACACCATCAACTACCAGCCGTTCAACCCCGCCGTGCCGGTTCCCTACGTGATCGCGATCGTCGAACTCGTCGAACAAGCCGACCTTCGCATCGCCACGAACATCGTTGACTGCGAACCGGACTCGGTCTCCGTCGGCCTTCCCGTAGAAGTGCGTTTCGAACGCCATGACGCAGACGAGCGCGTCTTCGTCCCAGTCTTCGCGCCGCTGGCCGGGGCGGAGACCTAGGATGCTCCTACCGTGACAAAGAGAGTTGACACCGAGGTCGACTCCCGCGAAGGCATCGAAAATGTCTTGGATTCGAGCGTGAATGTCAACGGTGACCTTCTGTGGCTCTTGAAGCGGGCGTTCCACCACGGGCTCTACACCCTCAACGAGGCGATCGGCAAGCACGGCGTGGCCACCACACAACTGGGGCTCATGCGGCTGCTCGCCGAGAACCCGGGTTCGTCCGGCGCCGAACTGGCCAGCGTCTGCTGGTGACGCCCCAGGGCGCTCAACTCGCGATCGGTGCCCTTCAACGTCGCGGGTACGTCGAACCGGAAAGCCCCGAGCGCGTGATGGTCAATCGGCGAGCGAAAATGACTGTGGATCAACAGAACTGGAGAGTTGAGTATGCCCAAGGGAATCATGTACCTGGAGTCGATGCCGGTGTCTTCAGACAAGGAGGCCGAGTACCACAAGTGGTACAACGACACGCATTTGGCCGAGCTCACCAAGATCGATGGAGTCGTGTCGGCCCGCCGGTTCGCGCCGACCAACGGCGAGGGACCGTTCGTCGCGATCTACGAGCTGGACTGCGATGACCTGGACGCGGTGGTGCAACGAATGGGCGAATTCGCCGCCACCGGCCAGATGTCGTCACTGGAATACCTCAGCCTGGATCCACCGCCCGCGCCCAAGATCTACCGCGAGATCGGGTCGTACGAGCCGTGAGTCGCGATGCCGGATGTTCTGAAGCGCATCTACGCCTTGATGGTGTTGATGAAGGCGGCCGACGACCGGCTGTCCAAGGGCATCGGCACCGGAGAGTTCATGTGCGTGTACTGGCCGTCGCGCGGCCAGGAGGCGATCGCCGCCGCGATGGGCGCCTGTCTGCGAGATGACGACCAATTGGTGACGACCTATCGCGGGCTACACGACCTCATCGGCAAAGGTGTTCCGCTGGAGGAGATCTACGGCGAGATGATGGGCCGCACCGTCGGCGCCAGCCGCGGCAAGGGCGGCACCATGCATATCGCCAAACCCGAGAAGGGCGTCATGCTCTCGACGGGCATCGTCGGCGCCGGACCGCCGGTCGCCGTCGGGCTGGCGATGGCCGCGAAACGCAAACGCCTCGACCGCGTCACCGTGGTCAGCTTCGGCGACGGCGCGACGAACACCGGCTCCTTCCACGAGGCGGCGAACATGGCCGCACTGTGGGACCTTCCGATGGTGCTCGTGTGCCAGAACAACCTCTATGCGGAGATGACGCCCACCGAGGACACGATGAAGATCGAGCACGTAGCGGACCGCGCGGCCGGCTACGGCATGCCCGGTGTCCGCGTCGACGGCAACGACCCCCTCGCAGTGGCGGACGCACTGGACGAGGCGTTGACGAGAGCCCGCGGCGGCCAAGGCCCCACCTTCATCGAGTGCGTGACGTTCCGGTTCCGCGGCCACTACTTCGGTGACCGGACGCCGTACATCCCCTCCGAACAGATGACCAAGGCCCTGGCCGCAGACCCCGTGCCGCGATTCCGCAGCCACCTCGTCGAATCCGGCATCTGCTCCGACGATGAGGCCGACAGCATCGAAAGCGACGCCCTCGCCACGGTCGAAGCCGCATTGAAGACGGTGATGGCCGCGGATACGCCGTCGATCGATGAGCTCAAGAAAGACGTGTATGCCGACCCGATCTCTTACCCCGTCTGAGGAAGCGCACATGGACGAGAAGGAAATGACGATGCGCGAGGCGCTCAACCTCGCGCTCGACCAGGCCCTGCAAGCAGATGACAGGGTGTTCCTGCTCGGCGAGGACATCGCCGACCCAGGCGCGTCCGGTCCGACCGCGGGACTGTCGACCAAGTACGGCCACGACCGCGTCCTGGACACGCCGATTTCCGAGGCCGCGATCGTCGGCGCCGCCATCGGCGCAGCCATCGACGGGCTGATTCCGGTGGCCGAGATCATGATCATGGACTTCATCGGCATCGCCGCGGACCAGATGATCAACAACGCCGCCAAGCTGCGCTTCATGACGGCAGGACGAACCACCGCACCGATCACCGTGCGCACCCAGGTCTACGGCGGACTCGCCACCGGCGCCACGCACTCCCAGTCCCTCGAGGCGTGGTTCATGCACATACCGGGCATGAAGGTCATCGTGCCGTCCACCCCGCGTGACGGTAAGGGATTGCTGACGTCGGCGATCTTCGACCCAGACCCGTGCCTGTTCGTCGAGACCATCCGCCTGCAGGGGCAAAAGGGTTTGGTGCCAACCGATCCCAGCTTCTCGATCCCGCTCGGCCTCGCCGATGTAAAACGAGCCGGAACCGACGTCACGATCATCAGCTACGGGCGAAGCGTGCTCGACGCGCTGGCCGCCGCACGGGCGCTTGATGAGCAAGGGGTCAGCGCCGAGGTCGTCGATCTGCGCACGCTCGTACCACTCGACGTCGAGACCATCGTCGGCTCGGTCCGGCGCACCCGACGCGCGGTCGTCGTGCACGACGCGGTTCAATTCGCAGGTCCGGGAGCGGAAATCGTTGCCACTCTGCACGCCGAATGCTTCGGTGAACTCGTCGCGCCGATCGAGCGGGTGGCAGCGCCGTTCGTGCCTGCCCCGGCGGCGGCCGCGCTGGAGGCACAGATCTACCCGTCGCCGGCCCGCATCGTCGAGGCCGCGCAACGCACGCTTGCGCCGTCCAACGCCGAGGTCAAGTAGCGGCGCGCACGACCCTGGCGTCTTCGTTGGCGCGGCCTCTCCGGTTTAAGGGCGCCCCCGGCGGGGCATCCGCAGAATTAGCGGGTTCGTCAATCGTCGTGACCCGAGGCCGACCAACGAAGGGGCCGACATGGACAACAACGTCATGGTCTGGGTGATCGTCGCCATCGTGGCGATCGTCGCCATCGCTGCTATCGCCTTTGCCGCTCGGAGTGCGCGTAACAAGCGCCGCCATGCCGAAGCCGAGAATCTGCGCGCCGAGGTTTCCGAGAAGTCGCGGCACGTGGACAGGCGCGAGGCAGTGGCCGCCGAGACGGAAGCCAAGGCGAGGGCCGCACAGGCCGAGGCCGAGGCCAAGGCCGCCGAGGCCGCCCGGTTGCAGAACACCGCGGATACCCATCGCGAGGCCGTCACCACCTCGCGCGACGAGTTGGATGCTCAGCGGGAGCGCGCGGACGCCCTGGATCCCAAGTCCAGCACGGCCGACCCGGCGCCCGGCAAGGCTGACGATCTCCGCGCGAACGGCGAGAACGGAACCGAGCAGCGGCGCTCACCGGAGCAACAGCGTTCGTGATTCCTGATTCCAGCGTGCAGTCGGCGGCGGTGCTGTTCGATATCGACGGCACCCTCGTCGACTCCAACTATCTGCACGTCCAGGCGTGGTCTCGGGCCTTCAGCGAAGTCGGAGTGGCCGTCGAGGCTTGGCGCATCCACCGCTCGATCGGTATGGACGGTGACACGCTGCTCAAGACACTCGCCGGCGACGCCAGCGACGACACCCGTTCGCGGGCAAAGGATCTCAATTCCCGCTACTACAAAGAGATGACGCCGCTGTTGCGCACGCTACCCGGCGCACGCGAACTGCTCGAGGCCGTCGACAAGCTGGGGCTGCACGTCGTACTGGCGACCTCGGCGCCTGAGGACGAACTCACCATTCTGCGCGAGGTACTCGACAGCGATCATCTGGTCTCGGCCATGACGTCGTCGAAGGACGTCGACACCGCCAAGCCCGATTCGGACATCATCAAGGTCGCGCTCGACCGCGTCGGAGTCGAAGCCGCACACGCCGTCTTCGTCGGCGATGCGGTATGGGACGTCGAGGCATGCCAGCGCGCCGACGTGCTGACCATCGCAGTGCTGAGCGGGGGAGTCTCGAGCTGCGAGCTCGAAACCGCCGGTGCTCATCAGGTTTTCGAGAACGCCCTCGAGCTGTGCCAACACCTCGACGACACCCCGATCGCGGCACTCGCCAACTTGGCGGGAGCGCGTTAGACCCGCGAACGGATCAGGTCGGCGGTGTCCAGGACACCGGCAGTCGCTTGATGCCGTGGATGAACGGCGACAGCAGCCGGCGACGGCTCCTCGGTCGCCGCGATGTCGGGTATCTGGCGGTGCAGCTCCTCGAAGACGACGCTGATCTCGCGGCGGGCGAGGTTGGCGCCAAGGCAGAAGTGCGCGCCGCCGCCGCCGAAGCCGGCGTGCGGGTTGGGGTTGCGGCCGACGTCGAAGGTGAACGGATCGGCGAACTTGTCCTCGTCGCGGTTGGCCGAGCAGTACCACAGGGTGGCCTTGTCGCCGGCCTGCCATCGTGGTGCCGCTCAGCTCGCAGTCCTCGGTCAGCGTGCGCCGCATGTAGATGACCGGCGACGCCCACCGCACGATCTCCTCGACCGCGGTCGGTGCGAGCGTCTCGTAGTCGGCCCACCATTTCGCGCGCTCGTCGGGATACCGGGTGAGCGCCAGGACACCGTGGCTGATCGCGTTGCGGGTGGTCTCGTTGCCCGCGACCACCAGCAGGATGAAGAACGACGCGATCTCGGCCGACGTCAGCCGCTCACCGTCGACCTCGGCCTGCACCAGCGCGGTCGTCAGGTCCTCCTGCGGGTTGACTCGGCGGTCCTCGGCGTGCGCGGTGGCGTACGCGCCGATGTCCATCGCGACCTTGACGAACTCCTCGTAGTCCTGGGCGATGTCCTTGTCCCCGAACCCGAGGATCACGTTGGTCCAGTGGAAGATCTGCTGGTGGTCGTCCTCGGGGATGCCCATCATGTCGCAGATCACCTGCAGCGGCAGCGGGCCGGCCAGCTCCGCGACCACCTCACCCTTGCCGTCGGGATGTGTCGGCGATCATCTTCTCGACGAGGCGGCGTGCCCGGTCCCGGACGGACTGCCTCCGTGCGGGCGACGACGCTGCGGGGTGAACGCCCTGCTGACGATGTTGCGCAGCCGCAGATGCTCGCGGATCGTCCATGACGATCATCGACCCGAAGTACTCCGAGACCTCGGGGTTCGCGTCGTTGATCGTGATGCTCGGGCTCGAGCTGAAGATGTGCGGATGGCGGCTGGCGTAGTGGACGTCCTCGAAGTTGGTCACCGCCCAGTGGCCGGGACCAGCCTCCACACCCGGCGTCTCCAGCGGCGGATGAAACGAGATCGGCGCCTCGCGGCGCAGCGTGGTGAACGCGCCGTCGCGCAGGTCGTCGTCGAGGACCCAGAACTTCCAGGCCCCGAGGTCGATGTCGGACAGCGGCACATCCGGGGGAGCGGTGCCGTTCACGCGCGTCGCGATACCCACGCCTCCGAGCGTAGGTTCCGCCGAGCCCGCCGTCACGGATTTCTGAAACATGTTCCAATTCGCGATCCGGCGTGGTAGCACCGATGGGTGCGTAACCCACATGCCGGACAACCCTTTACGACGACCGACGACGAGATCGCCGAGGCGTTGCTGGACGTCAGCATTCCCACGCTGATGCTGTCGCTGGTGCACATGTCGGGCGACCCCGAGTTGATCCGCGGCGAGCTGAAGCCGGCGGGGCTGTTCCTCAACGAGGTGCAGGGCTACATGTCCGAGGAGGACAAGGCCGCGGTCCGCAAGATCGCGCTGGAGGTGATCGCCGACTACCGCGACCGCGGCTGCCCGGAGCCCGAGCCGATCAGCGCCGAGCTGCTGCGCGAGATGATGCAGTGGCTGGTGTGCGAGCCGGTGCCCGACGAGTACGTGCCGATGCTGCTCGAGGAGATGGAGCTCGACGGCCGCGACGCCAGGCTCGTCCCGTCGGCGGGTGAAGCCGACGACTTCCCGGTCGTCGTCATCGGATGCGGTGAGTCGGGACTGCTGGCGGGGATCCGGCTGAAGGAGGCCGGCATCCCGTTCACCATCGTCGAGAAGAACGCGGGCGTCGGCGGCACCTGGTACCAGAACACCTACCCCGGCGCGCGGGTCGACGTGCCCAACCACTTCTACTGCTACAGCTTCGAGCCGACCGATCAGTGGACGCACTTCTTCGCCGAACAGCCCGAACTGCAAGCGTATTTCGAGCGCGTGATGGACAAGCACGACATCCGCCGCCATGTGCTGTGGGAAACCGAGGTCACCGAGGCGTCATGGGACGACGCGACCGCCACCTGGACGGTTCGCGTCCGCGACCGCAGCGGGACGACGACGGAACTGTCGGCGCGTGCGGTGATCACCGCGGTGGGACAGCTCGACCGGGCCCACACACCGACGATCGAGGGCCAGCAGGACTTCGCGGGACCGACATTCCACTCCAGCGCGTGGGATCACTCCGTCGACCTTCCGGCAAGCGGGTCGCCATGATCGGCGCGGGCGCCAGCGGCTTTCAGATCGCGCCGACGATCGCGCCGGATGTCGAGCACCTCACCGTGTTTCAACGCACCGCGCAGTGGATGTTCCCCAATCCGGGCTACCACGACAAGGTCGGCCCCGGTGTGCAGTGGGCGCTGCGGCATCTGCCGTTCTACGGCCGCTGGTACCGCTTCCTGCTGTTCTGGCCGTGGTGCGACAAGGGGCTCGACGTGGCGCGCGTCGACCCGGACTATCCGGATCAGCAGAAGGCGATCAACGAGATCAGCGAAGTCACCCGGATCATGTTCACCGACTGGATCCTCAGTCAGGTCGGCGATGATCCCGACCTGCAGGCGAAGGTGGTGCCGGACTATCCGGCGACCGGCAAGCGCACGCTGCAGGACAACGGCAGCTGGCTGAAGACGCTGACGCGCGACAACGTCGAACTGGTCCGGACCGGCATCGACCACATCGAAGCCGGATGCCGTCGTCGCCGAGGACGGCACACGATATCCCGCCGACGTGATCGTGTACGCCACCGGATTCCAGCACACCAAGCTGTTGTGGCCCATGACCATTCGCGGCCGAGACGGGGAGGTCCTCAGCGAGCGCTGGGGTGAGCGGCCGTGCGGCCTATCTCGGCATCACGATTCCCGATTACCCGAACTTCTTCTGCATGAACGGCCCCGGCACCTGGCTGGCCAGCGGCGGCAGCCTGATCTTCCAGTCCGAGTGCCAGATGCGTTACATCACACAATGTCTGGAACTGCTCATCGCCGGCGGACACACGACGATGGAACCGACCGTCAGAGAAGACGACGGACTGGCACGAACGCAGCCAGGCCGAGATGCGCACGATGGTGTGGTCACAGCCCACGATCAAGCACTCGTATTTCAAGAACAGCTTCGGCGAGGTGCACACGCTGAGCCCGTGGCGCCTCGTCGACTACTGGACGTGGACCCGCGAGCCCGATCCCGACGACTTCGTAATCCGTTAGCTCAGTTCCCAGTTCATGTTCTTGGCGAACACCCGCGCGTCGTCGGAGATGGTGCCCAGTTCATGGCTGCGCTGGATGTACGCCTGAATCATCATCAGGAAGTTCATCGGGTTGTAGGCGTCCTCTTCGTAGCTCCACTTGCCGTCACCGGCGTAGTGCAGAACCGTGATGACCGCTGCCCCGTGGACGCTGCCGTCGCCGGGATCCTTCATGGTGTTCACGTTCTTGAAGATGACCCAGCCCTTCTCGACGTCGATCGAGTACCACGTGCACCGGATAGACGGCATCTCGCTGCCGGGAAAGATGTTCATCTGTCGAAACGATCCACTCGCGGATCGCGTCGCGGCCGGTCATATTGCCCAGAGCGTGCTCGATGGTAGGTCGCATCCTCGGTGAAACGTCGGCGTAGCTGGCCCAGTCCCACGTCTTGCCGACCTCGACCACCTTCTCCTGATAGCGAGCCCACGCCTCTTCGAGTTCCTCGCGTGACCATCTATTCGTGGAAGACACCATCGGAATACTCCTTCTGCTCGACTGGATTCCGTTAGGCCAGTTCCCAATTCATGTTCTTGGCGAACTGCTTGGCGTCGTCGGAGATGGTGCCGAGTTCGTGGCTGCGCTGGATGTACTCCTGGATCATCGGCATGAAGTTCATCGGGTTGTAGGCGTCTTCTTCATTGCTCCATTGATCGTCGCCCCCGTACTCGCAGGATGGTGATACACGGCGCCTCGTGGATGCTGCCGTCGCCGGGATCCTTCATGCGGTTCATGATCTTGCTGAACACCCAGCCCTTCTCGACGTCGATCGAGTACCACGTCACCGGGTAGAACGGCATCTCGCTGCCGGGGAAGGTGTTCATCGTCGAGACGATCCACTCGCTGATCTGCTCGCGGCCCGCCATGTTGCCTAGAGGTGCTCGGTGTAGTTCGCGTCCTCCGTGAACAGCTCGCCATAACGGGCCCATTCCCACGACTTTCCGATCTCGACCACCAGGCTCCTGGTATCGATGCTGGAACGTCTCCTCGATCTCCTCACGTGAGACACTGACCCATCGAAGACTCCTTCGTTCGCTGGTGAAAACTAGAACCTGTTCTACCAAATCCTGCGCCGCCGCAGGCCCGATTCAGGAGACCGTCAGCGTGCGCGACTGCGACCAGATCCGGCTCCCACGATTGTTGTCGTCCGGTCAGCAAATACGCATGCATGTCATCGCCGACGTCGCCGATCTCACGCACGTCCGCGAAGTACGGCCGCAAGTCGTCCGGATCGCGCCCGATGAACAGAGCGGTGTCGCGATCGTCGGGCGGCGGCGGGAAGTAGCCGTAGCTTCGGTTGGTGCTGTATGCCTCGGGCAACTGATACTGCGACGCGTAGCCGTCGATGTACGCCGCGACGATGTAGGACTGGCCGATCACGCGGTGCGCTCGCGCTGCTCCGGCGGGCAGGGCCCGGTACGCATCAGCAGTGCGCGCTGCGATGCGCTCGACCGACGTCGGTGCGGACGAGCGACACCGAAAGCACCAACGTCCCGACGGCCAGCGCCACACTCGCCGCGACGGTCGGCCAAACCAGCCACCGTGCTGCGACTCGGCCCCGCCTCGCGGCGCCGCTGCATGCCCAAGAGCGCCAGCCGCAGCGAGCGGCGCATACAGCCCGGCCAAGTAGTACGGCCGGCCGGCGGTGGCGACGAACAACACGTAGAGCACCACGAACGTGACGCCGATGAAGCGGTAGCTCCCGCATCTCGGGATCGCGAAAGAGCCGCCAAAGCCCGAACAGCACGAGCATCACGCCTGCACACCCCGGCGAACAGCGATCAGCTGGACCGCGATGCCGGCTCTGCCGCCATACAGCGCCTCGGCCTCACCCGCGACCACCGGCGCCATCTGCAGCTGTGGCCAGCCGTGCGTGTACTGCCACACCAGCGTCGGGGCGGCGAGCAGCGCCGCAATGCCTGCGCCGGCCCACAACAGCGGCCTTCGCAACAGGTCGCGCGGGCCCACCGCCGCTACCGCGAGCCAGCAACACGACGCACAGCAGCAGGACCTGGAACTTGGTCATAGCAGCGATCCCGGCGACGACGCCGATGCCAGCAGCAGACGGTCGTCGCGCAACCGCACCCAGCGGACCAGCAGCCAGATCAGCAACAACCATTGCACGGGTTCGAGCGTGTAGGGGGTCAGCCAGTGTCCCGCAAGCGTGGTCCACAGACGGTGGCTTGCGCCGCCGCGGTGAAACCCTGTGCGCGCCGGTCACATCCGAGTTCACGGGCGATCAGACCCGCAACCACGACGGCGCCCGCTGTGGCGAGCACGGCGGGCAGGCGCAATGCGACAGCGAACCGGGTGCGATCGCGTCCATCACCGCGGCCAGCGCCGGGGCGAGCGGGGGCTGATCGGCAGAACCCCAGTCGAGGTGATAGCGGCCGATGGCCAGCATGTAGACCTCGTCGAACCAGTAGCCGCCCCCGAAACCGCTTGCAGCGCAGTGTAGAACGGCGACGAGGCCAGCAATCGGCAGCACGATGCCTGCAGCGAATGGTGCAATGTGACGATCGGGAATTGTCTCGGTTTCCGTCGTGATCACGTGCGTCCACGTTACTGTCCCAGCCATGGCACTCGGTATCGACGAGCAGGTGTTAGCGGAGATGGCGCCCTTGTTCGCCTCGCTCGGCGATGTCGAGCCTGCGCCGGTCGGCGATGTCAAGGCGCGCCGGGCAAACGGGCACCGGATGTTCGACGTCGTTTCCGCCAGTCGAGCCCCGATTGCAGGCGTGGACACGCAGCGGCACACACTGACCGCGGCGGACGGCGCCTCGGTGGACCTCACCTGGTACCAGCCGTCGCGGCCGAGGGCCCGGCAGCGCGGCACTGTTCCTGCACGGCGGCGGCATGATCTTCGGCCTCGAGCACATCGGCGCGCTGTACGACACCGCGGTGCGCGACTACGTCGCGACCTCCGGGGTGCCGATGCTGGTCGTCGACTACCGCGTCGCGCCCGAGCACCCGCATCCCACTCCCGTCGAGGACTGTTATGCCGCGCTCGTCTGGCTTGCCGAGAATGCCGGCGAGCTCGGTGTCGATCCGGCCCGCATCGCGGTGATGGGCGACAGCGCGGGCGGCGGCCTGGCGGCGGGGGTGTGCCTGCTGGCGCGCGACCGCGGCGGTCCGGCCGTGGCGCAGCAGCTGCTGATCTATCCGATGCTCGACGACCGGCCTGCGACGCCGGATCCGCAGCTGCTGCCATTTCTGACCTGGACCTACGACGACAACGTCACCGGGTGGGGCGCGCTGCTGGGCGAGGGCGCGGGCACCGATGCGGTTTCGCCGTACGCGGCGCCCGCCCGCGCCGACGACCTGGCCGGACTGCCCGACACCTACATCGACGTCGGCGATCTCGACATCTTCCGCGACGAGGACATCACCTACGCGCGGCGGCTCGCCGACGCCGGCGTTCCCACCGAGCTGCACGTGTACCCGGGTTGCCCGCATGCGTTCGAGGCGCTGGCACGGCGATGCCGACGTGTCTCGGCGGGTGATCGCCGACCGCATCCGCCGCCTGCGGTTGCTCTAGGCCTCGCCCTCGACGACGGCCTTGATCCGCTCCAGCGTCTTGCGCATGTCGCGGACGTTGCGGCGCTGGCGCAGTTGGCCTCCGAACATCGAGAACAACTTCATCGCGAACGAGTCGTCGAGCCGGAACGACTCGGTGACGTCGGTGCCGCCGTCAGCCGGCGTCAGCCGGTAATGCCAGTTGTTGACCGCCTTGTCGCCCATCAGCACGGCGAAACCGAATTCACGTGCCGGGTTCGCATGCCGTCACCTCGCATGTCGTCCAGTACATCGGCCCGATCTCGTTGCGCTTGACGTGACCGCGGAAGCGATTGCCCAGCGCCGGGCCGGTGGCACCGCCGAGCCACTCCGCCTCCATCACTTCGGGTGAGAACCGGCCGGTGTTGCGCACATCGGCGATGAGGTTCCAGATCTTGTCCGCGGGTGCCGCCATGGACACCGTCACCGATCCGTCCATGACCACGCCTTCCTATCCTGTGTTCGCCTACTCATCGGGTGACACCTTATTCGCCACGGCGGCGCCGGCATGCGTTTCCGTAGCATGGGCGGCGGGGTTCAGGAGGCGCTCGTGAAGATTCGCTTCGGCGTCGGGTTGGGCGCCGACACCGGCCCGGACCAACTTGCGGCCATCGTCGACCATCTGGAAGCGACCGGCGTTGATTCGCTGTGGTTCTCCGAACTCGTCTACAGCAAGGCGGTGGATCCGTTCGTCGGGATGGCCTACGCGCTGGCCCGCACCGACAACCTGAAGGTCGGCACGTCGGTCGCGGTGCTTCCCGGTCGCCATCCGGTGCTGGTGGCCAAGCAGCTGGCCTCACTGGCGGGTCTGGCACCCAAGCGGGTGCTGCCGGTTTTCGGTCTGCGGTCGGCGATTCCGGCGGAGCGCGAGATCTTCGTGGTGCCCGACGGCGAGCGCGCGGCGGTCTTCGACGAGTCGCTGCAGTTGCTGCGGTCCGTGCTGGAACAGGACGATGTCGAGTTCGCCGGTGACTACTTCACGGTGAGTTCGGTGGCGGTCGCAACCGCGGCCGGCCAAGCCGCTGGACATCTGGCTCGGCGGATCGGCGCCCGCCGCGTTCCGCCGCATCGGCCAGCTCGGCGACGGCTGGCTCGGCAGCTTCCTCACTCCCGGCGAGGCGCGGCGGGCCGCGAACAGATCCAGCGCGCCGCCGCGGATGCGGCCGCGAGATCGAACCCGACCATTTCGGCATCAACCTGGCCGTCAGCGACGGTGAACTGCCGGACGAGTTGGCCGCCGCGGTCCGGCGGCGCAGACCGGACCTGGATCCGGCGGAGCTGATCGCGGACAGCTGGTCGCAGCTGCACGACCAGCTCGACGCCTACGTCGACGCGGGATTGACGAAGTTCGTCATCCGGCCGGCCCGGCAGGCGCGCATCGAGGATTTCATCGATCGGTTTGTGGCGGAACTGGTTCCGCGGCAGAACTGACCTCGTCGTACAGCAGCGCCATCCGGTCGAGGAACCACAGCTTGCCCGCCATCTGGACCGCGAGCCCGAATGCGGTCATCCACGGGTCGAGGACGACGAGCCCCCACACCAGGAAGGGCAGCCCGGCCGCGCTGATCGGCACTGAGAACCAGCGGCGCAACACGATGGCGCTTCGGGACCGCTGTCTTCGATCGCTCGCGCCCACACCGTCTCGCCGAGCACCGCGTGCGACGCCCAGTGGTCCAGCGACCGCGGGGGCAGGGAACACCCGCGGGTTGACCACCGTCCACAGGAGCACCAGCGCCGATCGGCACCAGCGACCACCAGCCGATCCAGGCCCGGCTCCAGATCGCCGCGACAAGCAGCAGCGGGATCGGGATCCGGGTGTAGACGCTCCACGGGTTGGCGTGCCGTCGCCACGCGTCCTCGCCGTCCAGCCCGAACACCTTGGCCAGCCCGGTTTCCAGTGACATCTCAGCCTTTCCCCAGGTGAACTAGAACGGTCGTGCCACCGTGTTTAAAAGTGTGTGGCCTCGGCCACTCAGCGCTGCAGCTTGAACGAAGGAGATTCGCAATGACACTTCGATTCCTACCGACGTGCCGGGCCCTGCTGGTGGCCATGGTGACCGCCGTGCTGGCGCTGGCCCTCGTCAGTCCGCCCGCCGCGGTCGCCGACGACCGGTTGCAGTTCACCGGGACGACGCTGTCGGGCGCGCCGTTCTCCGGTTCGAGCCTGGAGGGCAAGCCGGCGGTGCTGTGGTTCTGGACGCCGTGGTGCCCGTTCTGCAACGCCGAGGCGCCCAGCGTGAGCCAGGTCGCCGCCGCCAATCCGGGGGTGACGTTCGTCGGCGTGGCGGCGCGCTCGGACGTCGGGGCCATGCAGGATTTCGTGTCGAAGTACAACCTCAACTTCACCAATCTCAACGACGCCGACGGCTCCATCTGGGCGCGATACAACGTGCCGTGGCAGCCGGCGTACGTCTTCTACCGCGCCGATGGTTCATCGACGTTCGTGAACAACCCGACCTCGGCGATGCCCCAGCAGGAGCTGTCGGATCGGGTAGCCGCGCTCGCGTAGGCGTCGCCGCACGTGAACGGTGAGCTGGTCGGTCTGGCGTTCGCCGCTGGTTTGGTCGCTGCGCTCAACCCGTGCGGGTTCGCCATGCTGCCCGCGTACCTGGCCCTGGTGGTGCAGGGCGACGGCGATGGCGAACGGGCGACGCGAAGATCGCGGTCGGGCGAGCTGTGGCCGCGACCGCCGCGATGGCGCTCGGCTTCATCGCGGTGTTCGGCACGTTCGGACTGCTGACGGTTGCGGCGGCCTCGACCGTGCAGCGTTATCTGCCGTACGTGACGGTTGTGATCGGCATCGTCCTTGTCGCCGTTGGCATCTGGCTGCTGATCGGGCGCGACCTGGGCGCGCTGACGCGGATGCCGCACGCGCGGTGGGCGCCGAACGCGCGACTGGGCTCGATGTTCGGGTACGGGCTCAGCTACGCCATCGCATCGTTGTCGTGCACGATCGGCCCGTTCCTGGCGGTCACGGGCACCGCCTTCCGTGGCGGCTCGGTCGTCGCAGGGGCCCTGGTCTATATCGCCTACGTCGCCGGATTCACGCTGGTGGTCGGCGCCCTGGCGGTCGCGGCCGCGTTGACGAGTTCTGCCGTCGCCGACCGAATTCGCCGAATTGTGCCGTACGTCAACAGAATCAGCGGCGCGCTGCTGGTGCGTGGTCGGCGTGTACGTGGGCTACTACGGCCTCTACGAGGTTCGGCTGTTCTCTGCCAACGGCAACCCCGACGACCCGGTGATCGCGGCCGCGGGCCGTCTGCAGGGCGCCATCGCGGGTTGGGTTCATCAGCACGGAGCGTGGCCGTGGCTCGCCGCGCTGGCGCTGTTCGCCCTGGTGGCGCTTGCTCGTCGCGTGGCGGACGAGAGTCAGAGGCGCTTCGATACGTCGCCGTGCAGATCGGGCCACGGCGGGCGACGCACCATAGCCACTCCGGCGAGCGCAGCCGCAACAAGCCCGACGAGGATGCCCATCAGTGGCGACACGGGTGCCGTCGACGGCAGGTTCCCACTTCGAATTGCCGTCCTTGACGACGAAGACGCCGAGCGCCCCGCCACGCCTGTGACAACGGGAATGACCGTTGTCCCGTCGGCGGTTTGGAACGGCTGCCCGTAAACGCGTGAGGCGTTGGTCTCGAGTGTGTCCAGCAGTGCGCCGGCATCTCCCAGATTCATGCCTACATGCTTACTCCGGCGAGGCGAACTCGGATACGATGAGTTCGGTCCGCAACGGCAGTCTTACTGCAGACCGTCTCATTCGACGCAAAGGAGGACCTCTGTGGTCATTGTGGCCGGCCATCTCAACGTCGACCCCGCGCAGCGCGACGAGTACCTGTCGGGATGTGTCGACGTGGTCCGAGCCGCCCGCGGCGCGGCGGGCTGCCGGGACTTCGCGATATCGGCCGACCTCGTCGACCCGGGGCGGATCAACATCCTGGAGCGCTGGGACTCGCAGGCCGCGGTCGAGGCGTTCCGCGGGGACGGCGCCGGCGACGAGCAGGGCGCGGCGATCGTGTCCGCGTCGGTCGCCGAGTACGACGTCGCGGGGGAGCGATCAGCTTTTCTAGCCGACTCTTGTAACCGCCCGTCGTCGCCTGCGATCAACCGGTTGTCGGGATAACCGGAAATAGGACATGAATATGTTTCACCAGGCAATCAGGAAATGGATCCGCCGGATGTCGGCGGCCGTACTCACCGCGGCTTTGCTGCCCGGCCTCATCGGATTGGTCGGCAATACACCGACCGCTGCGGCAGCGGTTGAAGTTCTCAGCGTTCCCTCGCCGTCGATGGGTCGCGACATCACCGTCCAGTTTCAGGGCGGTGGGCCCAAGGCGGTCTACCTGCTCGACGGCCTGCGGGCCCGCGACGACCGCAACGGCTGGGACATCGAAACCGGGGCGTTCGGTTTGTTCGACGGCTCGGGTGTGTCGGTGGTCATGCCGGTGGGCGGCATGTCCAGCTTCTACACCGACTGGTATCGGCCCGCGGTCGGCAATGGCACCACCCAGACCTACAAGTGGGAGACCTTCCTGACGTCGGAGCTGCCGGCGTGGCTTGCCGCCAACAAGGGTGTGAGCCCGAGCGGCAACGCGGTGGTCGGTCTGTCGATGTCGGGCAGCGCTGCACTGATTCTGGCGGCCTACCATCCCGGCCAGTTCGTCTACGCCGGCGCGCTGTCCGGCTTCCTCAACCTGTCGGCCGGATTCTGGCCTGTACTCGTCGGCATCGCGATGGCCGACGCGGGCGGGTTCAACGCTCTCGACATGTGGGGGGCCTACGGCGGCGGCGCCTGGAAACGCAACGATCCCACTCTGCAGATCGGCCGGCTGGTCGCCAACGGGACCCGCATCTGGGTCTACAGCGGCAACGGCAATCCCACCGATCTGGATGGGGGATTGGGCAACGCGCAGATCCCCGCCCAGTTCCTCGAGGGTCTGACGATCCGCACGAACAAGCAGTTCCAGGCCGACTACCAGGCCGCGGGCGGCCGCAACGGCGTATTCAACTTCCCGCCCAACGGCACGCACAGCTGGGGCTATTGGGGCGGCCAGCTGCAGGCGATGAAGCCCGACATCCAGCGGGTCCTGGGCGGCGCCGCAGCGTGACCGGTCACAGGTCTCGAGACCAGTACTCGCCGACGAGGTCGTGCCCGAAGCTGTGGTGGGCTCGCGCGGTCGCGGAACCGTGCGCTCGTAGATTGGCGTGCGGCAGTAGTACATCGTTGGTCCACAACGTGATTCGCGTATAGCCGACCTGGCGAAGCGCAGGCACTCGTCGACGAGCCGGGTGCCGACACCGAGGCCGCGCGCGGACGGCTCAACGAGCAACAGGCGCAACTGCGCGGTCTCGGCCTCGTCGGCGGCAGTGCAGAACACGCAGCCGACGCGTTCGCCGTCCATCTCGGCGATCCAGGCCGCCTCGCGCCCGGTGTCGCGGCGTTCGGCGAAGTCGGCGACGATGCGCGCCACCAGGGTCTCGAATGTCGCGTCCCAGCCGTATTCGGCGGCATAGCGGGCGCCGTGCCGCTCGACAACCCAACCGAGGTCGCCCGGCTCGGGTGGCCGCAGGAGAACGCTCGTCCGCGTGGACGGCTGCTCGGCTCCGCTGCCGAGCACGCGACGAATCCGCCCCATCGCGGTGACGAGTTCACGTTGTTGCCGTGGTCCAGCGGGGCCAGCAAGGTGTCGATCGCATCGGCCTGCAGCCGGTCGAGTTCCGCGAAGGCCCGTCGGCCGTTCGGGGTCAGCCGGACGACCTGACGGCGTCCGTCGCCGTTGGACTGCTCGCGGACCACGAGTCCGGAGGTGGTGAACGCCGGACAGGATGCGGCTGAGATATCCGGCGTCGAGATCGAGATCGCGCCGGAGGTCGGACACGGCGACATCGTCGCTGTGCGCCAGCTCGAACAGCACCCGCGCCTCGGTGAGCCCGAACGATGACCCGGCGAGCCGGGGCCCAACAAGCCGAGCACACGGGTGTAGAAGCGATTGAATCCGCGGACGTCGTCGACGACGGGGACATAGTTGACATCGTCAAGTATTTATCTGACGGGGTCAACGACCTGCCGCATGTGGATGATCTGCCGACAATGGCGCAGTCATACCTTTAATCACGGGTACTGTGCGTAAACTGCGCTAACGACGGGACAGGTGTCCGCATCGGCGCGGAGCCTTCGCAACCGACCCAACCGAAAACGTCAGAGGCTCCAACTTGCCAGAAACGACCAGCGACACCTCGAACCTGAAGCCGCACTTCGAGGACGTGCAGGCGCACTACGACCTGTCCGATGAATTCTTCCGGCTCTTCCTGGATCCGACGCAGACCTACAGCTGCGCGTATTTCGAGCGCGACGACATGACGCTGGAAGAGGCACAGATCGCCAAGATCGATCTGTCCCTCGGCAAGCTGGGGCTTCAGCCCGGCATGACCCTGCTCGACATCGGCTGCGGCTGGGGCGCGACGTTGAACCGCGCGCTGGAGAAATACGACGTCAACGTCATCGGCCTCACGCTGAGCGAGAACCAGAAGGCCCACGTCGAGAAGGTGTTCGCCGAATCGTCGAGCCCGCGCAGCAAGCGCGTGCTGCTGGAGGGCTGGGAGCAGTTCGACGAACCGGTCGACCGCATCGTGTCGATCGGCGCCTTCGAGCACTTCGGGCGCCAGCGCTACGACGACTTCTTCAAGAAGGCGTATGCGGTGCTGCCCCGCGACGGGGTGATGATGCTGCACACCATCATCAAGCCCACCGACGAGGAGTTCGTGGACAAGGGCCTGAAGCTGACCATGAGGATCGTCCGATTCTCGAAGTTCATCATGGACGAGATCTTCCCCGGCGGCGACCTGCCCAAGCCGACGCAAGTCGAGGAGCATGCGGCCAACGCCGGCTTCGAGTTGGAGCGCGCCCAGCGGCTGCGCCTGCACTACGCCCGCACGCTGGACATCTGGGCGGAGAAGCTTTCGGCCCGCAAGGACGAGGCCATCGCCATTCAGTCCGAAGAGGTCTACGACCGGTACATGAAGTACCTGACCGGATGCGCCGATCTCTTCCGCGAGGGCTACACCGACGTCTGCCAGTTCACGCTCGTCAAGAGCTAGGCCGTCGCCACCGCCGCCAAAGACGCAGGGGCAGCAGGCCAATCAGCGGTGCTCGCTTGCCGAGATCATCGGCGTCGCGCTTGTTGAATGCGTCGGCATAGCGACGCGCTTCGTCAGCGGTTGGGTATTCCTTGGCGCCGGCTGCCTGACCACACCGGTGACAAGCCCACCGCATGGTGCGACCCTCGTCGCGAAAAGCCGGTTGATGACCGAACACTCGGCATGCCAGGCTCACGAGCGCTCGTCTGCGGTGCTCAGCGGTGGTGCGAGGTCCTCGAGATTCGCTCCCTCGGCCTTGACACCGAACAGGAGTTCCGCCACGCCGCCGATGGCCATCGCCGCGGCGCCGATGAGGAACGCCATCGCCACCAGGCCACGGTCGCCGGTGTCGATGAGCTGCCCGAACAGCAGTGGACCGGTGATGCCACCGATCGCCGTTCCGACTGCGTAGAAGAACGCGATGGCCATTGCCCGCGTCTCCATCGGAAAGATCTCACTGACCGTCAGGTACGCGGCGCTGGCTCCCGCGGACGCCAGGAAGAAGCAGACGGACAGCACGGCGATGAAGGCCCCGACGCCGCCGATCTCGCCGAAGAAGAGCGCGGCGAGACCGACCGCCACCGCCCGCCGAGCCCAGATATGCAAGGGAGATCATCGCTTTTCGGCCGACGGTGTCGAACAGTCGCCCGAGCAGCAGCGGACCGGCGAAGTTGCTCAGCGCCCACACGATGAAGAACAACGGCACGGTCCCCGATGCGACGCCGTAGAACGTGCCCAGCAGCGTGCCGAGGTTGAAGGTGAACGCGTTGTATAGAAACGCCTGTCCGACGAACAACGCCAGCCCGAGGATCGCGCGCTTCGGGTAGCGCGTGAACGCGACACGGGCGATTTCGACGAACGAGATCGCCTTGCGCTGACGGATTTTCAGCTCTCCCTGCGGCTCGGGGAGGGTCTGCCCGGTTTCGCGTTCCACCTCCTGCTCGATCTCGCGGACGATCCGCTCGGCCTCCTCCTCGCGGCCGTGGATGAACAACCACCGAGGGCTCTCCGGAACGTTGCGGCGTACCAACAACACCGCCAGCCCGAACACCGCGCCGATCCCGAACGCCAGCCGCCAGCCGAGGTCCTGGGGGAAGATCGACGTGTTCAGCAGCAGGAGTGCGCCGGCCGCGCCGCCCGCGGCACCAAACCAGTACGAGCCGTTGATGATGAGGTCGACCCGTCCACGCACACGCGCAGGGATGAGTTCGTCGATCGCGGAGTTGATCGCGGCGTACTCGCCGCCGATTCCGGCGCCGGTGAAGAAGCGGGCGACGAAGAAATACCACGGCGCGAACGCGAATGCCGTTGCGACGGTGGCGGCCAGGTACACCGCGAGCGTCAGCATGAACAGCTTCTTGCGGCCCAGTCGATCGGTGAGCCGGCCGAAGAACAGCGCACCCAGGCACGCACCGGCGATGTACACGGCCGCGGCGATGCCGATCTGTCCGGCCGACAGCTCGATTCCGCTTCCCGGTTCGGTCAATCGCTCGGCGACATTGCCGACCATCGTGACTTCGAGGCCGTCGAGTATCCAGACCCCACCGAGTCCAATGACCACCCGCCAGTGAAACCTCGACCACGGCAGCCGGTCGAGCCGGGACGGAACCTGCGTCGTGATCGTGTCCGCCTGCGGTTGCACACTCATCGCCGCCTCCTCGTCGTCGGGTCGGGAGTACCCCGCCCAACGACGACTCACCCCTGACGGGTGGATGTCAGCGGCGATCCGCCTCGACCGCCGCGACCGCGTCGATCACGGCCGCTCGGTGCGTCCAACGAGACAAAGGTCCTCGCGTCCGGAACCTCGATCAGCGTCGAGTCGGGGAACAACGCCGCCAGCCGCCGGCCCAGCGACGGGGGTGAACGAGCGGTCGCGCTGACCCCACACGATGGTCACCGGCTTGGTGAACCGGGGCAGGCGCGTCGCCACGTCGGTGAGGTCGGTTTTGGCGACAGCCCGCAACAGCCTGGCCAGGTCCCGGCGGATCCGGACATCGGTGCGCGCCGGCTCCAGCCAGGAAGCCGTCAGTTGCGGGTCTGGTCGGACCAGCAGTCCGAAGCCGAGCGGGGAGTGCCGCAGCGCCTTGAACCTCATCTGCTCGAACAGCACCTTGATCGAAATCGGTCCGCGCAGCAGCGCGAAGACGAGGTTGAACGGGAACGGCGGGAACTTGTCGAACGCGTCGCAGTTGGTCAGCACCAACCGGCCGACGTGGTCGGGATGGGCGTCGATGACCAACTGGCACAGCCCGCCGCCGGTGTCGTTGCCGACCAGAGTCACGTCGGAAAGCCCGACGGCCTCGATGAAGTCGCGGATCATCGACGCGACTCCGTGGGGTGAGAGCTCGGCGCCGTCGTTGACGGGAATCGTGTGGGAGCCGAGCGGCCAGTTCGGCAGGTAGCAGCGGAACCCCTGCCGGGCCGAGGCCTTCGGCGACGCGCATCCCAAAGCCGGCTGTCGACGAGGATCCCGTGCACGAACAACACGGGCGGATGCGCCGAATCCTCCGGACCCAACACGCGGTAGTCGATTGTTGCCTGTTTCAGCGCCACTTGCGGCATGTTCGCTATCCTTCCGGGAGACTTACAAACACTTAGTATGGAAGTTACGTGCAGACTGTATGAAAGTCAACGACTCCGTCAGCGGCCGGGCCGCACGGCGCGCCGCACGCAGGCCGAGCGCTCGGCGGCCACGCGCGCGCTGCTGATCGGTGCTGCCCGAAAATTGTTCGCCGACAAGGGTTTCGCCGAGGTATCGACCCAGGCGATCGTGGCTGCGGCCGGGGTGACGCGTGGCGCCCTTTATCACCAGTTCGACGACAAGGTCGGCCTGTTCGCGGCGGTATACGAAGAGGTCGAACGGGATCTGGTCGCCGATATCGTGCTGCGGGTCGGCGAGGCAGCAGCCGCCTGATCCGCTGGAGGCCATGCGGGTGGGCGCCCGCATGTTCCTGGATGGCTGCTCGGCGCCCGACGTGCAGCAGATCGTGCTGATCGACGCGCCGGCCGTGCTCGGGTGGGACCGGTGGCGGGAGGTCGGCGTGAAGTACGGACTCGGGGTGATCGAGGCCATGCTGGCCCAGGCGATGGCCGAGGGCGCCATACCCGAACAACCGTTGCGTCCGACGGCGCATGTGCTGCTCGGCGCGCTCGACGAGGCGGCGCTGTACGTGTCCCGCGCGCCGAACCGTGATCAGGCGCGCGAAGACATGGACGCGGTCTGCGACCGATTGATCAGCGGGATCGCCGGGGCGTAGGCGCCAGCGGGCCGCTGACTCAGAAGCCCTCCAGGCCGCCCGCGCGCAGGATGATTCGGTCGAATCGGCGGTCGGGCAGTATCCGCCGCATGAACAACATCCGCTTGGCCCCTCTACCGAGCCGGATACCGCGTGTGGGGCCGGTCGCTGGTCAACGCATGCACCACGGCATCGGCGACAACCTCCGGTGATGATCCGGTGGCGGCATGCGTGCTGATCGCGTCGGCGAGCTTCCCAAGCGCCGTGGCCGTATCGGTCCCGGCCCTCGTCGGGGAGTGCGCTGATGGCCGCCGTCGGTGTCCCGCCGTAGCTTGCCGCCCATCGCGGTGCCGACGAAGCCGGGTTCGATCACCGCGACGTCGATGCCCAACCGGCGAAACTCGAGACGCATCACGTCGCTCAGACCTTCCATCCCATGCTTGGCGGCCACGTACGGCGCCATCAACGGCACACCGGCCTTGCCCGCCGCCGACGTGACATTGACGACCCTGCCGCGGGCGCGGCGCAGCAGCGGCACCAGCGCTTGGGTGACCGCCAGCTGTCCGACCAGATTGACCTCGAGCTGATGGCGAAAATCGTCCAACGCCAGGTACTCGATCGGGCCCGGCAGCGTGGTGCCGGCATTGTTGACGAGTCCGTGCAGGCCCGCGTCGCCGACCTCGTCTGCGACCTGCTCGGCCATCGCGTGGATTGACGTCGAGTCGGTCACCTCGAGCCGTACGGGAATCAGCGATGCTGACGCCACTTGGCGCAGCGCCTCGCCGTCAGCGTGCTTGCGCACGCCCGCAAACACGCGTAATCCCTTGCGGTCCAAGGCAAGTGCGCATGCACGTCCGATACCGCTCGATGATCCGGTGATGACAACAGATTTCATGATGTGCTCGTCGGTTGGTGGGAAGTGGCCGCGGCCGCGTGAACGAACGCGGCCGTCATCGCCCCGATCACGGTGTCGCGGTCGGGGACGGGCGCACCCGCCGCGACGAGGCCGGGGCGGGCGAGTAGATGAACACTGATCGGTGCGATCAACAGCGGAATGAGCAGCGACACAGGCAGATCAGCGCAGTGGCCGGCCGCGATCTGCTCCTTGAGCCACGCACCGACCGTCGAGGTGATGCGGGGGAGTATTCGATCGCGGAAGAACTGCATGGCGATGCCGTTCGGCTTGGCCAGGATCTCGGCGAACAGCGCCTGCAACACCGCGGTGTCGTCGGCCACCGTGTCGAACACGGCGGTGTAGATGGCGCGGACCCCGGACTCGAAGCTCCCGAACCGCCGGGGGTGGGCGGTCAGTAGCTCCTCGACGACAGGGCAGGGGTGCATGGCGTTCGAAGACCGCGGCGAGCAGGCCTTCACGATCACCGAACGCCGCATACACCGACGTCGCCGCGCAGCCGACGCGCCGCGTGACCGCCTCCACGGTCAGGGCGGCCACGCCGTCGGCCACGATCAGCTCGGTCGCCGCGGCGATCGCGCGGTCGCGGACCCCCACCCGGCTGCCCGGGTCGCCGCCGGCCTTTCGCACGGCGTCCTCGAGTGCCCGACGGGTTCGCACCCGGCGGTACACGGTCGAGCGGGAGAGGCCGGCCCGGCGGGCGATCCGGTCCAGCGACAACTCGGCGACGGGCCTGCCGGTCTCCGCCGCCTCGGCCATCGCGGCCTGGACAATCACGCCGTCCATACATATGATACTAGACACAAGTGACTCTAGTATCAAGTGCCAAATGCCGGGGTAGATTGGCGTCGGTGGTCATGAACAACCTCGGCAGCCGGATGCGTTCGCGCCGACCCATGGCATTGCTGTGGGCGGCCCTCGCGATGTCGTTGGCCCTCGGGGCGGGTTTCGTCGTGATCAACCACACCACCGCGCCGCCGGAAACCACGGCCGCATCATTGACCGATGATCAGGCCGCCGCTCAAGTCGTTGACTCGGCCAAGCAGATCGTCGAGGTGGCGCGGCTGGAGCAGGCGACGGGCGGCTACGCCTTCGTGTCATGCACGAACGAGAAGGATCCGCCGTACCAAGCGGTCCTCAACATGAGCTTTCGTCTACCCCAAGCCAATTCGGTTCGATATCTGCGCGATGTGGCCTCGGCGATGATCGCAGGCGGCTGGACGGAGGCACCGACGATGGGCGAGCAGTTCGGTCAGAAGCTCACCAGGGACGGCGTCACGTCGGAGTTCCATCGCAACCCCGACGACAGGGACTTCGCGACCATGCGCCTATCCGGAGAGTGCCGCATCACCTCTGACCACCGCGCCGACGGCCCGACATGGACAGAGGTCGGCCTCTGAGGCAGCGGCGCCAGCTCAGGACAGGCTGCGCTGCAACAGCACGGTGTCGAGCCACCGGCCGTGCTTGAACCCGACGGACGTCAGCCGTCCGGCGTCGACGAACCCCCGATTTCGGTGCAGCGCAAGGGAAGCCGCATCGTCGGCATCGACGATGACGGCGATGACCTGCCGAATGCCCGCGTCAGCGCAGTCGCCGAGCAGGGTGTCGAGCAGTCTGCCGCCGATGCCGCGGCCGACCGCGTCGGGGCGCCAGGTACACCGAGTCCTCCACGGTGTGGCGGTATGCGGGCCGCGTCTTCCACGGTGCGCAGTAGGCGTAGCCGGCGACCTCACCGTCGAGAGTCGCAGTCAGGAACGGCAAACCTGCGTGTGACGGTCGAAACGGCGCAGCCACTCGGCCCGATCGGGCGCGTCAGCTCGAACGTCGCCACCCGGTTGCACGTAGTGGGCATAGATCTCACCGATCGCGTCGAGGTCATCGGCGCGCCGGCCTGATCGTCACATCGTGGCGCACAGCTGCTCAGCAGGCGACCGGATGTGATTCGCAGTACGGCGTGGTGCCGGGGAAGCGGTAGCGATGGTCGGCGACCCATCGGTAGATCGCGTTCTCGAGCGCACGGATGCCAGGTATCCGGTAGATCAGCAGCGGCAGCCGAGTACCGAGCGCGGCCGATACGGCAGCGTTGGCCGCCTCGGCGCCGGAGTAGACGTCGCCGGATTGATCCAGCCACCGCACCGATTCGAGCAGCTGTCGCGGACGGAATGCCGAGGCGCTGCGCCGTGCCCGCGCCTTGCAGCGGTTCCGTCTGCAGATCGCCGGTCCGGTTCATCTTCAGCAAGAAATTCCGGGACCGGGTGCACATCCCGCATTGGCCGTCGAAGAACAGGGTTCCGGACATGCCTTCTATTGTCCTCCCGGCGCGAGATCAGCAACAGCCTGCCGAGCCGAGATCACAGACGTGATGCGCAACACCGTTTCGCCGGCGTACAGCGCGGTGCGTGTCCACCGACGACGGCGGGCATTCCCACGGTCGGGGCGGCAGGCGAGAACACCGGCAACCCGGGGCGCTGCAGGCTCGATGACCGACGACGCCGCGACGGTCGGGCAGTCTCGCCAGTGCCCCACTGCCGGCGTTGACGATTCGCGGTGCCAGCCGCGCCCGTCCGTCGTCGTGGCACCAGCGCCGGGTCGCGGCGTTGGCCACCACACGGTGCGGCGCGGGCCAGCCCAGCCCGAACAGCGTGGTGCGGAACGTTTTGTCGGCGGCCAGGATCCGGCGCTGGTATTCGGGATGGGCACGCGATTCGTGTGTCAGCAGGAAACGGGTGCCCGCGACCACACCGTCGGCGCCGGCCGCCAACGCCGCACGGGTGTCGTTCGCATTCGCGATGCCGCCGGCCAGCAGAACCGGGCGGCCCGCCGCGATCCTGCGCGCCGCGGGCAGAAACGTCAGCGCCTCGGTGTCGCCGGCGATGTGGCCGCCGGCCTCGCATCCCTGCGCGATCAGTCCGTCGGCGCCCATGGCGATCGCCGTGTCGGCCTGCCGCTCGGTGCCGACCATGACGAATACGAACACCCCAACCTCGGTCAGCCGCGCGATCATCGCCCGGTCGATCCCGAATGCCATGACCGCAACGTCGATTCGTTCATCGACGCACATGTCGACATGGCTGCGGCGGACGAACGGCATCAGCAGGTTTACCGCGACGGCGCGGTCGGGCGCGCCGTCACGTACGTGGTGAATCGCATCGCGCAACGCGTCTGCAGGTGTCAAGCCCGAGCGTGCCGAGGCCGCCCGCTGCGGCGACGGCGGTGGCCAGCTCGGACCGGCGAGCCCACCGCCCATGCCGGCCTGGGCGACCGGAACGTCGAGTCGCAGCCGGTCCAGCAGATCCATCGGGTTACCGCGCCGGCGGTCCCGGGGGCGTGCGGTCAGGTGAGGCGTCGCGGCGGCGGGCGGCCATGCCGCCGAGCGCTTCGAACACGACGCGATGCGCGGCGTTGACGGTGAGCTCGGCGTGGTCGTAGGCGGGGGACACCTCGACCACGTCGACGCCGGCGACGTCGTGCTCGTAACAGAGTTGACGCACCAGCCGCAGCAGGTCCGCAGTGGTGATGCCGCCCGGCTCGGGCGTGCCGGTGCCAGGCGCGTGGGCCGGGTCGAGGACGTCGATGTCGACCGACACATAGAGCTTGTCGGCCTTGGCCAGCGCCTCGCTGACCGCGTCGCGCATGACCTCCTTGAAGCCCCGGTCCCAGATCTCCTGCATGGTGTGCCACGTCATGCGCTGTTCCTGCATCCACTCGAAGGTGTCCTGCGGCGGCCAGTAGCCGCGCAGGCCGACCTGGACGAAATGGCTGCCGGGCACCGCGCCGGACTCGATGAGCCGACGCATCGGCGTGCCGTGGCTGGCCAGGTTGCCTTCGATCTCGTCAGCGGTGTCGGCGTGCGCATCGAAGTGCACGATGCCGACGTTGCCGTAGCCGTGCACATCGGCCACTGCCGTCGCGGCCGGCCAGGTGATCGAGTGATCGCCGCCGAGGATGACCGGGACGATGCCGCGGGACGCGATGGCGTGCACACGCTCGCGGATGTTGGCGTGCGAGATCTCCGTCTGGCCATGCGGACAGTACGCGTCGCCGAAGTCGACGACTTCCAGCCAGTCGAAGATCTCCAGGCCCAGATCCAGGTGATAGGTGCCCGGTTCGTAGGCGGTGGCCCGGATGGCGCGCGGACCGAACCGGGCGCCGGGCCGGTTGGTCGTCGCTATGTCGAACGGCGCCCCGACGATGGCCACGTCGGGACGCCACGACTCCAGTTGTTCCACCTCGGTGAGGAACGGCCGATGCCCGAACGACACCAATCCCGCATAGGCCAGATCAAGCTGCTCGGCCATTCCCGGCGGAAGCTCTCGCTGATGATCGTGATCGTGGCCCATGGGTTGACCGTACCGCCGCCAACTCTCAGTCGACGGCGTTACGGGCTTGACGCGCAGCCTTGAATAACGCTTCGCGCAACACGTCGGGGATCGGTCGTTTGGCCCAGTCCTCGGAGGAGACCACCACATAGACGTTGAGGCCTCTGACCGCGGTCTGCTCGTCGGTCTTCGGGTTACTGCGGACGACGGCTGAAGCCGAGGGCGAAGCTCGTGGATCCGATTCTCTCGCAATGGACCTCGACTCGGACGGTGTCACGCCAGCGGACCGGTCCCGAGAAATCGATCTCGCTGTGCACGACCTGAATGTCATGCCCACTGTCGATCAGGCCCGGGTAGGTCACTCCGAGATGATCGAGGAATCCGGTGCACGCCTCGTCGAACCAGGTGAGGTAGTGCGCATTGAACACGACACCCTGCTGGTCGACTTCCCCATAACGCGGTACGACCGGCAGCGAAAACGACGTCACGCCATCACAATATCGACGGCCGCGTCGGGATCACCGCGGAGTTCGCTGCAGATGCGCTCAGCAACCCTCTCCGCGGCTACCATCCTTCGCGTGATCAGCAACGCGCGATGCTCATGACGTCGGGTGGCCACTGGCAGACGCCCGGCCCCATGGGTGATGGTCGCGAGGCACGGCAGCGGCCCGAGGAGACCGCCGAGCGGCTTCTCACATGGTGGCAGCGGGCCCTGCGCTGGGCGGCGTGGCTGACGTTCCTGGGCCTGGCGGTGTGAAACAGCCAGAGCGTCTACTTCTCGCCGCTGGAATGGCTGGCGCTCGTCGCCGCGATCGGCATCAGCATCTGGTGTATGGCCAAACCCTTGGGCGGACCGAAGGTCGAGCTGTCGGAGCCGACGCACCTGCTGGGTGCCTTTGTGTCCCGGACCAATTGGGCGCTGCTGATCATCGGCTCGTTGCTCACTGTCGGCGGTGTGGCCGGAGCGGGTGCGGCCATCTACGACCTGTCCACGGGGCGGGCGAGTTTCGGCGACGTCATGAAGGACATCGCGATATTCGTCGAAGGGTGGTTCGTCGAGCTGATCGCCCCGACCTACGATGCCGAGCTCGAGAAGACTCACGCCTATGCATTGTTCCTGCTGATACTGCCGGGGCTTGTTATTCTCTGGTTCAATCTGATCCCGTTCTTCAAGCGCGGCAACGAATTTCAGATCCACCCCGACGGATCGGTATCGGTTCGAAGGGGAGACAGCTGGGAACCACTGATGGAGTACCAGTACACGACGGTGACCGCCGACGGCAACACGATCGATTTCACGCCGCCGCCCGACGGTCCACCTGCGGTCGTACTTCCGCAGGACCGGGTGTTCTCCCGCGAATACGGGGTGCGGCTGAAGAGCAAGGTCAGTGCCGAGTTCTTCCGCCGACTGCTCGCCGGCCGCGGCTTCGCGGTCGAGGGCGCCGCGGACAGCAACAGCTTCACCGCACGTCGAAAGTAACCGGCGGCAATATCGCGGCGGGCACGGCCACCTCCTCGGTACGAATGGTCGTTTACCGGGCCGCGCTCCGCAAGACTGGAGCCGTGGACATGGTGACGATCGATGACATCCAGTCGGCGGCGACGCGGATTCGCGCATTCGTGGTGCGCACACCGCTGGTCCCGGCGTTGTGGGCCGACGAGGACCGGCCGCTGTGGATCAAGCCCGAGAACCTGCAATCCGTCGGCGCGTTCAAGGTCCGCGGAGCGTTCAACGCCATCGGCAACCTCGACGAATCGGTTCGGACGCGCGGCGTCGTCGCCTACTCGAGCGGAAACCACGCGTCAGGCCGTGGCCTACGCGGCGGCGGTGTACGGAATTCCCGCGACGATTGTCATGCCCCGCGAGACCCCGACCGTCAAGGTGGATGCCACCCGCGGTCATGGCGCCGAAGTGGTGCTGTGCGAGGCGGGCCAGCGCGAGCGGGTTGCCGCGGAGGTGCTCCAGAAACGGGCGGCGTGTTGGTGCCGCCGTTCGACCATCCCGACATCATCGCGGGCCAGGGCACGATCGGCCTGGAGATCGCGGAGGACCTACCGGCGGTCGACAACGTGCTCGTCCCGGTCAGCGGGGGCGGCCTGGCGTCCGGGATCGGCACCGCGATCAAGGCGTTGTGCCCGGACGCGCGGGTCTTCGGCGTCGAACCGGAACTGGCGGCCGACACCGCGGAGGCAATGAAGCTTGGTCATCGGGTGGATTGGTCCATCGAGGACCGGAATCGGACGATCGCCGACGGCCTGCGCTCGCAGCCGTCCGAACTGACCTTCGCACACCTGCAGCAGGTGCTCGACGGCGTGATCACGGTGTCGGAGAACGAGATTCGCAGCGCCGTGCGTGAGCTCGCCGGCAAGGCACATCTGGTCAGCGAACCCAGTGGAGCCGTTGCGCTCGCCGCGTATCGTCGCGGCGAGACACCACCGGGACGCACGGTGATGGTGCTGTCCGGCGGCAATATCGGGCCCTCGATGCTGGCCGAGATCTTGGCGGGTTAGCGATCACGTCGTGCTTACACGCATTACCAATGGCATTGATATGCGGCATTTTTCGCGCATCGAGTGCTCCCACGCGTCCAGGACGGCCACGGCGCGCAGGTAGCGGCGCCCGCCCGTCCAGCCGAACACGCACGCCGGTCTGGTTCAACGCATGCGGATGTGACCTAGGTCACGCTGTGGTCCGACAGCCCGGCTGACACTGGCCGCCCTCGATCTGACCCGTATCTGCCATGACGGTCACCCTGTCACTCACGTGCAAGCTCGGTGTGCGATCTGGCGCACCGATTTGTCGGGCAAAGCTGCGCGCCCAGGATTTGCAGGAGCAACAAGTGGCACAGCACATTTCGATGCGGGCATGCAGCGCGAAGCATCGCCGCCGCTGCCATACCCGGTGAGCCGGGACACACAAGCGCGGGTATGGTCGCCCCGAAAGGTGGACGTCCGAAAGGGTGGTAGTGGACGCCGTACTGGGCTTGTCGGTGACCCCGTCCGCCGTCGGTCTCGTCCTTGTCGAGGGACAGGACGCCGACGGCGCCACCGTGGACGGCGGAGCATTCGAGATCCGTCCCGGTCGGCGCTCGACTCCGATGCAAACCTGCGAGCAGGCGGCCGCTGCCGTACGGCGCACCGAGGCGATCGCCGCGACCCGCGGTCATCGGCTGCATTCGATCGGCGTGACGTGGAGCGACGACGCCGACATCGAAGCCTCGTTGCTGCTCAAGTCGTTGACCGACTGTGGCTTCGACAACGTCGTGCCGGTGCGACTTCCAGAGGCGACCGAAGCATTGGCGTGGGGTGTCGCCGAAGTCATCGGCGAAGACATCACCGCGGTGTGTCTGATCGAGCCCGAGTCGGTGATCGCGCTCATCGTGCACACCCGTGAAGGCGCCGTGCAGACGGCCGTCAACCGCTCCATCGACAGCGAAGAGGCACTCGTTCGATGGCTGAGCACGGTGTTCACCAGGGCCGACTGGCGACCGCAGGCATTGGTCGTGGTCGGGTCGGGCGGTGACGTCGACGCACTCATGCCGCGGCTCGAGGCCGTGCTGTCCGTGCCGGTGTTCGCCCCTGCCGAGGCGGAACTCGCGTTGGCCCGCGGGGCGGCGCTGGCCTCTGCGCACACCGACGAGCTGATCTTCGCCGACGACATGCATGTGCACGACACGCATCTCCAGCGGATGTATCACCGCGAGGAGCATCGGCCGTCGCGTACCGCCAAGCGCAGGTCGGGCCAGGCCGGCCCGCTGGCCATGTTGGTCGCCGGCGCGGTGACCTTCGTGGTGTCGGTCTCCGTCGCCATCAGCATGGAGATCACGCCCAGGAAGGACATGGCACCGCCAGAACCGCGCCCCGCGGCCAAGTCGTCACCCGAGGCCGCCGCGGCTGACGCCGTGCCGTTGGCTCCACCGCGAAGAGCGCTCAGCACCCCGATCGCGGACTCTCCTTTGGCCCCGCCTCCTGAGGCGCCTGTCGACGACGCACCACCGCCGGTCGAGCTGCCCGCCGAGCCCGAGACTGGTGTCACCGATCTTGCTGTCGCGCCGGTCGATGCCCTGCCCCCCGAAGCACAGGTCCCGCCCGTGCCCGGCGCTCCGATCGAGGGGCTACCGCCGGACCCGGCCGCCGTCGCGCCCCCTGTGGCGCCGGTACCCGCCGAGCCTCCGACGATCCGGGAAAGAATCCGAGACCGGCTCTCGGGGCTCGGCGGGGGAGATGCACCCCCGGAGGCCGCACCGCCGGAAGCGTTCGTCGCGCCGCCCCCCGAGGCACCCGCTCCGCCACCCGCGGACGCGGTCCCGCCGCCGGATGCGCCGCCGCTGCTGCCGCCTTCGTGACGGCGTCGCCGACCGTTCCAGCGATCCTGCGGCTTGTGTTGCGCATCGCCATCGTGGCGGCGGTCGTGCTGGCCGTGATCTTGGTGGAGACCTCGTCGCGGTCAGGGGTGTTGTGGCGGCTGACCACCTTCACCTACCAGGCGAACGTGCTCGCCGCGGCGTACTACCTGTGGACGCTTGCGTCGCCCCGCGCAGATGCCCGGGTGGGCCTGCGCGGCGCAGTCGTCCTGTACGTGGTGATCGCCGGTGTGCTGTGGAATCTGCTTCTCACTGGCTACAGCATGGGCTACACGCCCGCAAACATCCTGCTCCACCTCGTCGTGCCCGTCCTGGCGCTCGCCGACTGGCTGCTCGTCGGACGCGGTACCGGCCAGGTGCGATGGTGGCAACCGGTCGTGTGGCTGATATATCCCGCCGCCTACGCGCTGCTGGCCCTGATCGTGCTCAACAGGGCGGGCCGGCGCGCGCCGTACTACTTCCTCGATCCCTCAAGCGTCGGTACGGGCGCGGTCATCCTCAACATCTGTGCGCTCGGGGCGGGTGTGCTGGCGCTGGGCTACGCGTTGCTCGCCGTCAACCGGGCCGCGACGCCCGCTCGAATCGATGCCGCCTGAAACGATCTCATCGGCGCGTACGACCTGCGGTTACGCGGGAAACCGATATGGGCACACTAGGATGATTGTGTGCTGAAAGCCGTTCGATCCGCCCTGGTCATGCTGGGCATCGCGACAATCACCGTGACCGGATCCGTTGCGACCAGTTCCGCGGGCGTCACCACGCCCACCGACGTCGTCGCCATCCAGCCTTCGGGAACGACGGTGGGAGTGGCGATTCCGGTGACGGTGACCTTCGCCGGGCCCATCACCGACCGCGACGCCGTCACGCGCACCATCGACGTCGCGTCGTCAGTACCCCAGGCCGGAACGTTCACGTGGCTCAATGACCGTGTGGTGCAATGGAATCCGAGCCGATTCCTGCCGGCGTACACAAGCTTCACGGTGACTGCGGGCGGCGCCAAGACCAGCTTCGAAACCGGTTCCGCCAACTGTGGGCGTCGCCGACATCGACGCCCACACCTTCACTGTCAGCATCGACGGGCAGGTCGTGCGCTCGATGCCCGCGTCGATGGGCAAGCCGAAGCACCCGACGCCGATCGGGTCGTTCACCGCGTTGGAGAAACAGTCCCCCGTCATCATGGACTCACGCACGATCGGCATCCCGCTGAGCGACCCCGAGGGATACAAGCTCACCGTCAATGATGCCGTGCGGGTCACGTGGGGTGGTGTGTATGTGCACAGCGCACCGTGGTCGGTGGGATCGCAGGGCTACGAGAACGTCAGCCATGGCTGCATCAACCTCAGTCCCGACAATGCGGCCTGGTACTACGACACCGTGAACATCGGCGACCCGATCATCGTCGTGGCGTAGGGATCTGACGGAACCTACGCCGACGTCTGTTCGGCATGCAGGTTCTTCGCGGTCGGTGAGTTCTCGACGGTGGCCGGATCCGGACATGTGCGCAGCACACGATCGGCGGTGCCGGAGCTGGTAACCGTGAACCAGTAGTGCTCGTTCTTGTAGTGGTGATTGCGGTGGTTACGCCAAATCGCCCGATAGACACGGGTTTTGGGCTTGTAATCGCTGTGGATCAAGTAGTGGGTCCACTCGTACACCAATCCGATGATGGCGATGGCACGAGGAATGTGAGACCCAGGCCCAGGCGGGGGAACGCCAGCAGCGCAACGGCGGTTGTCAGCGGGAGCGCCCACGTGGCAAGCGATTTCCATGGGATGAATATCAGCGGAATGCTGCGGGGATCGACGTGATGGGCGCGATGCTCGCGTGCCAGCAAGGAGTCGATCGTCAACCCGCCGAGCCGCTTCGGGCGCCAGTGCAGGATGAACACGTGGATCATCCACTCGAAGAACGGGAAGAGCGCGACCATCACCAATGGCACGATCGCGTCGGTGATCTGCCAGTCGCCGACGACGATCCGGGCCACCAGAGCAGCGGCAAGGGAGGCCCCAATCATCCAGGGCGAGGGATGTTTCCAGAACTCTCGCCGCGCATCGGCCAGCGTGAAACCCTTGCGTGCGGGACGTGCTCGTGGCGGTGGTGGTCATCGGCCATCCTCCAAGTTGTCCAGGGCGGTCAGCAGCGCCGTGGTTGCGGGTTCGAGTAGGTCATGCGCGGCGCGCTCGGCGCGCTCAGGATCGCCTGCAGAGATCGCGTCGGCCAGATCGCGGTACGCCTGCGGGCGCCCCACCTCATCGGCCATCACGCGCGGCCAGGGCAGGCAACGCGGGTTCGTACGTGGCGCGCAGGGTGTTGTACATCAACCGCAGTGCGATCGAATCGGCCCCGTCGACGATGTGATCCCAGAACGTCAAGGCGTGTCGCTGCCGTTCGGTGGGATCCTCCTCGTCCGTCAGCGCCAGCAACGCCTCATCGAGCAAGCCGGCCAACTCCGGGCCGTGCCGCTGCGCGGCTAGCTGGGCGACTTTCGGGCCGTTGTGCAGCCGGGTTTCCAGGATGCTGCGGACAACGGACAGGTCGAGTTCGCCCTCACGGAGGAGCAGACGGGGCAGCAGGTCGAGGCCGGCATGGCGGCGGAAGTCGCGGACCGTGGTGGCGTCGCCCTGACGTATCTCCACCAGGCCGGCCGCGGTGAGCCGCTTGAGTGCCTCGCGCACCGCCGGTCGCGACACCCCGAGCACTTCGGCGAGCCTGCGTTCACTGGGCAGCGTCTCGCCGGGCTGCATCTCGCCGCTGAGCACCTCGGCGACGATCTGCTCGAAGACGTCCTCGGGCACGGATCGCCGATTCACCGGTTGAAGGGCCATGGGCCCAAGACTGCCAGCAGACCGGTTAGAGGTCAAGTGGTCTGACCAGTTACCGACGACTTTCAGGTGGCGGCGAGCCGGGCTTTCATCAACTCGGCCAGCGTCAGCGTCGCCGACAGCGGGCGGACCATGACCGTGAGCTCCTTGATCGCACCGTCCTCGTCCAGCTGGATGAAGTCGCAACCTTCCAATCGCTTGTCACCGACCCTGGCCTCGAAGACCAGGGCGTGATCGCGCGCCTCCTCGCCGCCGATTTCGCGGACATAGCGGAAGTCCTCGAACACCGCCATCACCGCTTCCAAGATCTGCCGCAGGGCCTCCCGCCCCTGATACGGCGAGAAGACAACCGGACTGCGAAAGACCACGTCCTCGCGAAACAGGGCAATGGCAGCGTCGAGATCCCCGGCTTCGATGGCGCTGCGGAAGGGATGCACGTGCCGGCTCAGCAGTTGGCTTCGATCCTGAACGTGGCGGTGACCTCGTCGCTCGGCTTGTCGGTGAAGTTGCCGTCCGCCGACCCCTCGATCGTGAACTTCCCGCCGGTGCCGGTCACCTCTGCTTCGCCGATTTTGCCCTGCCAGACCGTGCCATTGAAGCCGCCGAAGTCGTTGAAGTCGACCGACCGGACCTTGACCTCGTCGCCGGTGTCCAGGGCTACCGTGAATCCCTTCGCTTCGTCGTGGGTCTTGATCTGCCACAGCCATCCGGTCTGGAGACACGTCACCGCGGCCGGGTCGCCGGCACTCTGGCCGTTGATGGTCACCTTCGCGGTCGTGCCGCCGAGCGCCGCAGGCGGCGACGAGCAGCCGGCGACGCCGGCGACGAACGCAGCCGCGACTGCCACAACGAGTCGGTTGTCCATGCCGCCAGACTCTATTGGTGTTCGTAGCGATTCACGAGCGTTTCACCGCAGCGCGGCGGCCGTCGCCTCGTCGGCGGGCAGGAACGCTTCGATGGAAAGCTCGGCGGCGGTCAGGTCGATGGCGGTGCCGAAGGTGGTCACGGTGGACAGGAAGGTCAGCAGCTGACCTTCCGATGTGTACAGCTCCAACGGAACGGCGACACCACCAAGATCGCGGGTGTCGTCGAAACCGCCTGGATAGGACTCGATCTCGGCCAGCAGTGACGACGACTCCGTCGATCCACTCACCGCCACCTCGCGCCGTAACCGCTCGATCAGATGATGCCGCCATTGCGCGAGGTTTCGGATGCGCGGCGCCAGACCTTCGGGGTGCAGGGCGATGCGAAGTGCGTTCGGCCGCTCGAGAAGACTCGGCGCGACGCCGTCGAGGAGCACTGCCGGCGCCCGCATTGGCCAACACGAGATGCCAGCCCCGGTCCACGACGACGCAGGGAAACGGGTTGTATGCGCCGAGCACCCGCTCGATCCCCTCCCGGATGGCGGCCATGTCCGGGTCGTCGAGGGACCGCTCGCCATACTCGGGAGCGAGACCCGCGGCCAGAAGCAACTGATTCTGCTCGCGCAGTGGTACGTCGAGAACATCGGCGAGCCTGAGCACCATCGCACGACTCGGGGTCGATCGACCGGTCTCGATGAAGCTCACGTGGCGTGCCGACACGTCGGCCTCGATCGCGAGGTCGAGTTGGCTCAGCCTGCGCCGTTGTCTCCAATCGCGCATCAACGAGCCGAACGCCGGTACCTGCACGTCAACGGTGGTCACGGGCCCAGTGTTGCGCACCATCGCGGTCGGGACCATTACGTCCGGGGTAATTGCCGCCCTTACCTGCGTGGGGGACCGTAGAAGGCGACGATCAGGTTGAGGAGGGAACCATGCGGACCACACCGCCCGTTGACCGACCGATTCCGCGGTGGCTGCACTTCGTGTTGATTTCCGACCGTGCCGGTTCCGCGTGGTACATCGGCCTCGGCTTCTTCTTTGCGCCGGTGCTCGCCGTGCTGTCGCCCTGGCCGGCGCGTCACCGCCGTGCTGTGGGTGATCATCGGCGTTTTCGGCCTGTGGCTCGGCCTGCTCGGCATTGCGATGGCGACAGGCCTGGCGATCGCCATGCGGTCGAACATCGAGATACCGGAGGACTACTGGCGCTCGCTCGTGGACTACTGACGTGTCCGAGGCGTAGCAGCAAAGCAATGAACTCTGCCCTCCGCCATGATTGACACAACAATTTACCTGCTAAATCGATTAAATTAATTGTTTGAGACTGGCTGACAGGGGTACTCCAGCAACGGAAGAAGGAACCCCTATGACTCGGCTTAATGATGCCAGCGTGTGGCACAGGACAATCTGTCCGGCGTGTGGATACCCAAGTACAGGAATATGCGCGGCCTGCAGCCAGGGATTTCCCACTGCCATCAATCTGCCGATGACCGCAGTCGCTGGCGTGCCCGACTTCGATCCAGTTGCTTAGTCCGAACTACCCCAGACCGCAGGCCGGCCGTTGTCGTCTCACGACCTGAAAAGCCCTAGCTACTGCGAAACGGTGCTCTTGCCGGTGTAGTCCACCTGCCAGTGCTTGATGCCGTTGAGCCAGCCGGACCGCAGCCGCTCGGGCTTGGCCAGCGGGGTGAGATTGGGAATTTCGTCGGCGATCGCGTTGAAGATCAGATCAATCGTCATCCTGGCCAGGTTGGCGCCGATGCAGTAGTGCGCGCCGGTGCCGCCAAATCCGACGTGCGGGTTGGGGTCTCGCAGGATGTTGAACGAGTACGGGTCTTCGAAGACTTCCTCGTCGAAGTTGGCCGAGCGGTAGAAGATCACCACCCGCTGGTCCTTCTTGATCGGCACCCCCGATAGCTCGGTGTCCTCGAGCGCGGTGCGTTGAAACGACGTGACCGGGGTGGCCCAGCGGACGATCTCGTCGGCGGCGGTCGCGGGCCGTTCCCGCTTGAAAAGCTCCCACTGGTCCGGGAATTCGGTGAACGCCATCATGCCCTGAGTAATGGAGTTGCGGGTGGTCTCGTTGCCCGCCACAGCCAGCAGAATCACGAAGAAGCCGAACTCGTCATCGGTCAGCTTGTGCCCCTCGACATCTGCCTGGACCAACTTGGTGACGAGGTCGTCGCCGGGGTTCTTGCTGCGCTCGGCGGCCATCGCCATGCCGTACATGATCAGCTCGACAGACGCGGCCGTCGGATCGTTCCTGCCGTACTCCGGGTCCTGGTCGCCGACCATCTGGTTCGACCAGTCGAACAGCTTCTTGCGGTCTTCGTGCGGCACGCCCATCAGTCCGGCGATCGCCTGCAACGGGAGCTCGCACGACACCTGTTCGACGAAATCGCCCGAGCCCTCCGCCGCGGCCGCCTTGGCGATGTTGTGTGCCCGATCGCGGAGCTCGTCGCGCAGGGACTCGATGGCGCGCGGGGTGAACGCTCGCGAGACGATCTTGCGCAGGTGGGTGTGATGCGGGGCGTCCTGGTTCAGCAGCACGACCTTGCCACCTTCCAGCGAGTCGGGCTCGGCCTCGTCGCGGTAGCGCGGTAGCGCGGTCTTCCTGTTACTGGAGAACACGTCGTTGCGGCGCGACACCTCCTTGACGTCCTTGTGCTTGGTCACCACCCAGTAGCCGTTGTCGCCGAACGCCCGATTCCCGCTCGACTGCTCGTTCCACCAGATCGGTGCCACCTTCCGCATCTCCGCGAGCTCCTCGATCGGCAGCCGTTCGGCGTAGATATCGGGGTCGGTGAAGTCGAATCCGGGCGGAAGGTTTGGCGTCGGCATCGATGCATCCTTATGACGTTGTCTAGTGGCCTACCGCATTGCTACACCACAGGCCGCGCCGGGTGAAGGGGGTTACAGAAACTCCGAAGTGAAACGTGTTCCGATCAAGGTCGCGGCAATTGACCTCTTGGTCACAGGTGGCACAGGTGTAACACTTTTGGTATTCAGACTGAAGCACCCAATAGCGCCAGTCATGGGCGGCATCAGGGGAAGGGGCATCGGTGAGGATCGTCATCGACACGAAGGCACTGTCAGTCGTGGCGGCGGGTGTATTAGCCGCGATGCTGCTGGCCGCGCCGCAGGCGCTGGCGGACCCCGAGAGTCCCGTCGTTCCGCCGCCGCCTCCAGCCCCGGTCGAATCGGCTGCGGGCGACATCTCGGCACCGCCCCCGCCCGTCGATCCGTTGGCGTTCTTGCATCAAGCGCCGGCTCCCGCTCCCGCCGACCCAGCCGTTGCGCCCGCCGACCCAGCCGTTGCGCCCGCCGACCCAGCCGCGGCGCCTGTCGATCCCGCCGTTGCGCCTGCCGACCAGCCGCGGCCCTCGATCCGCCCTCCCGCCCGCCGATCCCGCCGTCCAGCCGGCCGCAGCACCGTTGCCCACGCCGGCCGACGGCATGCCGCACCTGGCGAGCCCGGATGCACCCCCGCCGGGGTCCACGATGGATCCGACCGCGAAGGACCCCGACAGCCCCAACGTCAGCTATCTCAAGGACCTGTGGCAAGCGGTCCAGAGTCACGACATCAGCGGCAGGGAAGCCGTGATCATGGGGCTGGCCCAACGCGGGATGAACACGCCCTACCCGCAACAGACTCCCGGACCCAACGTCCCGATCACAGGGGTCGACCCGGCCGCGGCACCCCCGCTGTTACCGCCGCCCGGTGATGCACCACCACCGGCGCCTGCCCTGTCACCGCCAGCCGCCGCGCACCGGCGCCTCGAGGCACCGCCACCGGCGCCCGTCGAGGCACCGCCAGCGGCGCCCTGTCGACGCACCGCCACCGCCGCCGGCACCCGCTCCGGCACCGCCGGTGCCTTGGATGCCCTAGTCGGCGATCCGTCGGTCGGCTAGCTCGAGGACGGAACGCACCGTTCGTACGTGCGTGGCCTCGATCGACGCCCATAGCGCGCGGGCGACGGCATTGTCGTGGCGCACGAACGTGGCGAACAGCAGCCCGTGCTCCTCGCGTCGCAACAACAGCTCGGCAGGCATTCCGACGCGCGAGTCTGCGCCGAGCAGGACGAAATCGGCATCGCTTGCGCGGATCTGCCACCCGAGCACCGACCGTTCGGATGCCGCCAAACTCACCTTGAGCCCGATTGCCGACCACCCCGAGAGCAGTCGCAGGCGAACGCTCGCCGGAGCGTCTTCCAGAATCGCGCGCATCCACTGCTCGGCGGGCCTGCTGCGCGGCGGGCCGATGTCGACGACGAACGCGTCCTCGTAATCGATGCGGCCGAGCGTGCTTGACGTTCGGTTGGCAGGCGTCGGCGTGACCTGGCGCACGCGGGCATCTGCGGTCTCGGTAACCATCACCGGCCCCCGTTGGATTGTGCTGGCGCACCGGGCCGTTCGCGCCAAGCGCGGCCGATGTCGCGCATCATCAGCGGGTAGACGATGAGATGGCGGAACGGGGCGATCGCCGCCAGGTAGGCGTTTCCGAGCATGCCGTTGGGCCGGACGAGAACGGCCATCTGCGCGCGATAGCCGCCCGTGGCGTCGGGGACCCAGCCGACATGAAGCACGCCGTGCACCGTCTGGTTGGCGATCTCCATCGCAAACTCATCGCCGGTGAGGTACAGCGGAACGAACGTACGCCCGTCCGTCGCGAGTTCGGTTGAGCGATCATCCATGTCGGCGGGCAGCCGGTCACGAAGCGTTTGAACGCGGCCGCCGAGACCGGTTTCCGGTCGGTCGAGCCCGAGCAGCCGGCCGATCGACCAGCGGATCGCGAACAGGCCACGCACGACAGGCGAGGTACGGCCCGGATCGAACGTCGACCACAGGTCCACCAGCTGCGGGAAGTCGTCCCGGTCCGCCCGGCGTCGGTAGCGCCCACACGTCGAGAACCCGAAAGTCCTTGGTGAGCTCGTGGATTCGCCACGGCCGTGAAGTGTGCTCGCTAACGTCGAGCAATTCTGAACCAAACATACAGTACTGTATGCTTGACATCTCTGCGGCGTCAAGACCGCAGACGAACCAGGGGAGAGCCGATGGTCGCCCAGACCCGCACACCGCGAGCCGCATGGATCGACGCCGGACTGGAGGCACTTGCGGGCGGCGGCCCGGACGCGGTGCGGGTAGACCTGATCGCGAAGGCACTCGGCGTCACCCGCGGCGGCTTCTACTGGCACTTCGAGAGCCGGCAGGTCTTCCTCGACGCTCTGCTCGACACGTGGGAGCACCGGAGCACCGACGACGTGTTGGACCGCGTGGAGGAGGAAGGCGGCGACGCCAGGGACAAGGTCCGCAAGGCGGGCATGCTCACCTTCTCGAGGGAACTGCTGCCGATCGACCTGGCCGTGCGGGACTGGGCCCGCCGAGACAAGTCGGTGGCCAGGCGCCTGCGGCGTGTCGACAACCGCCGAATGGACTATCTGCGGGCGCTGATCGGCACGTTCAACGACGACCCCGACGATGTCGAGGCCCGTAGCATGCTGGCCTTCTCGCTGGTCATCGCCAACCATTTCATCGCCGCCGACCACGACGGGCGCAGCAGAGGGCAGGTGCTGGAACGGGCCACTCAGAGGCTTCTCGCCTAGCGGCGCGACGCCCACATCGAACTGTTACGATCCATTCGGAATTCGGACTGAGGTCTCGAACGAACGAAGGGGCAATGATGCTCGCAGATGGTCGCATCGCTACCCGACTGCCCGCCCAGGATCTGCAGCGGGCGCGGGCGTTCTATGCCGACAAGCTCGGGCTCGAACCCGTCGAGGAACGGCCGGGCGGTCTGCTCTATCGATGCGGCGGCTGCGAGTTCGCGCTGTTCGCTTCTGCGGGCGGATCGCCGGGTACCTTCACACAGATGGCGTGGACCGTCGACGACATCGTGGCGACCGTCGCCGAGTTACGCAGTCGCGGTGTCGTTTTCGAGGAGGTCGATTTACCGGGCCTGAAAACGGTCGACGGGATCGCGCAGATCGCGGGCAACTACCCGAGTAAGGGCTCGGGGGAGAAGGGCGCGTGGTTCCGCGACAGCGAGGGCAACATGCTCGGCATCGGCGAGGCGATCAAGTGACCTATGCGGTGCTCAGCGCGACTGGCACCGCTTCGATCCGCGCAGGAACATGCTTGTGCCACGGCGTGCCCGCATACGCGTCGCGCCAGTCCGTCGACGTCAGCGCGTTCGGCGCCACGCCGGGCGCATGCTCATGCCCGTCGCCGTCGACGAAATCGAGGCCGAAACCGTTGGGCAGTGACGCATGCCCGGGGAGCATGGCCTCGCTGATCTCGACGCTGGCCTCCGCACTGCCCGCCGCGGTGGTGATGCGCGCCCTGCCGCCGTCGGTGAGGCCGAGTGCCTCGGCGTCCTCGAGGCTGACCCGCAGGGCGCCATCGGCATCGCGCTTGCGCCACGTCGGGTCGCGGAAGATGTCGTTGGCGGTGTAGGCACGACGCTCACCCGCCGACAGCACGATCGGAAAGTCAGCGGTCGTGAAGTGCGGCTGCGCCTCGGCCAGCGCTCGTATCTCGTCCAGCATCTCGGGCATGTCCAGCGCGATCTTGTGGTCGGCATGGGTGATCAGCTTGAAGTCGTCCTCGTACTCGTGGACGGTGAAGGTCACCGCGGTACGGCTCGACAAGATCGCGTCGAACAGCGCATTGCCGTCGGCGTGACCCGCTCGCTGCACCGCCTCCGGGTACGCCATCGCCGCCTTCTGGGCCAGGCCCCACAGTGCGGCGGCGCCGGAAAGCCCCTCGGGCAGAGTCGGTCCCAGTGTCTCGTACAGCACGTAGGGGAGCACCTTGCCCAGTATTGGGCTGGTCGTAACGGCCTGCAGGAAGGCCGCGGTGAATGCCTCAAGGCTCTCGCCCGCGGCGCGCCGCAATGGGTCCAGATCAGCGTCGTCGACCACGTCCAGTGCCCGCATCAGCCGTGCCCAGATCTCGGGTTCGGGCAGGGTGCCGTCCAGCGGCTCCATCAGCCGATGGCGCAAATGGAAGGTGTTGTGCGGGAATTCGAGATTGAAGAACGTCGACTCGCACTTCTCGTACTGCGACGCCGCGGGAAGGACATAGTGGGCCAACCGCGCCGTTTCGGTCATCGCGACGTCGATGACCACCATCAGTTCCAGTGAGCTGAACGCCTCGCGGCACGCGCTGGAGTCGGCCAGCGAATGTGCGGGGTTGCTGCTCTCGACGATCATGCCGCGGAACCGATCGGGATGATCGGTCAGAATCTCTTGGGGGACCACGTTGCTCGGAACAAGGCCTCCGACGATCGGGGCGCCGGTGACCGGCGTTCGGCCGACATCCGGGGTGTGACGAAAGAGCGGCCCGAACGATGAATGCAGATGCTGTCCACCACGTTTGGCGAAGTTTCCGGTGAGAATCCACAGCAGCTTGTTCAGATACGAGCACAGCGTGCTGTTGGGCGCCTGCTGGATGCCCAGGTCTTCGAAGACCGCGACGCTGCCCGCGGCGCCGATCCGACGCGCCGCGACGCGGAGCAGTTCCTCGTCGACGCCGCAGCGTTGGGCGTACTCGCCGATCGGGACATCGCGCAGGGCCTCGCGGACCGGGTCGGCGCCGTTGACGTGGTCGGCGATGAACGCCTCGTTGCACAGGCCTTCCTGCACAAGCACGGCGGCCAGCGCTGCCAGACACCACGCGTCGCCGCCGGGCCGCACACGCAGATGGAAGTCGGCCATCTTCGCGGTGTCGGTGATGACCGGGTCGATGACGATCATCGACCGGCCCGGATCTTTGGCGATCTCGTTGAGAACCGTCCGTGCCCGCGGGAAGCTCTGCGACATCCACGGGTTCTTGCCGATGAACACCGACACCTCGGCGTGTTCGAACTCGCCCCGGGTGTGGCCGCCATACAAATGGGCGTCGACCCACGCCTCGCCGGTCTTCTCCTGGGCCAGTGCGTTGGAACGGTAGTGGGAGCCGAGTGCCTTGAGGAATGCGCCGCTGTAGGCGCCTCCGAGGTGATTGCCCTGTCCACCGCCGCCGTAGTAGAAGATCTTGTCGCCACCGTGAGTGTCGGCGATGCTCTTGAAGCCGGCGGCGATCTCGGAAATCGCCGTGTCCCAGTCGATTTCCTCGTATGTGCCGTCCGCTCGGCGACGCATCGGCGATGTCAGCCGGGCGCGGTTGTTCTGGTAGTGGTCCAGGCGCAACGCCTTGTTGCAGGTGTAGCCCTGCGACGCCGGGTGCTCCTTGTCACCGCGGATCTTGGCCAGGTTGCGGCCGTCGAGCGCCACGACGATGCCGCAGTTGCATTCGCACAGGATGCACGCGGTCGACTGCCATTCAACGCTCATCGCGGGACTTCCTTTCCGATGTCTCGGCCAGCAGCAGGGAACGCAGCGGGCCGTGGACGAGTTCGAGCGGTTTGATGTCGCGAGAGGCGCGGGCGACGACGATGGCCCCTTCGATCGATGTCGTTATAAGCATCGCGAGTTCGGCGGCGCGCTTGGCGGACACACCGTCAGCGACCAGCCGCTCGGCGATCAGATCCGTCCACCGGGAGAAGGCGGCGGCAGCGCGTTCGATCACCGGAGCGGCCGCCTCCGGCTTGGTCGGGTCACCCGCCTCGACCGCCACCGCGACGACTGGGCAACCTGCCCGGAAATCGCTGTCCAGCAACTGCTTTCGATACGCCTTGCAAAGGCGATCGAGTGCATCCACTCCGGACTCGGCCTTGGCGATCTTGGCGGCGATGTATTGACCGGCGTAGTCGACGGCTTCGCACAGCAGTTGGGTGCGACCGCCGGGGAAGTAGTGATAGGCCGACCCCCGCGGCGCCCCACTGTGCTCGAGCACGTCGGCGATGGCGGTCGGGTGTGCGCCGCGTTCGCGAATCAACAACGCGGCCGACACCACCATGCGCTCCCGGGGACTGCTCATGACGACGGGGTACCTCCATCCGTGCGCTATGTATGTCACCTTACATAATCGACGCCATCGGTTCTACACCGGTTCAACGTCATCTGGCGGGGGATCATGCGAAACTCCGCGAATGGCGCCCGATAAGTCGCCCCTGGTGTTGCTCCATGTTGTAAATGTTCGCGGACGGGCGGCTTCGGTGTGTGCACTGTCCCTTCCCGGCCTGTGGTCATCAGGGGATGGTTTACAGGCTCGTGCCCTCAAAACGATTCGAAGGAACCTGGCGGTGGGCCGCCTCATACGACCTGCGTACCCGCTGATGTTCAGATCGGCCTCTTTGCGCAGAATCGCAATGCGCGACGTTGCCGTTCATGGGGATCGACTGACCGCCGCCCAAACGGTCGAGCGAGCTACCGCCTCTCTTGACTGCGAAGTACCCGACGTCGCCATTGGCCTCTCTACTGACGAATTCCACGTCGCGCCGATGAAACCGTTACCGTGGCCGATTACTGTCGCATGGCCGGAGAAAGACACGTTGCTTCCAATGGCTGAGTATGCGAGGGCACTACCGGAGCGCCTGCCCGAGGCCGCGTTTAGCGTGCTCGCCGGTGTCGGCCACGAACCGATGCTGGACGACCCCGAGTTGGTGGCGCGCACCATCCTCGCCGTCACAGGCGCTGCAAAGGGCTAGTTGCACCGGCCACAAGACCGACGATTTGGCAGACCTGGCAGCCACACACGAGGCTGTCGACGGGGTGGGTCCACGATAGGGGTGTGGAAGAGCATCGCCGGCCGCCAGCAGGCCAGCCGGGCTACGGACCACCGCCGGGCACCCCGGCGTCGGAGGGTTCCGGACTGAGCCGTGTCCGCCTGCGCAATCCGCAAACGATAGTGCTGATTGCGGTGATCGTGATCGGCCTAGTCGCCGCCGGCCTGCTCGCCAGTGAGCTGTACGCGCGTCACCGCGCGGAGAGCGTGGTGGCCGCCGCCACCGAATGCGTGGTGCACGATAAGGCGAGTGTCTCGTTCGGCGCGACGCCGCTTCTGCTTCAGCTCGCGACCGGCCACTACAGGAACATCTCGATCCACACGGCCGGCAATCGGATCGGCAACGCCCGAGGCATGAAGGCCGACGTGTGGATAGACGATGTCCGGCTGGACGGCGACGCCGTGGGCACCGTGGGAGTCCTAGACGCCATGATCACCTGGTCTGCCGATGGCATGGAGCAGAGCATCCAGAACGCGATCACGCCGTTGCGTGGGTTGGTCACCAAGGTCCAGACCAACCCGGACGACGGCACCATCAAGCTGCAAGGCAACCTGGGTGATGTCACCACCAAACCGCAGGTTACAGACGGACAAGTGGTGCTAAAGGTGGTCGATGTCACCGGGCTGGGATTGTTGCTGCCCACCGAGATCGTGCAGTCCGCGCTAGATGCGTTCACTACCCGTCTCACCAAGGGTTATCCGCTCGATATCCATGCCGACAGCGTGCGGATCACCGATGACGTTGTGACAGCACATTATTCGACCCGCGATACGTCGATCCCGGAGGGCAACCAAGGCAACCAAGGGACCAGGGACGAGGACAACCAGGAGCCCTGCTTCGCAGGGCTATAGGCGAGGCGCGCATAGCGGCGGGGCGAAGGCAGCGAGCGCCCACGCGACCGCCTGTCCGCTAGCCGACCTGCGTAGCGAACCCTTTCAACGGAGTGAGGCCGATGCGATTGCCGTGGTTATCGCGACCTGTGCTCCGCTTCTCGTGCCAGTGCTGCCGCTAGCCGTGCATAGCTTTTTTGGAGTGACTGATTCAGGTAACTCAGGCCCGGAATTCGAGGCGTACATGACGCTGTCCACACGATGAGCGACCCATTCGGTCGGCCTTCAATACGGATATCGCCTCGGTAGTCCTTGAGTGGCACGTACCACGGAAACGCTGCGACGTATGCCTGATGGTGTGGCCTCGCACCGTCCACGATCCGGTCGCGGGTCACGCCCAATACGAGGCGCATTCTTCTGATCCCACCGACTCCGGTGTCGGGTGCTCCCCGCACTTCCCATGACGCAACAGATACCCCCGGCATGAAATCCGACCACCGGTCGAGGTCCATCAGGGCGTCGTACACCGATGCCGGTGTCGCGGCGCAAGATTGTTCAACCCTGCACGACACCAAGGTGGGCATGCCACGGAAATTTACTAGGAACTGCCCGCAATCCACAGGATGAGGAACGCGGACATACATATGAGGCACAGCCCGTGGTCGCGGAAAACCGCGCGTGCCAACCGCGACTGCTCGGTCGCATCGTCCGCACGGGCTCCGAGCCGGACCGCGGACGGCACGGTGTGCAGCATGGCCAGCAGTATCGGAATGCCCGCCAGGACGGCCGCGACGACAGGCAGCCAGATCGGGCCGTCATCAGTGGCCGCGCGAACTCCTATGGCGGCCAACAGAATCGCCATCACGACAGCGATCAGATGGCTCATCGGCCGCGACGTCGTCGTGGCGCGACGGTAATAGCCAGCGATGGACGCGAGCACCGGTTCGGGCAGGTCGTCGGGGCCGCGGTGGCGGAGGACCTGACTGTCGAAGATCAGGTCCATCCACAGGACGGCGATCAGAAAGCCGGCGCAGGCGGCTCCGATCACACGCACGGCGAAGCCGCGCAGGCGGAGCCGCGAATCAGACGCCCGCAGGCGCGGCCGCGAATCAGACAGAAGCCGCCTCGTTGATCTCGTTGAGGGTGGTGGTCGCCTCGAGGTACTCCTGGACCCAGCGCTCGATCACCGCCGAGGACTTCTCGACCTTGGTGAACTGGCCCACGACCTGGCCGATCGGGTTGAACGCGACGTCGACGCTCTCGTTGGGGTACTTGTGCGTGGCCGCGACGGCCATGCCCGAGACCATGTACTGCAGCGGCATGCCCAGCGGCTGCGGGTTCTCCGGGTTCTCCCACGCCTCGGTCCAGTCGTTCTTGAGCATCCGCGCCGGCTTGCCGGTGAACGACCGGCTGCGGACGGTGTCACGGCTGGAGGCCTTCGCGTACGCGGCGTGCTGCACCGGGGTGTGCTCGGACTCCTCGACCATCACCCACTGCGAACCGGTCCATGCGCCCTGCGCGCCGAGGGCGAGCGCCGCCGCGATCTGCTGGCCGCTACCGATCCCGCCTGCGGCCAGCACCGGGACCGGCGCGACCTCCTTGACGACCTGCGGCCACAGCACGATCGAGCCGACCTCACCGCAGTGCCCGCCGGCCTCGCCGCCCTGGGCGATGATGATGTCGACGCCTGCATCGGCGTGCTTGCGGGCCTGCGACGGCGATCCGCACAGCGCGGCGACCTTGCGGCCCTCGGCGTGGATGTGCTTGATCATCTCCACGGGCGGGGTGCCGAGCGCATTGGCGATCAGCGTGCACTTCGGGTGCTGCAGCGCCACCTCGACCTGCGGAGTAGCGGTCGCCTCGGTCCAGCCCAACAGCTGCAACGCGTCGTCGTCGCTGTGCTCGACCGGCACGCCGTGGTCGGCGAGGAGCTTCTTGGCGAAGTCGATGTGCTCCTGCGGCACCAGGTCGTTCAGCGTCTTCTTGAGTACCTCGGGGGACAGGTCGGTGGCGTCCATGCCCTCGTACTTGTTGGGGATGACGATGTCGACGCCGTAAGCGTGGTCGCCGATGTTCTCGTCGATCCATTTGCACTCGATTTCGAGTTGCTCTGGGGTGTAGCCGACGGCCCCGAGCACGCCGAACCCGCCTGCCTTGCTCACGGCGACGACCACGTCGCGGCAATGGGTGAAGGCGAAGATCGGGAACTCGATATTGAGTTCGTCGCAAATGGGGGTGTGCATGCCTTCTCCTTGGTGGGGACTCCACGAACTGAAACGTGTTCTAGTTTAGTACCCGGGCGCGGCACCGTGGCCGATTGGGGTACGATGGGCGGCTATTCGGTAGCGAGTTCCTCGACGAAGGACACTTCGTTGCCGTCGGGATCGGCGATGTCGACGACCCTGACCACTCCGGCGATCACCACGGGCTCGCCCGCGGCGATGCCCGAAATCGTCCAGTTCCGCGAGTTGAGCGCTCAGGTCATCGACTCCGATGCGCACCGCCGACTTGCCGGCACGGTCGGGGTCCTCGACGAGTTGCAGCCACGCGGTGGTGGCGATCTGCCACTCGGCAACCCCGTCGACCGGTTCGAGGTCCGGATCGCGGCCGATGACGCGGCTGTACCAGGCCCGGGCGATGGGGTAGTCCCGCGTCGCCACGACCGCGGCGATGTCGTTGAACTTCTCGGGCACGGATGCCTCCTCCGGGTTCGGACGTCTAGTCGTAACCGATCAGCCTGCGCAGCGACACCCGCTTGCGACCGCCCGCGCCGACGACGCGAAGCACGGGCCAGCCGTTCTCCGCGGCGACGGCTGCGAGGCCGGGGCGCGGGTTGACCGGCCGCGGGTGGCCGACCAGGGCCATCAGCGCGGCGTCTTCGTCACCGTCGGCGTAGAAGTAACTGCGTTGCAAATCAACGGCATTGCTCTCGCAGAACTGCTGCACCGCGGTCGCCTTCTTCGTTCCCCACACGACGGGCCTCGCGATCCGGCCGGTGAGGCGGCCGTCGTCGTCGACCTCGAACTGGTTGCACAACACGTGGTCGATCTCGAGGAAGCGGGCGACGGGTTCGGCGTGGATCGTCAGCGCCGACGAACTGAGAACGACGGTGTGGCCGCGCCGTTGATGCGCCAACACGATCTCGCGCATGTGCGGGAAGACCCGCGACGCGATGCGGTCGGCGAACAGGCGCTCGCCGAGCTCGTCCAGTTCGGCGAGCGATTCGCCGCGCAGATAGCCCGCCGCCCGTGTCAGCAGGTGCTCGAACCTCATCCGCCCGAGTCGGTATCGCATCGACGCCTCGACGACGCCCAACACCTCACCGAATCGCGCTTGCCTGCGCCGAATCCGGTCGCTGGCGTGGGCCGTCGCGGTGAACCCGTCCACCAACGTCCCGTCGAGATCGAAGAACGCGCCAATCTGCGGGCCGGGGGGACTCGCGGAGACTTCCGCGACCGGGTCGGGCGCCAAGGGCTGCAGGCTCATCGAGCCCCAGCCTACTTAGCTGTGTACAGCCCTTTCCCGGTGACGAGCGGCATGTCCAGTGTGGTCCGAATCCCTGCGGGCGCGGCGACGACGTCCGGGATGGCGTTGACGATCCGGCCCGCCGCGGCGAGGATCGCCGCGTAGTTGTGGTCACCGTTGCGACTGGTCGGGCAGATGTCCATGGCGTAGGACGGCTCGCCGGTGATCTCGACGCGGTAGGAACCACCGGGCTGGGCGGGCTGCGCCCAATCCGGTCGCAGGTCGCCGCGCAGCCGGGTGACGTGCTCGACGACGATGACCGGCTTGCCCTTGACCATGCCCTCGATCTGGAAGCGCACCGCCGCGACCGTGCCCTTCTTGATGGTGCCCACCGCGACTTCGAGTTCCTCGGGCGCGGGTTCCTGCTCGACGGAGTCGCGGATCTCATCGACCTCGATGCCGAGTCCCGCCGCGAGCTGCCGGATCGCGGTGCCCCACGCGATGCTCAGCACCCCCGGCTGATACAGCATCGGCAGGTCACCGATTTCGTTGCCGAAGCCCATGACGTCGAACATCACCGTCGCCCCGTCATAGGTGGCGTAGTCGGCGATCTCCATGGTGCGCACCTGCTCGATGCTCTGGCACGTGCCTGCCAGTGCGAACGGCAGCAGATCGGTCGCGAAACCCGGATCGACGCCGGTGAAGAAGACGGTCGAATCACCCTCTCGCGCAGCGTCTTCGACACGCTGAATGTACTTATCGGGAATCACCTGCCACGGGTACTGCAGGACGCCCAGACCCGAGCCGACGACGTCGATGCCCGCGGCGAGAATCTTGCGCACGTCGGCCATCGCGTCGGGCAGCCGGGTGTCACCCATCGCGCAGTACACAATGCAGTCGGGCGCCTGCGCGATGATCGCGTCGAGGTCATTCGTCGCGGCTACACCGGTGGACACGCCAAGCCCGGCCAGTTCACCGGCGTCGCGGCCGACCTTGGCCTCCGACGACACCCACACACCGGTCAGGTCGAACCGGGCGTCGTTCACCAGTTGCTTCAGCGCGAGGCTGCCGCAATTGCCGGTGCCGATCAGCGCGACGCGAATCGCCATGGTGGTGTTTCCCTTCCAAAGCTGGAACAGGTTCTACTTGTAGCACGTCCGCACGGTAGCCTGACCCGTCATGGGACGCGTGGACGGAAAAGTGACACTGATCAGCGGCGGGGCGCGGGGCATGGGCGCCGCGCACGCCAGGGCGCTCGTCGCCGAGGGTGGAAAAGTGATCATCGGCGACATCCTCGACGAGGAGGGCAAGAAGCTCGCCGACGAGCTCGGCGAGTCCGCGCGCTACGTGCACCTCGACGTGACCGACGCAGAGCAGTGGGACGCCGCGGTCACCGTCGCCGTCGAAGCGTTCGGAAAGCTCACGGCGCTCGTCAACAACGCCGCCATCGTCGCGCTCGGCAAGATCGGCAGTTTCGACATGGCCAAGTGGCAGCAGGTCATCGACGTCAATCTGACCGGCACCTTCCTGGGGATGCAGGCGGTGGTGGAGCAGTTGAAGGCGGCGGGCGGCGGCTCGATCATCAACGTTTCATCGATCGAGGGGCTGCGCGGCGCGCCCATGGTGCACCCGTATGTGGCGTCGAAGTGGGCGGTGCGCGGCTTGGCGAAGTCGGCGGCGATCGAACTCGGCCGCAGCAATATCAGGGTGAACTCGATCCACCCGGGATTCATCAGGACCCCGATGACGAAGCACTTCCCCGACGACATGGTCACCGCGCCTCTGGGCAGGCCCGGCCAGTCCGAGGAGGTGGCGTCCTTCGTGGTGTTCCTCGTCAGCGATGAGTCGTCCTTCGCGACGGGCGCGGAGTTCGTGATGGATGGCGGCCTGGTCACCGATGTGCCGCACAAGGATCTACCCATCGGCTAATCGCCCGCCCCAAATCCTCGGCGGTGCAACACTTCAGGCATGCACGAGGTCGATCAAACCACCGAGAACATGGTCCGAAGCGTGCTGGCGTATGCCGAGAACCGGCTGCGAATGAACCCGGTGCCGCTCGACAAGGGCACGCTGACGGCCGACGAGTTGTACCGGCGCCTCGACGGCGTGATTCGTGAGACGCCGCGGCAGCCCGACGAAGTTCTGGGCGTGTACACGTCGGTGATCGCTCCGAGCGTGATCTCGGCGGACAGCCCGCGTTTCCTCGGGTTCATCCCGGCCGCGCCGACGAAGGCCAGCCTGTTGTTCGACATGCTGGTGTCCTGCGCGTCGATCCAGGGCATCTCGTGGCTGGAGGCCTCCGGCGCGATCGCGGCCGAGAACAGCGTGCTGCGGGTGATCGCGCATGAAGCCGGGCTGCCGACGACGTCGGGCGGGTGCTTCGTGTCGGGCGGCTCCGCGGGCAACCTGTCCGCGCTGGCCGTGGCGCGCGAAACCGCCAAGGGTCGTGGCGCCACCGGCCGACTGCGCGTCGTGGTCGGCTCGGACGCCCACTCGTCGATCGTGAACACGCTGCGGCTGCTGGAGATGGACGCGGTGGTGGTCGACACTCCCGATCACCGGCTCACCGCCGACACCGTCCGCGAGACCGTCCCCGCCGATGCGGAGAACATCGCCGCGGTGGTGTGCACTTCGGGAACGACGAACGCCGGAATCATCGACGATCTGGCCGGCGTCGGCGCACTGGCGCGGGAACGCGGCTGGTGGTTCCACGTCGACGGCGCGTACGGCGGGTCGGGCATCTTCGCGCGTTCGCTGCGGCCGAAGTACAACGGACTGGAGCAGGCCGACTCGTTCATCCTCGACCCGCACAAATGGCTGTTCACCCCGTTCGACTGCTGCGCGCTGCTGTACCGCGACCCGCAGCTCGCGCGGGCGACCCATACCCAGGACGCGTCGTACCTCGACGTCATCCACACCGGGGCCGGCGAGTGGAATCCGTCGGATTACGCGTATCAGCTGACCCGCCGGGCGCGCGGGCTGCCGCTGTGGTTCTCGCTGGCGGTCTACGGGCTGGAGGCGTACCGCCAGGCGATCGAGGTCGCGGCGACGCTGGCCCGGCAGACCGCCGCGCTGATCAAGGCAGGCTCCGCATCTGGAGCTGATCCGCGAACCCGACCTCGGCGTGGTGCTGTTCCGTCGGCTCGGTTGGAAAGCCGAGGACTACGACGCCTGGGCCCAGCGTCTGCACGAGGACCAGGTGGCGTTCATCCCGCCGACGAAGTGGGAAGGCGAAACCGTCGGCCGGTTCGCGTTCCTTCATCCCGACACCAGCCTCGACCTCGTGCGTGAGGTGCTGGCCCGCACCGAGTGAAGCAGAGGGGCATCGCGCACGGATAGGGTGACGCGGTGCGCCCGCACATGTTCCTGCGAATCGTCGTCTCAATGGCGTTGTTGCTGGTGTTGTGCGCTGCGGACTTTCCCGAGTTCGCGCGGCCCGGGCCACCGCCGTCGACGATCGAGCTGGCTCAGGGGTGGACGCTGAGCTCGGCCAGAGACCTGCCTGCCGACGGCGCCGCCCTGTCGCGGCACGGACTATCGCGGTTCGGCCTGGCATCAGATCAACCGCATGCCGTCCACCGTGCTGCAGACGCTGCAGAACGACGGCACATATCCGAACCTCTACGTCGGCACAAACCTTGCTCGACGTGCCGCAGGACCTTTACAAGCAGGATTGGTGGTATCGCACCACGTTCACCGCGCCCGCGGGCCACAGCACGTACGTGTTGGAGTTCCCCGGCATCAACTACCGCGCCGAGATCTGGTTGAACGGGCACCTCATCGCGGACAACAAGCAGCATCGTCGGGATGCACAACGCCCACGAGCTCGACGTCTCGCGATGGGTCAATCCAGGCGGCTCCAACGCCCTGGCGGTCAAGGTCACCCCGGAGCAGGCGATCCAGGACGTCAACGGAGTGGAACTCGCCGACAGCTGGTACGACTGGATCAACTGGAACCGGATCGGATACCAAGGACCGGGGAAGAATCCCAACAACGGCAATTCCTTTGTGCCGGACCGTAATGCCGGAATCTGGAAGCCCGTCTACCTCAGGGTCTCCGGCGCGGTGGTGATCGGCCAGTCCTCGGTCAACACCGAACTTCCGCTGCCACGAACCGATTCCGCGAAGCTGACGATCTACAGCAGCCTGCGCAACGCATCGGCGCAACAGGTCCGTGGCGCCCTTCGCGCGACGATCACCCGGCCCGGCAAGCGCGACATCCAGATCGAGCAGCCGGTCAGCCTCGCGGCGGGGGAGGAACGCGAGGTGAGTTTCGACCCGGCCCGGTTCGGCGCGCTCACCGTGAACAATCCCGACCTGTGGTGGCCGTACACGATGGGGGAGCCCAACCTTTACGACCTGAAGCTGGAGTTCCGCCAGTTCGACGAGCCGATCGATTCCAGCGACCTGCAATTCGGCATACGCACCATCTCGCAGCATCGCGACTCAGATCGAGCAGTTCCCGGAACTGGGCAAGGGCGGCAACTTCTATCTGAAGGTCAACGGCAGGGACTTCCTCGTGCGCGGTGCCGCATACACGCCCGACCTGTTGTTCGCCGACGACCCCGCACGCGATGCCGCGACCATGCGTTACGTAAAAGATCTCGGGCTCAACATGATTCGGCTGGAGGGAAAGTTCCCCGGCGACAGAATCGTCGAGATGGCCGACGAGATGGGCATCCCGCTGATGTTCGGCTGGATGTGCTGCAACCAATGGGAGAAGTGGGCCCAGTGGGATGACGAAGACAACCGCGTCGCCACCGAAAGTCTGCGTTCTCAGATCCTGGCGCTGCGTTCGCATGCGTCGGTGTTCATCTGGGCCAACGGCAGCGACGGCCTGCCACCCCCCGCGGTGCTCGCGAAGTACCACGGGATCCTCTCGGATCTGCACTGGCAGAACGCCGTCGTCGACACGGTCTCCTCATTGGCCACCGACGCGAACGGGGAGCGCGTCTGGGACGGCATCCAGATGGCGGGCCCGTACAGCTGGCGACCACCGAGCTACTGGTTCAGCGGCCGATACGCCGCCACCCGCGGCGCCACAGCGGAGCAGGGCGACAACGAGAACATCCCGCCGCTGGCGAGCCTGAAGAAATTCATCCCGGCCGACAAACTGTGGCCCTTCAACGACACATGGTGGTTCCACGCCGGCTCGAACACGAAAAACGCTGCGCTGACCAGCATTCGGCAAGCCATCCTGCGCCGGTACGGGCCGTCGGACGACGTCGAGGAGTTCGCGCGCAAGGCGCAGGTCGCCGAATACGAATCGACGCGCGCCCAGTTCGAGGCGTTCGCGGCGAACGGGTGGGGCACCCACAAGATGACGATCTACTGGATGCTGAACAATCACTGGCCGTCGTTCTTCGGCCATCTCTTCGACTACTACCTGCGGCCAGGTGGTTCCTACTACGGCGCCAAGAAGGGCCTGCGGCCGCTGTCGGTCGTTTTCGATTCGTACGCCACAGGCGATCACAACGAGGCCAAGATCACCGTCGTCAATCAGTCGGCCGACACCGCGCAGGGTCTGCGCGCCCGCGTCCGGGTGTACGACCTGCAGGGCAAGGTGCGCGTACGACCGCGCCGCCGACGATCCCAATGTCGCGGCCGGCGGTGCGGCGCAGGCCTTCACATTGCCCCGAATCGCCAGGGACTCAAGCGTTTTCTTCGTCCGATGCGAGCTCTTCGACCACACGGGTAAGAAGGTCACCGAAAACGTCTACTGGCAGTCGCAACGACTAGATGACGTCGGCGATCCGCGCAACGACATGGCGTTCGAACTCAGGCAGTCGAGCTGGGCCGACATGACCGCGCTCAACTACATGAAACCGACACCGCTGCAAATCAGCGCGAGGCGGATGGCCGACGCCGACGACAACCGCGTGGTCGGTGCGATTGCACAACCCGACGCAGCGAGTCGCGTTCTTCGAACGGGTCGAGGTGTCCTCGGCGCGCGATGCCGACGAGATCCTGCCGATCGAGTACAGCGACAATTACGTGACGGTGTTTCCCGGCGAGACCGTCGACGTCGATGCCGTCGATCCCGACGAGCGGCGTGAACGCCCACTGGGCGAGAGTCACCGGATACAACACACCGCCCATCGTCGTTCCGGTCAGTTGACGGCGGCGAAGTTGACGGTCGCCGTGGCACCGACCTCGTCGTCGTTGCCGCGGTAGATGTCGACCTGCACGACGACGGACCGCTTCCCCGTGCGAAGGATGCGGGCGACCGCGCGGGCGGGCCCGACCTTGATGGGGCGCAGATAGCGGATGAACAGATCCGTCGTGGCGATCGCGTGGCCGAAAGGCGTCGCTCGCGCGGCGAGTTGGCCGGCCGTCACATCGGCCATCGTCGCGATCAACCCGCCCTGCAGACCTCCGGCGGTATTGATGGTCCGCTCGTCGACGGGCATCTCCATCACGACGCTGCCATCGTCGACGGAACCTCGGCCAGGCCGAGTTGATCGAACAGCTCCCGCAGCGACCTCGGCGCAGTCATGGAGACTCCTTCGGATCGATGCAAGATGCCGATCCCGGAGGGGCAACGTACTACGACAGGATGTCGGTGGTGGCGGTTACGTTGCGCGTATGTCGCGGTTAGGCTGCTAGACTAGCAGGAGGAGATGTTGTTAGCGCATTGCCGGGACGCGCGATACGTGTGGAATCTGGCGGTGGAACAGGGGAGGACTGGCAACCGGGGCGTCGGGCGCCGCTAGACGAGCAGTGTGCGCAGTTGACGGAGGGCGCGCCGAGCATGCGTGGCTCGTGCGGGGAGTCAGACGGTGCAGCAACAGGCGTTACGGGATTTCGCGCAGGCTATGCGGACTTCTTCGCAGGCACGCACGCCGCAAAGTGGCGCAAGGCCAACGTGCATGAGGGGTTTCGGCAAGTCGCGGTGAAACCGCATCACATCGAGCGGTTGAACCGCCGCGTCGGTCGGATATGGGTGCAAGGTTGGGTGGGTGCGGTTTGTCTGTCGCGCACAGTGCCAGACGGGGTTAAGTCTTATCGAGTCACCCGTGACCGGGCAGGTCGCTGGCATGTCGCGTTGCACACATCCCGACCCGATCATCGGCCCGGGAGACTGCAGCGTGGTCGGCATCGACCGCGGTGTCGCCGTGTCGGCCGCCCTGTCCACAGAAGAACTCTTGCACGCACCTGGCCTGACGGCGGGTGAGTCGAAGCGCCTGAAGGTGTTGCACCAGCAGCTTGCCCGCTGCAAGCGCGGTTCCAACCGCCGCGATAAGACCCGACGGGCGATTGCGAAACTGACTGCTCGCGAGCGTGATCGACGCAAGGACTGGATCGAGAAATCCACCACCGATCTCGCACGGCGGTTCGACATCATCAGAGTCGAGGCCCTTGACGTGCGGGCCATGACCCGCTCCGCGCGCGGCACCACCGAGCAACCGGGTGCGCGTGTCGCCCAGAAACGCGGACTCAACCGCGCGATCAACCGGAGCGGCTGGGGTCAGCTTGTCACCCGTTTGCAACACAAGGCATCCGGCAGGCTTGAGCAGGTGTCGGCCGCATACACATCGCAACGATGCTCCGCCTGCGGGCACGTCGCTCCCGGAAACCGCAAGAGCCAAGCGGTCTTCGAGTGTGAAGTGTGCAGTGCCGGGCGGTGCAACGCCGACGTGAACTCTGCACGAAACATCGCCGCCGGACGGGCGGTGACAGCACGGGGAGACCTCGCCGGTGGGCGGTCTACGAACCGTGAACCTCGACCCTTTGTGCCTGCTGCGTAAGTCGGTGGGATACGTGGGGTCGGAATCCCGGACTTCATGCCCGTGGAGGTCGTCAAGGGGAACGACATTACCGGGCTGCACGGTCGGCGCCCGGTGTGCGTAGGGTCGTACGTCGTGAGCACGCGCGCGGGCATCGTGGTGACGGGTACCGAGGTCCTCACGGGCCGGGTGACGGATCGCAATGGACCGTGGGTCGCGGAGCAGCTTCTCGAGCTCGGCGTCGAGCTGGCACACATCACGATCTGCGGTGACCGCCCGCACGACATCGAGGCCCAACTTCGGTTCCTCGCCGACGACGGCGTGGACCTCATCGTGACCAGCGGCGGCCTCGGCCCGACGGCCGACGACATGACCGTGGCGACCGTGGCCCAGTTCTGCGGCCGAGAGCTGGTGGAGGACAACGAACTCGAGGCAAAGATCGCCGACATCGTGCAAGCGCCTGATGGCGCGTTTTCCGAACGTGGACCTAGAGGCGGTGCGCGCGGCGAACCGCAAGCAGGCGCTCATCCCGGAAGGCGCGCACGTCATCGATCCGGTGGGCACCGCGCCGGGCGTGGTCGTGCCGGGGAAGCCGACAGTCGTTGTGCTGCCGGGCCCGCCGCGCGAGCTGCAGCCGATGTGGCCGCTGGCGGTGCAGACGCCCGCCGTGCAGGAGGCGATCGCGGGCCGAACGACCTACCGGCAGGACATGGTCCGGATGTTCGGCTTGCCCGAGTCGGGCTTGGCCGACACGTTGCGTGACGCCGAGCAACACGTCGACGGGTTCGAGCGGCTGGAGATCACGACGTGCCTTCGCCGTGGCGAGGTCGAGATGGTCACCCGGTATGAGCCCGACGCGGCGGACGCGTATGCCGACCTGATGAAGCTGCTCCGCGAGCGGCACGGCCGCGAGATCTTCTCCGAGGACGGCTCGAGCATCGACGAGCAGGTCGCCCAGCTGTTGACCGGCCGCCGGATCGCCACGGCCGAATCCTGCACAGCCGGGATGGTGGCGGCGCGGCTCACCGACGTCGCCGGATCGTCGGCGTACGTCGCAGGGGGAGTGGTGTCCTATTCGAACGAGGCCAAGGTCGATCTTCTCGGTGTCGATGCCGCGCTGATCGAGTCGCACGGGGCGGTGTCCGAACCCGTGGCCGAGGCGATGGCCGATGGCGCATTGCGGAGGTTTGGCGCCGACACCGCGGTCGCGATCACCGGCATCGCCGGTCCCGGCGGCGGCACCGAGGACAAGCCGGTGGGCACCGTGTGCTTCTGCGTCAAACTCGCCGACGGGCGCAGCGACGTCCGCACCATGCGGTTGCCGGGCAATCGGTCCGACATCCGCGAGCGGTCGACGACCGTCGCCATGCATCTGCTGCGCCGCGCCGCTCGGCGGCTGTTCGATCTCGCGATCCGCGTCGGATAACGTAGCTCGGCGAACAGGAGGAGTACCCGATGACTGCAGCCGTCGAGCGCGAGAGCTGTCCGAGCTCGCCGTGCAGGCCGGATGGCACCGCAGAGACTCAGACCGCACCGACTACTACCCGAAGCCCGGTCCGCGTCCAGGTGGTCTGGCAGGGCACGGACGCGATCAGCGGGGGCGCGCTGTACCACGACGACATCCTGATGACCTACACCCGGGACCTGGCCACCGTCACGGGCTGGCTGAAGCGCTGATCAGCTGAGGGCGCGACCTGGCGTCGGCGAGATCGTCCGCCGCCAGCACCAGCCGGGTGTTCGTCGCCAGGTAGGCGGTGGTCAGGTTGACCTTCGCGGCGCCGAGCCTGCGGGCGACCTCGCCGAGCGCGCCCGGGCGGTCCTCGATGTCAAGCACGATGACCTCCTGCTCGGAGACGATCTTGATACCGGCGCCCTGCAGCGCCTCGAACGCCGGCGTCGCGTCCTGCACGAGGATGTGCACCTCCGCCTGGCCGCCGCCTGTGGTGAGCGCACACAGCCCGGCGATGTTGGCGCCCGCCTTGCCGAGCACGTCGCCGACCCGGGCCAATTCGCCGGGCTGGTCATCCAGATAGAGCGTCAGATCGGTCGCCATGACGAACGCTCCTTTCGTGCCACTCCACGGTATCGGTGAGCGAAAATCGGATGCGTTGGCGCACCGCTCTGTGGCACCGTCGATATCCGTGCTCGTCCACGACACATCGACATCGTGACCGGACGATCCGCTCCGCCACCGACGCCGACTGGCCGGCGATCTCGCTGTTGCAAGCCACCAGCTTCGGCGCGTTCGGGCACGCCGGAGACGTTGGACGCGTGGCGGACGATGATGCCGGACGGCGCCTCGGTGATCGCGTGCGACGGCGGCGACGTCGTCGGCATGGCGCATTACCTGGATCTGCGGATGACGGTGCCCGGCGGCGCGGTGCTGCCCGTCGCCGGCATCACCATGGTGGGCGTCGCACCGACCCACCGCCGGCGCGGCGTGCTTCGCAGCGATGTACACCGAACTGCACGACCGCATCGCCGACCGCGCGATATCCGATCGCGGGGCTGACCGCGAGCGAGGGCGGCATCTACGGGCGATTCGGCTACGGCCCGGCGACGATCGAGCAGGAGCTCACCGTCGACCGCGCGGTCGCACGGTTCCGTGACGATGCTCCGGATCCGGGCGGCGTCCGGATGGTCAAGGCGGCCGATCACCGCGACGCATTCGCCGCGATCTACGAGCGCTGGCGACTGCACACGCCCGGCGGTCTGGTCCGCCCGCAGCGCGCTGTGGGACGAGCTGCTGGCCGACCGCGAAAAGGACCGGCGCGGCGGAACCGAGCATGGTTCGCGTTCCTGCATCCGACGGCTACGCGTTGTACCGCGTGTTCGGCGACGACCCGATGATCGTGCGGGTCGCCGAACTCACCGCGGCCACCCGCGACGCCCACGTCGCGTTGTGCCGGGCGCTGCTCGGGCTCGACCTGATGGAGAAGGTCGTCTTCGGCACGCACCCCGCCGACCCGCTGCCGTATCTGTTGACCGATGCCCGGCTGGCCCGCGTCACCCACTACGAGGACGACCTGTGGCTGCGGATCATGGACATCCGCGTGCTGCGCTCGAGGCGCGCACCTACCGGGCGAGCTGTCCACGGTGCATCGAGGTGTCCGACGGATTCCGCAGCGACGGTGGCCGATTCGCGCTGGAGATTCGCGATGGTCGCGCGCGGTGCGCGCCGACCGATGCGCCCGCCGAAATGCACATGGACCTCGACGTACTCGGCAGCCTGTACCTGGGTGCCCACCGCGCGTCGGCATTCGCCGCGGCAAACCGGTTGCGCAGCAACGACTCCGAGCTTGATCGCGCAGCTCGACGCCGCGTTTCGCCAGCGACATTCCCGCCCAGTTGGGGTACGGCTTCTAGGGGCGGGCGTCGCCGTACTCGTCCCACACCTTGATCATCGTCGTGCAGGATCTCCTCGGCGCGGCCCAGGCCGGCGAGGTGGCTCTCGCCCGGCAGGTGATACAGCTCGGCGTCGGGCAGCCTCGACACGACATGCTGTCCGTGGGCGAACGGCACGATGTGGTCGTGGTCGCCGTGCCACCAGCGGACCGGGACCTTGACGTCGTTCAGCCGGAAACCCCAGTCGCGGGCGAAGACGACGACGTCGGCGAACGGCGCCGCCATCTGCTTGCGGCTGCCGTTGAGCAGGTCGTCGAGGAACATCGCCTTGATCTCGGGGCGGGCCAACAGGCGCGCGGTCGGCTTCCGGTGACACCCGGCCGTACAGGTCGGCGGCGGGCGAGGCGACCGGCCGGATCAGCCGGATGATGCCGCTCGCCATCAGGCCGATCGGGGTGCCGGCCACCTGCAGCAGCGGCGCAACGCGCGTGCCGAGGTTGCCCATCAGCCCGCCGGTGATCGCGTCGGGACCCATCGTCGGCGCGACGCCGCCGATGACACCGGCGGCGACGACGCGGTCCGGCATCGCCGCCGCGCACGCCAGCGTGTAGGGCCCGCCGCCGGACAGCCCGACGACGACCATCTTGTCGATGCCGAGCGTGTCGGCGATGGTGCGCAGATCGTCGGCGAAGGCGAACACGGTGTCGTACTGGTACGGCGTCGACGAGCCGATGCCGGGCCGGTCGACTCCGATCAGCCGGATGTTCGCCTGTTCGGCGTAGACCCGCGCCTCCATCGGGATCTGGCGTCGGGCGCCGGGGGTTCCGTGCAGCCAGAAGATCGCCCGACCCTGCGGGTCGCCGAATTCGGCGAATCCGATCTGGCGGTCATCACCGACGGCGATGTTGCCTTCGAGCTTGGGACGGGCGATTGCGACAGCCATGGCCAAAGTGTCTCACGCCGCTTCGTGGCGTCCTAGCTCGTCTACTCCTGAACAGGTACGGCTCACCCGGCCGGCGTCCGGTCACAGGATGGGGCGGCGGGGGGTCAGACCCATCACGTAGTCGGCAGGAAAGGACGCCTCGATCACCCGCAGTTGATCGTTGGCCTTGGACTCCAGCTCGAGGACGACGCAGCCCTCGCCGAGCATTCTTGGACTCCAGAACGATGTAATGCTGACCGCCACCGTTGACGTCGGTGATCGGGTCCCCTGAGCGCAGTGCCCCGACCGGTACCAGGTCGGGGGCTTTTGCAGGGTGTATTTCCACCCTTCGACGGTAAGTGAAGACCGCCGGCCGAGTGGCCGATTTCGCCGACCGGCGGCCGCGTTCACCCGCCGACGGCGATCGACGTAGCCGACGCCCCCGACGAATCACGGCGATCCGCACAACGCAAGGGTGCCGACCGCGAACGGCCACCCGCGCTTGCGCCGGACCAGTTGCACCACCGTCGACGACCAGCCCGAGGACGCCGATGACGAATGCGGCGAACAGCGCCGTCGAACACCGCGGTTGACGGCGCCCTCCGCGCTGCAGCTTTCCGGCGGGCACAGTCGAGGAACGCAAGGGAGAACACCCCGAAGCACGACGCCGCCGCACCGAAGAGACTGTCAGGACGAGGCGGTGATCGAGACCGCGAGATCCGCGCCGGAGCTCGGAGGCTTCGGTCGGCGGCAGTCGCGCGGATAGCTGGGCTGAGCCCATGCCAGGTGATGCTATCGGCCCGGCACCTTGGCCGTTTCCCGCCGAACGCGCGGCGCGTCGGCGATCATGGACCTCAGCGGGCGCAGCCGCATGGGGGTGTTCATGGACAGCACGATGCAAGACTTCCCGCTGACCGTGACGGGGATTCTGCGGCACGGCACCAGCTGGAATTCGGCCCGCAAGGTCATCACGAAGACGCCCGACGGCTACCGCGAGATCTGTTTCGGTGAGCTGGGCACGCGGGTGGCACAGCTGGCCCACGGGTTACGGGACCTCGGCGTCGACCGATGGCGACCGCGTCGCCACTTTCATGTGGAACAACCAGGAGCATCTGGAAGACCTACTTCGCCGCGCCGTGCATGGGCGCGGTGCTGCACACGCTGAACATCCGGCTGGCAGGTGAGCAGATCGCGTTCATCGCCAACGAGGCCGAGGATTCCGTTGTGCTGGTGGACATGTCGCTCGTCGCCGTTGCTGGCCCCGGTGCTTGCCGGAGCTGACGACGGTGCACACCGTGGTGGTAGTGGGGTCGGGCGACCTGGACGTGCTGCAGGGCCTCGGGCAAGGACGTCATCCGCTACGACGAACTGCTCGACGGGCGGCCGCTCGAGTACGACTGGCCCGATCTCGACGAGAAGAGCGCCGCCGCAATGTGTTACACCAGCGGCACCACCGGCAATCCGAAAGGCGTCGTCTACAGCCACCGCTCGACCTATCTGCATTCGATGTCGGTCTGCATGGCCAACAGCGATCGGCATCGTCGACGGCGATCGCGTCCTGCCGGTCGTGTCGATGTTCCATGCGAATGCCTGGGGCCAGCCGTATGCCGCCGTGATGGCAGGCGCCGATCTGCTGCTGCCCGACCGCTACCTGCAGGCCGAACCGCTGGTCGACATGATCGAGCAGCAACGCCCGACGATCGCCGCCGCCGTCCCGACGATCTGGAACGACGTACTGCAGTATCTGCGCGCCAATCCCGGCCGGGACATCTCGTCGCTGAGGACGGTGTTCTGCGGCGGTTCGGCCGTGCCGCTGGGCATGATGAAGGAGTACGAGGAGCGCTACGGCGTGGTCATCCGTCAAGGCTGGGGCATGACCGAGACCTCACCGCTGGCCGCGCTCGCCACCCCACCGCCGGAGGTGACCGGCGAGGACGCCTGGACACTGCGCGCCTCGGCGGGCCGGGTGCTGTGCGGAGTCGAGATCCGCATCGTCGACGACGAGGGCAACGGTGCTACCCAACGACGGAAAAGCCGTGGGGGAGATAGAGGTTCGCGGTCCGTGGATCACCGGGTCGTACTACCGCAACGCCGATCCGTCGAAGTTCGACGACGGCTGGCTGCGGACCGGCGACGTCGGCCGCATCGATCCGCAGGGGTTCATCACGCTCACCGACCGCGCCAAGGACGTCATCAAGTCCGGCGGTGAATGGATCTCGTCGGTCGAGTTGGAGCTGTGCATCATGGACCACCCCGCCGTGCTGGAGGCCGCGGTGGTCGCCGTGCCCGACGAGCGCTGGCAGGAGCGGCCGTTGGCCGCCGTCGTGGTCAAAGAGGACGCCTCGGCCACCGCTGAGGAGCTGCGAAAGCATCTGTGCGACAGGGTTGCCCGGTTCTGGCTGCCCGAGCGGTGGACGTTCGTCGACGAGGTGCCGAAGACCAGTGTCGGCAAGTTCGACAAGAAACTCATCCGTTCGCGCTACGCCGACGGGGTTTATGACGTCGTCGAGTGCCGCGACTGACGGTCAGCGAAGGCCGTCAACGCCCAGCGAATCCCGCCGACCACGACACGGCCCGACATCCGGACGAGCGGTGGCCTCGATCGGCGGGAAATAGGGCAGCAGCAACGGCTTTCGCGCCCACGCGGGCAGCATCGCCACCGAGTCGCCGCGAGCAGCCCGTAGGGCGCGCGCGCGGCGATCGGCAGCGGGGGCGTCAGCAGCAGATACCTGGCGGCGTCCCGCGCGGACGGCGGTGCCCGACAATTCCGGACGGAACGCCGCGATCCGCTCGGCGAGCTCACTCTGCGTGCGCGGCGGATCGGCGACGCCGAGCGCGGCTGCGACCCGGGCGGTGTCGGCGACGTACCCGTCGCGGCCGCTCCTGGTCGAGCGGTTGCGCGCCATAGAGCTGATGCGCGAAAGGAAGCTGTCGACTTCGGCGATGTGCACCCACTCCAGCAGGTGCGGATCGGCGGCGTGATACGGCCTGCCGTCCGGAGCGATGCCGCGCACGCGCTGGTGGATTCCGCGGACCCGGTCGACCGCCCGCTGGGCGTCGACGGCGGGACCGAACGTCGTCACCGCGAGGAATGTGCTCGTCCGCTGCAGCCGGCCCCACGGATCGCCGCGGTAGTCGGAGTGCTCGGCGACGCCGGCCATCGCCAGCGGATGCAATGACTGCAGGAGCAGCGCCCGCAGACCGCCGACGAACATGGACGCATCGGCGTGCACCCGCCGGATCGGCCGGTCATCGTCGAACCAGCGCGGACCCGGCGTGTCGTGGATCCGCGCGCGGTTGGCCGGGCCGTCCGGCCCGGCAACCATGCCGAACAGGCTGCGCCCCAGGTTTTTCCGCACGGCGTCAATATCCGGCAACACCGTCATGGGTCAACGGTACGGGCACAGACGCGACCCCGCCAAACGATCGGTCGGCACGCCCGATTTGCCCAATACGCCGCTGATCAGTGCTTTACTCCTAGCGTCGGGCGTTTTCGACGTGCGGGTGGTCGATGATCGAGAGGCAGGGATCGAGACGATGCGGCAGGCGACACGGGTGGCGGCCCTGACGGCGGCGTTGATTGTGGCTGCGTCCCCGGCAACAGCGTTCGCGGACGGCGTCGGAACCGCAGGGGCGTCCGGCGGAGGTGGCGGCACCATCCTGCCGTTCGCGCAGATGCTGAGGCGGTGCGACTTCAGCGAGACCGACTACAACGGCCCCACGGGAATGGCCAGGACCATCCGGCACCCTCCGATCCAACGGGTCAACGGTGACCGCGGACATCCAGATTGCGACTGCGATACCGGACACGCACTACGACGTCAGGCTGATCCAGACGCCCCGGCCGTCGGCGGCGAACTGCTGGGGTGGCGACCCGGGCGTCGCGCAGGGCTCATTGAACACCGATGGCGGGGGCGCGGCAGCGGTGACGCTTCAGGACGCGATCGAACCCGGCGCGACCGGCGCGTGGGTATTCATCAGTCGCCCCAGCGCCGTTCGCACAGGATCCGGCCGAGTTCTACACGACCGATTTCATCGTCCCGATCTAGCGGTCTGAGCAGGGCCATCGGTTCACTCCACCAGCGAGACGATTCGCCTCTGTATTGACGTCCACATGCTGACGCTGCGCCGCGTAGACACCGGCCAACTTCGCGCGCTCGCTCACGACGCACCGTGTCGTAGCAGTAGCTGCCATCATCGTAGGCATGTACGTCGTGATGGGAATTATCAACGACATCGAAGACGGTCTGCATGATCTCAACGAGACCAGCCAGAAGTGACCTCGTTCACGTCGGGGCCTGATGTGGACCCTGCCCTGCGGACCGCGGCCAGAGTGTTGCCGAGGGGCTATGGCCTCAACCGTGGGCTGGCGGTGCAGCGTGCCGCGTTGAAGCTGTTGGGACGCATCCGCGCCGGGCGTGACGCGCCGGTCGTGGCCGTCGATGCCGATGTGAGCGTGCGCCTGCATCGTCCCGCGCGCCTGGCTGATCCGGCGCCTGCGCTGCTGTGGATCCATGGCGGTGGGTTCGTGATGGGCAGCGCGCGACAGGAAGATAGCTTCTGTCGCAGGCTTTCTCACCTTGCAAACGTCGCGGTTGCGGCCGTCGACTACAGGTTGGCACCCGAACATCCATATCCCGCTTCGTTGGAAGACTGCTACGTGGCCCTGCTGTGGTTGGCGCAGCAGCCTTGGGTTGATCCGTCACGGGTCGCAATCGGCGGTCTCAGCTCCGGAGGTGGACTGGCCGCGGCACTGGCGTTTCTGGCCCGCGATCGCGGCGAGGTCCAGCCGGCCTTTCAATTGCTGTCCCAACCGAACCTTGACGACCGCACCGGCAGTCAAGCCACGGGTCGCCCTCGCCTGGTGTGGTCGGAGGGTGACAACCGCCAAGCCTGGCGGTGGTATCTGGGGGACGCGGACCCGGCGGTCGCCAGCCCGGCGCGGCGCAGCGATCTCGCCGGGCTGGCGCCGGCCTGGATCGGCACCGGCTCGTTGGACTTGCTGCATGACGAGGCCGTCGAGTACGGCAGGCGCCTGAATGAGGCGGGCACGCCCTGCCACGTCGAGATTGCGGCCGGCGCCTTCCATTCGTTTGATTTGATCGTGCCGGGCGCGCCGGTGTCGTTGACGTTCTTCGCCAGTCAATGTGATCAGCTGCGGGCTGCGCTGGCTAGGGCAACAACTTGACGGGCACGCTCGCGCGGCGTGTCAGTCGTCGTGGGCCGGTCGAGTCATCCTGAGGTAGGGCCACAGACGGGGGTCTGCGACGACGCCGATGACTGTCCCGACAACCGTTCTATCGGATGAACGGCGGAGCTGTTCTGCACGACGTTATCGGATGCCGAGTCGTGTTGGTGGAGTGCATGATTCACGCACTGCGCGTCAGGCCCTACGACGATCGTCAAATGGCTTCCGCGGCGTTCCACCTGCATGCCGGCGCGGCGGGCGACCGTCGCAATGGCTCCGGCGTCGTTGGGCTCGGACCTGGTCGTCGCCAGAACTCTTGCCAGTCGGCCCTTGTGGGCCTTGTTGAAATGGCTGACCACCGCGCGCGAACCATCGGAGCGCTCGGCGACGACCTCTACGTGGACCGCGTTCGGGACCCTTCCGAGAGCCACGTATGACCCCGATCGCAGGTCCACAACCAACTCGGTTGTCGCCATCTCGGCCAGGGCCGGTTCCAGTAGCGGGCGCCAGCGCGCTGCCAGCGTCGGCTTCCCGGGCAGCTTGGACGTCGCGGAGAGCCGATACGCGGGAACCGGGTCCTCAGCGCGCAAGACCCCGAACAGTGCGGAGCCGATAGCCAGCCGGGCCCTGGCACGGGCCGCCGCGACGCCGGTCAGCGACTCGACGTCCAACGCGTCGTACAGGACGCCGGTGTAGCGACTGATCGCGGGCAGCGTCGCCGCGCTACGAAGCGAAGCGTTGCGCTCGATCTCGGCGTCCTGCGACGTCGACAACCCCAGAGCGCGTCGACATGCCGTTCGGTCAACAGCCAAATCGACCAGCTCGTCGATGAGCTCTGCGCGCAGCGGTCCCAGCGCGGGGAAGCCGAGTGCGCCAAGGCGCAGCGGCGGACCTTCGCCACCCGCACGCTTGGTCTCCGACGGCGGCAGCAGGACTATCACGCCGCAGAGGCTATCTGCCCTGCGGGATCAGGCCGGCGGCAGCGGTGCCGGAGGCGGCGGCGCGAACGGGTCGGCAGGCGGCGGGGGTGGGGCGAACGGGTCGGCGGGAGGCGGCGGCGGGGGTGCCATCATCGGATCCGCAGGGGGCGGCGCCATCATCGGATCTGCGGCCGGAGGCGGCGGCGCGAACGGATCGGCAGGCGGCGCCATCTCGGGGGCCGGGGGCATCGCAGCGTCCTGCGCCATCAACACGACGGGGCCGGCGGGCGCATTCGGGTCCATCGCCTGCTCGGGTGGCACCGGCAGGAACATGTGGTGGCTGAACTGATTCTGGTAGGCACCGCCGCCGCCGACCCTGACTCCGCCACCCTCACCGGAGGACACCGGCGTGCCATCGGGCAGGGTCGCGGCGGTGTGGCCGCCGTTCCAGCCGACGTTCAGCGCACCGGGCTGGGTGCCGTATTGAAAGCCTCGGGCAAGCAGGGCGCGTTCGATGTTCCCGGTGTTGAACCGGTCGCCGTAGATCGGTCGCCCGGTAGCCGCGTTAGTCACCCACGACACCAGACCGGAGCAGTCCGTGCCCCGGGGGGAATCCCCACCGGAGACGTACGGAGTGCCGGACACGGAGTTGACAAGCGTCAACAGCGCAACGGTAGCAAACATGCGGACGGACGTTACTAGAGGGTTTTGTAACTCGCCAAAATCTGTGACGACCTTCACGCGAAATATGTGATCCCGTTCACACTACATTGCAGTTATGGCCCAGTTCACGGGAATTGCGTTGCATTGTGAAGCTATTCGCGAAAGTTCGACCCCTACCCATTTGTCCTGTTGCTGATTCCCGTTGGAGGAAATCGTTATTCAACTAGCAGGATGCCACGATGCGCGTGTTCCGCCGATTGAAAAGCCTTGCTATATAACTATTTTCACGGCAATGATCAGCGGCTTCGACGGATAAATCATCCGTACGCAAGCAGGAGTGGGACGCTCTGCTCCGCCGCTGTCAGTGAACCGTGGTGACCAATCAGCGAAGACTCTAGTGGTTCTATCTTTTTTCTCACCATCGCGGCCGACCCCCGCGCCGCCGCCACCACATCACCGATGCGAAGCCGCACATCGCCGCCGATCCGGGCGCCAAACCACCCCGCGGCGATGGCCTCATCGCGCGAGACCACCCACGCCCGCTCGGCGAGGGTCTCCCGCCACGTGGCCAAGACGTCGTCGGCGGCGCCATCGGCTACATATATATGGCGTGCCCGCGGCTCACCCCCGATGTCCTCGACGCCGTCATTGAGCGGGCGGCAGTCGTCGACGTCCACCACGTCGGCCATGTCCACGGAAACCATTCCGTGGTCGGCCACCACGGCGAGCAGCCCTCCAGGGGGAAGCCCGTCCACCACCGACTCCACCAGCCGGTCGACTTGGCGCAGCTGCATCCGCCACGGCTCCGAACCCGGCCCGTACAGATGCCCGATCAGATCGAGTTCGCTGTGGTAGCCGTAGCAGAACCCGCCGTCGGCGATGGCTTCGCGCACCCGCGCGCCCAGATCTCCCAGCGCCTGCACGCCGATGTATCGCCCGCCGCGCAAGACCGCACGGGTCAGCCCGGAGCCCCTGAACTCGGCCGCGGAGATGATGCTCACTTCGCGCACCCGCAGACGCAGCGCGCTCGAACGTCGTCGCGATGGGTTGCACCTGCTCGGGCACAGCGGTGTCGCGCAGATCGCCGCCCCCGGGGTGCGGACTCCAACGCAGGGAGTTCATCACACCCACGCCTGGCAGCCGGAAGGAGTAGCCGACAAGACCGTGCTCACCCGAGCGACAGCCGGTGCCCAATGCTGCGAGCCCCGCGGCGGTGGTGGAGGGGAAGCCGACCTGCAGCGTCCGGCCACGCAGGCCGGCCAGCACGGGCGCGTCCGCGGCATACGTGTCGAGCAATTCGGCGCCCAGTCCGTCGATCAGCAGCACACACGCCCCGGCGACGTCACCGCGGAAGCGCGAGTCGGGCGTCGAAACCGCCGACACCCATAGCGGCGAGCACCGACGGAACGACGTCGGCCAGGTGCGGGGCGTCCGGATCAGGAGTCGGTAGGTCCATCAATTCAGGCGCGTGACCTTGCCCGCGAAACCCAGCGCGTGCTCATAGGTCTCCAGGTTGTCGCGGGAAATCGCCGCGTGCACCGGACGTTCCAGGAGGAAGCGCAGCACCGGGTTGTAGGCGTAGTAGGTCTCGTGGAAGGTCAGCACCGTGGTGCCGTCTGTCTGCTCCTCGAGTTCGTGATAGCCCTCGGCGCGGGACCAGAGCGGCGCGCCGACCGCCACATACCGCGACAACTTGTGCAGTTTCGCCTCGGTGACCGACTCGAATGATCGGCCGATGCCACCGGACAACAGATACTTGGGCACCTCGAAGACGCAGGTGCGAACCAGACCTTCGCCGGCCTCGTCGCCTTCGTGCAGGATCTCCATGCTGCCGGTGGGCCACTTGAGGACACGCGGTCGAGGGGAATTCGGCGGGACCGGCGGATGCAGCACCCGCCAGACCCTTCGCGGGGGCGCATCGATGTGGAATCGAACCGTGTAGGACTGCATCAGTCCCTCGAGTTTCGCGAAGCGCTCATCATGCCCCAGGTGTTCCAGAAAGTGATCGTTTCCGCCGGCGGCCGTACAGCGGGCCGGAAGTCGGTGCCAATCGTGTAGGCCACGGGGAACAGCGCGGCCTGCATCACCGTGGGCGGGATTCCCAACACCTCGGCGACCTCGCGCTCCTTGGCCAGGTGCATCGTCGTCCACACCGATCCCAGACCACGGGAGCGAAGGGCCAGAAGGAAGCTCCAGCCGGCGGGAATGATCGATGCCCAGCCGGACGCCGCGATCAACTGGTTGCGTGCTGTCGAAACGCTGTTCCAGACAAGGGATTACGTGAACGGGCACCTTGGCGAGTGTCTCTGTGAGTCCCAGTGCACCTTCATAGACCCGTTGGGTCTGTGGATCGGTCGCATTTGCGGCGGCGTGCGCGAGGTACTCGGTGCCGATGCTGCGGTAGATCTCGGCTATGGCGGCTCGCTTGTCGGGGTCGGTGATCACCAGCCATCGCCAGTCCTGCGCGTTACTCGCGGTTGGCGCCTGCATCGCCAGCCGGATGCACTCGAGGACTACTTCGCGAGAGACGGGCCGCGTCAGGTCAAGCCGTTTGCGCACCGCGCGTGTGGTGGTGAGGAGCTCGTCGACCGAGGAGATGTCCACCCGCCGCTCACACGTCCATCGCGCATGACTGGTCGACACCGAGCACACTCAATGACCGTCCCAGGACCGGGACCGTTTGGTACGTCGAGCCTTGCCATGATCCAGCTGCTTCCAAGAGAGGACCGATACCCTCGTGAGGTAACCAGATTCTCGGCTCCGCTGTCCAGATGCAGCGCCTGTGCGTGGGAGGTCTCGGCGTGCTGTTCATCCACGAGGTGCACAACGTGCGTGGCCGCGCAGAAGACGAGTTCGAGGCGGCCTTCCGGGACCGCTGGATGCCCGCACTCGCCGACGGAGACGAGGCCCGGTTGCTCTGGTACGCCAATCAGGCCCACGGCAGCGGCCCGGCCTACACCGTCGTCACCGTGACAGCGGTGCGCGACGGGGCCGCGTGGGAACGCCTCGCCCTGCGGGTCCAGAAGGGCGACCTGCGGCATCCGATGGGTGAACTCGACGAGCTCCGTCACGACGTCGACGCGAAACTGCTTGCGCCGCTTGAGTGGTCGCCGCTGCGAGACCTGGCGTTCGACCGGGTGCCCACCGACGGGCGCGAGCACGAGCTGACGTTGTACATGGAGGACACGATGTGGCCCTTTCAGGACAAGTTTCTCGAGTACATCGACCGCTGCGGCGAGGTGTACTCCAAGAGCCTCAAGCGCCCCAACCCGCTGCTGACGATCGAGGCCGCCTTTGCGCCCGCGCTCGGCAGCCATCTGCGCCGCGAGGTCGCGCTGATGCAGCGCATCCACGACCCTGCGGCGCTGCTCAAGCTCCTGCAAAACGAGATTCCGCCCGAGTACCGCCGTCCGGGCACCTGGATGCACGACGCCCTCGACCTGCGTGACCAGTGGGTCAGCCGGCTGCTACGGACCTCGTCGTGGTCACCTCTCTACTGAGCGCGCAATGAATATCAGCACAATCATCGACGCACCCGCAGCAGGCGATCCCGAGCGTGCCGCGCTCATCATCGGTGGCACGACGATCACCTACGGCGGCCTGGCCGATGCCGTCGGTCGGTGCGCCGCAGGCCTGTCAGCCGGCGGGGCCGCCGGACGGCGTGTCGCGGTCGTCGATGTCGGCAGCCCACTGTCCATCGCGACCATGCTCGGTGCGGCGCGGATCGGCGGCGCGGCAGCATTGATGAACCCCGCCCTGACCCCGCAGGAGATCCAGGGTCTGCTCGCCAACGCCGAATGCGCCGACGTGGGCGTTGCGGGGGAGGCCTACGCGGGACGGCTGCTGGAAGCGGGTGCGGCCAAAGCACTTACGGCGGCCGACCTGCTGAACGGTCATCCCGTGTCCGCGCCGCCTGCCGCCGAAGATGTCGATGACCGCGACGGCCTCGTCCTTTTCACCAGCGGCACAACCGGACTCCCCAAGGCGATCGGCATCACCAACGGACAGCTCAGCGCGCGACTCGCGGGCGTCACCACACCGTTCGACACGGCCAAGCCGCCGACGGTGAGCATGATGAGCGTCCCGTACTTTCACGTCGGCGGCGCCATCGGTGTGCTCGGCAACCTGTATGCGGGCAACACCTACGTGATCCAGGACCGGTTCGATGCCGGAGAGTGGTTGCGGCTGGTGGAAGAGCACAGGGTGACGTCGACGTTCCTGGTGCCGACGATGCTGGCAGCGCATCCTCGACCATCCCGATTTCGCGAACGACCGACCTGTCCGTCACTGGTGGCCATCGCGTACGGAGCAGCGGCCGCGCCCGCCACGTTGATGCGCGCGGCAATGGCCGCAATGCCGGATGTGGCGTTCGCCAACGTGTTTGGTCAGACGGAAACCCTTGGCGCCTACACGACCCTGCTGCCAGCCGATCACCACGATCCCAACCGGGTGGGATCGGTGGGGCGGCCGCTGCCCGGCGTTGAGGTCCGGGTGGTCGACCCTGACTCCGGCGTCGATGTCGAACCGGGATCCATCGGCGAGTTGTGGGTGAACAGCAGCGCCAACGTGACCGAAGGATGGCTGCACACAGGCGATCTCGCACGCCTCGACGCCGATGGCTACATCTACCCGAGTGGTCGGCTGAAGGACACCATCAACCGCGGGGGAGAGAAGTTCGGGCCGATCGAGGTCGAGGAGGCCCTGCGTTCCCATCCCGCGGTCCGCGACGTCGCCGTCGCCGGTGTCGCCGATGACGAGATGGGTCAACGGGTGGGTGCCGCGGTGGTGGCCCGCGGCCCGGTGACGCTCGAGGATCTGCGGTCGCACTGCCGCGAGTTGATCGCCCATTTCAAGCTTCCCGAGCGACTCGATCATCGTCGACCAAGTTCCCTACAACGACACCGGCAAGGTCAACCGCCGTCAGCTCGGCACGCTGATCGCGGACGCGACCTGAACCTGCGAGAGGAACCGCTGTGCTGTTTCTTCACGAGACCCACAAGGTGGTCGGTGCGCGCGAGGACGACTTCGAGGCGGCCTACCGCGAGGGCTGGATGCCCACCCTGGCCGAGGACGACGACGCTCGCCTTCTCTGGTACGCCAACCTGGCTCACGGCTCCGGCGCCTCGTACACGGTGGTCACGATCACGGGCATCACCGACGGCGCGGCGTGGGAGAACCTCGCCCGTCGCAGCCAGAGCGGCGACCTGCGGCCGTGGATGCGCGAGTTGGACGACCTGCGCCACGACGTGACAGGCAAGATCCTGCTCCCGGTCGACTGGTCTCCGCTTCAGGAGGTGGACCTGGCGGGCGTGCCGACCGACGGAGCGACGCATCCGCTGAGTCTGTTCATGGAGGACACGGGCTGGCCGCACGCCCCGCTGGACGACTACATCCGCATGTGGGACGAGATCTACTATCGACCGCTGTCGAAGACATCGCAGATTCTCGACATCCAGGCCTGCTTCCAGGTGGCGCATGGCAGCTACCGGCGGCGAGAAGCGATGCTGTGGCAGAAGATCTCGCCGGCCAACGACTACGCCACGCTCGTTGGACTGCTCACCAGAGACATCGCACCCGAGCACCGCGGTCCGGGCACCTACATGTTCGATGCCCTGAAGTACCGCGACCAGTGGCAGAGCCGGCTGCTGCGGACGTCTGCCTGGTCACCGCTGTACTGACGGGCGCCTTTACTCGTTCTTGACCGCCTGTTGAATCGCCCCTCTGACGATGGCTACGTGACTACGCTTCAACAGGTGGAGCTGGGGGTTTTGGGTCCTCTGCAGGTCCGGCAATACGGCCGACAGGTCGCGATCCCGGGCGCCAAACCGCGCGCCATCCTCTCGATGCTCGGGCTGCACGCCGGCTCCGTTGTATCGGCCGACGCGCTCGTCGAGTTGCTCTGGGGCGATGATCCGCCACGCACCGCCGACAAAGCCCTCCAGACCCATATCTCCGCGCTGCGCCGCACCCTCGGCGACGGTTTCGTATTGACCGAGGGGACCGGCTGGACTCTGAGCACAACCGAAATCGATGCGTCGCGCTACAAGTTGGCGGCCCGGATCGGCCGTGACGCCGTCGCCGCCGGAGACACCGGTCAGGCGGTGGCCCGCTTCGAGGAGGCGCTCACCCTGTGGCGCGGAATCCCCGAACTGCCCGATAGCCGGCGCGGAGCATCCGAAAAGACGCGGTGGATCGAGAGCCATGCCGCGCTGGTCGAAGACCGGGCCGATGCACTGCTTGCGACGGGTCGCGCCGCGGAGATCATCGGCGAGCTCGAGGCGGCGGTCGCCGACGCGCCACTGCGCGAAAGGCGATGGGGCCAACTGATGCTGGCCCTCTACCGCGCAGGCAGGCAGGGCGAGGCGCTCGCCGCGTATCAACGCGCACGGTCGTTGCTCGCCGACGAGCTGGGGGTCGACCCGGGGCCCGACCTTCGCCGACTCGAGGCTGCGATCGTCGCGCAGGATCCGGCCCTGGAAATTCCTGCGTCACAGCAACTTTCCTCGGTCACGCGTGCTGTGACATTCCTACTGACCGATATCGAGGGATCGACTGCCGCGTGGGAAGCGGATGCCGACGCAATGGCGGTGGCGCTGGCCCGGCACGACGAGATCGTCGAACAGGTCGTCACATCCCGCGGAGGCCGGCTCATCAAGACGCGCGGCGAGGGCGACGCGACGTTCTCGGTCTTCGACCGGCCGTCGGCGGCGGCCGCCGCCGCCATCGACCTGCAGGCAGCGATACGTCACGAGCCGTGGGCACTGGCGGAGCCGATGCGCATTCGGGTGGCACTGCACACCGGCGAGGTCGAGCTTCGCGACGGCGACTACTTCGGTCGGGCGGTCAACCGCGCCGCCCGCCTGCGGTCACTGGCCGCCGGCGGCCAGATCCTGTGCTCGGGCGCGACGGCCGAGCTCGTCATCGACTCACTGGCCGACGACGTCGTGCTTGCCGACCTCGGGATGCGCCAGCTGCGCAACCTCGCCCGCCCGGAGCACGTGTTCGAACTCCGCTTGGAGACCGCCGACGACACCCGTGCTCCGACAACCGATGCGCCCATGGAGCGGCCAGCCCTGCCCTCCGTGCTGGCCGGCCCCGGGCCGTTCGTCGGGCGCGGCCGCGAACTCGCGGGACTCCTGACCGCGTGGCAGACGACGCTCGACCGCCGGCACGCGCGCCGTGCTGATCGCCGGCGAACCAGGCGTCGGCAAGACGCGCCTGGCCGGTGAATGGTCCCGTCAGGCCTACGAGCAAGGTGCCGTCGTCCTCTACGGCCGTTGCGACGAGGACCTCGGCGCGCCCTACCAGCCGTTCGCGGAAGCGCTGCGGTCGCTGGTGCCCTGTCTCGGCACCAACCGGCTGCGCGGGCTGCGCGGTGTCGAAGCGTTCCTGCCGTTGGTTCCCGGACTGACCGAAGCCGTACCCGACCTTGGCCCCGCGCCTGCCCGCGCCGACCCCGACACCGAACGCTATGCACTTTTCGACGCTGTCGTTGCGCTGTTGGGAGTCGCCTCCGCGAACGCACCGGTCGTCCTGATTCTCGACGACCTTCATTGGGCGGCCAAGCCCACGCTGCTGCTGTTGCGCCATCTCCTGCGCTTCGGAGAGCACGCCCGCGTGCAGATCGTCGGCACGTACCGCAGCACCGACCTCGACCGCTCCCATCCGCTGGCGGCGATGCTCGCCGACCTCCACCGCGACGGCTCGGCCAATCGCCTTGCGCTCAGCGGCCTCGACGAGGACGACGTCACCGCCTACGTCGCCGAGGCCGGCTACGACGACGAGGAGCTGGCCCGGGCGTTGGCCTCGGTCACGGGCGGCAATCCGTTCTTTCTCATCGAGGCTCTGCGGCACGTGGACGAAAGCGGCGGCCGATGGGACCCGAGCACGCTGCCGCAGGGTGTTCGGGAAGCCGTGAGCCGCAGACTCTCTCGGCTTCCGGCGGAGACGAACAAGGCGCTTGCGGCCGCCGCGGTCGTCGGCAGCCGGTTCGCCGTCGATCTGGTCGAGCGCGTAGTCGACGAAGACCTTCTCGACGCATTCGACGAAGCGTGCAAGGCGGGCATCGTCATCGAAGAGCCGGGCGGTCGCTACCGGTTCAACCACGCCATCGTCCGGCAGTCGCTGCTCGCCGAGCTTGCCTCCGTGCGGCGGATGCGGCTGCATCAGCGCATCGCCGCGACACTGGAGACCGAGCCGGACGCCGACGACGAGCTGCTGGCCGAACTGGCCTACCACTACTTCGAATGTGCGTGGGCGGGAAACGCGGCGAAGGCCGTCGATTACTGCCGTCGTGCCGCGGACCAGGCGATGGCGCGGCTGGCCTACGAAGGTGCGGCGGACCTCTACGACAAGGCGGTGCACGCGCTCGAGGAGCTCGACGACGAGCTGCCCGACCGCGACGACCAGCTGGCCGAACTGCTCGTCGCTCGATGCGAGGCGCTGCTGGCCGCGGGTGACGTGGTTTCGGCGAGGGGCGCGGTCTCGCAACTTCAAGAAGCGGCAGCCGATTCCGCCCGTCTTGCGGCCTGGGGCACGTGCTTCGACGGCCAGCTCTCGATGCTCACGGATCCCGAGCGTTTGGACGAGATCGAATCCGCGGTCGGCGCGGCCGCCGAGCAGCTGGCGCGGTATGGAAGACGCCGCGGGGGAGGCCAAGGCGCACACCGTCCGCGCCACGCTGCCTGGCCCGCCTCGGGCGCATCGGCGACTGCGAGACCGCCTTGGACCAGGCGCTGACTGCGGCGCGACGTGCGCGCGACCACCGCCGGGTGAACGCCGTGCTGGCCAACGCGCCGCTTGCGGCGCTGTGGGGCCCCAACCCGGTCCCGCGCGCGGGTGGGCGGTGTCTGGATGTCGTTCGGCTGCTGCGCATCACAACGGGGTCACCGGTCGTGGAGGCCACGTCGACGCGGTGCCAGGGTGTGCTGGACGCGTTTCGCGGACGCGCCGCCGCGGGACGTCAGCTGATCGACTCCGCGCGACGTTCGCTCACCGAGCTCGGCATGCGACACGCCTTACTCGAGGTCGAGCAGTTCGCCGGCATCGTCGAGTTGGTCGCCGACGATCCGGCGGCCGCCGAGCCACATCTGCGACGGGCCTACAACGGCTTCCGTCGCATGGGCCTCGACGCGGACACGGCCGAGACCGCCGCATTGCTGGCCCGGGCTTGTCTCGCACTCGGCAGGGACGCCGAAGCCGACGAATTATGCGCGGAGAGTGAGCGTCTCGCCGGTCACGCATTGAAACCGTCGATCGCCTGGCGCACGGTTCGGGCTCAGCTGCTGGCGCGTGCGGGTATGCACGACGAGGCCCGGCGGGTGGCCGAGGAGGCCGTCGCCGTAGCCGAACGCACCGACGCCTTGGTCGATCACGGCGATGCGTGCCTGGCGCTGGCGACCGTGTTGGACGCTGCCGGCGACACCGCTGGGGCACGAGCCGCCGCCGGGCAAGCGGCCGGCCTGTACGAGCTGAAAGGTGCTGCGGCGCTTGCGGAAAAGGCGCGTGGCATTCTCGGCGCGCGCGAACTCCCGGCAGCGCCCGCTCCAACCGAAGTTTCGAGCGTCGAGCCGGACACCGCGTGCGTGCGAGCGGTCCGGTGGCTAGACGCTGCCTTCCGTCGCGAGGCCTGGGACGAGGTCGAGCGGCAAGTCGCAACCATCGTCATTTCTGAAAGCCGCCGCAAGATCGTCGGCTTTCCCCGTATCGATCTCCCGTCGAGCGACTGGGCACGCGAGGCGAGACGTTATCGCGACGTGGACGCGCTGCGACACCGTCATGTGGTTGTCGCCGTCCGCGGCGAGCGCCTGGCCCTCACTCGACTTGCCATAGGCACAGAAGACGAGAGTCCGGGGGCGCCGAAGGACGAGATGCTTCAGCTATTCGGCCTCGACGAACAGGGTCGATTTGCGCTGCAGATGTGGTTCGACATCGAAGACCTGGACGCCGCTATCGCCGAACTCGACGCCGCATATGCCCGGCTGGAAGGGCAGAGTCCGCGGGCGCCGCTCGAGAACGCCGCGAGTCGTACCGATGCTCGCCTCAACGCGCTCTTCGCGGACAGAAACTGGGATGAAATCGGCGCACTGTTCACCGACGACATCCGAGTCGAGGACCGGCGTCGTGGACTTCGCCGTGAAGGCCACGACCGCGCCGCCATGCTCGCGGAAACACATGCGATCTCTGACCTCGGTGTGACGAAAATGACCTCGAGCGCCGTCGCGATCCGCGGGGAGCGCCTCGCCCTTGTCCGTACTCGCTACTCGGGCCGAGACCAAGCTCCCGATGCATTTCACACCGAGCTACTTCGCATCGCCGAGATCGACGCCGGCGGGCGAATCGCGGCGTTCATCGTGTTCGACCCCGAGGATTTCGATGCCGCGCTCGCTGAGCTCGACGCGCTTTACATCGCAGGCGAAGCCGCCGCGCATGCACATACCTGGTCGGTCATTACGGACGCCTATGCCGAATTCAACCGGCATGACCACGACCCCTCGAGCGTGGAGAACATCGACAACCGCCGTGTAGCACGATACGAGCCGGGCGACCTGACCCCCGCCAACACAAAGATCACGCCGGACCTCCGGGCTTACGTGGAAAGCGTGCATCGGCTCAGCGATCTTGGCGCCGTCGTCACCAGTAAGTCCCATGGCACTTTTCAAGAGGGATTTGAAGCCGAGTGGAGGGTGGTCCTACTTCAAACGGTCGACGGCGACGTGATGATCCGCAATGAAATGTTCGACGAGGCGGCCCTCGACACCGCGCTCGCGAGGTTCGACGAGCTCAATCGCCGCTGCGCCACGGCTGGAAAACGCGGCAAGTCGAGCCTTCGAGCGGTTCTGGTCTATCAACACGGCCCGCGACTGGGACGCGATGGCCGAGATGCTGGCCGACGACGTTGCCACCAACGATCGCCGTCCACTCGTGAGTCTCGGCATCGGACAGGGCCCCGAGTCCGTCATCGGAGTCATGCGGGCGGCCCCCGATATGGGCGTACCGCAGGTGACGCGGACCGTCATTGCCACCCGCGGCGAGCGGCTGGTCCTCATACATACCCGTTTCGCGGGCCAGGACCAGCGGTCCGAAGGGTTCTACACCGATCTGCTCTACGTCATCGAGATCAACGCCGACAACCAGATCACGGCGTTCACCTTGTTCGACGTCGACGACATCGACGCCGCCACAGCGGAACTCGATGCTCAGTATCTCGCCGGGGAAGCCGCGGCACACCCGCACGCATGGTCCGTCATTGCCCGTGCCCACGCCAGGTATAACCGCCGTGAACTCCCTGCGACGACACAGGACTGGGTGAGCGTCGACCACCGGCGAGGCACTTCGTTCGCACCAGGTGATCTGATCGCATACATCCGTGCCACGTGGAAAGACACGCCGAATGTCCGCACGAGAATCGCGGCTGTACATCGGCTGAGCGACCTCGGAGCGGTCATCACCACCGCTACCCACGGAACCTCACACGAGGGCTTCGACGCCGAGTGGTTGCAGATCGACGTGGTAACTATCGAAGGAGACCTGTTCAACCGCAGCGAGACATTCGATGAGGCAGACCTCGACGCCGCGCTCGCGAGGTTCGACGAGCTCAGTCGTCCGGCGCCACGGCTGGAGAACGCTGCAAGCCACGTGGCCGGTCGCTTTCTAGAGCGATTCCGCGCCCGCGAGTGGGACGCCATGGCACAGATGGTGATTGACGACATCAGCTTCGACGACCGCCGTCGGGTCGTAAACGCCGACCTGCAAATCGGCCGGGATCTCTTCATCGAAAACTTCCGGATAGCAGCTGATCTCGGCGCCTCACAAACTATGAACGGCATTGCGACCCGCGGGGATCGCGTCGTCCTCACTCGCGCTCGATTCTCGCGCAGCGATGGGGAGTCCGAGGAATTCGGCCTCGATCTCCTCCACGTCATCGAGATAGACGCCAACGAACGGATTGCAGCGACAGTCACATTCGACCCTGACGACATCGATGCCGCGTATCGAGGAACTCGACGCCCGCTACCTCGCCGGGGAAGCGGCGCCCTACTCAGAAGCGTGGTCGGTCGTCAAGGAAAGTTTCGACGCGTACAACAGGCGCGAACGCCCACCGACGATGCACGACTTCACGAACGCCGACAACCGGCGCGGAACTGCGTTCCAGTCGGGCGACATGATCGCATTCATGGGCGCCACCTGGGCGGACACACCGGACGTCAAGCTGCGAATCGAGTCGGTACACCGACTCCGCGCAGGCGGCGCGGTTGTCACGTGGACGGGACACGGAAACTCGGTTGAGGGGTTCGAAGCCGAGTGGCGAGCCATCACTTTTGTCACGGTGCACGGCGGGATGATCACTCGTTCGGAGTTATTCGACGAAACGGACCTCGAGGCCGCGCTCGCAAGGTTCGACGAACTCAGCCGACCGGCCCCGCAGCTTGAAAACACGGCCAGCAAGGCGCATGCGACCGATTCTTGACGTATCTCGCTGCCCGCGACTGGGATGCGATGGCGGAGACGATGGCCGACCGACATTTCGCCGATGATCGTCGTCGACGTCGTGAACGCCGGGATCCGGCGCGGTCGAGATGCCGCGATCGCAGAATCATCGGGCGGTCGCCGACGTCGGGTTCACATGACAATGACATCAGACCGCCATTGCGACCCGGGGCGAGCACCTCGTCCTCACGTCGGATCGTTCGCGCATGGCAACTAGCGGCCCGAGGCGTTCAATTAGAAGTGCTCCATCATCGTCGAGATCGACGCCGACGAACGAATCACGGCGCTCGTACGTGTTCGACCTCGACGACATCGACGCCGCCTTCGCCGAACTCGACGCCCGATACCTCGCAGGCGAAGCGGCCCCGCATGCACACACATGGTCGGTCGTGGCCAGGAATATCGAGGCGTTCAACAGGCACGAACTCCCGGCGTGGACGCCGGACGTGGTGAACATCGACCACCGCAAGGTGACAGCGTTCGCGCTCGGTGACCAAACCGCATACATCCGCGCAACATGGGATCAGACGCCCGACCTGAAGATCTACATCGATTCGGTGCATCGGCTGAACGACCTTGGCGCGGTGATCGCCTATGCGGCACATGGAACGTCGCAAGAGGGCTTCGATGCCGAATGGCGGGGAATCACGATTTCGATGATCGACGGCGATCGGGTCAGCCACAGCGAGCAGTTCAACGAGGATGACATCGACACCGCCCTCGCAAGATTCGACGAGCTCAGCCGACCGGCGCCGCGGCTTGAAAACGCGGCAAGCCGCGTGTACAAGCGAATCTGCAGTCCTGCTTCGACGCCCGCGACTGGGACGCGGTTGGCCGAGTTGATGGCCGCCGGCATCTACCGAGACGACCGCCGGCGGGTCATTAGTGCCGGGACGATTCGGAGCCGGCGAAGCGGCAATCGCGGATGCGCGGGCGGTCGCCGACATGGGGGCTCAGAACGCTGCGTTGACCGTCATCGCGATCCGCGGGGAGCGCCTCGCCCTCATCCGCAACCGCTTCTCGGGCCGAGACCACCGGCCCGAGGCGTTCAACACCGAGGCGCTGTGCGTCATCGAGCTCGATCGCGACGAACGAGTCGGCGAATTCATCATGTTCGACCATGACGACATCGACGCCGCCATCGCGGAACTGGACACCCGACTACCTCGCAGACGAGGCCGCCGCCCACGCGCGCACGTGGTCACACATTGCACGGATAACTGCCGCATTCAACCGGCGTGAACTCACCGCCACGACGGCAAACTGGATCAACATCGACCACCGTCGCACAGCGTCGGTGGCGCCCGGTCAGCTGACCTCGTACATCCACGCCGGATGGGACCACTCTGAAGACCTCACCGCCTACATAGAAGCCGTACACCGGTTGACCGACGACGGGGTGCTGATTACGTATGCAGCCCGGGGCACCTCGCACGAGGGTTTCGACGCCGAATGGCGCGTGGTCAACATGTTCGTTTTCGACGGCGACTTGATCAGCCGCTGCGAGTTTTTCGACGACACTGACCTTGATGCCGCGTTCGCAAGATTTGATGAACTCACGACGTCGGCGCAGCGACTGCAAAACGCGGCAACCCAAGTGGTCCAGCGATTCTGCTCGTCCTTCGCGGCCCGCGACTTTGCCGCGATAAGTGAGATCATGGCCGACAACGTGTCCACCGACGATCGTCGCCGCGTGGTGAATGACGGCATCCGGCGCGGCCGGGATGCCGCGGTGGCAGACCTGTCGATACTCGCCGGCATGGGAGCTGCGCACATCACATCGGAGCCGATCGCGACCCGAGGCGAACGTCTCGTCATGAATCGTGTGCGATTCTCCGGCCGAGACCAAGGGCCAGAGGAGTCCTACGTCGATGCCCTCGACATCGTCGAGATCGATTCCGATGAGCGGATAACGGCACGTTTGGTTCTCGACCCGGAAGACGTTGACGCCGCCTTCGCGGAGCTCGATGCTCGGTATCTCGCCCTCGAGGCGGCCGACAATGCGCACGCGTGGTCGGTCATCGCGGGCGCTTATGCCGCACTCAATCGTCATGAATTGCCCGCGACGACAGCGGACTGGGTCAATATCGACCGCCAACGACTCGCGTTGATCGAAACGGGCGAGATGTATGCGCATATCCGCGCCGCCTGGGAGGTATTGCCGGACTGGCATATTCGCATCATTTCCGTACATCGGCTGACTGGACTCGGAGCAGTCGCTTCCTGGGCCTCCGAGGGAACCTCGGAAGAGGGCTTCGCAGCTGAAAACCTGGGGATCGCCGTTCTCACGCTCGACGGCGACCTGATCATGGGATTCGAGCTGTTCGACGAGGCAGACCTCGACGCCGCACTCGCGAGATTCGATGAGCTCAATCGACCAGCACCGCAGCTGGAGAACGCCGCAAGCCGCTTGTACGGGCGCGTCCAGACCTACTTCACAGCCCGCGACTGGGGCGCGATGGCGGAAGTATTGGCCGATGACTATCTCGACCGATGATCACCGTCGGGTCGTGGGCGCTGGGCTCCGACGCGGTCGGGATGCGGCAATCGGCCTTATTCCGAGCGATCGCAGAGACAGGAGGAGTACAACATCGCGTCGATAGCCATTGCGACTCGCGGGACGTGCCTCGCACTCTGTCGTACTCGGGTTGCGACCAGCGGCCCTGAGGCATTCGACGTTATGGCTCTCCAGATCGTCGAAATCGACGCCGACGAGCGAATGTGCGGCAGTGGTGACGTTCGATCTTGAGAACATCGACGCTGCCTTCGCTGAACTCGACGCGCGATACCTCGCCGGCGAAGCGACCGACCATGCGCACACGTGGTCGGTCATCACGCGGTCCTTCGCTGCAGTCAACAGACACGAACTTCCCGAGTTCGCGCCCAACTGGGCGAATATCGATCACCGACAAGCGATTGCGTTCGCGCCCGGTGACATGACCGCGTACATCCACGCCACATTGAACGACGCGCCTGACGTGACAATCTATGTCGAGGCAGTGCATCAGTTGAGCAACCTCGGCGTGGTCGCCACACAAGTCGCGCATAACACCTCGCACCAAGGGTTCGATGCCGAGTGGCGGCTGATCATCATCTCGACCGTCGACGGCAATCTGATCAACCGCTGTGAACTTTTCGACGAGGAAGACCTCGACGCCGCACTCGCCAGGTTCGACGAGCTCACTCGTCCGCGCCGCGGCTGGAAAACGCGGCAAGCCAATTGGACGACCGCTTCGCGGCGTACTTCGCGGCCCGCGACTGGGACGCCATGGCGGAGATTCTGGCCGACGACTTTTCCATCGACGATCGCCGTCGGGTCGTGAACATCGGGATCCGACACGGTCGAGATGTCGAAATCGCGAACATGCGGGCCGCTCGCCGAAATCGGCGCCAAGGCCATGACATTCGTCGTCATCGCGACCCGCGGGGAGCGCCTCGCTCTCAGTCGTACCGCGCCTCGGGCGGCGATCAGCGGCCCGAGGCGTTCCACACCGACGCCTCGGCATCGTCGAGATCGACGCCGACAACCGGATCGCGGCGCGCGTCGCTTTCGACCTCGACGACGTCGACGCCGCCTTCGCGGAACTCGACGCCCGCTATCTCGCGGGCGAAGCGGCCGCCCACGCGCACACATGGTCGGTCATCACGCAGGGCTTTCGCCGCGCTCAACCGCCACGAGATTCCGCCGACACGCCGGACTGGGTCAACATCGACCACCGACGACGTCGCAACGATTCGCCGCGGGTGACCTCGTCCCCTACAATCCGCGCCGCGCGGGAACAGCTCGCCAGACCTCCGTCAGCCGACATCGAGACCGTGCATCGGCTGAGCGACCTCGGGGCGGTCGTCACCAATGTCGTGCACGGGACCTCGCAAGAGGGCTTCGACGCCGAGTGGCGCGAGATCGCGGTTATACGGTCGAAGGCGACATGATCAGCCGCAGCGAGGTATTCGACGAGATCCGACCTCGACGCCGCACTCGCGAGGTTCGACGAACTCAGTCGCTCCTGCGCCGCGGCTGGAGAACGCGGCAAGCCGAGCGTACGACCGCTTCAACACGTACTTCGCGGCCCGCGACTGGGACGCCATGGCGGAGATGATGGCCGACGACATTTGCAATGACGATCGTCGCCGGGTGGTGAGCGGCGGGATCCGACAGCGGTCGAGATGCCGCAGATCGCGAATATGCGGGCCGTCGCCGATGTCGGGGCCAAGAACTCGAGTCGACCGTCATCGCGACCCGCGGGGAGCGCCTCGCACTCACTCGTATCCGCGTATCGGGCGGCGACCAGCGGCCCGAGGCATTCGGCATCGAGTTGCTCGGCATCGTCGAAATCGACGCCGACGACCGGATCGCGGCGCGCGTCAGTTCGACCTCGACGACATCGATGCCGCCTTCGCGGAACTCGACGCCCGCTACCTCGCCGGCGAAGCGGCCGCGCACGCACACACGTGGTCGGTCGATCGCAGATGCCTACTCCGCGTTCAACCGCCACGAGCTCCTGCCTGACGACGACTGGGTGAACGTCGACCACCGGCGCGGTGCACCGTTCGCGTCCGGCGACCTGACCGCATACATCCGCGCCGCCTGGGACCTCACTCCGGACCTGCGCATCTACATCGAGTCGGTGCATCGGCTGAGCGACTCGGGGCGGTCGTCACCCATGCGGTCATCGGGACCTCGCGAGGGCTTCGCCGCCGAGTGGCGGATGATCCAGTTCTGACGGTCGACGGCGACCTGATCGATCGCTGCGAGATTTTCGACGAGGCAGACCTCGACGCCGCGCTCGCAAGGTTCGACGAACTCAGCCGTCCGGCGCCGCAGCTGCGAGAACGCGGCAAGCACAATTGCCGAGCGTCTCCTGACGCATCTTCGCGGCCGCGACTGGGACGCTCATGGCGGAAGCTTGATGGCCGACGACTTCTCCCACGACGACCGCCGACGAGTGGTTGGCTCTGGGCTGCGCGTCGGTCGCGATGCCACATCGCGAACTTGCGAGCCGTCGCCGACCTCTGGCCTACAACGTGACGATCGACCGTCATTGCGACCCGCGGGGAGCGCCTCGTCCTCACTCGTAGGCCGAGTCTCCGGCCGACGATCAAGCGGCCCGACGCGTTCCGCATCGAAGTCCTCGTGCATCGGTCGAGATCGAATGCCGACGACCGGCTCACTGCGCGCGTGGTGTTCGACCTCGACGACATCGACGCCGCCTTCGAGGAACTCGACGCCCGATACCTCGCCGGCGAAGCGGCCGCGCACGCGCAGACATGGTCGGTCATCGCGCGGAACTACGCCGCATTCAATCGGCGCGAACTCCCCTCGACGACGCCGGACTGGGTGAACATCGACCACCGCCGAGGCGACACGTTCGAGCCCGGTGACCTGATCCATACATCCGTGCTACGTGGGACGTCGCTGCCCGACATCACGCGTCTGCATCGAGACCGTGCATCGGCTGAGCGACCTCGGAGCGGTCGTCACCCAAGCGTCACAAGGGACCTCGCAAGAGGGGTTCGAGGCCGAGTGGCGAGAGATCGCATGTCTGACGGTCGACGGCGACCTGATCAACCGCAGCGAGCTGTTCGACGAAGCAGACCTCGACGCCGCGCTCGCGAGGTTCGACGAACTCAGTCGGCCGGCGCCGCGGCTGGAAAACGCGGCAAGCCGAGTGGTCGACCGCTTCTGGACGTACTTCGCGGCCCGCGACTGGGACGCCATGGCGGAGATGCTGGCCGACGACATTTCGAGCGACGATCGTCGTCGCGTGGTGAATGCCGGCGTCCGACACGGTCGGGATGCCGAGATCGCGAACTTGCGGGCCGTCGCCGACGTCGGGGTCAAGAACATGACGTCGACCGTCATCGCGACCCGCGGGGAGCGCCTCGTCCTCACGCGTGTTCGCTTCTCGGGCAGCGATCAGCGAGCCCGAGGCGTTCAGCACCGAGGTGCTCGGCATCGTCGAGATCGACGCCGACGACCGGATCGCGGCGCCGTCGTGTTCGACCTCGACGACATCGACGCCGCCTTCGCGGAACTCGACGCCCGATACCTCGCCGGCGAAGCGGCCGCCCACGCGCACACATGGTCGGTCGTCGCGGAGGCCTACGCCGCGCTCAACCGGCACGAGCTCCCGCCGACGACACCGACTGGGTGAACATCGACCACCGGCGCGGCGCAGCGTTCGCAGCCCGGCGACATGATCGCATACATCCGTGCCCATGGGACTCACGCCCGACCTCAGGCATCTACATCGAGGCCGTGCATCGGCTGAGCAACCTCGGAGCGGTCGTCACCCATGCGGGTCACGGGACCTCGCAAGAGGGCTTCGACGCCGAGTGGCGGGTGATCAACCTCTGACGGTCGACGGCGACCTGATCAACCGCTGCGAGCTGTTCGACGAGGCAGACCTCGACGCCGCGCTCGCGAGGTTCGACGAACTCAGCCGGCCGGCGCCGCGGCTGGAGAACGCGGCAAGCCAAGCATGACGAGCGCTTCCAGACGTGCTTCGCGGCCCGCGACTGGGACGCGATGGCGGAGATACTGGCCGACGACATTTCGCATCGACGATCGCCGACGGGTGGTGAACGCCGGAGTCCGACGCGGTCGAGATGCCGAGATCGCGAACATGCGGGCGATCGCCGACCTCGGGGTCACGAGACGTGACGTCGACCGTCATCGCGACCCGCGGAGAGCGCCTCGCCCTCATCGTGTCCGCTTCTCGGGCCGAGACCAGCGGCCCGAGGCGTTCCACACCGAGGTGCTCGGCATCGTCGAGATCGACGCCGACGAACCGGATCGTGGCACGCGTCGCGTTCGACCTCGACGACATCGACGCCGCCTTCGCGGAACTCGACGCCCGGTACCTCGCAGGCGAAGCCGCCGCCCACGCGCACACGTGGTCGGTCATCGCGCAGGCCTACGCCGCGCTCAACCGGCGCGAACTCCCTGCGACGACGCCGGACTGGGTGAACATCGACCACCGGCGAGCGACAACGTTCGCGCCCGGCGACATGACCGCATACATCCGCGCCACGTGGGACGACACGCCGGACATCAGCATCTATATCGAGGCCGTGCATCGGCTGAGCAACCTCGGAGCGGTCGTCACCCAGCGGCGCAACGGGACCTCGCAACAGGGCTTCGAGGCCGAGTGGCGGACGATCGACCTCTATGACGGTCGAAGGCGACCTGATCAACCGCATGCGAGGTCTTCGACGAGGCGGACCTCGACGCCGCGCTCGCGAGGTTCGACGAACTCAGCCGACCGGCGCCGCGGCTGGAAAACGCGGCAAGCCGAAGTGCAACGAGCGCTTCGACGTGTACTTCGCGGCCCGCGACTGGGCCGCCATGGCGGAGCTACTGGCCGACGACATCGTACACGGACGACCGCCGGCGGGTCGTGAACGCCGGGATCCGACACGGTCGGGATGCCGAAATCGCGAACATGCGGGCGCTCGCCGACCTCGGGGTCACGACGCGACGTCGCCGTCATTGCGACCCGCGGCGAGCGCCTCGCGCTTCTGCCGTACACGCTTCTCCGGCCGCGACCAGCGGCCCCGAGGCATTCCACACCGAGTCCTCGACATCATCGAGATCGACGCCGACAACCGGATCGCGGCGCGCGTCGCGTTCGACCCCGACGACGTCGACGCCGCTCTTCGAGGAACTCGACGCCCGGTACCTCGCGGGCGAAGCGGCCGCGTACGCGGACACTGGTCGCTCGTCACGGGCGCCTACGCCGCGACTCAATCGGCACGAACTCCCCGCGACGACGCCGGACTGGGTCGAACATCGACCACCGGCGAGGACGGTCGTTCGCGCCCGGTGACATGATCGCATACATCCGTGCCACTGGGACATCACGCCGGACATCAGCTACTACATCGAGGCTGTGCACGGACTGAGCGACCTCGGGGCGGTCGTCACCCGAGCGACGTAACGGAACCTCGCACGAAGGCTTCGACGCCGAGTGGCGCGAGATCGCGCTTATGACAGTTCGACGGCGAGCTCGATCAACCGCTGCGAGATGTTCGACGAGGCGGACCTCGACGCCGCACTCGCGAGGTTCGACGAACTCAGCCGACCCACACCGAGGCTGGAGAACGCCGCAACGCGGGCATATGACCGTCAGCGGGCCCATTTCCTGGCCGCGCGACTGGGATGCGCTTGCCGAGATGATTGCCGCACGACCACTACGGCGACGATCGCCGACGCGTCGTGAACGACGAGATCCGACGCGGTCGAGATGCCGAAATGGCGAGCTTGCGGGCTATTGCCGATCTTGGGGTCACAGACATCACAGTTACTGCCATTGCGATTCGCGGGGATCGCCTCGCACTCACTCGTATGCGGGGCGCGACCAGCGGCCCATCGTGGGTCCACACCGAATTACTCCGCATTGTCGAAATCGATGAGGACGAACGGATCTCGGCCCGCGTCGTCTTCGACCTCGAAGACATCGACGCAGCCATTCGCCGAACTCGACGCGCGGTATCTCGCCGGCGAGGCGGCCGCCCACGCTCAGACGTGGTCGGTCATCGCCGGGGTCTATGCCACATTCAACCGGGGCGAGTTTCCCGCGACGACAATGGATTGGGTCAGCATCGACCATCGGCCGGTCGTGTCGGTCGCGGCAGGTGACATGGCGGCGTCCATACGTGAGGTACTGAACCAACTGCCGAACCTACACATTTATATCGAGGCTGTTCATCGGCTGACCGACCTCGGAACTGTCATCTCCCATGTCGCACAGGGCGTCTCGCAAGAAGGCTTCGACGCCGAGTGGCGGATGATCTTCATCTACACGGTCGAAGGCAATCTGATCAGCCGTTTCGAGTTCTTCGACGAAGCAGACCTCGACGCCGCACTCGCACGGTTCGACGAGCTCAGTCGACCGGCGCGCAACCTTGAGAATGTTGCAATCCGAGCCTGGGGGCGCGTCGCCGATGCATTCAACCGTCGCGATTTGGATGATTGCCTTGCCCAAAACGCCGCTGACGGACGCTACGAGGATCGGCGGAAGGGCCTGCGCGATGAGCGCGCGGCGCAAGGGGCTCTGCACACACTGTTCGAACTTGCCCCCAGCAGCTGGCGTTTGGAGATACAGCCCGTCGCCATCAGAGGTTCTCGCATCGGACTGACTCGCGAGAGGTATCGCGACACCGGCGACGCCGACCGGCCGATCACGTCGAGTTTCTGACGGTGACCGAAGTCAGTGACGACGACTTGATTCACAGGACTGTGGCCTTCGACCCCGATGACATCGACGCCGCGTTCGCAGAACTCGATGCCTGGTACCTCGCTGGCGAAGCGGCGGCCCATGCTCAGACGTGGGCTGTCATCATTCGGATCACCGCCGACATTCAGTCGGCGCGAGTTTCCCGCGGCGACACCGGACTGGGTCAACATCGACCATCGTCGGGGAATATCGTTCGCGCCAGGCGAACTGCCCGCATACCTACGTGCAACATGGGACCTCACGCCGCACGCCGCCCTTCATATCGAGGGTGTCCACCGCCTAGACGACCTCGGCGCCGTCGTAACGCTTGTGGCACATGGAACTTCCGCAGAGGGTTTCGACGCCGATTGGCGACTGATAGAACTCGTGACGGTCGAAGGTGACAAGATCAGCCGATGCGAGCTGTTCGACGAAGCAGACCTCGACGCGGCACTCGCGAGGTTCGACGAACTCAGTCGTCAAGGGCCGCGACTCGCTAATGCTGCGAGTCGGAGTTGGTCGGGAATTATCGATGCACTTAATCTCCGTGACAAGGACGGCGTGATCGCCAGCATCACCGGGAATGGCCGGCTGGACGATCGCCGGAGGGGCTTGCGCGTCGTGATGGAGGGCACGGAGCGGCAGAGGGCATTTCGCGAACTCGTGACTGTCCCCGACAGTTGGCGCTTGGAGACGGAGCCCGTTGCGATCAGGGGATCTCGCCTTGCGCTCACCTACGAAATCTCTCGCGACACAGATGAAGCGGACAGACCGATCACCGTCGAGCTCTTGACCGTCATCGAAGTGGGTGAGCGGGGTCTGGTGCGCGACACCGTGAGCTTCGATCCCGACGATATCGACGCCGCATTCGCAGAACTCGACGCGCGTTACCTCGCCGGCGAAGCGGCCGCGTACGCGCACACGTGGTCGGCTATCGTTGCGGCTCAACGTCCACATTCAATCGGCACGAACTCGCCGCGACCACACCGGACTGCGTCGCTGTCGACCATCGACCGCTCGTCACTATCGCGGCGAGCGACCTGCTTGCATCGGTACCTGACATGTGGGATCAGACGCCGAACCTCAGGACTCATATCGCCGCTGTGCATCGGCTGACCAGCTTCGGCGCGGTCATATCACACAAACGTCGCACGGAAATTCGCAACGAGGGTTTGACGCCGAATGGATACTGATTGAACTCTCACGCGTCGAAGGCGACATAGATCAGCCGTTTCGAGCTCTTCGACGAAGCAGACCTCGACGCCGCACTCGCGAGGTTCGACGAACTCAGCCGGCCGACGCTGCAGCTGGAAAACGTCGCGACTCGGACGTGGGAACGAATGGCCGACGCGTACAACCGCCGCAACATGGACGACCTTCTCTCTCAGACAACCCCAGACGGCGGGATGTACGACCGCCGCAAAGGCTTGCGAGACCGCGATCGCAGGTCAGGACCGGAGAAAGAATCTGCAAACGCTTTTCGAACTCTTCACCGAGCAGTTGGCGCCTTCGGGTCGAAACTGTCGCGATCAGGGGATCTCGGCTCTCGCTCAGCACACGCGTGCTGGTTCGACAGCGAGGCCGCCGACCAGCCCGTAGTTGTCGAATCGTTGACGGTCCTGGAGGTCGACGACTCCGGCCTGCTGCACAACACCGTGAACTTCGATCCCGACGACATCGACGCCGCCGTTGCGGAACTCGACGCGCGTTACCTCGCCGGCGAGGCGGCCGCGCACGCGCACACGTGGTCGGTCGATTACAGGCGCCTTCACCGCCTTCAACACGCATGAACTTCCCGCGATAACACCGGACTGGGTGAACATCGACCATCGGCGAGCGGACGTCGGCTGCGCCCGGTGATCTGACCGCAAACCTCCGGGCCGCGTGGGACATCACGCCCGATATCCGCGTCCGCATCGAGGCCGTCCATCGACTGAGACCCACGGAGCGGTCATTACACATGCGGCAACAGGAACGTCGCAGGAGGGGTTCGACGCCGAGTGGCGGGTGGTCGACTCTTCACAGTCGAGGGCGACTGATCACCCGCTGCGAGATGTTCGACGAGGCAGACCTCGACGCAGCGCCTCGCGCGGTTCGACGAACTCAGCGCCAGACGCCTGAGCTCGAGAACGCCGCGACCCGGCGAATGCGCGCATCGCGGCTGCCTTCAACCGCCGCGATCGAGAGCTTTCTCGGCGCAATCACGCGAACGCACAATACGATGATCGGCGCAAAGGCCTTCGCTACGAGGGTCCCTCGACGCAGAATTCGTGCACGCGATGCTGTCCGAGGCGGCAGAGGGCTGGCGGCTGACGATCGAGCCGATCGCCATCCGGGGAGACCACTTGGCGCTGAGCCGCCACACCTACCGCGACGCCAACGAGGCCGACCGGCCGATCGCAATCGAGGCGCTAGTGCTCACCGAAGTCAACGGCGATCAATTGGTGGATGACTTGGTCGTTTTCGATCCCGACGACATCGACGCCGCGCTTCGCTGAACTCACCGCGTCGCTGGATTGCGTCCGGCGAAGTCGCGCATCCCGAGGTCATCGAGGCGGCCGGCGCTAACAGATCGCGGCCACCAACCGGCATGACTGGGACGCGATAGCGGCAATGTCCGAGGGAGCCACCTACGTCAACCATCGCCAGCTCGGCACGGCGGACGCCGACTTCCTGTCGTCGGTCCAGGCGATGGCGTCGCTCGTTCCCGACCTCTGGATCGAGCCGGCTGAAATCGCTGTCGCATTCGGCGGCAGGCTACGCCACGCGGCTGGTGCTCAAGGGGACGACGAGCGAAGGCCTCGGTGTCGAGTTGCCGTTCATCATTGCTCGCCCTCGTCGACGACGGTCTCATCAAACACTATCGAGACCTTCGACAGCCACGAGCGCGACGCGGCTCTGGCGCGGTTCAACGAACTCAACGGTTAACGCTGCGAATTTTTGATGCCCCAACCTGTTTGAGGTACGCTATAGTGCCGGTAATTACCGGTTCGGTGACCGCCTAGTTGTTGGTCGGTGGTGGTTGGGGTTGGAAGGGTTGGTACCACTTCCAGTCGGCGCGTTCGCCGGTGGGTCCGGGACACGGCGCGACAGCCGGCGGGGGCCGGTTCGGTGGGCGGGCCAGCGATCGTGCGCTTAGTGCTCGGCCGACGTTATCGGTGACGGTGAGGTCGTGTGGGGGTCCGGTGATGGTGATGACGCCGCGATGATGCAGCCGATGGTGATAGGGGCATACCAGCGCCAGGTTGGTCAGCTCGGTTTGGCCGCCGTCTTCCCAATGCCGGATGTGATGTGCGTGCAAACCGCGGGTGGCTCCGCAGCCCGGAACCGCACACGTGGGGTGGCGATACTCCAACGCACGACGCAACCGACGGCTGATCAGCCGGGTCGCGCGACCCGCGCCGATGGGCTGCCCGTCGCGTTCGAACCACACTTCACAGGTGGCATCACAGGTCAGGTAGCGGCGGTCGGCGTCGGAGAGCAGCGGACCCAGATGCAGCTCCGCGATGCGCTTCTCGACATCGACATGCACCACCACCGTGGTGCGGTGCCCATGGGGCCGGGCGGCGGCCTGCGCGTCCCACCCGGCCTCCACCAAGCTCATGAACGCGTCACCGTTGGTCGGCAGCGGGGGCGATGATCCGATCCGGTGTCGCCGGTGTCGTGATCGCGTTTCCACTCGGCGACCAACGCCTCATGATGGGATGCCAACGCCGCATCGAAGTTGGCCGCCTCGGCGTGGGAAGGGTGATCCGACAGCGGGTGAATTGCTCGTCGGAGGTCTTGGTGATCGCGGGCCGCGGCTCAGCCAGATCGGGTTCGGGTTCGGGACGCGGTTCCAGCTTGACCGCAGTGCGCAACTGGCTGACCGTGGCCACCGATGCCAACTGCGCATAGTGCTCATCGGATCCGTCGGCGGCCCGCCCCGCGATCACCCCGACCTGATCCAACGACAGCCGACCCTCCCGCATGCCGGCCGCGCAGACCGGAAACTGCGCCAGCCGGTGCGCGACGGTGGCGATCGTGGCAGCGTTGGCCGATGACGCGCCCAGCTTCCAGGCCACCAACGCCGCCACCGACCGCGCACCCGTCATCCCGCACAACTCGTCGCGATCCACCTCGGCGACGATCTCCACAATGCGCCCATCAATCGCATTGCGCTGACCCGTCAACTCCGACAACTCATCGAACAACATGTCAAGACGCTCTTTGGGAAGCGCCACCACCGCGCCAGACGAAGCGTTCGAAGACATAACACCATCATCACAACCAGGTACGACAAATCTCGGCCGGTGCGGCCGCTTTCCACAGCTGACCTGCCCGGTTGACATGCAGCCAAACGGCTGCATATGGTTGGACGTGCAGCCCAACGACTGCATGAACTGATATGGCAGAGATGGACGAGGTATTCAGGGCGCTGGCGGACCCCAGCCGGCGCCTGCTGCTCGACAGCCTGAATGCGCGCAACGGGCAGAGCCTGCGGGATCTGTGCGCGGGACTGTCGATGGCCCGGCAATCGGTCAGCAAGCACCTGGCGGTGCTCGAGGACGCCAACCTGATCACCACGGTGTGGCGGGGCAGGGAAAAGCTGCACTACCTCAACGCCGAACCGATCAACGCCATCGCCGACCGCTGGATCAATCAGTACGACCGCGCGCGGGTACAGACACTCGCCGACCTCAAGACAGCATTGGAGACCGAACCGATGAGCGCAGCCCCGAATTCGTCTACACGACCTACATCCGCACCACACCGGAACGGCTGTGGCAGGCGATCACCGACCCGGCGTTCTCCAGTCGCTACATGGGCCACGCGATGGTGTCGGACTTCCAAAAGGGCTCGACGTACGTCTGGGCCGAACGGGGACTGGAGATCGAGCACGCGGATCAGGTCATCCTCGAGTCGGACCCGTATCGCCGGCTCGCCTTCACGTTCCACACCTTCGTACCCGAACTCACCACGCTGGGTCTCGACGAGGAGGTCATCGCCAAGGCTGCGGCCGAGCGCCGATCGAAGGTGTCGTTCGACATCGAAACCGTCGACGACGACCAGGTGAAGCTGACCGTCGTCCACGACGACTTCCCACCGGAAAGCACTGTCCGCGGACTTATTTCCGGGTGGATGGCCGTGGAAGCTCGCCGAACCTCAAGACGGGGCTGGAGGAATCGTGACGCCCATGCCCGCCATCGTCGACCGGGCGACCTGGCAAGCCGAGATCGACGCGCTACGAGTCCGCGAGAAGGCTCATACGCGCGAAGGTGATGCGATCGCCGCGGCCCGCCGCCGACTGCCGATGGTGGAGGTGGACTCGTCGACGCCGCTGGTCGGCCCGCACGGACCGGTCACTCTGCTCGACGCATTCGAGGGGCGTAGGCAACTGATCGCGTACTACTTCATGTGGCACACAGGTCATTCCGCGCCCGAGCAGTGCGAGGGCTGCACATGGTGCACCACGCACGTCGCCGAGCTGGCCTACCTTCATTCCCGCGACATCACGTACGCGGTGTTCATGCCAGGGCCCGTACGACGAGAGCAGTCGCTACCGCGACTTCATGGGCTGGGACATGCCGTGGTACTCAGCGCAGGAGTCACTGGACACATTGCTCGTCGGGCGCCAGGTCGGCGTGATGCACATCGTGTGCTACCTGCGGGACGGCGACCGCGTCTTCGAGACCTACTGGACGAACTACCGCGGTGTCGAGGCGATGGACTACAGCTTCGCCCTCATGGACCTCACGGTGTATGGCCGCCAGGAGGAGTGGGAAGACTCACCGGCCGGCTGGCCGATACGCCCGATCGCCAACAAACCCGAACGATGCGCTCAAACGGGCGTCCAATCGCCCAGTGGTCACGGCTCGAAGCCGGGCGATCCGATGATCTGGCACCGAAATAGGAAGGGAGAGAAGCGAAATGAAGACACCACCGATCGTATCGGCGCAGGAGTGGGATGCTGCTCTGCAGGAGATGCTCGTAAAGGAGAAAGAGGTTCAGCGCGCCCGAGACGCGCTGGCCGCGCAGCGGCGCCGCATGCCGTGGACGCCGGTTGAAAAGGACTATGTCTTCGACGGGCCCGACGGCAAGCTGAGCCTGCTCGACCTGTTCGACGGGCGGCGCCAACTGATCGTGTACCGCGCGTTCATCGAACCCGGCACGGGCGGCGACGATGTTCCTGGGCTCCCGGGCTGGCCCGATCACGGGTGCGTGGGTTGCTCATTGATGGCCGACCACGTGCCCAACCTGGCCCACCTCAACTCCCGCGACACCACATTCGTCTACGTATCGCGCGCAACGCAGCCCGAACTCGAGCGGATGAAGGCGAAGATGGGCTGGCGGCACCCGTGGTTCACGATCACCGACGATTTCGACAAGGACTTCGACTGCGATATGTGGCACGCCACAAACGCATTCATCCGCGACGAGAATGACCGCGTATTCCGCACCTACTCGATCAGCGGCCGCGGCGACGAGGTGTTCGTCAGCACCTGGAACCTTCTCGATATGACCGCGCTTGGACGACAAGAGGATTGGGAAGACTCACCCGACGGCTATCCGCAGAGTCCGCCCTATGAGTGGTGGCGCTGGAATGACGCCTACGCGGAGCACAAGAACGACTAGGCCGGAACGCTGGCAAGCGCCTGATCGATGCACTGCGCCCAGCGCGGCGAGTCGACGACCTCCACCGCGGTGTCACCGCCGAACGCGCTGGAGATCACGATGTCGGGTTGGATCGATCCCAGCAGCTTGACGCTGTCCCGCATCGCCGGGGCATCGCCACGGCCGGGCACCACGAACGTGGACCAACTGCCATCGCCGGCGGGAAACATGGTGTCACCGGTGAACAGGTACTTCTCACCGCCGACTCCCGTCGCGAGATAACAGGTGCTGCCGGGCGAATGACCGGGGGTGGGAAGCACTTCGACATCGTTGACGTCGACGTGCCGGTGACTCACCAGAGGAACGTCGACCTGTCCGTGCTTGGTGATCGCCTCGAGTTCGGCTGCGGGTGCATGCAGGCGGCGTCCGAAACGTTCCGCTATGCGTGCGAGATTGGGCCCCGCCTCGTCAAGGTGCGAAAGGTACTGCGCCGCGACGCCGCCGAGGCCATCGATCGCGTCGAAGTCGGCATCGGTAGCGGGGCTGTAGAACAACACATTGCCGTCGGGCCGGCGCCATAGATAGGCGTGAGTGGTCAGTCCCGGAAAGGGGGTGTCCACGCGGGTCTGGAAGAGATCATCGCGGATCTGAGTCATCGTGGTAGCCATGACTACACACTGCTTCCTCAACTATTGTTGAGGTCAAGCGCTAGGCGAAGGTGCCGCGACGATTCGGGCCACCTCGTCCGCGGTGGACAACGTACCGAGGGTCATCTGAGGGGGCGTAGTCCTCGGTCACCGGCCGGTACGCGGCGCCTGCGACCGCGCCGTGGTCGGCGGCCAGCTCTATCAGTTCGACGGGCCACGCGTTCTGCCGAAGAATTGCGGCGAAATCCCGGCTCACCGCCACCGGGATGACATCGTCGGCAACACCATGCAGCAGGGTGAACGACGAGCAGTCGCCGGCGTCGGTCAGGTCGCGGGGGAGAGGCTTGCCGGTCACCGGGTCGTCGACCATGAACGCACCGGCCAGACACACGGTATGCCCGATGCGGACGCCGAGACTTGCCGCATGAAGAGTGACGGCGGCGGCGGCGGCTCCGCCCAGTGACCAGCCGACGAGCACGAGCGTGTCGGGATCGGTGCTGCGCTCGCGAACGAACTGCAGTGAGCGCACCAGATCTGCGCGGCCGCGGTCGTCGGCGTGCGAGTCCCAGTCAGGCACCACGACGACGAAGCCATGACCGGCCACCCGTTGAGCGAGCGGCGTCATGGTCGCGCGCGCGTTGCTCTGCGCGCCGTGCCACATCAGCACGGGCGGAGCAGCTGGGTCCCCGACGATATCGGCCATCCGGCCCTCGGCGTATTCGACGGTCTCCACACGCGCAGTCTTTCCCCGCCATCCGAGGTGTTAACCACCGAGGGAGGCCTAGAGTTGTGCGGGCTGGCGAGGGAGGTACCTCATGGCGATCGGACGGAAGCCGGTTCTGGTGGCATCGGCGTCGATCCTGGCCTCGGATTGATCGCGGCCGCCATTGGGCTGGCAGGCAGCGCGTCGGCGGTCTGCAACTCAGCCGATTGCGTACCCAATGTCGCGAGGAACGTGGCGCCGAGCGCGCCCGTGCATGCCAGGCAAGTACTTCAACTACGGCCTCGACGCGAACGGCGGCAACGCTGGTGTGTAACCGGGTGGGCGTGTGGACGGCGACCGGACCGCTTATCGGCGTCTACAACGTCGCGCTGCGATGCGCCACGCAGGGCACGTCCGCCCAGGGATCCGACGGAGTCGCGTTTCTGTGCACCGACCCGGGCAGCGGCGGCCTGCGTTGGGCGCACCGCACCGACACCCTCGAATGAGCTAGCCGGCGTCAGGTTCGTCGTGCGTACCTCTCGATGAACCGCCGCAGAATGGTCCCCGGATACTCGACATTCCATTGCAGCGCTTCAGTTTTCAGCGTCTCCGCTGATTCCGGCGCGAAGTAGCCGTAGTTCTTGTAGGCGTCGATGCGCGTGTTGATGCCCTCGAGGTCGAGTTCCGGGTGAAACTGCGTGGCATACACGTTCTCCCCGACGCGGAACGCCTGAACGGGGCAAGCCGTCGAGGTCGCCAGGCAGGCGACATCGGAGGGCAGCGTGGTGGCCGCCTCCTTGTGCCCGCCGTAGGCGTCGAAGACGTCGGGCACTTCGGCGAACAGCGGATCGTCGCGACCCGCAGCGGTCATGGTGATCGGCATGCCGCCGACCGGTTCAGGGTAGGTGCGGTCGACGGTGGCGCCGATGACCGACCCGAGCGTGCCCACGCCGTAGCAGCACCCGAGGAAGGGGAAGTCGTGATCGACGATGCGCCCGATGAGCGGCAACAGTTCGGATTCGACGCGTCGTTGCGTCGGCGATTTCGTCTCCGGAGCGTCGCTGACGTTGTACGGCCCGCCGCCGAGGATGATGCCCGACCAGTCGGCGATGTCGATCGGCCCCAACGGCTGATGCGTGAGTCGGATGCGCTGCAGGCCCGCTTCGTCCAGCCCCGCGAAGTGCATCATCGACCGGTACTCGTCGTCGGCCGCTTCGTCCTCGCCGCGGATCGACAGCAGCAGAAAGGGTGCGTGCTCGGAACGCACGACACCCCGCGAGCCGGATGAGCCCGCGGGGTGTCGCACGTACCTATTGTCGGTCAGGCCAGGTCGTACCGATCGTTGTTCATGACCTTGACCCACGCCGCGACGAAGTCCTCGACGAACTTCTCCTTGCCGTCGTCCTGGGCGTACACCTCGGCCAGCGCCCGCAGCACCGAGTGCGACCCGAAGACCAGGTCGTTGGCGGTGGCGGTCCACTTCTTCTGACCAGTGGCGCGGTCGGTGCCCTCGTAGACGTTCTCCGCGGACTCCGACACCTTCCACTCCGTGCCCATGTCGAGCAGGTTGACGAAGAAGTCGTTCGTCAGCACGCCCGGCTTGTCGGTGAACACGCCGTGCTTGCTGCCGCCGTGGTTGGCGCCGAGCGCACGCAGCCCGCCGATGAGCGCGGTCATCTCCGGCGCCGTGACGTCCAGGAAGTACGCCTTCTCCAGCAGCAGCTTCTCGAGCGGCTGCTTCTCGCCCGGCCGGACGTAGTTGCGGAAGCCGTCGAACCGCGGTTCGAGGACCGCGAACGCCTCGACATCGGTGTTCTCCTGCGGTGGCGTCGGTGCGTCCCGGTGCGAAGTGGACGTCGATCTCGTAACCGCCGTCCTTGGCGGCCTTCTCGACCGCCGCCGAACCGGCCAGCACGATCAGGTCCGCCAGCGACACCTTCTTGCCACCGGCGACCGTTGAAGTCCTGCTGGATCTTCTCGAGCACGGGCAGCACCTTGTCCAGCTCGGAGGGCTCGTTGACCTCCCAGTTCTTCGCTGCGGCTCGAGGCGCAGCCGCGCGCCGTTGGCGCCGCCACGCTTGTCGGTGCTGCGGAAGCTCGCCGCCGACGACCACGCGGTCTTGACCAGCTGCGGAACCGACAGAGCCGGAGTCGAGCACCTTGGCCTTCAGCGCCTTGATGTCCGCCTCGTCGATCAGCTCGCCCTCGACAGCGGGCACCGGGTCCTGCCACAGCTGCGGCTCGGCGACCCACGGCCCGAGGAAGCGGCTGATCGGCCCCATGTCGCGGTGCAGCAGCTTGTACCAGGCCTTGGCGAACGCCTCGTTGAGCTCCTCGGGATGGTCGAGCCAGCGCCGGGTGATCGGGCCGTAGATGGGATCGACCCGCATCGAGACGTCGGTGACCAGCATCGTGGGCTTGCGCGGCGCACCACCGAACGGATCGGGGATGGTCGCCTCGGCATCCTTGGCCTCGAACTGCCACGCACCGCCGGGGCTCTTGGTCAGCTCCCACTCGTTGCCGTACAGGATCTCCAGGAAGCTGTTGCTCCACTGCGTCGGCGTGGGCGTCCACACCACCTCGAGCCCGCTGGTGATGGAGTCGCCGGCCTTGCCGGAACCGAACGGGCACTTCCAGCCCAGGCCCTGCTGCTCGATCGGGGCGCCCTCGGGCTCCGGGCCGACGAGGTCGTCCGTCGCCTGCGCCGTGGGTCTTGCCGAGGGTGTGGCCGCCGACGATCAGCGCCGCGGTCTCCTCGTCGTTCATCGCCATCCGGCCGAACGTCTCACGGATGTCGATGGCGGCGGCCAGCGGATCCGGCTTGCCTTCGGGGCCTTCGGGATTGACGTAGATCAGGCCCATCGTGGTGGCGCCGTAGCGCTCCTCGAGCTGCCGCGCGAGCATCGGCGCCGGCGTAGCGCTTGTCGGTGCCGAGCCACTCCTCTTCCTCGCCGAAGATGACCTCTTCGGGCTCCCAGAAGTCGGGACGGCCGAAGGCGAACCCGAACGTCTCGAAGCCCGCCGACTCCAGTGCGGCGTTGCCGGCGAACACCAGCAGGTCGGCCCACGAGATCTTGTTGCCGTACTTCTGCTTGACCGGCCACAGCAGGCGGCGGGCCTTGTCGAGGTTGGCGTTGTCGGGCCAGCTGTTGAGCGGGGCGAAGCGCTGCATGCCCTGGCCGGCGCCGCCGCGTCCGTCGAAGATGCGGTAGGTGCCCGCGGCGTGCCAGCACATCCGGATGAACAGGCCGGCGTAGCTGCCGTAGTCGGCGGGCCACCAGTCCTGCGAGGTGGTGATCACCGAGATCACGTCGGCCTTGAGCGCCTCGACGTCGAGCTTGGCGAACTCCTCGGCGTAGTCGAAGTCGTCACCGAGCGGATTGCCCTTGCGGCGAGTGCGCGTGCAGGACCGACACGTCGATCTGCTCGGGCCACCAGTCCTGGTTCGTCAGCGGCGCGCCGCCCTTGAGCTTGGGCGAGGCGATCGCCGGGTTTTCGCTATCGCTGTTGCTCGCGGTCCGCGGCTTCCGGGGTGGGCGGGCGGGCTGTCGGATGTATCAGATGACACAACATTCCTTCCGGGGGTTGGTGAACTGGGCTGTGATCACGGTTGTGATCGGGAAGCTTGTGCTGTCGAGCAGTCGGGGCACAGGCCCCAGTAGATGACCTCGGCCTCGTCGAGGACGAAGCCCTCCAGAGGCCGTCGTGGTCGGACGGGGTCAGGCAGGGCGCTTCGCCGACGGCGCAGTCGACGTCGGCGATGACGCCGCAGGACCGGCAGACGACGTGGTGGTGGTTGTCGCCGACGCGCGACTCGTAGCGCGCGACCGAGCCCGACGGCTGGATCCGCCGCACCAGACCGGCGGCCGTCAGCGCCGCGAGCACGTCGTAGACGGCCTGCCGGGAGACATCGGGCAGGCCGATCGCGCACGGCGGAGAAGATCGTCTCCGTGTCGGCGTGCGGATGCGCGTGCACCGCCTCCAGCACCGCCAGCCGGGGCCGGGTCACCCGGAGGTCAGCGATGCCGCAGCTGCTCCGCGTAATCCGACGTCGACGGACACGCAGACAATATGTCCCCTTTTCTGGAATCAGTCAAGACTAAGCGGCGATGGCGTGTCGGCGGCACGGCCACGTTCGGTTGCCGCCTGATCGTCATCGCTGATGTCGGCCAAACCGCCTGGTTAGCAACAATTTTCAGCGTCGCAGCAGCATTTTCACAGCGATCCTCAAGGTGCCGATCCGTGGTGCAGCTGGTAGTCTGCTGAAGCCGCTGGGTGCGGTCGGGGAGGCGGCCCGTCGGCCACGCAACGAAACTGCCCGAGTCCCTCACGAAGAGAGAGTTGTGCGCACCGGAGAGATCAAAGCCCTGTCCGGCTTGCGCATCGTCGCCGCGGTGTGGGTGGTGCTGTTTCACTTCCGTCCGCTGCTGGAGCAGGCGGCGCCCGGGTTCAGGTCGGCGCTCGCACCCATCCTCAATTGCGGCGCGCAGGGCGTGGACCTGTTCTTCATCCTCAGCGGGTTCGTGCTGACGTGGAACTATCTCGACCGCATGGGGGAGTCGTGGTCGTGGCGGGCCACGCTGCGGTTCCTCTGGCTGCGGCTGGCCCGGGTGTGGCCGGTCTATCTGGTCACCATGCACCTCGCGGCGCTGTGGATCATCTTCACGCTGCACGTCGGCCACATCCCGCCGGAGCCGTGGAGCTCGACGGGTTCAACGCCGTCGGACTACGTCCGCCAGGTCCTGATGGTCCAGCTGTGGTTCGTGCCGTTCTTCGACGGGTCCAGCTGGGACGGACCGGCCTGGTCGATCAGCGCCGAATGGCTGGCCTACCTGATGTTCGGGGTGCTGGTGCTCGTGATCTTCCGCATCGCCGGTCGACGCGGGCGCGTGGCTTGATCGCGTTGGCGTTCGTCGCGACGCTGCCGCCGATCTGCTGCTGTTGGCGATCCGGCCATTTCTACACACCGTGGAGCTGGCTGCCGCGGATCGTCATGCAGTTCACCGCGGGCGCGCTGGTATGCGCCGCCGTCCGCAAACTGCGACCGAGCGACCGGGCCCGCCGCAGCGCCGGATACGCGGCGCTGCTGCTCGCTCGGCGCCATCGTCGGCATCCTGTACCTGCTCGACGCGCATCCGATGCCCAAGATCCTTGACGGCAGCCGGACTCGTCGACATCCTGTTCGTCCCGCTGCTGTTGACCCTGGCGATCGGGTCGGGCGGCCTGCCGTGGGCTGCTGTCGCTTCGGCCGGTGGTGTACCTCGGGCACATCTCGTTCAGCCTCTACATGGTTCACGAATTGGTGCACACAACCTGGAACTGGGCGGCGATGCAGTTCGAACTCACGCTCTTGACCCGGACCTCACGGGAAAGGCGGTCGTCGTCGGCCTGCTCGCCGTCGCGTCGCGTGGGCCGCGCTGCTCTACCACTTGGTCGAGGAGCCGGCGCGCCGATGGATGCGCGGCATGATGAGCCCGCGCAGCGACGCGCGCGCACGACTCCGGATCACGGCAAGCTGCAGCCGATCCACGGTCCGCGAGACGAACGAACGCCGGTGGTGTCGGCGCGTGCTGGATGACCTCGCGCGTCGCCGACCGCGATTTCGTCAGTTGAGCCATAGGCTGTAACGGTGAGGCGTCTGATCACGGCCATGGTCTCGCTCGCCCTGCTGGTCGGCATGGGCTGTGAGCGCCCAATGCACGTAAGCCACAAGGAGATCGTCGCCCTCGGACTACTCCGTCAACCGGGTCGCGGTGATCGGTGACTCCTACACCACCGGCAGCGCGATCTGGGCGGGCTGGGCCCGAAGGGATGGACCGACCCGCGCCTGGCAGGCGCTCGCCAGCGGACGGATGCCGATCACTGCGGACGTCGGCGCCGAGGGCGGCGCCGGCTACGGCACGCGCGGCAACCACGGCAGCGTGTTCGAGGATCTGACCGCCGCGACGGTGAAGCCGGACGACGCGCTCGTGGTGTTCTTCGGTTCGCGCAACGACCAGGGCGTCGATCCCACGCAACTGTCGATCTTGGCGTACGGCACATTTCAGTTGGCGCGCCGGATGGCGCCGCACGCGACGCTTCCTGGTGATCGGACCGCCATGGCCGACCGCCAATCCGCCCGAGGGGGTGCTGCGGATCCGCGATGCCCTGCACTATCAGGCGGGGATTGCGGGCGCGGTGTTCGTCGATCCGATCGCCGAGCGCTGGTTTGTGGGGCAACCCGAGTTGATCGGCGCGGACGGCGTGCACCCCACCGATGCCGGGCACGCATACATGGCGGACAAGATCGCGCCCCTCATCGAGCGCGCAATTGCCCGCGCGCTTGTGAACTTCGGTCGCGCATCGTCGCTATCGTCTCTGATCATGAAGGTCGCCGAACGCCTGTATCGGCTGCTGACGCCCGTGCTGTCGCTGCGCGTCATCGTCATCGTCGCGGCGCTTTCGGTGGTCGTTCTGGTGATCACCCTCGGCGCCTGGGTGTGGTTCGGCGTGACCAACGATCAGTACAGCCAGCTGGACCGCCGGCTCGACTCGGTGAGCAGCTTGGGCGACATCAGCACGCTGCTGCGCACCGCACAGGAGGCCGGCACCGATCAGCCGTCGCCGAACGGCGGCCTGGTGCGGACCGCTCGCATCGACGGCACGACGGTGTCGGTGCCCCGCGAGATCGTGCTGCCGCAGTTCGACATCGGCTACGCGAACACCACGATCGACGGGGTGGAGTACCGGGTCCGCACCTTCGCGGCCGGTGACGCGCTGATCGCCGTGGGCGCCCCGCTTGCCGACACGCTCAGCGCCGGATCGACGAACTGCACCGACGAGTGTTGTTGATCTGCGGTGGCGTGATCGTCGGGACGGTCTTCGTCGGCTGGGTGATGTGGTCGATCATGATCAACCCGTTCCGGCTGCTGGCGCAGCAGGCTCGGGCCATCAACGCGCAGTCCAACCCCGACGAGGTTCAGGTGCGCGGCGTGCAGGAGGCCGTGGAGATCGCCGAGGCCGTCGAGGGAATGCTTGCCCGCATCGGTGATGAACAACAGCGCACCAGGGCGGCGCTGGAGTCGGCCCGCGACTTCGCCGCCGTGGCTTCTCACGAGCTGCGCACGCCGTTGACCGCGATGCGCACCAACCTCGAAGTGCTGTCGACGCTTGCGATGCGCGACGACCAGCGCGAAGAGGTGATCGGCGATGTCATGCGCACCCAGAGCCGCATCGAGGCGACCCTGACCGCGCTGGAGCGCCTGGCCCAGGGCGAATTGACCACCATCGACGACTTCGTTCCCGTCGACATCACCGACCTGCTGGATCGTGCCGCACACGACGCCATGCGCAACTATCCCGATCTGCAGGTGTCGCTGGCGTCATCCACCACGGTGCTGATGGTGGGGTTGCCCGCAGGTCTGCGGCTGGTCATCGACAATGCGATCACCAACGCCGTCAAACACGGCGCCGCGACCGAAATCCAGCTCAGCGCAGACAGTTCCGGTGACGGCGTCGAAATCAGGGTGGACGACAACGGCACCGGCGTGCCCGAGGACGAACGCTCCGCCGTCTTCGAACGGTTCTCCCGCGGGTCGACGGCGGCGCGGTCGGGTTCGGGCCTTGGACTCGCGCTGGTGGCCCAGCAGGCCGAACTACACGGCGGCACCGCGGCCATGGAGGCCAGCCCGCTGGGCGGCGCACGACTGGTTCTTCGCCTGCCCGCGCCGCTGTGAACCGGCGCTAACCGCTGCGAACGAAACGCGCGACAATGCCGCCCAATTCGTGGCCTCGCTGCTCGGGAACGAAATGGCCGGCACCGGCAATGGTGGTGTGCTCCTGGCCCCGCGCACCGGGAACCCGCTCCTGGAACACCGCCTCCCAACCGCTCGTCGCGGGATCGCCGTCGGAGTAGGCGGTGAGAAACGGCCGTTCCCATTGCTGCAGCGCTGCCATCGTGGCTCGCCCGATCGCCGCGCCCGGGTCATTGCGGGTGAGCGGTACGAGCGCCGTCAACTGGCGCAGGCCGGCCTTGTAGGACCGATCCGGGAACGGGGCATCGTATGCGGCGAGCACATCTGCGCCGAGTGGTCCCGCCACGGCGTCGAGAAAGAAACTCGGGGTGATGTCGGGTGATCGCGCATAGAAGCTCACGTAGTCGAGCAGCGTTTCTTGCAGCATCACCCGGCTGTCATCGACGCCATGGTGGGCCCACGTGAGTCTGCCCGCCAACTCGGGATCGCAGGTGTGCAGGATGGTGTTCGCGGCAACGACGCGGGCGAACCGGGCGGGATCGCGGGCCAGCACGCTCAAACCGATTGGCCCACCCCAATCTTGGACGACCAGCGTGACCTCACGCAGATCCAGCCCCGTGACCAAGCCACCGACCCAGTCGACATGGCGCGCGAAGGTGTACGCGGTCGCCTCGGCGAGCTTGTCCGAGCGCCCGAAGCCGATATTGTCCGGTGCGATCACGCGGCAACCCGAATCGACCAGCACGGCAATGACATTCCGGTACATGAACGACCACGTCGGCTGCCCGTGCAGGAGCACGACGACGGGACCGTCTGCGGGCCCGGCGTCGACGTAGTGCATGCGCACCGCAGGGACACCTGCAGTTTCGACGGCGACGTAGTTGGGCGGAAACGGGTAGTCGGGCAGGCCGTCGAAGCGCTCGTCGGGCGTTCTCAGTACATCCACGCCCGACCGCCGTCGAGCCGCACCTAGTCCTCCTTGCTGATCAACCGCTTGAGCGCCTCGCGATCGGGAGCGAGCAGTTCGTCGATGCGCGGTTGGTTCACGTCGGCGACGATGATCTCGCCGACCTCCTGGTACACGTTGCTGAATATGCCGTGGGACTTCATCTTCTCGGTCTGATAGATGTTGTCCTCTGTCGGCGTCACGTAGTAGACGATCTCCGGCTTGAAGCGGTGGATCAGCCACAGATGGATGACGTCCATCAGCCGCTTCTTGCGCATCTTCTCGGCGAACGTGTTCTGGTCGCGCACCGTCAGGATGTTGCGGCCGTGCCGGTCCTTGATCGGGTCCACGACGACGTTGGCCAGCGGGTCATCGCCCTCGCCGTAGATGCCGAGATCGAGCACGTCGGAGCCGGCGCGGCGCGGACGCAGCTGCACGCTCAGCTTCTCACCGAGCTGGTAGTGGTCGCTCCACATCGCCAGCCATTCCTCCAGCAGCTTCTTCGGCACCTCGGTCTGCACGAGATGCTGGCTCTGTGTGGACCCTTCGCCCATCGCCTTGGTCGTGGCGGTCCGGCCGGACGAGGCCGCCAAGGCGGCGTCGCTGCGTGGACCGCCAACCAGGGTTTGCGGTGTGCGGTAAGGAGACTCGACGAGGCGCATCTTGCGCTGCAGCCTGGCCAGCGCCAGCATGCCCTCTTGGCGCAGCGAGGTGGCGAACTCCTCGCAGGCCACACCGTCGACCTGGTGGCCGCCGTAGGTGATGAAGTTGAAGACGAACCCCATCTTGCCGAGTTCCTCTGGGAAAGCGCGCATCTCGTCGTCGCTCATGCCCGTGGTGTCCCAGTTGAACGAGGGGGACAGGTTGTAGGCCAGCATCTGCTCCGGGTACACCGCGTGGATCGCGTCGGCGAACTGCTTGGCGTCAGCCAGGTCCGCGGTCTTGGTCTCCATCCAGAGGATGTCGGCGAACGGGGCCGCGGCCAGCGACTTGGCGATCGCGTACGGGATGCCGCCGCGGATCTGGTAATAGCCTTCCGGCGTCTTGGCCCGTTCGGGATCCCATGCGACGTCGGCGCCCAGTTCCTTGGCCTTCTCCCGCGCGGTGTACATCGGCGCCGTTGCCGCGAACTTGCGCCAATCGGCGGCGCTCATCTCTGCCGCTTCACCCTCCCGCTCGCGGAAGTCGAGCAGGTCGCCGACCGCTTCGCCGTAGGTCTCCAGACCGGCGTCCACCTGCCAGGCGTCGACCATCTGGGATTCGACCTTGTCGAACATCGCGTCGATGGAATCCTCGGCGCCGTCCTGCCAGGCCTTGACTCCGGCTGACGACGGCGTCGGTGATGCCTGCACGTTGCAGCCACGCCTCGGCGGTGGCGTACTCGCCCTCGGGCAGCGCGTACAGCAGGTGACCGTTGAGTTCGGTGGCTCCGGCGTTGTAGAAGCTGCGCATCATCGCCAGGAAGCACGCCTTGTAGGACGGGATCTTCAGGTTGGTGGCCCCCAGCAGGAACGGCTGGTCACGCTCGTCGGCCTTGCTGTCGAGAAGGTTGGCGGCCTCGGCGTCCGTGCGCGCGACGATGATGCCCGGCACCCGCATGATGTCGAGCTGGAAGCGGGCGGTGTTGAGGCGCTTGATCTGCTCGTCGGACGGAACCAGGACCTTGCCGCCCTGGTGGCCGCACTTCTTGGTGCCGGGGCGCTGGTCCTCGATGTGATAGCCGGGCACACCGGACTCGACGAAACGGCGAATCAGGTTGCGCACGTGCGGATCTCCACCATGGCCGGTGTCGGCGTCGGCGATGATGAACGGCCGGTAGTCGTAGGCAGGCGCGGCGGCTCGCTGGGCTTCGGTCATCCGCAATCGCAGGTACTCCTGATTGCGGTCCGCGGTCAGCAGCGCGCGAACCAGTCCGGCGGCCTCGTCGGGCACCTGACTCAGCGGATAGCTGGCGAGGTCGGGGCCGGGGTCCTCGCTGATGGAGCCCTTCGCCGAGGTCGCCCAACCGCCGAGATAGATCCCCTCGATACCCATCCGCTTCATCACCACGGCCTGGCCGGGCGAGTACGGGCCGAAGGTGGTGATGCTCTTCTTCTGGGCGAACAGTTCGCGCAGGCGAGGGTAGAACGCCTCCGCTGCGTCGCGCGCGACGGTGTAGTCGGCGGCGATCGTGCCGCGCTGCTCTACGACCTGGCGGGCGGTGAAGAGGCGAATGATCCCGTCGAAACGCGGGCTGTCGAGATATTGCTGGGTGGCGGCGACGTCCCTGTCGAACGGTGTCTGCGGCGCCGCGTCAGCTTCGATAATGGCCATGCCCCACAGTACGGCGGCGGCATCGCAGAAGAAGCGGTTATCCGCCGGGCTGACCCCGCCACGTGCGCGGACTGGTGCCATGGGCCCGCCGAAAAAGCCTGCTGAAGTAGCCCGGATCCGATATCCCGACGCGCCGGGCGACCTCGCCGACTGACAGGTCGGTGTCGGCCAGCAGGCGGCGGCTCTCCGCCATCCGGCGCTCGATGATCCACTCCCCGACGGTGCGCCCGGTGCGGCGGCGCACGAGCGTCGTGAGATGGCCCGGCGTCATCCCGACCTCGCCCGCCACGTCGCGCAGCGACAGCGGCTCGGCATGGCCGCGTTCGATCACGGCGAACACGTCGGCCAGCAGGGGTTCGCCGCTGTGCCTCAGTTCGCCCACCACGTCGCCCGCCAGGCGGGCGACGTCGATGAGGAGCAGCGTCAGATGCGCGAGCGCCGCCTGCCGATGACCCTCCAATCGCGCGGCCAACTCGGTTTCGATCGATCGGATGGCCTCGTCCCATGCGGGCCTGCGCGTTGCGGGCAGCCGTAGTTCCAGCAGTCCACCGGTCTCTCCGTGCAGGAACGGAAACAGCAGGGGATGCGACTCCCACGCCGGCCACGATGTTCGGCCATCCATGCCCAGTGCAGCGGGATCGAAGAACACCGCGACTCCGCCGTCCGCGCAGTCGACACGTGCCGGGTCGAGGACTTCACCGGGCGCCGCGACATAGACGAGTCCAGCCGCCTGGTCGTACCAGATCGCGGGGAAGTCGTGAATGTGACGGCCGCGCTGTTCGACCTCGTCGTGCGCGGCGCGGACCACCGACACCGGCGGGGCGTCCGGGCCGGTCGGATATTGATACATCGGTACGCCGTCGCGGTGGCGGACCAAACGCGATGTCAGCGCCATACAGCACAAGATAGTCCTAGTTCTGCCGACAATCGCCCAACTTGCCTGTCACCATTGGCTTCACCATGGAGATATGACCGAACATCGTCCAGATTCCGCTGCACATTCCGCGGGGGGCCGCCACGATTACCTGCCCGCCGCAGGCAGGGACGCCCTGCTGCCGTTCTACGACCTGCTCACCCGCGCCCTGGGGATGACGAAGGTCTACGACACCTTGATCGCGCAAGCCGGAGTCGTCGAGGGTATGTCTGTTCTCGAAGTCGGTTGCGGCACAGGCAATGTCACTATCCGCGTCCAAAGGGCTAGACCCGGTGCGAATGTCGTCGGCGTCGATCCCGATCCGCGTGCACTGGACCGGGCGCAGAGAAAGGCACGCGGGCGAAGCGGAATCCACTTCGAGCGCGGTTATGTTCAGGAACTCCCGTTCGAGGACGGCAAGTTCGACCGGGTGCTGTCCTCGATGATGTGGCACCACCTGGACGACGAGGCGAAGGTGGGCCGCAGCAACGGAGATCTTCCGTGTGCTGCGACCCGGTGGAGCGTTGCACCTCGTCGACATCGGCGGTGAGGTCGTCGCTGACGACGGCCTGCTGGCGCGGAAGATGCGCCGCAACCCCCATGCACACGGAAACCTTGGCGACGCGATTCCGCGGGTGCTGCGCGGCGCCGGCTTCGACTGCGACCAGCTGGCCACGCACAAGCAGCGAGTAATCGGACAGCTCACGTACTTTCGGGCCACCCGCCCCGGGTGATCGCGGTTCATCCGACCGGAGGCAGATTGGGCACGACCGCCTGGTCGATGTGTATGCAGATGGTCTCGATCTTGAACTGGTGCGACGTTGTCGTGCCGTCGTCGGGAGCCATGCGGCCGTTGATCGTGTAGGTGTCGTCGACTTTTGTCGCCCACATGTCGTCGGAGACATCGCTGAATCCTCGAAGAGAGCCGAGGCGGACACCGGCCGACTTGACGATCAGGCGGGGCGAATCCGTCAGCACCACGCGGATCCTCTTGCTGCCGCCCGTGCTGCTCGGAGCATTGATGGCGAGCGTGCCGTCGAGTTGTCGCTGACAGGCGGCCGGCCCGTCGATTGTGTAGCTCTGGCTATCGAATACGACCGTCGTGGGCTCATAATGTGCATTGGCCGAACAGCCGACCAGTGTGACGAACACCACAGCGCCGGAAGTCACCGCCCGCGAACGCGCGTGGCGGGGACCGAGAGAACGCATGGATGCAGTATGGTGCGAGATCCGTCGTCTTGACGGTTTGTTCGCCACGCCGTATTCGGCTGTGTTGCTTTCCGTTTGCGTGGTGTCGGCGCGTCTCGGTCCGGTCCGATCACTGTTCGGTCACGGTACGGCAACTCATTGGCCATGTGCCACGGCGCAATTGGGCAACAGAGCGATTTGTTTGCAGAATGGTCTGGCGCATGTTGGCTCCATGATCCAAGAAAGTTGAAGACCGAAAATGAGAAGCATCTACGCCATCGCGATCAGCCTGGCTCTCCTGGTGGCCACACCGGGGCTCGCGACCGCGCTGCCTGCCCCGCAGCCCGCGAGTGCGCAGCAGGCCATCCAGGTGGTTATTGCGAGGGGGCTCTCGCAACGTGGCGTCCCGTTCTCATACGGGGGTGGCGACATCAACGGTCCGACCCGCGGCAGCGGCCCGGCGGACAACGCCGTCGGATTGACACCACAGGGCACCGTCGTCGGATTGGACCCGGCGGCAACCGTCGTCGGCTTCGACGCATCGGGTCTGATGGTCTACTCCTTCGCGGGCGCCGGCATCAAGCTGCCGCGCTCGTCGGGCGAGCAGTACAAGGTCGGCCGAAAGGTCACGCCCGAGATGGCGCTGCCGGGTGACATGCTTTTCTTCGGCCCCGACGGCAACCAGAGTGTCGCGCTGTTCCTCGGAAACGGGCAGATGCTGGAGACCACCGAAACCGGCGTCGCGGTATCGCCGGTCCGGACCACGAACATGGCTCCCTATCTGAGCAGAATCTTCGGCTGATCGGTTCTTCACTGCGCGGTTTGACTCGGGCTCCGAAACTGAGCTTGTGTGCCAGAGATGGCGGTACTGACTCCTCAGCACGAGGACTTTCCACGCTGGTACCAAGATCTGCTGACCAAGGCGAAGCTGGCCGAGAACGGTCCGGCACGCGGCACCATGGTGATCCGGCCGAACGGCTACGCGATCTGGGAACGCATGCAGGCCGAGGTCGATGGGCGGATCAAGGCCGCCGGGGCCCAGAACGCGTACTTCCCGCTGCTGATCCCGATGAGCTTCTTCGAACGCGAAGCCGAGCACGTCGAGGGCTTCAGCCCTGAACTCGCCGTCGTGACGCATGGCGGGGGCAAGGAGTTGTCCGAGCCACTTGCGATCCGCCCCACGAGCGAAGCCGTCATCGGTGAGTACATGGCCAAGTGGATCGACAGCTACCGGGACCTGCCGCTGCTCCTCAACCAGTGGGCCAACGTGGTGCGGTGGGAACTGAGGCCGCGAATCTTTTTGCGCACCACCGAGTTTCTGTGGCAGGAGGGCCATACCGCGCACTCTTCCGAAGCCGATGCACGCGAATACGCCCGCGCAATCCTGCATGACGTATACGAGGACTTCATGCGCAACGTGCTTGCGATGCCCGTCATCGTCGGCCGCAAGACGGCCAAGGAGCGGTTCGCCGGGGCGGCGAACACCATGACGTGTGAAGGCATCATGCGTGACGGCAAGGCGCTGCAGATGGGCACGTCACACGAACTCGGCCAGAGATTCAGCCGCGCCTTCAACATCAGCTACTCGACCGCCGACGGTGCGACGGAACTCTGTTGGACGACGTCGTGGGGAGCGTCGACGCGGATGCTGGGTGGACTGATCATGTGCCACGGCGACGACTTCGGGCTCGTCCTTCCGCCGGCAGCTGGCGCCGGTTCAAGCGGTCGTCGTGGTCGTGAAGGACACCGACGGCGAGGTGGCCCGCAGGGCCTCTGCGCTCGTCGATGAGCTACAGAAGCAGCGGCGTGCGAACGAAGTTGGACGACAACGTCGCTCAGGGTTTCGGCAGGCGGGCCACGGACTGGGATTTGCAGGGTGTGCCGATCCGGGTGGAGATCGGCCCGCGCGACGTCGCGGAGAACTCCGCCCTGGTGTACCGGCGCGACACTCGCGAGAAGGACAAGGTTGGCGCTCGACGGAATGGTCGAGGAGGTAGCGACGGCTGAACAGTCGCATCCAGACGGACATGCTCGATGCGGCGGCAGCGCGGCGCGGCGCGATGATCTCCGACTGCGCGACGCTCGACCAGGCGCGCGAGGCCGGGCAGACGGGCGTCGCGCGCGTGCCGTGGGAGAAGATCGGTGTCGCCGGCGAAGAGGAACTGGCCGCCGACGGCCTCACGGTGAGGTGTCTACAGCGCGGCGATGGCTCACTGCCCGAGACAGACGATGACCCGGGGGCGATCGCATACGTCGCCAGGGCCTACTGAGCCGCCTGCCATACGTCGGTCGGCATCGGGTACGCGATAGCGCGGGCAACGGTGCGGGCCGTGTCGATGCCGAGCTCGCGCTGCACCAACCAGAGCGCCAAGTCGAAGCCGGCAGTCACCGCTCCTGCGGTGACCACGTTGCCATCGTCGACGACACGATTTTCCTTGACCGTCGCGCCATATCGCGAGAGTTCCTCCATTGCAGCGGGATTCGTGGTGGCATTCCGGTTGCGGAGTATCCCGGCTTCTCCGAGAAGAAGCGCACCCGTGCATACGGACGCCACCCACCGCGCCGACTTTGACAGGTCGGCGATGATGCGCGGCAGCGTGCCGCGGCGAATCTCTCGGGGCACGCCCGTGTCGGTGCCCCCGACCCAGCTGCCGCCGGGCACGAGCAATGCGTCGGGAGTGCCCAATTCCTCGACCACGTCCAGTTGCAGGCCGTAAGCCGCGGTGACCGGTTTCGGACCATCGGCGCACACCACCGCCACCTCGAAACCGGAGTCGATCGTCGCGGCGCGGGCGAAGACCTCCCACGGCGCGACAACGTCCAGGGCGTCGAACCCGTCGAACGCCAGAATCTCGACCCGCATCGGCTAAGCCTGCACCTTTTGGAGCGACGATGGGGACCCGCGTATTCCGCTGCGATGAGTATCGAAATTCCCTCCCGGCTGACCGTTGGCGCGGCCTAGGGTCATGAACATGACGTCCACAGTCGAAGCGGCCGACCGCGTCGTCGGCCTGGCCCGCGGGATGCGGGACCTGGTGCGGTCGGAGGCCGCAGAGTCCGAGAGGGCGCGCACCCTGACTCCGGCGATCGTTGAGGCGATGTGGGGGAGCGGGCTGATGTCGGCCTTCAACCCGGTCGCGGCCGGCGGTGTTGAGCCGTCATTCACCGAGATGATCGAGACCTGGATCGAAATGGCGTGGCAGGATGGCTCGTTCGGCTGGGTCGGCATCGCCAACCTGCCGTCGTCGTTCGCCGCCGCGGCGTATCTGCCCGACGAAGGCTTCGCCGAAGTATTCGCCACTCACCAGAACCGGGTCACCATGGGAGGCCAGTTCTTCCCCAACGGGCAGGGCAGCGCGGTGCCTGGCGGCTACCAGTTGAGCGGATCATGGAGTTTCGGCTCGGGCATCGGCCATTCGCAATACGTCGCGGCGGGCTTCATGCCGATGGACGACGGTGAGGTGCGGTGGGTCAGCGAAGGCATCCCCGACATGCGGGTAGCGGTGATTCCCCGCGATGAGATCTCGTTCAATGACGGCTGGTTCGTACAGGGGCTCAAGGGAACCGGGTCCTACGACTACAGCGCCGAGAACGTGTTCGTGCCCGAGCACCGGACCTTCGAGCTGTTCGTCCGCGAGCCCAGGAGAGGGACCTCGCCTGCGACCCGCATGGGCCTGATGCCGGTTACGGCCGCGGGCCACGCGTCATGGGCACTGGGAGTCGCCAAGAGCATGCTCGACGACGTCGAGGAGCTCGCGGCCACCAAGTTCCGGATGAGTGACATGGCGTCGTTGGCCAGCCGGCCCGACCTTTCAGAAGGGCCTCGCGCAGCATGTCGCGGCCTGGCGGGCCGCGCGCCTTCTGGTTCTCGACGCATTCACGACCGCAGAAACGGCCGTCGCCTCGGGGGAGGAACTGACCCCCACCCTGCGCGCGGACATGCGGGTGGCGGCCGTACACGCCACCGACGTGGCGCGGCGGTGCGCCGAATGGGCGCATCTGGTCGCGGGCACCAGCTCCATCCGTGAAGGCACCCGCCTGGAGCGGGCGTTCCGCGACATGTACACCGGCACACAACACGCCTTCATCAGCGAGAAGGTCGCGATCGACGCGGCGCAGATCTGGCTCGGCATCATCGAGGACCAGTTCGGGTTGTAATTCACCCGCCCGCCGGTTGGGAAGTCATAGGCTGCGTGCCATGTCCATGGACCGCGCAGCCCTGGCCGTCGGCGGTATTCGCCTCGCGTCGGGCATTTCCTTTCTCGTCGACCCGCTCCGCGCCAACCGTCTGTGGGGGGACCGCGACAAGCCGGCCCCGACCGCGCAACTGCTACTGCGATCGATGGGCTACCGCGACGCGCTGATCGGGGGACTGTTGATGGCTGCCGCCGTCCGCGGTCAGGACACCCGCGGCTGGTTTCTGGCGTCGGGCGGGGCAGATGCGGCTGACCTGCTGGGCGGGATGAGTGTTCACCACGAGATGAAGCGTTCCCAGCGGGTCATCGGGCTGGGCGGCGCTGTCGTCGGCATCGGCGTCGGACTGTGGGGAGCCACCCGACGCCGCCCGAAACCGTCCCAGCGACAGACGGTTTGACCCTGACGTTCAGCCGAACGGGCAGCCCGGGTTCGCGGTGTCCTCGGCCAACGGCCTTCCCGCCGGGTTGATGTACAGGACCTCCAGGATCACCGGCGTCGCTCCCAGATTGCGGCCCACGTGCACGTGGTCCGACCCTGCGGGTTCCGTGATCGCATCACCGGCGTTGTACACGCCGTCGACCGAGCAATTGGACGCGTAGTGGGTCAGCGTGCCCTGCTTGACCGCGCCGACCAACGTGCCGTCGTGCCAGTGCCAGCCGGTACTGCCACCCGGGTCGATGGTGATGTCTCGCACGATGAAATCTCTGCCGTCTTGCGACGATTGGCTGAGTTCTTGCGACGACACCCCACCTCCGGGCGTCGCGGCGGCGCTGGGGGCGAGGAGTGAAGATACAACCACGAGCGGCAGCGCCCATGTGCGGCTTCGGCGCATCGACGGGGTCCTTTCGGTTCGGCGAGCACGACAACTATGCGGCTATTTCAACGCCCTCCTCGGCGCGGATGTATCCATGGCTGATCGCGTAGTCCGTCAGCAACCTGCGCAAGTTTCGCCGCCCGCGATGTACTCGGGACATGACCGACCCCAGCGGGGCATCGAGCATCTCGGCGATCTCCTTGTATCGGAAGCCTTCTACATCGGCGTAGTAGACGGCCATTCGCTGCCCTTCGGGCAGTTGCTGTAGCGCCGCGCGCACTTCCTCGTCGCAGCCCATCGATGCGAGCGCTTCGGCTTCAGCCGACAGGTGCCGAGTCGCGGATTGCGTGGCCGCAGCGGATATCACGGAATCGCTGATGTCACCGGCCAGCCATTCTGTTGGGCGGCGGGTCGCCTTGCGGTGGGTGTTGATCCACGTGTGGTTCAAGATCGTGAAGAGCCACGCGCGGATGTTGGTGCCGTCTCTGAACGCCGGGAATCCGTTGTAGGCCCTGATCATCGTTTCCTGCACCAGATCTTCGGCGTCGGCACGCGTCCGGGCATACCTGCGTGCCGCGCGGTGTAGCTGATCCAGCAGTGGAACGGCATCGCGCTCGAATCGCGCGTCGATGTCGTCGCGCCACGGTGTCGTGGAGTCTTCTTGTTCCGAATTCGGCACTGGCAGCGGCATGATCGTGAACCTCGCAGGTGTTGAGAGCTGTTCTGTGCACTCCATGAGACCAACTGAGAGCCATCACGTCCAATGAATGTTTTTGATCTGAACCATCTATTAGAGAGATGGCCGGATGGCTGAACCCCCGGCGTCCAGAACACGTCGTGCGCGATAGGGACTGCAAGAAAAATCAGATTCCTCGTGTTTAACCGGTCGCACGGTCACCAGAGTTCGAAGGCGGCCCCACCGGTCTGAAAGGGGACTCATGCCCGACACCCACGTTCCAGTTCTCATCGTCGGAGGCGGCGGCGCGGGCCTGACCGCATCGATGATCCTGTCCACGCTTGATGTCGAGTCGTTGCTAGTCAACGCCTTGCCGCACACCTCCGTTCTGCCGAAGGCGCACATGCTCAACCAGCGCACGATGGAAATCTTCACCGAACTCGGCGCAGCCCAGGAGATCTACCGCCAGTCCACGCCACCGGAGAACATGAGGGCGGTCGCCTGGTATGCCGGACTTGCCGGATCGCACGACTGGTACGGCCGAGAGCTCGGCCGGCTGGAGGCCTGGGGCGGCGGCTACCGTGACCCCGATTACATCGCGGCCAGCGCGTGTCACACAGCCAACCTGCCCCAGATCAGACTCGAGCCGGTACTCAAAGAGCACGCCGAACAACTGAATCCCGGGTCGGTACGCTTCAACCACGAGCTGATCGATCTTGAACTCGTCGAGGATGGCGCTGTCGCAACAATTCTCGACCGCAATACGTCTTCCACCTACACCGTCCAAGCGCGCTACGTCATCGCCGCCGACGGCGGCCGCACGGTCGGCGGCCTGCTGGGCGTCACCATGTCGGGGCCGCGCGATGGCATGAAAATGGTGTCGGTGCATATGTTCGGCCAGATCGCTACATCGCATTCAGGGCGTTCGACATGCCCGACGACCCGACGTCTGAACTGAAGGCCGCGCTGGCCCAGGTGCTGGCCGCTCGGCTGGCGTGAGAGGACTACCGAAGTGCGTATTGCAAACATCGACGGTCGGCTGGCCCTTGCTGATGGTAGTGGCTATGTCGACGTGGCACAGGCCAGCGGAGGGGCATTCGGGCCTGACCCGCAAGCCATCTATGACGTTTGGCCGGAATTCACGAAATGGGCTCGCTCCATGGACAGTTCGCCGCAAACGTTGGTCGAGATGACAGAGCGGTCGGTCTGGGGGCCACCGGTGCCGCGGCCACGCCAGGTCTTCGCCATCGGTTTGAATTACCGGGCGCACGCCTCGGAGGCTCAACTCGAATCCCCACCGACACCATCGGTGTTCACCAAGTTCCCCACGTCGTTGACCGGTCACGAATGTCCAGTGACGCTCCCCGCCGGATCCGTGGACTGGGAGGTCGAACTCGTGGTGGTGATCGGACGGCGGTGCGACTTCGTCGGTGTCGATGACGCGTGGGATCACGTCGCGGGTCTCACGGTAGGACAAGACCTCTCGGAACGTCAGCTCCAGCTGGCCGGGTCCGCACCGCAATTCTCGTTGGGGAAATCCTACCGAGGCTTCGCCCCGCTGGGTCCGGAGTTGGTCACAGTCGATGAGTTTCACGATCACGACAACATCGAGCTGGGATGCCGTCTTGACGGTGGCGAGATTCTTCAGCAGGGCCGCACGTCGGAGCTGATCTTCTCGGTGCCCCAGCTGGTGGCGCACCTGTCGTCTGTGTGCCCGCTGCTTCCGGGCGACCTCATCTTCACGGGCACCCCTTCGGGAGTAGGCGCTGCGCGTAACCCACCGATGTTCTTGAAGGCCGGCGACATCCTCGTCAGTTGGGTCGAAGGCGTTGGGACGCTGCGCACCCCGATGGTCGGGCGATAGACCGCCATTCGGACGGTCAACCACACGTCGAAAGGAACTACCTTGGGACTGCACCGGCTCACCGACATCGTCATGGGCGTGCCCAACATCGCCGAAGTATCCTCCTATTACCAGGATTTCGGTCTGACTGCGCTCGACAGGGGCTACCGCCTCGGAACGGTCGACGGGGGTGAACAGTTGCGCTTGGTCAAGACCGGCCGACGACGCCTGGTGGAACTTGGCATCGGCGCCGACGATGGCGATGATCTCGGTCGCATCGCGTCGCGTCTCGACAAGCTCGGCATCGCTTTTGAGCGCTCGGACACGTCGGTTGCCGTCCTTGATCCCGGCACCGAAGTGTTGGTACGCGTCGAGATCGCCGACCGGTTGTCTCAGAAGCCTGTCCCTTCGCCGTTGTACAACGGCCCCGGCACCATCGCGCGGATGAGTGCACGCGCGGACGGCATCCTCCGCGAGGAGCGGGTGCGGCCGCGCAAGCTCGGCCACGTCGTGCTCGGCTCCACCGATCACGAGGGCTCGCAGAGGTTATTCGTCGAAGGACTCGGGTTCAAGATCAGCGACAGTGTGCCCGGCATTGCCACCTTCATGCGCTGCTCGTCGGATCACCACAACGTGTTGGTGCAACCGGCCCCGGTCAGCGTTCCTGCATCACACCTCGTGGCAAGTCGAGGATGTCGACGAGGTCGGGCGCGGCGCCACCGCAATGCTGGAGGCCGATCCCGAGCGCCACACCTGGGGCTTGGGCCGCCATTTCATCGGGTCGAACTTCTTCTGGTATCTGCGAGATCCCGCAGGCAACTTCAGCGAGTACTACTCCGACATGGACTGCATCGTCGACGACGCGCTGTGGCAGCCCGGAGTGTGGGACGGCTCCAAAGCGTTATACACGTGGGGACCGCCTCCGCCGCCGTCGTTTCTCGCGCCAGAGGACCTGGCCGCTTTGATGTCCGGCAGCCACGATCCCGCCGCACGCTAAACCCCGATCAAGGAGCTCAGATGGTCCACGCCGGTTCCGGCACACCGCCTCGCCACCCGCCGCCACCAAACCGATCACCGCGGTGGTTCACAGATTGCGGGCGGAACGAGCCTTCGACGTGCCCGCCACACGCATGCGGCCCAGCCTTCGTATGTACGCAGATCACGCCGGTCGACCGAACGCGGTGCTAGCACTCACGCCGTGGCCATCTCATCTGCCGACGCGATGACCAGTTCGGCAAGCTTGGCGCTGGCCGGTGCGAGCTGTCTCTCCGCGGTGGCAAGAAAAATTCGCCAATCTATGGCCGGGCGCACCGGCACGGCACGCAGGTCGGGAAAGCGATTGGCATCGCTGGCGGGCATGAACACGGAGCCCAGGCCGTTGCGCACCAAGGCAGCCGCGAACGAATAGTCGACGATGGCTTCATAGGGCATGTGCGGCACGACGCCCACCGCGGCGAATGAATCGTTGATGATGCGTTGTAGCCCGAATTCGGAGGGCAAGCCAATCAGGTCGTCATTCCCGAGTTCGGCAATGCCGATATGGTCTCGTTGCGCCAGATGATGGTCGGGTCTGCAGACGAACAGCATCGGTTCGCGCGACACCGGCCGCATCTGAATTCCCGCTGGGAAGCGATCCGGCGCAGACACAAATGCCAGGTCGAGTGACCCGTAGGCGATCGACGACAGATACTTCATGGATCCAGAAAAAGCGCTGTGCCGCAGCCTGATTCGGACGAAGGGATAGGCACGGTGAAACTCTCCGAGAATCTTGGGGACATCGAACGCGCCGAACGATATGAGAGATCCGATGTCGATCGTTCCGGACAGCGCGCCACGGTAATCACTGATCGAATCCCTTGCCAGCCGCGCGGTCTGGATCACCCGGCGGGCGTGTTCCTGAAAGAGCTCACCGGCAGGCGTGATCTTGATCTGCTGCCTTGACCGGTCGAACAGTTCGACGCCGAGTTCCTTCTCCAGCTTGCTCACCGATGTGGAGAGCGCGGATTGGACGACATGAACCCGTTGAGCGGCGCGGGAGAAGTTCATCTCGTGCGCTACCGCGATGAAGTACTCGAGTTGGCGTAGTTCCACCTCATCCAGACTATCAATTTCAGCGAACAGTCAGCATGAAACCAGTCATCGGGTTTGATCGCCCGTCCGGCCGTCGGGGCCGTCCCAGTTCTGCAGGAAGGCCTCGGTGACGATGGCGGCGTTGTCCGCTGCGATCTGCGTTGTAGACGAAGAACGTGAACGGGTAACCGGGCAGGTTGAGCGGGTCACCCGGCCCGTCGGACATGCCGCGGATACCGAGGAACGGGATTCCGTGCGCATCGGCGACCTGTTGCGCCGCAGCGGTTTCCTGGTCGACCGCATCGACCGCCGGCGATCACGGGCGTCAACAGTCCCGTCAGGTTGGTCAGTAGGCCGCGCGCCAGGAACGGCCCGACGGCCTGGAAGAAGTTGCCGGTGAACAGAAGTGAGCGATCGGGCGCGGAGCACGGTTGCGGGCCGAAGATGTAGCCGCCGAAGGGGATGGCGGGGAAGGCGACGCCGTTGTTGTTGTCGTCGCTCGAGCCGTCGCCGCCGACGAACAGTTGTGGCTCGCGCTTGAGGTCGACCAGCGGGAGGCGGGCGAGGGGATTGCAAAGGCACAGCGGATCGCCAAGGGTGGCGATGCTCTCCAGGTCGACGGTGAGCGCGTTGGCCGTGGCGAGCATCTCGGGATCGACCGGGTGCCATGTCTCGCCGTCGTCGGAGGTCCATCGGGCCGGTACGGCCACCGAGCCGATCTGGGTGCGACCTGAGCCGCCGGCAACGCCCGCGAAGATCACTGCGCCGATGGGGATGCCGGACTCTGCCGTGAAGTGCGCGAGCGCCGTTTCGGTGGTCTGCGGTGGCGTTGACCATGCCGATGCCGGTCATCGCCACGATGACCTTCTTGCCGCCCATCGTGCCGAGGTAGAAGTGTCGTCCGTCGACCACCACGGTGGGGTTCGGGTCGAGCGTGGTGCGGGCGAGAATGGCGTCGGTTTCGGCGGGGAAGGCGGTCAGGATCAGCGTGCGCTGTCCGGGTTCCGCAGTGGTGACGCGGGGTTTCACTGGTCGTCGTCGAGTGGCCGGCGTGCCGGTGAGCGAGCGCACTGTGGACTCGAACTCTCGGCGTGCAAAAGCCAGCAGCGTCCACATCGACGGCGCGTCGGCGGGTGCTCCCGGCGTCGTGCCGGCAGCGAACGGGCTCAAGACCGCGCTGACGACGCCCGACACCAGCCGGCTCACGACGCCAACCAAGTGGGGACTTGGCTCGGCGGGCATCGGAGCGGTGGCCGGCTCGTCATAGGCCACGGCGACCCGCGCCGACTGTGGCGAGGCGATGCGCGCCGACACCGGGGACGACGGTTGCGTCGGATCGCTCGTGCTGTGCGTCTTGGGAACCGCAGTCGGGACGCCATCATCGTGCTCGTCGTCGGCGACGCTGGACATCTGGGCCAAGATCTTGGACTTCGGCGGGTCGGCAGTCGGCGATCGGACCCCTTCGGCGTCCTTGGCTCAGCGGTCGGTTCGTCTTCGTCGGCACTCGTTTCCGGCGGTGTGGCCGAGGTGATCTCAGGTTCTTCGGAGCCCGGCGGCGTGACGCCAGGGCGACTCGCCGGCTCGCCGTCCACTGCGCCTGCGGTGGTCGTACCGGTGCCGCTTGACGTTGCGGGCGAGTCGGCCTCGACACTGGCGCCGCTCGATTCCGCCGACCCGGGCTTCGTGCCGGCAGCGCTTCCAGAGGTTGTGGATCCGGACGAACCACTGGACTCGTCGGCCCACGCGGGGCCGCTGCTCCAGCCGCTTATGACGGCGGCCCCAACGCCCAGCGCGACGGCCAAGCCGCCGACGCGACGGATAGGTGCCCCGCTCGGCATCCGACATGTATATCGGCAGGCGTCCTTCGGCACGCCGGGAATGATGGAAGTCCGCTGTTTGCCGAGCCGCAGTCAAACACCGCCGCGGGGGAGCGCCCGCATGCGGTCAGCAGAGCCGGACGACGGCGGCACTGACTATTTCGCCGGCCGCAGACACCGAAGTGCCCAGATCGTTGCGCACCATGATGGCCGCGTCGGCGGCGTTCATGCCGCCGCCGATGGAACTGCAGACCTTGGCGCCCTCGGAAAGCAACTGTTGCTCAC
>CAVYCT010000009.1:0-149574 GCA_963766945.1 uncultured Actinomycetota bacterium
TGGCCTCCGGCGACAACCTCGGCTACGACTACCTGATCTACGCGGTCGGCAGCACCGGCACGGTGCCCGCCCGCGTCCCGGGTGCCGTCGAGTTCGCTTACCCGATAAGCGAACTCGAGCAGGCAGAGCGGTTGAGCCACCGGCTGGCCGATGTGCCGACGACGGCACCGGTCGTGATCGTCGGCGGCGGGCTGACCGGCATCGAGGCGGCGGCCGAGTTCGCCGAGGCGGGACGTCCCGTCACTCTGGTCACCGATGTGCTGGGGCCGTCGCTGGGCAGGACCGGCCGTCGTTCGGTCGCCAAGCGGCTGGCCAAGCTGCGCGTCGCGGTGGTCGAGGGCCAGGCGGTCGCTCGCGTCGCCCCCGACCGCGTCGTGCTGAACGACGGACGTGACGTGCCGAGCGCCGTGACCGTGTGGACGGCCGGCTTCGGCGTACCCGGGCTCGCGGCCGCCAGCGGGCTGACCACGGACACCATGGGTCGGTTGCTCACCGATGAGACCCTCATCAGCGTCGACGATCCACGCGTCATCGCCGCCGGTGACGCTGCCTCGCCGTCCGGCCTGCCGCTTCGGATGAGCTGCCAGGCCGCGCTGCCGCTCGGAGCACAGGCCGCGAACACGGTGCTGTCGCTCATCGATCGCGCCACCCCGGCTCGACTGAATCAGGGGATGGCGCTTCAGTGCATCAGCGTCGGCAGGCACGCGGGCACCATCCAGGCCAACCACACCGACGACACTCCGCGCCGGTTCGCCATCGGCGGCCGCACCGGAGCGATTCGTCAAGGAGCAGGTCTGCCGGTACACGCTCAAATGGCTGCGCGGCGAGGCCCAGAAGCCGGGCTCCTACTCCTGGCCCAAGGGCCCTGACCGTCAGCCGCAACTGGCCGACGCACAGGATGTCGCCATCCGATGACCACCGCGCCGGGTGACGAACATGCCGAGAGGTTCACGCTGCTGCGGCCGTTGCTGTTCACGATCGCCTACGAGATCCTCGGCAGTGCAACGGAAGCCGACGATGTGCTGCAGGACAGCTACCTGCGCTGGGCCAACGTCGACCTCGCGTCGGTGAACGACACGAAGGCCTACCTCGCTCAGCTCGTCACCCGGCAGACCCTCAACGCGCTGCGGGCTCAGTCCCGCAGGCGTGAGGAGTACATCGGACCCTGGCTGCCCGAACCACTCCTGCTCGACACGAAGGACGCGTCAACCGACGTCGTGCTCGCCGAGTCGGTGTCGATGGCGATGCTCGTGGTGCTGGAGACACTGAGTCCCGACGAGCGCGCGGTGTTCGTGCTGCGCGAGGTGTTCGGCTTCAGCCACGACGAGATCGCTTCGACGATCGACAAGTCCGCGGCCGCGGTGCGTCAGATGGCGCACCGCGCGCGTGAGCACGTCCAGTCCCGCCGCAAGCGCTTCGACCCCGTCGACCCGAAGCTGTCGATGGAGATCACCGCGCAGTTCTTCGCCGCCGCCTCGACCGGCGACATCGACGGTCTGCTGGAGATGCTCGCCGAGGACGTCGTGTGGACCGCCGACAGCGACGGCAAGGTCAGCGCCGCGCGCAAGCCCATCCTCGGCGCCGAGAGGGTGGCCAGGGTGATCATGGGCCTGATTCGGGTGGCGGGCGAAACCGGGCGCATCGAGCCTGCGATGTACAACAACTCCCCCGCGCTCAAGCTCTACCTCGGCGACAGCTTCGAAGGCGTGATCATGGTCGAGGTAACCGACGGGCGGATCACGCACTTCTATGTGATGCGCAATCCGGACAAGCTCGCCGGCATCGACATCCAGCGCCGGGTCAGCCGATAGTGACCCACATCACATTCTGTCACGTCTCGGCCACGAGCGGTGTCTTGAGGGCATGACTGATCACAACGCAACTGACATGTCGCGGCTCGCCGCGGCCACGAAGGTCGTCGTCATCGGCGGCGGCTACTCAGGAACACTGGCCGCCAACCATCTGCGGATGCGCGGCGACTGGAATCCGACATCACGCTGGTCAACCCACGCCCGAAGTTCGTCGAGCGGATTCGGCTGCATCAGCATCGTCGCGGGCAACTACGACGCGACCGTCGACTACGGCACGCTGCTCGGCGAAGGCATCAAGCTTGTCGTCGACAGTGCGACGCGCATCGACACCGCCACGCGCACCGTGCAGCTCGCCTCCGGCCGGGCGCTGGACTACGACTACGTCATCTACGCGGTCGGCAGCACCGGCGCGGTGCCCGCGTCGGTGCCCGGCGCAGCCGAATTCGCCTATCCGATAGCGCGAATTCGAGCTTGCGCAGCGGCTGCACGACGCACTTGACGAGCTGCATCCCGACGCTCCCGTGACCGTCGTCGGCGCCGGCTTGACCGGCATCGAGACCGCCTCTGAACTCGCCGAGCAGGGCCGCGCCGTCACGCTGGTGTGCGGCGGCCGGCTGGCGCCGTCACTGTCCGACGGGGGCCGCCGGTCGATCGCGAAGTGGTTCAGAAAGCACGGCGTCACGGTGCTCGAGGACGACGTGGTGGCCGAGGTGCGCCGCGATGCGGTGGTCTTCGCCGACGGTGCAGTGCGCCCCAGCGCCGTGACCATTTGGACGGCGGGCTTCGGCGTTCCGCAGCTGGCGGCCGATAGCGGACTGCGCACCGACGACGTCGGCCGACTGCTGACCGACGAGACGCTGACCAGCGTCGACAATGCGCGCATCATCGCCGCGGGCGACTGCGCCTCCCCGTCGGGCGTGCCGCTGCGGATGAGCTGCCAGTCGGCCTCGCAACTCGGGCCCCAAGCGGCCAACACCGTGCTGAGCCGCATCGCAGGCACCGCGCCGAACGTGCTGGAGTACATGTTCGTCGGGTCGTGCGTCAGTCTGGGTCGGCGCGCCGCCGCCCTGCAGGTCTCCCATAAGGACGACTCGCCGCGGAACCTCTTTTTCACCGGCCGGGTGGTGGCGTCCATCAAGGAGGCGGTCTGCAAGGGCACGGTGTGGAGCGTCCGCCGCGAGGCCCGCAAGCCCGGCTCGACGTTCTTGGCCAAGGGCGGCCCGCGGCCAGAGCAGCCGGCCAGCTCGCTCCCAAGGTGGTCACGGAGAGGTGACCACTCGACGACCGCGACTCGCCGGCTCCGCCAGCCGGCGAGCACGCCGAGCGGTTCACCCACCTGCGGCCGCTCCTGTTCACGATCGTCTACGAAATCCTCGGTTCGGCAACCGAATCCGACGACGTGCTACAGGACAGCTATCTGCGGTGGGCGGAGGTGGACCTCGCGACGGTGCGCGACACCAAGTCGTATCTCGCGCAGTTGGTGACCCGGGAGGCGCTCAACGCGCTGCGCGCCAGGACGCGTCGTCGTGAGGACTACATCGGACCGTGGCTACCCGAGCCGCTGCTGCTGGACGAGGGCGACGCCTCCTCCGATGTGGTTCTCGCCGAGTCAGTGTCGATGGCCATGCTGGTGCTTCTCGAAACGCTCACGCCCGACGAACGGGCGGTGTTCGTCCTACGCGAGGTGTTCGGCTTCGATTACGACGAAATCGCCGGGGCGGTCGGCAAATCCGTAGGCGACGGTGCGTCAGATGGCGCACCGCGCCCGCGAACACGTGCATGCCCGGCGCAGCCGGTTCGGACCCGTCGACGCCGAGCGAGCCGAACAGATCACCGAGCAGTTCCTGACCGCTTCGAGTACGGGCGACATGGACGGACTGCTGGCGCTGCTGGCGCCGGGCGTCACCTGGACGGCCGACCACGGCGGCAAGGCAACCGCGTTGCCACGGCCGCTCGTCGGCGCGAGCAAGGTGGCCAAGGTGATGCTCGCGCTGTTCCGGTCGGCGCCGCGCATGAACATCCGGTTCGAGATGGCGATTTACAACAGCGCGCCCGCGGTGGTCGTCTACAGCGACGGCGACCACCTGGAGGGCATCTTCGTGTTCGAGATCATCGACGACAAGATCACCAACCTCTTCGTCATGCGCAATCCGGACAAACTCACCGGCGTCACGATCCCGAGGACGATCAGCCGCTAGCTCTCTGTCACGCTTGATCGGTGCGGATCGACCGGCTAGGCGATCTCGGCAGTGCCCCTGCGGTGCTCCGGGTGCTGTCGGATGCCGCCGCTCGCCGAGGGCTGGCGCCGCCCGCCGCGCTTATCGGCGAGTGGTTCGATTCGGGCGCCGTCATCGCGCCTTCTCTCGCGATCAGCCCCGTCGACGTCTCCGACGTGTTCGACGTGTCCCCAGGCGCGTCCGGCGACGCGGTCGGCGGCGGTTGGTTCGGATATCTGTCATACCCCGACACCGGTGCCGACGGGCGTGGCCCGCGCATTCCCGAAGCGGCGGGCGGATGGTCGGACTGCGTACTACGCCAGGACCGCGACGGCCTCTGGTGGTACGAATCCCTCTCCGGTGCACCGCCTTCCGGGTGGGTCACCGAAGCACTCGAGGCGCACCGTCGCACCGCGCCCCAGCACGATCACATGGGGCGACGCGGACCGTCGAGCGCACCGGCACGGAGTGCTGGCGTGCCTGGAGGCGATCGCCGCGGGCGAGGTCTACCAGGCGTGTGTCTGCACGCAGTTCGTCGGCCGCATCGACGGTGCACCGATCGACTTCTTCATCGACGCCGTCACACGAACATCGCCCGCGCGTGGGGCCTACGTGGCCGGGCGCGTGGGGCGCGGTGGCGTCGCTGTCGCCGGAGTTGTTCCTGCGTCGGTGCGGCGACGCGGTGACATCGAGCCCGATCAAGGGCACGCTGCCACGGCATGCGGATCCGGCTGAGCTGCGGGCCTCGGTCAAGGACGTCGCCGAGAACATCATGATCGTCGACCTGGTGCGCAACGACCTCGGCCGCGTCGCGGTCACCGGAAGCGTCACCGTGCCGGAGCTGTTGGTGGTGCGGCCCGCGCCGGGTGTGTGGCATCTGGTGTCGACCGTGTCTGCCCGGGTGGACGTCGAGCTGCCGATGGCCGCGGTGCTCGACGCGACGTTCCCGCCCGCGTCGGTGACCGGCACACCCAAGAAACGGGCTCGTCGAGCTGCTACAGGGCTGGGAGCCGCATCGCCGTGGAGTGTATTGCGGCACAGTCGGTTTAGCGTCTCCAATTGCCGGCTGCGAGCTGAACGTGGCGATCCGCACGGTGGAGTTCGACGCCGACGGCAACGCGGTGTTGGGCGTCGGCGGAGGCATCACGGCGGACTCCGACCCGGAGCGTGAGTGGGAGGAGTGCCTGCACAAGGCGGCGCCGATCATTGATGCCGTGGGTCAGCGGCGAATCCCCGCACACAGCTGATCCCAGTTACCCGACGCGATCTTGGCCCGGTCGCCATCGTCGAGTTCACCCAGAAACTTGTCGATGACCCCGGCGCCCGTCGGGACGAACGGATAGTCCGCGGCGAACATTATCCGGTCGGCACCGATGACCTCCAGCGCCCAGCGCAGGTAGCGGGGGCTGAAAATGCCGCCTGGAGTGACGAACACGTTGGAGCGCACATACTCCGAAACGGGCCGTTCGAGATGGGAGATCCCTCTCATTCTGTCGATGCGGTCGAGGTAGAACAGCACGACCTCACCCCAGTGCCCCATGATCACCTGTAGATCGGGGAACCGGTCGAACACTCCGGCGATGATGAGCCGAAGCAGTTGCGTGCCTGCGTCATAGTGCCAACCGATGCCATGTGTCGCGAAGGCGGTGTCGATGACGTCGTCGAACCCCGAGTAGTACGCCGCCCGGACCGCCGCAGGGGGCGACTGCGGGTGCAGGTACAGCGGCACCCGCAGCGACTCCGCTGCCTCGAATACCGGCCAGAAGTCCCGGTGGTCAATGGGCTTGTCGCGCACCCGGCTGAACACCATGGCACCGTTGAATCCCAAAGTCGTTACCGCTCGGCCGAGTTCGGCTGCGGCGGCGTCCGGTTCAGAGAGCGCAAGGGTGGCGAAGCCCTGCAGCAGGTCGGGGTGTGCTCGCACGGCATCGGCGAGTTGGTCGTTGCAGTCCGTCTGCAGTGCCACCGCGTCGGGCGGGGCGAGGTTGAAGAGCCCCGGCGAGGTAAGTGACGCCACCTGAACGTCGACGCCGGCGTCGGCCATTGCGGTGAATCGTTGTTCACCTATCTCCAGCAGGTGTCGCGTGACCTCTCCCCGCGTCAACGACACGACGGGGTCCTGCCATCTCGGATCGAGTTTCGCCCACGCGTCGACAACGTCGGCGGTGACGTAATGCTCCTCCAACCCAACGACTCTCACAGCTCCTCCTCAGGTGCCGTACGACCGGTGCCGCAGACCCCCTTCTACCGTGATACGCCGTTATTGCAGGTCGCGCTCCCGCAGTGGCGCGATTAACAGCTAGCCCGCAGGCGACAGCGCTCGATGAGGATCTCCGCCAGCCGTTGCGGCTCGCTGACCATCAGGTCGTGGCAGGTGTCCATCTCGATGACGGTCTGCACTCCACCAAGCGCCTCGATGCTGCGCCGTTGCGACTTGACCGACAACGAGCGGTCGCGGGTGGTGAGGATCCACGTCCGCGGAACTTCGTCGGGAAAGTCGCTGCGGGAGATGTTCTGCACCACCATCTGTGGCGATTCCGCGCACAGCCGATCCAGCATCCAGCGCCGCCGCGCACGCGGTACACCGTTCAGAAACGCCAAGCTGGCAGCGATGACTGACATCTCGCCCGGTTTGCCCCTTCTGGCACCGTATCGCGCGAGGCGCGCCAACGGTCCGGTCAGTGTGTCGGCGACCGCTCTGCCCTCCGGCGGGACGTATGCGGTCGCGAGGATCATCTCGCGTACCCGATCCGCACCGAGCTTCGCGACAACACCCGGAACTGTGAGTCCCCCCATCGAATGAGCGACGATGACGATCTTGTCCAGCCCCGCATCTTCGATATCGGCGACCACCGAATCCAGGCACTGACTTATCGTCAGCGTCCGCAGATCACCGGCCTTTCCCCGCCGCCCAGGCAGATCGACCGCGAGGACATCCAATTCCGGTTCCAGTCGGTGCATTTCGTCGACTGTCAGATCCCAGCAGTCCGCGGCGTGGGCACCGCCGTGGACGAGGACGAGCCCAGGCAGTGCCACGACGCCTCCATGTCAGTCGCGTGAGCGCAGAACCGCATCGTAGAGCTCGCGCCGCGACGGCGCCCCGGGATTCGCCGCGATCACCTGCGCGCACGCGTCCTTGACCCGCAATCCCTGCTCGACGAGCGCGGCCACCTCGGCCACCAGCGTCTGCAGGTCGGCCTGCGGTGTCGCCCCCGCCAGCACGACGGTGATCTCGCCGAGCACGCCGTCGTCGGCCCAGTCGGCCAGCTCGGCGAGCGAGCCGCGGACGATCTCCTCGTGCGTCTTGGTCAGCTCGCGGCAGACGACCGCCTCACGATCCGGGACCCAGCGCCTCGACGGCGTCCTTGAGCGTGTCGGCCAGGCGCCGCGGCGACTCGAAGAACACACACGTGCGTTGCTCGGTCGCCAGCGTGGCGAGCCAGGACATTCGCGCCGAGTGCTTGCGGGGCGCGAATCCCTCGAAGCAGAACTTCTCCGACGGCAAGCCGGACACCGCCAGCGCCGTCGTCACCGCCGATGGACCGGGCAGGCAGGTGATGGCAAGGCCCGCGTCGACGCACGCCGACACCAGCCGGAAGCCGGGATCGCTGATCAGCGGCATGCCGGCGTCGCTGACCAGCAGCACCGTCGCTCCGGCCGCGATCTCGGCGACCAGCGCCGGGAACCCTCGCCGCCTCGTTCTGGTCGTACAGGCTGACCACCTTGCCTGCCGGTTGACGTCGAGGGCTCTGGGCCAGGGTCCGGATCCGGCGGGTGTCCTCGGCGGCGACCACATCGGCGCTGCCCAGGGCGCTGACCAGCCGCGCCGAGGCGTCCGACGGCTGACCCAGCGGCGTGGCGCCGATAAGCAGTCGGCCGGGAGCTCATGCGCCGACAGCCTACGATCGCAGGCGTGACCGCCCCCGCCGACGAAGCGTTGCCACGCAACGCGCGGTCCCCGTGATCAGCCCGCGCCCCTTGGTGCCCGTCGCCGACTTCGGGCCGGTCGACCGCCTGCAGGGCTGGGCGATGACCGCGGTCATCACCGCGCTGGCCGCGTTGACGCGTTTCCTGAACCTCGGGTCGCCGACCGACGCCGGCACGCCGATCTTCGACGAGAAGCACTATGCGCCGCAGGCCTGGCAGATGCTGCACAACCACGGCGTCGAGGACAACCCCGGCTACGGGCTGGTGGTGCACCCACCGGTCGGCAAGCAGCTGATCGCGATCGGCGAGGCGCTGTTCGGCTACAACGGCGTGGGCTGGCGCTTCTCCGGCGCCGTCTGCGGCGTCATCCTGGTGTTGCTCGTCGTGCGGATCGGGCGCCGGATCAGCCGGTCGACCCTGGTCGGCGGGATCGCCGGGCCTGCTGCTGGTCGGCCGACGGCGTCAGCTTCGTCGCGTCCCGCACCGCGCTGCTCGACGGCTTCCTGGCCGTGTTCGTGGTCGCGGCGTTCGGATGTCTGATCGTCGACCGGGACCAGGTGCGCGAGCGGATGCACGTCGCGCTTCTCGAGGGCCGCATCGGCGAGACGCCGTGGGGGCCGCGGCTGGGCGTGCGGTGGTGGCGGTTCGGCGCCGGCGTGCTGCTCGGATTGGCTTGTGCGACAAAGTGGTCCGGGCTGTACTTCGTCGCGTTCTTCGGCGTCATGACGCTGGCGTTCGACATCGCCGCGCGCCGGCAGTACCGGGTGCCGCGGCCGTGGATGGGAGCGTTCCGGCGGGACCTGGGCCCGTCGCTGTACGCGCTCGTGCTGATTCCGTTCGGTGTGTACCTGGCGTCGTATGCGCCGTGGTTCGCATCGGAGACCGGCGTGAACCGCTACGAGGTCGGCCGGTCGATCGGCCCGGACAGCGTCGCTGCCACTGCCCGACGCGGTGCGCTCGCTGTGGCACTACACCTATGCGGCGTACAAGTTCCACGCCGGACTGACGAACGCCGACGGCAATCACCACCCGTGGGAGTCCAAGCCGTGGACGTGGCCGATGTCGCTGCGGCCGGTGCTCTACGCGATCGACAACCAGAACGTGCCGGGCTGCGGCGCGCAGTCGTGTGTGAAGGCCGTGATGCTGGTCGGCACGCCTGCGATGTGGTTCATCGCGGTGCCGATACTCGGCGTGGGCGGTGTGGCGGGCGTTCGTCAAGCGCGACTGGCGCTATGCGGCGATCCTGGTCGGCTACGGCGCCGGCTTCCTGCCGTGGTTCGCCGACATCGACCGGCAGATGTACTTCTTCTACGCGGCGACGATGGCGCCGTTCCTGGTGCTGATGATCGCGATGATCTGCGGCGACATCCTGTACAAACCCAACCAGAACTCGGAGCGAAGAACGCTCGGGCTCATCGCGGTGAGTTGTTATGTCGCGCTTGTGCTCACGAACTTCGCGTGGATGTACCCGATCCTGACGGGCATACCGATTTCGCAGGCGACCTGGAACATGCAGATCTGGCTGCCGTCCTGGCGCTAGTCCGTTCGTCACGCGCCGAAATTGCATTCCGGGTCGCTGATCGAGCCTATCCACAACCGTGGATGCAATCTCGACCGTGAAGCGTTGTTGTCGGTGCGGCTCGCGAGCATCGCGGCATGGAGAACGTCTTCGTCGGCAGTGAAGCGCTGGCGCGCGGCGGGCTCACGCCGCGGCCAGTCTGCGATGGAACTACCGCGCCGATCTTCCCTGACGTGTACATGCCCGCGTCGGGAAGCGAACGCGTCGATTCGCGAACACCATGGGCGCGTGGCTGTGGTCGAGGACGCCGCGGTGTCATCACCGGCCGTCGCGGCGGCCGCCCTGCACGGCGCGCTGTGGGTCGATGACGATCCACCCGTCGAGCTGATCTGGAACAATGTGGTCGTCCGCCGCCGGGCATCGTCGTGCGAAATGAGCGTCTCACGTGCGACGAGGTCATCGAGATCCCGGCATGCCCGTCGCGACCCGCAGCGAACGGCGTTCGATCTCGGCCGTCATTCCTGCAACGCGACGAGGCCGTCATGCACCTGGATGCCCTTGCACGGGCGGCAGGCCTCGATAGCATCGACGTCCTGCCGCTTGCCGACGGTACAAGGGCGCCCGCGGTATTCGGCATTTTCGGGACGGCCTTCGACCTCATGGATGCCGGAGCACAGTCTCCGAAGGAGACGTGGCTGCGCCTGCTGCTCATCGACGCCGGATATGCCGCGGCCGCAGACCCAGATTCCATGTCGACCGACGGCGGTGTCGCGTTCGCATTCCTCGACATGGGCTAGGAGAGCACCATGGTGGCCGTCGAGTACGACGGCGAACAGCACCAAAAGGATCGACGGCGATACGTATAGGACAAAGGAGGCGGGCGCTGCTCGAGCGCCTGGGTTGGATCGTCATACACGTGATCAACAGAAGATCGTCTGTACGACATCCTGCAGCGGGTGCGCGACGCGTGGCGCCGACGCGAAACAGAAGGCAGGGTCGTCAAGTTGTCCGCTTAGCGACCGGGAATTCCATTTCGGCGCAAGGCGCGAAGCCTAGAGCGGGTCGCGGGCGGCGGGGCAGGACATGCATCGCGGGCCGCCGCGGCCGGTGCCCAGTTCCGACGCTTCGATCGGCAAGCACTTCGATGCCCGCATCGCCGAGCCGCGCATTGGTTTCCGCATTGCGCTCGTATGCGACGACGACACCGGGCGCCACCGCCAGCGTGTTGTTGCCGTCGTCCCATTGCTCACGCTCGGCCGTCACCGGGTCGATGCCCGTCGCGATCACCCGCAGCTTCTCGATCCCCATGGCGTCCGCGGCGGCCTCGCAGGAACGGCGCGGCGTCGTCGATGCGGACACCGCCTTCGCCGTCGCGGTGAATCATGAACGCCGACAACGAGTCGACGATGTTCGGGTACATCACCACCGCGTCGACGTCGACCATCGTGCAGACGGTATCGAGGTGCATCTGCGCACGCTCCTGCGCGATCGGCACCGCCAGCACCGTATGCGCGAGGTCGTCGTCGAACAGGCTGCGCGCCAACGCCTCCGCGCCGGCGGGCGTGGTCCGCTCCCCCACCCCGACCGCGACCACGCCCGGCGCCAGCAGCAGCACGTCGCCGCCCTCGACCGGCGCCGACCGCGACTCGTAGGCCCGCCGCACGCCCAGGAACCGCGGATGGTGCGCGTAGATCAGGTCGGTCAGCGACGTCTCCCGCACCCGCGCGGGCAGCGCCAGCGACGTGATCGCGACCCGCGGGCCGATCCAGAACGACGAGTCGCGGGTGAACAGCAGATTCGGCAGCGGGTCGATGACGAAGTCGCCGCCGTGGTGCATGCGCCGCACCAGCGACAGCTCGCCGCGCTGAACGGCAGCTCGTTGAACGTCATCCCCGCCATCAGCACCGTCGCCAGCGGCGCGGCGTCCAGCGTGCGCAGGTATGCCGAAAGCTCCTGCGCCAGAGGCAGTCCCAACCGTCGCGGGTCGACGGCCGCGGAGATGCCGTGCATTCGGGCCGCGCCACTATGGGCAAGCGCCTCGGTCAGCAGGTCGGCCAGCAGCAGCACCTCGACGCCGCGTGACGTCAGCAGCGAGGCGAACGCGTCGTGCTCGCGCTGCGCCTTGGCCACCCAGGGCAGGCCGTCGAACAGCAGCGCGTCGTTGTTTCGTGGGGTCAGCCGCTGCAGTTCGGCGCCGGGGCGGTGCAGGATGACGGCGCGCAGCGCGCCGACCTCGGAATCGCAACCCAAGCGTCACATCTAGCACCGTAACCCCACCCGTCACCTCAACTATGGTTTAGGTCATGGAGTTGGTCCACGAACTCACGCCCAGCGACATGTCCGCTCGCAGCGGCGTCGCGGTCTCGGCACTGCACTTCTACGAGCGCGAGGGGCTCATCGCCAGCAGGCGCACGGGCGGCAATCAACGCCGCTACGCCCGCGAGACGCTCCGCCGGGTCGCGTTCATCCGGATGAGCCAACGGCTCGGCATTCCGCTGGCCCGCATCCGCGAGGCGCTGGCCACCCTGCCCACCGACCGCGTCCCGACCAGCAAGGACTGGGCCAAGCTGTCGGCGGGCTGGCGCCAGGACCTCGACGACCGCATCCTGCATCTGCAGCGACTGCGCGACAACCTGACCGGCTGCATCGGCTGCGGCTGCCTGAGCCTGAAGACCTGCGCGCTGTCCAACCCCGGCGACGTGCTCGCCCAACAGGGTCCCGGCGCCGCGCGGCTCTGACTCTTCGAACGTCTGTGCGATAGAATCCGCTACATGGAGCTGGCTCTTGCAGAGCTCGTTGTTCGAGCACGCTGAACGGCGCCATCTGGGCAACGGCGCCTGGATCGACTTCCGGAGCCGGTTGGCTGCGACGACGCCGACTCGCTGTTCGAAGAGCTGCGCAACGACATCCCGTGGCGGGCAGAGCGACGGCAGATGTACGACCGGGTGCTCGATGTGCCGCGGCTGGTCAGCTTTCACGAACCTCGTCGACGAGCCCGCTCCGCATCCACGCCTGAAGCAGATCCGCCGACGGCTCAACGACGCCTACGCCGGCGAACTGGGCGAGCAGTTCACCACCGCGGGCCTGTGCCTGTACCGCGACGGCAACGACAGCGTGGCATGGCACGGCGATACCATCGGCCGCAGCAGCACCGAGGACACCATGGTGGCCATCGTCAGCCTCGGCGCCGCAAGGGTTTTCGCGCTGCAGACCGCGCGGCGGCGGCAAGTCACTGCGCCTGCAGCACCGGCACGGCGACCTGTTGGTGATGGGCGGCTCGTGCCAGCGCACCTGGGAACACGCGATACCGAAGACGACCAGGCCCACCGGCCCGCGGATCAGCATCCAGTTCCGCCCGCACGACGTGCGCTAACCCTTCACCGCCGCGACGGCCCGCGCAGTAGGTCGCGGGCACGCTCGGTGTTGACCTGCGCGACGGGCTGGTCGGGCACCACCAACGGGTTCGCGGTGACGATCACCAGGAAGGTGCCGAAGCTCGCGGTGTAGTTGTAGACCTCTCCCGCGCGCAGCTGTGCCGTCGACGGACGTCTGCACCACCCGATGGATGCCCAGCACGTCTGCACGCCGTCGATCTGATCGGCGCCTCGACGACCTCGACGAGGCCCCGCACACCGCCGCCGGCGAAGCTCGACCTTCTGACAGTTGTTCGCAGGGCGGTTGATCGGCACCGGTTCGGAGGTTTCGACCGCGATCGTGATGAACCGGTTGCCGTCGCCCTCGGCGGTGACGGCCGCCATGTTGCCCTTGATCCCCGGCGGCAATAACCTGCCGTCGCGCCGAAGCAGTCGGGCGGATCGAACTTCATCCCGGGCGGCAGGGTCTGCGGCCCAAGCAGTTTCGGGTCGACGCCGGTCGGCCCCACGTCGGTCACCTTGAACTGCCGGGCCGAAGCTCGACCCACGTCCTTGACGCGGGCGATGTCGGCTTGTGGCACGTCGTCCGTGGATTGGCCGGTCCCACACGCGGTCAGCACGACGGCGCATGCCAGGACAATGGCCGCCGAGCATCGCCCTCTTCGACATCGCCGCACAATGTACCCGCCGACGCGGCGTCAGCCCCGCAACTCCCCCACCGATTTCTCGAGCAATGCGGCGGCGAAATCCTGCCCGAGCTGCGGATTGCGGCGAACCGGGGTCGGTCACGACGGTGACGAACACGACGTAGTCGTCCAGGTAGGCGCTGACCGTGTCGGCGTGCGAATGCGTTTCGGTGCCGCCTTCGACGACGGTCGTGCTCGCCGTGGCCATGCGCGACCGTCGCTGCGCCGTCGATCGTCGGCGCCGGTCGCCAACCGTGACACTGCCCGTGGTCTGCCCGGCCGACACCGTCCATCGCCCGCATTCGGCGATCAGCGTCGGATCGAGGCGCGCCGATTGCGGCGGCGATCCGGCGACCACGGCGTAGACGATGCCGCCGGCGCCCGGAAGCCGACCAGCCCGTCGTCGTCGCGGGGTGCCGGCGACGGGGTCGGCCAGCACACCGCACTGCGGCGGGTCGGCCGTCCACTCGGCGCCGAACCCCCACTACGCGACGGGCGCGATCGCGTCCGGCGATATCGGCGACTTCATAGCCGTCCGGCAGGTCCGCACGCACCCGGTCGATCCTGCGCGGGGTTCACCTGACGCAGGTGAGGCTGACGGGTCAGGAGGAGCGGACGTCGACGGTCCGGGACGGCGCGCCGCAGCCCACCACAACGAGCGCCACCACAGCGAACATCGCGACGACGCGCACGCCCGTTGATACCACAGCAAACCCTTAGGAAATGGGTGCAACGTCTTGTGCTCCGCGTGAGCGATCAACGAAGTAGTAGCAAACAATTCAGAACGGAGGCTGTCATGCACCCAGGCATAGGTGTGGCAGCAGTAATGGCGGCCGCAGTGGCCGTCGCCCCGGCAGGAGCCGCAGCGGCTCAGCCCGATCGCAGCCGGGCGGCGCGTACCAAGTGATCAACGACTTGGAGAACCAGGGCTACGACGTGACGATCGATCGCGTCGGCAGCGCACCCATCAACCAGTGCCTCGTCACCAGCGTTCGCAATCCCCACGACGTCACCAGGACGATTGGGTCGGCGACAAAGAAGACCATGACCGCAGACTGATCACGGTCGTCGTCAGACGGTATGATCACCGTTTCGCTGAACTGCGACGTCTGATCGCAGGCGCTACGCGGCCGCCTTGTCCGCGTCGTCGGCATCCGAATCCGGCTCGGCTGCCAGTGTCTTCGGCCGGCTCCGGCCCGGTAGTCGTCGGTGTCTGCGGCTGCTGAGTCGACGCCGGCGTGTTGGTTCCAGGCGTGGTTGCCGGCGTGGCTCCCGGCGGTCGGCGTCCGTGTCGACTGCCTCGTCTTCCCTGGCGTCTTCGATCGAGTTCTCATCGTCGTCTGCGACGGCCGATGCGTCCGGCATCGGGTTTGTCGGCATCGGCGTTTGTCGGCATCGGCTTCGTCGGCATCGGCTTCGTCGGCATCGGCTTCGTCGACGTCGGCGTTCGTCGGCATCGGCGTTCGTCGGCACTCAGCGAGTCGATCAGGGCGTCGTCCGATTCGCCTGTGTCATCGTCGCCGTGCTTGTCCGACCTCGCCAGAGCGGACAGGTCCATGTCCGACGGAGGATCGGGCAGTTCGGGGCCGCCCACTCCGAACGGGCTGGTCACCGGTGCGGTGCCGAGCGGCCGGAACGACGGATCATTGGTGGCCTCGGCGATCGCGTCGTCGATAGCGGTCGGGATCGCCACGAGGATGTTGATGATCGCCTTGACCGGGTCCCTGAACGGAAGCAGGCTCACGGGCGTCGCGACGCCGGGATTGACGTCGCGCGCGTAGCCGCCCTCGATGAGCGGCACGAAGCGGCCGCGTCCAACAGCGTGAGAATCGGCGACGGGACGATCGCGCTCGAACGGCATCAGCAGCGGCAGCCGCGGCGTGGGAACGAGGTAGTAGTCGGTGTCGCCGTACGAACCCTGGTAGAGGGCGTCGTCGAAATTGCTGTTCTGCGAGTTCGCCGTGCAGAAGGAAATAGCCCATCGACGGCGTTCGCCACGGCCAGCACATTGGTGAGGCCGACCGCGGCGTCACCGCCGAGGCCGTCGTACTGCGCTGCGACGTCGACGGTTTCGAAGCACTCGCCGGCTGTCGCAGCTGTTCGTCGGAGTCGGCGCCGTAGAAGGTGATGCCGAGGATCGGAATGGTCAGGCCCTGTGGCCCGCGCGACAGGAAGCCGCCATTCGGGCGCATCGGGTTGGCGAGCAGGAAGAAGTGCGAGGTCGAGCGGCGTGTCCCCGGGGTTCGTCGATCAAGTCCTGCTTTGACAAGTGACGCGATGACGGCGCTCTGCGAGTAGCCGAAGATGTCGAACTCGTCGCCGGCGATCGGCGCATCGCGGGCGCCGGCGGGATCCAGCAGGCGTCGTCGTTGTACTGACATCCGGTGCCGCGAACGCAGCTGTCGAGGTTCGCGAGGCCGATCTCGACGGAATCGTCGAATGTCGTCGAGCCGGACACCGGGAAGAACTGCTCGGGGGTGATGACGGCGTACCGGTCATCGCCAGGGCCGACCATGCCGATACGGCGTCGTTCCCGGTGCCGGTGGGAGCCGGCGGCGGCCGGGTTGATGAACCCGTCGATCGCGTTGTCCATGATAGGGGTTGACGTAGGCCACCGGGTCGTCCGGCGGCGTGCTGAGGGGATGACCGGTGCCGCCCATGATGAGCGCGGTCGCCGCCAGCTGAACGGCCGTCGTGGTGGTCCACGCCACCGCCAGGGCGATGGCGCTGAGCAGCGCCAGGCAAGGTCGCACCCAGCGAACGAATGACTACTCCGCATGTCCAACCCCTTCGTTCGGCGCTTCTGTGGACCCCACGCTCGATGCAGTCCGAATGCATCTTGCACCACAATTCAGCCCGAAAGCAGCTAAACCGTTTACCCTGCGCGCTGTGGGCGCCGACCGTAGGCTACGGCGAAGATTCAACGACGGGAGACCCAATGAGCAAGTCAGTGAGGGCCGGCGTCATCGCGCATCGCGGCCGTCGCACTCGGTCTCGGCCTGGCCGGCTGCGGATCGGACACCAAGTCCGAGGAAGTCGAGCAGCGGACGACCACGGCGACGAGCAGCAGCCGCACCACCAGCCAAGCGTCCGCGCCGCAGGCCGCGGCGCCCGCACAACACGATCGTCGACTACATCAAGCGACAACGGGATCATCGAGACGCCGGTGAAGCGCGGGCGATCCCGGCTCGCCCGACCATCGACCTGCCGTTCCCGCCCGGTTGGGAGGACGCGGGCCCGAAGACGCCGGAATGGGCTTACGGCGCAATCGTTTCCACCGATCCGGCCTTGGCCGCCGATCCCGCCGACCATCATCGCGCTGGTGTCCAAGCTGACCGGCAACGTCGACCCGGCCAAGATCCTCGAGTTCGCGCCCGGCGAGATTCAGAACCTGCCGGGCTACGAGGGCGGCAACGCAGGGCAGCCCGAGCAAGCTCGGCGGATTCGATGCCACCCAAATCGGCGGCATGTACACCAAGGACGGCGCCAAGCGCGCCATCGCGCAGAAGACCGTCGTCATCCCCGGCAAGGACGGGCTATACGTGCTGCAGCTCAACGCCGACGGCCTCGAAGACCAGATGCCGCGCTCTGATGGATGCGACGGCGGTCATCGACGAACAGACCACGATCACCCCTAGTATTGATCGCGACAGGGGCTGAGCATGCCGTCCCGATCGTCGATGACAACGGCTGCAGCCTGCGCACATCTCAGGTCACAGCTTCGAGCCGTCCGTGACCGCCCCAGCCGCCGAATCACCGCCGCACCCCAGCGCGGTCTCACCCGCGAGGAGCGCGGCCGCGACGTCAGCGAGGCGCAGGCCGAGATGGAGGCCGAGACCTCGAAGGTCAAGCAGTACCTCAAGGCGATGAGCCCGCGCATGGTGTTGTCGATGGCCGACGGCTACCCGGTGGTGCTCAAGCAGTTCATCCAGTTCTGCCTGATCATCATCTATCCGGCTTGGGTGTTCGGGGTGCTCTTCGCCGCCGCGATGCACGCGCTGTTCTACGTGACCGTCTACCCGGTGCTGTGGCTGCTCTTCTGGCCGGTGCGCGCATACCAGAAGAAGAACAACCCCGAGGAATACGAAGCCACCCGCCAGAAGTACGCCAAGAAGAAGTAGTGGGCCTCTTCAACCGTCCGGCGGCGCGCAGGTAGCAGTCACACCGGAGGTCGTGCGGCCACGCCAGACCGTGACGGCGACGGTCACTACCGACAAGCCGATCGACAAGGTCTCCGTCCGCGACGCTGGAGTGGGGCTACACCAACTTCTACCGCTACCGCTGGGCCGGGCGCGCCGACTCGGTGGCCGTCGAGATGAACGACACGTGGTGGATGATGGGCGAGGTCGGCACCGACGCCGGCAGCGAGAAGGACACCGAGGACTGGGTCGGCGTGACCAAGGTCGATCTGCCCGTCGCTCCCAGCGGCGAATTCACCGGTGGCTCTTCGTCATTCACGGTGCCGTCGTGGGCGCCGGGTTCGTCGGAGGTGCTCGCGCGGTGGTCGGCCCGCCTGACGGTCGTGCGCGGCGGCCGCGACGTCGACACCCGCGGCGATTTCACCGTCGTCATCGACAGCGGATGATCAGCACGTCACCGACGAACCGCAGCGGCGGACCGGCGGCGACGGCGAGACCGACATCGACATCGTGTTGCCATCGCTGGTCTTTCGCGCCGGCGAAACGATCAACGGCCAGCATCACGCTCACGCCGCACGTCGACATGTCGGACTGCGAACTGTCGATCCACTGGGGGCACGCGTTGCATCTCCCATCCGCTGGTCCGCACACCAGCGGTCGGCGGCGGAGGCGAAGCGCGGCGACACGGTCAAGCTGGGCAAGGGAATTCCGCTGCGCATCGGCACGCCGGTGTCGGTGCCGTTCGCGGTGCCGCTGCCCGAGGACGCGCCGCCGACGGGCGAGGCCGTGCACTCGTCGCTGGTGTGGTTCCTCGAGGCGACGCTGATGTACTCGAAGTGGACCCAGGGCATCGAGAAGGTGCGCCGGCAAGATCGTCGTCGTCAACGCGCCGTAGTCACGCCCGCGACACCGCCGATGCCGCGGCCACCTGCTCGGCCGTCGGCCGCACGCCGGTGTAGCGCTCGAACTGTTCGGCCGCCTGCAGTGCGATCACCTCCGCGCCGGTGATGACGTCGACGGCCTGCGTCGCGCGCGGCGACGATCAGCGGCGTCTCCGACGGCAGCGCCACCACGTCGAAAACGGTGTGCGCCTTGGCGATGGTCGTTCGCCTCGAAGGCGCGCGTCGCGCTCCTCGGGGCCGCCTGCCATGCCGACCGGGGTGACGTTGACGATCACGTCGGCGGCGACCGGAACCGACCTCGGCCGCGTAGTCGTAGCCGAGCCGGTCGGCGAGTGCGCGGCCGGTCTCGGCGATTGCGGGCGACGATCGTGCCGTTCGTGAAATCCGTTGTCGCGGAACGCGGCACCGACCGCGTTGGCCATGCCGCCGCTGCCGCGGATCAGCACCGACTGCGACGGCTGCAGGCCGTGCTCGGCGATGAGCCGCTGGACGGCGATGTAGTCGGTGTTCGACGCGGTGAGGCGCCCGTCATCGTTGACGATCGTGTTGACCGAATGGATCGCCTTCGCCGACGGCTCGACCTCGTCGACGAGCGCGATCACGTCCTGCTTGAACGGCATCGACACCGAGCAGCCACGGATGCCGAGCGCGCGCACCCCGCCGATCGCGGCGGCGATGTCGGTGGTCGTGAACGCCTTGTAGATGAAGTCCAGGCCGAGCACGTCGTACAGGTAGTTGTGGAACCGGGTGCCGATGTTGCTGGGGCGGCCGGCCAGCGAGATGCACAGCCGGGTGTCCTTCGACAGTGGCGGCCGCATCAGCCGACCGCCTTGATGACCTGGCGCGTCACGTCGCGGATCTGCTTGATCAGCGTCGCAGGCAACGCGGAGCGTGTGGGGGTCGGGAACGTCGACGACCGTGATGACGACGCCGAGGTCGTCGCGGTGCCACGCCGCCCCGAACTTGTCGAGGATGGCGCGCATCGGGTAATTCTCCGTGCAGCACACGCGCGGTGAAGCGGTGGACACCCGTGTAATCCGCTGCCACGACGAGCGCGCTCATCAGGAAGGTGCCGATGCCGCGGCCCTGATAGTCGTCACCGACGATGAACGCCACCTCGGCGACGGCCGGGTCGTCCTCGTCGCGCACGAAGCGCGCGTCCGCGACCACCGGACCCTCGGGCCCGTCGGTCATCACCCAGACGAAATGGTGGATGTAGTCGACCTCGAACAGGTAGGTCATCAGCGATTTGGTCGGGGTCCGCGGCGACTGGAAGCGGCGGTACAGCGTCTCGCTGGAGAACTCGACCGGCCCGTTGGTGGTGCGCTCGTTGTCGCCGGGCAGCACCGGTCGCAGGTACAGCTCGGTGCCGTCGCGCATGCGCACCGGGATCGGCGTGATGAACGCGGCGAGCCGCTGCCGCGCGGTGCGCACCAGCTTGTCCAGCATGCCCGGGATCTCGAGCATGGTGGCGAACGCTTCTCGGCCGCCGACCCAGCCCGTCAGCCGCTCGATCGCCACCACCGTCGCGGTGCGCGGGGTGTCGCGCAGCAGCGCGATCTCACCGACGATCCAGCCCGGGCTCCAGTTCGGCAACGGTGTCGTGGCCGTCGACGCCGGCGTGGGTGACTTCGGCCCGGCCGGATCCGATGAGCAGGAAGGAGACCGCGAGCTCGCCCTGCTGCATGAGTACCTGGCCCGGCGCCGCGGTCAGCGGCCGCAACTGTGCCGCCAGCGGCGCCAGGGCCTCGGCGGGGCAGCCGGCGAAGACGTCCAGTGCGGCGAGTTCGTCGGCGCGGACGACAGTCTGGCCGGCCACGGTCACGAGGCTACCTGCCGCGTATGCGACGTTTGGGGCCGTTGACCCATAGGGCACTATTCGAAGCGCGGATGGTTGTGACGGCGGAAGGAAGCGATACTCGCGATGAGCGACGATCAGTTCAGCACTCATGCACAGCTTTTCGACCTCACCGGCAAGCGCGCCCTCGTCACCGGCGGCACCCGGGGCATCGGCCTGATGATGGCGCGCGGTCTGCTGCAGGCCGGCGCCCGCGTGGTGATCAGCTCGCGCAAGGCCGACGCGTGCGAACAAGCCCAGGCGCAGCTGTCCCGACTTCGGCGACGTGCAGGCGATCCCGGCCGACCTGTCGCGGCACGACGAATGCCTGCGGCTGGCCGAACTCGTCACCGCCGACGGCGAGCCGCTGCACATCCTGGTCAACAACGCGGGCGCGACGTGGGGCGAGCCGCTGGAGACCTTCCCGGACGCGGCGTGGGACAAGGTCCTCGACCTCAACCTCAAGTCGCCGTTCTGGCTGGTTCAGGCGCTGCTGCCCGCGCTTCGCGCACGCCGGCACCGCGGATGACCCGGCCCGGATCATCAACGTCGGCAGCATCGACGGCCTGCGCCCCAGCCGGCTGCCCGTGTACTCCTACGGCAGCAGCAAGGCGGCCATGCACCAGCTCACCCGGATGCTCGCCCGCGAACTCGGGACCGCAGCACATCACCGTGAACGCCGTTGCGCCGGGGCCGTTTCCGTCGAAGATGATGGCGGCGACGCTCGACGCGTTCGGCGACGCGATCGCGGCGTCGGCACCGCTGCGCCGCATCGGTCGCGACGACGACATGGCGGGCATCGCGGTGTTCCTGGCCAGCCGGGCGGGCGCCTACCTCACCGGCGCGGTCGTCCCCGTCGACGGCGGGCATCGCGACGACCGCGAGCGGGTGAGACCGTGAGCACCAGCGAGCAGCGTGACGGCGTCGACCTGACCAATCTCGACGAGCCGCTGAGCCCGGACGCCGGCGCCACCAAGCGCGATCTCGTCGACTACCTGGACGCCGTGGCCGATCGGATGCTGCCCGGACTCGTCGATCGACCGCTCACGGTGCTGCGGGTGCTGCGCGGCCGCGAGCCGTTCATGCAGAAGAACGTGCCCAAGTACACGCCCGGACTGGGTGCGCACCGTGCCGATGTGGGCGGAGGCGTCGCACCGTGAGGTGCACTACGCGCTGTGCAACGACCGGCGCACGCTGCTGTGGCTGGCCAACCAGCGCGCCGTCGAGTATCACCCGACGCTGGGGCTCGGCCGACAACATCTACCGGCCCACGCATCTGGTGCTCGACCTGGACCCGCCGGACGACGGACTTCGCGAAGGTGGTGGCCGTCGCGCATCTGGTGCGTCAGGCGCTGGCCGACAGCGGGCTGGCCGGTGCGGTGAAGACCAGCGGCGCCAAGGGGGTGCACGTCTTCGTCCCGATCGACGTCTCAGACGATCAGGCGGCTCCGGTCGACGACGTGGCCGCGGCGACCCGGGCGCTCGCCGCCCGCGCGGAGGCGCTCGACCCGGACATCGCGACGACGGCGTTCATCGTCGAGGACCGCGGCGGCAAGGTGTTCGTCGACGCCACCCGCGCCGGCGGAGCGACCGTCGCCGCGGCGTACAGCCCGCGGCTTGCGCCCGGGCACCCCGGTGTCGTTCCCGCTCGACTGGTCCGAGCTCGACTCGATCACCCCCGCCGACTTCACCGTGCACACGGCGCTGGCGGCGCTCGACGGCCGCCAGTCGTGGGCTGGAGTCGATGCCGCCGCCGCAGCGGCTGCCCGCCGACCTGATCGAGTTCGGCCGCACCATCCCCGTCGCCCGGGTCGCGGCGATGCACGAAGGCAAGCGGCGGGCGCGGGCACGCCGTAAGAGCTAGTCGGTCGGAAGGGCGATCCACTGCCCCGGACGGGCGCTCTTGAGGACGTCGGAGATTCCGGCATCTTCGAATGCGGCGACGATGTCGTCGTGTCCCTCGGTGAAGTGCCTCCACCCATCGGCGTGCGCCGGAATGACGACCCTGGCGTCCAGCACTTCGGCCGCTGCGGCGGCTCGGGCGCTGGTGAGAGTGAGCGGTCGCCCGCCCTGCCTCGACGGCAGGCGCGCGGCGCCGATGAACAGGACCGCCACGTCGATCGGCCAGCACCGGCCTGCGATCTCGGCGACGGCGCGCAGCGACGCGTTGTCGCCGCTGATGTATGTGGTGGGGATGGTGCTGCCCGAGATGACGAACCCGGTGACTTCACTGGTCACATGACCGCTGCCGTCGCGATCCCCGTCGGCGGGGCCGTGCACCGCGGGCACCGCCCACACGGTTACGGTGTCCGCGTCGTCGTGGCCTTCGAGTTCGACGGATTCCCAGGTTTCGAGACCCGTCGCGGGCGACCCGAGCCGGCGGGCCGCGCCGGGGGTCGTCAACACCCGGGGTGACTCCAGAGCGAACCGACGTCCTTCGGCGTCCAGGTTGTCCAGGTGCTCGTCATGGCTGATGAGCACCGCGTCGACGCTGCCCAATGCCGACGGCGCGATGGCAGGGCCAACAGTTTTGGTGAGGTGGCCGTGTTCGCCCGGCGCATCAAATGTGGGGTCGACGACGAAACGCCAGCCTCCAACATCGAGGACAGTGGTCGGCCCTCCCAGCACACTTACAGCGAACTTCTGCCTGTTGTTGTCGACAATCGTCACAGTGCGGCGAACGTCGCAGCAACCAGAAGTATTCCCCTGGAATGAATTCCGGCTACCTGCAACGCAATTAGCAGCCGATGAGGGGAGAATTGTGTGCATGCGCTTTCGGTGACGTGTGGTCAGCGCCCTGGCGGTTCTGCTTTGTGCCGCGTGCGGCGCGGCGGCATCAGCATCACCCCTGGAACGCGCGCATCAGTCAGAAGTGGCTCGGTCGAGTCGTCACGCCCTGACCACCTGGTTCGGCGGTCACCTGCACATACTCCGGATAGGAGTATGTTGGCCATTACTCCGATCCGGACTATATGAAGGCTTCTGATGACATCGAACAACCCGGCCATCACGACACGACTGACAACCGAATACGGCCTGCGCCATCCTCTTGTCGGCGCTGGAATGGGCTTCATCGCCCACGAGAAGCTTGCGGCCGCTGTCACCAACGGTGGCGGGCTCGGGGTTCTCGGTGCGTCACCCGATCCAGTCGAAAGTCTCGTGGTGATGGTCGAACGCCTGCGGCAACTGACCTCAGGTCCTTTCGGTGTCGATCTGATCTGCGCTGAGACCGGTTTGGGCCCTGCGAGCACCGAAGCCCACGTGGATGCGTGCATACAACTGAACGTGCCCATCGTTGTGTTTCACCACGATCCGCCTCCGATCGACTGGGTCCGCACGCTGCGGCGAGCCAATGTGCCGGTGTGGATGCAGGTTTCGTCGATCGAACTGGCTGCGGCCGCGATCGACCTCGGCGTCGACGGGCTGATCGCCCAAGGCTCCGAGGCCGGCGGGCACGCGCGCGGCACAACCCCGTTGCGGCTGTTGCTCTCCGAGATCCGTCGCCTCTGGCCAGACAAACTACTCCTGGGGGCCGGCGGCATAAGCGACGGAGTCGGGGTTGCGGCTGCGTTGACTGCCGGCGCAGACGGAGTGTGGGTCGGCACGGCGCTCGTCGCGGCAGTTGAGGCGAATGCCCATCCCGCATATCAGATGCGACTGGTCGCATCCGACGGTGAGACGCTGCGTACCAATGCATTTGGCCCCGAATGGCCCGACCAGGCGTACCGGCTCCTTGCCACGTTGACTGTGCGAGCGGCCGACGAACCCGCGGCCCTCGACCCCGTAACAGCAGATCAGGTAATCGGCCACACACGTCTGTTTCCTCACTCCGCGGACCTGCCCTATGACATTCCCTGGCATTCCGCCTTGCCGCCCACCCCCGACGCTGTCGGCGAATTGGATCAGATGGTCTATCCGGCCGGCCAGGGCGTCGGTGCGGTGCGCTCGGTGGCTCCGGCCTCGGTCATCATCGACACGATGATGGATCAGGCTCACGCGATTCTCGCCGGCTGATTTCGCGGCGGGCCGCGAGGTCGGCGGTTGAAGTCAGATCTACCAGCGAGGTACCCGCGCGCCGGTGTCCCGCGTTACGCCGTCCCAGCTTTCAACCTTCTTCTGCGCCCAGTCGGCCCAACGCTGCATGGCGGCAGCCTGCTCGTGATGGAACCGGGCGATGAGCATGGTGAGCGGCAGACGATCGGGAAATGGTCCGCCGGTCTGTCGATACTCCTCGACCCTGCCCGCGACATGTTCCGCTCGCGCATCCGGCCATCGCCGCGATGACCGCGAGGTTGTGCCGCAGGCTGTCAAGGTCGCCCTGGTCGGCGAAGGCCACCTTCAGCAGCGCCTCGAACTCGAGCGTGGGCGGCGCACCTGGGACGCCCAACCATTCACGAAGCTCGCGGCGTCCGGCGTCGGTGATGGCGTAGACGGTGCTTCGCCGTCGACCGGTGTGTTCCACCGTCGCGGTCGCTAACCGGCTGGCTACCAACCTCTTCGGCTCCTCATAGATAACGCTTTCCGCGCGCGGCCAGACGTCGCGCAGGCTGCGTTCCATCTGCTTGGCCAATTCATACGTTGTCATTGGTTGCACAGCGAGCAGCGAAAGGACCGCATAGGAGGTTGTCGTCAGGCCAGCCATCTCGCTCCTCCGCCGGATACTCCGACTCAGAGTATCCTAGGGAGAAGCATCAACACCCGAAGGACCACAGAATGCCAACAATCAGCGGCATCTCACACACATCGTTCTCGGTCAGCGACGCTGAAGCGAGCGCGCAATGGTGGGCGACGGTACTCGATCTCACCGAGCTCGATCGAACGAGCGGCGCCACCTGGCGCAGCATCCTCCTGCTACACCCACCGACTCGGACAATCATCGAGTTCCAGCAGCATGACGGACACGCGGGCCGAAGCGTTTGATCCTCGACGCACGGGACTCGACCACATGGCGTTCAAGGTCGAAACGCGCGCCGCGCTCGAGGAATGGCTGGTGCGCTTCGAACAGCTCGGCGTCACGCACTCGCCTATCGCCGACCGCGAATACGGATCAGTGTTGTCTTTCAGAGATCCCGACGGAATCCAGTTCGAGTTGTTCTACAAGAGTGACCACCCGTAAGGAACTCTGAGCCCCACTGGCGCGGGTAGCCGGAGGGTGGGCGATCACCGGAGGGTGCCTGGAGGGATGGGCGCCGGTATGGGTTGTCCACGTGATGGTGCGGTTGCTGTTGCCGGGGGTGATGCTGGTGAGGTCGGCGCGGCCGAGGCGCCGGCAATGAAGCCGCAGGTGAATTCCACTTCGCTGCCCGGCTCACCGAGGTCTGCGATCGCGCTCTTCCTGGCCTCGTCACGCGACTCCGCCACTCCGGTGGAGAACAGGGATTCATTCGCGACAAGCGAGGCGCAATGTGGCCTCTCGACAGTGACTACGACTTCGCAGTTGGATCCGCCGTTGTTGACGCAGTCGAAGATGGCCGCCGCCCTGGCGTCGGACTCGTTGCGTTGCTGCGACGAACTGCCGGAAGCGCCGTCGAGAAGCGAGTACGCGATGGCTCCCCAGTACTGCTCATCGGCGTTGAGCGGACGTCGCGGTGACGATCACCGTCGCGCCGAGCAAGGCGGCCGCCGCCCCCGCCGCGAGAAGTCCCTTGATGACCAATTCCCCACCCCCGTCTGACCATCGGACTTAGCTATCGCCAACGCCCAGTGACATCGCAGCACTGCTCAAGCCATTTTGTGACGCTAACGATAATTTTGCTGTAAGTAGTCGTAGTCACTGCCGAGTGTGGTAGGCACGGGATCGGGGCGTTGACGATGGCCGCAATGTCACCGCAGGCAACGCCGTCCTGGTCCTTGCGATTTCGTTCGCATCCATCTCATCTGCTGACGATCGGAATAAGCACTGCCGCAATTTATTTCCTCCTCGGGCTGATCGTTCTGATCCCCCTGAAACGACCCTTGGCGCCCGTAACCGTTACCGCGATGAACGCGCCTAGTACTCCTGGGATTCCGGTGATGCTGCTCGGCTGTTTTTGGGACACCGAACTTTATTGGGTCGCTACCCAAATTTGTTGGCAGTAAAGGGATTTGGCTCACACCGACTTGCGTGGCCCGGGCCGCAGCGGTAATCTCCTTACCAGCGAAGGGGAGTAGCCCCCAATCGGGAAATCGACATACTGGCCGCGTTGGCGAACGCTTGTGCGGCCCGGTTACCCGAACCGGCGCAATTGCCGGTGGGCGAGACCTTCGGCCGTAGTGACCATTTCGGTTGCCGGCCGGAGGCATGTACCAAGTCCCCGGAAGGCAGCCACCGACCAAGGAGTCGCGGGTGTTCGCCGCCTTACTTCTGAGCTTCGCCGTCATCTTCATCGCCGAGCTGGGCGACAAAACCCAACTGGTGGCGATGATGTTCGCGCTGCGCTATCGCTGGTGGGTGGTGCTTGCCGCCATCACCGCCGCCACTACCGCCGTGCATGTCCTGTCGGTCGCAATCGGCCACTACCTCGGCGCTGCCCTGCCCACGCACCTGCTCGGCATCCTTGCCGGCGCGATGTTCGTCTTCTTCGGCCTGTGGACCTTGCGAGGCGACAGCCTCACCGATGAGGAGGCGAGCCGCGCTCAGAAGGCGACAGCCCCCGCGTTCTTCGTGGTCGCGTCTGCATTCGTGCTTGCCGAACTCGGCGACAAGACGATGCTTGCGACGATCACCCTCGCCGCGGACCACGACTGGGTGGGAGTGTGGATCGGCTCGACCATCGGCATGGTGGTCGCCGACGGACTCGCGATCGTGGTCGGTGCGGTGCTGGGCAAGCACCTTCCCGAGCGGCTCATCCAGCTCGGTGCGGCCGCGCTGTTCATCGCCTTCGGCGTCGGCATGCTCGTCGAGAACCTCTTCCCAACGGCGCCGGTCGCGGTGATCGTCGGGAGCGCGGTCGCCGCCGTCGTGTTGTTCGCCGCCGTCCTGCGGGCGCTGCCCGAGCGGTTGCGCCCGGCGGTCATGCGACCCGAGCCGGTAAGCGCCGTCGTGCCGGATCCAGGGCGGTAGCGTCGGTCGGGTGGACCGAGATGGCGTCTACGCGGCTACTGCACGGGAACGGCGAAGGCTCGCCGACCTGATCGGCTCACTTGACCAGGTGCAACTGGCGACCCCAAGCCTCTGCGCAGGGTGGGACGTCAAGACGGTCGGGGCTCACCTCGTAAGCAATCTGATCGGCGGTCCCGCCGCAATCACCCTCCTGGGACTGCGCTATCTCAGCGCCGCACGCGCCACGGACGTACTGGCGCGACGCCGTGCCCGCTCGCCGGCCGCCGAGATCGCCAAAGACCTTCATCGCCTAGCTGATAGCCGGTATCCGAGTCCGCCGCCGCGCGGATACAAGGGACCGCTGGCGGACGTCCTCGTACACAGCGCCGACATTCAAATCCCCCTCGGTCTGCCCTTTGACCCCGATCCTCACCTGGCCGCTGAGGCCCTGGATCGACTGGCTCAGTCGTCGCCGAATTTCATCGTGCCGCGCAGACGCCTTCGCGGTATTCGACTGCGCGCCAACGACATCAAGCGAACGTGGCGTGACGGCGAGGAAATCAGCGGGCCCGCCGCGGCGCTGATGTTGGCGGTGTGCGGACGCACCTCGTTCATCGACCAACTCGATGGGCCTGGACTAACGCTGTTGCGTCAGCGCATATCGGATTAGCGCGGCGGATGCCCTCAGTCCCGTGCTCGACACCCTCGGGTTAAGCGCGTAACCTGACGCGCACGTCGGAGTGGTTCGACGAAAGGATGAGGGACATTGACTAACACCATCGACACCGATACCGCGGTCGAAAGCCCCAGCTCGGGGATCATTCCGGTCTTCAACCCGTCCACCGAGGAGCAGATCGCGGAGGTCGTCGATTCCGACCAGGCGGCCGTCGATGCGGCGGTGGCCCGGGCACGCGAGACATTCGAGTCGGGTGTCTGGCGCAAGCTGCCCGCCGCGCACCGCGCGGACGTGCTCTTCCGCGCCGCGGCCATCATCAAGGACGCGCACCGACGAGCTCGCGGAGATCGAGGCCCGTGACAACGGCATGAACGTCGACCGCCGCGCGTCACATCATCACGGTGGCGAACGGCATCCTGACGTACTACGCCGGCTGGGTCGGCAAGATCCACGGCGAGTCGAGCAACGTCGTGTCCGAGGTCGTAGCCGGAAGCGGCATCTACGACACCCTTCACAACTTCACCCAGCTCGAGCCCGTCGGCGTCGTCGGCCTGATCATCCCGTGGAACGGACCGTTCTTCGTCGCGATGCTCAAGGTCGCGCCCGCCCTCGCGGCGGGCTGCAGCGCCGTGCTCAAGCCCGCCGAGGAGACGCCGCTCACCGCGCTGAAGCTGGAGGAGATCTTCCGCGAGGCCGGCCTGCCCGACGGCGTCCTGAACGTCATCACCGGCTACGGCGAGACCACGGGTGCGGCGCTCACCGCCCATCCCGACGTCGACAAGATCTCGTTCACCGGGTCCACGGAGGTCGGACGGCTGATCGTCAAGGCGGCCGCAGGCAACCTCAAGCGCCTGACGCTCGAGCTCGGCGGCAAGTCACCGCTGATCATGTTCGACGACGCCAATCTCGACAAGGCGATCATGATGGGCGGCATGGGCCTGCTGGCCGGCTCGGGGCAGAACTGCTCCTGCACCTCGCGCATCTACGTCCAGCGCGGCATCTACGACCAGGTCGTCGATGGCCTCGCCGCCTTCGCCAAGATGATGCCGATGGGCGGCAGCGATGATCCCAACTCCGTCATCGGACCGCTGATCAGCGAGAAGCAGCGCCAGCGCGTGCAAGGGCATCGTGAGCGACGGCGTGGCCGGCGGCGCGCAGGTGGTGACCGGCGGCAAGGCGATGGACCGCGAGGGCTACTTCTACGAGGCGACGATCGTCACCAACACCACGCCCGACATGCGGCTCATCCGCGAGGAGATCTTCGGGCCGGTCGGCTCTGTGATCCCGTTCGACGAAGAGGAGGAGGCGCTCGCCGCCGCCAACGACACCGAGTACGGGCTCGCCGGCGCCATCTGGACCGAGAACCTCGGCCGCGCCCATCGCGTGGCGAACGAGCTTCGCGCCGGCCAGATCTGGGTGAACTGCGCGCTCGCGATGGACCCCGCGATGCCGATCTGCGGCCACAAGCAGTCGGGCTGGGGTGGCGAGCGTGGCCGCAAGGGCATCGAAGAGTACTTCAACACCAAGGCGGTCTACATCAGCCACTGATCGGTCATGACGGCTGCGGCCCGTTCGCGGATCTCGACCGCCGTCTCGAGCATCTGCGTTGTGCTGGTGAACCAGTCCTGCAGATTCAGATCGACGATGAGCTCGTCTGCGCCGGCTTCTGCGGCCGTTTGGACATCGTCCATGATTTGGTCGAGGGTGCCGACGAACGGCGATCGGTCTGGTCCTGCCGGACGGTCGGTGAAGGTGACGTTTCCGACCACGACCATCTCCATCCGGCTCGGGTCCCGGCCATGCTCGGACGCCAGTTCCGCGGATGCGGTCCCAGCTTGCGCGCAGTTCTGCGGCTCCGGCCGGCCCGGGTGTGGTGAGACCGGTAGCCAGCCGTCTGCGCGTTCGGCATGCGCGGCATAGGACTCGATGGGCGTCTGCGGGAAGAGCAGCCGTTCGTACGTCCACAAACTGGCGTATCCGAGCCGCTTCGGCCGTTCTGGCTGCTTCGACCAAGGAAGGCGTCGATGTCGGCCGTTCGCATTCCATCCGGCGGGTCTTGACCGCTCAAGAAGGGTGTGGAGCGGCTAGTGCTGATCGAATGTCGGCGTAGCTAAGCCGATTCCCTCGCGTCGCGACCGAGGTAAGCTTTCACCCGGACTCCTCGGAGAAATCCAATGGTTCGACTTGGCCAGTCACGCGTTGCGTTTTCGATAGCGATTGCTTGCCTGCTGCTAGCGAGTGCCGCTACGGCTGGCAGTCGGATTGCGTTGAACATGGAGGACCAGATCGGCCGCCGGACGGCTTCCTGGCCTATGGTCAGGTCTCGGTGGCGATATCCCGCAATGATCTGAACAGTCCTCAAACGAAGCGATGCATAGCCAACTCCGTTCAGGCGGGTATCGATGTCCGGCAGGGAACTCCCGTGACAATCAGTCTCGACGGTCGCGCCGTCGGAGGCGGCGACTTGTCCACTGGTGAGCTCAAACACGAACTAACACAACGCAGGCATTCCGAATCGCGGCGCGCCTCTTGTCATTACAAGTTTTCGGCGCCGGTAACTCGCCCGGGTGACGGCCGATACACGGTGGACGTCGGCGAAGCAAAGGTGGCCTTTTCGATGGTCGATCTCCGGAATGGCATCGATCTCGACTTGTCGTAACGAAAAAACCCCGGCCGATGGCCGGGGCTATCCGTAACCGATGACGCGACTCGTCACAGTTGTGGAGCTAAGGGGATTCGAACCCCTGACCTTCTCGATGCGAACGAGACGCGCTACCAACTGCGCCATAGCCCCTGGTACCGGTAGCAGGCTACCAGCCGTGGCGCTGCCGCCGAAAACCGACGGCGCTACTGGCCCGCCGCGTGCGGCAGGTCGAAGTGGCGCGCGAACGGGGCGTAGTCGAGGTGCTCGAAGATCGGATCCTCGTCGTCGATCTCCAGCACCACCGACCCCGGCCGCCGCAGCCGTGCAGGCACCACGTCGAACTCCGGTCATCGGTGTTCTCCACGCCGAGTCGCGACCGGGCGATCCGCTGGGCCCGACGGCGTCGCAGCCGTTCCTCGATGCGGGTCTGACGTCGCAGATAGCCCAGGTAGAGCACGGCCACGGCGCCGAGGCTGCCGCACGCCCACCACAGCGCGGGGGCGAGCAGGTAGGCCGCGACGGCCGAGGCCGCCACCAGCGCCACCATCACCGTCAGCATCCGCTTGCGGAACTTGTACTTGCGCACGCTGACGGCCGCGGCGGTGCTTCGAGTCATGCCGGCGTCGGCGCGCCGCGCTCAGGGAGTCGGCCAGCTGCAGCTCGGTGTCCGACGGCGCCTCAAGGCCCGACGAATCGGCCACGTACTCGTACTCGTCGTCGGTGCCGTCGGCTTCGTCGTCGAGCTCAGTTCTCGGGCTCGCGTCCACTTCCGGCGACGGGCTCCTCGACGACGGGCTGCTCGGTGACGGGCTCGTCGAAATCCAGTGGCAGCTCGTCGGTTTGGTCCGACTCTCGCGTCATCGACCGCCGACCCACGCCGACCGGCAGCGCACCTGCGTTCTCGTCGATGACATCGACGTCGAGGTAGTCCGGTCCGGTGTCCTCGATCACGGCGGCGGCCACCACGACGACGGATCGTGTCCGTGGGCGCGTCGTCGACTTCCTCATCGAGGTCGTCGTCGAGATCGTCGTCGGACGGCCGCCAGTCCGGGTCGCTGGCGTGGCCGGCCGCTGGCGCTGAGCGCCGCAGCAGTCGTGCGCCGCGTCCGCTGTTGAGCACCCGCGTCGCCAACGCCACGTCGCTGGTGCGCCGCACGGCGTCACGCTTGCTGATCAGCATCGGGACGAGCACGAAGAGCCAGAGGACGACAAGGGAGATCCACAGGAGGGATTGGGGGATGCTTGGCATGTCGCCGCTCCTTTCCCCATCAGGCTAGGGCCGTGACCAGCGCATCCGTGGGCGGCGCGCCGAGTCAATTACACACCTGTAATTCGCTTGTGACAAGCACCAACAGTCACAAATGTCACATTGGTCACAAATAGGTGAGGCTTGCTACCGCGAGATCGGCACCACGGTCGCGGATTTGGCGGTCGCCTCCCAGTGCCCGGGCACGGCCGGTCGTCGGCCTCGGCGGGACGCTCGCTGAGTTCACCATGCCCGCGATCCGGCCGCGAGCCTCGGCGGCGCGGGTCCGGTTGCGGCGCTGCGCAACGCCCGCCCGGTCCGCAGACACTGCGACAGCTCGCGGCGCAACTCACCACGTCCTTGCACGAGAGCGCTAGACAGACGGTGTCGCGGGACACCGACATCGCCGGACAGACGGCGTAGGTCGCGGCCAGTAGCCCAGCGATCGGGCGGGGCGTAGCGCTGGACCAACAACGCTTGCACCTCGGCGGCCAACACCGCCAGCGACCGACGCGGTCTTGGGCCGGCGTGCTCGCTGCCACGGCGGCGCTGCGCAGTCCGCGCCGAGTACATCGATTTGGCATCCCGCGGCACGGTTGGCCCCGAAGCGATATTCGGCCCGATACCTGCCGGCGCGCAATGCGAATGGCGGTTGGTTTTGATCTCGCGCTGCGGGCAGCACAGCCCTCAGGCAGATCTCGCGGATGCCCGACGATCACGCCCAGCTCGCGTGGCCCTGCCGCACCAGCGCGGAGGCCGCCGAGCCGTGGAGCTTCCTCGATGGTGATGGCGACCAGCAGGTGGTCGCGCCACGCGCCGTCGACATCGAGATAGCGCCGCAGCAGGCCCTCTTCGCGGAAGCCGACCTTGGCCAGCACCGCGCGGCTCGCGGCGTTCTCCGGGCGCACCGTCGCCTCGACGCGGTGCAGCGCGACGGGTCCGAAGCAGTGATCCAGGCCCAGCGCGAGCGCGGCCGTCGCCACCCCGCCGCCGGTGGCCGAGGTGGCCACCCAGTACCCGATCCACGCCGACCGCAGCGCGCCGTGCGTCACGTTGCCGATGGTCAGCTGGCCGGCGAACTGCCCGTCCACCTCGATCACGTACGGCAGCATCCGGCCCTTGCGCGCCTCCGACCGCAACCCCGAACACACCGCCGGCCATGACGTAATCGCATGCCGCGCTTCCCAATCCACGCCGGTAGCGGGCTCCCACGGCTCCAGATGGGCACGATCGGCCAGCCTGATGCGGCTCCACTGCGCGCCATCGCGCAGCCGCACCGGACGCAGCCGCACCACGCCGCCGGGCACCCGCAGCGGTCCGGCGGGCAGCGGCCATCCCGGATGCATGGAACTGGAACGCCACAGGTTCATGACGGCACGCCAGCGGTGATCAGCCGCGCTGGGCCAGGAACGCGACGTCGACGATCTCGCCCGTGCGGATCTGCTCGGCCTCGCTGGGGACGATCACCAGGCAGTTCGCCTCAGCCAGCGTGGCGAGCAGATGCGACGACGCGCCCGCCTCGCCGCCGAGCGCCTGCACCAGGTACTCGCCGGTGTCCTGATCGCGCATCAGCTGCCCGCGCAGATACCCCTTGCGGCCGGCCACCGAGCTGATCGGCGACAGCGTGCGGGCCTGCACGATCCGGCGATGCGCCTGCCGCTTACCCAACGACAGCCGGATGAGCGGGCGCACCATCACCTCGAACACCACCAGCGCGCTGACCGGGTTGGCGGGCAGCAGGAACACCGGCACGCCTTCCGGGCCGAGCTGACCGAAACCCTGCACCGAGCCGGGATGCATCGCGATGCGGGTGACTTCCATCTCGCCGAGTTCCGCGAGCACCGCCCGGACACCTTCGGCCGCCGCCCCGCCGACCGCGCCCGCGATCACCACCACCTCAGCGCGATTGACTTGGCCCTCAATGACATCGCGCAGCGTCCTTGGGATCGGTGTCGACGATCCCGACACGGTTCACCTCGGCGCCCGCGTCGCGGCCCGCCGCGGCCAGCGCGTACGAGTTGACGTCGTAGACCTGCCCGTTGCCGGGTGTGCGGGAGATGTCGACGAGCTCGCCGCCGACGCACATCACCGACAGCCGCGGCCGCGGATGCACCAGCACGCGCTCCCGTCCGACCGCGGCGAGCAGACCCGACCTGCGCCGGGCCGATGATCGTCCCGGCCCGCACCGCGACATCGCCGGGCTGGACGTCGTCGCCGGTGCGACGCACGTACGCCCCGGACCGCACGCCGCGCAGCACCGTCACCCGCGACTCACCGCCGTCGGTCCATCGCAGCGGAAGCACCGCGTCGGCCAGCGTCGGCATCGGCGCGCCGGTCTGCACACGCGCGGCCTGGCGTGGCTGCAGACGGCTCGGGGTGCGCGCGCCGGCCTCGATCGAGCCCATCACCGGGAGGCTGATCTCACGCTCCGCGGCGTTCGCCGTCGCCTTCGGCGTCGTCGGCGTCCTCGTCCGCCCGACGCCGAGCACGTCGACACTGCGGACCGCGTACCCGTCAATGGCCGCCTGATCGAATCCCGGAAGCGGGCGCTCGGTGACGACTTCCTCGGCGCACATCAAGCCCTGCGCTTCGGCGATGGCCACCCGGACCGGTCGGGGAGCCACCGCCGCGGCCGCTACCCGAGCCTGCTGCTCCTCGACCGAACGCACAGCACCCCTATCTGCCTGGGCCGTCGCGCGTCGTCAGCAGTCGATCAGCCCTAATCGCTCCACCAACCACCGCCGCAATTCGGGCCCGTAGTCGTCGCGCTCCAACGCAAAGTCAACCGCAGCCTTGAGGTACCCGCCGGGATTTCCCAGGTCGTGTCGGGCGCCGCGGTGCACGACCACGTGCACCGGATGCCCTTCGTTGATCAGAAGCGCGATCGCGTCGGTCAGCTGGATCTCGCCGCCCGCACCGCGCGGAACACGCTTGAGCGCATCGAAGATCGCGCGGTCCAGCACGTAACGGCCCGCCGCGGCATACCGCGACGGCGCATCCTCGGCCTTCGGCTTCTCGAACATGCCCTTGACCCGCATCACGTTCGGGTTGTTGGTGTCGGGAACGGGTTCGACGTCGAAGACGCCGTAGGCGCTGATCTCGTCGTCAGGCACCTCGAACGCGCACAGCACCGAACCGCCGCGCTTGGCGCGCACCTTCGACATCGTCTCCAGCACACCGGTCGGGCAGCACGAGGTCGTCGGGCAGCAGCACCGCGATGGCGTCGTCGTCGGGCGTCAGGACGCTCTCGACGCAACCGACGGCGTGACCGAGACCCAGCGGTTCGGCCTGCACCACCGACTCGACCTTGATCAGGGCGGGCGCACGGCGCACCTTCTCGAGCATCGACGTGCTTGCCGCGCGCCTCCAGCGTGCCCTCCAGGACGAGGTCCTCGACGAAGTGCGCGACCACGCCGTCCTTGCCTTCGGACGTGACGATGACGAGCCGCTCGCGCACCGGCCTCGGCCGCCTCGGCGGCGACCAGCTCGATGCCCGGAGTGTCCACGACGGGCAACAGCTCCTTGGGAACGGTCTTGGTGGCGGGCAGAAACCGCGTGCCCAACCCCGCCGCCGGGACGACCGCGGTGTGCGGGATCGGTACCTCGGGCCGTGTCATCGTTCACACATTAACCTCCTTAGGTTGGTGAAACCTGCCGAGGTTCGTGGTTTGGAGTCGTTTGCGGTGAGCGGTCCGAAAGACGAAATGCGCGCCGCGATCCTTCGCCGGCGCCGCGCCTTGCCGCCAGCAGCAGCACGCCGCCGAGGCGCGACGCCCTGAGCTTGCACTTGCCAGCCCTGGTGGCCGACGTCGAAACGGTCTGCGCGTACGTGCCCGTCGGGTCCGAACCCGGCTCGATCGAGCTGATCGACTCGCTGAGTCGGCTGCGCGTCCGGGTGCTGCTGCCCGTCGCGCGCCACGACACTTCGGGCATCCCGCAGCCGCTGCAATGGGGCGAATACCGGCCCGGCGGCCTCGTCGAGGCGCCGTTCGGGCTGCGCGAGCCCGCCGAACCGTGGCTGCCCGCCGACGCGGTGGCGACGGCGTCGGTGGTCCTGGTGCCCGCGCTGGCCGTCGATCGCACCGGCGTCCGGCTGGGCCGCGGCGCGGGCTTCTACGACCGGTCGCTGCCGCTGGCCGATCCGGCGGCGCGGTTGGTCGCCGTGGTGCGCGATGACGAGCTCGTCGACAGCCTGCCCGCCGATCCGCACGACGTGCGGATGACGCACGCGCTGACGCCGCGGGGCGGTTTGGTGGCGCTCGGCTAGCAGGCGTCCAGCACCCGCGCCATCGCCTGCTTCTCGTTCGCCGACACCCACAGCCGGTAGGCCGACTTCACCTCGACCTGGCGGGCCACGAACTCGCAGCGGTACGCCGCGTTGGGCGGCAGACATCCGGCGGCATCGCGAAATGCCTTGTCGAAGTTGGCTTTTCCGCCGACGGCGAGCAGGTTGCGAGGGTCGTTGGCGAAATCGCGCCTGCGCTGATCGTCCCACTCGCGCGCGCCCTTGTACCAGGCGTCCGACAACGACACGAGATGGTCGATCTGCACGGCGTCGGAGGTGTCGGGGCCGCGGACGAACGGGATGGACTCGCCGGTGTACGGATCGAGCAGCACACCGCTCTGGGCGTAGCAGGTGCCCGGCCGCACGACCAGCTCGGTGAGGTCGCGCCGCAGGATGTCGTCGCGGGTGTTGCACCCGTTGTGACCGAACTCCACGTCGACGTCGTCGCTCCAGGGCTCACCGAACCGGTATCGCGCGAAGTCGGTGTGGCGGTCCCAGCCCTTGACGGGCAGCTCGTCCAGCTGCGCCCGCGCGTGGTCGTAGTCCGGGCGTGGTGGCCGGTGTCGCCGCGGGCGCCGTCGGGTCCGGCCGGCTTGCCAGTGCAGCCACCCGGCGACGGCGATCGCCAGGGCGATCAGCGCGACGCAGCGCGGGAATGACCGCGGGTCGCCGGCCGGGAATGGTGGAGCCCACATAGCGGTTCTAGCACTTGAGCCGGTAGAGTGCTAAGAAGTTTGACCATCTCGGAGGTTTTCGTGCCTACCTATTCCTATGCGTGCACCGAATGCGACAATCGGTTCGATGAGGTGCAGTCGTTCAGCGACGATGCGCTGACGACCTGCCCCAAGTGCAGCGGTCGCCTGCGCAAGCTCTTCGGCAACGTGGGAGTGGTGTTCAAGGGCAGCGGCTTCTACCGCACCGACAGCCGCGAGTCCGCCAAGAGCTCGTCATCGGCAACGGATCCGCCGAGCAGCTCGGAGTCGACGTCATTCGTCGTCGGAGAAGTCGACGGACAAGTCCGACAAGTCAGTCGGAGAAGTCCTCGTCCGGCTCGTCCAGCGACTCGAGCTCCAGCTCCATCAGTTCGGCATCCGCCGCCGCGGCCTCCAGCTAGCGCCGAGTTATCCACAGGCGCGGCGCCGAGCCCGCGCCATCACGATCGCTCTGCTGCCTAGCTTGGCGGTATGGGGGAATCTCTGAATCCGTCGGCGCTGAGCCGACTCGCTGAGCGGGCTGCGGCCGGACTGGTCGCGCACCGTGGCAGCCCGTCGAGTCGCCGCCGGCGCGCTCGTCGTCCTGGCCGCCGTCGCGGCGCTTCGCCCCGACCCCGACGATGACCGCACCGACATCGTCGTCGCCGCCCGTGATCTGGCGCCGGGAATCGAGCTGACCGACCGCCGATGTCCGGCTCGAAACCCGCACGGCGACAACAGTTCCCGACGGCGCGCAGTCAGATCTCGCCGAAGTCGGTCGGTGCGACACTGGCCGGTCCGGCCCGCCGCGGCGAGGCGCTGACCGACGTGCGGCTGCTCGGCCCGCGGCTGGCCGAATCGGCGGCGGGACCCGATGCGCGCATCGTGCCGTTACACCTCGACGACACGGCGCTACTCGATCTGATCCGGCCCGGCGACGTGGTCGACGTGCTGGCCGCCCGAACCAGCACGACGGCCGGCGACGACGTGCGGCCTGCAGGTCGTCGCGACCGACGCGGTCGTGGTTCTGGTGTCCGCAGAAGCCGAACGGGCGCGGGCAGCGGCGGCGATCGAGTGGTGCTGGTGGCGCTGCCCGCTCACGCGGCCAACGAGGTGGCGGGAGCGGCACTGGTGCAGACGGTCACGCTCACCTTCCACTGAGCGCTCACCGCGGCGGTGCGGGCACACGGCGTGGTGGTCGGCGCGGTCGATCGGTGCGCCTCCTCGATCGACGTCCATGACCATGTCGGCCAGGTCATCGGTCGTCGAGCCGGGCTGCGGCGGGCGGGGCGGCGGAGACGGGACCGGTTGCGCGCTGCCGAACCCATCGCGAACGCCGAAACGCCGATCAGCACTGCCGCCGACACGCGAAATCACCCACCGCATCGCAACGTTGCCCATAGCTGGCGAAGCTAGCACCGGAGATCGACCGCTGCAGCGCCAACCCGACTAACGTCGTGTGTCTGTCAGATAGACGAGACTGCAGGAAGGATGTGCGCGCATGTTGAAGGGCTTCAAGGAGTTTCTCGCCCGGGGCAATATCGTCGACCTGTCGGTCGCGGTGGTCATCGGCACCGCGTTCACCGGCTCTGGTCACGAAATTCACCGACAGCATCATCCAGCCGCTCATCAGCCGGATCGGCGCGGGCGGCGACTCCGAACTACGGCATTCTGCGGATTCGGCATCGGCAACGAGCAGGTCATCGACCTGAACGTCTTGCTGTCCGCGGCCATCAATTTCATATCTGGTCGCCGCGGTCGTCTACTTCCTGGTCGTGGTGCCCTACAACAGGCTGCGCAAGAAGGGCGAGGTCGAGCAGGCCCAGGACACCGAACTGACGCTGCTGACCGAGATCCGCAACATCCTCGTCGAGACCAACGGACCGCGGGCAAGCACGGCACCGGCCCAGGCACCGGCCCCAGTCCCGACACCGCGGAGACCACGAGCGCCGACAAGGACTGACCGACAGACGCAAAACAGCCCCCGGAGTGATCCGGGGGCTGCTTTTGTTGCCTGGGAGATGCTGTCTAGTTCATGTTCCAGGGCTCGCCGTAGGTGGTGACGCTGTCACCAGCCGACGAGATGAGCCGAGCGAACGGACGCAGCAGCACGCCACCGGCAGCACCGGTCACCGTGCCGTGCGCGTTGGACACCGCCACACCGCCGCGCGCACCGGCGACGTCCACCGAGAAGGTCGCGACTTCCTGGATACCGGGGCCGTTGCCGAGGTCGGCGCTGATCGACACACCCGGGAACAGGTTCGGCGTGATGACCGAGCCGAACGGGTCAAGGCCGGACAGGTTGCCGTCGTCGAGCAGGATGTTCGGCGTGGTGTAGCTGAAGTTGATGCCCACACCCAGCGACCACGGGAAGCCGATCTGGTAGCCCAGCTCCAAGGTGCCCTCGAACTCATCGGCGCCCGCGCCGGCGACGATGTACTTCGCCCGGCCGCTGTGGAACCACTCGCGGGTCAGCCGGTTGCGGTCCAACGGGAACACACCATTGAGGAAGGTGTCCCACTGCTGAATCGTCAGCGTCCGGTCTTGGCCGTCAACGAGGCTCAGCTCGTTGTCCAGCCCTGCGTGAGAGGTGCCAGTGCTCACGAACAAAGACGCGATGGCCGCGACCAACGCGATCAGCACCCGACTGATTGCCTTCATGTTCTCCCTAGCTATGTCGACGGGGACCCGGCTGGATCACCGTGTTTTGTTGTTCGTGCCTGGCCCTACCGCTACACCACACACGACGCAGGAGCCCCATGTGAAGCAAATGAGAAACCTCACATGCTGCTCTTACGTTTAGCTCATCGTTTGACAGGAGGAACATAACGGGGCGGCATCCACCCGGCAACGCGTGGGTCACCCACGTCACGCCGGGCGCTCCAGGGAAATCAAATGTTTGCTGGAGTCGACCGCCTGCGGGTACGCAAACCGTAGCGCGCTCGATGCGGCCGGATCGGTCGAGAAAACTTCCACGCTCGCAAAGGCGCACATGGTCAATTCGCATTGATGCTGTGTATAACCTCGGCGTTTCCCGCGCTTAACGCGAAATCACAGGTCAGCTGTGGTGTGGCGGAACGTTCTCCCGCAACCACCGCTCGTGCTCGGCGTCGTCTTCCGGCGAAGTTACTTTCTCGCTCGTCACTTTGCGGCTCTGGGCAACGCATCTGCAGATCTGTTGGTTAACTGCGCCCCGCGGGGGCATTGCGTCGTCGGTCACAGTCCACCTCTAGTGTGACGAACATCACATTTCGCCAAAGATTGCTGTTCACCTGTGCGTAACACAACGCGGCCGCACAGCGATCGACATCGACCGGCCCGACGCCCATTCCGACGCCGGCAGTTCACGCTGACGGGATAAGGCCAGCAAGCCCACTCGGTTAGATCTCCAAGCTGGATAGCTGGCCGATGATCTGAACCGCCAGCGGAGTTGAGCGTGGCCATGCCGTCACGCACCGCCGCGCGGGAGCCGGCGAGGTTAACTACGAGGGTGCTGCCGGAGATTCCGGCGAGTCCGCGCGACACGCCCGCGTCGACGATGCCGGCCGACAAGCCGGAGGCGCGCAGCGCCTCGGAGATCCCGAGCAGTTCGCGGTCGAGGATGTCCACGGGTCGCTTCCGGCGTGACATCACGCGGGGTGACGCCCGTACCGCCCACGGATACCACCAGATCGACTCCGCCGATCACCGCGGTGTTCAGCGCGTTGCGGATCTCGACCTCGTCGGCGGACACCACGACCACGCCGTCGACGACGAACCCCGCCTCACCGAGCAACTCGGTGACCAACGGACCGCTGTGGTCCTCCTCTCGCCGTGTGCGGTGCGGTCGTCGACGACCACGACCAGCGCGCGGCCCACCAACTCCCCTGGCTGTTCCATGAACCCAACCGTATATGTGGGGACGGACAGCGGCGCGGCCACTCGCAATGTCGCATCGCTCAGCCCGGAACTCACTGCTGCGCCTTGCCGAGCGTGACGTCGACGGTCTGCGGCTTACCCGCGGGATCCAGATAGGTCAGGGTCACCTTTGTCGCCGGGCGCCTTGGACCGGACCGCCGCCACCAACGCGTCGGCGCTGCTGATCACCCGGTCGTCGACCTTGGTGACCACGACGCCGCTCGGCAGGCCGGCCGACGGCCGCCGCGCCACCGGCGGTGACCTCGACGATCCGTGCGCCGTCGGTGGCCGCGTCGTTACCCACCTGCACGCCGAGCGAGGCGTGCGACGCGCTGCCGTTCTTGATCAACTCGTCGGCGATCCGCTTGGCCTGGTCGACCGGGATCGCGAAGCCCAGCCCGATCGAGCCGCTCTGCGCGGCCGGCGCCGCGCGTCGCCGCCCAACGTGGCGATGGCCGAGTTGACGCCGACCAGTTCGCCGTTCATGTTGACCAGCGCGCCGCCGGAGTTTCCGGGGTTGATCGCGGCGTCGGTCTGGATCGCGTCGAGCACGGTGTTCTGGTTCTCGCACGTCACCGCCCGCGGCGACCGGCCGGTTCAGCGCGCTGATGATGCCGGTGGTCACCGTGCCCTCGAGCCCGAGCGGTGAGCCGATCGCCACCACGTCCTGGCCCACCCGCAGGTTGGCCGACGAGCCCATCGTGATCGGGGTCAGCCCGGACGACGCCCTGCGCGCGCACCACCGCGATGTCGCTGCTCGGGTCGGTGCCGACGACGGTGAACGGCGTGGTGCGGCCGTCGGCGAGCGTCACCTTGGTCTGCGCGTCGGCCCGGCGCGCCCGGCGCCCTCCTGGGCGGCCGCCACCACGTGGTTGTTGGTCAGGATCAGGCCGTCGGAGGACAGGATGATGCCGGAGCCCTCCTCGGACTGTCGGCCCAGGTCGACCTCGAGCTTGACGACGCTGGGGACCACCTTCGCCGCGACCTGTTCGACCGAGCCGGCGGGCAGGCTGGCGGCGGGCACGCTGGGCGCCGCACCGTTGACCGCTCGTACGTGGCGGCGGGCCGGTCCGGCTGCGCCAGCAGCGCGACTCCCCCGCCGACGCCGGCGGAGACGATCGCCACCGCGAGGGCTCCTGCCGTCAAAGCGCCTGCGCGGGAACGCTTTTGGGGTGCGCCGGAGCAGTGGGCGGCAGGCGTCGGCGCTGCCGGTACGGGTCGTACGGCGCGCGGACGGCCCGGCGTCTGCTGCTGCGTGGCGTAGCGCCAGTCGTAGCGGCTGCTGCTGGTACGGGCCGGGCCGCTGCGCGCCGGGGTAACCGGGCGCCGCCTGCTCATGCCGCCGGGCCGACGGCCCGGCTGCGGTGGCGGCGGCGAATACCTCGGGTGGTTGGTCATATCGCTGCGGTGCTCTTCCTTCTGTAGGTGCCGACATACTGGAACAACGCGGTCGCATGTCTCACAGTGCCCAAACGGGCTGAGAATCCACTTAGAGAACATTCGGGACATGCACAGACTTCTTTCCCCTGTCGCACGCCCGCTAATCATTGTCGGCGTTGACCATCGGCGTAAGTCCACGTCGGCGGCCGCGTGTCGGGCCATCGGAGGCCGGGTTGGGCATCGGCCTGCCGGGCAGCACCACGTGGATCGACGGCGCCCGGCGGTTGTCCACCGGGGACGGTGTCCTCCACCCGCAGCGTGCCACCGTGTTTGAGCACAACCTGTTTCACGATCGCCAGCCCGAGCCCAGAACCCGGCATCGCGCGCGCGGATGTCGACCGGAAGAACCGCTCGAACACCAGCCGCCGTTCCTGCGGCGGAATGCCCGGCCCCTGATCGGACACCACCAGCTCGGCGTGCATCGGGTCGATCTGCGGTCAGCCGAACGCCCACCCGACCGCCGGGCGGGCTCCATTTCGCGGCGTTGTCCAGCAGGTTGAGCACGGCGCGGGCCAGCCCGCCGCCGTCGCCGTAGACCTGCCACGGCGTGACCGCCACATCGAACGTCAATATCGTTGCGGCGCCGGCGAACTCGCTCCAGAGACCGGTCCACGACCTCGGTCATGTCGACCGGTTCGTGAATGACGACGCCGCGCGTCGTCGCGGGTGAGGTCGACCAGATCGCCCACCAGCGTCGACAGCTCCTCGATCTGGGCGATGACGTCTGCGCGCAGCCCGGCCATCTCCTCCTCGCGGCAACCGCGGCGCGCCCGGCGCCATCGACGCCATCAACAGCTCCACGTTGGTGCGCAGCGACGTCAACGGCGTGCGCAGCTCGTGGCCGGCATCGGTGACCAGCCGTGCCTGGCGTTCGCGCGATTCGGCCAGCGCCCGCAGCATCATGTTGAAAGCCTCGGTGAGACGGGCGAGTTCGTCGCTGCCGAACACCGGGATGGGCCGCAGATCATCGGTGCGGGCCACCCGTTCGGCGGCCTCGGTCAGCCGCGCCACCGGTCGCAGCCCCGCGCGGGCGACCGCGCCGCCGGCCATCGCCGCCACCACGACACCGACCCCGCCGACGATGAGCAGCACCGTGCCCAACCGTTTGAGCACCTAGTCGGTCGGCGCCAGGCTCTTGGAGATCAGCAGCGAGCTGCCGTTGGCCAGGTGCAGCGCCAGCACCCGCTGCTGGTTGGCGGTGCGCAGCGACATCAACAGCTCGCCCTGGATCACCGCCTTCTCGGGCTCACCCGAGCGGCAGCGTCTGGCCCTGCCTGGTTGGCGGTGTAGATGGACCGGCCCGGATTCACCAGCATCGCGTTGACGTCGGAATAGGCGGTGCCCTCGATCGCCTTGCCGGGGTCGGCGGCCAGCGAACCGCTCTCGATCAGCAGCCGGGCGCGGCTGTGCAGCTGGTTGTCGATGTCGTCGTAGAGCGCGCGGGACACCACCGCGTAGACGGCCACGCGCCATCAGCACCACGACCATCGCCACCATCGACATCGCGAGCAGCATCACGCGCCAGCGCAGCGACAGTGAACTGGTCGTCGACAGCGCGTGGCAACGAATTGGGCTGTGGCCGAAACCCGAATTTCTGCGGCTGACATCAGGGCGGCGTCTCACGCAACACGTAACCCACCCCGCGCACGGTGTGGATCAGTCGCGGCTCTCCTTCGCGCCTCGGTCTTGCGGCGGAGGTACCCGACGTACACCTCGAGGGCGTTACCGGACGTCGGGAAGTCGAATCCCCACACCTCCTCGAGGATGCGGCTGCGGGTGAGCACCCGCCGCGGGTTCGCGATGAGCATCTCCAGCAGCGCGAACTCGGTGCGGGTCAGGCTGATCTGACGTTGGCCGCGGGTGACCTCACGGGTGACGGGGTCAAGGCGACAGGTCGGAGAACGTCATCGCCGGCGACTTCCGCGCCGTCGTCGGGCGTCCGGTGCGGCGCAGCAACGCGCGCATCCGGGCCAGCAGTTCCTCCAGCGCGAACGGCTTCGGCAGGTAGTCGTCGGCGCCCGCGTCCAGGCCGGCGACGCGCTCGGAGACCGAGTCGCGCGCGGTCAGCACGAGGATCGGCAGATCGTCGCCGGTGCTGCGCAGCTGACGGCACACCTCCAGACCGTCCAGCCGCGGCATCATCACGTCGAGCACCAGGGCGTCGGGCCGATCGGTGGCGATCAGGTCGAGGGCCTCGAGGCCGTCCTGCGCCAGCTCGACGGAGTATCCGTTGAACGAGAGCGACCGGCGCAGGGATTCGCGCACCGCGCGATCGTCGTCAACGACAAGTATGCGCACAGCCACAGTGTCAACCCCCTATCTGAGAGTGACCTGAGAGGCGCGCCGTCGCAGCGGCGAATTCGCCTAGCGGCGGTCGAGGTCGATCAGGCCCAGGCGCGCGGCCTTGAGCAGGCGGCGCGGCACCTTGTGCTGCTGGCCCGCGACGGTCACGCCGACCAGCTCGGTGCGCTTGGCCTTCCACTGCGCGCGCCGGCTACGGGTATTCGCGCGCGACATCCTGCGCTTGGGCACGGCCATGATCGAGATCTCCTCTATGCGGGGTACTGAAGTCTGTCGCCGGCGAGGGTCCGGCGTCGGCAATTGCCCTTCAGGATAGCCGGTGACCTGCGTGGCCTCCAAACAGCGGTGTTCAGCGTGCGGCAATTGCGCTGCAGGTAGCCAACGACGCTGCGTAGTCTCCAGAACAGCGGGCGCCTTGACGCGATACCGGCGGTAACCGCTAACCTACCGGTTGGTTGGCCGTCGCGACGAAGGGAGACTGCGTGACTCTTCTGCTCGGATCCGGTCCGCATCGGCAACTGCTCGGGCTTCTACGGCGACCGGCTCGCGGCGATGCGCGAGATGCTCACCGGCGGCGAACTGGACTACCTCACCGGCGACTATCTCGCCGAGCTGACCATGCTGATCCTGGCGCGCGACCGCGCGAAGTCACCCGACCGCGGCTACGCCAAGACGTTCCTGACCCAGCTCGAGGACTGCCTCGGCACCGCGCTCGACCGCGGGGTGCGCATCGTCGCCAACGCGGGCGGGCTCAACCCCGCCGGGCTGGCCGACGCGGTGCGCGCGCTCGCCGAGCGGCTCGGACCTGACCGTCGAACGTGGCCCACGTCGAGGGCGACGACCTGGTCGCGCCGCGCGCCGAGGAGTTCGGATTCGGAGCCGCGACGGCGCACTCGCGCTGGCGGCCAACGCCTACCTCGGCGCCTGGGGCATCGTCGACTGCCTGAACGCGGGCGCCGACGTGGTCGTCACCGGCCGGGTCACCGACGCGTCGGTGATCGTCGGGCCCGCCGCCGCGCACTTCGGCTGGGCCCGCACCGACTACGACCAGCTGGCAGGCGCGATCGCCGCGGGCCACGTCATCGAGTGCGGCGCGCAGGCCACCGGCGGCAACTATTCGTTCTTCACCGAGATCGCCGACCTGACCCATCCCGGGTTCCCGCTCGCCGAGATCCACGCCGACGGGTCCTCGGTGATCACCAAGCATCCCGGCACCGGCGGCGCGGTCACCGTCGACACGGTGACCGCGCAGCTGCTCTACGAGATCACCGGGGCGCGCTACGCCAATCCCGATGCGACGCTGCGGGTGGACACCGTCGAGCTGTCCGACGACGGGCCCGACCGCGTGCGGATCAGCGGCGTCAAGGGCGAACCGCCACCGCCGACGTTGAAGGTGTCGCTCAACAGCATCGGCGGCTTCCGCAACGAGATGACGTTGGTGCTCACCGGTCTGGACATCGAGGCCAAGGCCGAGCTGGTGCGCAGGCAGCTGGAGACCAGCCTGACGGTCAAGCCCGCCGAGATGCGAGTGGACGCTGGCGCGCACCGACCACGCCGACGCCGACACCGAGGAAGCCGCCAGCGCGCTGCTGCGATGCGTGGTCCGCGACCCGGATCCCAGCCAACGTCGGACGCCAATTCTCTTCGGCCGCAGTGGAACTCGCGCTCGCCAGCTATCCGGGCTTCACCATGCCACCAGCCCGCCCGGCGACGGCCAGGTGTACGGGGTGTTCAACCCGGCCTTCGTGCCCGCCACCGAGGTGCCGCACGTCGCCGTGCACGCCGACGGCAGCCGCACCGACATACCGCCCGCCGACCGAGACCCTCGAGCTGGCGCCCGTTCCGCCGTTCGCGCTACCGGAGCCGCTGCCGTTCGGCGACACCCAACGCGTGCCGCTGGGACTGATCGCGGGCGCCCGCAGCGGCGACAAGGGCGGCAGCGCCAACGTCGGGGTGTGGGTGCGCACCGGCGAGCAGTGGCGCTGGCTGGCGCACACGCTGACCGTCGACAAGCTTCGCGAATTGCTGCCCGAGACAGCCGATCTGCCCGTCACCCGGCACGTGCTGCCGAACCTGCGGGCGGTCAACTTCGTGATCGAGGACATCCTCGGCCAGGGCGTGGCATATCAGGCCCGGTTCGACCCGCAGGCCAAGGGGCTGGGCGAATGGCTGCGCAGCCGGCATCATCGACATCCCGGAGGAGTTGCTGTCGTGAGCATCTGGCACACCCCCGAACGGGAGCAACTGCGAAAGACGGTGCGGGCGTTCGCCGAACGCGAGGTGCTGCCGAACGTCGACGAGTGGGAGCGCAGCGGCGATCTGCCGCGCGAGCTGCACCGCAAGGCCGGCGAGGCCGGGCTGCTCGGCGCCGGCCTGCCCGAAGCCGTCGGCGGTGGCGGCGGCGACGGCGCGGACTCGGTGATCATCTGCGAGGAGATGCACTACTGCCGGATCGCCCGGCGGGGTGTTCGCCTCGCTGTTCACCTGCGGCATCTCGGTGCCGCACATGATCGCCTCCGGCGACCAACGGCTGATCGACACCTACGTGCGGCCCACGCTGCGCGGCGAGATGATCGGCAGCCTGGCCATCACCGAACCGGGCGGCGGTTCCGACGTCGGGCACCTGACCACCCGCGCGGTCCGCGACGGTGACGACTACATCATCAACGGCGCGAAGACCTACATCACCTCCGGTGTGCGGGCCGACTACGTGGTGACCGCGGCGCGCACGGGCGGCCCTGGCGCGGCGGGTGTTTCGCTGATCGTCGTCGACAAGGGCACGCCCGGATTCGAGGTCACCCGCAAGCTCGACAAGATGGGCTGGCGGTCATCGGACACCGCCGAGCTGTCCTACACCGACGTGCGGGTGCCCGCGGCCAACCTCATCGGCGGCGAGAACACCGGCTTCATCCAGATCGCCGGGGCGTTCGTCTCCGAACGCGTCGGCCTGGCCGCGCAGGCGTACGCCAGCGCGCAGCGCTGCCTCGACCTGACCGTGGAGTGGTGCCGCAACCGCGAGACCTTCGGCAAGCCGCTGATCTCCCGCCAGCAGGTGCAGAACACGCTCGCCGAGATGGCGCGCCGCATCGACGTGGCCCGCGTGTACACGCGCAACATCGTCGAGCGTCAACTCGCGGGCGAGACGAACCTGATCACCGAGGTGTGCTTCGCCAAGAACACCGCCGTCGAGGCCGGCGAATGGGTGGCCAATCAGGCGGTGCAGCTGTTCGGCGGGATGGGCTACATGACCGAGTCCGAGGTCGAACGCCAGTACCGCGACATGCGCATCCTCGGCATCGGCGGCGGGACCACCGAGATCCTGACCTCGCTGGCCGCGAAAACGCTTGGGTACCAGTCATGACGCGTGTCTGATTCTCTTCGCGCAATCGGCTCATCGCGCTGCGGTCCACCTCGACGCTCGCATCGCCCGCCTACACCGAGGCGGCGGCGGTGATGACGACCAAGCTCGCCGAACTCGACGCCGAGCACGCCAAGGCGCTGGCCGGCGGCGGCGAGAAGTACGTCAAGCGCCACCACGACCGCGGCAAGATGACCGCGCGCGAGCGCATCGAGCTGCTCGCTCGACCCGGACTCGCCGTTCCTCGAACTGAGCCCGCTGGCCGCCTACGGCAGCGACTTCACGGTCGGCGCCAGCGTCGTGGCCGGCATCGGCGCGGTCGAGGGCGTCGAATGCATGCTGGTCGCCAACGACCCGACGGTCAAGGGCGGCACCAGCAACCCGTGGACGCTGAAGAAGATGCTGCGGGCCAACCAGATCGCCCTGGAGAACCGGCTGCCGGTGATCTCGCTGGTCGAGTCCGGCGGCGCCGACCTGCCCACCCAGAAGGAGATCTTCATCCCCGGCGGGCAGATGTTCCGCGACCTGACCCGGCTCTCGGCGGCGGGCATCCCGACCATCGCGCTGGTGTTCGGCAACTCCACCGCGGGCGGCGCCTACATCCCCGGCATGTCCGACCACGTGGTGATGATCAAGGAACGCTCGAAGGTGTTCCTGGCCGGCCCGCCGCTGGTGAAGATGGCCACCGGCGAGGAGTCCGACGACGAGTCGCTCGGCGGCGCCGAAATGCACGCCCGCACTTCGGGTCTGGCCGACTACTTCGCCGTCGACGAGCTCGACGCGATCCGGATCGGCCGCCGCATCGTCGCGCGGCTGAACTGGCGCAAGCAGGGACCGGCGCCGGGCCCGGTCGTCGAGCCGCTGCTTCGACGCCGAGGAACTGCTCGGCATCGTGCCGTCCGATCTGCGGATCCCGTTCGATCCGCGCGACGTGATCGCCCGGATCGTCGACGGCTCGGAGTTCGACGAGTTCAAGGCGATGTACGGCTCGTCGCTGGTGACCGGCTGGGCGACGCTGTACGGCTATCCGATCGGCATCCTGGCCAACCACCGCGGCGTGCTGTTCTCCGAGGAGTCGCAGAAGGCCACCCAGTTCATCCAGCTGGCCAACCGCGCCGACACGCCATTGCTGTTCCTGCACAACACCACCGGCTACATGGTGGGCAAGCAAGTACGAGGAAGGCGGGATGATCAAGCACGGCTCGATGATGATCAACGCCGTCTCGAACTCGACCGTGCCGCACATCTCGCTGCTGATCGGCGCCTCCTACGGCGCGGGCCACTACGGCATGTGCGGACGCGCCTACGATCCCCGCTTCCTGTTCGCCTGGCCCAGCGCCAAGTCCGCGGTGATGGGCGGCGCGCAGCTGGCCGGCGTGCTGTCGATCGTCAGCCGGGCGGCCGCCGAGGCCCGTGGCCAGCAGGTCGACGAGGACGCCGACGCGGCGATGCGGGCGGCCGTCGAAGGGCAGATCGAGGCCGAGTCGCTGCCGATGGTGCTGTCCGGGATGCTCTACGACGACGGCGTCATCGACCCGCGCGACACCCGCACCGTGTTGGGAATGTGCTTGTCCGCCATCGCCAATGGCCCGATCAAGGGGACGTCGAACTTCGGCGTCTTCAGGATGTGAGCGCAACAGCATGATCACGAGAGTTCTGGTCGCCAACCGCGGTGAGATCGCCCGCCGGGTGTTCGCCACCTGCCGGCGCTCGGCATCGGCACCGTCGCGGTGTACACCGATCCCGACGCGAAGTCCCCGCACGTGGCCGAGGCCGACGCGCGGGTGCGGCTCGACGGCACCAGCGGGCTACCTCGACGCAGCGCAGCTGATCGCCGCCGCCCGCGCAGCGGGTGCCGACGCCATCCACCCCGGCTACGGGTTCCTCTCGGAGAACGCCGAATTCGCCGGCGCCGTGACCGACGCCGGCCTGACGTGGATCGGCCCGCCAGTGGCCGCGGTGGCCGCGATGGGCTCCAAGATCGAGGCGAAGAAGATGATGGCCGCCGCGGGCGTGCCGGTGCTCGAGGAGCTCGACCCCGACACGGTCACCGCCGACCAGTTGCCGGTGCTGATCAAGGCGTCGGCGGGCGGCGGCGGGCGCGGCATGCGGGTGGTCGACGAATTGTCCGCAGCTGCCGGCGCAAGTGGAGGCCGCCCGCCGCGAGGCGCAGTCGGCGTTCGGCGACCCGACGGTGTTCTGCGAGCGCTACCTGGCCACCGGCCACCACGTCGAGGTCCAGGTGCTCGCCGACGCGCACGGCACGGTGTGGGCGGTCGGCGAACGCGAATGCTCGATTCAGCGCCGACACCAGAAGATCATCGAGGAAGCGCCCTCGCCGCTGGTCGAACGCACACCGGGCATGCGCGCCAAGCTGTTCGACGCCGCGCGGCTGGCCGCGAACGCGATCGGCTACACCGGTGCGGGCACCGTCGAGTTCATGGCTGTCCGAAGACGGCGAGCTTCTTCTTCCTCGAGATGAACACCCGGCTGCAGGTCGAGCACCCCGTCACCGAAGCCACCACCGGCCTGGACCTGGTCGAACTGCAGCTGCACGTCGCCGACGGCGGCCGGCTCGACGCCGAACCTCCGCCGTCGCGCGGCTACTCGATCGAGGCCAGGCTGTACGCCGAAGACCCGGCGAAGGACTGGCAGCCGCAGGCAGGCACCGTGCACCGCTTCGACGTGCCCGGGAACGTCCGCGTCGACTCCGGCATCGTCGACGGCTCGGTGGTGTCGATCTACTACGACCCGATGCTGGCCAAGGTCATCTCGTATGCGCCGGCCCGACGCCAGGCCGCGGCGTCCTCGCCGACGCGCTGGCACGCACCCGCATTCACGGCGTGCGCACCAACCGCGACCTGCTCGTCAACGTGCTGCGGCATCCGGCATTCATCGACGGCGCCACCGACACCGCGTTCTTCGACACCCACGGGCTCGCCCGAGCTGGCCGCTCCGCTGGCCGACGACCGCACCGTCGCGCTGTCCGCCGTGGCCGCCGCGTTGGCCGATGCCGCGCACAACCGCAGCAGCGCAACGGTATTCGCCGCCGCACCCAGCGGCTGGCGCAACCTGGCGTCGGGCTTCCAGGTCAAGTCCTACAGCGACACCGCAGGCACGGAACACGCGGTGCGCTACCGGTTCACCCGCACCGGCGTCGAGCTGCCCGACCACGACGGCGTCGGCCTGGTCGCCGCGAGCCCGGAGCGCGTCGTGCTGAGCGTCGACGGGGTGGACCGCCCATTCGACGTCGCGCGCTACGCGGCTGACGTGTTCGTCGACTCGCCGCTGGGTCCGGTGCAGCTCGCCGCGCTGCCGCGCTTCGGTGATCCCGACGCCGCGGTCGCGCAGGGTTCACTGCTCGCGCCGATGCCCGGGTCGGTGCTGCGCATCGGCGCCGCGGTCGGCGACACCGTCACCGCCGGGCAGCCGCTGGTGTGGCTCGAGGCGATGAAGATGGAACACACCGTGACCGCGCCCGGCGACGGCGTGCTCGCCGAGCTCAACGTCGAAGTCGGCCAGCAGGTCGACGTCGGCGCCGTACTTGCCCGAGTCGACAGTTGAAGGAGGAGTCGCAATGTCGGTGACCAGCTTCGTCGAAACCGAAGAGCAGCAGGCGCTGCGCAAGGCCGTCGCCGCGATGGCCGCCAACTACGGCCAGGACTACTACCTGGAGAAGGCCCGCTCGCATCAGCACACCGACGAATTGTGGAGTGAGGCAGGCAAACTCGGCTTCATCGGGGTGAATCTCCCCGAGGAGTACGGCGGCGGCGGCGCGGGCATGTACGAGCTGTCGATGGTGATGGAGGAGATGTCGGCCGCGGCGTGCCCGCTGTTGCTGATGGTGGTCTCCCCCGCCATCAACGGCACGATCATCTCCAAGTTCGGCACCGACGACCAGAAGAAGCGCTGGCTGCCCGGGATCGCCGACGGCTCGACCACCATGGCGTTCGCGATCACCGAACCCGACGCCGGGTCGAACAGCCACCGCATCACCACCACCGCCCGGCGCGACGGCAGCGACTGGATCCTGTCGGGCCAGAAGGTGTTCATCTCGGGCGTCGACCAGGCGCAGGCGATGCTGGTGGTGGGCCGCACCTACAGGGAAGGAGTGGCGAAGTCCGAATCTCTGCGGCCGGCGCTGTTCATCGTGCCCACCGATACACCCGGGCTGAGCTGGACCAAGATCGAGATGGAAATCGTCAGCCCGGAAAGCCAGTTCCAGCTGTTCCTCGACGATGTGCGCTTGCCCGCCGACGCGCTGGTCGGCTCGGAGGACGCCGCGATCGCGCAACTGTTCGCGGGCCTGAATCCGGAGCGGATCATGGGCGCGGCCAGTGCGGTCGGCATGGGCCGGTTCGCGATCAACAAGGCCGTCGACTACGTGAAGACCCGGCAGGTGTGGAAGACGCCGATCGGCGCACACCAGGGGCTGTCACATCCGTTGGCGCAGAACCACATCGAGATCGAACTGGCGAAGCTGATGATGCAGAAGGCGGCGAAGCTCTACGACAGCGGCGACGACGCCGGCGCCGCCGAGGCGGCGAACATGGCGAAGTACGCCGCGGGCGAGGCGTCGGTGCGCGCCGTCGACCAGGCGGTGCAGTCGCTGGGCGGCAACGGCCTGACCAAGGAGTACGGCATCGCCGCGGCCGTGACCGCGTCGAAGCTGGCCCGCATCGCCCCGGTCAGCCGCGAGATGGTGCTCAACTTCGTGGCGCAAACGTCGCTCGGTCTGCCCAGGTCGTATTGATGGGCTCGCACTGTATGAGCGCACTCGTCCACTACACCGTCGAAGGCAGCGTTGCGCGCCTCACGCTCGACTCCCCCGAGAACCGCAACGCCCTGTCGACCGCGCTGGTCAACCAGCTGCACCAGGGTCTGACCGACGCCACCGAGGAGTCCGGGGTGCGAGCGGTCGTGCTCGGCCATACCGGCGGAACCTTCTGCGCGGGTGCCGATCTCGCTGCGGCTTCTGCCGGCGGGCCGCCGCTGATCCGGGTGACATCGCGGTCGACCGGGCCCGCGAGCTGACCCGCCTGCTGCGCCGGATCCTCGAGCTGCCGATGCCGGTGATCGCCGCGATCGACGGACATGTGCGGGCCGGCGGGCTCGGCCTGGTCGGCGCGTGCGACATCGTGGTGGCCGGCCAGTCGAGCACGTTCGCGTTGACCGAGGCGCGCATCGGCGTTGCGCCGTCGATCATCTCGCTGACCGCTGCTGCCGAAGATGACCGCGCGTGCCGCGGGCCGGTACTTCCTGACCGGCGAGAAGTTCGGCGCCCGGGAGGCCGAGGAGATCGGCCTGATCACGATCGCCGCCGACGACGTCGACGCGACGGTGGCGGCGCTGACCGCCGCGATCGGCAAGGGGTCACCGCAGGGACTGGCGGCGTCCAAGGCGTTGACGACCGCGCCGATGCTGGCGGCCTTCGACCGCGACGCCGAGGAACTGACCCGAGCAGTCCGCGCGGCTGTTCGTCTCCGAGGAGGCCAGGGAAGGGATGCTGGCCTTTCTGCAGAAGCGCCCACCGAGGTGGGTCGCGGGCGACGCTTAAGGCGTTGCGGCCCGCTCTCGACGCCAGTTCTTCAGCCGCTCAGGCAGCGTCTGCACCGTCTCCCACGGGACGAAGGCGAGATACAGCACGAACATCGCCAGGCTGAAGAAGCCGACGTTCATCGTCACCATCATCGACAGATGCATCACGACGCCCGCGGCCAGCACCCAGAACCGCCACCGTCGATTCCAGACGAGGATCGCGATCGCCAGCTCGATGACCAGAGTGCCCCACGTCGCCGCATTGACCAGAATCGCGTTGCCGGCCAACCACTCCGGCGTCTCCAACAGTGCCCACCTACCGTCGGTGCGCCAGGCGTAGAACACCGCAGAACCATCGGTCCAGGACTTGTTGACCAGCTTTGCCTGAACCGATACCAGGTAGATCAGGGACAGCTGGACCTGCAGCAGCCGAATGGGCCACGGCGCCAATGTTTGTGCCGACCAGAACGATCCGGCATGTCGGCGCTGGTCGAGGGACAGCGCGGCACCACAGCACGACAGCGCCAGGACCAACGCGATGATGATGATGATCGTGTCGCCGGCGTTGAAGATGTAGTCGGCGCGTCGATGGAACGAGTGGATCAGTACGAACACAACGATCGCCGCGATCCGACTGTGCCAACCGACTGTCATCGCAATGGCCGCCACCAGCAGCAGCACCCAGCCGATCAGCAGGCCCGTGTCGCCGGGCCAGATTTCGAAGACGCTCCACTGGAAGTCGCGCGGAGTGAAATCGGGCGCGCGCCCTGCGCGCCGAACACCCGCGAGAGGTCGGGCAGCAGTGTCAGCGTCCAGACCACCGCGACGATGCCGAAGCCGATGCGGACGAGACCGAGCGTGTAGGCGGGCGCAGGGGTGAACCAGAACGCACACCATGCGTCGACGATCGCGCGGCCCGGCGACCGCTGCGGGCTGACCGACTCCGTCATCGGCCGGCCAGCGCTTCCTGGTACAGCACCTTCGTCGCGGCCTTGCCACTGCTGGCGGCGTCCTCTTCACCTGGTGCCGACAGGTTCTGGGTGCGAAGGACCACGGCAACGGCGACCGGGTGCTCGTTCGGCTCGGTGACCTCGCGAACGGCCCAGTGGGCTACCTGCGGTCGCACACTGGCGTCGGTCATCACGGCACGGCGCAGCATGATCCAGCGATCCCACCAGCCGATGCCCTGCTCGCCCGGCTGCATGGTCCACACCCGGACCTGACCGTCGGCCATCTTGACCTGAACCTCGACGGCCTCGGTTCTCTTGGTCGGCGTTCCGTACATGCCCCAGTACTGGTCGAGTCCCGCCGGCGCCGCCACCGCTTCCACCGCAGGCAGCAGCGTGCGCCGGATCGGCGAGTCGGGGATGTTCCACAGCACGCCGACAAGCACAAAAACGCCGACGAAGATGCTGATCACGATCTTGCCGGCGCGCGACTCCTCGAATCGCTGCTGAAGTGTCGAGAGCTTGCCCATGTCGGGGACACCCTATTTCACCCCCCTTAAGGTGGTTCCATGGCGCGCCATGTCCTGGTCACCGGGGCGACCGGCACGTTGGGCCGGCGGGTGGTGCCCGCGGCGGTGGCCGCGGGCCATCAGGTTCATGCGCTGAGCCGGCGCGACCGAGACAGCGACACGTGGATCCGTTCGCTGGCACCGGGGTGACCTGCTCGCAGGCGCGGGCATCGATGCCGCGGTCGACGGTGTGGACGTGGTCGTGCACTGCGCCACCCAGGGCACCCGCGACAAGGACGTCGCGTCGATGCAGAACCTCATCGCGGCGGCGCGCGCGGGCGGGCGTCGGCCACATCGTCTACGTGTCGATCGTCGGCATCGATCGGATCCCGTTGCCCTATTACCGGACCAAGCTGCGCGGCGAACAGGCCCTGGAATCCTCCGGCGTCGGCCACACCGTGTTGCGCGCCACGCAGTTCCACGACCTGATCGACACCACCTTCTCGATCCAGCGGTTCTCCCCGGTGCTGTGGGCGCTGCGCGGCGTGCGGTTCCAGCCGATCGACACCCGCGACGTCGCGGCCCGGCTCGTCGAGTTGGTCGACGCGCCAACCGGCGGGCCGGGCGCCGGACATCGGCGGTCCCGCGGTGCACACGCACGCGGAGCTGGCCAGGATGTACCTCGCAGGCGCGCGGCGGCCGTCGCAGGGTGGTCGCAGTGCCGCTGCCCGGCCGCATCGTCGCCGGTTACCGGTCGGGCGCCAACCTCGCGCCGCGAGAACGCGGTCGGCACCATCGGTTTCGCCGACTACCTAGCGCGGGCACGAAATAAAGTTTGCTTAGCTATCTGCTTCGCCGGATCCGGTGAGAGCACAGTTTGGCCAACGGCCTTGCATGTGCCAGACGTTAGTCGTAGGCTCGTCAGCATCGATGAGCACTCCAGCGTCGCGGAACGGTTCGATGCGTGCTGCCGACACCGATCGGATTCAGGTGGCGCAGTTGCTCACCGATGCCGCCGCTCAGGGCCGGCTGCAGCTGAGCGAGTACGAAGACCGCCTGACCAGGGCGTATGCCGCGCAAACCTACGACGAACTCGATCGGCTGTCCGCCGACCTGCCCGGCGCGCTCACCCGGGCCCGCAGCGGCGGCCCGTGCCGCCCGGCGCCGTCGACGCTGCTGCTCGCGATCATGAGCGGCTTCGAGCGCCGCGGCCGCTGGAACGTGCCCAAGCGGATGACCACCTTCGCTCTGTTCGGTGGCGGCGTGGTGGATTTGCGGTACGCCGACTTCACGTCACCGGAGGTCGACATCCACTCCTACTCGATCTTCGGCGGCCAGACGATCCTGGTGCCGCCCGAGGTGAACGTGGACCTGCACGGCGTCGGGGTGATGGGCACCTTCGACCACAGCGTCCCCGGCGAGGGCTCGCCCGGCGCGCCGTGCGTGCGACATCCGCGGCTTCTCCCTGTGGGGCAGCGTCGGCGTCAAGCGCAAGAAGCGCAAAGGCGCGCCTAGCCGCCTTCCTAGCGCGACCTCGCGCCGACGGATAGTCGCCGACCACCGCCGCGCCCAACCCGTCGAGATCGGGCACCACGACGCGGCCCTCGACGCGGCGCGCGACCTGGTCGATGAACCGCGCCAGGCCCGGGATCGCTGCCCAGCCGGAAGATCGTCACCTGCGCCCCAAGGCGGGCCATCTCGTCGAAGCCCTTCACCGTGTGGGCGATCGTCCGCGGATGCGGCGGGTAGTCGAAGAACACTGACGTGCCCTCGCCGTCGGACGTCTTCCAGGTGCGCGGTGGGTTCGCCGTCGGTGACGACGAGCACCACCGGCTGGGCGTTGGGGTGGCGGCGCAGATGCCGCCCGGCCAGCGCCAGCGCGTGGTGCAGATTGGTGCCCTGCTCGTAGACACCCTCCAGCCCGGTGAGTTCGGCTGCCGACACGGTGCGCGCGTAGCGGCCAAAGGCGATGATCTGCAACGCATCCGAGCGGAACCGGGTGCTGACGAGATGGTTGCAGCGCCAGCGCCGTGCGCTTCATCGGCAGCCACCGGTTCTCCATCACCATCGAGAACGAGGTGTCCACCAGCAGCGCCACCGCGGCCTGCGTGCGCGTCTCGGTCTCGGAGATCTCGACGTCCTCGACGGTGATCTTCAAGCGGCTGGTCGACGCACGCCAGTGCCGGCCTGGCGCAGCACCGCGTTGGTCAGCGTGCGGGTGACGTTCCACGGTTCGGTGTCGCCGAACGCCCACGGCCGCGTCGCACCGGTCAGCTCACCGGCGGCACCGGCGCGGCGGGTGTCGCGCTCGCCGTGCCGTCCCGAAAGCTGTTGTGCCACATCGCGCAGCGCGGTCTGCCCGAGCTGGCGCATCGCCTTCGGCGAGAGCCGCCACTGCCCGTCGGAGCCACGGTCCAGGAAGCCCTGATCCATCAGCGCCCGTCTCGAGCTCGGCCAGAGTGTCGGGCGTCGACGGCGGCCTCGTCGCCGAGCTGACGGGCCAGCATGTCGAGGTCGACGTCTTCCATCGTCGCGCCGGCGTAGCTCTGCGACAGCGCCTCGGCGAGCTGCTCGAGTTCGGCGATGTCGGCCATCGCCTGGGTGCCCTCGCCCATCCCCATCGGGTTGTCGCCGGAGAACCGCGACGAGCCCGTCCAGTCCTCCCCCGGCCGCGCCGCCTGCAGGTGGCCGTCGAGGCGGTTGAGCGCATTCATCAACGACGGCGAGCCGAATGCCTGCTGCGCCAACGCATCCAGCTCGGCACGCTGATCGGCCGACAGGCTGTTGCGGAAGCGCTGCGCCGCGGCGGCCCGCTGGGCCAGCGAGTCCAGCAGCTCGTCGACGTTCTGCGGGTTCTCCGGGAAGAACTCGCCGTGCTTGTTCATGAAGTCGTCGAAATCTTGCTGCGTGTCTTCGCCGCGGGCGTGCTTGTCCAGCAGGTCGTTGAGGTCGTCGAGCATCTCGTTGACCCGCTGACGGTCCTCGTCGGTGGCGTTCTCCAGCGCGTCCTTCATCCCGGCGAACCGCTGGTCGAGCATCTCCCGGCCGAGCAGATCCTTGATCTGCTCGTACTTTTCGCGTGCCTCGGGGCTGCGCCAGTCGTAGTCGGACAGTTCCTGCACGGCCTTCGCGGGCGACGGCGGCAGCGACTCGATCCGCATCTCGTTGAATCTGGCGTCGTCGTCGAGCGCCCGCGCCAGCTCCTTGCGCTCGGCCAGCACCGCCTCGTCGAGCAGCTTCTTGATCTCCTGCAAGGTGCCGTCAAGGTTGTTGCGCTGCAACAGCTCCCGACGACGGCGGTTGGCCTCGGCCGCCAGCTTGTCGGCGCCGCGCATGTTCTTGGTGCCGCGGCGCATCAACTCGGACAGGGCGCGACGAGGCGAGCTGCCCTCCATGACGTCCTGGCCGATCTGCTCCAGCGCCTCGCTCAGGTCGACAGGCGGCGCCAGCGGGTCGGGGCCGCCGGTGTAGCGCGAATACCGCGAAGTGCGTTTAGCCATAGACGGTTTCGCCTTCCCCGGACACCTTGTCGATCCGCTTCGCCAGATACAGCGCCTCGAGCGCCAATTCGACCGCGGCGGCACGTTGACCGTCGGTGCTGCGCCTCGAGCTTCTTCTGGATCTGGGCGATCGCGGGCACTTCGGGCACCGCGGCCAGCACGTCGCTTGCCGACACGCGCTCACCGGTGGTCACGGCGGAGCCGTTCTCGATCGCCACCACCAGGGGCCCGACGTCGATGCCGCCGAGCAGTCGCTGGGCGGTGTCCGCGGTGGCCCGCCGCAGCAGGTGTTCGAGCACCGCCTGCTCGCGGCCCTCCTCACCCGACTCGAACTCGAGCTTGCCGCGCAGCACGTCGACCACCGTGGACAGATCCACCACCCGGGCCACCGGATCCTGCTCGCCGAGCACGGCCGACCGGTGCCGCGCCGACGCGGCGACCGTCTCGGCGGCCGCGATCGCGAACCGCGCCGACACACCAGAGCGTTGGTCGATCGACCGCGACTCCCTCAGATAGCGGGCGAACCGGGCGAGCACCTGCAGCAGATACTCGGGCACCTCGGCGGACAGGTGCGCCTCCTGCTTGATGACGCCGACCTCGGCGTCGAGTTCGAGCGGGTAGTGCGTGCGGATCTCGGCGCCGAACCGGTCCTTGAGCGGGGTGATGATGCGGCCGCGGTTGGTGTAGTCCTCCGGGTTGGCGCTGGCGACGACGAGCACGTCCAGCGGCAGCCGCAGCGTGTAGCCGCGCACCTGGATGTCGCGCTCCTCCATCACGTTGAGCATCGACACCTGGATGCGCTCGGCGAGGTCGGGCAGCTCGTTGATGGCGACGATGCCGCGGTGCGCGCGCGGGATGAGGCCGTAGGCGATGGTTTCCGGGTCACCGAGGCTGCGGCCCTCGGCCACCTTGATCGGGTCGATGTCGCCGACCAGGTCGGCCACGCTGGTGTCCGGGGTGGCCAGCTTCTCGGTGTAGCGCTCGCTGCGGTGCCGCCACTCGATCGGCAGGTCGTCGCCCGAGTCGGCGGCCCGCCGGATCGACTCGGGGGTGATCGGCGTGTACGGGTGCTCGCCCAGTTCCGCTCCGGCGATGACGGGCGTCCACTCGTCGAGCAGACCGATCAGCGCGCGCAGCAGCCGGGTCTTGCCCTGCCCGCGCTCACCGAGCAGCACCACGTCGTGCCCGGCGATCAGGGCACGCTCCAGCTGCGGGAGCACGGTGTCCTCGAAGCCCAGGATGCCCGGCCACGCGTCGCGGCCCTCGGCCAGCGCGGCCAGCAGGTTCTCCCGGATTTCGGCTTTGACGCCCCGCTCGCGATGACCGGAGGCCTTCAGCTCGCCGACGGTCCGGGGCAGATCATGAGGTTGAGTCACCACTCCACGCTACGACGTGTACCGGTGGCGTGCGTATTCCTGTGGTTCATGACGCCGATGGCGGCAGTATCTGGAAGCCGGTGATGATGGTGTCGACGTCGCGCGCGGCGACGGGATCGTCCGGCATCTTCGTCGCCACCTGGAGCGACACGATGTGGGTGCTGCCGTCTTCCACCATGACGACTGACAGCGACTCCGTCGGCATGGCACCGGACTGACCAATTCCGGGATTGACGAACGGCATTGTCTCGGCGGGCAGTCCACAATGCTCGAGCCTCGTGACGTCCAACGTCGCGGCGGGGCCCAGTAGCTCGCTGATTCCCTCGTGCACCCCTTGGAATGCGTCCTCGGGATCTCCGATCCCCGCCATGCTTTCAGCGGTGACGACGGCGACCGCGCCCAGGCTGTCGTTGCGCATCGCGTATCGGACGATTTGCGAATCCATCTCGGTGAAACGCTCCCACCCGGGCGGCTGTGGAATCTTCAGCACCGGTTCGCCTGCGTCGGTCGGGATGACCGCCAACGGATCATCGACCGGTGTGCAGGGGTTCTCATCCGAGACGTCTGCAATCGGTTCCTCGCCTGCGACTGCGTGCGCGTCGGTCACGACGCGGGTACACGACGGCAACAGCACTGCGACCGCTGCTGCCGCCGCGATCAGAGCCAGTGCCTTCGTCCCAGTCATGCGGAAAACATAATTGTCCCGGGGGAAAAGCGCATAGCGATTTCAAGTCCTTACACAACGTCCTTAAACAACACGTCCTTGACACAACCCTGTAGTTCTGACTGCTCAGTGCGCGAAGTGCCGCGCTCCGGTCAGATAGAGCGTGATGCCCGCCTTGGCGGCGGCCGCGGTGACTTCGTCGTCGCGCACCGACCCGCCTGGGTGCACGATCGCCTTCACACCCGCGTCGGTCAGTGTCTCCAGTCCGTCGGGGAACGGGAAGAACGCGTCGGAGGCCGCGACGGCGCCCTGCACCCGTTCGCCGGCGCGCTGCACTGCGAGGCGAGCCGCGTCCACCCGGTTGACCTGGCCCATGCCCACCCCGACGGTGGCGCCGTCGGCGGCGATGACGATCGCATTGGACTTCACCGCCCGGCATGTCCGCCACGCGAATTTCAGGTCGGCCAGGGTCGCCGGGTCGGCCGGTGATCCGGTGGCCAGCGTCCAGTTGACCGGGTCGTCGCCGGGCGCGGTGAACTCGTCGCGCTGCTGCAGCAGCAGGCCGCCGCTGATCTGACGGAACTCGGTGCCGCCCTGCTGCGGCTCGGAGGCCAGCAACACACGGATATTCTTCTTTCGCGCAAGCACTTCCACCGCGCCGGGTTCGTATGCGGGCGCGATGATCACCTCGGTGAAGATGTCGGCGACGGTCTCGGCCATCTCGACAGTCACTTCGGTGTTGGCCGCGATCACACCGCCGAACGCCGACAGCGGATCGCATTCGTGTGCCTTGCGATGCGCGTCGGCGACCGATACCGCGGAGATAGCGATGCCGCACGGGTTGGCGTGCTTGATGATCGCCACACAGATCTCCTCGTGGTCGAACGCGGCCCGCCACGCCGCATCGGCATCGGTGTAGTTGTTGTAGGACATCTCTTTTCCGTGCAGCTGCTCGGCCTGCGCCAGCCCCGGCCACGCGGCGTCGTTGCGGTACAGCGCGGCCTGCTGATGCGGGTTCTCGCCATACCGCAGCACCGCCTCCCGCCGCCAGGTCGCGCCCGCCCACGGCGGAAGCGGCTGCGGTGGATCCTCCGGGCGCCAGCACCGACCCCATCCACGACGCGACCGCGACGTCGTACTCGGCGGTGTGCCGGAATGCCAAGGACGCCAGCTTCTTCCGATCCTCCAGAGTGAACCCGCCCGCCCGCACGGCCGCCAGCACACCGTCGTAGCCAAGCGGGTCGACGACCACCGCGACGCTGGGATGGTTCTTCGCGGAGGCGCGCACCATCGAGGGTCCGCCGATGTCGATCTGCTCGACGCACTCGTCGATGGTCGCGCCGGAGTCGACGGTCTGGGTGAACGGATACAGGTTGACGACCACCAGTTCGAACGCCGCGACACCGAGCTCGGCCAGCGCCGAAACATGTTCGGGTTTGCGCTGATCGGCGAGCAGGCCGGCGTGCACGTGCGGGTGCAGGGTCTTGACCCTGCCGTCGAGCACCTCGGGGAAGCCGGTGACCTCCTCGACCGGCGTGACCGGAACACCGGCGTCCGCAATGGTTTTGGCGGTCGATCCGGTCGACACGATGGCCACGCCCGCCTCGTGCAGGCCGCGGGCCAGCTCGGCGAGGCCGGACTTGTCGTAGACGCTGATCAGTGCGCGCCGGATGGGCCTGCGGCCATCGTTATCGGTCATCCTATGGTCGCCTTTCGTCCGGTCCAGGTCACGCCGCGGGTTGCCAGCGCTTCCACCACGTCCACCAGCAGCCGCCGTTCGACGACCTTGATCCGCTCGTGCAGGGTGGCTTCGTCGTCGTCGTCGAGCACGGGGACCGGCTGCTGGGCCAGGATCGGGCCGGTGTCCGTGCCCGCGTCGACGAGGTGCACGCTGCAGCCCGTCACCTTGACGCCGTATGTCAGCGCGTCCGCCACCGCGTGCGCGCCGGGGAAAGCGGGCAGCAGCGCCGGATGGGTGTTCACGACGCGGCCGAGGAAGCGGGAAAGAAACTCGGGCCCAAGGATTTTCATGAATCCCGCCGACACCACCAGGTCGGGCTCGTGCGCGGCGGTGGCGTCGGTGATGGCGGCGTCCCAGGCCGCGCGGTCGGCGTGGTCGCCGAGCCGGACCGTGAAGGTCGGCAGCCGAGGCCGCCTCGGCGATGTCCAGCGCCGCGGCAGTCGCGGTCCGCGCCGACCGCCACCACCCGTGCCGGATAGTCGCCCACCGCCGCTTCGAGCAGAGAGCCGAGCAGCGAACCGGTGCCCGAGGCCAGCACGACAACTCGCGCCGGTGCGCTCGGGGGCACACGGAGCGGTTGCTGCACGCCTGAAGAGCCTAGTGGTCGGGGTCGGACGCGCGGTCCGTGGTCACACCCGGCGTGGCGTCGTCGTCGACAATGAAGTGGTCCTCCGGGTCGTCGAGCGCGTTCGGCCGCGCGGGGACGGGTGCGGCTGCCGCCCCGACTTCGGCCTCTGGCTCGGGCTCGGCTCCGGCCTCCGGCTCGGGTCTCGGCCTCGGGCTCCGGCTCCTCGGGTTCGGGCTCTGGCTCCGGTCTCGGGTTCGGGCTCGGGCTCGCGGTTCGGCCGACGGCGTACGCGCGGGCCTGCGCGCGATGCCGCCCGACATCGCCACGGTCAGCGCGCCGATGCCCGCGAACCACAGGAAGACGGCGGGCCCGAAGGTGGCCTGGTCGACGCCGACGTCGCCGAAATTGCCCAGCCGCCCGCCGCCCACGTAGCCGAGCAGCGCCATCGCCGCCGCCGCGACGACCGAGGCGACGACGAGCTTGCCCAACGCCTGCAGCGCGGCAGCGGGCGTCGCGCGCACTGCTGCCCGACCGCCACGGCCGGACAGCCGCGGCCACGATCAGCAGCGCCACCCAGACCGGGCCGAGCGGCGGCGACGGCACCGCGGCCAGCACCGGCAGCGCCGGAATGTCGCCGCCGAACACGGTGAACGAACTGAACGTGGCCAGTCCGACGTGGGCGCTGGAGCCGACCGCGACCGCCGCCGTGCCGACGATCACGTTCGGGATGTACAGCGCCGACAGCAGCGTCAGGCTGAGCTGCCCGAACACCGAGTCGGTGATCGCGTACAGGTCGTTCATCGTCGACCAGTGCACGACCATCGAGCCGGCCATCACCACACCGGAGAGCCCGACCAGCGCCAGCACCCCGGCCGCCGCGGCACGCAACGCGTCGGGCAGCCACGCCGGCAGCGGCGACGCGGTCAGCAGTCGCCGGCCGACCCGCGACCCGACGCCGAGCACCGCGCCGATCGCGTGCACGGCCAGCACGCCGCCGAACGCGCGCAGGGCGTTCGGCGTCTGCAGTTCGGTCAGCACCGACGCCGCGTCGTGGATGACGGCCAGCGAGATCGCGGCGATCAGCAGCGGACCGCCCAGCGCCGACGCGACGACCCAGCGGGTCACGAACCACGACGCCTGCGGCGAGGTGGCCGCCGCGGTCGTGCGGGCCGTGCCCCACACCATCGCCAGCGCGGGCAGCAGCGGCATCACGCCCAGCTCGGCGCCGCCGATCGACACCGGCACCAGGTGCACGCCCAGCCACATGCTGGCGATCGCGCCGAGCGCGCCGGTCATGTCGCTGTTGGCGATGAGCAGCTGCAGCAGCACGACCGCCGCGATGACGACCAGCGCCACGATGGACGGCCCGAACGCGACCCGAAGCAGCTCACGCGCCTGGCGTGGGCCGACTGGTCGGGTGTCCACTAGTGTCGGCCGCTCCTCGCGCAAGCTCACGCGCGCGAAGTTGACGCACGCGCGGCTCAGACTACGACGGCGGCGGGCCGGACTGCGTGGAAGGCGACGGCGATTCCGGCTGTGCAGGCACCTGGGTGGTCGGTGCCGAGCTGGACGGCGGCTGGCCGTAGGTCGGGAATCCGGTCGGCGGGGTCGGCGGGCCGCTCTGGGGCACGCCCGGGATATCGGCTGCTCGGCTGGCCGCGCCACCCGGGTAGCCGCCGTACTGCGACGGATAGCCCGGACGCTGCTGCTGCGGGCCCCTGCTGCTGCTGGGGGCCCGCCGTGATGAGCGCTGTCCGTAGTACTGCCCGCTGCCCGGACCGCCGTACTGGCCGTACTGCTGCTGCTGTCGTACTTGGGCCGCGGCACCGGCGCGGTGATGACACCGGCGTCGAACAGCAGCACCGCCACCGCGACGATCGCCTGCAGCACCGTGAACGCGATGATCAGGTAGAGGCCCCAGTCGATCGACACCCCGTCGGGCGCGGTCAGCACGATCGCGATCACCAGCAGGAAGCCCAGCACCGACAGCACCGCGACGAGCGCGGGCGGGGCTTTCTGCTTGGGCAGCAGCCCGACACCGGCGAGCAGCGCGGCGAGCAGCGACGCGACGACCCCGAGATCCAGCAGGGTCGGCGTGAAGAAGTCCGCGGTCGCGGTGAACAGCGGGCCGAAGCTCGACAGGTACACCACCAGCCCGAGCGCGGCCACCGCCGCGGTCAGATACACCGGCAGCTGGCTCGGACCTTCGGCAGCGCTCGGAGCGGGCTCGGGCGCCTTGCCGAACTGCTGGGTGGGAGCGGAGAACTGATTGGTCGGCTGCTGTGCGGGCGGGTATCCGGGGCTACCGGGCGGGTAGGTCATGACCTCTCCTGTGCTGGACGGGCTTCGGATCCACGCTAGCGCACTGTTGCTCAGAGCGACGCCAGCACGTGCTGCGCAGGCGAATCCTCTTCGGATTCTTCGATTTCGCGCACCAGCGGCAGCACCCGCGAACCGAAGTACTCGATCTCTTCCTGAAAGTGCAGGAAGCCACCGAGGATCAGGTCGACGCCGCGTTTGCGGTACGCCGCAACGCGTTCCGCGATCTGCTCGGGTGTGCCGATCAGTTGGGTGCGGAAGCCGTCGTTGTACTGCACCAAGTCCTCGAACGTCGAGTCGGCCCACATGCCGCGCTTGTCCGACGGTCGAGTTGCCGGCCTGTTGTACGGCGACGCGAAATCCCTCGACAGCGGGTCGGTTGGCCTTCTCGATGATTTCTCGGAGGACGTCCTTCGCCTCTTTCTCGGTGTCGCGCGCGATGATGAATCCGTTGAGCCCGAAGCGGACCTCGCGATCGGCGTCACGGGCGTGGTCGCGCACCTCGACGATCTGCTCGGTGACCCCGTCGAAATCCTTGCCGTTGGAGAAGTACCAGTCGGCGTAGTGGCCGCCGTTGCGCCGGGCGGCCGTCGAGTTGCCGCCCTGGAAGATCTCGGGATTCGGCCGCTCGGCGGTGTTGAGCGGCTTGGGCTTCAGCGTGAAATCGTGGATGCGGTAGAAGTCGCCGCGGAATTCAACGTCGTCCTCCGTCCAGATCTTGCGCAGCACCTGCAGGAACTCCGCGGTGCGGCGATAGCGCTCGTCGTGTTCGAGCCACGGTTCGCCGAGATGGGTGAACTCGTCCTTGAACCAGCCCGAGACCACGTTGACCGCGAAGCGGCCGTTGGACAGGTGATCGGCGGTGGCGCCCAGCTTGGCCAGCACCGCCGGTTGCCACAGGCCCGGGTGCACAGCGGCGATCACCTTGAGCTTCTGCGTGGCCAGCAGCAGCGCCAGCGAGAAACTGGTGGACTCGTGCTGGTACTCGGCGCCATAGCTGGCCTCGTAGCGCACCTGGGACAGCGCGTACTCGAATCCGTTGTTCTCCGCGGTCTGCGCGAGCTTGGCGTTGTATTCGTAGTTCCAGTCGGTGCGCTGCTCGATGTCGCTGGTGACCAGGCCGCCGCTGACGTTGGGCACCCAGTAGGCGAACTTGACGTGGTCGCTGATGCGTTCGGTCGTCATGGTTTGCCATGACAGCAGCGCGCCGCGCCGACCGTCGCCGGTAACGCTCGCGCTGACGGAAACTCAGACCTCGACGATCGGGGTGGCGGGTATTCCGTTGAAGCGCGACGACGTGACCGAGGTGTAGGCGCCCATCAACGGGCTGACAACCACATCGCCGACATTCAGCGCCGGCATCGGGTAGTCGAGGGCGATCACATCGGCACTGTCGCATGTCGGCCCGGCCAGGGTCACCGGCTCGCAGTCGCCCGCGTTGTCGACCACCTCACGCAACGCCAGGATCGGAGGGTGCACGTCCTCCGTCATCACGTTCGAGTAGCTGCCGTACAACCCATCGTCGAGGTAGTGCCACAGCCGACCGTGCCGCATGGCGCTGCCCACCACGCTCGTCAACAACGTCATGCTGTCGGCGGCGAGGAATCGGCCTGGTTCGGCCAATAACGTGAACTGGTCCCGCGCCTCGCCAAGCACCTCGTCGATGATGTCGGCGATGGCGTCGATCGTGGGCATCGGGTCGCGGTAACTGACGGGAAAGCCGCCGCCGATATCGATGATCCGGGTCGGCACAGCGAGCGTCGCGCCGATATGGGCGACGACGTCGAGGGTGCCGCGCAGGGCCTTGCGGTACGGCTCGGCGGTCGTGCCCTGGCTGCCGACGTGGAAGCTGAAGCCCGCGAACCGTACCCCGGTGGCCAAGACGTGCTTGACGACGAGTTCCGCGTCGGCGGGGTCGACGCCGAACTTCGTCGACAGATCCGATTTCGCCGACGGGTTGCTGAACGCGAGCCGCACCAGGATGTCGATGTCGGTCGGTTGGCCCGTGAACTTCTGGGCCTCGAGCGGGTTGTCGACGACGAACGTGCGGATGCCGGCCGCGGTAGGCGTAGTCGATGTCGGCGGGCTTCTTGATCGGATTTGTGTGGATGCAGCGCTGCAATGGAAGTCCAAGCGTGCGCAGGAGATCGATTTCGGCGTTCGTCGCCACGTCGAAGCTGCAGCCGCTGGCCGCGACGGCGCGCAGCACGGCGGGATGGGGCGATGTCTTCACCGCGAAGTGCAGACGGAAGCCACGCAGGTGCGACGCCAGCAGCCGGCACTGCTCGACGACGCGGTCGGGATCGAGCACCAGCAGCGGCGTGCCGTACTGCCCGATGAGCGCATTCCAGCCCTCGGTGTCGGCGCGAGCCCGCATGGTCTCACGCAGCTGCAATCGCCGAGACGGCATCATCGTCGGCCTCCTCGATGATCGGCCGACGTACCGCCAGCAGGCCTTTGAATCGCTCGTAGGTGAAGATCGCCAAGACGTAGAAACCGATGTCGGAGAGCAACTTTCCGAAGATCCAGCCGGCGATCACGTTGTCGAACATCAGCGGGCCGAAGTAGTAGGCCAGCGGCCGGATCGCGATGCTGTCGATCAGCTCGGCGGGGCCGAACTCGATTGCGACGCTGCGCAATGCGAACAGGTTGGCGACCATGATCCGAGCCGCCCACCGTCGATCGCTGCGCTCGCGGTAGGCCCAGCGCACCGCGCTGGTGTAGGCGGCCGCGTAGTAGCCGGCCGATGCGCCGACCGTCGCGGCGAGCGCGGCGGCCGCCAGCGAATCGGTGAGCAGATAGGCCACGGCGGCACCGCCGAGTTCGCCGACGGTGCCTGCGATTTCACAGGGCAGGTAGCGGCGAACCCACTCCATGAGTTTCTGTCGCGTGGTGCGCCTGCTGTTCATGTTCGGTCGCTATGCGTGGACGGGTGCGGGCCGGACGAGCAGGTTGGTGAATCGCTCGTAGCTGAAGATGGCCATCACACAGAAGGCGATGTCGGCCGCGATGCTGCCGAGGATCCAGCCGACGGCGACGTTGCCCACCAGGAACGGCCCCAGGTACAACGCGATCGGTCGCAGGATGATGCTGTCGATCGCCTCGGCGGGACCGAACTCGACGGCGATGCTGCGGACGGTGCGGCCGTTGGCGAGCAGTACGCGAATCGGCCTGCTGCGGCCGGCCTCGGCGCGATATGCCCAGCGCACCCCGTTGAAGTAGGCCGTCGCGTAATAGCCCACCGAGGCGCCGATCGTGCCCGCCACCACCGCGGCGGCGTAGGAACCCGTCAGCGTGATAGGTCGCCGCGGCGCCACCGAGTTCGCCCACCCAGCCTGCGAGCTCATTGGGCAGGTATCGCCGTACCCACTCGATGACCTTGTCGCGGAGTCGACGCTGAGTCGCCATGGTTGTGAACTGTTGTCGCGAGCGCGGCCGACGACACGCGTAGTGCACTACCCCTTACGGCGCGCGGCCGCGCTCACAGGACCGTTTGGGCACCCCGCCCTTGCCCGCGAGACTGGAACACGTTCTAATTCTCGGCATGGACTACGGCCTCGTACTCTTCACCAGCGACAGGGGCATCGCGCCCGCTGCGGCAGCCAAGCTCGCTGACGATCACGGGTTCACGACCTTCTATGTGCCCGAGCACACCCACATCCCGGTCAAGCGGGAGGCCGCGCACCCGACCACGGGCGACGAGTCGCTGCCCGACGACCGCTACATGCGCACGCTGGATCCCTGGGTGTCACTGGGCGCGGCGTGCGCGGTCACCTCCCGGGTGCGGTTGTCGACGGCGGTGGCGCTGCCCGTCGAACATGACCCGATCACGCTGGCCAAGTCCATCGCCACACTCGATCACCTGTCCGGCGGGCGGGTCAGCCTCGGCGTCGGATTCGGTTGGAACACAGACGAACTCGCCGACCACAACGTGCCCCCGGGGCGGCGGCGCACCATGCTGCGCGAATACATCGAGGCAATGCGCGCGCTGTGGACCCGGGAAGAAGCCTCCTACGACGGCGAGTTCGTGAAGTTCGGGCCGTCGTGGGCCTGGCCCAAACCCGTCCAGGCCCATATCCCGGTCCTGGTCGGCGCGGCGGGCACCGAGAAGAACTTCAAGTGGATCGCCCGCTCGGCCGACGGCTGGATCACCACACCGCGCGACTTCGACATCGACGAGCCGGTCAAGCTGCTGCAGGACACCTGGGCGGCCGCGGACCGCGACGGCGCACCGCAGATCGTGGCGCTGGACTTCAAGCCCGACCCCGACAAGCTCGCCCGCTGGTCAGACCTGGGCGTCACCGAGGTCCTCTTCGGGCTGCCCGACAAATCGGAAGACGAAGTCGCCGGCTACGTGGAGCGGCTCGCGGGCAAGCTCGCCGCGCTGGTCTGAGCCGACGCCCGTACATGACCCGGGTGAGGTAGTCGACCGAAACACGCGTAGTCGACTACGCATGACGTGCGCTGTCCTCGAGACGACAGTTCATGGCATGGGGTTGGACCCCAGCGGACATGTGTCCCTGCATGACCGAGCACTACCGATCCGACGAAGGAACATCATGCCTTCCATCAGCCCCCTCATCGCGCGCGTATTCGACGATCCACATGCCAACAGCCGCAACGGCAGGCGTGAAAACCAAGGCCGGCGCGAACGTTTCGCGTCGAAGGGCCGGGTGGCCAAGCGTCGGTCACGCTAGGGCAGCGACGCGCGGTTGCCGTTGTCCGTCGACCAGACGTTGATCGGCGCCCCGAGCGGATCCCCGTCGGACATCAGCGCCACCAGATCGGCGTCGTCAGTCGTGGCCATGAACCGCGAATTGTCGGCATCGAGGCGCCCGACGATGATTCCGGTGCGGATCGGCCAGTCGTAGCGCACGGAGTACGTCTCGATGGTCGCGGCGCCGTCGGGCGTCGTGGTGACGTCGACCTTCGGGAGCGCCTCGATCTCCTTCTTGAGTTCCGCGCTGCGGTCGGTTCGCCACTCCGCGGGCAGTGTCGAGTAGATGCCGACGGAGTACTTGCTCATGATGCCGCCGTTGGCGCCGACGAGGCCGAATTGCCCTGGCCTGTCGCGCATAGCCATGACAGTCTCGGCGATACCGTGCAGCGAGTAGCTGTTGCCGGGACCGCCGAAGTACGGCAGTCCGCCGGTGAGCGTCAGCCCACGCGGGTCGTCGCCGTCGATGCCGAGAGCCTCGCAGATGACGAATACCGGGAACGGGAAGCAGCTGTACAGATCGAACGTGGCGATGTCGTCGACGCCGATTCCCGCCACCCGCAGCGCTTCTCGCGCGGCCATGACCGACGCGGGGCTGGCACCGAGATCGGCGCGGTCCAGCATTGCCTGCTCGATCATGTCGGCATGGCCGTGCACGTAGACCCACTTGTCCTCGGGCACGCCGAGCCGATTGGCCGCCTCCACCGACATCAGCACAGCAGCCGCGCCCTGATTGACCTGATCGCGGGCGACGAGCAGACGCGGATACGGATCGCAGATCATCCGGTTGTCGTCGGTGACGGTGATGATCTCGTCGACCGACCGCTCGACGGGCGAGGACGAAAATGGGTTCTTGGCAGCCACTTTCGACATCGGCGCGAAGAGCTCGGCCATCTCGCGGCGATAGTCGGCGATGCTGAGCCCGAGGCGGGCGCGCCGCGCGTTCTCCAGCAGCCCGTACTGCACGGGCGCGCCGGTCAGGCCGTGCTGGATGGTGTACTCGCTGATGTAGGAGAAGATCTGGTGACCGCGGTCCTCGAGCTGACCGTCGACGTGCTCGGCGAAGTCGGGCTTGTCGTCACGGTCGGCGAAGTAGCGGGCCGTCGACCCCGGCTCGGAGCCCATGATCATCACGACGTCGGCGTCGCCCCCGACGATCGCGTTACCGGCCTCGGTGACGAGCTTCTGCGGGCCCTGCCCGCCGACCGGTTCGAGGACCACGCGGGCGGGGTCGCCGCCCAGCCGGTTCATCACCGAGCGCGGGTAGTTGTTCGACTTGCCCAACGCCGCGGGCATCGGGCCGGAGATCTCGAACTGCCGCAGCCCGAACACCGTGTCGATCGCCTTGGCCACCGCGGACGCGTTGGCGCCGGTGTCGGACAGCGCGGCACGCGCCGCAGCGGTCGCGAGGTCCACCGCCGACATGCCCCGGTAGCCGGGGTCGTCGATGCGCTCGGTGAACTGGCCGACGCCGACGAGCACCGGGGTGCGCGGATCGACCATTACCGACCTCCCTCTTTTGCCGCGAGCGTGCGTGTCTGCGGGCGACACGCCGCAAAAGTTACGCACTTTGCGCACGCTCGTGCGCAGTAGAGAGCTACACCTACAGGCTCTGCAGGATCTCCCTGGCCAGGCGGGCGGTCTCCGACGGCGTCTTGCCGACCTTGACGCCCGCGGCCTCCAGCGCTTCCTTCTTGGCCTGGGCGGTGCCCGACGACCCCGACACGATCGCGCCGGCGTGGCCCATCGTCTTGCCCTCGGGCGCGGTGAAGCCCGCGACGTAGCCGACGACCGGCTTGGAGACGTTGGCCTTGATGTAGTCGGCCGCGCGCTCCTCGGCGTCGCCGCCGATCTCGCCGATCATCACGATGACCTTGGTCTCGGGGTCCTTCTCGAACGCCTCGATCGCATCGATGTGCGTGGTGCCGATGACCGGGTCGCCGCCGATGCCGATCGACGTCGTGAAGCCGAAATCGCGCAGCTCGAACATCATTTGGTAGGTCAGCGTGCCCGACTTGGACACCAGACCGATCGGACCCGGCCCGCTGATGTTGGCGGGCGTGATGCCGACCAGCGACTGACCGGGCGTGATGATGCCGGGACAGTTCGGCCCGATGATGCGGGTCTTGTTGCCCTTCTAGACGTTGTAGGCCCACGCATATGCGCTGTCCTGCACCGGAATTCCCTCGGTGATGACCACCAGCAGCGGGATCTCGGCGTCGATGGCCTCGATGATCGCGTCCTTGGCGAACTTCGGCGGCACGAAGATGATCGACACGTCGGCGCCGGTCTTCTCGATGGCCTCGACGACACTGCCGAACACCGGCAGTTCGATGTCGTTGTCGTCCTTGTCCTTGTGCGACACCGTCGTTCCGGCCTTGCGCGCGTTGACGCCGCCGACGATCTGGGTGCCGGCCTTGAGCATCCGCGCGGTGTGCGTGGTGGCCTCGCCGCCGGTGATGCCCTGGACGATGACCTTGCTGTCCTTGGTCAAAAAGATTGCCATGTCAGTCCTTTCAGGCCTTCGCCGCTTCGGCGGCCTTGGCTGCGGCGACGTCGGCGGCTTCGTCCATCGTGCCGACCTCGGTCACCAGCGGGTGGTTGGCCTCGGCCAGGATGCGGCGGCCCTCGTCGACGTTGTTGCCGTCGAGGCGGACCACCAGTGGCTTGTTGGCCTCGTCGCCGAGGATCTTCAGCGCGTTGACGATTCCGTTCGCGACGGCGTCGCATGCGGTGATGCCGCCGAACACGTTGACGAACACGCTCTTGACCTGCTCGTCGCCCAGGATGACGTCGAGACCGGCGGCCATCACCTCCGCGGAGGCGCCGCCGCCGATGTCGAGGAAGTTGGCGGGCTTGACGCCGCCGTGCTTCTCGCCGGCGTAGGCGACGACGTCCAGCGTCGACATCACCAGGCCCGCACCGTTACCGATGATGCCGACCTCGCCGTCGAGCTTGACGTAGTTGAGGTCGTTCTCCTTGGCCTTGAGCTCCAGCGGATCGGTCGCGTCGCGGTCCTCGAACTCGGCGTGGCCGGGCTGCCGGAAGTCGGCGTTGCCGTCGAGCGTGACCTTGCCGTCCAGCGCCAGGATCTGATCGTCGGGCGTGCGCACCAACGGGTTGACCTCGACCAGGGTGGCGTCCTCCTTGACGAACACCTCCCACAGCTTCGCGATGGTCACCGCGGCCGCGTCGAGCACCTCGGCGGGCAGGTGGCCCTGCTCGGCGATCGAGCGGGCGAAGGCCTCGTCGACCCCCTTGACGGCGTCGACCGGCACCTTGGCGAGCCGCTCGGGCTTGGTCGCGGCGACCTCTTCGATCTCCATGCCGCCCTCGACCGAGCACATCGCCAGGTAGGTGCGGTTGGAGCGATCGAGCAGGAAGGAGATGTAGTACTCCTCGGCGATGTCGCTGGCCTCGGCGACCAGCAGCTTCTTGACGACGTGGCCCTTGATGTCGAGGCCGAGGATGTTCTGCGCGTGCTCGAAAGCGTCTTCGGGGGTGGCCGCGTACTTGACGCCGCCTGCCTTGCCGCGGCCGCCGACCTTGACCTGCGCCTTGACCATGACGGGCTTGCCGATCTCCTCGGCGATCGCCTTGGCGTCCTCTGCGGTGTCGGTCACCCGGCCGGGCGTGGTGGGCACGTTGTGCTTGGCGAACAGCTCTTTCGCCTGGTATTCGAAGAGATCCATGGGCTTTGAAACATCCCTGTCTGTCGAGCGTCGAGTTCGAAGGTTTCAGCCTGACGGGCTCGGGGGAACTTTATCGACACGCGGTTGCAACATCGGCACCGCCTACCGCTCATGTGGCAGATCTCACCGCCACGTGTCAGTGATACACGTCACATTCTTCGATGGAATACCGCACTCGGGTTGCCACCAACATTGGGATTTGGTTAACGTGCACGTGGTCTAGATAACGTTCTGGTCACGACGCGAAGGACATTTCAGGTTGGCTGCGCACCGTTCGTCCAGGTCCGGAGGGCCGTCGACGAACCGGCAAATCACCAGCCGCGTCACTGAAGAAGTCACCGAGATCACCGACATCATCCCGTTCAACGAGTTCGGCGACCTCGCTGACCTGGACTTTCGTGAGAACAGCGCGTTCGACCGCGAGGCCCAGGTCATCCACGCGCCCGAGCTCGACGATCTGCACGACACCGACGACCTGACCCCGCTGCGACTCGCGGTGCCGTCGGAGTTCCGTCCGCACGCACGCGAGGAACGCCGCGCATCGCACGCCTACCGCGACAGCCACACCGACGTCAGCGACGGTGCGGCCGCGACCGACATCATCGCCATCGGCGGCCGGGGCGGTGCGCACCGCAAGCAAGAGGTGCCCGTGAAGGGCCGGCTGATGGTCGCCGCGATGGCCGTCGGCGCGACCGCGGCAGGCGCGTATTCGATGGCGAACGCCTCCGAGAAGCCCGCCGAGACCATCCTGGCCGCCGATCAGACCGCGATCGGCGGCGGCGCGATCACCGGCTCGACGGACGGCATGCAGATCGTTTCCGTCACGCCCGCATCGAGTTCCACCGTGCACGCCGAGGAGATCACCAAGGCCGCGGCATTCGCCCAGGAGCGCGCCGAGCGCGAAGCGCGGCTGAACCGGCCGCTGTTCGTGATGTCCACCAAGGGCGTCTTCACCTCGGGCTTCGGCTATCGCTGGGGCGTGCTGCACGCCGGCATCGACATCGCCAACTCGATCGGCACCCCGATCTATGCCGTCGCGGACGGCGTCGTCATCGACGTCGGCCCGACGGCGGGTTACGGCGCCTGGGTCAAGCTGCGGCACACCGACGGCACCGTCACCCTGTACGGCCATGTGAACACCTGGCTGGTCAGCAAGGGCGACCGCGTGATGGCGGGCGACCAGATCGCGACGATCGGCAATCGCGGCAACTCCACCGGCCCGCACTGCCACTTCGAGGTGCTGCTCAACGGGACCGATCGCGTCGACCCCGTCCCCTGGCTGGCCAAACGAGGACTCAGCCCGGGCAACTACTCTGGCTGAGTGGCTGGCGACGACGAACCCCCGAGCTCCCCACGCATAATCCGGCGCCAGCCCACTGGCGAGATCCCTGTCAGCGCGGAACCAGCGACCAGCATCATTCGCCGTCATCCGACGGGCGCGATACCCGTGGCCAGCGATGAGCCGCAGACGAGTTACATCCCCCGCGCCCGGCCCGTCGCCGTGGGGCAGACCCGGCCCAATCCGAAGACCGCGATCGCGACGGCCGTCGTCAGCATCCTGTCCGGCTGGGCGACGGCGGTCATCGCCACCGACCTGATCACCGGCTGGTGGCGCTCGGACCGGTTGTTCTGCGTCGCGGTCGGCTTCCTGACCGCGGTGTCCGCTGCCGCCCTGATCAGCGGCCTGATCGGGCTGCTGCTGCGCAGGCGCATGAGTCGGCTGCTGATCGTGGTGGGCTCGATCGTGGCGCTGCTGATCTTCTCCAGCCTGTTCGTCGCGGGGGCCAAACTGCCGACGGTGGTGTACGCGATCCCGGTACTGCCGCTCGCCAGCATCGCGCTCGCGCTGCTGCCCGGCACGCGACGATGGGCCCGCCGCGGCTAGAGCTGAGGCGACGGGCGCCCTAGGCCGGCGCCACCCGACGCACGAGAGCGAGCACGACGGCCGCGGTCGCGAAAAGGCCGGAGAAGAATCTGTTCAGCAGCATCTGTTGGCGTGCCCCCAGCACCTTGAGCAGTCGCCTCGCCGAGCCCGCGTACACACTCATCGCCAGGACGTCGGCGCCGATCACCGTCAACCCGATCACGAGATACTGCGGTACCAACGGCGCGGCCGGCGACACGAACTGCGGCAACACGGCGAAATAGAACACCAGCGCTTTGGGGTTGGTCGCGTTCACCAGGAACCCGCGCACCAGCAGTGGAAGTCCCGCCTTCGCCGGCGGCCCACTCATCGTCTGACTCAGGTCGTGATCCGAAGCGCGCCATTGACGCAGCGCGAGATACAGCAGATAGCCGACCCCGAGGAACTTGATGACGGTGAACGCCACGACGGACTTGGCGACGATTGCGCCCAATCCCACTGCCACCAAGGTCATTTGGAACGCCAGGCCCAGCTCCTGGCCGATGATGCTCCAATAGGCCATCAGCAGGCCGTGTGTCAGACCGGATGCCATCGACTGAATCGCACCCGCGCCGGGCGAGAAGGCGATCGCGATGGCAGCTCCCAAGAACCCCAGCCACAAGTGCCAGTCGTTGCGCGACGGTGTGCGCGCTCATGTCTGACGACCAACGCCTTTGCGGCGCCGTTGCCATCCCTCAGAGCTTGGCGACGGGCGCGTGGTTGTGCATCAGCTTGACCCGGCCCGCGCTGCCGAAGTCGATGAGCGACATCGCCGATTCGCCGACGCCGGACACCTCCTCGACGCGGCCGAGCCCGTACTTGTCGTGGGTGACGCGGTCGCCGGGCTCGAGCACCAGCAGCGGCCGCTTGCCGGCCGCCGAACGCGTCGGTGACGGCCGGCGCGGGAGTGCCGAACCGGCCGGCACCGCTCACCGGCGCGGGCAACGACGGACCCGGGTCGGTGCGCCGCCAGTCGATGAGGTGCTGCGGAATCTCCTTGAGGAACCGCGACTCGGGGTTGAGCATCGGCTGACCCCACGACGAGCGGACCTTGGCCCGGCTGACGTAGAGCCGCTGGCGGGCCCGGGTGATGCCGACGTAGGCCAGCCGCCGCTCCTCGGACAGTTCGGTCGGATCGCCCAGCGCCCGCATGTGCGGGAACATGCCGTCCTCCCAGCCGGTCACGAACACCACCGGGAACTCCAGCCCCTTCGCGGTGTGCAGCGTCATCATCGTCACCACGCCCGCGCCGTGCTCGGGCAGCTCGTCGGCGTCGGCGACCAGCGACACCCGCTCCAGGAACTTGGCGAGCACGCCGGTGTCGGGGATGTCCTCGTCCTCCGGCTCTCTCCCAACGCCTCGGCGTTGGCCAGGTCGGTGCTGAATTCGTGTGCGACGCTGACCAATTCGTTGAGGTTGTCCAGCCGCGCGAGATCCTGTGGGTCACTGGAGTTCTCGAGTTCGGTGCGATAGCCGGTGCGGTCCAGCACCGCCTCGACCAGCTCGCCGAGTTCGCCGTCGAGCCGCCCGCGCAGCTCGTCGAGCATCTCGACGAAACCCGCGATGGCCTTCTCCGAGCGGGTGTTGAGCATCGGCACCCTGCCCTCGGCGGCCGCCTGCAGCGCGTCGTTGAAGCTGGCGCCGGTGTTCTCGGCGTACACCGCCACACACGCCTCGGCGCGATCGCCGATGCCGCGACGCGGGGTGTTCAGGATGCGCCGCATGCTCACCGAGTCGCCGGGGTTGTCCAGCACCCGCAGGTAGGCGACGATGTCGCGGATCTCCCTGCGCTCGTAAAACCGAACGCCGCCAACGACTTTGTACGGGAATGCCGGCGCGGATGAAGACCTCTTCGATGGCGCGCGACGAGTTGTTGGTGCGGTAGAACACCGCGACGTCGTTGTAGGTGATGTCGCCGCGGTCGGCCAGCGCGTCGATCTCGCCCGCGACGAACCGGGCCTCGTCGTGCTCGTTGTCGGCGACGTAGCCGACGATCAGCTCGCCCTCGCCCTGCGTCGGTCCACAGCCGCTTCTCCCGCCGACCCGCGTTGCGGGCGATCACCGAGTTGGCCGCGTTCAGGATGTTCTGCGTCGAGCGGTAATTCTGTTCCAGCAGAATGGTTGTGGCGTCGGGGTAGTCGCGCTCGAAGTCCTCGATGTTGCGGATGGTGGCGCCGCGGAACGCGTAGATCGACTGGTCGGCGTCGCCCACCACGCACAGCTCGGCCGGCGCGACGACTCCGTCGTCCTCGGTCTCGCGGCCGACCAGCTCGCGCACCAACACGTACTGCGCGTGGTTGGTGTCCTGGTACTCGTCGACCAGGATGTGCCGGAACCGCCGCCGGTAGTACTGCGCGATCTGCGGAAAGGCTTGCAGCACAGCGACTGTCTCGCCGATCAGGTCGTCGAAGTCCAGCGCGTTGGCCGCCCGCAGCCGGCGCTGGTACTCGGCGTAGACCTCGGCGATGATGCGGGCCAGGTCCTCGCTCCGCCTCCGACGCCTCGGCGGCCGCCTGCTCCGGGCCGATCAACTCGTTCTTCAGGTTGGAGATGCCGTTGGCCAGCAACCGCGGCGAGTACCGCTTGGTGTCCAGCCCCATGTCCTTGCCGATCATCAGCAGCAGCCGTCGCGAGTCGTCGGCGTCGTAGATCGAGAAGTTGGAGTTCAGCCCGGGCAGCAGCGAGGCCTGGTTGCGCAGGATCCGCACGCAGGTCGAGTGGAACGTCGACACCCACATCGACCGGGCCCGCGGGCCGACCAACGCGACCACGCGTTCGCGCATCTCGGCGGCGGCCTTGTTGGTGAACGTGATGGCCAGCACCTGCCCGACCCCGACGTCGCGGGCGGCCAGCAGGTAGGCGATCCGGCGGGTCAGCACCGCCGTCTTGCCCGACCCGGCGCCGGCGACGATGAGCAGCGGCGAGCCCTCGTGCAGCACCGCCTGGCGCTGCTGCGGGTTGAGCCCGTCGAGGAGGTCGTCGCTCGGTCGGCCGGGTCCAAGTCGGTCACATGCACACTCATCGTCGTACCGAACTTACCGCTGCGCAGGCGACATCCTTTGCGCCGGCGCGGCCCTTGGTGGCACACTCAAATACGTGCTCATGCAGCAAGGACGATTTTTTTACGGGTACCGGCCAGCGGTGCCCGTGGTCTAGCTGCTTCCCAGAGCCCCGCGGTCCGCTTCCGGATCCGGGGCTCGTCTCTTGTGTGAGGCCCGAAACCGGATGAGACCAGATCCCCCACACAACGAGAGACGGAGAATCCCATGACTATCGAGGCCGAACAGTTGCCAGACATCGACGACCTGCGCCAGGAGATCGACCAGCTCGACGCCGACGATCCTGCAGGCGGTCAAGCGGCGCACCGAGGTGTCCAAGCTCATCGGCAAGGCCCGGATGGCCTCCGGCGGCACCCGCCTGGTGCACAGCCGCGAGATGAAGGTCATCGAGCGCTACAGCGAGCTCGGCCCCGAGGGCAAGGACCTGGCGATGCTGCTGCTGCGCCTGGGCCGCGGCCGCCTCGGCCACTAGCCGCCCGTCCTTTCGCTTGCTCGCTTTGCGCTGACGGCTGCGATTGCCGCCGTCTGACAACCCTCAGTGCAACAGCTGCGGGATCAGCACTCGGGTGTCGGGCACGAACGGCCACGACGGATCGTCCAGCCGCTGCGCCAGCTCGTCGTCGGTCCACCACCAGCCGTCGGCGATCTCCTCGGGCTGATGGCGGATCGGCCCGTCGTAGCGGATGCCGAACGCGAACAGGTGACACCGCATCGGCCGGCCCGCCCACTCGCCGTCCCAGGCCGTCGACGCCAGCGGCTGCGGTGTCTGCGCCGGTGATGCCGAGTTCCTCCCGCAGCTCCCGCGTCGCCGTCTGCAGCGGCGTCTCACCGGGATCGATGACGCCGCCGGCCAGGCAGTCGTGCATCCCCGCGAACACCGCCTTGGTGGTGGTGCGGCGGTGCACGTAGAGCCGCCTGCCCGTCCGACGATCGCACCAGCACACCGGCGCTGCCGTGCCAGAGCCCCTCGGCGTAGACCTGCGACCGCGGCGCCGTCACCGACGACGCCGACCCGCTGCGTCGAACACCGCGACCCGCTCGTCGGACATCAGCGCAGCGCGTCGGTCAGCCACGGCGTCAACCACTTCACCGCCTCGGGCGTGGGGTGCACGCCGTCGATGCGCATCCGGATGCCGTCGATCTGGTTGGTGTAGACGCCGTTGGGGCCGAGCTTGCGGTTCAGGTCGAGCACCGTCACGTTCGGACGCGCCTTGGCGACGCTGCGCAGCAACGCGTTCCACTCGTCGACGCGGTCGGGGTCGTCCTCGGGATACAGGCTGCCGTCCGGCTTCTCGGCGCGCCGGTTGTACGGCTCGGTCGTCACCACGATCCGCGCGCCCGTCGAGCCGAGGATGTCGAGCGCGCGGTTGAGTTCGCCGCGCAGATAGCGCGTCGTAGGCGGGGTCGCCGACGTGGGTCCAGCGGCCCTCGTTGATCCGGTCGACGACTTCCCAGCGGCCGATCATCAGCAGCACCACGTCGGGCCGGTCGTGGTTGATGCGCTGCGACCACCGGCTCGGCCACGCTGTCGCATTCGGGTTTCTGGTTCAGCGTCTCGCCGACGTACCGGTACGGCCCGCCGCGGGCGATGCCGCAGCCGATGGTCGTGTAGTTGGTGAACGCAAGGCCCGGGCGTCGGCGGCAGGTACCGCATCAACGTCCACGCGACCGAGTCGCCGAACACCGCGACGGTGCGGGTGCCGGGCGCGCGCTCCGACGGCCTGCGGACCTCGACGGGCACCTCCGGGCCGACGAGTGCGGCGGAGTCGATGCTGTTCGGCGGCCCGTCGGCGGGCTTGACGCCCACCGGCAGCACCATCATCGTCACCACGGCGGCGGTCGCGGCCGTCGCGCCCGCGAGCGGCAGCATCGGCACGATCACCGGCCGCCACCGCCGGATCGGCTGCTCGAGCAGCCACCACGACGCCGCGGCCACCGCGACCGTCGCCGCGCACCGCACCGCGAACAGCGGCCAGCCCGACCAGCCGGTGCGTTCTCCGTTGAGCGCCAGGAAGATCGGCCAGTGCCAGAGGTAGACGCCGTAGGAGATCGCGCCGAGCCACACCAGCGGCCGCCACGCCAGCACCCGGGCGACGGGGCCGTCCTGCTCCAGCGCCACCGGCGCGACGACGAGCACGGCCGCGATCGCCACCACGATCAGCAGCCCGCGCCGGAAGTCGCTGACGCTGCCCGTCGCGTAGTGCGCCGCCGCCGCCAGCACCGCCAGCCCGACGAACGGGCAGGACGCGGGCGACGCAGCGGCCCCACCGCGTGCGGATCAACGTGCCGCCGATCGTCAGCGCCGACCAGTCCCGCACCAGCAGCGGGCCGCGGCCGCGGCGCCGACCAGCAGCGCCTGCGCGCGGGTGTCGGTGCCGAAGTAGATCCGGTTCAGCGACGCGTCGGTGGTGCACGCGATCGCCGCGGCCGCCGACGCGGCGACGCCGGCCGTGGCCAGCGCGAACACGGCCCACCGCGTGCTGTGCCCAGAACACGCGCGGCGACGCGCGATCAGCAGCAGCGGCCAGATCAGGTAGTACTGCTCCTCGACGCCGAGCGACCAGGTGTGCTGCAGCGGCGACGGCGGTGCGCCCTGCGAGAAGTAGTCGGTGTGCTGGGCGACGAACGCCCAGTTGGCCACCCAGAAGAACGAGGCGACGGCGTCGTCGCGCAGCGTCGCGGTGGCCTCGGGCGAGAACAGGTCACGCGCCGCCACCACCGCGAGCACCATCACGATCAGCGCGGGCAGCAGCCGGCGGGCACGGCGGATCCAGAAGCCGGTCAGGCCGATTCGCCCGGTGCGTCCGGAACTCGTCGAGCAGCAGCGAGGTGATCAGGAATCCGCTGAGCACGAAGAACACGTCGACGCCGAGGAAGCCGCCGGACAGCCCGGGAATGCCGCCGTGGTCGGCGAGCACGAGCGCGACCGCGACCGCACGGATGCCGTCCAGCGCGGGGATTCGCCATGCCGACGCGGCGATCGCGGGCGCGACGTATCGGCGCGCAGTCACTGCCGAAATCTTGCCCGCGCGAGCAGACGCGAAAGTCCCCGACACGCCGCGACGCGACGGACCTTTTGCGTCAGCTCGCGAAGAGAGCTACTTCGTCAGCGCGATGTACTTGATGTCGAGGTACTCCTCGATGCCTTCGGAGCCGCCCTCGCGGCCGAAGCCGGACTCCTTGACGCCGCCGAACGGCGCGGCCGGCGTCGGAGATCACGCCGCGGTTGACGCCGACCATGCCGGACTCGATGCCCTCGGCCACGCGCAGCGCGCGGTCCAGCGACTGGGTGTAGATGTAGGCCGCCAGCCCGTACTCGGTGTCGTTGGCGGCGGCGATGCCCTCCTCCTCGGTGTCGAAGCCGGTGATCGGCGCGACGGGGCCGAACACCTCCTCCTTGAGGATGCGGGCGTCGGCGGGCACGTCGGCCAGCACGGTCGCCGGGTAGAAGTTGCCCGGGCCGCCGGGGGCGACGCCGCCGACCGCGACGGTCGCGCCGCGCGACACCGCGTCGGAGACCAGGTCCTCGACGGTGGCGACCTGCTTGGCGTTGATCAGCGGGCCCAGCGTCGACGACTCGTCGATGCCCTTGCCGAGGGTGAACTCGCTCATCCGCTTGACGAGCTTCTCGGTGAACTCCTCGCGCACCGAGTTGGCGACGTGGAAGCGGTTGGCCGCCGTGCAGGCCTCGCCGCCGTTGCGCATCTTGGCCAGGATCGCGCCGTCGACGGCGGCGTCGACGTCGGCGTCGTCGAACACCACGAACGGCGCGTTGCCGCCGAGTTCCATCGACGTGCGCAGCAGCTTGTCGGCCGACTGCTTGACCAGCGCCTTGCCGACGCCGGTCGATCCGGTGAACGTCAGCTTGCGCAGCCGGCCGTCGTCGATCAGTGCCTCGGTGACCGGTCCGGGGCTGTTGGTCGGCAGCACCGACAGCACGCCCTTGGGCAGGCCGGCCTCGTCCATCAGCTTGGCCAGCAGCAGCATCGTCAGCGGCGTCTCCTGGGCCGGCTTGACGATCATCGTGCAGCCCGCCGCGAACGCCGGGCCGATCTTGCGGGTGCCCATGGCCAGCGGGAAGTTCCACGGCGTGATCGCGTAGCACGGGCCGACCGGCCTGCTTGGTGACGAGGATGCGGCCGGTGCCCGCCGGGCTCGGGGTGTAGCGGCCCGCGATGCGCACCGCCTCCTCGGCGAACCAGCGGAAGAACTCGCGCGCCGTACTTCACTTCGCCCATGCTCTCGGCGAGCACCTTGCCCATCTCCAGGGTCATCAAGGTGGCGATGTCTTCGGCGCGCTCGGTGATCTTCTCGAACACCGCGCGCAGGATCTCGCCGCGCTCGCGCGGCGGCGGTGGCGGCCCACTCGGCCTGCACCGCGCACGCGGCGTCCAGCGCGGCGATCGCGTCCTCGGCGGTGGCGTTCGCGACCGAGATCAGACACCTGGTCGTCGGAGGGGTCGAGCACGTCGAACGTCGACGTGCCTTTGCGCTCCTCACCGCCGATCCACAGGCCGGTGGGAACTGACGACAGCAGCTTGGCGGTATCCATAACTCTCTCTTACACCTTTGGTCATTTGACCGCACTAAGGTCGTCGACATGACCGCCGACGACACCAAGCAGATTCCCGACATCACCGCCACACCCGCGTGGCAGGCCCTGCAACGCCATCACGATCAGATCGGCGAAAAGCACCTGCGCGAGTTCTTCGACGAGGACCCCGCCCGCGGCACCGAGCTGGCGCTGACGGTCGGCGACCTCTACATCGACTACAGCAAGCACCGCGTCACCCGCGAGACGCTGAAGCTGCTGGTCGACCTGGCCCGCGCCGCCGGACTGGAGCAGCGCCGCGACGCGATGTTCTCCGGCGTGCACATCAACACCTCCGAGGACCGCGCGGTGCTGCACACCGCGCTGCGGCTGACCCGCGCGGCGTCGAGCTCGACGGTCGACGGGCAGAACGTCGTCGAGGACGTGCACGAGGTGCTGGACCGGATGGGCGAGTTCACCGACCGGCTGCGCAGCGGCGAGTGGACGGGCGCCACCGGTGAGCGCATCACGACGGTCGTCAACATCGGCATCGGCGGCTCGGACCTCGGCCCGGTGATGGTCACACTCGGGCTGCGGCACTACGCCGACGCGGGCATCTCGGCGCGCTTCGTCTCCAACGTCGACCCCGCCGACCTGGTGGCCAAGCTCGACGGACTCGACCCCGCCACAACGCTTTTCATCGTCGCGTCCAAGACGTTCTCGACGCTGGAGACGCTGACCAACGCGACCGCCGCGCGGCGCTGGCTCACCGACGCGCTCGGCGACGCCGCGGTGTCCAAACACTTCGTCGCGGTGTCGACCAACAAGAAGCTGGTCGACGACTTCGGCATCAACACCGACAACATGTTCGGCTTCTGGGACTGGGTCGGCGGCCGCTACTCGGTGGACAGCGCGATCGGATTGAGCGTGATGGCGGTCATCGGCCGCGAGCGGTTCGCCGAGTTCCTCGCCGGATTCCACATCGTCGACGAGCACTTCCGCACCGCGCCGCTGGAGGCCAACGCGCCGGTGCTGCTCGGCCTGATCGGGCTCTGGTACAACGAGTTCTTCGGCGCGGAAACCCGTGCGGTGCTGCCCTATTCGAACGACCTGTCCCGGTTCGCCGCCTATCTGCAGCAGCTGACGATGGAGTCCAACGGCAAGTCCGTGCGCGCCGACGGCACGCCGGTGACGTACAACACCGGCGAAATCTTCTGGGGCGAACCGGGAACCAACGGCCAGCACGCGTTCTACCAACTGCTGCACCAGGGCACCCGGCTGATCCCGGCCGACTTCATCGGGTTCTCCCAGCCCACCGACGACCTGCCCACCGCCGACGGCACCGGCAGCATGCACGACCTGCTGATGAGCAACTTCTTCGCCCAGACCCAGGTGCTGGCGTTCGGCAAGACCGCCGAGGAGATCGCCGCCGAGGGCACTCCGCCGGAGGTCGTCCCGCACAAGGTGATGCCGGGCAACCGGCCGACCACATCGATCCTGGCGACGAAGCTGACGCCGTCGGTGGTCGGCCAGTTGATCGCGCTCTACGAGCACCAGGTGTTCACCGAGGGCGTCATCTGGGGCATCGACTCGTTCGACCAGTGGGGCGTCGAGCTCGGCAAGACTCAGGCCAAGGCGCTGCTTCCGGTGATCACCAACGACGACGCGCCGCCTGAGCAGTCGGACTCCTCGACCGATGCGCTCGTGCGTCACTACCGCGCGGAGCGCGGTCGATCAGCCTGAGCCGCGCGGAGCGCGGTCGATCGGCCTGAGCCGCGCGGAGCGGGTAGATCGGCCTGAGCCGTGACGGAGCGCGGCGATCCGAGTCGCGGACGCTAGGCCGTGCGCGGATCCGGGCCGGCTCCAGCCAAGGATCATCGCGGGAGTGCACGCGCCGATGGACAGCACTGTGAGCGACATCAGGCCACCGGCGTACGCCATATCGACATCGGTTCCACCGGTGATGACTGCGCCGAAGATCAAATAGAAACTCGGAATCAGCATCAGGTTCTGCGTCACGCTCAGCGCGATCGACCGCGCGCTGTTGCGCTGCTGCACTTCGTATTCGTCGAGCGCGGCCTCCGGAGCGTCACCCTGCCTGCCGGACACGATCTGAAGCACGATCCACAGCGGGAAGAACACCGCGCACGCGGGCAGCCACAGCAGCGGCGCCCACTGAAACCCGAACGCGCACAAGAGGCTTACGACGAACATGAATACGAAGGTGACCGACAGCCCGACCACCAGAAGCCGCCGTCTGCGCTGGGTGCGCCAGCGCGGGAGCGCGCGGGCATAGGTGCGCTCGTTCTTCAGGAACCGCCGCGTGCGGTAGTCCTGGTACCGATCGAGGAGCGCCGGCTTAGGTCTGTGTGCTCGAGCGGGTCATCGTCGTCTCCTCCTGGCATTGGTGCGGCTTTGCGGTAGAGCTCGGCGGACAGCGGCGTGAACGGGGCGCGGGAGAACACCGCCTCGACGGGCAGCTCGAAAACCTCGCAGATCCGGAACGCGAGATCGAGGCTCGGGAAGTGGTCGCCCCGTTCCAGCGCGCCCACCGTCTGCGGGTTGACGTTGATCAAATCGGCAAGCTGCGCACGAGACATCCTCCGCTCGGCGCGCAACACACCGATGCGGTTGTGGATGGGGAACGCTTCCCCGCGCCTCACCGGGCTCATACAACATATTGTTGTGAAAACCCAACGCTATGTCAAACCTGTGCAACGGAGCAGTCTGCAAAACGACAAACGCGGCAGCAGCGTCTGCGTGACGCTGCTGCCGCGTTTGGTCAGTTTCGGTTAGCCCGGCAGGTCGATGGTCCTGCACGGACCGCCCGGAATGCAGGCTTGACACCGCCGCCGGGCCCAGCCTCGGCCCACGGACCACCAGGAACCCCGGCTGAAACATTGCCATCGGCGCCGGCCTGTGCGCCGGGGCCGCCGGGAACCTCCGCACCTGCACCCTGCGGACCGGCCGCAGGGGCACACGGTGTGCCGTCAGCGTTGTAGCAGGGCGGGGGTGGCGGCGGCGCTGGCTGAGCACCGGCGATCGGCGCAGCGGCGATCGCAGCTGCCGCAGCGCCCGCGAACAGAATGGGCGTCAACTTCGTCAGTTTTACGATCATGTAAAACGGGCTACCACGATCGCCGGATGCTTAAACCTCAAGGATGACTAAGCAAATCGTTTGGCCAGGCTGCGGCGGCAGCACCCGCAGCAGCTGTACCAGCGGCGCCCACGGCCACCACGGAATCGCGGCCCGGCCGGTTTCGCGTTCCATCGCGTCGACCATCGCCTTGACCCCGGTCTCGTTGTCGACCATCAACATCGTCGAGGCCGACTTCGCCGTCATCTCCGATTCGATGTAGCCCGGCTCGAGCGTCGTCACCTTGATCGGACCGTTCAGGTACTCGGCGCGCAGCGACTCGCCGAGCGACGAAACGCCGGCCTTGCTGGCGGCGTAGGCGGCCTTCACGCCGGGCACGCCCTTGTTGCCCAGCACCGACGAGATCAGCACCAGGTGGCCCCCGCCGGCTTCCTTGAACATCTCGATCGCCGTCTCGATCTGCACAAGCGCCGCAACGAGATTGGTCTCGATCGTGGCCTTGTTGGCCCACAGCTTGCCCGAGCCGAGCGGCGCGCCCTTGCCGATGCCCGCGTTGACGACGATGCGGTCGATGCCGCCGAGCTCGTCGGACAGTTCGGCGAATACCTTCGGCACCTGCTCGTGATCGTTGACATCGAGCGCGGCCACCGCAACGGTGATGCCCGGATGCCGCTCGAGCAGCTCGGCCTTCAGCTCGTCGAGCCGGTCGGTGCGCCGCGCGCACAGCGCGAGGTCGCGGCCCTTGGCGGCAAACGCCCTGGCCATGCCCGCGCCGAGACCGGAGCTGGCGCCGGTGATGAGGATCTTCTGCCGAGTCACCCGGACAGCCTAAGCATGATGGGTGGATGACCCCCAATCGAAGTGCACTAGCGATTAGTGGCCTACTCCTGGCCGGCCAGCTATCCCTGTCCGGCACCGCGGCGGCACAACCGGTCATCCCCTTCTACGGGCTGGTCGACACCGCAGCGCAACGGCTGGCCACCGCCGACCCGGTGGCGGCGTTCAAATGGATCAACGGCGGTCCGATCACCGACCCGCCCCGCGCCGACCAGGTGCTGGATGCCGTTTCGGCCGACGCGGCCGCGCGTGGCATCGATCAGCAGTACGTGCGCGCGGTGTTCACCGACCAGATCGCCGCCACGGAGGGCATCGAGTACACGCGCTTCGGTCAGTGGAAGTTCGACGGGTCCACCGCCCCGGCGGCGGCGCCGGACCTGTCCGAATCACGCGCTGCAGATCGATGGATTCAACAAGAAGCTGGTCGAGGAGATTGCGCTGCACTGGAATTCGCTGCACAGCGCAGGGTGCGGGCAGGATCTCGTCGGATGCGACGGCGGCGGTGGCGACGGCACGCCGACTCGACGGCCTGTACCGCCAGGCGCTGACGTCGGCGACTCAGTCGTACTGCCGACCTACTTGAGCAGCCGCGACATCCGCCGGTCGGCCAGCACCTTGCCGCCCGTCTGGCAGGTCGGGCAGTACTGGAACGACTTGTCGGCGAACGACACCTCGCGCACGGTGTCGCCGCAGACCGGGCAGGGCATGCCCGTTCGGGCGTGCACCCGCAGCCCCGAGCGCTTCTCTCCCTTGAGCGTCGCGGCCTGCTGACCGACAGACCGGGCGACCGCGTCGGTGAGCACCGAGATCATCGCGTCGTGCAGCGCGGCCAGCTGCGCGTCGGTGAGCTTGCCCGCCGTCGCGAACGGGCAGATCTTCGCGACGTGCAGGATCTCGTCGCTGTAGGCGTTGCCGATGCCGGCGATCACCTTCTGGTCGGTGATGACGGTCTTGATCCGCCCGCTGTTGCCCGCGAGCACTCGCGCCAGGTCCTCGGCCGACAGCTCCAGCGCGTCGGGCCCGAGCGCGGCGATGCCCGGCACCTTGGCCGGGTCATCGACCAGCCACACCGCCAGCCGCTTCTGGGTGCCGGCCTCGGTGAGGTCGAATCCCGCGGCCTCCCCTGGTGTTCCGAGATGCACGCGCAGCGCGATCGGGCCCTTGCCCGGTTTCAGCGGCGCGGCGCGCGAGCTTGTCCGACCACCGCAGCCAGCCCGCCCGCGACAGGTGGGTGATCAGGTGCAGCTCGCCAACCTGCAAGCCCGAGGTACTTGGCCCAGCGGTTGGCGCCGGTGACGGTCTGGCCGTGCAACACCGAGATCGGCGGGTCGAAGGTCTTGAGCACCGAGAAGGCCGACACGTCGATGCGGCCGATGGTCAGCCCGACGGCGTGGCGACGCAGGTGGTCGGCGAGCGCTTCGATCTCGGGCAGTTCGGGCATGTTTCCAGTGTGCCGGTCAGGTGCGAGCGTGTCGCTCGGCGTCTCCGACTATCAGCGACAGGAACCAGCTGACGATCGACAGCACGATCGCCGCCCAGATCGCCGTCCACCAGAAGTCGTCGATGAAGAGGCCCCAGTGCGTGGTGTTCTCGGTGATCCACGAGGTGATCCACAGCATCAGCGCGTTGATGACGATGTGGAACAGGCCCAGGGTGAGGATGTAGAGCGGGATCGAGATGAGCTGCACGATCGGCTTGATGATCGCGTTGACCACACCGAAGATCACCGCGACGACGAAGATGATGCCGACTCGCGCAAGCGTCGTATCCCCGCCGACGAAGCTGATGCCGGGAACGATCAGCGTGACCACCCACAGCGCGAGCCCCGTCAGCGCGGCACGCAGGAGGAAACGACCCCATGGGCCTGATCTTGCCACGCCCGGTGCCTCATTGGCCGTGATGTAGCTCTGGACGAAGGAATCGCTATGGACTTCGCGCAACGGACCATTGACCTCGCTCGACACAACGTGGAAGAAGGTGGCCGCCCGTTCGCCACGGTCATCGTCAAGGACGGCGAGATCCTGGCCGAGAGTGCCAACAAGGTCGCGCAGACCCACGATCCGACCGCTCATGCGGAGATCCTCGCGATACGGGAGGCGTGCACGAAGGTGGGCACCGAGCACCTCGACCGGCACAACGATCTACGTTCTCGCGCACCCGTGCCCGATGTGCCTGGGCTCGCTGTACTACTGCTCGCCCGACGAGGTCGTCTTCCTGACGACTCGCGATGCGTACGAGCCCTACTACGTCGACGACCGAAAGTATTTCGAGCTGAGCACCTTCTACGACGAGTTCGCCAAGGACTGGGCACAACGTCGGCTGCCGATGCGCCATCAGCCGACGACGCCGCGGTCGACGTCTACCGAATGTGGAACGAGCGCAACGGCGGTGAGCGGCGCGTCACCTAGCGCCGGCGCAGCAGGTAGGTGTCCATGATCCAGCCGTGCCGTGCGCGGGCCTCGGCTCGCAGTTCGGCGATCTCGTCGCCGACCTCGCCGACCGTGCCCGCCACCAGCAGTTCGTCGGGCGTGCCGAGGTAGGCGCCCCACCAGATCCGCGTGTATCGGCCGGGCATTCCCGAAACGAGCAGTCGGCGTCGAGCATCACCACGGCGCTGCCCGACAGCCCGTGCTCGCGCAACTGCCGTCCGGTGGTGATGAGCACCGGCTCGCCAACGTCGTTGAGCGGGATGCGATGTCGGGCGGTGAGCGCCTGGATCGCGGTGATGCCGGGGATGACGTCATAGTCGATGTCGACGTGCGCCCGCGACGGTGTCGAGGATGCGCAGCGTGCTGTCGTAGAGCGACGGGTCGCCCCACGCGAGGAAGGCGCCGACGCCGCCGGGTTCGAGTTCGGTCTCGATCGCTTCGGCCCACACGCGAGCCCGGTGCGCGTGCCATTCGGCGACGGCCTGCCGGTAGTCGCCGCTCCTTGGCCCTCGGCGGGTCGGGCAGTTCGACGAACCGGTAGCCGGGCTCGCGGATGAACCGCTCGCAGATCAGCCGCCGCAAGCGCCACCAGGTCGTCCTTCGTCTCGCCTTTGTCCATCGCGAAGAACACCTGCGTGTCGTTGAGCGCGCCGACCGCCTGCGCCGTCACGTAATCCGGGTCGCCGGCGCCGATGCCGATGACGTGGATCCGACGAGTCACGCCGGCGAGTATGCCATGACCAGCAGTTACTCAAGGTATGCGGTACCCGGGGTATTGACATCTTGGCGCCGGATTACGTACCTTCTCAACAACGTCGACGAATGTCCGACCCCGGAGGTCGCTGATGACTGCACCCACTCGTGAAGAGTTCGCCGATCGCCTGCTCAAGGGCTCCGTCAAGAAGTCCTACGCGCCGGTCGTCGACATCGACTGGGACGCGCCTCTGGATCCCGACAAGTTCTTCCTGCCGCCGAAGACCGTCTCGCTGTACGGCACGCCGCTGTGGGACGAGATGTCGCGCGAGCAGCAGATCGAACTGTCGCGCGAGGAGCTCGTCAACACCCTGTCCGCCGGCATCTGGTTCGAGAACATCCTCAACCAGGCGCTGCTGCGCAAGATGATGCACCAGGATCCCACCGCCAGAGCCACGCATTACGAGCTGACCGAACTCGGCGACGAGACCCGCCACATGGTGATGTTCGGCAAGGCGATCGATCGGGTGGGCGCCAAGCCGGTGCGGCCCCGGTACTACCAGCGGTTCATCATCAACGCGCTGCCGTTCGCGTTCCAGGGCCCGGTGCTGTGGGTGGCGGCGCTCATCGGCGAGGAGATCTTCGACTCGCTGCAGCGGCAGATGATGGATGACGCCGAACTGCAGCCGATGGTGCAGCGCCTCATGCGGATTCACGTCACCGAGGAAGCACGCCACATCCAGTTCGCCCGCGACGGTTTGCGCAAGCGGACACCGACCATGCGATGGCTTCCCAAGGTCTTCGTGCGCAACATCAACGGGCTCGGCGGGTACTTCTTCCGCTTCCTGTTCACCAACAAGGTGCCCTACCGCCGCGTCGGGCTCGACGCCCGCCAGGCACGCCGCGATGCGCGCAGCAGCCCCATCGCCGCGAGACCCAGGTGCTCGGATTCGCGCCGCTGGCAGCGTTTCTCGAAGAGGTCGGGCTGATGGGCCCGATCGCCCGCCGCATGTGGAGACGAACCGGGTTCCTGCCGCGAGTGAGCGATCTGTACGACGGGCCCGCGACGATCCGCATCGGCGACGACGAGCGCGTGGTGCGGATCCGATTGTCGGGCCACGTCGATCCGATCGACGGCCGATATCACTGGCAGGGAACGGTTTTCGACACGCTCCCCGATGGGGTCAAGCTGCCGCAGCAGGTGACCTTGTCGGCCGGCGGCCACCACGCCGAGGCGCGCATCACCGAGCGGCCCCCGCAGGGCGGCTATTCGGTCGCCGGAGTCGGCGCACCGCCGTTCGCGCTCGAGGACGCCGAATACGCGGTACCTCCGCGATAACGGAACGCCACGGCGAATACGAGGATTGCGAAGACTCCGCCGACGACTCCCGAGATCAGCAGTGGCAACCGGCCGTCTGCGCCCCACAGGAGGCCGGCCCACACCCCCGCCGCGAGCACCGCGAAACCGCAAGCGCCCTGGAACACGCCCTGCGCGCTCGCCTGATGCTCGGAGCCGACAAGCGACGAAATCCACGCCTTCCCAACGCCATCCGTACACCCCGTGAACAGCCCGTAGGCTCCGATCAACACCCACGCCGTCACGGAGTCGGTGGTCAACCCCAGCCCGGTGTAGCCGATCGCAAAGAAGACCAGGCCGATAGCGAACACTGCGGGCTTGCCCACCCGATCGGCAACCAAGCCCGCCGGGTAGCTCGACAGCGCATATACCGCGTTGTAGGTGACGTAGGCAAGAATCACCTCGACAACGGAGAAGCCGATCTCGTTGAGCCGCAACAACAGCAGGCGTCCGGGAAGTTCACCACGGCGAAGCCGACCAGCACGACAGTGACTTGCCAATATCGGCGCGGCAATTCGCCGACACGGGCGAAGATCGCGGCTCGGGAACCGCGCGGCAAGACCCGCCGCGTCTCACGCACGAGGAACACCAGTGCAACGCTCAGCACGGCAGGCACGACCGCGACCCAGAGCAGCGGAGCGATCTGATGGTCGAGCAATTCGTATCCGAGGAGGCCGAGCAGGGGGCCGACGACGGCCCCCAACGTGTCCATCGCCCGGTGAAAGCCGAATACCCGACCGCGCGCGGCCTCGTCGATGTCGACGACGAGCAGTGCGTCGCGTGGCGCACCACGGAGCCCCTTGCCGAGTCGGTCGACCACACGGCCTGCCAGCACGCCCGACCAGCCGTCGCCGCGGCCACCATCACCTTGCCCAGCGCCGCCATGCCGTAGCCCGTGGCGATCAGCGGGCGCCGCGCGAAGCGATCGCCGAGCGGGCCCGACGCCAACTTGGTCAGCGAGGCCGCCCCTTCCGCGGCCCCCTCAATCGCGCCGACGACGGCCGCAGGCGCGCCGAGCACGGAGGTCAGGTAGATCGGCAGCAGCGGATAGAGCAACTCACTGGCGGTGTCCTGGAGGAACGACACAAGCGGACAGCACCCGAACATTGCGGGTCAGCCAGGCGTCTCCGCGCACCTACGCCATCATGCCGCGATCACTCCGGGCTCTGATGGGTCACGGCCTTGTAGCCGTGTGCGCCCGCGCGGTCCACGGCCGCGCGAACGAGACCGAAGACCAGACCCTGTAGGGCCGCGGCGGTGATCGCTTCGCGCGCGGACCGATCGAGATCCTTCGGGTCGGGCGGCTCCTGGTCCGACGGGCTCACCCGCTGCCAGATCTCGGTGAACAGCTTGCCCGCCAACAGACCGCCCGCCACGCTCGTGCCGATCTGCAGCGGCATGTACATGGCCTTCGATACCGCACTCATGTCCCCGCAAGTTCCCCGGTGCGCGCCCCCTAAACGTCGAACTAGAACACGTTCTAGTATTGCGGTGTGCGCTTCACCTACGCGGAATCCCTGACCGACCCGAAGTACTACATCCCGCTGGCCCAGGCCGCCGAGGCGGCGGGCTTCCACGCCATGACCATCGCGGACAGCATCGCCTACCCGTACGAGTCGGACTCGACGTATCCGTACACCGAGGACGGCGGCCGGGAGTTCCTCGACGGCAAGGAGATCATCGAGGCGTTCGTACTGGCGAGCGCCCTGTGCGCCGCCACGACGACGCTGAGGTTCGACATGTACGTCCTCAAGCTGCCGATCCGCCCGCCCGCGCTGGTCGCCAAGCAGGCCGGATCGCTGGCCGCGCTGTTCGACAACCGGCTCGGCCTCGGCGTCGGCACCAGCCCGTGGCTCGAGGACTACGAGCTGATGGACGTGCCGTTCGCCAGGCGCGGCAAGCGGATGGACGAGTGCATCGAGATCGTCAAGGGCCTGACCACCGGCGAGTACTTCGAGTTCCACGGCGAGTTCTACGACATCCCGAAGACCAAGATGTCGCCGGCGCCCACCCAGCCGATCCCGATCCTCATCGGCGGCCACGCCGACGTGGCGCTGCGGCGCGCCGCCCGCAACGACGGATGGATGCACGGCGGCGGCGACCTCGGCGATCCCGAGGCGCTCGACCGATACATCAAGCGGCTCAACGAGCTTCGCGAGGAAGAGGGCCGGACGGGGCCGTTCGAGATCCACGCCAGTCGCTCGACGCGTACAAGCCCGACGGCATCAAGCGCCTCGAGGACCGCGGCGTCACCAACATCATGGTGGGCTTCCGGATGCCCTACACCGTCGGTCCCGACCCCGAACCGCTGGAGAACAAGATCCGCGCCATCGAGAAGTACGGCGAGAAGGTCATCTCGAAGGCTGTAGCTTCGCGGGAACGTCCACTCCCCGTCGAGGATGCTCTGCTGCGGGCGGTAGAGCCGCACGATGTAGTTCCAGCCCCGGTGTCACCGGCAGACAGTTGGCGGAGCTTCCGTCGCAGCCGCCGAAATGTATGGTGACTGAACCGTCGTCGGCCTTCTTCGCGGTGATGTCGTTCAGCGAGTACGCATTCCGCGTGTTAGGCGTGAAGTAACCCTCCTCGTTGTAGACGGTCACCGACCAGAATCCGTCGACGGGCACATCGCGCACCGTGAGCCGCGTAGACCGTCGCCCCGTCGTTCTGCGCGGGCACCACGTTCAGATACAGCGCATCCTTCTCCGGATTGCCGCCCCACGCCGACGCCGCGCAGATCAGGCGTCGGACCGGTTCGGTGGTGTCCTTGGTGCCGAATGCGTTCCTGGTGTCCGGCAGCGTCGCGGCCAATTGGATCAGCGCATCGCGAACCTTCTTCTGGCTGATCGGATCCCACTCGGGTGTCTCGAACGACCCGGCTGTCCGGCGAGCCTCGACCTCCTGCACGTCTCTCTGCCCTCGGTGATTCCTGTGGAGAAACTTCCCGAAGCCGCCGTCGCGCACGATGTTGCCGTAAGTACAGATCCGATTCGGCGCGGATGAAGTTGTCCGGTAGTCACGATCTCCAGTGACTCACCTTACCCACGCGGACAGGAAACACCTTCCCGCTGAGCGGCCAGAAATCTGGCTTTCCGGCGATTACCCGGGCGCGGCGCGCTCGCGACGATGGATGACGTCCCTACACCGAACCAACGAACAAGGAAGACTCATGTTCGCGACAACACCGACCGGCACGAGGCGCCCCGGTCACGACGAAACAGTGCGGCTGCGCCCCGGCGACCTGCCGGTGAAGCCGCTGCCGAACCCATGTCGGCGAGAGCCCAAGACCACGCGCCTGAGGCGCTGACCTGGCGCCAAGGCGCTGCCGAAGGCCATCAGCGGCTTCGACGGCATGACGGTGCGGCTGCGCTCCATCGACGTCCCGGTCGTCGGCAAGGTCGCCGACACCGTCCGGCAGCGCTACACCGACCTGAGCAAGAACCCGGGCCCGCCCACCAAGTGGGAGATCGCGCGGATGGGGTTGGTGCTGTTGCTGGCGTCGATGCCGATCCTGGCGATCTCGGTCGAGGTGTTCGGCCTGGCCTCGCAGAGCACGATCACGATGGTGACCATCGCGCTGGTCGCCGTGCTCGCGCGCTCATCACCTTCGCGCCACACCGGATCGACATGATCGTCGGACGTGGCCTGATCGCCGGCATGGTGGCGTGCATCGTCTACGACGCGGCGCGGCTGTTCGCCGTGCACGTGCTGGGACTGATGGGCGACTTCATCCCCGTGATGGGTTCGTTCGTCACCGGAGAGCCGGACACCGCGGGCAGTGCCGCGGTCGGCTACGTCTAGCGCTACATCGGCGACGCCGGCGGAATGGGTGTCGCCTTCTTCGTCGTCGCGTTCGCGCTGGGCATCGACCGGTGGAAGAACGTCTACGCGGTGCTGGCCGCGGTGGGTTTCGCGGTCTTTCCCACGTGGGCAGGGCTGATGGCAACCGTCGCGCTGTCTCCGAACGGCGAGGAGAGGATGTTCCCGCTGAACACCGCCACGGTGATCATCACGCTGGTCGGACACCTGATCTTCGGCCTGTTGCTGGGGCTGGCGTTCCTGAAGGCGCCCCGCGGGCAAGGACAACAGCCCATGGCCGTGGCCGCCGTTGCTGGAATCGGCGCAGGTCAAGCGGGCCATCCGGTTCGAGAAGAGGTCACCAACTCGCCGTAACTGCCAGGCGCGCCGCGGGTCGTCACGAACTCTCCGACGACCCGCGGCGGCACGCCTGTGCGCCCGGACCGGCCTCCGCTGGGCGAAGATTGCCCGGATAGGAGGTCTGACGTGTCGTCCCACCTGGAAGTCTCGAAGCCGTCGGGCCGGGAGCTGATCCCGCTGACCGGCCAACGAGTGACCCTCGGCAAGGCCATCGACCAACGCGGTGGCGCTCGAGCACGACGCGACCGTCTCGCGGCTGCACGCCATCCTGGAGAACCACGGGTCCGCCTGGTCGATACGGGATCTCGGCAGCCGCAACGGCACATACATCAACGGCGAGAAGATCACGCCGAACGCGTCCTGCGTTCCGGAGACGAGGTGCGCATCGGCAAGACGAAGTTGGTCTACCTGGAGGTCAGGCAGGCCGACGAGCCGCTCGACGAAGAAACAATCGTCCCCGACGCCGCCCAGCTCCCGCCGCGGCTGACCAGGCGCGAAGTCGACGTGCTCGTGGTGTTGTGCCGCCCACTGGTCTCCGACGACCCGTTTCCGGAGCCGGCATCGGTTCGGCAGATGGCCGGCGAGCTGTTCGTCACCGAGGCGGCCGTCAAACAGCATCTGCAGAACCTGTACGACAAGTTCGCCATCCCCGCCGAGGGTGACCGCCGGGTCCGGCTGGCCAACGAGGCACTGCGGCGCGGCGCCGTCACCATCGCCCAGCTGCGCGACGCTAAGTGAAGTCGAGGGCCTCGACGGTCGCGACCGGACCTTCATGCGTGGGCCGGTCGGCGCCCCCGATGCAGTAGACGGTCGAGCCGACTGCGGCCACCACCTGGCCGTGCACCGGGGTGTTGATCGGCGCCAGGGTGCGCCACTTCCCGTTGGCGATGTCGTACATCTCGACCGTGGCCAGCACGCGCGTCGGTTCCTCGCCACCGACGGCCACGATCCGGCCATCGATGAACGCGGCGCCGTAGCTCCCGCGCGGAGTCGGCATGTCCGGCAGCTGTGTCCCACGTTCCGGAGTCCGGGTCGAACCGCTCGAAGGCCGCCGAGTTCTCGTCGGCGGTCAGGAATCGCCCGCCCACCGTGTAGACGTAGACGCCGTCCGACACCGCGGCGAGGTGTTCACGCGGTGTCGGCAGGTCGGCGGCCTGCGTCCAGGACTCGCCGTCGAACACCTCGGTCGCTGCGACGAGTTGCTTGTCGTTCTGCCCGCCGACGACCACGAGCTTGTCGTCGACGACCGCTGCCGCGGCGGCGGCCCTGGCGTGCTGGAGGGCCGGAAGCTCTTCCCACTTGCCGCCGCGGAAGGCGAAGACCTTGTTCGACGCGTCCGCGAGGTTGTCGCTGGCGCCGCCGATGACCACCATCTCACCGCGGTAGGTCGCCGCCGTCGCGTGATGCAGGGGTATCGGCAGCGGCGGCTGCGTCTGCCACGCTCCCGTCTTCGGGTCGTAGCTCTCGACGGTGTTGCAGCGTCTCGCCGTGGCGCATACCGCCTGCGATCCAGATCTCGTCGCCGAGCACGGTCGACGCCATCATCAGCCGCTCGGTCTGCGCGTTCGGCAGGGCCCGCCATTCCGGTGCCGGCTGAGGTTTGCGCGGCGCAAGCTTCAGCGCTTCCGCAGACGATGTGACTTGGTCGTCGGCGGCACCGGTCGACCCGCCGATGGCGTAGACGGTTTTGCCGACCCCCGCGACCGCCATGCCGTGCCGCGCAGTGCCCAGATCCGGCAACTCGTTCCACGATGGGGTGGTGAGATCGAGCGCGGCGACGCTCTCGAGGACTTCGCCCCCGACATGCCTCCGACCACCACCAGCCGCGCGTCGGCGACCGCGACGCCGAAGTCGCTGCGTCGCCGCGGAAGTTCGGGCATCGTCGTCCACGTGTCCGCGGCCGGGTCGTACGCCTCGACCGCCGCCAGGTCGGCGGTCCCGTTCGTGCCGCCGACGGCGTACACCAGCTTGCCGTCCGACGCCGCGCCCAACATCTGTCGTGGAGTGGGGATGGGGGCGCCGAGCTTCCATGAGGTGCCGTCGTAGATCTCGGTGGTGTTCAGCAGCCTGCCGCCGGAGTCCACCCCCCGGTGACGATGATGCGGTCGCCCACCACGGCGGCCGCCGCCGCCGCCCGGGGCTGCAGCAGCGGCGGCAGCTCCATCCAGCGACTGTTGACAACCCGCCACACCTGGTCGGTCGCGACCTTCTCATCGGCGCCCTCGGTGCGCCATCCGCCGAGCACGACCGGGGTGTCCTGCCACGTGACCGCCATCGCATGCTGCACCGGGACGGGTAGGTCCTCGCCGCCCTTCCAGCTGTCGATGGCGGGGTCGTAGCCCTCGTGGCGTCCGCTGACGCGGTTGTCCGCGCCCATGCCGCCGAAGACCCAGATGGTGCCGTCGGCCTCGGTGGCCGCCACCGCGTCGCGGGCGACGCGCGCATCCGCGATCGGCTCCCAGACCGGCTGGCTGTCTCGCGGTCGGCGGGGTCGGCGGGCCTGCTCGGCCGCCGCGCGGCTTGTCGCGCGACGACGTGACGATGTAGACGCCGCTGATCACCAACAGCAGCACTGCCACGGCGGCGGCGGCGGCGATCAGAAGTCTCTTGCGGTTCCGCTTCGGGCGGGCCGGTGGCGGGCTTCGCCGCGGCGGTTGGACGTCGGCGGCACCTGCCCACGGCAGGCTCGATTGGCTGACCGACGCGGTATGCGCGAACATGTCCGCGGACCGGCGGCGGGGTTGCCGCTGTTGGCGGGCCCGCCGAGACGGAACCGGGCCGGATGAATCGGGCTGACCGAAAGGCTCCGACGGCGTTATCGCTGGGAGCGCCTGCGTGCCTCCCGTCTGCTCCGGCTGACCGCCGGGCTCGCTGAGCGCCATCGGATCCGCCGGTCAATCCGTTGTGCCGCTGCGCCAATTGCAATTCGCGGCCGAACTCCGCCACCGACGCCTGGCGTTCGCGCCGGCTCCTGCGACATCGCCTTCTCGATCGCCGCGCACACATCGGTCGGGATTCCCTGCGGACGCAGGTCCGGCACCGGCGTCGAGGTGATGCGCAGGTAGTGCGCGATCAGATCCTCGTCGGCCTTGCGCTCGTGCGGCGGAGCCCCGGCGATCAGCGCGTAGATCGTCGCGCCGAGGGAGTACACGTCGGCCGCGACCGTCGGCGGGTTGCCGCCGAGCACCTCGGGCGCGGTGTAGGACAGGGTGCCGGTGAAGAACCCGGTCACGCGTTTTGTATCCACCGGCGATGCGCGCGGTCCCGAAGTCGCTGAGTTGCGGTTCGCCGTAATCGTTGACGAGCACATTCGCGGGCTTGATATCGCGGTGCAGTGTTCCCGTCCGGTGCGCGGTTTCCAGCGCCCCGCACAACTTCACCCCGATGCGCAGCGCCTCGGGCCACGCGATCCGGCCCTCCCGGCGGACCCGATCCGCGAGGGAACCCCTTGCGTGGTAAGGCATCACGATGAACGGCCGGCCGTTCTCGGTCACGCCGACCTGCAGGATGTTCACGATGTTCGGGTGGCCGGAAAGCGCTCCCATCGCATAGCCCTCACGCAGGAAACGTTCCCGGTCGTCGTCGTCGAGATCGGAGGCAAGCACCTTGATGGCGACGCTTCGCCCGAGAGACTTCTGCTGGCAGCGGTAGACGACCCCGCCGCCGCCCCGGCCGACTTCGACCGCTTCCGCGAACCCGGCGGCTGCCAACTCAGCCGCTATCCCGCCCGCCATGGTGCCAATCGCCCTCCGGTGAAATGCGAATACTTCGCTCTAAAGGTACCTAGCAAAGGCGGCACAAACGCTAGAACGGCACCGAACTGGGCCGAAATCGGTCCGTGACGTCGCCGACCAGGCGTCGAGTCATAGGGGTTGATCTCCAGCGGGCCCGACCGATCGGTCAGCTTGAGTTGGTCGAAATCGACCCAGATCACGTTCGGGCTCGTGCTGAGCTCGAACAGGTACAGCTTGTCCTTGAGATCGATCACGGTCCGATACTCGGTGTTGTACACACCGAACTCGGCATAGGGCGCACCGAACGGCACCGAGACGTTTCGCATGATCGCCATCACGCCCGCCAGGCCCTGCCGGGCATCCGCCGGACTCCGGCAGCAGTGCCGCGAAGTACGTCGCCCGCTGGAACCGATCGATCGCATTGACGTTTCCGGGTAGCGGCATCTCACAGCTCGGATGCGAAAAGTCCTGCTGCGCAAGCAATGCCAGTTGCTCATCGTAAGTGGGATCGTTGGTCATGATCGTGAACTGGCGACCGTGATGGACAACCGGCTCGCCTCCGGCGAATTCGATGATCGCCGAGTCGCCGGTTGAATCCTCGAGCGCGAAGTGCAGCGTCGCCGCATGGCCCCGCGCGGTCACCATCACCGATTGAAAGGTATCGAGCAACGCCAGCGCCTCGGCAACGCTGCCCGCCCGGTCGAGCAGATACTGGCCGACCAACGCCATCTGGATTCCGGGGCGGCGCGAATCGCGAGCACCCACGTCGGTCGACTGCAGGTAGAGCGCATGCATCGCAAGGCCCGCCTCGTTGAACCCGTCTGCTGTGCCGATCCCGTAGACGAGGGTCACGAGGCTGGCGTAGGTGCTCGTCCAGGTCAGCGGATTGTCCGGAATGGCAACGGCTGTCGCCGAGCCTGCCGCCATCTCGTTCACGGCCGCGCGGGAACGCGACGATCGTCGGGTCCGTCGACTCCGGCCAGTCCATGGTGCGCCCGGTCATGACGTGATCGGCGGTGGTGTTCCACAGCACTCGGGTGCACATGTGGTGCCTTCCTGATAGTTGGCGTGGCGCGTCCCATTGCACCATTCCCCGCCGGCGAACCGTCCCGGCCATCGATAAATCACCATTCGTTGACATAACAGCAGCGACAATCGATGGATGACCGTCACCGTCGACGAGTTCCAGGTCGCTGATCCGGCGGACTCATGGGCCCGCGCGGGTTTCAGCGTCGACTCCGATGACGTCTGTCGGGTCGGCGGCGTCGGCATCCGGCTGCTCGGCCGTGGGCGCGGCAGCGGCATCGTCGGGTGGTCGTTGCGCGGTCTGCCACCGGACGCCTCGGTCGAGGACCTCGACGGCGTCCCGACGACACGGAGCCGCCCCGGCGGCGACATCGGACCGGAGCCGCCCCGGCGGCGACATCGGACCGCGCGGTCGAATGCCGTACCCGCGACCGCGGCCACGCACCCGAACGGCGTGCATCGCAATCGACCACGCCGTGCTGCTGTCACCCGACCTGGGTCGGACCGTCGAGTCGCTGGCAGCCATCGGTGTACATCCGCGCCGGGAACGGGACGGCGAACTCGGCGGACGACCGATCCGCCAGATCTTCTTCCGGTTCGGGGAGGTCATCATCGAGGTCGTCGGTTCGCCGGAGACGGCGGGCGAGGGACCGTCCACTCTTTGGGGGATCACGTACGTCGTCGACGGACATCGACGTGACTGCCGGCTTCTTCGGTGACCGCACGACACCGGTCAAGGACGCGGTGCAGCCCGGCCGCCGGATCACCACGCTCAGGCATCACGAGTTCGGGATGTCGGTACCGACGGCGATGATCTCGGCACCCGCGCGTCGTTGAGCCGACACTCGGCGCAGTGCCTATCCTCTGCCCATGGGCGAGGAGGTTGTGGTCATTCACACCGACGGCGGGTGCAGACCCAACCCCGGGCCCGGCGGCTGGGGGGCGGTACTGCGCCTGCGTGAGCACGTCCGCGAGATGTGCGGTGGCGAGTCAGGCGAGACCAGCAACAACCGGATGGAGTTGACCGCGCCGATCATGGCGCTGGAGGCGCTCACCAGACCCGTGGTGGTGCACCTCTACACCGACAGCACCTATGTCCGAAACGGCATCACCAAGTGGGTGCTCGGCTGGGAACGCAACGGGTGGAAGACCGCCGCGAAGCAGCCGGTGAAGAACGTCGACCTCTGGCAGCGGCTCCAAATGGCCTGCGCGCGACACCAAGTCGAGTGGTTCTGGGTGAAAGGGCACTCGGGTGTGGCCGACAACGAGTTGGCCGACGAACTGGCCACCCGGGGTCTACAGGAAGCGGTCGCCGCTTCCGGCTCCACGGTATGAACGGCTGTCAGATTCCGGCGATTCCGGTCACCCCACCCGGTATCTCAGCCACCGTGCGCTGGGCGCGGCCATCGAGACCGACCGCGCGGATCTCACCGGACAGATCGCTGACGTAGGCAACGCCGGCGTCGGCGTCCAACGCCAAGCCGATCGCCTCGTGGAAATCGGCGGACAGGATCTCCACGGCACCGCCCACTTGCCCCGCGGCGGGGACGTCGGCCCGGTTCAAGGTGTTACCGCTCGGCGGCGCGCCACGGTCGGTCCAGTACAGCACCCCGGCTTCAAGGTCCAATTCGAGATCTATCGGCTCAGGTAAACCGCGACCACAGTTCCTCGACATCCCGCCGATCCGCGCGCTGCCCACTAGGAATAGTCAAGGCCGCACGGAAGATTCGGCCATCGCCGCCATCAGACGGGCCCTTTTGTGTCCAGTACAGATATCCGTTGCGCTCGTCGACAGCCACGCCCACGCACTGATTGCGCACCACATGGCGGTCGTGCGCGGTTTTCGCGACCACGACCTCGTCGCGCAGCTCGAGGCTCTGCAAGGAGAGGCTTCGCACGGCAGTACCTTCCCGGTCTGACCAGTACAGCCGGTCTCGCCTCCACGCCCCAGCCAGCTGCTTGCCGGTAACCAAACCACCTTCGGGCACGAGGTATTCGCGCTTCGACCCGTCCAGCGCGACGCGCTCGATCGAGCCATTCGGGTGGTAGAAGTCGAGGTCGCCTTCTTGTTGCGGCAAATGGTCGCCGGGCAGTGTCGGTGCGCCCATATTGGTCCAGTAGACGACGCCGCGGTGCCGGTCTACGACGATCCCGTCGGGATAGGCAGATACTCCGGTGACGAAGTCGCTGACACTGCCGTCGGAGACGTCGACCTTCACGATCAACTGGCGGCCAGGATTGAGGGCGAACAGGTGGGTGTACACGGATCACTCCCAGACAACCTCGTCGGGCGTCTTGTCCGGCCGCATCCCCCGCCAACTCGGCTGGCGCAGCCGGCCGTCGGACGTCCGCTCGCTGTAGCGCACCTCGCCGACCAGCTCCGGCCGGACGAACGTCACGCCCTTGGCGTCGGGCGTGGAAAGCCTTGCGGTGAAAGGTGATTCGTCGGTCTGCAACGGCGCCAGCGTCTTCTTGAGCTTCGCCAGGTCCTTCTCGGTGAAGCCGGTGCCGACGCGCCCGACGAAGTGCAGACCGCCGTCGGCCGGGAACCCCGAGCAGCAGCGCGCCGATGCCGCTGGTGCGGCCGCCCTCACCTGCCCGCCATCCGCCGATCACGACTTCCTGGGTGCTCCAGATCTTGTCCTTGATCCACGACGACGAGCGCCGGCCCGGCTGGTAGGTGGAGTCGCGCTTCTTGGCGACCACGCCCTCCCACCGCTGCTTCGCGCGCATACTCCAGCGCCTCGGGCCCGTCGCCGGGCAGCTGGTCGGGCACGATCAGCCCGCCGCCGTCGGCCAGCGCCTCGAGCATCCGGCGGCGGTCGGAGTACTTGGCGCGCAACAGCGATCGGCCGTCGAGCTGCAGGATGTCGAACGCCCAGAACTCGACTCGGGTGGAGCGCGCCCGGTTCTGCATCTCGCCGAAGCTCGGCACGCCCGGCCTCGTCGAGCGCGACCGACCTCGCCGTCGAGGATGACGTGATGGTCGGCGAGATCGGCGGCCAGCGCCTCGAGTTGCGGGATACTCGTCGGTGACGTCGCGGCCGCTGCGCGAACGCAGATTCAGCGCGCCGTGGTCGGCGTCGACCAGCAGCCGGTAGCCGTCCCACTTGCCCTCGAACGCCCACTGCGCCTGCTTGAGCTTCGCCACCGACCCGTGCGGTGGCCAGCATCGGTGCGAGATCGTCCTGCGCGTGGGCTGCTGCTGCTCCTTCATCCGGTGCGCCAGCCAGTTCTTGCCGTCGGTCTGGATCAGCGCGTAGCGGCCGCGAACCTTGCGCCGTGCAGGGTGACGATCACCTCGCCGCCCTTCGTCGGGCCCGTCGGGCGGGTTGTCGTTGAACTTCTCGGTCTCGTAGGTGCCGGAGTCCCAGACGATGACCTTGCCGCCGCCGTACTCGCCCTTGGGGATCGAGCCCTCGAACGTGCGCGTACTCCAGCGGATGGTCCTCGGTGTGCACGGCGAGGTGGTTGACCGACGTGGTCTCGGGCAGGTTCTTCGGCACCGCCCACGACACCAGCACGCCGTCGCGCTCGAGCCGGAAGTCGTAGTGCAGCCGTCGGGCGTGGTGTTCCTGGATGACGAACGTGTCGTCGTTGCCCGCCGTCCGGCGCCTTGCTGCGGCACGGGTTCCGGCGTCTTGCCCGCGTCGCGCATGCTGCGGTAGGTCGTGAGTTTGTCCGGCAGCGGCGACGTCTTCGTCGAGCCCGGCCGAGCAGATCGCCGTCCGCGCTCGACCCGCTCGAGCACCTCGTCGAAGCGCAGGTGCCGAAGGTCGGGGTCTTCGATCTCCTCCCACGTGCGCGGCGCCGCGACGGTCGGATCGTTCGCGTCCGCGCATCGAATACGGCGCGATCGTGGTCTTCGCCGAACTGTTCTGGCTCCAGTCGAGGAACACCTTGCCTGCGCGCAGGCTCTTGGTCATCGTCGCGGTGACCTGCTTGGGCATCGTCTTCTCGAGCTGCTGGGCGATGCGCTTCGCCAGCACCGACGCGCCGCGCGAACTCACCGGCTCGGCCAGCGGGACGTACAGGTGCAGGCCCTTGCTGCCGCTGGTCAGCGGGTACGTCGTCAGCCCGATGTCGGTGATGAAATCGCGTACCTCATGGGCCACCTCGCAGAGCTGGCGGAACGTGACGTCGTCGCCGGGGTCGAGGTCGAACACGATGCGGGTGGCCAGCCCGGATCCGCTGGCTCTCCGTGCGATCCCGACGAACCGCCACTGCGGCACATGCACTTCCAGCGACGCCTGCTGCGCGATCCACGCCAGCCCTTCGCACGGTGTCGATGATCGGATACGTCGTGGTGCCCGACCTGTGGGTGATGGACGCCGCGGTCCAGCCAGTCGGGCGCGGACGACGCGAGCTGCTTCTCGAAGAACGCCGGCTCGTCGACGCCGTTGGGCCAGCGTTTGCGCGTGACCGCCCGGCCTGCGATGTGCGGCAGCATCGCCCCTGCGATGTCGATGTAGTAGTCAAAGACCTCGGCCTTGGTGGTACCCGTGGCCGGGTACAGCACCTTGTCCGGGTTGGTCAGCTTCACCCGACCGTATTGATCCACCACAACACGGTATTACCCGGCGTAGCGTTGAACTATGACGAGAATCATCACGGCGTGCCTGTTCGCGGTCGGCGGCCGTCCTGATGGCGGCCCCGCAAGCGGGCGCAGACCCGCAGGACCTCGTCCCGTACTGCTCGGGCGACCAGACGCCGATGGACAACAACTGCCGGACCATGGCGCACCAGGTCTTCACGCACGAGGGAACCGGTACGAGCCCCAATCTGACGAGCGGTCTGACCCCCGACGACGTGCCGGTGGTCGGCGGAGGCTAGACGGTCATCTCGCCCATCTCGGACCAGCCGGTTGCATCGATCGTCTGACTGATGATGAGCGGCGTCGACGCCAGCTTCTCGGGCATCTCGGCGAGGAACTTCTTGAAGTGCTCGCTGGTGACGTGTTCCTTGCCCGCATCCCCGTCGCGGAACCCTTCCACCAGAACATATTCCGACGGATCCTCGAGGCTGCGCGACCAGTCGAACCACATGTTGCCCGGCTCGTTGCGGGTGGCCCTGGTGAACTCGGCCACCACGTCGGGGAAGTTTTCGACGTACTCCGGCTTCGGCTTGAACTTCACGACGATGAAAATCACAGCAGACATCCTCTCTTACGGGGTCAGGATCGCGCGGCCGCGGACGTTGCCCGCATCCAGATCGTCGATGGCGGACTGGAAGTCGTCGAGAGTGTACTTCTGCGTGTGCAGATTGACCGCGCCGCGGGCGGCGAGCGCCATCAGGTCGCACAGGTCGTTGTACGTGCCGACGAGGTTGCCGATGAAGTTGATCTCGGTGGAGATGATGTCGATGGTCGGCACGTTGATGTTCTCGCCGTAGCCAACGACGTGATAGTCGCCTGCCCTGCGAAGCATGGCGATGCCCTCACCGGTGGCGCCGCCCTCGCCGACGAAGTCGACCACCGTCTCGGCCCCGTTGCCGTCGGTGAGCTCGAGCACCTGTTCGACCTGGGTGCCGTCGGCGACGACGCCGTGGTCAGCGCCGATCGCCTCCGCGAGCTTGAGCGCGTCGGGGTTGCGGTCGACGACGATCAGCTCGGCCGGTGACAGCGCCTTCAGCACCTGAATGCCGATGTGTCCCAGCCCGCCGGCGCCGATGACCACGCACCGGTCCCGCGGGGTCAGGCGCCTGGCCGCCTTGGCGGCCGCGTGATAGGCGGTGAGGCCGGCATCGGCGAGCGCGGCGACGTCGGAGGGCTCCAGCGAGTCGTCGATCTTGACCACGCTGCGCGCCGACGTCTTGAGGTACTCGGCGTAGCCGCCGTTGGTGTCGATACCCGGGAATTGCGTTTGCCTCGCAGTGCACGTCGTCGCCGGAGCGGCAGGCTCGGCACAGCCCGCAGGTGATCAGCGGGTGCACGATGACCTTGTCGCCCTCCGACACGTTGGTGACGGCCGACCCGACGGCCTCGACCCAGCCGGCGTTCTCGTGTCCGATCGTGTAGGGCAGCTCGGGCTGGGACTTCTCCTCCCACTGGCCCTCGAGGATGTGGAGATCGGTGCGGCACACACCCGCACCGCCGATCTTGACGATGACGTCGAACGGCGCCGTCGGCTTGGGCACCGGCACCTCCTTCATCTCGAGGTTCTGGTGGTAGCCGACGACCTGGACGGCGCGCATGGTGCTCATGAATGTGCTTCCCTTCCAACGAGTGTCAGTTGCTGAGTTTGAGGTGAGTCGGGGTAGCGGGTGCGCAGCAGTCCCCGGCAGAAGTGGGCGTTGCCGTCGATCGAGATGCGGGTGGATCTGGCGCGGCGCAGGGCCATCGGGACGTCATCGGCTGCATAGCCGACGCCACGGTGGTCGACCATCACCAACGCGTCGCCGTCGATGGACAGTCCGATGGCGACTCGGCGTCGCAGCAATGCCCGTGTGGTGGAGTCGTACGGCAATTCGCCGAGCAGCACTTGCCCCAACGACGTCGACATCGCGGTCCGGTGCCGGCACGAAGCAGCGCTGTCAGGCAGCGCTCCATCGCCGCGGTGTGCGCCTTGCGCTGGAAGGTCACCCGCAGCTCATCGAGGTCCTCCTCGGCCTCGTGGCGGAAGGTGCCGCGGTAGCCGGCGTCGGCGGCCAGGCCCGCGTTGATGATGTCGGAGTCGTGGTGGTCGTCGAGTTCGACGGTCACGTCCCGGGTCCAATCCAGCGCCACCAGAACATCTTTGGCGTCCGAGGCCATCAAGTAGGCGAAGTTGGGCGCGCAGAACGACGTCGGCAGCCGGAGGTGGACCTCGACATCACCCTCGGGTGTGACGTCCACCGAGTGCACGAACCCGAGATCGGTGATGGGCTCATCGAGCTCAGGATCGATGACGGCGTCGAGAGCGCCGTAAACAGAATCCCTGTCCACGTCACGCACCGACCAGATCATCGGCGCCGCGCGGGCCGACCGCGGGCTCGTCCGCGTCCGCGAGCTGCAGGTCGGCGGGTACCGCGATGTCGTACATCTTCGCGGCGTTCAACCCGAGGATCTTCTTCTTCTGGTCGGTGGTGATCGGCGCGTACTCGGATAGCTCCGCAGGGATCTGGAAGTCGACGAACTTCTCGATCAACCACCGCGGCGTCCAGATCGCATAGTCCGACGAGAATTGGATGCGGTCCTCGCCGATCCAGTACAGAAGCTCGCCCATGATCTGCCCGAAGTATTTCGGCCGGGTATGGATGAACGGCATCGCGACGGCCAGGCCCGCGTGCACGTTGGGCTCCTGGGTGGCGATCCAGCAGAAGTCCTCGAGCCTCGGAAGACCGCAGTGCTCGACGATGAAGTTCAGATCGGTGAAGTCCGATGCCACATGGTCGACGTCGGCCACGTCGAACGCGTCACGGTCCAGCGGCCGGATCGTCGGGCCCTTGTGCACGTGGATGTTGGTGACGCCGAGTTCGCGGCACGCCTCGAAGTAGCGGTACGCCCACGGGTCATCGAGCCGCCAGCCACGGGACTCGCCGTGCCACTCTGCGGTGTAGAGCTTGACGCCCTTGAGGCCGAACTTGTTCGCGTCCTCGCGGAACTGGTCGAGGCCTGCCTCGCCGTTGCGCGGGTCGAAGTAGTGGTTGTAGGTCAGCTTGTCCGGGTGCGCCTTGGCGAGCTCGGACGCCTCGTCGGTCTGGCCGAATCCCTTGTAGTAGAACTCGCCGAGCGCGGCGGGCTGGAAGATCGCGTGGTCGACGTAGCCATCGGTGAACAGGTCCTTCATCAGCCGGTCGCCGCCCTGATACAGGTAGTCCTCGTAGTCCCAGACCTCGGACTCCGGCGACAGATTGCGGTGGTAGTCGTAGAAGCAGTCGATGAACTGCTTGCCGTGGATGTTGCGCTGATTCTCCGGACGCGCGTCCCACAGTGCGACGTGGGCGTCGACGATGAAATAGCTTGTGTCGTCCTTGCGGTACATGAGGCGGTCTCCTCCGAGAAAAGGGCGTGGTGTGAGGGCTGTCACACCACCTGACCGGAGCCTATGGCCGGGTCGGTGCGCTTGGAGACCCCGCGACCGTCTCAATCTGAGACGGCTGCTTGTAACGTGGATCACAGTGTCGGACGACTTCCCGGAGCGGAGCGACAGCTGCAGAACCCCGAGGCATCAGCCGTGCCCCGTCGGCTGTTGGCGTCCTGGCAGCGCAGCGAGGAGTACGGCGTCCCGCAGGACAGCGTGGAACCCGTCTTCACCGGCACCGACGACCTCGGCTCGCTGTTCTTCCAGTGCGGCAACGAGGTGCTGCTCGATCTGCACCGCACGCTGGCCAACGAGCCGGTCAGCATGATGCTCACCGACGCCGACGGTGTGGTGCTCAGCCGGATGAGCGGCGACCACAGCCTGCTGCGGGCGCTCGACGACGTGCACCTGGCGCCCGGGATTCGCCTACTCCGAGCGCGAGGTGGGCACCAACGGGCTTGGGCTGGCGCTGGCCGACCGCGCGCCGACGCTGGTGCGCGCGGATCAGCACTACGCGCTGAGCCTGTGCACGTTCACCTGCGCGGCGGTGCCGGTTCTCGATGCAACCGTCGGGACGACTCGAGGGCGGCGTCAACCTCACCACCTGGTCGCAGTCATCCAGCGATCTGCTGCTCGCGCTGGCGCGGTCGGCGGCCAGCAACACCTCGGCGCTGATGCTCGCCAGGTCGAACGGCCGACAGCCCGCGACAGACGCCGCGCGGCCAGGTATTCCGCGTCGAGGTTCCGCGGCTGGAACCCGGCGCCGGGACACTGCACTCACTGTCGGCAACCTGGAACGACGCGGTGGCCCGCGCCGAGTCGGCGTATTGCGGACGGCAAGATCGTCGCCGCGATCGGCGAGCCGGGTGCAGGCCGGTCGACCATGCTCGCCCAGGCGGCACGGCATGCCTATCCGCGCGACCGCATCCTGTCGGCCAGCGCACCGGCGCCGACGGACCTGTCGACCTGGCTGGATCTGTGGACCCCCGAGCTGGGCAAGTCCCACACCGCGGTCATCGTCCGCGATGTGGACATGCTGCCCGCCTGGGCCGCAGGCCAGCTACGGGATCTGGTCAGTCGTTGTCGCGGCGCGTCGACGCTGCCGTTCGCGCTGACGGCCGAGCGGCTCGAGGACATCCCGCCGTCGCTGGCCGGATTGGTCGACACGGTCGTTGAGGTCGCGCCCCTACGCGAACGGCCCGATGACGTCCTGCCGCTCGCCGCTCACATCGCCAGGCGTGCGCGTGGTCGCGATGTCGTTTTCAGCCCTGCCGCATCGCGTGCTCTGCTGGGCTATGGCTGGCCGGGCAATGTCGATCAACTCGCACGCGTGGTGTCGCATGCGGCCAACCGCAGTGACATCGTCGATGTCGGTGGCCTGCCCTCCGAGGTTCTCGCCGGAAGCTCGCGTCATCTGTCCCGCATCGAAGCCTTCGAGCGTGGCGAGATCATCAGGGTGCTTTCGGCCAGCGGAATCACCATGCACGATGCCGCGCGAGATCTCGGGATGAGCCGGGCAACGCTGTACCGCAAGATCGGTCAGTACGGCATTCGCGTCCCGCGCGACGGCTGAGTTCTCAATTAACGGCTGCGATCAACGCGGCCACCGCCTCGGCGACGGCCTCCCGCGCAGGCGCTAGGTAGCGGCGCGGATCCGACACCGCCCCATCGGATGCCAGACACCCGCGCACGGCCTTGGTGAAGTGGACATTGAGCAATGTACCGACATTGATCTTGGTGATACCGGCGACAACCGCCTTGCGCAGGTCCTCGTCGGTGACACCCGACGACCCGTGCAGCACGAGCGGGACCGGTACCACCGAACGCAGCCGAGCGATCAGTTCGAAATCCAATGACGCTGTGCGCGCAGACATCGCATGCGAGCTTCCGACGGCCACGGCCAATGCGTCGACCCCGGTGGCCCTGACGAAATCCACCGCTTCCGTGGGATCGGTGCGTACCCCCGGGGCATGTGCTCCGTCCTTGCCGCCGACTTCGCCGAGTTCTGCTTCCATGAACAGCCCGCGTTCATGGGCCCACTCCGCTGCGGCCTTAGTGGCGGCGACATTCTCGGTGTACTCGCGCTTCGAGGCGTCGAACATCGCTGAACTGGAGCCTGTTTCAGCGATCGCCTGCAGCAACTCTGAATCTTCGACGTGGTCGAGATGCACCGATGCGGCGATCGTCGAGTGCGCGGCGACCGCGGTGGTGGCGGCCGCAATGGGGTGAAGTCGGCCGCGGTGAAACTTCACGGTGTTCTCACTGATCTGCAGGATGACGGGACTACCTGCCCGTTCCGCGCCGGCGACGATGGCTTCGGCGTGCTCGAGAGTGATGATGTTGAAGGCCAACACTCCTGTTCCCGCGCGGTAGGCGGAACCAACGAGATCGGCGGTTCGGGCGAGTGGCATCGGATTCCTCTCAACAAGTAGCAGCTGGCGTCGCTTGACAGGACTCCAACGAAACGCAACGATATACATCGACTTCCAATTAGACAAGCCTCAGCGAGAGGTCGAGATGCGCAACCTGCTCTACGTCGGCCTCGACGTCGGGACCACCACCAGCAAGGCAGTGGTGTTCACAGAGGCCGGCGATCCCGTCGGTTCCGGGCGGGCGGACACGCCGTGGACTCTCACCGGCTCGGGTGCCGAGCTGGACGCCCTGGCGCTGCTCGATTCGGCGAAGGCCGCGGTGGCGGAGGCGTTGGCAGACTGCCCGCCCGGACCGATCGCCGGCCTGGGAGTGGCGAGCCTCGCCGAGTCGGGCGTCCTGCTCGATCGGCGCGGCGAGCCTGTCGCGCCGGTGATCGCCTGGCACGACACCCGTGATCGTGCTGAGCTCGCAGAGTTGGGCAACGTCGTCCGCCCGCATGACTTCTCGGCGACGACGGGGCTGCCTTTCCGGCAGCAGTGGTCACTGACAAAGCACCGGTGGCTGTTGGACAACGTGCCGTCCGCACGCGATGCGGTCCGCCGGCTGAACGTCGCCGAGTGGATCGTCCGTGGGCTCGGCGGCGACGAGGCAACGGAACAGTCCCTGGCGTCGCGGACGGGCTGGCTACGGTTGGCCGAGCGCACGTGGTGGGACGAGACTCTCGAGTGGTCAGGCGCCGGCGCGGCGCTGATGCCGCCGCTCGTCACCGCGGGCACTGCGCTGGGCCATGTCAGCGCCGAGGTCGGGATACCGCGACTCACCGGAGCGGTGCTCACCGTCGCCGGCCACGATCACCAGGCCGCAGTCATCGGCGCGGGCGCCGACGGGCCCGGCGACGAATTGGACTCCTGCGGCACCGCCGAAGCGCTGGTGCGGACTATCGCGCCGGGACTGTCCCCGCTCGTGGTCGCCGAACTCGCAGAGCGCGGCATCACCACCGGATGGCACGCCGTCGCCGACAGCTGGTGCCTGCTCGGCGCGACACAGGGTGGGCTTGCGCTGCAGCGGGTTCTCGCGCTTCTCGGCAAGACCAGAAGCGACCTGCCCGCCCTGGACGCCGAGGCCATTGCGCTACCCGCGCCCGAGATGCGCATAGTCGCACCGGCATTCGGGAAGCTAGACATAGTCGGTATCGCCGACGGCGACGGACCGGCGCATGTGTGGCGAGCGGCGATCGAAGCGGTTACCGACCAGGCGGCCGAGATCCATGACGCGATGAGCTCAGTAAGCGGACCACACCGGACTCTGGTCGTCACCGGCGGATGGTCCCGCAGTGAAGGTCTTATCGCCGCCAAGACGCGTCGTTTCGGTGAACTCGTCAGGGCCGACGTCAACGAAGCCGGAGCCCGCGGCGCCGCACTCCTGGCCGCCCGCGCCGCGGGTGCGTCCGCACCCGACAGACATCCCGGTCGCCAGTGCAATGACCGAAACCAACGATGCGCGAACCCCGTACGCCGACCAACGCAAGAACCACATCATCGATCGGCTGCGCGGCGACGGCCGCGTCGACGCGGCGGAGGTCGCAGACGAGCTCGGTGTCACCGGTGAGACGATTCGGAAGGATCTCATCGCGCTCGAACGCCAGGGCCTACTGCGCAGGGTGCACGGTGGCGCGGTGCCGGTTCAGATCGTTGGCGTTCGAACCCGGGGTGGAGACCAGGACCGAGTTCGCGGCCGAGAAGGCCCGCATCGCGCAGGCGGCACTCGCGCACCTGCCGCAGGAGGGGTCGGTGTTTCTGGACGCCGGGTCGACCACGGCGACAGCTGGTCGAGATGTTTCCCGGCGACCGTGATCTTGACGTCTACACCAACACCGTTCCGCTGGCGATCTCGCTATTGACCCGGCCTCGACTGACCGTCTTCACCCTCGGTGGTCGGTTGCGCAACAAGACCTTTGCCGAAGTGGGCGATTGGGCCGCGCGTGCGCTCGCGGAGCTCAACGTCGATGTCGCATTCCTCGGCACCAACGGCATTTCGATGACCCGTGGGCTCACCACACCCGACCCGGCCGAAGCGGCTGTCAAGCGCCTGATGCTCGGCTGCGCGGCCAAACGGGTGCTTCTGGCCGACCACAGCAAGTTCGGTGTCGTCAAAGGCACCAAGCACGGCGATCTGGCTGACATCGACGTTCTGATCAGCGACGCTGGCCTCACCGATGAGCGATTCGCTCAACTGTGCAGCGCCGGAATCGATGTGGAGCGCGCATGATCATTACCCTCACCCCCAATCCAAGTGTGGACCGCACGGTCTTCCTCACCGACATCGCATTGGGATCGGTCAACCGCAGCGACCGGAGCCGGAGCGAACCGAGCGGCAAGGGTGTCAACGTGGCACTCGCACTGCACGCGCACGGCGTGCCGGTGCGCGCGATCGTAACGGCCGGCGGACCGGTCGGCGCGCAGTTGCGGCAGATGCTCGGCGCCGCGGGCCTGGACACCGTTGTGGTGCCTATAGACGGTGAGATCCGCAGCAACATCAGCCTGACCCAACCCGATGGCACCGTCACCAAGATCAACGAGGCGGGTCCGCTGCTGAGCGGCCAGGAAAGCGACCGCCTACTCGCTGCGGTGGTGACCCACCTGAATGCCGCCACCGGGCTGGTGTGCGCAGGAAGCCTGCCTTCCGGCCTGCCCACCGACTGGTACCGCGAAGTTGTCGAATTAGCCCGTCAGCGCGGCGTATTCGTCGCCGTCGACACCTCCGGGGCCCCCCTCGCCTACAGCCTGTCCGGGCAGCCGGATCTGGTGAAGCCCAATGTGCACGAACTGGCCGAACTGACAGGCCGGGTCTCGCGCACGCTCGGCGACGTCATCGATGCCGCCCAGGAGGTCAGGACGCACGGTGCGCGTACCGTGCTGGCCAGTTTGGGCAGCGACGGTGCCGTCCTCGTCGATGACGACGGCACGTTGTGGGGCCACGCTGCGGTGGACAGAGTCGTGAGTACCGTTGGTGCCGGTGACGCAATGCTCGCGGGTTACCTCAGCAGTCGACGGAGCCGCACCGACGCGCTGGCGACTGCCCTTCAGTGGGGCGCCGCTGCCGTCCAGCACGAGGGAACCTTGTTCTCGCCGGGTGGACGTTCGGTTGCCGTCACCGTGACCGACTCCATCGACCCGAAACATCCACTGCACGAACGGGAACGGAGCTTCACGTGAACCCGACGATGCAAGCGGTGGTGATCCACGGCCGTGAGGACTACCGACTCGAAGTGGTACCCGTGCCAGTCCCGGGTCCCGGCGAAGCGTTGGTCAAGGTCCAGGCCGTCGGTATCTGCGCCAGCGACCTCAAGTGCTTTCACGGGGCGCCGATGTACTGGGGCGATGGACCGGTCCCGCCGAATGTGGACCTGCTCGCCACCCCTGGGCACGAGTTCGTCGGCGAGATCGTCGCCATTGACGACTTAGGCCGGCAGCGGTGGAGCGTGGACACCGGCGACCGCGTGGTCGCCGAACAGATCGTGCCGTGTTGGAAGTGTCGATTCTGTCGACGCGGTCAATACTGGATGTGCGCTCCGCACAACATTTTCGGGTTTCGACGTGTCGTCAACGGGGCCATGGCGGAGTACATGATATTCCCCGCAGACGCCATCGTGCACAAAGTGTCCCACGACGTTCCCGCCGCACACGCGGCCTTCGCCGAACCACTATCGTGCGCGCTGCACGCCGTCGAGCGGGCCCGAATCGAGTTCGGCGACGTCGTGGTCGTCGCCGGTTGCGGGCCAATCGGTTTGGGCATGATCGCAGGCGCACGGGCGAAGAGTCCGGCCCACGTTATCGCGCTCGATCACGTGCCGGCGAAACTCGACCTCGCGACCGAATGCGGCGCCGACATCACCATCAACATCGGTACCGACGACGCGGATGCTGTGGTTCGCGACCTCACCGAGGGCTACGGGGCCGACGTCTACCTCGACGCCACCGGGCACCCGTCGGCTGTGCCTCAGGGCCTCGGCCTACTACGCAAGTTGGGGCGCTACGTCGAGTACGGGGTGTTCTCCGCGCCGGTGACCGTCGACTGGACCATCATCAGCGACGTCAAGGAACTCGACGTCCTCGGTGCACATCTTGGCCCCTACTGCTGGCCGACTGCCATCGCAATGATCGAAGCCAACACTCTGCCGCTGGATCGGATCTGCAGCCATCAGCTTCCGCTGCACGAGTTCCGCGGAGGGATCGAAATGGTCGGTCGCGGTACCGAATCCGTAAAGGTGACCTTGCTGCCAGGCTAGCGTCACCGCGCACACCTGCCGTCAGGCCGCGTTGGGTTTTGGGCCGCCCGGTTCGTCGTCGGGTGGTCGAAGTAGTCGCTCGGGACGGTGGTAGTCGTTGACTCGGGCCTGGCCGGTGTCGAGGTCTGGCGGTGGAATCCACTCGACCTCGTTGCGTTCGTTGATCCGGGTGGTCCAGCCGTCGGGACCGACCATCCGGTTGTCGGGCCCGCACGCCAGACCGAGTTCGTCGACGTTGGTCTGCCCGTCGTCGGCCCAATCGCGGGCCGCGTGGTGGACCTGGCTGCCGTAAGCACCCACGGTGCAGCAAGGTTTGGTGCAACCCCCATCGCGGGCGATGAGCATGATCCGCTGCGCCGGGGAGGCGACGCGGCGGGCCCGGAAGAGGTCAAGCGCCGACCCGGTGGCCTTGTCGAAGACCGCGAGGTAGTGGTTGGCGTGAGCGGCCATTCGGATGACGTCGCCGATCGGGATCACCGTGCCCCCGCCGGTGACGCCGACGCCGGCGCGGCTTTCCAAGTCCTGCAAGGTGGTACGGATGATGATCGACGTCGGCAGCCCGTTGTGTTGACCGAGCTCGCCGCTTTCCAGCACACTGCGCCCGACCGCGACGAGCGCATCGTGCTGACGCTGCGCCAAACTCCGGTGATCGCTGTCGATCTGCTCTTGTGACGGAGTTCCCGAAATGCACGGATGCTCGTCATCGGGATTGCACATCCCGGGTGCGGCCCACTTGGCGAAGATCGCCTCGTAGATCGCCCACGCTTCGGGGCTGAGATTGGCCTTGACCGGGGTCATCTTGTCGGGGCCCTGTGGTCCTCTCGACACACCGCGGCGCCGCGCGCGTTCGGTGTCGTCGGGCTCGGGTCCGTCCTGGTCGAGCAGGAACAGTGTGCGGTCGGCGTTGTCCTTGAGCTGTTTCGGTCCGACCCCGATCGCGGTGCGCACCAGGTCGGCTTCGATCTGATCGCGGGTGACGAGGTCCACCGCGATCGGGATGCGCTCCATCGCCTCACGCACAACCTTGACGTGTTCGCGGTTGATCAGACCGTGGGCCTGGGCGAGCGCCGTGCAGGGCAGCACCGGCTCGAGTGGTTCGCCGGTCAGTGTGCGGCGTGGTCCCAGTTGTGCTGCCTCGTCGAGACGGCGCCCGGCCTCGGTGGTGGAAATGCGCCACCGAATCGCCAGCACGTCGCGCCAGGATTTGGCGCCCATCTCCTTCGCGGTGGTCTCGGCCTGCAGGCGGGCCAGCATGCGATCTCTCTGAGTGGGCAACTGGCAGGCGACAGTTTCGAGTTCGTCGAGCGCCTCGACCAACTCGAGCTTGGTGAGGGCGTCGATCGGCAACGCGGCCAATTCGTCGTGCGCGGCGCGCAGCGCGGCGATCGTCGCCTGCACCGAGTCCGCTCCCATGACTCGAACGTATGTTCGATCCTTAAGAATTCGGCGACGTTTTTCTGAAGAATTCTCTGAGGATTGTCGCTCGTTGCTGCATAACTGAAACTGTTGTTACACAAGTGGTTTCGATGATCGAACCTAGTCGTCATCCCGCAGCACCGCGAACGGCGCGGTCGGCACTTCGGCGATCGCCATCTTCGCCGCGGAGTCGGTGGGGATGACACCCCGGGCCAACGCCGCAAGCGCCTTGTTGGTGCCGACGTCGTGGCCGGCCTGTTCACTCAGCAGCCAGCGCACCTCGAGCAGGTCGCAGTAGGCCTGGACCGCGGTGCCCTTGTTGCCGACGACATCGTGCGCCAACTTCTCGTACGGAGTGAGCACCTCCATGACCCACAGCCGGGCGGCAGTCGACTCGTCGACATCGTGGCCCGCTTCGCGGCTCAGCTGCGCCTGATAGGCGTGTAGGTCGCCGAGCAGGATCTCGGCCTGTCCCTCTCCGACGTCCAAGCCGGTGAGCTCCCGAAGACGTTGCGCGTGGTAGCGCCGATCACCAACGGCGACACGGATTTTGAGTCGGCTGGGATCATCGCTGACCGGCTGCAGGGATACCTCGTCGACGGCGAAGCCGAGTTCGTTGAGTCGCCGGATGGTCCCTTCGACGCGGTAGCGGTCGGTGAACCCGAACACCGGCTCGGCGTGCAGGATTTCCCAGAGCGTGTCGTACCGCACCTGGACGTGTTCGGCTTCGGCGATCAGGGTGGAGTGCATCTCCTCGGGCCTGCCGAGTCGCTCGGCGAGGTCGACCAGGCCCTCCGCGACGTTCTCCACCAGGATGTCGAGATCGTGCTGACGCTGCCCGCGGCTCAGCGTCGGGTGCACCTCGGAGGTCTCGGCGTCGACCAGCCAGGCCGCGAGAAGCTGCCCGTCGCGCGAGAACAAGGTGTTCGCCAACGAACAGTCGCCCCAGAAGACGCCGTGGCGATGCAGTTCCACCAACAGGCCCGCCATCGCGTCCAGCAGTCGCGCGCGGTGCTTCGGCTGGTCGGGCGGCAGGCGCATGAACAGCCTGCGGTACTGCCAGGACCCCTCGAGGTAGCGGGTGACCAGGATCGCGGTGTCGAACTCGGGCTGCAGCACCAGGCCCGCCGGACGCACCGCGGGCAGCCCCATGTCCTCGAGCTGCCGCAGCACGTCGTACTCCTTGACGGCCACCCGCGGCGGCATGTCCTTGACCGCCCACAGCGCATCGTCGGCGTCGACGAACTTCACCAGGTGGCGGCTCATCCCGACAGCGATGTCGCGCAAGCGGGACGTCGGGGACCACCCACTCCGACAGCGGCCGGTCCCACGGCAAGCGCGAGCGAGGCCGCGGACCGTCGGTGCCGGCGCCGGAGCCGGAACTCCGGCGGCGCTGCATGTTCAGTTGATGCGCTCGCCGCTGTCCGGGATGGAACAGGTGAACCATGCCCTCCGGATTCATGCGCAACTCGCACGGTGTCGGCCAGCTTCACCGGCGTGCGCGACAGCGACCGCGCCACCAACTCCACGTCGGGGTGCGCGTGGGTGTAGAGGTAGGTCTCGCTGCCGAGGTCCTCGACGAGGTCGATCGACGACGTCGATGCCGCCGCCCGGTGACACCTCGAGGTCCTCGGGCCGGATGCCGAGCGTGACCTTGTCGACCCCTGCGTCTTGCAGCTTGGTCAGATGGTCGCGCTCGAGCGGCAGCGTGGAGTCCTCACTGATCTCGCACACCGTCGGCGACGACGGGAGCCGTCAGCAGATTCATCGCGGGCGATCCGATGAAGCCGGCGACGAACGCGTTGGCCGGCCGGTCGTACAGCTCGTTGGGCGAGGCGAACTGCTGCAGCTTCCCGAAGCGCAACACGGCCACCCGGTCCCCCATCGTCATGGCCTCGACCTGGTCGTGGGTGACGTAGACGGTGGTGGTGCCCAGCCGCCGCTGCAGCGCGGCGATCTGGGTGCGGGTCTGCACGCGCAGTTTCGCGTCCAGGTTGGACAGCGGCTCGTCCATGCAGAACACCTGCGGCTCACGCACGATGGCGCGGCCCATCGCGACGCGCTGCCGCTGACCGCCGGACAGCTTGGCGGGCTTGCGATCCAGGTGCTCGGTGAGGTCGAGGATCTTGGCGGCGTCCTCGACCTTCTTGCGCCGCTCCGTCGGCGGACACCCCCCGCAGCTTGAGTGCGAAGCCCATGTTCTCGGCGACGGTCTTGTTCGGGTACAGCGCATAGTTCTGGAAGACCATCGCGATGTCGCGGTCCTTGGACGGCACGCCCGTCATGTCCTTGCCGCCGATCTCGATGGCGCCCTCGTCGATGTCCTCGAGTCCGGCGAGCATGCGCAGCGCGGTGCTCTTGCCCGAACCGGACGGTCCGACCAGGACGACGAACTCGCCGTCCTGGATGTCGAGGTTGAGGTTGTCGACCGCGAGCTTGTCGGAACCCTCGTAGATGCACGAGGCGTTCTTGTAAGTGATTGCAGCCATGGTTTTCTCCGTTCTCTTTGAAGTGAGGGGTTACTTGATCGCGCCGAACGAGAGCCCGCGCACCAGCTTGTTCTGGGCGAACCACCCGCAGAGGATCACGGGCAGTGCCGCCATGGTTGCGGCCGCCGACAACACGGCCCAGTACTGACCCTCACCGGCGATGAAGCCGACGAGGTAAACCGGCATCGTCTGAGCGTTCACCGCGGTCAGGTTCACCGCGAGGAAGAACTCGTTCCAGGCGAAGATCACGCAGATCAGCGCCGTCGCCGCGATGCCGGGCGAGACCAACGGAAGGATGACCTCGCGCACCGATCGCCACAGGCTGGCGCCGTCCAGGCTGGCGGCCTCGAGGAGTTCGCCCGGCACCTCGAGGAAGAACGACCGCATCATCCAGACGGCGATCGGCAGGTTCATCGACGTGTAGAGGACGACCAGAGCCCAGATGTTGTCCAGTAGACCCAGATTGGACACGATCACGTACAGCGGCAGGATCGCCGCCACCACGGGCAGCATCTTGGTGCTCATGAAGAAGAACAACGCGTCCGAGGTCTTGCGGACCGGCCGCAGCGACAGCGCGAACGCCGCGGGCACGCCGAGCAGCAACACCAGGATCGTCGACATGGCGGTGGCGAACACCGAGTTCAGCATCGCAGGCCCGATGCCCTGATCGAAGACCGCCGAATACTGGTCCAGCGTCGGGGTGAAGAAGAACGTCGGCGGGTTGGTCGCCGCATCGCTCTCAGCCTTGAACGACGTCAAGCACCATCCAGAGCACAGGGAAGAAGAAGCCGATCCCGACGAGCCAAGCTACGATGCCCCACGGGCTGAACTTCTTGGTCTTCTTCTTGCGCACCGGAGCGGCATCATTTGCCGCCGTGGTTCTTTCGACAGTGGTAGTCATCAGGCCGCCTCTTCCTTGCCGGAGAATGATTTGAAGATCAATCGAAGCGCGAAGCTGGCGATGATCATCGTGAAGATGACGACCACCACGCCCATGGCCGCCGCCTGGCCCATGTCGAAGCCCAGGAACGCGCGCTGATAGATGTAGAACGGCAGGTTCGCACTGGCGACGCCGGGTCCGCCCTGCGTCATCATGAAGATCGCGTCGAAGGTGTTGACCAGATAGACCGCGCCGAGCACGACGCCCAGTTCGATGAAGCGACGTAAGTGCGGCAGCGTCAACTCGCGGAAGAGTTGGAACGCGGTCGCCCCGTCCACCCGGCCCGCCTCGAGTTGGTCACGGGGCATGGACGTCAGGCCGGCGAGGATCAGCAGCATCATGAACGGCGTCCACTGCCAGATCAATTCGACCATCACCATGGGCAGCGGGAACTGACCGATCCAGTCGACAGGGCCGATCCCGACCAGCGACAGCACCCAGTTGAGGATGCCGTTGTTGGGGTCGAGGATCGTCGTCTTCCAGATCAGCGCTCCCGCAACGGGTGTGATGAGGAACGGTGTGATCAGCAGCGTTCGCACCACACCTCGGCCGAGGAATGCGCGATCCAGCAACAGGGCGATCAACAAGCCGAGCAGCGCCGAGATCAGCACGACCCCGACGATCAGGATGACGGTGTTGAGAGCCACCGACCAGAACTGGCTGTCCTGGACGACCGCGATGTAGTTGTTCAAACCGACGAACTGCCGCGAGCCGGGACGCACCAGGTTCCACGACAACGTCGAGTAGTACAGGGTGAACAGGAACGGCACCTGTGTCACCGCGATCATGAAGATCAGTGCCGGTAGCAGCGGCCCACGCCGTCGCCATCCCTCGGCGCGACTCACGCCGACGTCTTGAGACTCCTTGATTTTGCGAACCCGTTCGGCGACGGCTTTCTCGTCGGCTTCGGCCGTGGTGTCAGCGGTTACGAAGTTGAGTCATCACTTCTCCTGGTAGCTCTTGCCGACGACCTCGGCATACAACTGTGCTTGCTCCAACGCGGCGTCAACGGACTTCTGCCCGGCGATCGCCGCACTGATCTGCTGGCTCACCCGCGTCCCCAGATCCTGGAACTCGGGAATCCCGACGAACTGCACACCGGTGTACGGCACCGGCTGCACGGTGGGCTTGTCCGGGGTCGCGTTGGTGATCGACTGCAACGTCAAAGGACCGTAGGACTTCGAAATCGCCTCATACTCGGGCAGTTCGGTGTAGGTGGAGGTGCGGCTACCAGGTGGTACCCGGGCCCAGCCCAGCTTCTCGCCGACCAGCTTCATGTAGTCCTTGCTGGTCATCCACGAGATGAACTTCCAAGCGCCGTCGGGGTTCTTGGCGGCCTTCGGGATGCCGAGAGCCCAGGTGTAGAGCCAACCCGAGTTGGGCTTCTCGACGATCGGGGCAGGCAGGTAGCCGATCTTGCCGACCAGGTCCGGGTATGTCTTCGGGTCCTCGAGGACCGAGACCGCCGACGTCGCGTCGTACCACATCGCCGTCTGGCCCTGACCGAAGAGGTTGGCGCACTCCTGGAAACCGGTTGAGGACGCGCCCAACTCACCGGATTCCTTGATCGTGTTGACGTAGAAGTTGACGGCCTTCTTCACCTCGGGGCTGTTGAGTTGCGCGTTCCACTGGTCGTCGAACCAGCGGCCGCCGAAGGTGTTGATGACCGTGTCCAGCGGTGCGAGTACCTCACCCCAGCCGGGCTTGCCACGCAGGCAGATTCCCGCATCCGAGACCTGCTTGTCCTTGATCGTCTTCGCCCAGTCCGCGACTTCTTGCCAGGTGGGCTGATAGTTCGGCGACTCGTTGACCTTGATGCCGGCCTGTTCGAACATGTCCTTGCGGTACATCAGGAATGACGACTCGCCGTAGAACGGCACCGAGTACATGTTGCCCTCGTACGACAGTGAATCCCGCAGCGACGGGATGAAGTCGGCCTCGTCGTAGCCGGGCGTATTCTTCGCGTAGTCCGAGAGGTTCAGCAGCCAGCCGTCTCTCGCCCACTGCGGGGTCTCGAAGTTGCTGATCATCACGACGTCGAACTGACTCCCGCCCATTGCCGTCGACATCGTGATCTTCGCGCGAGCCTGGTTCTCCGATAGTGAGATGAACTTCAGCTTGACGCCGGGATTCTTCTCCTCGAAATCCGACTTCAATTCCTGCGCGTCCGTCATCTGCGAGTTGGACACCAACGCGACCGTCACCTCGTTGTCCGAGGCCCCCAGACTGCCCGCACCGGCACAGCCGGCTGTCAGCGTCAAGCCCGCCACCGCCGCACATGCGGCCCATCTCTTTAACGCTTTCACCTTTATCTCACCTTTCACTGTGCCAATAACCAACGGGCACAATCGATGTCACAGACCAGAAGCCTGGCCAATCCGCCCCGTAGCGCACCGAGGGTGGCGTGACGTTTTGCGGCGCCACCCCAGATCAGGATGGTTTTCTCGCAGTTGCGGATGTCCTCGAGAGGGACGGAGATCGCGCGCTGCTGCAACTCACTGTCGATGGGCTTGCCGTAACCGTCGAAGAACCGGCCACCGATCTCGCCGACCGCGCCAAGCGAGACGAGCTCGTCGAGCATCCGGGTGTCCAGGAAGCTTCCCTCGAACAGCGTCGTCGAGGTCGAAACGGCGCCAACCCCGAACACCATCACATCGGCACGCCTGCCCGCGTCCAGGGTGCGGGAGATCACCGAGTCGCTGCGCATCGAGAGGACGGTCGACGGATCGGCGTACAGCGGGGCGGGCAGCCGGATTGCCGTCGCGCGCAACACACCTGAGCAGCGGCCGAGGATGAATTCCGTGCCGGTCTGATACGCGGCGGTCGACATGGCGCCGTCCAGTTGCACCACGGCCCGGCAGCTTGCCACGCCCGGTGTCAGCGCATCGGCCACCGCCACCTGCTCAGGGCCCCAGGTGAATCCGAGGATGTCGTCGGGTGCCAGTCGCCGCATCAACAGGGCGGCCCCGGCGCGACTGACGCTGGCGGCGACGACGGCTTCGGTCAGGCCGAAGCGGCGCTCGAGTTCGCGCTCCTCCTCGGCGTGCAGATCGTCGCGCATGTCCGGCGGGACAACGACCTCGATGCGCACCAGACCGTTGGCCTTGGCCCTGGCGACCAGTCGTCCGGCCGTCGGTCGCGAGACGCCCAGACGCGCGGCGATCTCGGCCTGTGTCAGTCCGTCGAGGTAGTACAACGTCGCCGCGCGCAACGCGAGCCGAAGATCCTCGGGTGCCGATGCACGGTTGGTGGCAGGCATCGTCTCAGCAGCCTCGTCGGTCGACGTCGTCGCGGTCACAGATGCTGCTCCTCTTTCGCTTCTGTGAGCATTTGCTCAGGGGTGCGAGTAGATGCTCATCACGTTAACATGGAAAATGTGACGCACACAACACTTTCTGCGGATACCCCGATGCGGGCGGCCGTACTCGTCGAGCCAGGCCGCATCGAGATGGAGCAACGGCCCGTACCGACGCCCGGGCCCGATGACGTGCTGATACGTGTCTCATCAGTGGGCGTGTGCGGCTCGGACACGCACTACTACCGGCATGGCCGGCTGGGCGGCTTCGTCGTCGAGGCGCCGCTCGTGCTCGGCCACGAGGCGGCGGGCACGATCGTCGGCGTCGGCTCCTCGGTGGACCGGTCGCGGATCGGGCAGCGGGTGTCGATCGAACCTCAACGGCCCGACCCCGACACCGAGGAGACCCGCCGCGGCGACTACAACCTGTGCCCGCACATGCGGTTTTTCGCGACCCCTCCGGTCGACGGCGCGCTGTGCGACTACGTGACCATCGGCGCGGCATTCGCGCATCCGGTGCCGGACTCGGTGTCCGATGACGCCGCCGCGCTGTGCGAGCCGCTGTCGGTCGGGATCGCCGCGGTCCGCAAGGCCGGGCTCGACGGCGGATCGCGCGTGTTGATCACCGGGGCCGGGCCGATCGGCATCGTGGTCACGCAGCTCGCCCGGGCCTACGGCGCGACCGAGATCGTCGTGAGCGATCCCGACGCGTCGCGGCGTGAGCGCGCCACCTCGTTCGGGGCGACGACGGTGCTCGACCCCACCGCCGAGCGGGTCTGCGAGTTGGGCGCCGACGCATTCATCGACGCCTCCGGTGCGGCCGCGGCCGTCGCCGACGGCATCCGCGCGGTGCGGCCGGCGGGCCGAATCGTTCTGGTCGGCTCGGGAGCCGAATCGATGGAGCTGCCGACTCAGCTGATCCAGAACCGGGAACTGGTGCTGACGGGAGTGTTTCGCTACGCCAACACCTGGCCGACCGCGATCGCGCTGATCGAGTCGGGCCGCGTCGATCTCGACGCGATGGTCACCGCCCACTTCCCCCTGGAGAAGGCGGCCGAGGCGCTGGACTCCGATCGGATGCCGGGTAGCGTCAAGACGGTGGTGACCGTGTCATGACACTCGACAACTCGGTGCTTGGCGCAGCTCACCGGTCGACAAGCCGAGCTACGACCGCGACGAAATCCAGGTCGGCATAGTCCATTTCGGCGTTGGCGGCTTTCATCGTGCCCACCAGGCGATGTACATCGACCGCCTCTTGGAGATGGGACTCGACAAGGACTGGGGCATCTGCGGGGTCGGCGTCATGCCCGCCGACCGCAAGATGGCCGACGTCATGGCAGCGCAGGACGGCCTGTACACCTTGCTACTCGAGAACCCCGACGGCACGCGGGACGCCCGGGTGATCGGCTCGATCGTCGACTACCGATACGCACCCGACGACCCCGAGTCGGTGATCGAACTGCTTGCCGCGCCGAGCACCCGGATCATCTCGCTGACGATCACCGAGGGCGGCTACAACATCGACAACCTCGGTGAGGGCGTGAACGTCTTCGGCCTGGTGGTCGATGCGCTGGCACGTCGTCGCGACCGCGGCATCGCATCGCCGACGATCGTGTCCTGCGACAACATCGAGGGCAACGGCGAGGTGGCCCGGCACGCGTTCACCACCTACGCCGATCGCGTGCATCCGGGTTTGGGTGACTGGATGAGAGCGCACACCAAGTTCCCGAACTCGATGGTGGACCGCATCACCCCGGTCACCACACCCGACGTGATCGCCGAGGTGCAGAGCGAATTCGGCGTCGAGGACCAGTGGCCGGTCGCCGCGGAGCCGTTCACGTCGTGGGTGCTCGAGGACGACTTCTCCGACGGCAGGCCAGCCTTGGAGAAGGCCGACGTACTGATGGTCGACGACGTCACGCCGTACGAGCTGATGAAGCTGCGGCTGCTCAATGCAAGCCACCAAAGCCTTTGCTACTTCGCATATTTGGCCGGCTACCGGCTGGTGCACGAAGCGGCCGGTGATCCGCTGTTCGCGGAGTTCCTCCTGGAATACATGGATGCGGAGGGAACGCCGACGCTGAAGCCGGTGCCGGGCATCGATCTTCCGGACTACAAGCGCACGCTGATCGAGCGGTTCGCCAATCCCGGGGTCAAGGACACGATCGTGCGGCTGTGCTTCGGCTCATCCGACCGCATCCCGAAGTGGCTGCTTCCGGTGATCAGGGAGAACCTGAAAACCGGCGCGCCCGTCCGGTTGTCGGCGGCGACGGTCGCGAGCTGGGCCCGGTACGCCGAGGGCGTCGACGAGCAGGGCGAACCGATCGACGTCCAGGATCAACTGGCGGACACCCTGGTGCCGCTGGCGAAGTCGCAGCGCGACAACCCGACGGCGTTCATCGAAAACACCGCCGTCTTCGGTGATCTCGCAGAGCAGCCGCGGTTTGTCGAAGCGTATGTGTGGGCACTCGATTCACTGCATCGCGACGGTGCGCGGGCCACGTTGGAGACCCTGCTGCGGAAGGACACGCCATGACCGTGCCGGGCAGTCCGCAGCGGGCGCTGGTCATCGGCGAGGCCTTGATCGACATCGTCGAGCGCGAGGGTCAGGTCACGGGCGAGCATGTCGGCGGCAGCCCGCTCAACGTCGCCGTCGGCCTGGCCCGGCTTGGTCGCGACGTCGATTTCCTGACCAACATCGGCGAAGATCCTCGGGGCCGCCGCATCGTTGACTATCTCAAGAACTCTGGCGTGCAACTGGTTTCGGGCAGTACCGACGGCAGAGCGCACCCCGACCGCACTGGCCACCCTCGACGCGAGCGGAGCGGCCCAGTACGTGTTCGACATCGACGTGGCAGCTGACGGGCACGCCGGAGGTGGCGCCCCCGCTGGTGGCGCACACCGGCTCGATCGCAGCCGTGCTGGAGCCGGGCTGCCGGGCCACCGCGGCGCTGCTGGACGCCTATCACCCGTCGGCGACGATCACGTTCGATCCGAATGTGCGTCCGGCGCTGATCGAGGACGGCCCCGAGATCCGCCGCGCGGGGCCGCATCGACCGGCTCATCGAGCGCTGCGATGTGGTGAAGGCCAGCGACGAGGACATGCGGTGGATCGACCCGAACCGCTCCCCCGAACAGATCGCGACGACCTGGCTCGGACTGGGTCCGTCGATCGTGGCGGTGACGATGGGCGATCAAGGCGCGTTCGCGCTGTGTGCGGCGGGCGCGGTGCGCGTGGCCGCGCTGCGGGTGAACGTCGTGGACACCGTCGGCGCAGGTGATGCGTTCATGACCGGGCTGATCGACGCGCTGTGGTCGCTGAACCTGCTCGGTGCCGAACGCCGCCGCGAGCTGGCCGCGATCAGCACCGAAGCGTTGACCGGCGTCGTGCAGACCGCCGCGCTGTCCTCGGCGTTGACCGTCGCCCGTGCGGGCGCTGACCTGCCCGATCGCGCCACGCGCGACGCCGCGGCGGCCGGCTCGGGCCCGCTGCTTGCCCATCCCAGCTAACCTGGCCTGATGCGTTCCATATGGAAAGGTTCAATCGCCTTCGGCCTGGTGAACGTCCCGGTCAAGGTCTACAGCGCTACCGAGGACCACGACGTCAAGTTCCACCAGGTACACGCGAAGGACAACGGGCGCATCCGGTACAAGCGGGTCTGCGAGGTGTGCGGCGAGGTCGTCGAGTACCGCGACATCGCCAAGGCCTACGAATCCGATGACGGCCAGACGGTCATCATCACCGACGAGGACATCGCCACGCTGCCCGAGGAGCGCAGCCGCGAGATCGAGGTGCTGGAGTTCGTCCCCGCCAGCGACATCGATCCGATGATGTACGACCGCAGCTACTTCCTCGAGCCCGAGGGCAAGTCGTCGAAGTCCTATGTGCTGCTGGCCAAGACACTCATGGAGACCGACCGCGTCGCCATCGTGCATTTCGCGCTGCGCAACAAGACCCGGCTGGCCGCGCTGCGGGTTCAGGACTTCTCCAAGCGCGACGTGATGGTCATCCAGACACTGCTGTGGCCCGACGAGATCCGGGATCCCGACTTTCCCGGTGCTGGACCAGAAGGTCGACATCAAGCCAGCCGAGCTGAAGATGGCGAGCCAGGTGGTGGAGTCGATGACCGACGACTTCAATCCGGACCGCTATCACGACGACTACCAGGAGCAGCTGCACGAGCTGGTCCAGGCGAAACTCGAAGGCGGCGAAGCGTTTACCACCGAAGAGCAGGAGCCCAAGGAGCTCGACGAGACCGAGGACGTCTCCGATCTGCTGGCCAAGCTGGAGGCCAGCGTGAAGGCCCGGCGCGAAGGTCGGGCGTCGGCGCGAAGAAGGCGACCCGCCAAGAAAGCCGCCGCGAAGAAGGCTCCCGCCAAGAAGGCACCTGCGAAGAAGGACCGCGAAGAAAGCGCCCGCCAAGAAGGCTGCGCAAGAAGAGCCGCCGCCAAGAAGTAGCCGGCACCGGGTCGTGAAACGTGAGCTTCTGCCCGACTCCGCCCACTTTCACACTGCGAGTCACGCAGCAACTCGCCCCGAATTAGAACGTGTTTCAGAAACGGCCTACGCTGGCCGCTGGGCCTTGTTACGGTGTCGCCCGGCGACGGAAGGAGACGAACGTGATTCTGGACAGATTTCGGCTGGACGACCAAGTCGCGGTGGTGACCGGAGCGGGCCGAGGACTGGGCGCCGCGATGGCGCTGGCATTCGCGGAAGCCGGTGCGGACGTTGTCATTGCGTCGCGCACGCAGTCCCAACTCGAGGAGGTCGCCGAGCAGATCAGGGCCGTCGGCCGCAAGGCCCATGTGGTCGTCGCCGACCTCGCCCATCCCGAGGACACCGCCAAGCTCGCCGGCGAGGCCGTCGAGGCGTTCGGCAAACTAGACATCGTCGTGAACAACGTCGGCGGCACCATGCCGGCGCCCTTGGTGAACACCTCCACCAAGGACCTGCGCGACGCGTTCACGTTCAACGTCTCCACCGCGCACGCGCTGACCGCCGCCGCCGTCCCGCTGATGCTCGAGCACTCCGGCGGCGGCAGCATCATCAACGTCACCTCGACGATGGGCCGGCTGGCCGGACGGGGCTTCGTCGCCTACGGCACCGCCAAGGCCGCGCTCGCCCACTACACCCGGTTGTCCGCGCTGGACCTGTGCCCGCGGATCCGCGTCAACGCGATCGCGCCCGGATCGATCCTCACCTCGGCGCTGGACATCGTCGCCTCCAACGACGAACTGCGCGAACCGATGGAAAAGGTCACGCCCATGCGCAGATTGGGCGAGCCCGAGGACATCGCGGCGGCCGCCGTGTATCTCTCCTCCCCTGCGGGCAGCTACCTGACCGGCAAGACGCTCGAGGTCGACGGAGGCATCACCTTCCCGAATCTCGACCTTCCCATCCCCGATCTGTGAGGAGCTAGCACATGGCCATCAAAGTCGCCGCGATCGGCACCGGCAACGTCGGCAGACACGCGCTCGACCCAGCTCATCAACGACCCGCAGTTCGAGCTGACCGCGGTGTGGGTGTCCTCGGAAGCCAAGGCGGGCAAGGACGCCGGAGAGCTTGCGGGCCTTGATGTTTCGACGGGCATCACCGCCACCAACGACCTCGACGCCGTGCTGGCGGCCAAGCCCGATGCGCGGTCTACACCGCGCTGGCCGACAACCGCCTGCCCGACGCGCTGGAGGACTACCGGCGCATCCTGGCCGCGGGCGTCAACGTCGTCGGCAGCAGTGCGGTGTTCTTCCAGTACCCGTGGCAGGTGCTGCCCGGACGATCTCGTGAAGCCGATCGAAGAGGCCACGCAGGCGGGCAAGTCGAGCCTGTTCGTCAACGGCATCGATCCCGGGTTCGCCAACGACCTGCTTCCGCTCGCGTTGGCCGGCACCTGTCAGAGCATCGAGCAGATCCGGTGCATGGAGATCATCAACTACGACACCTACGACAGCGCCGACGGTGATGTTCGACGTGATGGGCTTCGGCAAGCCGCTCGACGACATCCCGATGCTGCTGCAGCCCGGCGTGCTCAGCTTCGCGTGGGGTTCGGTGGTCCGGCAACTGGCCGCCGGCCTGGGCATCGAACTCGACGAGGTCACCGAGACCTACGTGCGCGAGCCCGCACCCGAGGACTTCGACATCGCCTCCGGCCACATCGCGAAGGGCACCGCCGCCGCGTTGCGGTTCGAGGTGCGCGGCATGAAGGACGGCAAGGTCGCCGTCGTGCTCGAACACGTCACCCGGCTGCGCAACGACCTGCACCCGGACTGGCCGCAACCCGCGCAGGAAGGCGGCTCGTACCGCATCGAGATCACCGGCGAACCGTCATATGCGGTGGACCTCTGCCTGAGCAGCCCCAACGGCGACCACAACCACGCCGGTCTGGTCGCCACGGCGGCCCGCGTCGTCAACGCGATCCCCGCCGTGGTGGCCGCTGCACCCGGCATCGCGACGACCCTGGACTTGCCCCTCATCACTGGAAAAGGGCTGTACGCTGCTCATAGGACGGGGACACCGAAGAAGAGGCTTGCCTATGCGGAAGAATCTGCGTTATCTCACCCCGCTCATCGCGTCCGCCGCCACGCTCGCAGCGCTCGCCGCCGCACCCGTGGCAGGCGCCCAGACAAACCCCACGCTGCCCCAGTGCGTCGGCACCGGCGGCGCGGCCGTCGAAGGTCAGACGACCACCGAATGCTCGACGCCAGGCAACGTCCAGATCAACTCCACCCCGATGGAACCGACATACGCGTACCCGTGGGACGACGAGTTCTACGGCCCGGCCCTCATCATCGGTGGCGGCATGGGGCTAACCACGGTGCCGGCGGGGCGGCGGCCACGGCGGCCGCTAATCACAATTTCCGCGGCCGAAGGAGGCCAACATGCGATCTAAATCCGTTATTTCACAACACTTTTCGCTGCCATCGGGCGTCGGCGCGTCGGTAATCATGGCGCCGGTCGCGGCGGCGGCGCCCGCAGTGCACGAACACCGGGCCCAACACGACGCAGTGCCAGACCAACGGCAGCGCCCAGATCGTCACGTCGCCCCCGGTGAACAACAACTACGGCGGCTGGCCGTATGGCGGCGGCTTCATCATCGGGATCGGCGGCTTCGGCTGGTGACCCCCCGCTAGCTGCGAGTCAGAGGTTTCGGCTAACCTAACTTTTCTATTCGTCACTCCGGATAGAGAGTGAGGTTAGTTGATACCGGACGCCGACGCGCCGCTGCGGCCGAGCTGGCTTCTGCTCGGTCCGGCGTTCGTCGCCGCCATCGCCTACGTCGACCCGGGCAACGTCGCCGCCAATGTCAGCGCCGGCGCCCAGTTCGGCTTCCTGCTGGTCTGGGTCATCCTGGTGGCCAACGCGATGGCCTGCCTGGTGCAGTACCTGTCGGCGAAGCTGGGTCTGGTCAGCGGGCTGTCGCTGCCGGAGGCCGTTGGCCAGCGGCATGCGCGCGCCGCAGCCGGCTGGCGTACTGGCTGCAGGCCGAATTGGTCGCAATGGCAACCGATCTCGCCGAGGTGGTGGGCGGCGCGATCGCGCTGTACCTCCTCTTCGACCTGCCGCTGCTCACCGGCGGGGTGATCACCGGCGTCGTGTCGCTGCTGCTGCTGGTCGTGAAGGACCGCCGCGGCCAGCAGGTGTTCGAGCGCGTCATCACCGGCCTGCTGCTGGTCATCGCGATCGGATTCCTCACCAGCCTGTTCGTCTCGCCGCCGCCCGCGGGCGAGGTCGCGGCGGGCCTGGTGCCGATGTTCGACGGGCCCGGAGAGCGTGCTGCTCGCGGCCGCGATGCTCGGCGCGACGGTGATGCCGCACGCGGTGTATCTGCACTCCGGTCTGGCCCGCGACCGCCACGGCCACCCCGAGGCGGGCCCGCAGCGGCGCATGCTGCTGCGGGTCACCCGCTGGGACGTCGGCATCGCGATGGTCGTCGCGGGCGCGGTCAACCTCTCGATGCTGCTGGTCGCCGCGACCAACCTGCAGGGTCAGGAGAACACCGACTCGATCGAGGGCGCGCACGCCGCGGTCCAGGAGCACGCTGGGCCCGACGGTCGCGCTGCTGTTCGCGATCGGTCTGCTGGCGTCCGGGCTGGCGTCGTCGTCGGTGGGCGCCTACGCCGGCGCGATGATCATGCAGGGCCTGCTGCACTTCTCGATGCCGTTGGTGCTGCGCCGGCTGATCACCCTCGTACCCGCGCTGGCGATCCTCGCGATCGGTCTCGACCCCAGCCGCGCGCTGGTGTTGTCGCAGGTCGTGCTGTCCTTCGGAATACCGTTCGCGCTGATCCCGCTGGTGCGCCTGACCGGCGACCGCACCCTGATGGGCGACGACACCAACCACCGCGTGACCACTGCTCTCGGCTGGTTGGTCGCCGCGATGATCAGCGTGCTGAACGTGGTGCTGATCTATCTGACCGTCGCGGGCTGACAGTTGCGCGATCTCCAAAGCACGGTAAAATGGGATACGAATGCATGCGCCCTATACACACCTACTTCGCGTACGGGTCGAACCTGTGCGTTGAGCAGATGGCGCGGCGATGCCCCGGCGCCGTCGATCCCCGACCCGCGACGCTGGCCGACCACGACTGGCTGATCAACGAGCGCGGGGTGGCCACCGTCGAACCGTTCGACGGCTCCGAGGTGCACGGCGTGCGTGTGGCAGCTGACCGACCACGACCTGGCCACCCTCGACAGCGCCGAGGGCGTGCCGGTGCGGTATCGCCGCGACCGGCTCACCGTGCACACCGACGACGGCCCGTCCGACGCGTGGGTCTACATCGACCACCGGGTCGACCCCGGCCCGCCGCGGCCCGGCTACCTGGAACGCATCATCGACGGCGCGGTGCACCACGGGCTGCCGCACCGCTGGATCGAGTTCCTCAAGCGGTGGGATCCCGCGCACTGGCCGACAGCCGGGCTGACAAGTCGAGTTCACCTGCACCACAGTCACTTTCGGAGCTGCTTGCCGACTCCCGGCATCGTCGAGGAGAGCACGCTGCGGTCGCGGTTCGGCTTTCCTGGCCATCCACGGCGGCGGCCTGGAGCAGATGACCGACGTGATCGCCGAGCGCGCCGCCGATGCGGCAGGCGCGTCGCTGTACGTGGTTCGCCACCCCGACCACTATCCGCATCACCTGCTCGTCGGCGCTGTACCGCGCGCACGGAGTCCGAGCGGCTCGCGGAGTTCCTCGACCACGTCGATGTCGCGGTGTCGCTGCACGGATACGGCCGCATCGGCCGCAGCACCCAGCTGCTGGCCGGCGGGCGCAACCGGGCGCTGGCCGAACACCTGGCGCGTCACGTCGCGGTGCCCGGCTATCAGGTCGTCACCGACCTCGACGCGATCCCCCGCGAGCTGCGGGGCCTGCACCCGGACAACCCGGTCAACCGCGTGCGGGGCGGCGGCACCCAACTCGAACTGACACCGCGGGTGCGCGGCATCAGCCCGCGCAGCCAGCTACCCGGCGACGACGGCCTGACCCCCGCCACCTCCGCGTTGGTGCAGGGCCTCGCCGCGACCGCGCATTCCTGGGAACTACCTCGGCTTAGTGCGCATCGCAGTCATCGCGGCCCTCCTCCTACTCGGGTTTGACGGCCGCGCCCGCTCACGCCCAACCCATCGCCGATCGACGACGCCTGACCCGCATCGTCGCCGACGAAGACCTCGCCGGGCGGCATCGCCGTGGTTCGCGACGGCACCGACCTCACCCGCTCCGCGGCCGGCTACTCCGACGTCGAAACCGAAGGCCGGCGTTCGCGCCGAACACCCATCGTCCGCGCCGCCAGCATCACGAAAACCTTTGTGGCGGCGACGGTTCTGCAGCTCGTCGCCGAGGGCAAGGTCGATCTCGACGCGCCGATCGAGACCTACCTGCCCGGCCGCATCCGTGGCGAGGGCATCGACGCCGGCGCGATCACGGTGCGTCAGCTGCTGCGCCATCAAAGCGGCCTACCGGAGTACTTCGACGAAGACACCCCGCCGCCCGTCGAGCCCCGCCTCGGCCGACCAGCTGCTGGACATGGCGCTGACCCGGCCTGCGCAGTTCCCGCCGGGCACGGCGATGAAGTACACGAACACCAACTACATCATCGCCGGGCTGCTGATCGAGAAGGTGACCGGCCGACCGGCGGTCGACGAGATCACACGGCGAATCATCGTGCCGCTCGGCCTTTTCGACACCTACTTCCCGGCGCCAGCCGATACCGGACTGCGCACAGCCGTTCGCGCACGGCTACGAAGTCGAGGACGGGCGCCGCACCGACGTCACCGATTTCAACGCGTCCGCGGCGGGCACGGCCGGCGGGATCGTCTCCACCAACGAGGACATGTCGGCGTTCATCACCGCACTGCTCGACGGCCGGGTCGTCCCGCCGCCGCAATTGGAGCAGATGATGCAGACGGTCCCGATGCCGGACGGCGACGGTCTTCTCGACTACGGGCTCGGGCTGATGAAGGTGAACCTGCCGTGCGGCGTCACCGCCTGGGGCCACGGCGGCGACATCGAGGGTTACCACAGCTTCATGGCGGGCCGGGTCGGCGGTCCCGCCATCTCGATGACGTTCACCCAGTCACCCGACGCGTCCTCGCCCGCCACCGACCCGCGCGGAGAGGTCATGTCGGCACTTTACTGCCCGGCCTGACCCATCCGGCGGCCGCCGCGGCTCCGAATACCGGGATGTGGAACGCATGCATCCCTACCAACGCTCGGTCGCCGTCATCGGCAGCGGGGTATCCGGCCTGGTCGCCGCGTATGTGCTGGCTGCGCGCGACAGGGTCACCCTGTTCGAGGCCGACACCCGCATCGGCGGCCACGCCCACACCCACTACGTCGACCGTGGGGACGGCTACACCGTCGGCGTCGACTCGGCCTTTCTCGTCCACAACGACCGCACCTACCCGACGCTGTGCCGGCTGTTCGACGAACTGGACATCGCCACGCAGGACACCGACATGTCGATGTCGGTGCGCGACGACGCCAGTCGGGCTGGAGTACGCGGGCGCGCGGGGCATCGGCGGCCTGTTCCCGTGCCCTGTCGTCGCTGACCCGGCCGCGCTACCTGCTCATGCTCGCCGAGATCAAGCGGTTCCACCGCGCCGCGCTCCGCCTGCTCGACAGCGACCGCGGACGACGAGACGGTCGGTGCGTTCCTCGACCGGCACGGCTTCTCGCCAGTACTTCATCGACCATTTCATGACCCCGCTGGTCGCCGCGGTGTGGTCGTCCCCGCCGGGTGAGGCGCTGCGCTACCCGGCGCGCTACCTGTTCGTCTTCCTCGAACACCACGGCATGCTGTCGGTGTTCGGCTCGCCGACCTGGCGCACCGTCGTCGGCGGCTCCGCCACCTACGTCGAAGCGATCCTCGGCCGGGTCGACGAGGTGTGCGCCGGGCGCTCCGGTGCGTGCGGTGCGGCGAGTCGCCGAGCGGCGTTGAGGTGACGGCGAGCGGCACCGCTGACCCACGGCTCTTCGACGCCGCGGTCATCGCCACGCATCCCGACCAGGCGCTGCTGATGCTCGCCGAACCGACATCCGCCGAACGGAGCGGTCCTCGGGGCGATCCCATACACGCACCAACCACGCCCAACTGCACACCGACGAATCGGTGCTGCCCCGGCAGCACCGGGCCCGCGCCTCGTGGAACTACCTGAGACACACCGGACGACGACAGGGTGCTGGTCACCTACGACGTCACCCGGCTGATGCGCCTTGACCGGTCCGCGACGATTCCTCGTGACGCTCGGCGGCCACGAGCGTGTCGACCCGGCCACGGTGCTCGCCGAGATGACCTACAGCCATCCGATGTACACGCCGGAGTCTGTTGCTGCCCAACAGCTTCTACCGACGCTGGACGACGACCGCGTGGTGTTCGCAGGCGCCTACCACGGCTGGGGCTTCCACGAGGACGGCGCGGCATCGGGGCTGCGGGCGGCGCAACGCCTCGGCGCCGACTGGCCGACGCGCGCCCGTAGGCCGAGGCGGTGGCATCCTGACGCCTGCGATCTACCGCACGCGGATCACGCATCTGCGCCGCGCGCCCGTGCACCACTACTTCGAGCATCGCGGATACAGCTGGTACGTCGACGTCGACGAGTTGCCGCAGCTGCCCCGCTGGCTGAGGCCGTTCGCCAGGTTCGACGCGCGCGATCACTTCTGGCCGCAGCCGATGGCGACCCGAACGACACACTGCGGCAACGCATCGACGCTTTCCTCGCCGAGCGCGGCATCGATCTGCGTGGCGGCCGGATCACCGCGCTGATGCAGGCAAGGGTGCTCGGATACGTGTTCAATCCGATCACGCTCTACTGGTGCCACGACGCCGACGGCGTGCTGCGCCACATCGTCGCCGAGGTGCACAACACCTACGGCGGGCGGCACGCGTACCTGCTGCCACCCGACGCCGAGCGGCCCGCCATGGTGACGAAAAAGCTGTACGTCTCACCGTTCAACGCCGTCGACGGCTACTACCTGGTGCGCGCCCCACTGCCCGACGACGCAGCTCGACGTGCGGATCTCGCTGCACCGCGACAACCAGCCCGCGTTCGTCGCGACCATGCGCGGTACCCGGCGGCGCGCGGGCATCGGCGAGATTGCTGCGGCTGCAGCTCGTGGCGCCGCTGGCCCCGCTGATGGGCGCGATCGGCATTCGGGTGCAGGGCATCACGCTGTGGCTGCGACGCGTTCCCTGTCGTGCCCCGCACAGAGTCGCGTGGAGATAGGAAAGGGTCAAGCAGTCGTGAGCATCGATCTGGCGGGATACCACCACGGCGACAATCGATTCCGGCCGCTGGCCGGCGGTCGCGCGAGTGCCCGGCGGACCGGTCAGCGCGGTGACGGGCGCCATCGCCGACCGGCTGTTCCGGCGCGCGGCGGCACGGCTGCCGGTCCGCGTGGTCTATCCCGACGGCACCGTGATCGGCGCCGCCGATCCGACGCTGCCGACGATGGTCGTGCACCGGCCCGAGGCACTGGTTCGCCGGGTCGGCCGCTACGGGCTCATCGGCTTCGGCGAGTCCTACATGGCCGGCGATTGGAGCTCCGACCGACCTCGCGGGCCTGCTCACCGAGTTCGCGATGCGCCTGACCGAGCTGATTCCGCCTGCGCTGCAGCGGTTTCGCCCGCTCGCGGTGGTTCGCCAACCGCGTTCGCAGCACAACAGCCGCACCCAGGCGCGGCGCAACATCGCCGAGCACTACGACCTGTCCAACGAGCTGTTCGCCGAGTTCCTCGACGAGACGATGACCTACTCGAGCGCGCTGTTCGACACGCTGCCGGCGTCCGCGGCCGACGCTCGCCGACGCGCAGCGCCGCAAGATCGACCGGCTACTGGACACCGCACACGTCGGGCCCGGCAGCCGGGTGCTCGAGATCGGCACCGGCTGGGGCGAACTGTGCATCCGCGCGGCGGCGCGCGGCGCCCACGTTCGCTCGATCACTCTGTCGGCCGAGCAGCAGCGACTGGCCCGGCAGCGGGTGGCCGCGGCAGGACTGTCCGATCGCGTCGAGATCGACCTGTGCGACTACCGCGATGTCGACGGGCGCTACGACGCCGTGCTGTCGGTGGAAATGATCGAGGCGGTCGGATACCGGTTCTGGCCCACGTACTTCGCGGCCCTGGACCGGCTGGTGCTGCCCGGCGGCCGGGTCGCGATTCAGGCCATCACCATGCCGCACGACCGGATGCTGGCCAGCCGCAACACCCACACCTGGATCCAGAAGTACATCTTCCCCGGCGGCCTGCTGCCCTCGACCGAGGCGATCATCGGGATCACCGAGCGCGAGCACCCGGCTGCGCACCGTGGACATGTTCTCGCTGCGGCCGCACTACGCCGAGACGCTGCGGCTGTGGCGGGAGCGCTTCGTCGACCGCCGGGATGCGGTGGCGGAGTTGGGGTTCGACGACGTATTCCACCGGATGTGGGAGCTGTACCTGGCATACTCCGAGGCGGGTTTCCGGTCCGGTTATCTCGATGTCTACCAGTGGACCTTCGCGCCGACGGGAAGTGGCCGATGAACTTCTTCGTCGTCTCCGCCGCCTCGCTGGCGATCCTCGTCGTGGTCCACGGCACCACGTTCCTCATCGGCCGCCGGATCGGCCGCTACAACGTCGTCGACGTCGCGTGGGGAGTCGGGTTTCGTCGCGGTGGCCGCCGTGGCCGCCGTGCTCGGCACCGGCGACCTGTTCCGCCGGATCCTGCTGCTGGTGCTGGTGGCGATATGGGGTCTGCGACTGGCGTGGCACATGGTCGTCAAGTCCGCGGGCAAGGGCGAGGACCCGCGCTATCGCGACCTGCTGCGCGGCGACTTCTCGGCCGGTCACGTGATCCGCAAGGTGTTCGTCATCCAGGCCGCGGCGACGTGGTTCGTCTCGCTGCCGCTGCAACTTTCGGCGGTACTGGGCCCGACGCCGGCTGTGCTGCGGCCGGTGCTGATCGCCGGCGTGGCGATGTGGCTCGTCGGTCTGGTGTTCGAGGCCGTCGGCGACCACCAGTTGCGCCGATTCAAGGCGGACCCGGCCAACAAGGGCGTCATCATGGACCGCGGGCTGTGGGCATGGACGCGCCACCCCAACTACTTTGGCGACGCGTGCGTGTGGTGGGGCCTGTGGCTGGCCGGCATCGCAGGCTGGGTTTCCCTGGCCACGGTGCTGTCCCCGGTGCTCATGACGTACTTCCTGGTGTACGCCACCGGCGCCCGGCTCACCGAGAAGTATCATGGCGGACCGGCCCGGGTTCGATGAATACCGTTCGCGCACATCATTTTTCGTCCCGATACCGCCCAGATCGCGATTACCGTGACGATATTGGCGCCGGTGGCTAGGCTACCGCTCGTGACCACGGACCTCGGCGAACTGCTGCGCCAGGTGGCCCGGCAGGACGTCGAGGCGTTCGCCACCTTCTACGACCGGACCCGCGCGCGGGTGTTCGGCCTGGTCACCCGCGTGCTGCGCGACCCCGGCTACAGCGAGGAAACCACCCAGGACATCTACCTGCAGGTATGGCGCAACGCGGACAGCTACGACCCGTCCGCGGGTTCCCCGCTGGCGTGGCTGATGACGCTGGCGCACCGCCGCGCGGTGGACCGGGTGCGCTCCGAGCAGGCCGCCAGTCAGCGGGAGTCGCGCTACGGCGCCGCGAACGTCGAGCCGCCGTCGGACCAGGTCGCCGACTCGGTGATCCTGCGCGACGAGCGGCGCCAGGTCACCGACTGCCTGGGATCGCTGACCGACCCCCAACGCGAGGCCATCCAGCTCGCCTATTACGACGGGCTGACCTACGTCCAGGTGTCCGAGCGGCTGTCGGCCAACCTCGCCACGATCAAATCGCGGATGCGCGACGCCATCCGCGGCCTGCGCCGGTGTCTGGGGCTCGCATGACCCAACCGACAGACGACCTGATCGCCCTCGCGACGCCGTACGCGCTGCACGCGATGACCGGACGCCGAACTCGCCGACATCGACCGACGGGTCGCCGCCGCCCCGCCCGACGTGGCGCAGGCGTTCGCCGACGAAGTCCGCGCCGTCCGGGAGGCCATGGCCGTCGTGTCGGCGGCCACCGCCGTCGAGCCGCCGGATCAGCTGCGCGACCGGGTCCTCGCCGGGGTCGACCGCGGCGCCGGTGCACCAGTTGCGGCCGCGCAGCAAGCGCTGGCAGACGGTCGTGCTGGCCGCCGCGGCCGCGTTGGTGATCGGTCTCGGCGCGCTCGGGGTGGGCATGGCGCTGCGGCCCGCGCCGGCCCCGTCGACCGCCGACGCAGATCTTCGCCGCGCCCGACGTCCGCACCGATATCGGGCGACATTCCGGGCGGCGGCACCGCGACGGTGGTGTTCTCCCGCGAGAAGAACGCGGGCGTGCTGGTGATGAACAACGTGACGCCGCCGAAGCCGGGCACCGTCTACCAGATGTGGTTGATCCGCCCGAGCGGGCCGAAGTCGGCGGGCACGATGGACGCCGCGGCGGTGGCACCGTCGACCACCGCGGTGCTGCCCGACTTGGGCGACTCCAAGGCGCTGGCCTTCACCGTCGAGCCGCCCGGCGGCTCCGCGCAACCGACCAGTGCGCCGTTCGCCGAACTTCCGCTCACGGCGTAGAGATCAGAAGGGCTGGTTCGGCTCGCCCTCGGTGGGGTTGTCGAAGTCGTCTGTGCCGGAAGCGGTGTGGGCGAGGTCATGACCTTCGCCGACTCGCACACATCCGGCCGTGCAGTCCTGCATCACCACGGCGCGCTGGCGCCCTGACCACCCGCCACTTCCAGGCCGTCTGAATGACTTTCTGGTCGACAAGCATCGAGTCGCGCTCACCGACGCTGCAGTGCAGTGATCGCGTTGAGCTGTCGCTGGTCTCGTGCAGCATCTCGTGCTCGCGACAGCTCCAACGGGTTGCGGATCAGCCGCACACCGAAACGCTCGACCTTGTCGTGGGCCGCCAGCCATCTCGGCAGATGCCGGCCAGCACGTCTTCGTCGTCATCGCTCAGGGGTGCGGTGTCACCGAAGTCGTCGGGCTGGGCGAACTCCATGCCGACGACATCGCACCTCGCTGCCGACGGCGTCGAACCGGATAGCCGTGGTGCTCAAGCCGTCTTCTGCGAACTCCGACCGCATCGACCGGGGCGGTTTCGGTCCCGCGCGGCGGCGCAGACTTCGTGTACTCCACGAAGACCTCGCCCGGAGCAGGCTCGAAATGCTTGTGCAGCAACCAGATTCCGAAACGCTGCCACGCGTCGGTGGAGACGAGGTAGCTTGCCCAGCTCTTCCAGGCAAGCGCGGTCGTCGTCGCGCAGCTCGCCGACGTCGGTGGTGTCCATGTGGGGCAACGCCGCGTAATCCTCAACGCCGTGATCCCGCATCGTCAGCATTGCTCGTCTCCTTTAACTGTGAACTGTGCTGAAAGCGATCTCCAGCCGGCGCTGGATAGCCCGGATGCTAGCAGTTGAACGGCGAACACCAGCCGACCGCGGCGTTTGTCGCGAGGCCGCGACCCTCGTAAGCCATTACCTACCAACCGTTTACCCGCTCGTTCAGGTAGCGGCTGCGTCGAATTGCAGCCGGTGCAGTCCTGGCGTAGACGCCGTCGAGCGTCAGCAGCTCCTCGTGGGTGCCGTCCTCGGCCACCACCCCGTCCTTGATGACGATGATCTTGTCGGCGTCGCGCAGGGTGCTCAGGCGATGGGCGATGGTGATGACCGTGCGGCCGGCCATCAGCCGCTCCAGGGCCTCGATCACCAGATGCTCGGACTCGGCATCCAGTGCCGCGGTCGGCTCGTCGAGAATCAGGATCGGGTTGTCGCGAATCAGCGCCCGGGCGATCCCGATGCGTTGGCGCTGACCGCCGGACAGCGTGGAACCGCGGTCGCCGACCAGGCTGTCGTAACCGTCCGGCATGCGCGTGATGAACTCGTCGGCGTTGGCGAGTTTGGCCGCCTCGACGATCTCCTCGATCGGTGGCGTCGGGGCGGCCGAAGGCGATGTTGTCGCGGATCGTTCCTCGCAGCAGCACCGTGTCCTGCAGCACGAAGCCGATCTGGGTGCGGAGTCCGTGAAGCGTGTAGTCGCGCGATGTCGACCCCGTCGATCGTGATCCGACCGCCGTCGATGTCGCGGAACCGCGGGATGAGGCTGACCAGGGTGGACTTGCCGCTGCCGGTGGGCCCGACGATGCCGACCATCTGCCCCGCGACCGATCGTGAAGGAGACGTCGCGCAGCACCGGCACGTCGGGGTCGTAGCCGAAGGAGACGTGCTCGAAGGCGATCTCGCCCTTGAACGGCGGCGGGTCGATCGGCGTCGGCCGCTCCGGGATCACGATGTCGGCGTCACACACCGCGACCACCCGCTGAAACCCCACCGACACCTGGGCGATGGTGTTGGTCATCTGGGACAGCGCGCGCACCGGCTGAAAGAACCTGGCCAGGTAGGCGAGGAACACCGTCAGCGCCCCCGCCGTCATCGTGCCCGCCAGGATGAGCAGGGCGCCCCGCCACAGCACCAGGCCCGTGCACACCGCGATCGACCAGGCTGACCACCGGCGAGAGCAGCGCCGACAACCGGCGCGCCTTGAGCCACGCCGTCACGGTGTCCTTGCTGACCTTCTGCACCTGGCGCTCTTCGTAGTCCTCGCGGGAGTAGGCCTGCACCACCTCGATCGACTGCAGGCCCTCCTGCAGCGTGGCGAGCAGATCGGACTGCCGGGTGCGGACCTCCGTGACGGCCATCTTGATGGCCTTGTTGACGCGCACCAGGAAGACGATCAGCAAGGGCGTCACCGCCAGCGCGATCAGCGCGAAATCCCAACGCAGCAAGAACATCACGACGATCATCGCGATGAGGGTCATGGCGTCGGTGAAGATGTTGAGGGTCGAGGTCGACGCGAAGCTCTGAATCGTCTGGACATCGGTCGTGAGGGTGCTGAGGATGGTGCCGACCCGGTTGGTGTCGTAGTAGGCGAGGGACAGTTCCTGCAGATGGTGATACAGCCGCACCCGCAGGTCGTTTCCGATGCACTGGCCCAGCCTTTCGGTCGAGATAGCTGGCGACATAGAAGGCGACGCCGGCTCACCACCGCGATCGCCACCGTCGCGATGCCCGCCGCCGCGGCGATGTGGGCCTTGGTGGTCCCGCCCACCATCGGGAACAACCAGGCGATCCATTGCGGGGGCGGATGGTTGCCGACGACGTTGTCCAGGATGACCTTGAGCGGCCACGGCACGGCCAGGCCCATCACCATCTGCACCAGCGTCGCGGCAAGGATGATCGCGAGGATCCGCCGGTACGGGCGGAGCAGTTCACGAAGCAGCGGCGGCACGGCGGGCGTCTCCTCATTGCCGGCACAGGTATGACCAGACCGTAGCCGAGCCGTCAGACTGCGGTCGAGACCCGGCCGCTGCGCGACGCCGAGTTTCGCTGTTCAGTTCGACAACTGTCCGCAGCATACTCGAACGGACTCGATGCGCCCCTCCGGAGCCACCGCACTGGAGGTGGTCCGTTGGAGAAGTTCAGACCCTCGATCGACTGGGGCAACCAGCTCGTCGCGTCGGCGTGGTGGATCCTCGAGGCCTGGGCGATCAGCGCCGCGTGCGTGTTGGTGATCGTCGTCCTGCTGATTCGCTACACCACATGGGCGAAGCGGTTCTGGCGCGTCACCGGCGACTACTTCACCGGCACGAGCCAGTGTGCCGGTGTGGGCGACGCTGGCGGTCCTGCTGCTGTCGGTGATCCTCGAAGTGCGCATCGCCGTGTCTGCTCAGCTACTACAACAACGACCTGTACTCGGCGCTTCAGATGGCGTTTCAGGGCGCCGGCGCGCACAACGCGGCGCAGCGCAGTTCCGGAATGCACGGCTTCTGGGTCGCGATCGGCATCTTCTGCATCCTGGCCGTCGATCCACATCGCCCGGATCCTGTTCGACACCTACCTGACCCAGCGTTTCATCATCCGCTGGCGGGTGTGGCTGACCCACCGCCTCACCGGGGACTGGCTGGCCGGCCGCGCCTACTACCGCGGCCGGTTCACCGAGCCCACCATCGACAACCCCGATCAGCGCATCCAGCAGGACATCGACGTCTTCACCACCGGCGTCGGCACCGGCCCCAACGTTCCGACGTACTACTCGCAGAGCATGTTGCTCTTCGGTGCGGTCAATGCGGTGGTGTCCGTGGCGTCGTTCACCGTGATCCTGTGGCGACTTTCCGGGCCGCTGACCCTGTTCGGGGTCGAGATCCCCAAGGCACTGTTCTGGATCGTCATCGCCTACGTGCTGACGGCGTCGCTGATCGCGTTCCGGATCGGTCACCCGTTGATCCGGTTGAGCTTTCGCAACGAGCAGACCAACGCCGCGTTTCGCTACGCGCTGGTGCGGTTGCGTGACTCGGCGGAGGCGGTCGCCTTCTACCGCGGCGAACGGGCCGAGCGGGAGCAGCTCGACAAGAGGTTCGCCGCCGTCATCGCCAACTATCGACGCTACGTCCGGCGGACGCTCGGCCTGATCGGCTGGAACTACTCGGTGACCGAGACGATCCTTCCGCTGCCGTATCGTGCTTCAGGCGCCGCGGCTTGTTCGCGGGCACCATCAAGTTGGGCGACGTGACGCAGTCGGCCGCCGCCTTCGGCAAGATCGAGTCGGGACTGTCGTTCTTCCGCAACGCCTACAGTCAGTTCGCGAGCTACAACGCCGCGATCATCCGGCTGCACGGCCTGATGGAGGCCAACGAACGGGCCCGCGCGACTACCGGTCGCTGACCACCGAGCCGAGCCTCGACGGCTCGGTGGAACTCGACGGCGTCGAGGTGCGCACACCTGCAGGCGACCGGCTCATCGACTCGCTCGATCTCCGACTGGAGCGCGGCGAGTCGATGGTCATCACCGGCTCGTCGGGCAGCGGCAAGACCACGCTGATGCGCAGCCTCGCCGAATTGTGGCCGGCCGCAACCGGACTGCTGGCGTGGGCCCGCCGACGATCACGCCACGATGTTCCTGTCGCAGCTGCCCTACCTGCCGCTGGGTGATCTGCGCGCGGTGGTGTCGTATCCGGCCGACCCACGCGACATCGCCGACGAGCGGCTCCGCGATGTGCTCACCCGGGTCTCGCTGGCGCACCTGCGTGATCGGCTCGACGAGGAGCAGGACTGGGCGAAGGTGCTGTCACCCGGCGAGCAGCAGCGCATCGCGTTCGCCCGCGTGCTGCTGACCAGACCGAAGGCGGTGTTCCTCGACGAGGCCACCTCCGCGCTGGATGAGGGCCTGGCGTTCGCGCTGTACGAGCTGCTGCGTACCGAGCTGCCGCAGACCATCGTGGTCAGCGTCACTCATCAGGGCGCGGTCGAAGACCTACACCAACAGCACCTGCGACTACTCGGGGACGGCGCATGGCGACTCGAACGGCAGACGGCCTAGGTGTCGGCCAAGGTAGCCGCGGCGGCTTCGGCAATGACGTCGGCGATGTCGTGACGTCGCTGCCACGCCTGTCGTTGCCGCATTGCGCCGTTGCCTTGCTCGGCGATGCGGTTCAGCTCGTCGTTCACGGCGTCGTAGTCACCGACCGCTTCGAGCGACGGGCGAACATGTTCAACCATGCGGCCCAACAGAATTCGCGCAGGCACGATGTCATGGCCACCAGTAGATCGACCGCGTCGCCGGCAAGTCCGTCGCGCGCCGACTTCCAGTACGCGGCCCGCAACGCGTGCGGCGTCAGCGGCGGCATCGGTTCACCGCGCCTCTCCTCCTGCAACGCCGTCATCACCGCGCCGCGAATCAGCATGGCGAGCAGGACCGTCTCGGCCACCGTGGCGGGCACGTCGGCGACGCGCACCTCGATCGTCGGGAAGTTCGCCGACGGGCGGACATCCCAATAGACCATGCCGTCGTCGAGCATCGCGCCACTGTGGAGCAACATCTCCACAACGGCGTCGTACTCGTCGACCGAGTCGAAATGCGGTGGCGGCCCGGCGCTCGGCCAGCGCGCCCACAGCACGCTGCGCCAGCTGGCGTAACCGGTGTCGGTGTTGCGGTACACCGCCGAGTTCGCGGTCAGCGCGAGCAGGATCGGCAGCCACGGCCGGAGCCGGTTGCTGACCCGGACCGCGGCTTCCCGGCTCGGCACCGCGACATGGACATGACAACCGCAGATGCCCTGCTCGTGGGCGATCATGCCGAACCTGTCCGCGATCTTGTGATAGCGCGCGTTATCGGTGATCGGGAACTCGTGCGGCACGGTCGGTGGCAGCCCGACGGCCAGCAGTCGCGCGCCGCTGGTCTCGGCGGCCTCGGCGGTGACTCGGCGCAGCCGCGCAAGCTGGTCGCGAAGCTCGCCGCTGCCGCCCACCACCTCGGTGGTGGTCTCGACCTGGCAGCTGGTCAGCTCGAGCTGCAGTTTCACGCCGCGCTCGGCGGCACGGCTCGCGACTTCCTCGTTGAGGGCGATCGGTTCGCCGGTGGCGGGGTCGGCCAGCAGGAATTCCTCTTCGACACCGATCGTGGGATGACTGGCCATGGCGGAAGTATTGATCCGGCCCGTCGGAATCCCTCACGACGGGCCGGATCGGGGGTAGCAAGTCGTTTTGCGATCGACCTCGGGGTACGAGGTCGGCGGCAGAATAAATGCCCACCGCGAGGCCCGCCCAAACATCCCTCGCGAAATTCGCGCAATACGATCTGACGATGGCCAAAGACTTCCGGTTCGGAGTGGGGCTGAACGCCGCCCGTCGCCAACAGTCGGTGCAGGACTTCGCGCGGCGCGCGGAGGACCAGGGCTACGACATCGTGCACGTGGCCGACCACCTCTATACGACGGCGCCGTTCCCGATAATGACGGCGTTGGCGATGGCCACCGACAACCTGCGGGTCGGCACCTTCGTGCTCAACGCGGGTTTCTACCGGCCCGCACTGCTGGCCCGCGACGTCAGCTCGCTGCGCGATCTGTCTGGCGGCCGCTTCGACCTCGGGCTCGGCACGGGTTACAACAAGGTGGAGTTCGATCAGGCCGAGCTGCCGTACCCGACTGCAGGCCAGCGGGTCGACTGGCTGCGCCACGTGACGGAGCACATGAACGAGCACCTGCCCGACGTGCCGATCCTCATCGCAGGCAACGGCGACAGGGTGCTGCAGACTGGCCGCGCAGCGCGCCGACATCATCGGGCTGACCGGCGGCGGGCCCGTCACCGCGGACTCCGATCCCCTCGCCGATCGCATCGCGTTCGTCCGCGAGGCGGCCGGCGACCGCTTCGACGAGCTGGAGTTGAACATCTCCGTCACCGCGATGCCGCTCGACGATTCAGGCGTCCCCGATCTCACCATCCCGCGCCGATTCCTCCCGGAATTCACCGACGAACAGATCTTGAGCACCCCGGCGGTCCTGTCGGGGTCGACGAGCGAGATCGCCGACACCATCCGGGGGTACCGGGACAACTACGGCGTCACCTACATCACCGTGCAGCAGCCGCAGGCCGAGGCCTTCTCGAAGGTCATCGCGGAACTGCGCTGAACCGGGCAGGCGGTAAGCTCCCAGCGGTTGCGCCCCCGTAGCTCAGGGGATAGAGCACGGCTCTCCTAAAGCCGGTGTCGCAGGTTCGAATCCTGCCGGGGGCACAGGTCAGAGCATGGTAGTTAGCCGCGAGTCGGTAGGTTGGCTCAGGTGTCGAACGTATGTTCTAATAAGCCGTCAGCGCCAGCCCGCTCACTGCGGGCGATATTCAGAAGGAGATCGCCGCAACGATGACTGTAGACACTCTGCCAGCAGAAGCGCCGTCCACCGACTTCGACACTCCCGACGTCTTGGTTCCTTCTGCCGAGAGCACCTCGCCTGAGAGCGTGCCGGCGCCCGACGCGCCCGCCGCCGCTGCCGCCGAGGAGAAGCCGAAGAAAGCTCCGGCCAAGAAGGCGGCCGGCAAGAAGACCAAGACTCTCGAGCTGACCCTCACCGTCACCGGTACCGCCGACGGCGAATGGCGCGCCGAGCTCAAGCAGGGCACCACCTACCTGGCGCGCAACCTCGCGGTCGCGGCCGCCGCCGTCTCCCGCGCGGCCAAGGAACTGCACGAGGACCTCTCCACCCCGATCGACGAGGTCATCGAAGAGGCGCGCTCCCAGCAGGCCGCCAAGGTCGCCGCCCTCGAAGCCGAACTGGAAGCCGCCCGCAAGGCCCTCGCCGACCTGGACTGATCCCCTTACCGGACGGGTAGAAAACCCTTCCCCCTCAGCGGTGAACTCTGGCTTTGCGGCGATTACGGCTGCCTCTCGAACTCGGGACTATTGCTCTCAACAACGCGATAGCACCGCACCCCCACCCGAGAGGAACTCCCGATGATCAACTCCACCAGCAACCTGACCCGCTTCAAGTACGCCGCCACTCTGCTCGGCGCCCTGGCCGTTTTCGCCCTGGCCCCCGCGACCGCCTACGCCACCGACAACAACCCCGGCGGCGGCGGCGGATGCAACTACACCGACGCCGACGGCTACAACATCCCGATCGACGAAGGCCAGGACGTCTTCGTCGACGGCAAGATCGTCTCCTGCCGCGGCGGAAGCATCATCGTCACCCCGGCACCCAAGACGAACGCCGGTGGCGTGCTACAGCAAGGCGGCGGCGCGCCGGTCCTGGTCCAGTCCGATCCCGCCGCGCCGCAAACGCCCAAGCGCGGTCCAGTGGTCAAGGGCACCCTTGGCGGAATCTTCGTCGCAAACCCCTGACACCAATAGCAATCAGTCGGCCCGTCACCTGACATCAGGTGGCGGGCCGACTCGGTGAACACCTAGGAATGCGAAGTTGGACACCAAGCTGGCGCTCCGGCCGGATTAGTCGATAACGAGTTCGCGGCGCTCGATCACGTCACGCACTCCGGCCGGTCCGAGACGCTCCCGGAAAGCTCGTCCGGTATAGCCGGTCAGCACCGCATCGGTGCGTGCACGCACCGTCGCCGAGCGGGGCAACCCGAACAGCGTGCCGATCTCGCCGAAGTAATCGCCCGGGCCGACGGTGCGCAGCAAATCCTCGCCGCCACCGGTCAATTCGCGAACGATGTCGAGTTCGCCCTCGCTGACGATATAGATGACGTCACCCATCGAGCCCTGCTCGAACAGCACCGAACCGGCGGTCAGCCGCACCGTCTCGGGCGGACGGTCGATCACGCGACCTGCGGCACCAATTCCACGACCTGGTCGGCCAGCGGAAGCATCCGGGTGTCATGAGTGGCGACGACGACGAGGCGGTCTCCCGAGGCGAGTTCGCGGATCAGCCGCAGCACCTCTTCGACCTGGATGAAGTCCAGGTGCGCGGTGGGCTCGTCGGCCAAGATCAACGGCGGATCCAGGGCGATCGCACGCGCGACGGCGACTCGTTGCTGCTGCCCGCCGCTCAGATCGCCCGGTCGGTGCCGCATCCGGTCTTGCAGACCCACCCGCGCCAGAAGCTCTTCGGCCCGCTGCCGCGCCTCGCGGCGGCTCACACCCGCGGCGTCCATCGGCACCATCACGTTCTCGAACGCGGTAAGGCTCGGGAGCAGGTTGAACGCCTGAAACACAATTCCGACCGTGCGGCGCCGGTAAGTCGTCAGCGCGCGCGGGTCGAGCGTGGTGACGTCGAGATCACCGAGGGCGATGCGGCCCGAAGTCGGACGCAGGATCCCGCCGAGACATGACAGCAGCGTGGTCTTCCCGCAGCCGCTCGGGCCAAGCAGCAGCGCCAACGAACCGGCGGACACCTCGAGGTTGAGGCCGTCGATCGGACGGACTGCGTACCCGCCGCTGGAGTACTCGACCACCAAATCGTTGACGTGCAACGTGCCCATCGGTCACTGCCCCCCCGAATGCCAGTGCCGGATCGATGCTCACCGCACGCCGCAACCCCGCGGCGCTCGCCAGCAGTCCGATCAGCACCGCGGTCACTGGCAACAAGAGGAATGCCGATGTCGGCACCACCACACGCATGGGGAACAACGGCACGAGGACCAAGGACAGCAGACAACCCAGTACCGCGGCGAGCACGGCAACGATGACGGCCTGTATGCACAGCCCGGCGAGCACCGAACGCGTCGAGGCGCCAACCGCTTTGAGCACCGCGAAGTCCCGGGTTCGTTCGAGGGCGGAAAGGTAGATGACCGAGCCGACGATGAGCGCGGCGACGAGCCACAGCAGCACGGACAACATCGTGAGCGCGCTCTCTGCCGCGATCATCGGTCGCATTAGGTCGCCCACCGCCCCGGCGCGGTCGATGATGCGGTAGCCGTCGGGTACCTTCGCGGGCGCACCGTGGATGCCGATCGACGAGACGATGGGTTGACCGCTGAAACCGGCCAATTGCGCACCCGGCACCGTCAAGAACACATTAGGTTGTCCGGCGAGAGCGGTGGAGTCCTCGACGATGCCGACGATTCGCATTGAGCGCGAGCCTAAGTCGATCTGGTCGCCGACTTCCCTGCCGAGTGTGCTTGACACCACGGCCTCGTCGACGCCCGATGGAGCGCGGCCCGTCGCAATTGCGGGCATCCCAGGACCCTGTGCGGGCACGCCGAACATGTTCACGTTGCGAGTCTTGTCACCGTCTGGGGCGGTGGTCGTCGTGAACACCAGCGGGACGGCGCTGGTCACGCCTGGAATCCGTTCGACCGAAACGACTTCGGATTCGGGAAACGGTGGCGACCCGATGAACGGTCCAGCAGGCCCGGCCTTGGCGAGGTACACATCGAAACCCAGTGCGTCGACCGTGTTGTTGGCTTCCACGCGAAAACCGTTAGACAGTCCTGTGAGAAGAAGCGTCATCGCGAACACCAGGCTGGTGCCCACAATTGTGATGACGAAGCGCCGCCTTCGCCATTGGAGGTCGCGCAGCGTCACCCGCAGCATGTGGTGACGCTACCGACCTGGACCGAGCTTTCGCCGGTTGTTTGCGAGATAGGTTCGGTTTGTTTGCGAGATCTACAGGTAT
>CAVYCT010000010.1:0-34679 GCA_963766945.1 uncultured Actinomycetota bacterium
CGACACCGCGCGAGGCGGTGGTTCAGGCGCGGCGCGTCGCCTCTTGGGCAAGCTGCACTCGGGAACTGAGGCCGAGCTTCGTGTAGACGTGGGTCAGGTGCGTCTCCACCGTGCGCGGGGACATGAAAAGCCTTGTGGCAACGTCTTTATTCGCCAAGCCCTCGCTGACGAGCTTCACGACGTCGCGCTCGGTCGGAGTCAGCGATGACCAGCCGCGTGCGGGCCGCTTCCGTTCACCGCGGCCGCGCTGTGCATAGGCGATCGCTTCCTCATTGGACATCGCAGCGCCCTCGGCCCACGCCACGTCAAAGTCCTTCTCGCCCATCGAGTTTCGAACCGTGTCCACCGATGTCTCGTATCCGGCCTGGTGCACCTTGAATCGCACCTCGCCCGTGCGCCCGCGCATGCCGTCCGCCGCGCCGAAGAGTCGGGCCGCTTCGCGGTGACTGCCAGCCCCGGCCTCCAGGCCGGCGAGGATTTCGACGAGGTCCGAAACAGCGAGCACCACGCCCATGTCCGCTGTGCTAGCAAGGGCATCATGGGCATCGCGCTTGGCTCCCTCGGGGTCGCCCTCAGCGATCGCAATGCGGGCGCGCGTCGTCGAGCGCCCACGCCAGACTCCAACCTGCCGACCCGGCGATGGCGTCGTCCACCCTGCGTCGGGCCCCGGCGAGATCACCGCGCGCCAGGTCGGCCTGGGCGATAAATGCGCTGTTGAGCTGCGCTGTCCCCTGGAGTCCACTCATGTGGGACCACGAGGTCTCAGCTGCTTCTGACGCCAGCGCAACGTCACCCGCGGCAAGGTGCGCGATCATCACCTGGATGTAGACAGCGCCGATGTAGACATCGCCGAGTTCCGCGGCGGGCTCGATCGCCGCCTTCGCGGCGACGAGGGCCGCGTTCGCGTCACCCAGGTATGCCAGCGCCTGCGGCAGTATGAGCAGTGCGGTTACGCCGCGAGATCCCATCGTGATCGACCTCGGCCTCGGCGACCACCCCGCGCAACAGGGCGACTCCTCCCGCCAGATCGCCGTCAAGCATGTATGCGGTCGCGAGCCGCCACCCACACTGGCGCGATCCGAAGCGGTCACCGATGGCCTCGGCGATCTCGCGACCCTCCTCGGCGGCCGCCCGCAGTGCGCTGTTATTGCCAGTGACCAAAGCGGCCTGGGCCTGCTGGCCGAGAAGCTGGGACAACCTCCACTGGTTTCCCAGTTCGCGGGCCAGCCCGATCGCCTCGGCGAAGTATCGCGGGGCCACCGCGGCGTCGTAGACAGCGGCACTGCAGCAGGCAGTGAGTGCTCTGGCCAGCAGCGCCGGATCGTCGAGTTCGCGCGCGATCGCGAGAGCCTCCTCCGCGGACGCCATGTTGTAGTTGTTCACCCAGGCGTCGAGCACGGTCTTGTCGGCGAGTACCCGCGCACGAACGTGAGGCGCCAAATCGTCGAGGCTTGCGTTGCTGTCGCCGAGCACAGCACCGAACCACGCCAGCCCCTCCTGGATGCGGCTGCGCGACAGCCACAACGGCATCAGCGACGATGCCAGCTCCAGTGCGCGCCCGACGTCGCCGGTTTCGATGCTCCAGCCGAATGCGCTTCGGAGATTGTCCATCTCCTCGTCGGCCTGGTCGACTCGTTGGTGGTAGTCGGTGCGGGCCGGAGCGTCGAGCAAGGCCGCCATCGAGTTGTAGTGATCACGGTGACGTGACCGCACAGCCTCGGCCTCGCCGGACTCGCCGAGCTTCTCCTGCGCGTATTGGCGTACGGTCTCTAGTTGGCGGTATCGCGTTCGTCCACTGGAGTTTTCGGTGGCCACCAAAGACTTGTCGACAAGCAGCGCGAGCTGATCAAGCACCTGGTAGCGCTCCACCTCGGTATCGCCCGCGACGGCCTGCGCGGCATCGAGATCGAATCCACCCAGGAATACGGCGAGCCGGCGGAACAGGATCTGTTCGGTTTCCGTCAGCAATGCGTGCGACCAGTCCACCGATGCGCGCAAGGTCTGCTGTCGGCGCACCGCGGTGCGCGCGCCACCGGTCAGCAGGCGAAAGCGGTCATGCAAACTGCCGACGATCTCCTCCAGCGACAAGGCCCGTACACGCGCGGCGGCGAGCTCGATGGCCAGCGGCATGCCGTCGAGCCGGCTGCAGATCTCGGTCACGGTCGCGGCGTTGTCATCGGTGACGTTGAAATGGGGCCTAACCCGCCGGGCCCGATCGGTGAACAGTTCGATGGCCTCGTCGGCCAGCGACAATGACGGCACCTGAAACGTCACCTCACCGGCCACACCGGTAGGCTCCCGGCTGGTCGCGAGCAACCTCAACGCCCGGCACGCGCCCAGCAGCTCAATCGTCAGCGATGCGGTGGCGTCGAGCAGATGCTCGCAGTTGTCCAGCACGATGAGCATCTGGCGTTCGCCGATGAACCGGACCACCGTGTCCGTCGCCGAACTGCCTGCCTGGTCGGGTAGGCCAAGGGCGCGGGCAACCGCGACCGGCACGACTGCGGGGTGGGCGACCGGCGCGAGGTCGACGTACCACACCCCATCGCCGAAGTCGTCCGCGTGGCGTGCCGCGATTTCGGCGGCAAGTCGCGTCTTGCCCGCGCCCCCTGCACCGGTCAACGTCACCAACCGGTTATCGGCCAATAACGACCGCACTTCGTCGTATCTGCGCGCCGCGGCCGACGAAGCTGGTGAGTTGCACCGGAAGATTGTGGGTATCAACACTTTTCGACGCGCGCAACGGCGGGAACTCGTTGCGAAGGTCGGAATGGCACAGCTGCGTCACGCGTTCGGGCCGGGGAAATCGCGAAGCTGATGGCTGCCAAGGTCGGTCAACCAGGCATCGGCAGGCAGCCAGTCGACGACCAGCTGCTCCGTCGCCCCGGACATCACCGTCTGCCCGCCATGGGCCAGATCGCGCAGCCGCGCAGTGCGGTTGATGGTCGGGCCCGCGTAGTTGCCTTCATCGCGCAGCTGTATCTGGCCGGTGTGTACACCGATCCGCAGCCGGATGGGCGCCAGCGGTGCCCGCTGCAACTCGAGCGCACACTGGACCGCGTCGCTGGCGCGGGCGAACGCGAGCACGAAGCTGTCGCCCTCGCCCTGCTCGACCGGCCGCACCCCGCCATGCGCGGCAACGAGATCGTCGACCGCACGGTTCAGGCGTGCGGTGGCGGCGGTCATCTCGTCGGGTTGCGTCTGCCACAGCCGCGTCGAACCCTCGACGTCGGCCAGCAGTAACGTCACCGTTCCCGTCGGCAGCTCGTTCACGCCCAGGTCGCTCCAGTTCAACGGCGTCGTATCCGCGCGTTCGCTCATGCTAGCCAGCATGGTCGAGGCCGCGAGCCGCAAACATCAGCGAAATCCCGTATATAACGCCGCTCGCACCCCGTAGCCGCAGGTGCGCGGCAACCTTAGGTAGGGCAGTCCTCGCGCTGCGTCGACGGCGTCCCGTTGATGCGCGTGTGGCGTTCCGTGATCTCCAGTACGTCACCGCGATCGCAGACGATGTGGAATGCCTGCCGGAACAGCCGCGGCTCCGGCGGGAACGGCACATTGACCTCGTCCCAGGTGTTGAAGCGTTGCGCCACTGCACTTCTCACCGCGGCAGATCTCGGCTTTCGCGGTGTTGCTGGTGTACAGGTTGTGGCTGATGTACGCGTCGACGACACCTGCGTAGAAGAGCGCGGGGAAGGCGAGCAGTACCGCGGCAACGGCCGTGACGAACCGGTTCGGGAATACGGCCCCCTCGGGCTGCGCGAGAAATAACAGTGGGGCAGTGACGGCGACGGCCGCGTTCCACGGCCATACGGACGAATTCCAATCGCCGAAGAGGGGCGAAAGTGTGATGAGGACACCGACGTGGAGCAGCACCGCACCAACGGCCGTCGCCTTCCATAACCGCGGCCATATACGCGGTCAGGCCCAGGCCGAACTCGAACAGTGGCACCGCGACGGCGACGAATGTGCTCCACTCCGGTCGACCAACTGACTCAGCGATGAAGGTCGCGCCGCCCGCGGCCCAGCCCGGGCTCAGCATCTTGTGCAAGCCCGCCCACAGCCAGACACTGCAGAGGTGCCAGCGGGCGATCGACCGCCCGCCCGCTCCGAACGCGGGGGCGATCATCAGGACCGCCAGCGACACGACGCCCGGCTGCATGCGCATCTGATCGCCGAGGCAGGCGAGAACGAGGACGATGCCGAACGCCGGCCCGAACCACCGTGGCCGCACCGCGGTCGCGATGCACAACAGCACGAGCAGCGGTCCCCAAGAGAACGACGACAACCACTCGGCGAGCGGGAGGTTGGGCGGGTCGGACCGCTTTGACCACAAGTCCCACGTCCAGCGCAGCGTGACGATCTGCGCAACGGCCGCAACCGCGCAAACAAGATGGTCTCGCCGCTCCGGTGGCGCCACGGTTGGACGGTACCCGTTTACCGCTGGTCGATCGCGACCTTGACGGCACCGGACTCCCCCTGGTTGGCGATCGCCAGGAACGCGTCGCGCCACTGCTCGAGCCGGAAGGTGTGGGTCAGCATGGGGCGCAGGTCAACTCGCCCGTCGACGACCAGGTCGAGGTAGTGCGCGATGGCGTGCTTGCGCACGCCCTCGACCTCCTCGAAACCGAACGCGTTGGAGCCGACCCAGTTGATCTCCTTGAAGTACAGCGGGCTCCACTCCCACCGGCCCGGCGCATGCACGCCCGCCTTCACCAAGGTGCCCCGCGCGGCAAGGACGCGGACGCCGACCTCGAACGTCTCCGGCTTGCCGACGGTGTCGTAGACGACGTCGATCGGCGCCGGGATACGCCATCGGCAGACCCTGCAGCGGCTGCCGCAGCCGGCCACCTCCCCACGCGACCAACTCCTCGATCACGGCCAGGCGCGGTTCGTGGGCGAGCACCGAGAGCCGCCCCCAGTCTGGCGCGCCAACTCCGCCTGTGCGTCAAAGCGCGCTACCACGGCAACCGCGGTCTCGGGGTAGAGCGCGCGCAGCACAGCCACCGCGCACAACCCGAGCGAGCCCGCCCCGTAGACGAGGACGCGGCCCGACGCGCGGCGGCGGATGGCGCGTGATCGCGTGCAGCGACACCGAGAAGGGGTCGGCGAACACCGCGAGCTCGTCGGGAACCCCGTCGGGCACGCCGAACAGCATGCTGTCGTGGGCGGCCATCAGTTCGGCGTATCCGCCGGTTACGTCGGCCGACACGCCGGTGTGGATACCCGGCTTGATGTCGCCGTCGGTGAAGCTCCAGCACAGGCTGTAGTCGCCGTTTTCGCATGCGGCACAGGGCGGTTCGATCCCGCGCGGTCCGCACGACAGCCACGGGTTGAGCACCACCCGCTGCCCGATCTCCAGCCCGCGCGCCCTCGGCCCCATCGCGACCACGTCGGCGACCACCTCGTGACCCATCACCTGAGGGAACGAGCAGAACGCCGCCATCGCGTTGTCGGTGTCACCTTCGCCGAAGTCGAGGAGTATCTGCTTGGAGTCCGAGCCGCAGATGCCGGTCAGCCGCGGCCGGGTGACGACCCAATCATCATGCAGCGGAACGGGGTCGGGCACGTCACGCAGACCCACGGGCGAGTTCGCGAGGTTCTTCGTCAGCGAGTTGGCGTCGTCGGGCACGTCGAACGGTTGCCCAGCCACACCGAACACCAGCGCCTTCACGGTTGGCCCCGCGCCATCGATGCCGCCCCGGCGATGTAGGTGTCGATGTCGGAGTTCTTGAGGTCGACGACCGCCTTCATGTCGGGCACGTAGTGCTCGAAGCTGTCGGCGCCCAGCGCGGCCACGATGCCGTCCGCCACTTCCTGCGCGGTGAACTTCGGTCCGTCGTAGAGGGGCTTCTCGTTGTCGGGCTGGTCCCAGATCTCGGTGTCGACGGGCCCCGGTTCGATCAGCTTCACCGAGACGCCGGTGCCGTGCAGATCGACGGCCATCGCTTCGCTCCACCCGCACAGCGCGAATTTGCTTGCCGAGTATGCGCATTCGTGGATGATGCCGAGCCGACCGCCGACGCTGGATACGTTGACGACCATTCCCGCGCCACGCTCGAGCATGCGCGGCAGCACGGCCAGCGTCATGCGCATGGGTGCGAAGAAGTTGACCCGCATGACGGCCTCGACGTCGTCGGGTTCCAGCGCGGTGACCACCCGGCGCTTCGGAATGGCCGCGTTGTTGACCAGCACATCGATAGCGCCGAGCGAGTCCCACGCCTGCAGGGCGAGTGGGCCGACGGCCGCGCTGTCCGCCAGGTCGGCCACCCACATCGTCGACTCCGGCGAGGACTCCCGGCAGTCCGCTAGCACCTCGGCCAGTCGATCGCGCCTACGGGCGATCAGGCCGAGGACCGCGCCCTGCTCGGCGAGTCTGCGGGCCAGCGCGGCGCCCACCCCGGAGGAGGCGCCGGTGATGACCACCCGCTTGCCCGCCGCCGAGAACGCCACGGCTCAAGGCTGGCGCGAGTGGCCAGTTATGACACGCGTTTCGCAGATATCCGTGCCGCAAGTGGCCACTTGGCGAGCTAGTCGCGGCGGGCAAAACTCAGCGTCTCGCCGCGTACCCCTCCCAACCACAGGTCCTGGCAGGCGGCGGCCATCTCGTCGAGTCCCTCGATGACCGCGCCGAAGACGTTGCCGGGAACCCAGCCCTGGTCGCCGTTGATCAGCAGGTTGTTCCGCCCGTAGAAGAGAGCAAGGTCGACGATGGCTCCGGTTGTCCCTGTGCCGGTGGTGTTTTCGTAGCCGTAGGCCGGGTTGCCGAGATCGTCGGAGTCGAACGAGAACCAGCACAGGTCACCCGGGATCGGTGTGATCGTGGTGTTTTCCTTGCCCGGGTCGACGGGCGCGAACGCCGGCAGCAGAGCGTAGATCTCGTTGCGGGCGTACTTGCCGTGAAACACCGGCGCCGACAGCGGCAGCGCATCCCACACTGCCGCGCAGGTACGGGGCGCCTCGTCGTCGAGCATTCGGGCCACACAGCTCACCCCACGTTTGTCCAGCGTCACTGTGATCAGCCTGCTCATCTCAAACCCTCCTCGGCCAGTAGTCCCGGTTCGCGCAGGTGCCAGTCGGTTGCGGCCTGGTACGCCTGGCCCACGCGCAGCACCAGTGCATCGGCATGGCGGGCACCGACGATCTGCAATCCGATCGGCAACCCGGCCGCGTTGAACCCGCACGGCACGCTCAGCGCCGGCTGCTGGGTCAGATTGAAGGGATAGGTGTACGGCGTCCAACTCGTCCAGTCCGGTGACGTGGAGCCGTCGGGCACGTCCTGGCCAACGGGGAAAGCCGGCAACGGCAACGTCGGTGTCAGCAACACGTCGTACTTGGCATGAAATCGCCCCATCAATCCGCCCAGCTCCATCCGGACGGCCATCGCATCCAGATAGTCGGCGGCCGAATACGCCGACCCGATGACGGCGGTGCGGTGCAGTCCGGGGTCGATACGCCCGGCCAGATCGTCGATGTCGCCGTAGGACGCCAGCACCTTGGCTTCGCCGGAGAACCACAGCACGTGGAAGGCGGCCACCGGGTCGCTGAATCCCGGATGGACCTCTTCGACCTCGGCGCCCGCGCTCGCCAACACGTCGACGGCCGCGCGGACCGCGGCATCCACCTCCGGATCGTTGCGGACGAAGCCCAGATCGGATGAGTACGCGACGCGCAGACCTGCCACCCCGTCGTCGAGCCCGGACAGGAACGACGTCGGCGGCGTCGGCATGGCCGCCCAGTCGCGTCCGTCGAATCCGGTGATCACATCCATCAGCGCCGCCGCGTCCCGGACGGTCCTGGTCATCGGCCCGGCGTGCGACAGCGTCCCGAACGGGCTCGGCGGATAGAACGGAATCAGACCGTAGGTCGGCTTCAGCGCGACCGTCCCGGTGAACGCCGCGGGGATGCGCACCGAGCCACCGCCGTCCGTGCCGACCGACCACGGTCCCATGCCGAGGCCGACGGCAGTCGCGCTGCCGCCGCTGGATCCGCCGGACGTCATCTCCGGGTCCCACGGGTTGCCGGTGACGCCGTGGCGCAGTGAGTCGGTGACGCCCTTCCACGAATACTCCGGGGTCGTCGTCTTTCCGAGGATGACCGCGCCCGTCTCACGCAGACGCGAAACGCACGGCGCGTCCTCCTCCCATGGGCCCGCCGCGTCGATGAGCTCACTGCCGCGAAGCGTCGGCCATCCGCGCGTCCACAGGGCATCCTTGATCGACGTCGGCACGCCGTCGCCGGGCCCGAGCGGATCTCCGGACTGCCAGCGCGCCTCCGACTCCTTCGCGGCCGCGAGCGCACCATCGCGATCCACCAACACGAACGCATTCACCCGGCCGTCGTAGGTGTCGATCGCGTCCAGCGCCGCCGCGGTCGCCTCGACCGGCGAGATCGTCTTCTTCCGGTAGCCCTCGACCAGTTCCGTCGCCGACTCGATCATGCCTTCGCGCCCGCCGATCTCATCGATGTCGCCGGCCCTCCGGCGCCGGACACGTACCCCAGCTTCTTGTCCACCACATTGATCATCGGCTCGCCGGCCAGCCAGTGCCGGACGTTCGTCGCGAACTGACTGGCGAGCGTTTCGCGCCAGCCGACGGCGTCGGCGGACATGTGCGCGGTGACCGTCACATTCGGTGCGTCCCACAGCGGATGGCCGGGCGGCAGCGGCTCGGTGTCGAACACGTCGAGGGTCGCGCCACCGATGCGGTGCTGCGTCAGCGCCTCGATCAGCGCGGCCTCGTCGACCATCTGCCCGCGGGCGATGTTCACCAAATGGGCGTCGGGCTTCATGGCGGCGAGCACACCCGCGTCGACCAGACCTCGTGTCGCGGACGTGAGGGGCGCGGCCAGGATCAGGTGATCGCACCAGCCGACTTCGGCGGCCAGGTTGGCGCTGTCCACGATCTCGCCGAAGTCGGGGTCGTCGGCGACCGCCCTGCGGCCTGCCCCGCGAACCACGAGGCCGGCCGCCCGCAGCAGCTTCGCGATCTCCCGCCCGATGCCGCCGGTTCCGACCACCAACGCGGTGGCACCGGTGATGCTGCGCGTCTCGCGGTGGCGCCACTCGTGGCGGCGTTGCAGGTCGAAGCTCTTGAGGCTGTCCTTGGCGTACGCGATCACGGCACCGAGCACGTACTCGGCCAGCGGGCGGTCGAACACGCCGCGGGCGTTGGTCACCACGACGTCGGAGTTCCGCAGCTCATCGAACAGCAGCGTGTCGACCCCCGCGGCGGTGATGTGTATCCACTCCAGCCGGTCGGCCTCGGGCCACACGTCACGGACGGCCTTGGAGAAGAAGTCCCACAGCAGCAGGGCCTGCGCTCCGTGCACGGCCTCGGCGAGACCATCGGCCGCGCAGTAGCGGAACTCGACATCCAGTCCCTCGAGACCGGGCGGACGGTCGGTCGCCTTCTCGCACAGGACCGCGACAACCGGTCGTGTTCGAGGCACGGGTCCGAGGCTAGGAACGAAACCGTACGATTGTCAACAATCGGCTTGCGGTCTCGGACGCCGTCCCCCCAGACTGGGGCCATGGGCCATTCCCCGCCGCTGCGAGCAGTCCGGAGATCGGTGTCGTCGCACCGTTCGACTTCGCGCTCGACCGGGAGTTGTGGCGATGGGTGCCCGACGACATCACCCTTCACATCACCCGCATGGCCTATGCCCCGATGCCCGCAAACGCTCGAGATGGCGGTGCACATCTCGGACCCAGCGCTGGTCGCCCAGGGGTTCGACGACGTGCGCGCGGTTTCGCCGTTGGTGATGGCGTACGCGTGCACATCGGGAAGCTTCATCGGCGGCCTCGCAGGCGAAGCCGCATTGGTGTCGGCGATGCTCGACGGCGGGCGCGCCTGCCGCGGTGACCACGAGCGGCGCGCTGCTGCAGGCGCTGCGCCACCTCGACCTGAGCAGGATCGCGACCGTCGACACCCTACGTCGCCGAGACTCACCGTCGGCCTGACGGCCTTCCTCGCCGAAGCCGGGGTCGAGGTGGTCGCCGCCGCCGGGCTGGGGTTGATCTCCGATATCTGGACCGTGCCCTACGACGTCACTGTCGGGCCTGGTCCGCGACACCGACACCGCCGACGCTCAGGCGGTCTTCATCAGCTGCACCAACCTGCCGACCTATGACGTGATCGCCACGCTGGAGCGCGAGCTGGGCAAGCCGGTGTTGACGGCCAATCAGGTCACCATGTGGTCGGCGCTGCACGCCATCGGCCGCAAAGCGGTCGGCCAGGGCCAGCGGCTGCTGGAGCGGTGAGGATGGCGGACGCGCCGGTGATGGAGGCGGAGTACACCGAGCGGTTGCGCCGCGTGCGAGAAGCCATGGCGCATCGGGCTTTTGGCGCTCTCGTGGTGTGCGACCCCGCGAACCTGTTCTATCTCACCGGCTACAACGCGTGGTCGTTCTACACCCCGCAGTGTCTGCTGGTCGGTCCGGAGGGGCCACCGCACCTGTTCGCGCGGGCGCAGGACGCCGGGGGCGCGGCGCACACATGCAACCTCGACGACGACCACATCCACGGCTATCCGGAGGAGCTGGTGCACCGGCCGGGCGTGCACCCGTTCGACTGGGTCGCCGCCTCGATCCGCACGTCTGGTGGCCGACGGTGAGGTTGTCGGTGTCGAGTGCGATACCCATTTCTTCTCTCCGCGTGCGTATTTCGCGCTGGAGCGCGGGCTTCCGACGAACCGGCTGGTCGACTCCGACGAGCTGGTGAACTGGGTTCGCGTGGTCAAGTCGCCGTACGAAGTGACACAGCTGCGGATCGCAGGCACCATCGTCGAACACGCGATGCGCACGGCATGCGAAAGCGTGCGGCCGGGTCGCAGGCAGTGCGACGTCGTCGCCGAGATCATGGCCGCGCAGGCCACCGGAACACCCGAGCACGGCGGCGACTACCCCGCCATCGTGCCGATGCTGCCGACCGGTGAGGCGGCCGGCGCACCGCATCTGACGTGGACCGATCGGCCCTTCGAGAAGGGCGCGGCCACCACCATCGAACTGGCGGGCGCATTCGGCCGCTACCACGCGCCGCTGGCGCGGACGGTGATGCTGGGCGAACCGCCGAGCCAGCTCACCGAGACCGCGAAGGTGATCGCCGAGGCGATGGACGCGACGCTGGCCGCGATCCGCCCCGGCGTCGAGGTGGACGCGGTGCACCAGGCGTTCGACCGCACCATCCGCGCGCACGGCATGGCGAAGGAGTCGCGGCTCGGGTACTCGATCGGCATCGGCTATCCGCCTGACTGGGGTGAGCGCACGATCAGTGTGCGGCCCGGTGAGACGACGCCCCTCGCGGAAGGCATGGCGCTGCACATCATTCCGGGCATATGGACGGACGGCTTCGGCTACGAAATGTCCGAGCCGGTCGTGGTGACCGACACCGGGGTGGAACGGCTGACCGACCTGCCGCAGGAACTCACGATCTGGAGGTAGCACGTGACAACATCGACGCTCCCGTTCGCCGCGCGCGCCGCGGGGCTGGTCGGGTCGGTCATCGACTCGAGCACCTCGCTGCTGCACAAGCAGACACACGACGTCGTCCGATTCGCCATGGGCAGCCCCGCGGCCGAGGCCGTGCCGTCCGAGATCCTCGCCGGGATCGCGGCGATCGAACTGAGCGCACCCGACGCCTACGACTATGCCGCGACGGAGGGCGATCCGCCGCTGCACGCGGCACTGCTGGAGACGTTGCGCGGCACCAGCGACGAGACCACCGCCGACCGGCTGACGATCACCGCGGGTGGCATGCAGGGCCTCGACCTGTTCTGCAAGATCTTCGTCGATCCGGGTGACCTCGTCACCGTCGAATCGCCCACGTACACCAACGGCAGCGCCACCGCGCTGTCCTATGGCGCAACGCTGCTGGAGATTCCCGTCGACGACGACGGCATGGATATCGACGCGCTCGAGCGGCTCGTCGGCGAGGCGGGACGCACCCCCAAGGCGATCTACACGATCCCGACTTTCCAGAATCCGTCCGGCGTCACGATGTCGTTACAGCGTCGGCTGCGCCTGCTCGAACTGGCCCGTGAATGGGGCTCGATGGTGATCGACGACGACCCCTACGGTTTGTTGCGCTTCGAGGGCGAGCCACTGCCGACATTGCGCGAGTTGGGCGGCGGCGATCCGCTGGTGTTCGCGGTCCGCACCTTCTCCAAGATCGTCGCGCCCGGGTTGCGCGTCGGCTGGGTCGACACGGTGCCCGAGTTACAGCCGCTGCTGATCAACGCGAAGCAGGCGATGGACACCTGCACGAACCTTCCCGCGCAACGGTTGCTCACCGGGTTCCTGACCGGTGGTCACCTGGCCGAGCACCTGACCACGCAGCGGGCCGAGTACAAGCGGCGCAAGGACGCCATGCATGCGGCGCTGCCGACCATTTCGGCGACTTGGGGCGCTGGACCGATCCCGAGGGCGGGTTCTTCTGCTGGGTGACCCTGGACCGTATCGAGGGTGTAGACACCACAGCACTTTTCGAGCCGGCGCTGGCCGAAGGGGTCGCATACATCCCCGGCTCGGCGTTCTCGCCGACCGGCCGGTTCACCAACGCGTTGCGTCTGTGCTTCGCATCCAATCCACCCGACCGCATCCGCGAGGGTGTCGCCCGGTTGCGACGGGCCGTCGATCTGCGCGCCAAAGGCTGACGGGCGTGCCCCTGTCCGCCGCCGAGCGGGCCGTGCTCGACAAGATCGACGAGGACCATCTGGTCGAGCTGACCCGGTCGATGGTGCGAGCGCATGGACAGAATCCGCCCGGCGAGGAGGCGGCGACGGTCGAGGTGCTCGCCGGGGCGGCGGCCGAATTCGGGCTCGACGTGCGCGAGGTCCCGGTGCGGCCGGGCCGCAACAACCTGCGCGCCACGCTCATGGGCGGCGACGGGCCGGGCCTCCTACTGCTGGGCCACACCGACGTCGTGCCGGTCGGCGACGGCTGGACGTTCGATCCCTTCGGTGGCGCGATCGAGGAGGGCCGCATCTACGGTCGTGGCGCCTCCGACATGAAAGGTGGTCTGGCAGCCTGCCTTTCGGCCATGGCCGCATTGCGGGGAGCCGGCTTGAGCGGCCCTGTCGAACTTGCCGCCCTTGTCGACGAAGAGGAGAACGGCGTCGGTATCCGCGCCCATGTCGCCTCGGCGCCCGCGCGGTCGTACCTTGGCTGCATCAATGCGGAGCCGACCGACCTGCGGACCATCGTCGGCGCGCGCGGCGCTTCCTACCTTCATGTCGCGGTCCACGGAACGGCTTGTCACGCAGGCGATCCCGACAAGGGCGCGAACGCGATTTACGGCGCGGCCGCGGTAGTGGCTGAGATCGAACGCATGCACGCCGAGCTGGCCGACCGTCCACATCCGCTACTGGGTCCCGCGACGTTCAGCGTCGGCCAGATTCGGGGCGGCAGCGGCGGCAGCGTGGTGCCCGCCGAATGCGTCGTGATCGCCGACCGACGGATACTGCCCGGCGAATCGGCCGCGACGGTGTTGGACGACCTCAGGACACGGGTCGAAGCGTTGCGGCTGGCCGAACGCGGCCTGACCGTCGAGGTGTCGATGCCGATGGAGATGCCCCCGTTCGAGACGCCTGCGGACTCGTCGATGGCCCACACCGTCGTCTCCGCGGTGGCCGACGCCGGCGGGCCCAGACTGACGCCCGGCGGCTGGACGGCGGCCTGTGACGGCGGGTTCGTCGCCCGCGACCTCGGTGTGCCAGTGGTGGTGCTGGGGCCCGGGTCGGTCGCCGAGCAGGCCCACCGGCCCGACGAGTCGGTGGCGATCGACGAGCTGATCACCGCCGCACGCGCCTACGCACTGACGGCGCTACGCCTGCTGGCCTGAGGAGGAACTCGGGCGGCTCGCCTCGACGCTGTAGTCATCGTGTTACTGTGCAATCGTTTGCACTCGCGCATATCGATGAGCGATTGGAGCGGCGCATGCCCGTACCGAGCTATTCGGCGATCACCGAACCCGTCCCCGGCTCCTCCCGGCCCGTCAGCTATCAGCTGGCCGAGACCTGGGACGGCCTGTACGTCCCGTACGCCCTGCGTCTGCCGTCGCAGGAGGCCACCGGACTTCCGTTCGTGTTCCTCGCCTACGGCAACGGTGGCGGTGGTCTCGAGTGGCTGCGCGGACGGGTCGCGACGCACGGCTACATCATGGAGCGCCTGCTCGACGCGGGTTACGCCTGCGCGTGGGGCCGATACCGCACCGAGGTCGAACTCGGATTCCATCTCGGCGGCCGGCTCGTCGTGGACCGGCGCCAAGGCATGGATCTGATGAGCCGTTCGCCGCTGGAGTTCGAGGACGAGCTTGCCATCCTCGAGCATGTCGCCCGGCACCCGCAGATCGACCCCGACCGACTCGGCCACGTCGGCGTGAGCCATGCCGGTGAGATGCTGTTCAAGATTGCGTCCCAGTACGTCGGCCCGCTCAAGGTAGGGGTCGCCTGCGAGCCCGCCAATCACGAGTTCCTCGACCTCACCCCGGACGACACCGCCTTCACGAACCCCGAGACGCAGCTGCGCAACATCGAGGAGATGCAGATGCGCGATCCTGCGTTCGTACGCTCACGAATCAACGAACCGCTCGCGCTGAAGCGGATCGAACCCATCTCGCTCCCGATCCTGGTGATGGGCCGTGACGACGACCACCTGCAGGGCATCTTCCGGCTGAGCTATGACCTGCTGGCGTCCGCCGGGAAGGACGCCACATGGGTCTCCTGGGATCACCCGCTGCACGGCTACATCTTCCCGGTCACCGGTGCCGACGGCGCAGTCGAGGTCGATGACGTGCAGGACCGCGCCATCGACGGCGTCATCGCCTTCCTCGACAAGCATCTCGGCTGAGCCCGCGCCGTCGGTGATGATCGAAGCCGTCGCGCTTTTCGTGGCCGGAGTCTGGGCGGGCGGGATCAACTCCGTCGTCGGCTCGGGAAGTCTGGTGACCTTTCCGACCCTGTTGCTCTTCGGCTACCCACCGCTCACCGCCAACGTGTCCAACAACATCGGCATGGTGGCCGGCGGCGTCGGCGGCATCTACGGCTACCGTCGCGAGCTCGCCCCGAACCGATCAATTCTCATCCGGCTTGCCCCGGCATCGGCGATCGGCGCATTGGTCGGTGCGGTGTTGCTGCTGGTGCTGCCCGCCGAATCATTCCAGGCGATCGTGCCAGCGCTCATCGCTCTTGGCATGCTCATGGTCGTCGTCGGCCCGAGCATCCAGCGGCGTACGGCGGCGGCCCAGCACGAAGCGTCGACGACCCCGCTCTCGAGGGCCTTGCTGACCGCCGGGATATTCATGCTCGGCGTGTACGGCGGGTACTTCGGGGCCGCGCAGGGGATCCTGCTGGTCGGGCTGATGGGGATGATCCTCAGCGACGGGATCCAACGCCTGACCGCCATCAAGAATGTGCTCGCGACATTGGTGAATGTCGTTGCCGCACTGGCGTTCATGGTCATCGCCACCGACCACATCGACTGGTCCGTTGTCGCGCTGATCTCGTGCGGAACCTTGCTCGGGGGCTACCTCGGCGCCCACTACGGCCGACGACTCCCACCGTCGGTCCTGCGCGTTGTGATCCTGGTGATCGGGACACTGGCGCTGGTCAAGATCCTGATCTTCGACTGAGCGCCGGGCCTTGACGCTCGGAGGCCGCCGGAACATACTCATGGTGGCAACAATCGATTGCAATCATCCGGTAGGAGCGAAATGGCCGACACCATCACGCAGCGCATCAGTTACGTCCCGTTCGAGCACATGGACGAGCGCATGAAGGCGGAGATGGAGCGTTGCGCGAAGCACGGCACACCGCGACCCGAGAGCTCCGCGGTCCGCGCCCACTCACCGGAGGCCTTCTGGGCCTTCGCCGACAGCTGGCAGTCCCAATTTCACGCCGGCGTGGTCGACCACGCCATCAAGGATCTGTGCCGGGTGTACATCTCCAGGACGGTCAAGTGCGAGTTCTGCGGCAACCAGCGGTCCGAAAAGGCCACCTCGGCCGGTCTGCAGGAGCAGCAGTACGACGAACTGCTCAACTTCGAGAGTTCCGGGCTGTACGACGAGCGCCAGAAGGCCGCACTGGCCTACGCCGAAGCCATCGCATGGGGCTGCCAGGACCTCGACGGGCTCTGGGACCGTCTGCACGCCCACTTCTCCGAGCAGGAGCTGGTCGAGCTCGGCTGCTGCATCGCGCTGACCTTCGGCCAGCAGAGCTGGATCCGCCTGCTCGGCATCGACCACCACCAGTACATGGCAGGCACCGCTGCATCGATGGCGCCCGGGTTCGAGACCGCCGAGCAGCTGACGGCCAGCAAGGCCGACCCCAAGTACTGGGCAGGTTCGGGCCAGGCTTGAGTCAAGCGGCCCGCCGGCACCCGAGGCGGTGACATGGCTTCGTTCCAGCTGACCGTCAACGGCCACGAGCACAGCGTCGAGGTACCCGAAGGCACGTCCCTGCTGGAAGTGCTGCGCAACGACATCGGCGACAAGTCACCGAAGTTCGGCTGCGGGCTCGGCCAGTGCGGGGCGTGCGTCGTCTGGATCGGTGGCCACCCGACACCGGCGTGCGACACCCCCGTCGAGTACGTCGACAGCGAGGTACGAACCCTGGCCGGCCTCGGTCGGCCCGACGCCTTGCATCCGGTGCAGTCCGCGTTCCTCGAGCTGCAGGCCGGGCAGTGCGGCTACTGCATCTCCGGGATCATCATGAGCGCAGCCGCGCTCCTGGCTGACAATCCGCGGCCGACCCGCGACGAGGTGTCGGCGGCGCTGGAACGCCATCTGTGCCGCTGCGGCACCCATTCGCGCTTCGTTGAAGCCGTACTCGCAGCGGCGGGTTCGGAAACGTGACACCCAACCTGCCCGCCTCGCTCGTCACCAATCCGTGGATCTCGACGTGGCTGACCGTTTCCGACGACGGCGCGATAGCGCTGCGCGTCGGCAAGGTCGAGCTCGGCCAGGGGATCCTCACGGCACTGACTCAGCTCGCCGCCCACGAGCTCGACGTGCCGCCCGAGACCGTCCGTGCCGCCGCCACCAACACCATCTCGTCACCGGATGAGGGCCTTACGGCAGGCAGCCTGTCGATCACGGTCTCCGGGGCGGCGGTCCGGCGCGTCTGCGCCGAGGCGCGGGAGTTGTTCCGCCGCACCGCCGCCCGCAAAGCCGGACTGGAGATCGAGCAGGTGCGGTTGGTGTCCGGCGTCTTCTCGGGTCCCGACGGCGCCCGAATCGGCTCGTATGCCGACCTCGCAGGCGTCGTCGACCTCCACGTAAAGGTCGGCGACCCGCGCCTCGAGGTCGAGCTCGCCCCGCACGCGTCAAAGGATCTGGCTCGCGTCGACCTGCCCGACAAGGTGCTCGGCTTACCGCGCTTCATTCACGATCTGGACTTCGACGGCATGCTGCACGCCAGGGTGGTGCGGCCTCCCGGCCCGGGGGCCCACCTCGAGAACGCCTCTCTCGCAAGCGTTTCAGCCTGCCCGGGGTCGAGCAGGTCGTGCGCGACGGCGACTTCCTTGCCGTCCTGGCTCGCCGCGAGGGACAGGCCACGCATGCGGCCGAAACTCTGGCGGCAGCTGCTTCGTGGTCGGCGGGCATCGAGTTGCCCGACGACATCGAGGGCTGGTTGCGGACCGCTGAGGCCGAGACCAATGTCATCCGCGCCGACGGCGCTCGGCACGACGTCGCGTCGGCAGCCCTGGCCGCCACCTACTCGAGGCCGTACCTCGCCCACGCGTCGATCGGCCCGAGCTGCGCCATCGCGCTCTTCGAGGACGGACGGCTCGACGTCTGGAGCCACAGCCAGGGGGTGTTCACCCTGGGCCGGGCCATCGCGGCGAGCCTGGACCTGCCCGCCGATGCGGTCACGGTGCAGCACGTGGAGGGCCCGGGCAGCTACGGCCACAACGCAGCCGACGACGTCGCCGCCGATGCCGCCCTGCTCGCGACGCGGGTTCCCGGCAGGCACGTGCGGGTGCTCTGGAGCCGTGCAGACGAAATGTCGTGGGAACCGTTCGGCCCCGCCATGGTCGCGGATGTCACGGCAGGCGTCGACGAGCACGGGACGATCACCGACTGGTCGTACGAGTTGTGGAGCAACGGCCACACGGCCCGGCCCGGCTATGCGCCGCGACACAGCCTGTTGGCCGACGCCCATCGCGCCGGCTTGACGATGCTTCCTCCGGCCGTCGATCCCCCTGCCGAGCGCGGCTACGGTTCGGCACGCAATGCCGAGCCGTACTACGACATCGCCAGGGTCGACGTGACCGTTCACAGGCTGCTGACGATGCCGATCCGCACGTCGTCGCTGCGTTCGCTTGGCGGCCAACTCAATACGTTCGCCACGGAGTCCTTTATCGATGAGCTGGCCAAGGCGATCGACCGCGATCCCATAGAGATTCGCCTCGCCCACCTGTCGGACCCTCGCGCGCGTGAAGTGTTGAGCGCCGCCGCAGGCGCCGCGGACTGGGGTGCTCCGCTGCCGGACGGGCAAGGCCGCGGTGTGGCGTTTTGTCGATACAAGAACCGAAGCTCGTACTGCGCCGTCGTCGCCGACGTGGAGGCGACCGACCGGCTGCACGTCACCCGCCTCACGATCGCCGTCGATGTCGGCCGGGCCGTGAACGTCGACGGCGTGCGCAATCAGATCGAGGGCGGCGCGATCCAGGCCACCAGCTGGGCGCTGTTCGAGCAGGTCCGGTTCGACCGGCACTCGATCACCAGCACCGACTGGGAGTCCTATCCGATCGCGCGGTTCGGCCAGGTGCCCCAGGTCGAGGTCCATCTGTTGCAGCGTGCCGACGAGCCGTCGCTAGGCGCCGGTGAGGCCACCCAGGGGCCGGTGCCTGCCGCGATCGGCAACGCGCTCGCCGATGCCCTCGGTGTCCGCGTCAGGACTCTGCCCTTCACACCCGACAACATCGTGGCCGCGATCGACGCCGAGCCCTGACCGATCACGCCGCGAGGCGGTCTGCCATCCAGTCCGCCGTCCGGTACCGGTGCGCGGACACCACGTTGGCGCAGCCGTGGTTACCGTCCGCCAGTAGCAGGAAGTCGCTCCCGTCGACTTCGGTGTGCAGCCGCTGCGCCTGCTGCCACGGGATCAGCCGGTCCTTCTTGCCCGCGACCACGAGCGTCGGGCAACGCAGGGATGCGGTCCGGCCGTCCATGGTGAGCGTGAGCGCCAACCGCGGGCGTCGTCCTGGTCCTTCGAGCGCGAGCGCACCGTGAAAGTCTCCCGGGTCAGCGCGGGGAGGATGTCCCAGTTCTCGCCGAAAGTGTATGGGCCACAAAGGCTCACGCAGGCCTTGATCCGCTCGTCGCCACTGGCGAATCGCGGTGCGTAGTAGCCGCCGAGGCTCACTCCCCAGACGCCGATGCGATCTGCGTCGATATCATCGCGCTTGATCAGGGCGTCGACGAAGGCCCGGCCCGGCACTTCCCAGTCCGCGCGGATCGGCAGGTCGTATTCGGCTTCTCCTTGGCCGGGCCCGTCCACGCTGAAGGTGGCAAGGCCGCGTTCGAGAAACAGCTGTTCGGTCGCGCGCAGCTCCTCCTTCGTCGAGTCCAGACCTGGCACACAGATCACGGTCGGATGGGGCGACGGGCCCTTGGGCTTGCGCAGAATCCCGTACATCGTCGACCCCTCGAACGGCATCTCGATCCGTTCGCCGGGCGGGTCCAGATGCGGCAGCGCGGCATCGAGGCACCGCACGGCAGCTTGATGTGCGGCCCGCATCTGCGCCAGATCGCGGACATAGACGAACTTCGCGAAGTGATAGACGACCGCAGCGGTGCTCAGATGCGCGCCCGCAGAGCGAAGGCGGCCCTGTCCCAGCGCCTCGATCCCGAGATCCTCGTGGACGCTCGCCGCTTCCGACCATGCGGCGCACCAGTCGTCCCAGGACTCGAGTTCTGCCATCACGCGGTCGAAGTCGGCGGCGGGAACACCGTTGGCGGTGAACCGCGGACCCCAGTGCGAACGGGCGGAGGCGACGTATTCGTCCATGCTTTTCAGACCCTCTTCATAGGTGCCATTGCAAACGATTGCGTAGGCTTCTACCGTAGCAGGAGCGAAGCCATGGACGGAAGGACGACGGTGCCCTCACCCTCCTCGAACGGCCCGGTCAGCGACGTCAGCGACGTCAGCGACGTCAGCGACGTCGTCGTGGTGGGCGCGGGACATAACGCGCTCGCGTGCGCCGCATACCTCGCCGAGGCGGGCTTGTCCGTCACCGTGCTCGAAGGGCGCGACGTGATCGGCGGCAACACCGTGACCGAGGAGCTCACCCTCCCCGGCTGGCACCACGACTCGTGCTCGACGGCTCACGTTGTCCTGCAGTCGAACCCCTTGATTCGCGACGACGAGCTTGGGCTGATCGCACGCTATGGGCTGAAGTACATCGTCACCGACCCTGCGGTGGTCTTTCCCCTCCCGGACGGCGACCTGCTCACGGTCCATCCCGACTTGGCGGACACCGCCGCGGAGTTCGCCCGTTTTTCCCGCGCTGACGCCGACGCGCTCGTCACCATGATCGAGGACTGGAACGGCGGCCAACGCACCGCACACGCCTATCTGTCCGCGGGACTTCGGTTGCCGGACAAGCCGTGGTCGCACAGTTACGAACAGCTTCGGCGCCGCAGCGCCTGGGATGTGATCGCGTCGACGTTCCAGCACCCGGTGACGCGCCGAGTCATGGCCTGGATGGGTTTCGCCACGATCCAACCGCCGCAGCGGCCGGGCACCGGCGCGCTGCCCGCCGCGATCATGGCCGGCCGGCTGGCCTACGGCTGGGCCACGCCCGTCGGCGGATCGGGCGCGTTGCCAACCGCCCTCGCCGCCCACATCACCGACCACGGCGGCACCGTCGAGACGTCGGCGTGGGTGCGGTCGTTCGTCGTCGAGGACAGCCGCTGCGTCGGGGTGCGCACCGACGACGGGCGCGAGTTCCGTGCCGGCCGGGCCGTCGTCGCCGGGAGCCACCTTCGCGAGCTGCGCGAAATGCTCGAGGGTGCCTCGACCGTGGCCGACGACGCCGCACGATGCTGGCGACCTGGAATTCCTTTGTTCGCAGTGCATTTCGCACTCCGCGCCGACGCCCGGTACCGAGCGGCCAGCGGTCCGGTCACCTCGGCCGCGGGTGGGCTCGGCGGCCCCGAGGGTCTGCTCCGCCAGGTCGACGGCCTGTCGTCGGGGCGCCTGGAGACCGAGGACCCGTGGCTGCTGATGATGTCGTCGACCGCGGTCGATCCCGACCGGGCGCCCGGCGGCACGTTCAAGTTCCTGACCGCGGCGCCCATGCTTCACAACGGCGGCCCGTGGTCGGATGCCGATGCGATGGCCTACGCGCAGGTGCTGCTCGGCATCGCCCGCCGCCACATCGACGGTCTCGACGATGCCGACATCCTGGCCATCAGACCCGAATCCCCGACATCGCTTGCCGCGCACAACCTGTCGAACATCGGCGGCTCCTGTCACGGCGGCGAGTTCGCGCTCGACGACGGCACCGTCATCCCCGGCTGGCTCGACTACCGCACCGACGTCGCGGGTCTGTACCTGACCGGCTCGACGTCGCATCCCGGCGGTTCGGTGTCGGGCCGGCCCGGCCGCAACACCGCACGCACGGTGCTGGCCGACCTCGGACTGACACCGACGATGTCCAGCCCGTGACCGCTCAGCGCCCGGTCAGCCGGACGACGTGCAGACCGTGGTTCTTGTCGGAGAAGAAGATGTTTCCGCGCGCATCGACCAACACGTCTTCGGACTGCGTGACCAAGGTCTTCGGCAGCAGCCCGCGACGTTCGACCGGATCGTCGGGCAGATACCACGCGATCTCCCGCGGCAGGTAGGCGTCGCTGATGTCGTAGACCCGCAGCCCCGCGTTGAACCACGTCATGAACATCAGGTTGTCGTCGGAGAACAGCTCAGGCCCCTGAGGATGGTGCTGATTGTGCGGGCCGAACCGGCCACCACGCGTGCTGAAGTTCGGATACGCCGCGCCCGGCGCCGGCCGCGGAATCGGAAGCAGCGACATGAGACGCGGGTTGCGTTCATCGCTGATGTCGACGATGCCGGCGAAGTTGTACGCCTCCTGCTGACGTTCGGCGATCGCTTCGGTGTTGACCAGCAACAGGTTTCGCGATGGCAGCGGGGATCACGGTGTGCATCGCGATCATGCTGGAGAACGCCGCGCCGATATCCAGTCGGGAGACGAGTGTCGGCCGCTCGATGTCGGAGATGTCGAGGATGACGACGCCTGCGGCTCCGTAGCTGAGGTACGCGCGATCACCGAGCACGTAGGGCGGTCCGTGCAAGGAGATGCGTCGAGGTGGGGTCTTTCCGGAGGCGGGAGTTGGATTGCCGGCTCGGCCGGCGGCGTACTGCTCGGGAAGAAACCACATCGCGACTTCCTCGGGTCGCCGCGGATCGGCGATGTCGAGGATCACGTAGATGTTGCCTTCGAACCCGCGGCGACTCGCAGTCACGTGCACGTAGCGACCACCGGTGAAGTGGTTGCGGTGCACGCCGTGCTCGCCGGTGTGCCACTCGCTCAATGGCTTCGGCGCGGTCGGATCGCTGACGTCGAAAAGCCGGATGCCTTCGGCGGAGTTGAGTTCGGGATCGCCGCCCCAGGCAGGCGGTCGGTGCTCCATGCCCTGGACCAGAAGACCGTCGGCGACCTGGACCTGCCAGGTCGCGGCATGATCGGGCCCCTCGATCGCGTTGACGAGCCGCGGTTCGGCTGGTTCGGACACATCGAAGATCGACAGCCGCGGCTCCCAGAAGTGGCTCGCATAGAGGTACCACTTCTCGCCGACAACCTGCATGGCCAGCTTGAAAATCGGTTTACCGCCGACGTCGTGGTAGCCGACGAACTCGACCCCGTCGGCGGTGTAGCCGGGAGCGGTTTCGCTCACGCAGCCGCCTCTGCCATCAGCGCGGCCAGATCCGGCAGTGCCTCGAGGCAGAACACACCGCCGGTGCCGCGGTCGGTGACCCAGATCAGGCCCTGCTCGTCGACGAAGAGGTCGTTTGCCTGCGGCACAAGCGATCCCGCCGGTGCGTCGCTGACCCAGTGCGCGACTTCTCGCGGATCCTCTGGATCCGACACGTCGTAGACGCGCAGGCCGGCGCTGAAGTAGGTCGCGAACACCAGCCGGTTGCTGCGGTACGAGCCGGTTCGGTTCTCGTGCAGATTGTGGGGCCCGAACCGTTGAGGGAGTTCGTCGAACGATGCGGCAGGCGATGGCAACGTGCGCAGGTATCGAGGTGCCGCAGGGTCCGCGATGTCGATCAGGTGAATCCGTCGCTCCTCGCCGTGCGGGCCGTCGTGTTGTTGTTCGTCGGTGACGACGAGCAGCCCGCGACCCTCAAGGGGCATACACGTGTGGGTGGCCCCACCTCCCCACCGCAGGCGTGACACCTCGCGGGGGGTCGTCGGATCGGACGTGTCGAGCACGACCAGATTCGCGTCGTCGTACCCCAGGTAGGTGTAGCTGCCCTCGGTCAGTCCGTGGTGCGCCGCGACCCGATGGCCGTCGGGCCAGTCGGTGGCCTCGCCGCCGCCGGTCCACTGTCCCGGCCACCACCAACGGGCGGCGAGCACGGGCTTCTCGGGCTCGGCCAGGTCGACCGTCATCCAGATGCGATCGGTGAAACCCGGCGGGTGCACCCGACATGTGGGCGTAGCGCCCGCCCTCCCAGACGATGCGGTGGACGCCCTTGCCGCCGGATTCCCAGAACCCGATCTGCTTCGGCTCGAACGGATCATCGAGCCGGTAGATCGCGACACCGGCCGAGTGCGGTCCCAACGGCTTCTTCGGTCGGTAGGGGAATCGCTCGTGGTTGATCAGCAGCAGCCCGTCTGCCACCTGCACCTTGTGCGAGTGGGTATTGGCGGGCGCGTCCCACTGCGTCACCAATTCAGGACGATCCGGAGCGGATACGTCGAGGATCGACGTGCCCGCTCCGGTCGTTCCGGCGTGTCCGACGTACAGCGTGTCGCCGTGACGCATGACCTGCATGCCATCGCCTCGTCCGCCCAGGTCGTGCTGGCCGAGGAGCCGAAGCCCTTGCGCCGACGCGGTTTCCGTCGTCACTGGGCCATGTCGCTCGGGCTGGGCCGCAACGGCAGGCCAAGCGCCTTCTGCGCGCGCCACAGCGGAACCAGATCGACGTACTCGTGCCAATCGGTGCCCGGGGGGATCACCTGCAGTTTGATCTGTTCGTCGACGAACTGGTCCATGTCCTTGACGTCGAAGCCCCCGTCACCGGTGTGGTAGGTGGCGTTCTGCTCATCGGCATACGCATCGCGGTACGGCTGCGGGAGTTCGAAGTCCTTGGCGGCCATCAGGTCCAGCACGGCTTCCTTGTTGTTCATGTCGTTGATGAACTGGCGTGCCTTGAGCGTGGCGGTGAGGAAGGCGGCCACGGTCTCGGGGCTCTCGGTCAGGATCTTGTTGGCGGCCCAACCGTTCTGCGGCGCCCGTCCGAGCTCCTGGAAGAGGAACTTGCCGCCCTCGGCCTCCAACAGTGTCTTGTGCCGAATCTGAAGACTCGCGCCGTCGACCGTGCCCGCGATCACCGATTGCAGGCGCTCGTTGGACTGGCCGCCGGTGCTCACCAGCTTGACGTCTGTATCGGGGTTGATTCCGTTGTCGGTGAGGAGCTTTCGGATCAGGAAGTCGTTGCGGCTGCCGAACTGTCCACCGGTGATCGTCTTGCCCTTGAGGTCCTCGGCGCGTGTTGATCCCCTTGCGCACGCCGAGGATGTTGGCCTCACCTCCGAGATAGGTGGACAGGTACTTGATCCCCGCGTTGGACTTCTTCGCCGCCGCGATGGCGGTATCGGTGTCGTAGAGGGCGAAGTCGACCGACCCTCCGATGAGCGCAGGCAGCGGGTCCTCGACGGTCACGATCTTGACGTTGTCGATCCCGACTTCCTTGAAGTAGCCCTTGTCCTGCGCCACCAGGACGTCCTCGTGGAACAGGTAGTACGGGTTGTCCACGGCCACGACGATGTCCTTCTTGACCTTCGACGTGTCGATCGTGGCGTCGACCTCTTCGGCGTTGGTCGGAAGCTGGCGGAACTGTCACCCCCGGCTGCCGAATTGTCTCCCCGCCGCACGCCGTCAGCACGGTCGCGAATGCCACACCAGCGCTGAGCATGGCGAGCAATCGTTTGCTACTTCTCATACACGTCTCCTTGTCAGGTGAACATTCGGATGACTACGCGCGCGCAAAGTCCCGCCAGGGCGCGGCCCGGCGTTCGATCCAACGCATCCCCTGCACCAGCCCCACCGAAATGACTGCGAGCAGCAGCAAGGTGGCATACATCATCGGCGCATCGAACTGGTCACCTGCCCGGTCGAGCAGGAACCCGAGCCCCTGTCCGCCGCCACCGAGCAGCTCTCCGATGAGCATCCCCACCAGCCCACGGGCGATGCCTTGATTGATGCCGCTGATGACGAACGGCAAGGTGAACGGCAAGATCACCTTGGCGTACAGCTGCGCCTCGTTCGTACCGAAAATCCGGCCGGCCCGCACCAGCGACGGATCGACGGTCTTCACCCCTTCCATGCAGTTGACCATCATCGGGAAGACCGCTGACAGCACGATGATCGTGAGCTGCATGGAGTTACCGAAGCCGAGGACGAGGATCAGAAGCGGAATGAGGGCGACGCGCGGCAACGCCGTCATCGCCCACACGTAGGGCGACAGGATCAGGTCGATGATCCGCACGCCGCCCATCAACAGGCCGAGCGGGATGCCGATCGCCGCCGCGATCAACATGCCGATCGTGAAGTTCTGCACGCTGTGCAGCAGTTGGGGACCGATGACACCATCGACGAAACCGTGGTACATCGCCGAGAACATGTCCGTGGCCTTGGGGAAGAACAGCGGGTTGATGATTCCGGACAGCGCGATCAGCTGCCAGATCACGAAGAACAGTGTCAGGTTGACCACCGTGATGATGAGGCTCCGGAACCGGTCCCATGTGCTTCGCGTGATCGACTCGGTGACGGCGGTCGAATCAGCGGACGGGTTCGTCGTCGGAAGTGTGCCCGTGGTCATCGTTCCCCTCCACCGATCTTTGCTCCCAGTGCCTGAGCCTGAAGCTGTCCCCAGATGTGTTCGCGGAGTTGGCCGAACCGCGCACTGCGCTTGACCCCCTCGTCGAAGCGGGACCTGGGCAGGTCGACTTCGACGATTTCCTTGACAGTGCCCGGCCGGTTCGACACCACGACCACTCGATCGGCAAGCGTCAGCGCCTCGTCGATCGAGTGGGTGATGAAGAACACGGTCTGGCCGGTCTCGGCGATGATCTTCTCGAACTCGGCCTGCATCGCCTCGCGTGTCATGGCATCGACCGCCCCGAAGGGTTCGTCCATCAACAGGATGTCCGGTTCCGATACCAAAGCCCGTGCGATCCCGACCCGTTGGCGCATTCCGCCGGAGAGCTCATAAGGCAGTGACTTCTCGAAGCCGGTGAGACCGACCATTTCGAGTGCGCGATCGATGCGCTCCCTCATGGCCTCCTTCGAGGGGCGGGGGTGCCGGTTCTCCAGTGCGAACCTGACGTTGTTGTAGACGGTGCGCCAGGGCAGGACGGCGTAGTCCTGAAACACCATGGTCCGGTCCGGGCCAGGCCCGTCGACGATCTTCCCGCCGACGCGGATCGTCCCTTCGAGCGGTTTCATGAACCCGGCGATCATGTTGATCAGCGTGGTCTTGCCGCAACCGGACGGCCCGACGATGGCCAGGAACTCACCGGCATACACGTCGAGATTCACGTCTCTCAGTGCGATGAGCCGGGTCTTCTGCCGCTTGTTCTCGTATCCGGCACTCACGCCACGAATCTCGATCTGGGGCGTCTGGGCCGCCGGCGAGTCGTTGATATTCGATCGCGGTTGGCGGGTCACCGAGGGAACAGCCTGACTCATGGACTCCAAACCTCTGTCTCTGCCCGAAAAACTGCAATTGCAATCGATTGCCCTATCCTGCGATGTGACCTAGGCCATGTCAATGGGCGCTCGAAAGAAAGTCGACCGCCGCGCCAAACCGGCAGGTGAGCGCCCAGCGACATAGTCCACAAACGATTGCACCTATGGCACCATGTGGCCATGACACGTACGCGACTACGCATCGGGACGTTCACACCATCGCTGTTGATCGATCTCGCTCGCTCCACCGGACGACTGGACCGCGCCGATCTCGAAGTCGCCGAGTTCCCCGTGCCGTCCTCACCGGCTCAGTTCCGCTCGCTCGAAGCCGGCGAGTTCGACGTGGTGATGACGAGCCCGGACAACGTTCTCGCCTATCGGTTCCTGCAGCGCGAATCCACTTCAGCGCAATCTGCCGGTGGAGATCCTCGCCGGAATCGACCGCGGCCTCGGGCTGTCGTTGTGGCTCGCGCCCTCGGTGCCGGGCATCGAGGCAGTCCGGGATCGTGTGGTCGGGGTCGACGTGCCGCAGTCGGGCTTTGCGTTTGTGGCGTTCGATCTCCTGGAACGAGCCGGGCTGCGCCGGGACGACTACACGGTCGAGTCCCTCGGATCGACCCCCCGACGCGCCGCGGCACTGACCGAGGGAACATGTGCGGCCACGGTCCTCAATGCCGGCAACGAGTTGAGAGCGAAGGCAGCCGGGTGCCATGTCGTGAGCACGGTCGCGGACATCGGCCCCTACCTCGGCACCGTCATGGCGGCTTTGACGGCCGATGACACCACTACCACCGGTCCGCGAAATCGTTTGGCAGAGGTCGTGATCGACACCGCGCAGGATATCGTCGCCGGTCGTCTCCTCGCGGAGACCATCGAAGCCGCGGGACGCCTGCTCGGGTTGGAGAAGCCCGAAGCACTGGCACACCTCGAGTGTCTGCTCGATCCCACCCACGGTCTGATCACCGACGGGCATGTCGACGACGCATCGATCGAAACCCTGATCGAGTTGAGGCGCAGGCACAGCCCGAGCCCGGATCTCGACGTGGTGGCGGCGGAGTGGCCGACGATGCTCACGACAGCCGCCCGCAGAACAGGCCCCCGCGCATGAGCGGCCCGAACGGCGGTTTGTTCGCCAGCGGACCTCGTCATGACGGACCTGGGTGGATATATTGCACGTGCCCAGGGGGGACCCCATCATTGACGAGATGCTGCATGCGTTTGCAGTAGAGGAGGGGAGAGGGCTTTGCACAGGGCGACGCTGCGTGAGGTTGCGGTGATGGCCGGTGTCCATCCGGCCACCGCGTCACGCGCCTTGAACCAACAGACCGAGAGTCTGGTCAATGCCGAGACCGCCGCCCGGATCAAGAAGATCGCCGCCGAGGTGGGCTACTCGCCGAACCCGATTGCCCGCAGCCTCAAGACATCTCGGTCGGCCAGCATCGGCCTGGTGATCCCGGATCTGACCAACCCGCTGTTCCCGCCCATCGTGCGGGGGGTGGAGGACGTGCTACGCCCGATCGGCTACATCGCCTGGATCGTCAATACCGACAGCCGCCCCGACGTGGAGAAGGCGGCGGTCGAGTCGTTCCGCCAGCGCAACGTCGAAGGCTTCGTGTTCGCGACCGCGCATCTGAAATACCCCCTCTTGGACGAACTCGCCGCGGCGTCAACCCCGATGGTGCTGGTCAACCGTCGCAGCACCAGCGCCGACATCCCGTCTGTCACCCCCGATGACGCCGCAGGCGTCGCGATGGCCATGCAGCACCTCGTCGACCTGGGGCACACCCACATCGTGCATCTCGCGGGACCGCAGGACCTGTCGACCGGCGTCAACCGGCGGCGCGCATTCGCCTCCAGCCTGGAGGACCTCAATCTGCCTGCCGAGAGCTCGCGGACCGTCGTCTGCGACGAATGGTCCGAGCAGGCAGGTGCGAAGGGCATGCGGACTCTGCTGGACTCCGGTCCGGAATTCACCGCGGTCCTCGCTGGTAACGACCTGCTGGCCCTCGGCGTATACGACGCCCTGTCCGAGCGGGGCCTGCGTTGCCCCGATGACATCAGCGTCGTCGGGTTCAACGACATCCCGTTCATGGACAAGGTCTCACCGCCCTTGACGACCGTGCGCATCCCCCACTACGAGATCGGTGCCGAGGCGGCCCGGTTGCTGCTCGAAGTGCTCCACGACCCGGACCGTCATCCGCGGTCGCTGTTGCTCCCGCTGACGATGGTCATCCGGTCCTCGACCGGCCCGGTCCCGCCGACGCCGCGTCAACGGCTGAGGGCCTTCGCGCCGGCGCGCCGAACATCCGCGCCCACGTTGCGATGTTGACTTGAGCCATACCGCACGGCAGGATTGCAACCGATTGCAGTCGAGTTGGGAGATCGAATGGGCGACAACGAGAAGACGACGAGCGTCGGGTGGATCGGCGCCGGACGCATGGGCTACGCGATGATCGAACGCCTGCTGGACGCCGGTCACGACGTGTCGGTCTACAACCGCACCCGGTCCAAGGCGGAGCCGCTGGCCGAGCGGGGCGCCAAGCTCGTCGACACCCCCGCGCAGCTCGCCGATCGCGACGTCGTCTTCATCATGGTCGCGGCCTCCGACGACCTCGAGGCCGTCACTGTCGGCGAGGACGGGCTTCTCACCGCCGACGCCTCGCCGCAGATCATCATCGACTGCTCCACCGTCTCGGCCGCTGTCTCGGAGAAGATCCGCGGCCTTGCCGCCGACCGAGGGACCACGCTTCTGGCCGCGCCGGTCAGCGGCAATCCCAAGGTCGTCCGGTCGGGCAAGCTCACGCTCGCGATCTCGGGGCCGCGTGAGGCCTACGAGCGCGCCGAGCACCTCCTGCGCCTCCTCGGCCGGGGGGTCACCTACGTCGGCGAGGGCGAGGTCGCTCGCCTCGTCAAGATCTGCCACAACGTCTTTCTCGGCGTGGTCGCACAATCCCTCGCCGAGATCACCGTGCTCGCCGAGCAGGGCGGCACGAGCCGGCAGGCGTTCTTGGAGTTTCTCAACAACTCGGTCATGGGATCGGTGTTCACTCGGTACAAGTCGCCGGCGTTGGTGAACCTCGACTTCTCGCCGACATTCACCAATGTCTTGCTGCGCAAGGACTTCGACCTCGGCCTGGAAGCCGCCCGCGAGTTCGGCGTGCCGATGCCCGTCGCCGCATTGACCGCCGAGATGGTGTCCTCGGCGGTCGGCGCCGGCCACACCAGCGAGGACTTCGCCACCTTGCTGCTGGAGCAGGCCCGACGGTCGGGGGTCGAGCTGGTCTCCGAAAACGCCGGTTGTCGACGACGGTTTGGGGACCGACGCGAATGGGTGAGCCGCGGCCCCTTCCGGCTCCGGGGCACATGGGCGTCGACTACGAAGAACGCGTCGACTTCGCCCGGCTCCGCGACTACCGGCTCGGCCGCGCGAAGGCGGCGCTCGAGGCGAGTGAGTGCGGCGCCTTTCTGCTGTTCGACTTCTACAACATCCGCTACACGACGCAGACCTGGATCGGTGGTGCGCTCGGCGACAAGATGACGCGCTATGCGCTGCTCACGCGCACGGCCGACGACCCGTGGCTGTGGGACTTCGGCTCGGCGGTGCGCCACCACAAGATCTACTCGAACTGGCTGCCCGACGAGAATTGCAGGCCCGGCATGCTCGGGATGCGCGGCGCCGTCGCGCCGTCGGCCGGCCTCATGGTGTCGGCCATCCGTGAGATCAAAGGACTACTCGAGGACGCGGGCCTGGCCGACGCCCCGGTCGGCGTCGACATCGTCGAGCCCGCGTTCCTGTTCGAGATGCAGCGGCAGGGGTTGACGGTCGTGGACTGCCAGCAGCGCATGCTCGACGCGCGGCGAGATCAAGTCCGTCGACGAGATCATGCTGCTCACGCAGGCCGCCGCGATGGTCGACGGGGTCTATCAGGACGTCTTCGAGGCGCTCAAGCCCGGTATCCGGGAGAACGAGATCGTGGCGCTGGTGAACCAGCGGCTCTACGCCATGGGATCCGACCAGGTGGAGGCCGTCAACGCGATCAGCGGGGAACGGTGCAATCCCCATCCGCACAACTTCACCGACCGGCTGATCCGGCCCGGCGACCAGGCCTTCTTCGACATCATCCATAGCTTCAACGGCTATCGCACGTGCTACTACCGGACGTTCAACGTCGGAAGCGCCACGCCGAGCCAGCACGACGCCTACACCAAGGCCCGCGAGTGGATGGACGCCTCGATCCAGATGGTCCGGCCCGGGGTCGGCACCGACGAAGTGGCCGCCGTCTGGCCGAAGGCGACCGAGTTCGGCTTCGACAACGAGCTCGCCGCGTTCGGGCTGCAATTCGGGCATGGCCTCGGCCTCGGTCTGCACGAACGCCCGATCATCTCGCGGCTGAACTCGATGACCGAGCCGATCGAGCTGAAGGAGGGCATGGTCTTCGCCCTCGAGACGTATTGCCCGGCCTCGGACGGCTACTCGGCCGCCCGCATCGAGGAAGAGGTGGTCGTCACGGCGGACGGGCCCCGGATCCTCACGCTGTTCCCCGCGCAGGAACTCGTCATCGCCAACAAGTACTGACGCGCTGACGACGGGCCGGCGACGGCGCTCAGCGCTGTCACGCCACCGCCGAAGTACATCTGGCCCAGGTTCGGGTCGGCCAGGATGTCGGCGGCGGCACGCTGCGCGACGACCCGGCCGCTCTCCATCACGATGCCGTCGGTTGCCATCCGCATCCCGAACTTCACGTTCTGCTCGACAACCAGGATCGTCTTACCGGCGTCGCGCATCACCATCACGGAGTCGTACACGATTCGTAGCGCTTTCGGGTCGAGACCCAGCGACGGCTCGTCCAACAGGAGTAACACCGGGTCCAGCATCAGGCTGCGGGCGAACTCGACCATCCGGCGCTGACCGCCGGACAGGTTGCCCGCCGTCTCGCGTGATCGTTCGGCGACGATCGGGAACAGCTCGGTGACCTGCGCGTAGCGTTTGCGCACCAGTGCCCGATCCCGTCGAACGATGTACGCACCGAGCAGCACGTTCTCGCGCACCGTCAGGTTCGCAAACAGGGCGTCCGACTGGGGAATCTGGGCCACCCCCCGGCGCAGGACATCCGCAGGCGACACCGGTGGATCGGCTGCCCGTCCAACGTGATCTCACCCTCCCGTGGCTCAGCAGGCCACTGATGGTCCGCAGGACCGTGGACTTGCCTGCGCCGTTGGGGCCGACGATGCATGCGATGCCGCCCTCGGCGACATCGATGTCGACGCCCTGCAGGACGTCGCCGCCGCCGTAACCCGCGACCACACCACGCAGCGTCAGCATCACAAGCGCCTTCTCCGGCTCGGGGCTCGAGGTCGACAGTCGTCGCCCAGATACGCGTCGATCACCGCGGGGTCGGCCTTGATCTCCTCCGGCGTCCCCGACGCCATGGTCGATCCCCGGCTGAGCACGTGCACCCGTGGGCACAGGTCGAGCACGAAGGGCATGTTGTGCTCGACGATCAGGAACGTCGTGCCCAGCGCGTTGAGCTCACGGATCATCGCGGCCATCCGTTCGATCAGAACCGGATTGATCCCGCCTGCGGGCTCGTCCAGCAAGATGAGCTTCGGGTCGAGCATGAGGATCTGGGCGAGCTCGACGAGCTTGCGCTGGCCGTACGACAGCGCGCGTGCCGGCTGGTCGCGGAAGTCACGCATCCCGACGAACTGCAGGAATTCCTCGGCATCGCGAGCCTCCCGGCCGCTCACCGCGATATGGGCGAGCTGCGACCACGAGAAGTTACGCTGCGGTGCCACGACGTTCTCCAGCACGGTCATGTCGCCGAACAGGCGGGTGATCTGGAAGGTCGTCCGAGTCCGCGGTGTGCACGCGACCATAAGGCAATCGCGACGATCTGCTCGCCGTCGAACCAGATCTCGACTGTGTCCGGGGCGACATCGTGTCGTCGATCAGGTCGAAGATCGTGGTCTTGCCGGACCTGTTCGGGCCGATGACGCCGGTGATCGAGCCGTCGCGGTACGTCGAACGGAGCAGTTCGTCCACTGCTGATGATGCCGCCGAATCCTCGGTCGAGGCCGCTGACCCGCAGCAGGGGGCGGTCCGGGTCGACTGCCCGCCGCTCCCGCGACGCGATCGAAAGCTTCGCAAGCGTCGGCGCCGGTCTGGATCCGCGCACCCACCAGCCCGGCCCGGGCCCGCTTGCGTCGACGCCGCCACATCTGCTCCATGGTCGGCAGGATGCCGGCGGAGCCAGTCTACTGATCGCCATCAGCAGGCCGCCGAAGAGGAGCAGCCGGACGTTCCGCCATTGAAGTTGTCGTCGGCCACTTCGCTGAGAGGTCCGATGAGGAAGGCGCCCAGCACCGGCCCCCGCAATGCCCGGTTGCGCGCCGAAACGTAGGGACACAGAGAAACGACCTGCACGCTGAGCAGGAGACGCACATGCCGCGTGGGACGATGAATGTGAGTAGAAGCGTAGACGGCCCCCGCCATGCCGACGACCAGGGCTGCGCCTGCGACGAAAAACCGATGACTTGTTGACCGGCAAGGTTGATACTCGATCGTCGCGGCCTTGGTCTCATCGCCACGGATGGCCATCAGACCCATGCCGAGCTTGGTGCGACGAACCACCACGACAGGGACGAGTTGAAGGTACGAGCAAAAGTATCAGCGCGTAATAGAACGGCCAGTTTCATGATGTCGCGGCCCGACGACGGGCAGCGGCAGAGGTGAGGCCGCTCGTGCCGTTGGTCAACCCGACCCAGCTCTGGTCGCGACCACGCCGGTCAGGGAACAGGAACGCTTGACGGTGATGATGACGAACGCCGCGCCACTCGAGCGAAGCGAAACCGCCCCGAGTCCGATTGCGACGATCGCGGTGACCAGCCCGGCGACGGGCACCCACAGCCACGGTGACGGTCCCTCGATCTTGGTGGCGAGCACCCCGATCGTGTAGCCGCCGAGCCCGATGAAAGCGCCTTGGCCCAGTGACACGTAGCCGGCGTATCCCATGATGATGTTCAGGCTGCTCGCGCCGATCGCGAACACCAGCGACAGGATGATCATGTTCTGGTAGTACGCGTCGTCGGAGACGACGGGAAACACCAGCAGCCCTACGGCTGCCACCAACAGGACCACGTGGCCGAGTCGGCGTGGCTCGCGCAGCCAACGCGTCCAGTCAGTCACAGCGCACTCGCATCCTCGCGGCGACGGACGCCCATCAGACCCTGCGGGCGCAGCAGCAGCACCGCGAACACGATGAGGTATGGGAAGGCGGTCGCCCACGCCGCCGAGACGTAGGCCGACGTGAAGGTCTCGGCAAGCCCGAACAGCACTGCACCGACGATGGCGCCGTTCAGGCTGCCTAGCCCACCGAGCACCACGATCGCGAGTAGACGGGCGATCCACGTGTAGTGCGTCCCGGGGACGAACGTGTACAGCACCCCGACGATCGCACCGCCGGTGCACGCGGCGGCCACGCCGAGACCGAAGACCACGGCGCTGACGGATGCGACCTTGATGCCGACCAACTCCGCTCCGGTGGGATTGGCGGCCGCGGCCCGGATCGCGCGCCCGAGCCAGGTTCGGGTGAGGATCAGACCGAGCAGCAGCAGCACCGCCACGGCGACGGCGCCGCCGAGGACCTGCGCCTTCGGCATATAGAAGCTGCCGATGCGAAGCGACTCGCTGCCGTAGCTCGGTTCCGTGGAGGTGGCGTTGTTACCCCAGATCACACC
>CAVYCT010000011.1:0-47506 GCA_963766945.1 uncultured Actinomycetota bacterium
CATTCGGATTCACGATCAGCACTGCGCGCACGAGCCAAAAGCCTATGGGAAGCCGTGGCCCACTACGACGACGACCGGTCGGTGGAGTACCACTCGTACACCCCGTCGTCGCGGGTACGTCGTTCGATGAGTCCCTGCCACCGCAGGTAGGCCAGGTGCGCGAGCGTCTCGGCCATCGCCAGGTTGCGCTGAAACTTCAGGAGGGCCTTGGCAACCTGAACTTCGGTGATCTCGCGAACGGTGCAGGGGCGATTGCGGATCATCGCGTGGATGGCGTCCAGCCGCCGTTGCTTGTTACGGGTGATTGCATCAACGCGGCGCCGTCCGTCGGCGAAGGCACGGCCGTGTCCCGGCATCACCAGCGTCGGGTCGCGCTCGGCCACGAGTTTGAGAGAGGCCAGATAGCTGCGGAGGGGATCTCTGTCGAAGCCACGCTCGAATGTGACTGGCGGGGTGACGGCGGGTAGCAGATGGTCGCCGGAGAAGAGGAGTTTGTCGGTCGGTGACCACAGACAGATATGACCGAGTGAGTGTCCGGGAGTGTGCAGGACCTCCCACTGGCGTGTGCCGATCGAGAGGACCTCGCCCCCATTCAATCGGGTGGAGGCCTCGACCACCGAGTGCAGGTACGGCAGCCAGGCGACGAGGGTGTCGGCGAACGCGGGCACCTCGTCCTTGGGGACCCCGTGGTCACTGTAGGTATCGCGCTTGCGCGCCTGGGCGGTTTCGGGATGCCGGTACTTTTCGCAATCCAGGTCGGTCATGGCGTGCATGTACAGTTCGGCGCCGGTGAGTTCCATCAGGCGTCCGGCCATGCCGTAGTGGTCGATGTGAGCGTGGGTGACGATGATCCGCGCGATGTCTTCGAGCGCGAAGCCTCGTGCGTTGAGCGCGTGACGCAGAATCGACAACCCGTCGTCGGGCTCGCCGGGATGCCACATGCCGCAGTCCACCAGGGTCACGGAGTCGCCGTCTTCGACGATGTAGACGTTGACGCTCTCGATGTGGTTGATACCGATGGGCATCGTGGCCAAGCCGATGCCGGCGGGTTGGATTTGGCCGTGCAGATCTGGCGCCGCCGTCGTGGTCGTCACCGTGTTCGGCTCACTCGTGCATCCGCTCGAGAAGTGTGAACCAGATGGTCAGCTCCACGTCGAAGACGGGCCCCGAGTCGGTGAGGTCACCACTGATCTTGGTGACCTCGAAGCGAGTCATGCCTTCGAGCGTGGTGTACGCCCGATCGATGGCCTCGTGGATGGATGCTTCGATCGTGGGTCCTGACCCGGCGATGTTGATGGACTTCCGCACCGCCATCGTGTCCTCCTGAGTGGCTAGAGTCGTCGGCTCGCTGTGTCAATGGTGTCTTGGGGTGTCTTGCCGATGCCGCACAATCCCGTTCTTTTCCGCTGATCGGGACGGGCAGTGCGCCGAGTCGCGTTGACGTCGCGTTGACGGCGCGCCGATGATGCCACCTATGGCAGTGGAGTTGAAGGTGGACACGGACGCGGAGGAAGTCGGGTTCGACGCAGGTCGGCTCGAGCGGATCGACCGGCACTTCGCCCGCTATGTCGAGGAGGGTCAGCTTCCCGGCTGGCTGATCGTCGTCACCCGCCGCGGCAAGGTCGCGCACCTGTCCTCGTGCGGGTACGCCGACGTCGAGGCGCGGCGGCCGGTCGAGGTGGGCACCCTGTGGCGTATCTTCTCGATGACCAAGCCGGTCACCTCCGTCGCGGCGATGATGCTCTTCGAAGAGGGCGCCTTCGACCTGACCGATCCGATCGCTCGCTGGTTGCCCGAGTTCGATCGACCGCAGGTCTATGTCAAAGGCTCTGCTCTACGCCCGGTCACCGAACCCGCGATCGAGCCGATTCGGTTGTGGCACCTGCTTACTCATACTTCGGGTCTGACCTACGGTTTCCACCACGCGCACCCTGTCGACGCGATGTACCGTGCGGCCGGCTTCGAATGGGGCACTCCGCCAGGCCTTGATCTGGCCGGGTGCGTCGAGCAGTGGGCGCAGTTGCCGCTGGTGTTCCAGCCGGGCAGTGAATGGAATTATTCGGTTTCAACAGACGTGCTCGGCAGGCTCGTCGAAGTGGTGTCCGGGCAACCGCTCGACGAGTTTTTCAGGGATCGGATATTCGGCCCACTCGGCATGAACGACACCTCGTTCGGTATCGAGGATGGGGATCTCGCTGCGCTGTATGTCCCGCAGCCGGGGACGCAAAAGGCGGTGCGGCACGGCGCATTCGACGCGGTCGGCCGCGGACGGCCGGACTGCCTGTCGGGCGGCGGCGGCTTGGTGGCGACAGCCGCGGATTACCACCGTTTCACCCAATTCCTTTTGCGCCGAGGCGAGTTGGAGGGCGTGAGGTTGCTCAGCCCCCGCACCGTCGCGCTGATGACGAGCAACCATCTCCCCGGTGACGTGGATCTCGAAGCCTATGGGCGGCCGCTGTTCGCGGAGATGCCGTTCAACGGCTTCGGGTTCGGGCTCGGCTTCTCGGTGCTCAGGGATGCGGTGAAAGCCAAGACGCTGTCGAGTCCGGGCGAGTTCGCTTGGGGTGGGGCGGCCAGCACCGCCTTCTGGGTCGACCCGACCGAGGAGCTGACAGCCATGTTCTTCACCCAGCTGATGCCTTCAAGCACTCATCCCATCCGCCAGCACCTGCGCCAGCTGGTCTATCAAGCCCTGGTGACCTGAGCGTCTTGCAACTGCCTGACCAGCCCGAACTGATTGCGTCAACATGACGGGGCGCACACCTGGCTTCCAGCGTGACCGAAGCGACAGCAATAAAATTCGCAGCCGCGCGGTTCCTATTGTGGAATGTAGCGAACGTTTATTTGCCGAGCCTGGAAGGTTCCCATGCTTACCGATATTGCCGCCGTGGCTGCGTCGATTGCTCTGGTGGCGGGTCTGAGTTGGGCGCTGCACGGCTGGTTCACGGTGTCGATTCGCCGCTTCGACGGTGTGGTCGCCAAGGACGTGCTTGCCGCGTGGGACGCGAAATTGGCAAAGCTGTCGGAGGACGATCGGGAACGGCTGCGGGCGCAGCCACCGGCCGCTGTTCTCAACGCTCTTGTTGCCTTGCCGTCGCCGCGGGCACGGCGATTCCAGCTGATCTACACGCGTTAGTCGCGACGGACGAGGGCACACCTACCGCCATCGACGATCGGCAGTAAGGTGCCACCGTGTCCGTTCCCCGCGGGATGGCGCTTCTGGTCGCAGGCGCGCTGTTCATGGAGATCCTGGACGCGACCATCATCACCCCGGCCATCCCGCTCATTGCTTCGTCGTTCGGGGTCGACGCGGTCGACATCAACATCGCGATCTCGGCCTACCTGGTGACCGTCGCGGTCCTCATACCGGTGAGCGGGTGGATGGCCGACCGGTTCGGGGCCCGCAGGGTTTTCATCGCAGCAATCGCGGTGTTCACATTCGCATCCGTCGGATGTGCGGCAAGTGTGTCGCTGCCGATGCTCGTCGCGATGCGCGTCGTGCAGGGAGTCGGCGGCGCCTTGATGGTGCCCGTTGGTCGCCTCCTCGTGTTGCGGTCAAGCGCGAAAGCCGACCTGGTCCGAGCAATCGCGTTGCTTACCTGGCCCGCCCTCGCCGCTCCCGTGCTCGCCCCAATTCTCGGGGGTGCCATCGCCACCGTCGGCTCTTGGCGGTGGATATTCATCGTCAACATCCCGCTCGGCATTCTCGGATTCCTGTTGTCGTTGAGGCTGATCCGCGGAGAAGGTGAACCCGGCCGGGCGCCACTCGACTGGCAGGGTCTGGCGCTGCTTGGAGCCGGCATCGCCGCCGCGCTCATCGCATTGGAGAGCATCAGGGTGGAGGGCACCGAGTGGGTGCACGTCGCCGTCGGCGGTGGAGTCGCCGTCGTCCTACTTGGCACCGCGGTGTGGCATCTGCTGCGCGATCGCTACCCGCTGATCCAATTGCGGGTGCTGCGGGTGCCTACTCTGCGGGTGACCGCATCTGCGGGATCGCTGTACAGGATGGTCATCACGGCCGTGCCATTCCTGCTTCCGCTTCAGTTCCAGCTGGCGTTCGGCTGGACCCCGCTGGTTGCGGGGTTGCTGGTGGCGGCGCTGTTCGTCGGCAACATCGCGATCAAGCCCGCCACGACGCCGTTGATGCGCCGGTGGGGGATACGCCGGGTGCTCCTGGTGAACGGTTTGTTGTCGGTCGCCTGCTTCGGGCTGTTGGCCTGCCTGAGCGGCTCGTTGCCGGTGGCACTGATCGTGGGCGTCCTGTTCGTCAGTGGCGCATTGCGTTCCGTCGGATTCACCGCCTACAACACTCTGGCGTTCTCCGATGTCGACTCTGTACAACTCACACACGCCAGCACGCTCAATGCGGCGGTGCAGGAACTCGCCGCGGGACTCGGGATCGCCGTGGGCGCACTACTACTCGGGTTGTTCAACCCGGTGAGTCACGCTGTGGGACAGGCGTACTCATGGACATATCTCACGCTGGGCCTGCTCATGTTGCTCACCATCGTCGAAACCCTGCGATTACCAAAGGATGCCGGCGCAGCGGTCACGCGGTCCGCGCGCTAGAAGTACTTCATCGTTGCGTCGAACGCCCTGGCGGCAGCTTCGCCGACATCGAGCTGTCGGAACTCTGGGTAGCTCGATTCAATGCCGAATGGTCCGTCGAAGCCGATGGACCGCAGCGCACTGACGAACCCGCGGACGTCGAGCTCCCCCTCTCCCGGTAGTAGCCGGGTGTTCCTGGCGTTCCACAGGAAGTTGTCGTGTACACGCGGGCCGTCGTTCAGTTGCACGGCGGCCACGGTTGTCACGTCGAGGTCCGCGATGTATTCGGCTGTCAATCCGGAGTTGAAGAAGTGCCAGACGTCGAGCAGATGTCCCGCGTTGGGCGCGTCCACGCGTGCCAGCAGATCGCACGCTGTCGGCACCGAGTTGATCGCAGACCATGCGAATGCTTCTACCGCGATCGTCAATCCAACGTCGGCGACTGTCTCGGCGGCGCTCTTCAGGCGCGTAGCGGCGCCGTCGAGATCGAGCGGACCTCCGTCGAAGTCTCCCGAGCTGAGATGGTCACCGCCGCCCGTCGATACAGCCAGCTCGCGAGCCTTCGCCAGTGTCTGCCGGGTGACCGATTCGGCGCCGGGGCCGGCCCAGCCCGCGAAGAATTCGATCTCACCGAGCTCCAGGTCGTTGTCGGACAGAATATCGGCCACCTCGCTGGGCTTGAGGGTCTCGAGATCGCTCAGGTGGATACCGATCCGTGCGAATCCCGCTGCCGATGCGGCTTCGCACCTCTGCCTGAAGGTGAACCTGGGCGGTTCGGTGAATCCGGCACCGGCCAGGGTGACGTAGCTGGCCGTGAGTTTCGGGAGGCTCAATGCTGTTCCTGACTCGGTCGGGGCCGCACGTCGGCGCAAGACGTACTTGAACTGTGCGCTCTGTCACAGACATACTCAACGCGTGCGTTCCACTGAGCGGGACACCTTGAGTCAGACGGACGACTCGTCGACCTCGGTGGTCCGCCGCCTCGCTGCCGTCCTCGACGCCTTCCGTGCCCGCGACGTCTATCTGGGCGTCAACGAGATCGCGCGCCGGACCGAACTTACCGAAATCGACGGTGTCCCGACTGGTCAAGGAGATGCACGAGTCCGGTTTCCTCGAGCGCAAAGGCCAAAAGGTCGGGCTGGGATTGCAGATGTTCGAATGGGGAGAGCGCGCCTCGCGCCGGCGTTCTGTGCGCGCGGTGGCGCTACCGTTCATGGCCGATTTGCGTGCGGCGACGCGTCAGACGATCCACCTTGCAGTGTTGGACGGCACCGAGGTGGTCTATGTGGAGATACTGCACCGCGAAGATGCCCCTCGTCTGCCGTCGAAGGTCGGCGGCCGGCTGCCCGCACACGCAACCGGAGTGGGGAAGGCGCTGCTGTCCGCCTCGGATACCGAAGTGATCGATCGGGCGATCGCCGCCGGACTGGTGGCGGTCGGACCCCGGACGATTCGAAATCCCGACGTCCTGCGACAGCAGCTCCGGCGGGCGGCAGTCAACGGCATCGCCTATGAACATGAGGAGGCCGCGCCCGGGGTGGTATGCGTCGCGAGCGCCATCCTTGACTCGGAGAACTTTCCCGTCGCGGCGATTTCGGCATCGGGATGGGCAGGCAAGGTCGACATCCGACGAGTGGGGCCGGCCGTGCACACTGCTGCCCTGAGTGTGTCCCGCGTCCTGGCAAGTCAAGTGTCGTGAGAACCAGTGTCCGTCTGGGACGCAGTGCCGGTTCTATCCAGCGGGATGAGGGCGCGATTCAGACCGCCCGGCTGATCAACCCGGCCCCGAAGTGCTAAGACGGAGAAGGTGCCAGCGGGCATCTGGGAGGTCGGCATGGACGTCCGTTTCGTTTCGCCTGCGGGAGTCGAGGTGTTCGACGCCGAGGAACTGCCCGCCCTGCTGACCCGGACCGACGGGGTGGTCTGGGTCGACGTACCGGTGTGGGACGAGCAGGCCGAACGAGATACTGAGTGACACGTTCGGGTTCCATCCGCTCGCGATCCGGGACTCGGCGAATCGGAACCAGGTGCCCAAGATTCATCGCTACGACGATCATCTGTTCCTGGTGCTGCACGCGCCGCAGCCCGGCGCCGGCGGGCACGTGCACTATGTCGAGCTCGACCAGTTCATCGGCGATCGCTACCTTGTGACGGTTCACGGCCCGCTCAACCCCGCGGTCGACCAGGCGGCGGCGATGGTCGAGGTGGACGCGGTGCTCGGTAGACTCAACAGTGGAAAGCTCAAGCCGGACAAGGCGTTCGAGCTCTCCTATGCCTTTCTCACCGCCTTGACTGGGCGCCTGCGCACCTACACCGCGGAGCTGACCAAGGACGTCTGGATGCTCGAGCAGCGCGTCACCGGCGACCACCTCGGCGATCCGGAATCGTTTCTCGACGAGATGTTCCGGGCACGGCACGGTCTACTCACCGTCAGCACGATGTCCGCGCTGAGCCGCGAGGTGTACAGCCGGATGGTGACCATCACGGCGTGCGGCCCTGGGCACGGGCAGTCGCTGCTTCTGGACGCCGTCGATCAGTTCCACCATCTGTCGGTGATGGCGGACACCCAGAAGTCGTATCTGCAGGGAACGATCGAGTTCTACCAGGCGCGGACCAACACGAAGATGACGATCGCGGCCGAACGGCTCGCGGTGATCGCGGCCGTCACGTTGCCGATCACGGCCCTGTCGTCCGTTCTCGGTATGAACCTGATCGTCAACAATGAAACGCAGTGGCTACCGCTGGCCGTCACACTCGCCGTCATGCTGGCCATGTCGACGACGCTGCTGGTCTGGGCGAAGCGCAAGGGCTGGTTCTAGCAGCGAACCTGCGGGATTGCCCTGACTTGACCCGGACGCCGAATCGGGAATCGGTAGTCTCACGGCGTGGATCAAGATAGACCACAGAGTCTGCTCGGTGCGATCATTCGCGAACAGCGCGAGCTTGCCGCGCTGCCCATGCGCCAGCTGGCCAAGTCTGTCGGGATCTCCAATCCGTACCTCTCGCAGATCGAACGGGGACTGAGGGCGCCCTCCGAGGCGGTGGTCGAGGCACTGGCCGCTTCGCTGGACCTGTCGGTCGAAGAGCTGTACCGGCGCGCAGGTTATGTGGAGCCGGAGACCCCTCAGAGGATTCACCCCGATCGGACCTCGCGGATGCTATCGCGGCGGCGCCCGAACTCACGGCGGCCCAACGGCGCGCGATGGCGGAGATCCACCGAAGTTTCATCGACGCGAACCGGGTACGTCGGGCGTCTGGGAATCACGGCGCCGACTAGCTCGACCGCCGCCGATTGTGGGTCGGACTGATGAGAACCGAACGCGTCCAACGTATTTCGCGGTATCTCGTGATGAACCGGTCCGGTCGGCGCTGCTAGGTCACCGGCGGGCATGACGTGAGCCCTGGTCACAAATAGCTGAGTTAGCAGAACGTGTGCTAACGTTGCTAACAGCCGGGTCGCAGATGGCCCCGGTACGACCTACAGGAGGAATCATAATGGCTACAACCACATCAGAAAAGACAAACCCGTTCGACGTTGACTTCGAGGCTGCCGCTGAGCGGATCCGCGACCTGAACGAAAAGGTGTCTCACCGCGGCGAAGCAGACCGGAACCATGTCGGTCGACACCTACGAGCAGGCCGTGAACACTGTGCTGGATTTCAGCCAGAAGGCCGCCGATTCCACCAAGGTGGACTGGGTTTCGGCGCTCGCCAAGTCGCAGGCATCCATCATCGCCGAGGCGACGAATGCCTACACCAAGGCCGCGCGCGACCTGCTGAAGTAATCCCATCCAACGTGCACCGGCACTTCCGGCGGTCTTGAGGAACGGCTTGTTCCAAGAGTTCGCGGAGGTGTCGGTGTTCGTTTGTGTCGGCCACCGACGAACCTCACGTGCCCGACAGTCAGCCGCCCACTGCCCAGTTCGCTTGGGCCCCAATCGAAGTGTGGGCCGGCGGACGGCCGCGGCCAGAGTCAGATGGTGACGCTCCGCGACGCCGGACGCGAATGCTCGCCCAGTGCAACGAACTTGGGCACTAACGTGCACCACACCGCGGTGCCCGGGCATGTCCGGGCAACTGGCGCGTGCAGGTCTATTCAGGGCGCGGTCAATCGTCTCATGCCGCACTCAGTCGCGAGTTGCCGCGACAGGCTGCGGCAGGCAACCGAAAGGGCGCTGGCGGCCGGTTTCAACTCACCGCCCAGATCGCCGATGGCGAGTTCGATGGCTCCCGCGACCGACCCCTTCCGTAGAAGATCGGCATCGCGATGGCCGTCTTGCCGCATTCGAATTCGTTGCGCGATGTGGCGACCTGCGTCAGCCTGATGACCGAGAGTTTCTGGCGCAGTACCTCGGGTGAGGTGATGGTGTGCGGGGTGAGGGCGGCAGCCCGGCGTCGATCGACACGGTCGACGACCCCGGGCTGGGAGAAGGCAAGCAGTGCCTTGCCCGCCGCCGTCGCGTGCGCGGGTATGACGGCATGCGTCAGGCCTTCTGCATTCACGCGTTCGGAGAACCGGTTGGTATGCGGCTGCAGAGTCAGACTTCTGAGCCGCGCAGCACGCCGAGGCGCACCTCGTTGTGGGTTGCCCTCGACAGTTCGTGCAGCACCGGCAGGGCGTGCATGACCGTCTGGGTATAGGTCCATACCTCGGACTCGGAGTATTCGCTGGCGATCATCCGCAACGGCAGACCGATTCGGTAGCTACGTTCCTCGGTTCGCTCGAGCAGACGCCAGGCGACGAGTTCCGATGCCAGGCGGTGCGCGGTCGACGTCGGCAGGTTTGCGCTGCAGGCGATTTCGGTCAGCGTGTGCACGCCACCGTCGGCGAATACCATCAGGATCGCGGTGACCTTGCTGGTCACCGACCGCCCTGGGTCCGTCGAATTTCCCGCCATGCGTGCTCCTCGTTTGTGTTGAGACGAGGTTCGCAGTCAGGGGTCGCGGATGGCCAGTGACTAGTTCCGCCCAGTGGGACACTTCCGTGGAATGCTTGCGTGCGCCGTCAGTGCATGCTGCACGGAAGTTAGCTGGGTCGACACTTTCCGGCCTTGTGCGACGCATGGCGGTAGAGTTTGGATTGAGATCAAATACCTTCGCAGAGTGCGCGTTACGTAGGAAGGGAACGACATGTCGGAACGTCCAGATCCAGAGAACATCGCTGACGCGCCGAACGCCGGGGATGCGCGCAGCACGACGTTGCAGGTGGTGCTGAATATCGAGGAACTCGACGAGTTGGAGAGCGTGGCGGCCCATCGCGGCCTCTCGACTTCGGCGGTGGCGCGTGAGGCGATTCTTCGGCTGGTCCGGATCGAAGCGGCCCCGCGTTCGGATGAGGATCGACGATTGGCCCAGGACTGGCAGATCTACCCCTGACGCCCTGCGCCCACTCGGGTGGTCAGTGGTGCGGGTGAAAGTCGGTGGCGAGTTGTCGGGAGAGGCTGTGACACGCAACCGACAGCGCGCTGGCGGCCGGTTTCAACTCGCTGCTGAGGTCTCCTACAGCGAGTTCGATGGAGGCGGCCACGTGACCTCCGCCGTAGAAGATCGGGCATTGCGATGGCCGCCTTGCCGCACTCGAATTCATTTCGCGACGTGGCGATCTGCGTCAATCTGATGACCGAGAGTTTCTGGCGCAATACCTCGGGTGAGGTGATGGTGTGCGGTGTGCAGGGCAGGTAAACCGGCCGTCGATGACGCGGTCGACGACCTCAGGTGAGGAGAAGGCGAGCACAGCCTTGCCCGCCGCGGTCGCGTGCGCCGGTATGACGGCATGAAGAAGTCCTTCGGCGCGAACACGATTCGCGGGCCGCTCGGTATGCGGGCTGCAAGGTCAGTACATCGGATCCGCGCAGAACGCCGAGGCGCGCCTCGTTGCGGGTTGCCCTCGACAATTCGTGCAGCACCGGCAGTGCGCACATCACCGTCTGGGTAGACGTGAGCCGACTTCGGCCTCGGAGTAGTCACTGGCGATCATCCGCAACGGCAGACCGATTCGGTAGCTGCGGTCCTCGGTCCGTTCGAGGAGACGCCACGCGACGAGTTCTGACACCAGGCGGTGCGCGGTGGACGTCGGAAGGTGTGCGCAACAGGCAATCTCTGTCAACGTAAGCACGCCGTCATCGGCGAATGCCATCAGGATCGCGGTCACCTTGCTGGTGACGGAACGCCCTGGGTCGGTCGAATTTCCCGCCATGCCAGCCCCATCTCGCCGAGACGAGGTTCGCAGTCGAACGTGGGAGTGCCTCGCAATCGCTCCCGCTGGCTTGAGAGCGCCCTGTGACGGAGCGTACCTTCAACAGCGTCAATAATGGGCGTTAACGGAGTCGGGCGTGCTCGGACTCCCACGCGTCGCGTATAGAGGCCGCCGGCGAGGAGCAACTGGTCGTGGCTGCCCCGCTCCGCCACGCCGCCGTTCGTCAGGACGATGATCTCGTCGACGAGTTCGAGGGCGGAAAGCCGGTGGGTGATCAACACGGTCGCGCGATCGGCCGTCGCCGCAAGGATGTCCCGCACGAGCGCGTCGGCGGTGGGTTGGTCGAGATTGGCGGTGGGTTCGTCGAAGACGATCACGGGGAAGTCGGCCAACAGTGCCCGTGCCACCGATATGCGCCGACGTTCTCCCGCGGACAGTCGCCTGCCGCCCTCCCCGACGTGGGTGTCCAGGCCATCGGGCAATCGCTGCACCCAGTCGAGCAGCGCAGACACGCCGGAGGGCATCGCGCAGCTGATCGTCGCCACAGTCCGGGCGGGCCAGACGAAGGTTCTCCCGAATGGTCGAATCGAATATGTGGGCATCCTGCGCGCAGAGGCCCACCACGCGGCGGACCTCGTCGCCCGGAATGTCTCGGACATCCACGCCGCCAACGTGATACGAGCCAGCACTCAGCTCGATGAAACGCAGCAGCATCGCCGACAACGTGGTCTTTCCGGACCCGCTTGCGCCGACCACCGCGACGGTGCGGCCCGGCACGAGTTCGAGGTCGATCCCGCTGACCGCGGCGGGCGCCGACGAATGAGCGTTCGGCCACTGTCCGCCGGCGCGGTGCAGCGAAATCGGCCAAATGTCTTCGCGGTCCAGACGTCGAACGGTCGGTGGGCTCGGTCACCGGGACAGGCGTCGCCATCAGTTCGTGGACGCGCTCACCACTCTGCCGGGAGCGGCTGTATGCGAGCGCCACGGTCGGCAGGATCTGCACGGCCTCGAAAGCCGCCAGGGGAATCAAGACGATCACCGCAAGCATGACGCCGCTCATCGCGCCGTCACGTACCGCCGACGTGCCAAGCGCACAGCGCGCCCCAGACGGCTCCGCCCGCGCAGACGACGGCAATGCCCGCGCCGAGACCGGCGGACAGATGCCGACGATCGCGCGATCCGCGTCAAACCGCCATCGAGTGCCGACAGCTCGGCCAGGTGCTGCGGGGCCGCGCCGTAGGCGACGAGGTCTGCCCTCGCGGTCAGCAGCGTGACGACACCCGTTGACAGTTCAGCCCGAGCGCTGGGCCAGGCGGGCCTCGGCGCGGCGGTTGGCCCAAGAAGTCACCGCCGGTACCGCGACCGCTGCGCACGCGAGCGACGCGCCCAGGACAACGGCCGACGAGGGGAGCAAGGTCACGACGACACCGACAGCCAATACGGCGGCGCCGGCCGCGACAGCGACCGGCTGCAACACGCGCAGCGGCAGGTCCTGCAGTCCGTCGACGTCGGACACCATCCGCGACAGCAGATCGCCGCGGTGGTACACGGGCAGAGCGCCCGGCGAAAGTGGCTCCAACGCAGCGACGAAACGCGTCCGAATGTCGGCGAGCATGCGGAACGCGACATCGTGAGAGACGAGCCGCTCCAAATACCGCAGCACCGCCTTGCCGAGCGCGAAGACCCGAACGCCGACGATCGCCACTGTGAGCGCGGCGATGTGTGGCTGCAATGCCGCAGCGCTGATGAGCCAGGCGGCACAGGCGATCAGGCCGACACCGCTGCCTGCGGCGAGCACACCGATGCCACATGCCGCGAAGAACCGCCGCCGTTCCGGCGCGGCAAGTGCCAGCAGACTCCTCATGACCGGGCCGCGCTGATGACGGATAGCTCCTCGGTGATGCCCGCGCCGATCCCGACGATCCGATCGGCGAAATCGATGGCGGCGGGCCGGTGCGCAACCATCAAGACGAAACGGCGGGCACTCAGCCGGCGGATCGCTGCCAGGACGCGCTGCTCCGTCGGCGCGTCCAGATGCGCAGTGGGCTCGTCCAGCAGGAGGAGGCTCGCACCGCGCTCGCTGCGCAGGAAGCAGCGGGCGAGCGCGATCCGTTGGCGCTCGCCCGCGGAGATGTCGGCACCGTTTTGCGCGATGCGCCTGTCGGGGGTCCAGGCCGTCACACGCAGCCGCCGCCATCGCGGCCGCGACTTCGTCCATCGGTGGCGTCGGGCGCGCCGAGCGCAACGTTGTCCGCGACCGTGTCCGCCAGGAGTGTGGGTCGTTGCGGCATCCAGGCGATGTGGTCGAGCCAACTGCGCTGCTCGGCGTCCAATACCGAGACCTCGTCCATCCAGACCGAGCCTGAGCATGGTTCGACGAAGCCGAGCATCACATCGAGCAACGTCGACTTGCCGGATCCGCTGCGGCCGACCAGTGCGACGACTTCGCTTCGGTACAACTCGAAAGAGGTCGGCGCAGGAGCACAGGCCGCGCCGTCGGCGCGCCGGACGCTGACATCCCGTACGGCGACGAACTCGACAGGCGCGGCAGTCTTGTGCTCCCGGGGAGGCGGCGCGGGCTCATCGAGGAGGTCCAGGATCCTCCCGCTGACCGACCGGCCCTCCGCGGCGGCGTGATAGCTCGCACCCAGCGTTGCGCAGCGGTTGGAAGGCTTCGGGGGCGAGCAGCAGGACGATCAGCGCGACCTCCAGATCGATGCTGCCGCCGATGAGACGCAGGCCGACCTGGACGGCCACGATGGCCACCGACAGGCTCGCGAACAGTTCGAGCACGAACGACGAGAGGAACGACAGCCGCAGCACCCCCATCGTGGTTCGGCGATAATCCTGCGTCACCGATTGCACTGCCCGGCGCTGCGCGCGCGCACGTCCGAACACCCGAAGAGTCGTCAGCCCGTCGACAACGTCGAGGAAATGGTTGGACATGCGCGCCAGCGTTCGCCACTGATCGTCGGTGCGGCGTTGGGCCGACTGTCCGGCAAGCACCATGAAGAGCAGCACAATGGGCAGGGTCAGCACGAGCACGACACCTGAAATCCAGTCTGTCGCCCACACCACCACGACGAACAGTGGAGAGATGATCGCGGTCAGCACCACCTGCGGCAAATAGCGTGCGAAGTACGGGTCGAGCGCATCCACCCCGCGGGTGGCCAGTTGCGTGATCTCCCCGGTCCGATGGTCGGAAAGCAACGACGGCCCAGCGTCAACCACGCGGCGCATCAGGCCTTGCCGCAGTTGCGATTTCACAACTGCAGATGCCCGCGCCGCTGCCGTCTCTTGGAGATATGCCAGCGCCGCCCGCGTCGCCGTCAGGACGGCCAGCGATCACCAACAACGTGCTGATGTGGTGGAGGTCGGCTCCGCCGAGGAAGACTCGGCTGATGGCTGCGGCAAGCGTCACGGCTTGTCCCAGCACACACGCTGCGATGCCAAGCCCGATCGCGATGCACACCAGTAAGAGCCCTGAACTGGAGCGCGCGCGTCGCAGCAGGCGTGGGTCGATCGCACGCATTATGTCGGTCGGTTGCCGCCCGCGGCGGCGCCGTGCTGCGGGATCAGTGGAATGTGGTCGCGGGTCAACCGTTTACGGAACACCCAGTAGCTCCACGCCTGGTAAGCCAGGACGAAGGGAACGACGAGAACTGCGACCCAGCTCATCAGCGTCAGCGTGTACGGCGACGAACTTGCGTTGGCAATCGTGAGGTTGTTGGCGGGGTCGATCGTCGACGGCATCACGTTCGGGTACAGCAGCGAAAAGTAGGTCGCGACAAGCAGAGGATCGACGGCGCCCGCCGTGAAGAAGAAGGCGACCCCGTCGCGGCCGCGCGCATTCGCCACCGCCGCGCCTGCCGTGCCGGCGACGACCGAGATCGCGAGCATGCGCCGACCAGCACGTCACCGTGGGACGCGATCGTCCAGCCCAGGAACACCGCCGAGAGCACCACTGTGGCGACGGCCGAGTGCCGGACCGAGTTCCCGCGCGTCGTGGCGGATGCCGCCGCCGGTCTTCAGCGCGATGAAAGATCGCGCCGTGGGTGAGGAACATGGAGAGGACGACCAGCCCGCCGAGCACCGTGTATGGCGAGAACAAGGCGAGGCACGCTGCCGCGTAGTCACCGCTGTCGATCAATGCGGCAGCCCCCTGGACGAGGTTGGCGAAGAATGCGCCCCACAGGAACGGGGACGACGACCGAACCGAGGACGATGCAGCGATCCCATCGGTGCCGCCATTGCGGGTCGTCCTTCTTGCCGCGGAATTCGAACGCGAGACCCCGCAAGATCAACGCCCCCAGGATGATGAGCAGCGGCAGGTAGAAGGCGCTGAAGGCGGGGCATACCAGTACGGAAATGCGGCGAACATCGCGCCCGCGGCCAGGACCAGCCACGTCTCATTGGCGTCCCATACCGGGCCGATCGTGTTGATCATGACCCGTCGGCCGATGTCGTCCTTGCCGAACACCGGGTAGCAGAGCGCCGACCCCGAAATCGAACCCCTCGAGCATGAAGTAGCGAGGCGAACATGAAGCCGATCAGCAGGAACCAGAATTCAGGCAAGGTCATGGATGTCCTCAGTAGGCGAAGGTCAGTTGCTGCGGTCGGCACTTTCGGTGCCGGCGCGATTCGGCTCGTCCGGCGGCGGGTCCGGCCTTGGCGTACCGGAAGATGAGGCGTAGCGCGATGGTGGCGATGACGAGGTAGAGGACGGCGAACACGGCGAGCGACGTGATCACCTGCCACGCGGGACTGCAGGAGACAATGCGTCGCGGGTGAGCATCTCGCCGAACACCGCCCACGGCTGGCGGCCCATTTCGGTGAAGATCCAGCCGAAGCTGTTCGCCAGGATGGCCAGAGGCGTGGTCCAGACAACGCCCGCCAGATCCAGCGATTCTCGGGAAGCCTGCCGCGTCGGGTTAGCCAGATGCCGAGAAGCGCCAACGCGGTGGTCACGCCGCCGAGTCCGATCATGTACCGGAAACTCCAGTAGGTCGTCGGGACATGTGGCGTGTAGTCGCCAGGCCCGAACTGCTGCTCATACGCGGCTTGCAGGTCGTTGAGTCCCTCGACTCTCGCGTGAATGTCGCCTTCGGCGAGAAAGGAAAGCAGATACGGCAGGCGGACGGAGAAGACTTCCCGTTTCCCGTCCCGGGTTCCGATGGTGAAGAGCGAAAAGGATGCGTCCGACTTCGAATCCCAGAGTGCCTCCGCGGCGGCCATTTTCATCGGCTGAACTTCTGTCATCACCTTGCCCTGCATGTCGCCGGTGATGGTCGTGCCGATGCCGGCGGCCAGTGCCATGAACAAGCCGAAGCGCAGCGAAGCGCGCATGACCTCGACGTGCTGTTTTCGCGCGAGGTGCCACGCCGCGATCCCTATGACCACGGCCGCACCTGCGAGCAATGCGCCCATCAGGATGTGCGGATAGGCGGCCACGGCAACAGGATTGGTCAGCAACGCCCAGATATCGGTCAGCTGCGCGCGGCCCGACTGCGCATCGTAGGTGAATCCGACGGGATTCTGCATCCACGAGTTTGCCGTGAGGATGAAATACGCCGACAGGTTGGTGCCGATGGCCACACACCAAATACACAACAGGTGAAGACCTTTGGGTAGCCGATCCCAACCGAAGATCCACAGCCCGATGAATGTGGCCTCGAGGAAGAAGGCGAGCAACGCCTCCATGGCAAGCGGCGCGCCGAAAACGTCGCCGACAAACCGTGAATACGCACTCCAGTTCATCCCGAACTCGAACTCCAGGACGATGCCCGTCACAACACCGACCGCGAAGCAGATCAAGAACGGTTTGCTCCAGAATTTCACCATCTTCAGGTACTTCGGCTTGCCCGTGCGGTACCACGCCGTCTGCATGATGGCCAGATACAGCGCAAGGCTGATCGACACCGGAACGAAGAAGAAGTGGTAGAGCGTCGTCAATCCGAACTGGAGTCGGGCGAAGAGCAGACCGTCCATCGCCGTCACCGCCGATGCTTGGCTGAATGAACCGTGGGTGGTAGCGAGGGATGCAGGGCGAGCAGGGAATCCGCTGTGCGCCAGAGGATGGCCTCAGTGTCGTCGGCGCCGAGACCAAGTGACTGCACAGTCGCGACCGGATCGGTGTCACCAAGCTCGAAGGGATGGTCGGTGCCGAGGAGGACCCGATCGGCGCCCATGTCGGAGACGAGGTGAGACAGCAGCGTGGTGTCGAAAACCGCGGTGTCGTAGTAGAGCCGCTTGCAGAATTCGCTCGGTGGCAGCCTGGTGGTATGAGCGACGTCCTTGCGCTGCCAGCCCAGGTCGAGTCGCCCACGCAGCCACGGCAGACAGCCCCCGCCGTGCGCCAGACACATGGACAGGTCGAACCGTTCGAACACTCCTCCGTAGATCATCCTGGCGATGCTGATCGCCGTCTCGGCCGGGTAGCCGACGAGCTGAGGTAGATAGAAATCGCGTTGCCGGTGCGCATCGGGCACCCCACTGGGGTGGACGAAGATGAATGCGTTTCGTTCTGCCAGCAGGGCCCAAAGATCCTCGTGCACAGGGTCATCGAGCTCTTTGCCGCCTCCGCGGGTGCCGATGGCAACACCGGGGAAACCGAGGTCGTCGAGGCAGCGGCGGGCTTCGGTCGCGGCGTCGGGGAAGCCGAGGGGGATCGACCCGAGACCGTACAACCGGCCGTCTCCCTGCGCGACGTAGCGGGCGAGTTCGTCATTCCCGCGCGCGATGGTTGTGGTGACAAGCTTTCTATCCTCGGAGTTGGAGCAGTAGAGGAACGGCGGCATCGACACGGCATGGGCCCGAACCCCCATGGCGTCCATCTCGGCCAGGCGGGTGCCGGGGTCGTACTGGGAGCGGGCGAGCGGAAGCGGCGTGTTCTTGCCGACTCCGCTTACCCCGGGATCGAGCAGAACGACGCCCTTCTCGACGCCCGACAGGTCCGAAAGGCCATCGCGCTCGAGCCACTCGAGCAACGGCAGCGGCATCGCATGGTTGTGTACGTCGATGGCTTGCGCGTCGACACCGGCCGCGTCTGCCGGCTGCCCGTCGTTGGACTGGCTCGTGGGCATCCATTTCCTCCACGTCACTTTGGGTCGACTCCATGTTGGTCGCGCGAGTGCACTTCAGCCACGCCTTCTTGCTGGATGGAACTTCCCCGTCGAGCCCTACCGTCGCCTCCCGGCCACATGCAACACTCCGCTCGAGTGGTTGTCCGCACGCACGTTCTCACGATGTGCGCAATTGGCAACGCCAACAACAGGAACTGATCAAGGAGGACGCAATGACTCAGACGTCGAACTTCACCCCGGATGTCGAGGCGGCCGTAGAGCGAATCAAGCAGACGAGTGATCGCGTGCTGGCGCTGAGCAAAGAGAACGGCCTCGTCTGGCTGGAGGCGTACGAGAAGATGCTGAACGGCGTGCTCAAGCTCGAGGAGGACACGGCCAAGGAGCTTGGTCCTGACTGGGTCGAGACACTGGTGTCGACGCAAGCCGACCTGATGCGCGAGACGTCACAGGCATACCTCGGTGCTGTCAAAGATCGACTGAAGTAGTTCCTGCGCGTGCCCAACGTGGACGGCCGGACTGCCGGAAACCGCCCCAAAATCGTTGTGGTCGGCGGAGGTTTCGGTGGCGTCAACGTCAGCAGAGTTCTGGCGAAGGCCGACGTCGACGTGACGCTGATCGACCGGACGAACCATCATCTCTTCCAGCCGCTGCTCTATCAGGTCGCCACCGGCATCCTGCCCGAGGGCTTGATCGCGCCCGCGTTGCGACGCGTTGTGCACAAGCAAGAGAACACCAACGTTGTTCTCGGCGAAGTCGTGGACATCGATCTGGCGGCGCGAACCGTCTGCGCGGTCGCGCCGGACGGTGCACGGATCGCGCTGCCGTACGACAGCCTGGTAGTGGCTGCCGGCGCAACCCATGCGTATTTCGGGCACGACGAGTGGGCGGAGTTCGCGCCGGGAATGAAGACGCTGGAGGACGCTCGCCACCTGCGGAATCACATTCTGGGTGCGTTCGAAATGGCGGATATGGCAACCGACGAGAGCGAGCGCGAGGCCTATCTGTCGTTCGTCGTGGTCGGTGCCGGGCCGACCGGCGTCGAGGTCGTCGGCCAGATCGCCGAGCTCGCGCATCGCGTGCTGCCCGGCGATTACCGCCGGATCGACACTCGAAAGGCGAGGATTGTGCTCATCGAGGCCGCCCCGGCAGTGCTGGGCCCGTTCGACGAGCGTCTTCAGCGCTACACCACGCGGACTCTCGAGCGGATGGGTGTCGAAGTGCGGTGTGCCACGATGGCCACCGAGATTGACGCGGATGGGATCACCGTCAGGAATGACGACGGTGAGGAGCGCATCGTGGCCAAGACCAAAGTCTGGGCGGCAGGTGTGCAGGCATCCCCGCTGGCGAAAGCTACTCGCCTCGGCGACGGGCGCCGAGACCGATCGGGCAGGCCGGATCATGGTCGAACCCGACTGCACGGTGCCCGGTCATCCGGAGGTGTTCGCCATCGGCGACATGGTCTCGCTGAACGGCCTCCCCGGCATTGCCCAGCCTGCGCTGCAAGAAGGAAAGTACGTCGGAAAGGTGATCCGGGCCCGCCTCGACGGCGACACCGGCGTCGCGCCCTTCAAGTATTTCGACAAGGGCAGCATGGCCACCATCGGCCGAACACACGCCGTGGCGCGTTCTGGTGGGATGAGCTTCACCGGCATCACCGCCTACATGATGTGGGCGTTCATCCACGTCCTGTATCTGATCGGGTGGGGCAATCGCTTCGGCACCCTGTACTCATGGGGCCGCTCGCTGTGGTTCACGAAGAATCGAGCCCACCGCACCATAACGCTCGATCAGGCGATCGAGGAGATCGGTGGCCACGGCTCCGCGGACGGCGGGCACGAACCGATCGGGTAGCGAAGCGCGGCAACCTACATTGAAGCCGTAGAACGCTGCCGGGCAGCGCCGTTGCCGGCGACGCGCAACGTGGCGATCGCGCCACCTGTAGTGGCACCGCCGCAGCTGACCGACAGGGCGGTGTCCCTTGCGCTGCTCCACTGAGTTCGCGGGACAGCCCTCCGCAGGCCAGCGCCAGAGCGGGGGAGACGCGGGCAAGATCGCTCTGCGGATCCTTCAGCTGAACTTCTATCGCGGCCAGCACTTTACCGTCGGCGAATACCGGCATGGCGACGCAGTGGTTTCCGAGTTCTAATTCACCCGACGACACCGCGATATGCACCCGGCGAATTGCGCTGAGGTTATGCCGAAACTTCTCGGGCGCGACAATTGTGTATCGGGTGAACTGCGCGAGACCCTTCATGAGCAGACCGTCGGTTATCCGCGTCGGCGAGAATGCCAACAGAACCTTGCCGAGCGCCGTCGCGTGCGCGGGCAGCGTCGCGGCAAGGTCAAAACTCGTCACCGGGTAATGCGGTCGCTTCTCTACGTACCGGACCTCGCTGCCTGACAGCACGCCGAGGCGAGCGGGACGGTCAATGGCGTCGGACAGGTCGTCGAGGACGCACGATGCGCGTTCGGCCAGCGTGGGCGCACCCCATTCGCGACGTTCCGATTCCGACGAAGCGGCGACCCGACGTGGTAGTGACCATCCTCGTCTCGCTCGAGTAGGTCACGGCTCGCCAGTTCGACCGCAAGCCGGTGCGCCGTGGAGACAGGGAGTCCGGCAAGGCGGGCAATCTCGGTCAACGAACGCTCATCGCAGTCGGTGAAAGTCAGCAGAATGGCGGCGACCCTGCTGGTTACCGACTGACCCGGCTCGGTCGAGTTCCCTGCCACACGGTCCCCTCTCCTGTCATTTCGTTTATCCACATCGGAACAAACGCAAACTTGGTTTATTGACACTCGCGGTTATTCGCCACATGTCACGCAACCTGTTCCGCCTAGCGGGATTGACCGTGTTGCCGCCGCTGTCCCGCCGCCCGAACCGGCCGCGCTCTCGCTGGATGGAAAGAGCGCCGTTGGTGCTGGCGACTCCACCCCTGCGGGTGTTTGACTCGCGACAGCGCAGGCGGAGCGCTGCAAGCTGAGGGACTGACGAGAAGGATCAATCAATGAGTGTTGATGCCGCACCGGGCGACACGCGGCAGCCGCTCGTCATCGAGGGTCTTGCCGGGCTGCGGGAGCGAGTCGGCACGGCGCTCGGGCGTCAGCGACTGGGTCGAGAACCACGCAGGAGAATGTCGACACGTTCGCCAAACTCACGGGTGACGAGCAGTACATCCACGTGGATCCCGAACGCGCGGCGAAGGGACCGTTCGGCACCACCGTTCAGCACGGGTTCCTGACGCTGGGGACGGCGACAGGGCTGCTCTGGTCGGTGTGCGTGGTCAAGGGATTCAACGTGATCCTGAACTACGGGCTCAACAAAGTGCGTTTCCCCGCGCCGCTGAAGGTGGGCTCACGCAGCCGGATGCACGTCGAGTTGATTGAGGTGAATGAGCTGAAGGGCGGCGCCGAAGCCATCTATCGCCTGAAATACGAAGTCGAGGACTCACCCAAGCCGTGTTGTGTCGCCGACCTGGTCTTCCGGTATTACGACCTGACCATACTTGTGCGTGCCGGGCAGAGACATTTCAGAACAACGGAACTGTATACGGAGAGAAACATGACAGCTACGGCCAAGCCAGAGATCGGTGCGACTGCTATCGCCAACGGAATCGAGACGAACTATCTCGAGGACGGTTCCGGTGACGAAACAGTGCTGTTGATCCACGGTTCCGGCCCTGGCGTGACGTCATACGCGAACTGGCGCCTGGTGATCCCTGCTTTGGCAACGAAATTCCGCGTCATCGCACCGGACATGGTCGGGTTCGGCTTCTCGGAACGGCCGGAGAATGTCGATTACTCCGTGCAGACGTGGGCCGATCAGGTCGTCGGCCTGATGGATACGCTCGGAATCGAGAAAACCAGCCTGGTAGGGAACAGTTTCGGCGGAGCGATCGCCCTTCGGATCGCGACTCAACATCCGGAACGCATCGACAAACTGGTCTTGATGGGCAGCATGGGGGTGCCCTTCCCGATCACCGAGGGCCTCGAGCGCGTGTGGGGATACGAGGCATCCTTCGAGAACATGCGCAAGGTGCTCGACGTGTTCGCCTATTCGCGCGAACTGGTGAACGACGAACTCGCCCAAGTGCGCTATGAAGGCAGCATTCAGCCGGGATTCCAGGAGTCGTTCTCGTCGATGTTCCCGGCGCCCGCGCCAGCGATGGGTCGAGGCGATGTGCACCCCTGAGGACGACATTCGACGACTTCCGCACCGAACGCTCATCATTCACGGTCGCGAGGACCAGGTGATACCGGTCCAGACGTCGCTTCGGTTGATGGAGCTCATCGACAACGCCGATCTGTCCGTCTACTCGCATTGCGGGCACTGGTCGATGATCGAGCGCAACGCCGACTTCAACCGCAGCCTGCTCGAGTTCTTGTCGAACTGAGAGCCGGGCGAATCGATGGCCACCTCAACTGAATCCAAGCCACAGTCAGCCGATGACGCGCTGGCCGCCTACGACCCGAAGCTGCTGATCCACATCTACGAGATGATGGTTCTGACCCGAGCGGTCGAGGACCGAATGGTCGCGATGTACAAGAGCGGTGATCTGCTCGGCTCCTTGTACACCGGCCACTGGCACGAGGCGATCTCTGTCGGGTTCCGCGGCGGCCCTGGGCGACGGCGACTACATGGCGCCGATCCATCGCGACCTCGGCGCGCATCTGTGCCGGGGGATGGAACCGTGGCAGGTGATGGCCAGCTTCATGGGCAAGGCCACCTCGCCGACCGGTGGACGGGACGGCACGTTGCACTACGGTCGTCTCGACCTGGGGATCTACAACCTGCCCAGCCACATTCCGGCCAACTTTCCGGTCGCGACCGGAATGGCGTTCGCGGCCAAGTACCGGGGCGAGGATCGGGTGTGCCTGGCGTTCTGCGGCGACGGCTCGACCTCCCGCGCGGACTTCCACGAGGCGCTGAACATGGCTGGGGCGCTGACGTTGCCGTGCATTTTCGTGATCGAGAACAATCAGTTCGCCTACTCCACCCCGGTCAGCATGCAGACTGCGTCGCAGGACTTCGCAGGAAAGGCCGCGGCTTACGGATTTCCCGGTGTGAAGGTGGACGGCACGGATGCGCTCGCGGTCTACGACGCGGTGAACGAAGCCGTAACGAGAGCCCGGCAGGGCGAGGGTCCCACGCTGATCGAGGCCGTCACGATGCGCATGCACGGCCACGCCGAACACGATCCCGCAGACTACGTGCCGCGCGAGATGTTCGAGGAGTGGCGGAAGAAAGACCCCGTCGAACTCCTCGAGCGACGGCTGGTGGACAGCGGCGTGATCGACGACGCGACCGCGAAAGAGACCCGGGAAAAGGCCCGCCAGCATGCGATCGATGCGCGTCGTAAGGCGCTCGCCGACCCGATGCCGGATGGGAGCACGGTCGAGGAGGGTGTCTATGCCGACTAAAACCGACACCGACGGAGTCACCTATCTCGAGGCCATCGGTCAGGCGATGATGTCGGAGATGGAGGCCGACCCCGACGTCTTTCTGATCGGCGAAGACGTCGGCCAGTTCGGTGGCGCCTTCAAGGTGACGAAAGGCTTCCTCGACAAGTTCGGGCCGCGACGCGTGGTCGACACTCCGATCGCCGAAACGGGATTCACCGGTCTGGCGGCAGGCGCCGCGCTCGTCGGGCTGCGCCCGATTGTCGAGTTCCAGTTCGCCGACTTCATCTCGTGCGCGTTCGACCCCATCATCAACGTGTTGGCGAGGCACCATTACCGCACAGGTGACGCGATGCCGGTGACCATGCGAGCGCCGTTCGGTGCCCGGCTGCGGGCCGGCCCCACACACTCCCAGAGCGTTGAGTCGTACTTCGCGCACGTCCCCGGGCTGAAGATCGTCATGCCCGGTTCGCCGCAGGACGCGGCGGGCCTGCTGATCAGCTCGATCAGGGACAACAATCCGGTCCTCTACCTGGAGAACAAGTATCTCTACCGGCGGTTGCGCAGCGACGGACCGATCAACCTCGATCCCATTCCGTTAGGTCAGGCCAAGGTGGTTCGCGAGGGCCGCGACGTCACATTGATCACCTATTCGGCCGGTGTGTCGCAGGGCATCGAGATCGCGGACGAGTTGGACAAAGAAGGCATCTCGGTCGAGGTCATCGACATCCGGACGCTGGTACCGCTGGACATCGACACGATCGTCACGTCGGTCAAGAAGACCGCACGGGCGGTCGTTCTGCACGAGGCCGCGCGCCGCCTCGGCTACGGCGCGGAGATCGCGGCCGAGGTGCAGGAGAAGTGCTTCTGGCATCTGGACCAGCCGGTGATGCGAATCGCGGCGAAGAACACGCCCGTTCCGACAAGCCCCGCGCTGGAGGACGCGACGATCCCGCAGCCCGCGGAGATCGCGCAGACGCTACGAGAGGTGGCGAGAGCGTGAGCGATTTCGACATCGTCGTCCTGGGCGGCGGCCCAGGAGGTTACGCGGCGGCGCTGTACGCCGCCTCCGCGGGCCAGAAGGTGGCGCTGGTCGAGAAGCAGACAGTCGGCGGCACCTGCCTGCACCGCGGCTGTATTCCGGCCAAGGCGCTGCTGCAGGCCGCCGAGGTATTCCGAACAGTCCACCATGCCGAGGATTTCGGGATCGGCCTCGGCAAGGGCGCCGAGCCTGCAGCGGACTGGCGAGCGGTCAACAAGCGTAAGAGCGGAATCGTATCCAATCTTGCACAAGGGGCTGTCGGGACTGCTCAAGCGGCGCAAGATCACGGTTGTCAACGGGTTTGGCACACTGACGCCGGACGGTGCGGTTGCGGTGGACGGCCAGACACTGAGCGGCGGCGCGGTGATCATCTGCGCGGGGTCCGAGCCGCGGTCGCTGCCAGGGCTCGAGGTCGACGGAAAGCGCATCGTCACCTCCGATCAGGCGACGAACAGCGACGCCGACACGCTTCCCGAGCGGGTGGCGGTGATCGGCGGCGGCGTCATCGGCGCCGAGTTCGCGTCGGTCTACACCGACTTCGGTGTTCAGACAACGCTGTTGGAGGCGCTTCCGCACGGCGTGCTGCCGATCGGTCCTGACCGCGACACCGCTGACGTCCTCGCGAAAGCTCTTGCCAAGCGCGGCACGGACATTCATGCGGAGGCCCGCGTCGGGGCGGTCGAGTTGACCAGTAACGGTGTCCTCGTCCCGTTCGAGACCCCGAAGGGCTCCGAGAAGATCGAGGTCGACCAGTTGCTCGTCGCCATCGGTCGGCGGCCGGTCAGCGAGGGCATGGGTTTGGACGCGGCGGGCGTCGAGGTGTCCGACCGCGGGTTCATCTCCGTCGACACCTCGACGATGCAGACCTCACGGCCCGGCGTCTACGCGATCGGTGACTGCGTGCCCACACCGGGGCTCGCGCACGTCGCCTATGCCGAGGCCGTCGTCGCAGTCCAGTCCGTGCTCGGTGAGAACCCCGCCCCGGTGGACTACGGCAAGGTTCCGTGGGTCGTCTACACGCATCCGGAAGTCGCCTGGGTGGGCATGACCGAAGCCGAGGCGCGAGACGCCGGACACGACGTCGAGGTGCACAAGCACTCGTTCGCCGGGAAATGGGAGGGCGATGATCGTCGGCGACACCGAGGGGTTGGTGAAAGTCGTTGCGGCGAAAGGCGGCCCGGTGCTGGGGTTGCATTTGGTCGGGCCGTGGGCAAGTGAGCTGCTCCACGAAGGGTATCTGGCGGTCAATTGGGATGCCTTGCCGTCTGACGTCGGGGTCCCTGATTCACGCTCACCCAAGCCTTTCCGAGGCAATCGGCGAAACGATGATCACATTCTCCGGCCGATCGTTGCACGGCTGATACAGCTCTGGAGGCGATTGAAATGTCCGACGAGACATGGGTTGTGACCCTGCCGAAGTTGGGTGAGTCGGTGACCGAGGGTGTGATCGGCGCCTTCTTCAAGAACGTCGGCGACGAAGTCGAGTTCGACGACCCGCTGTTCGAAGTGTCGACCGACAAGGTCGACACAGAGGTGCCGAGTTCGTACGACGGTGTGGTCCTCGAGGTTATGGCGCAGGAGGGCGACACCGTCTCGGTCGGCGCCGCGATCATGCGGATCGGCGGGAAGGGCGCCACGGTGCCGAACCGACTCCCGTCCGCCGCGCACGGGGTAGCGGCGGCAGGCGGACGATCACTCAACGATCCCTCCGCGCCGTCGGTGGGCGGATCGGAGGGCCCCACGACCGAGGCGCTCGACTTTTCGCCGTCCGCCGGCGCCGGCGAGGTCTTCGAGGTCACCATGCCCAAACTGGGTGAGTCGGTGACCGAGGGCACGATCGGTGCCTGGCTCAAGGCGGTCGGCGACGATGTCGCATTCGACGATCCGCTCTTCGACGTGTCGACCGACAAGGTGGATTCGGAGATCCCGAGCCCGTACGACGGAAAGATGCTGGCCATCCTCGTCGACGCCGGTGAGACGGTGCCGGTGGGAACCGTGCTGGCCCGCATCGGGACGGCAGGCGCGATACCGGCCGGATCGGCGGGCCAATGGCAACGGCAGCAGACCGGCCGACGTCGAGAGCCCCGGGTGCCGTCACGCCGGCCGCCGCGGCCATCGCCCGCGATGGCGCAGGCGGTCGGCTGCTGTCGCCATTGGTGCGCAGGCTCGCCGCCGAGCACAACATCGATGTGTCCGGCGTGGCGGGCACCGGAGCCGGTGGACGGATCCGACGCGAGGACATCGAGAAAGCGATCTGCCTCGGGCCAGACCCTGACCGCGCCGCACCGGCAGCGGCCTCCGCGCCGGCTGCCGGCCACACCCGGGGCGGCCAAGGCCGCGACCGACCGCCGCGACGAAGTGGTGCCGCTCAGCAGGATGCGTCTCATCCTCGCGGACACACTCAAGGCGTCACAGACACTCGCGGCCTCGGTGTGGACATCGGTGGAAGTCGATTTCGACAACATCGAACGGGTGCGTACCGAGTACAAGGCGCGGTTCAAGAAGGAGACCGGTGCGTCGTTGAGCTACCTGCCGTTCATCTCTCGGGCGGTTTGTGACGCGCTGCGTGAATTCCCGACAGTCAACTCGTCGATCGACCTCGAATCCAAGACGATGACGCTTCACCCCTACGTCAACCTCGGGGTGGCGGTGGATCTGGATGAGCAGGGATTGGTAGTGCCGGTGGTCAGGGACGCCGACACGTTGAACATCCGGGGGATCGCCAGCCAGATCGCCACGAAGGCGGCGGCGGCACGGGCAAAAGAACTGTCCAACAAGGAGATGACCGGCTCGACGTTCACGATCACAAACCCCGGCCCCTTCGCCAGTTACGCTTCGTCGCCGATCATCAATCAACCGAACGTCGCCATCCTGTGCACCGACGGTGTGAAGCGTCGCCCGGTCGCCATCGGCGACGCCATCGCCATCCACCCGATGGGGATCATCGGAATGGTGTACGACCACCGCGCATTCGACGGTTCGACTGCGTCGAAGTTCCTGCTGCATATCAGGGACTCGCTCGAACAGCGCGATTGGTCAGCCGAGCTCAGTTGATCGTCGGCGGCTGGGGATGAGCGAGGCCGGCGCGATCGACGATGCGGGCGAACCGGTGACCGTGCTCGTCGCTCGTCGCGTTCGGCCCGGCAAAGAGATCGAGTTCGAGCGGTGGGCGTCGGAGTTGACCCGGGCTGCATCGGGGTTCGACGGATTTCTGGGGGCGGGTCTGCTGCGGCCGGGCCATGTCGGTGAGTTGTGGCATGTCGTCTACCGGTTCGCCTCGGCAGGCGAGCTCGCCCGAGTGGGAACATTCACCGACGAGGTCCGAGCTTCTGGCGCACGGCGAGCAGGTGATGTCGACCTCGCACGAGCGGCGGGTGACCGGTCTCGAGACCTGGTTCGAGGTGCCCGGTCGTACCGCGCCCGCGCCTCCGCGGTGGAAGATGTTCGTCGTCACCTCGATCGTGATCTTCGTGCTCCAGTTGATGCTGAACCTGGTTCTGCGCCAGGTGGCTTCGCCGATCGCACTCGTCCCGCGGGTGGCGCTGATTTCGTTCTCGGTGTCGGCGATGATGACCTGGATCGTTCAGCCGCAGCTGGCGCGCCTGCTGGAGAGCTGGCTGTACGCACCCCGACGATCCCGCTGACTGAATCCCGAGCCCGGAGTTATGGGCCCACACTCACTGCCCTACAGGCTTCGAAAACCTTCCGCGCGAACAGTGTCGGTGATTCGACGAAGACACCATGATCGCCGTCGACGGTGATTACGGTGGCATGCGGGATCGCGCTGGCGAGCTTCTTCTGCCGGCCTGGGGGGACAACCGTGTCCCGTTGGGTTACCAGGACCGACACCGGGACGTCGATGTCGCTGATCCATTTGTGCGAGCTGAAGTCCGCGACGGCCGCCATTGCCGCAGTCACGGTCGACATACTGGTGAGATGCATCTCGGCGTGCACGTAGCCGCGGGCTTCATCGTCGAGGTCATTCAGATAGCCGACACCCAGTGCGTCCGCCCGCAGCGTGCGCAAAAGCGGGTTGGCGAGTGCGGCGACGGTGAAAGCCGGTGCAAGCGACGAGACCAGCCGCTCGACGGGAGAGCCGAGGAAGTTTCGGGAAGTGGCACCGAGGACAAGCCCGGCGATCCGGTCTGGATGCCGCCGCCAGAGAAGCTGCGCGACCAGGCTTCCCATCGAGTAACCGCACGCGATGAACCTGTCGATCTTCAACGAATCAGCCAGCGCCACCATGTGATCCGCGCAATGCTCCAGGGTGAACCCGGGCCACGGCCGCACTCCGCGACCGTGGCCCGGCAGGTCCGGCGCGACGACACGGAAGAGTTGACCCAGACCGGCATACGCCGGACCCCAGTTCAGGTCGGCCGTGACGCCGAGGCCGTGCAGGAGCATCAAAGGTCCGGCTTCGCCGTGGAGCGGCAGTGTCCCGGTACGCCATTGACGCACCGCCCGGCAACGTGAGTGTGTGTCGCGGCCCGTAGTTCGCCGGCGCCGGACGTGCCATCTGAATCACGATTGTCGCTCAACTGAGTCGGTGCGTTCGTTCGTCGCGCTGCGCTGTCATCCGAACGGCCGCGTTCGCCGATCCGTAGGACGAGTACGAGCCCACCCGTTGGACCACCTCGAAGAACACCCGCGAACCCTGCACGGGCGTATAGAGGTGATAGAACTCGCCGCCTTCCTCTCGATCGTAGAGAATTCCGAACTCGCGCATGGCATCGATCAGACCCGGGTGCAGCTCGAACCGCGCAGCGAGATCGTCGTAGTAGTTGTTCGACACCTTGAGCATCGGCGCTCCTCGATCGCTCAGTGCGCGGGTGGTCGCGAAGATGTCGGAGGTCGCGAAGGCGACGTGCTGGGGGTCCGGCACTGCCGGGGCCCACTCGCCGCGGCGGAGAAGTGTGCGCTGCAAAGCTATCCGGAAGCGGCCCGACGGGTCGCTCACCGCCCGGCCCCGAACGAGCCCGAACGGCGCTGCGAACTCCGTGTCGGTTGCCGGAGCGAGGCCGAGCACAGCCCGGTAGAACAATGCCGCTTCGTCGAAGTAGTCGAAGGGCTGGGTGAGAGCGACGTGATCGATACGTGTCAACCCGGTCCTGGCGCCGACATCCTGCCGGTGGGGTCGAATTGGGAAATCCATGTCTCGTGGCAACCTGAATTGCAGAACTGCAAGGTGGTGCCGTCCGGCGCGGTGACCGTAGTGCCGGAATCATCGAGTGGCGAAGCTGCGGCAAGAAACGCGGCTGCGCGTGCGGCGAGCTGCTCCGGTGAATCCGTCTCGACTCCGAGCGATGTGATCTCGGCGCCCGTTGCCGTGCCGCTGGCGGCGCTGAGCAGGATCCGCGCGTCGCCCTGCTGCCACAGCTGGGTGTCGCTGGATCGATGCGAACCGGTCTTGGTGAATCCGAAGCTGGTCAGTGCGCCGGCCAGCTGGGCGGCTGACTCGGCGTCGGCGGTGAGTTCCACGAAGGCGTGCCCGGAAAGTGTCGGCACCGGCGGTGGGCAGGTGAGCCCGAATGCCACCGATTTCGGCGGCGATCGTCGGGCGACGGACTCCTCGAGCACAAGGAGTGAGCGCAACGCGTCGACGGCGGTGTGAACTGGATCCGACTGGCGGAACACGTCATTGAAGACTTCCAGTGACAGGGGGCCTGCGTAGCCTGCCGTCAGAATGTGGTCGACGAAGAGAGTCAGGTCGAACTCCCCCTGGCCGGGGAAGAGCCGGTGGTGACGGCTCCACTGCAGCACGTCCATGCTCATCAGCGGCGCATCGGCCAACTGCAGGAAGAAGATCTTCTCGCCGGGAAGGTCCGCGATGCCAGAGATCGCATCGGGCTCGGGTGTGCGCGACAGCACGTGGAAGCTGTCGAGGCAGATCCCCAGTGACGAATGATCGCCGCGGTGCACGACATCCCAGGACTGACCCCATGTGTTGATGTGACGTCCCCACGCGAGTGCCTCGTAGGCGATTTTCATCCCCCGCCGGCTCGCCCGCTCGGCGAGTGTGTGAAATTGCTCCGCAAGTCGCCCCGGATCGTCGACGGCGTCGGCGGCTACCGAAGAGCAGACCAGCATGGTGTCGGTGCCGAGTTCTTCCATCACCGAGAATTTGTGGTCGGCCCGGCGCAGGTTGGCGCTGAGCCGGTCTTCCAAGTTGGTGTCGAAATCACGGAACGGTTGGTACAGATCGATTGAGAGCCCGAGGTCGGCACACCGCTTCTGTACTTCCGCCGGTGTCGCCGACGACGCGATGAGATCGTTCTCGAATATCTCGACGCCGTCGAAGCCGGCGGATCCGACCGCGTCGAGTTTGTCTTCCAACGTCCCCGACAGGCAGACCGTGGCGATCGCCCGTCGCACGGCGTGGTCGTGACCAAGTGCTCTCGACATCGACGGATCCTTCGCTGCGCTGGTTGCGTAGATCAACTATTTCGCCTGCGCCAGTTGAGGTAAAGCCGTTGGCTACTGAGTGGGAAGTGCGCGAATCGGCCCGAGAGGTTGCCGGTGACCGTTGTTGGCTAGTTGTAGGTGAAGAATCCTCGGCCGGTCTTCCGGCCGAGGTCTCCGGCCTCCACCTTGCGCAGCAACAGGGCAGGCGGTGCGTACAACTGTTCCTTCGTCTCCTCGTACATCGACACCGCGACCGCGGCGGCGGTATCGAGTCCGATCAGATCCGTGAGTGCCAGCGGGCCCATCGGGTGTGCGCAGCCCGCGACCATTGCGGTGTCGATATCTTCGGCCGAGGCCAGTCCGGCGTCGACCATTCGAATCGCGGCCAGCAGGTACGGGATCAGCAGCGCGTTGACGACGAACCCGGCGCGGTCCTTGGCCAGGACGATGGTCTTGCCGAGCCGGTCATGGGCGAACTCCCGTACGCGCTGCACGGTCTCGTCCGAGGTCAGCTCACACGGGATGATTTCGACCAACGGCAGTACCGTCGCCGGATTGAAGAAGTGCATTCCGATGACGCGTTCGGGGCCGGGCGTCACCGCGGCGAGTTTCATGATCGGTATCGACGATGTGTTGCTGGTGAGCAGCGCATCCGGCCTGACGACCTTGCCCAATGCGGCGAAAATCGCGGTCTTGGCGTCCTCGTCCTCGATCGCGGCCTCGGCGACCAGGTCGCACTCGGCAGAGGTCGTCCAATGCGTCGGTGAACCGCACCCGGTCGACGATCGCGTTGCGCTCGTCTTCCGGCGAGTTTTCCGTTGCGCACGGCCTTGTCCAGAGACGCGGTGAGGCGTGTCTGCGCGCCCTCGACCGCGGCCTCGTTCACCTCACGTAAGACGACTTCGCAGCCGCTGCGGGCGGCCACTTCCGCGATGCCTGCACCCATGATGCCGCCACCGACGATTCCCACGACGTTGATCATTTCTCTCCTGCTTGGCGCGAATTATCCTCGGCGGCGCTCGTAGAGCCGCACGCGGATCCGGACGGGCTTGGCTGTCAGTACTGGATTTGCGCTACGGCGCGCAACTCATCGGGTGTCGCCGTGCCGAATCCGAAGAACTCCAGGTATGCCGGGATCTGCTCGAACAACATGTCGGTGCCGACCTGGGTGTCACAGCCGCGCTGCTGTGCGGCCCTCAGAAACGGCGTGATGGCCGTTTTCATCACGACCTCGCCGACAAACGTGGTCGCAGCGACCAGGTCCATGTCGATCGGCAGCGGGTCGCCCTCGTTCATGCCGAGGGGCGTCGCGTTCACGACGACGTCGTAGCCGGTGGGATCGGCGGACCCGGTCTTCACATCGAGTTCGGGGTAATGCGCGGACAGTCGACTGCCGAGCGATTCGGCCGCCTCGGTCACGGCGTCGACCAGGCCCATCCGCGTCACCCCGGCGGCCGCCAGCGACGCCGCGATCGCCGACCCGACCCCACCGGAACCGATGACCAGTGCGCTGGCGTGGTTCAGGTTGCGTCCCTTGCGACTCACGCCGCGAACGAATCCCTCGCCGTCGAACATGTCGGCGAGCAGGCTTCCGTCCTCTCGTTTCAACAGGGCGTTGGCCGCGCCCGCAATTCGCGCCGTAGGGCTCACTTCGTCGGCAAGCTCGATCGTGGTCTTCTTGTGCGGCATCGTCACCAGGGCACCGCGGATGTTGGTGACCTTGAACAACTCACGCAGGAAGCTCGGGTAGTCGCTCGGCTTGGACTCCCATCGGCATCACGACCGCGTCGATGCCCGCCTTTTCGAAGAAGGGGTTGTAGATCATCGGCGCCTTGAAAGCCTCGGTCGGGTAACCGATATGGGCGATCAGGGTCGTCCTGCCCGAGATCACGCGGAGCGCCCCGACCGGGTCTGGGTCGTAGGTGACGACGCCCATGCCGTTGATCCACTCGTAGATCGGTTCATACACCAGGGCTTTGGCCGCGTGACCGCGCATCGCTCCGGCCAGCGCCACCCAGGACGCGGACCTCGCCTGTGCCGTTGCCCGCCTCCATCAGTTCATCGTTCGGCATATCGAGCAAGTGTCGGCGGAGCGTCGCTCTCCAACTGGTCCAGGAACCACCGGTCGAACTCCTCGTCGATATCGCCCACCCGTGGCTCGCCGACGAAATGGGAGAGGCCTCCCGCCGCGCACAGCGCAACCCGCTCCAGGCCGGGATAGCTGCGAATCGCATCGCCGACCGCGGCGCCGAAATCGTATGCGTGGCGCAAGGTCATCAAAGGTGGCTGCGTGCAGTTCATCACGATCGGGACCATCGGCAGACGCATCTGCGGGTCGAGCTTGTAGTAGACCGTCATGAAGCCGTGATCGGCGACCATCTTGTGCGATAGCGCCGGCTGGAACCCCGCCGCGACCGTCTCCGCGAGCAGATGAGAGGCCAGGCCCGGCTCGCCCGGCACGAGCACTTCAGGGACTCGCAGCCACTTCTCCCGCGGGCCTACATGCCCCTCGCCGAGTCCGATCACGATCTGAGGAAGGTTGTCGTAGAAGAAGTTCGAAAAGTGTTCGCCGCTCATCATCACGACCGCCTGCGCCCCGCTGGCGGTCGCCTGCTCACGGATCGTGTCCAACGCGCCGAAGAAGTTCTCGGCTTGAGCGGACGGAGCCGATTCCGGGTCCGCTGTCATCATGGGGGCGTGCGACGCGCCATACGCCATCACGATGTCTGCCATCTCGTCTTCCTTTTCGGCTCGTTGTTCTGGGTGCTTCAGCAGTTCCCGGTAGTCGGCCCGGCGGTAGCCCATGGCACGGCAGTAACCGTTGATGATCACCGGGTGGATGCCCATCGAATACATCGCGCCGACGTCTCCCGCTTTGAGGGCGCGTTCTTCCTCTTCGTTCAGGTCATAGCCGCTTGTCGAGAGCTCGGGCACCGGGCTTCCCGCTTCGACAGCCTCCAGCGTGCGCAGGTAGTCGTAGACGCACTGCTGCAACTGATACAGGCTCACTCGGAACCTCCGCGGGGACTGGACACACAATCCACATGATCAGGGTCGCTCATCGGAGGCCCGGAGCAGAAGCCGCGGGCGAGCTTTTCCACTCGCCGGGACAACGCGCCACCACTGCGTGCGTGCGAGCGTGGAACGCGCGGGCCATCAAACGTCTGCAGCACACCGCCGGGAGGAGCCCTGATATGCGAACGATCGAAACCCCCGAATCTCCTGCGCACAAGGGCCCTGTGCCACAGGCAGTCGAGGTGGATGGATGGGTTTTCGTGTCCGCACTGTTCGGGGCCGATCCGACGACGGGCAGTTTCCCGACACCGCTGAGGCCGAGGCCGAGCAGCTTTTCTCGAACCTGGGCGCCATCTTGCGCGCGGCGGGCGGCGAGCTCAGCGATGTGGTCCGCGTCGGCATCTTCACCACGCACCTGCAGCGGGACCGCCCGGCGCTGAACGCGGTGTGGAAGCGGGTCTTCGGTGATCATCGCCCCGCCCGATCGGCAGTCGAGGTCACCGCATTCGGCAGGCCGGACGAAAACCCGCGGTTCATGATCGAGGTGACCGCGACGGCGTTGGTCGCGGTGAACCCGGTGTCCGCCCAGCGGAAAGCGTCCGCTGAGTCGTTGACCACGACAGCCTGCGCGGGTCAACTACCAATACAGCCGCCGTTGGAGCGCTGGATTTCTTCACGAGGAGATCAGTAATGGCAGATCAGATCGTCGAGCCGGCTGGTTCGCACGAACCAACGGAGTTCGCCAAGACGCCGAAGAAGGCCGCCGCGAGTGGCTGGATCGGCAGTGCCCTCGAGTACTACGACTTCTTCATCTACGCCCAGGCCGCGGCGCTGGTGTTTCCGACCCTCTTCTTCCCGTCGAGACAACCCGCAGGTCGGCATTGTCGCGTCGTTCGCCACGTTCGGCGTCGGCTACGCTGCGCGGCCACTCGGTGCGTTCGTTCTCGGGCATTGGGGCGATAAGCACGGCAGAAAGACACGTCCTCATTCTCTGCATGATGCTGATCGGGTTCTCCACGTTCTGTGTCGGGCTTCTCCCGTCGTATGCGGCGATCGGGATCTGGGCGCCGATTCATGCTGGTCGCTCTTCGATTGATCCAGGGCTTTGCGGTCGGCGGCGAAATCGCCGGAGCCGGTTCGATGATCATGGAGCACTCACCGTTCGGTAGGCGCGGATACTTCAGCAGCTTCACTCTTCAGGGCGTGCAAGCAGGACAGATCCTCGCCGCCGCGGTCTTCCTGCCGTTGGCCGCGATACTGCCGGACGAGGCCTTCAAAGCTGGGGTTGGCGGATCCCGTTCCTGCTCAGCGCGTTCGTGGTTCTTGCGGGCATCATCATCCGCCGAAGGGTCGACGAGACGCCGGCGTTCAAGGAGGAGGAAGTCCACGGCGAGGTGCCCAAGGCGCCGATCGTGATGGCCGTCAAGGAGAATGGCGCCGACATGCTCCGGGTCGTCTGCATGGCGCTGATGAACGTCGTTCCGACTCACCGTGACCGTCTTCGGGGCGACCTTTGCGACCAGCGCGGCGTTACGGAGTCGGCTTGACGGCGGCCGACTACCTCTGGATCTCGGTGGCAGGCAACGTCGTCGCGGTGATCCTCATCCCGTTCGTGGGCAACCTCTCCGATCGGATCGGCCGACGCCCGGTCATCATCGTCGGCTGTCTCGGTGCGGGCGTCCTCGGTTACCCGTATCTGTATTTCGTGAGCCACGGGAACCTCCCGATGGCATTCATTTTCGCCATCCTGATGTGGGGGGTCGTCTACCAGGGGTACAACGCCGTCTTCCCGTCGTTCTATCCGGAACAGTTCCCGACCAAGACGCGGGTCACGGGGTTCGCCATGTCGCAGAACATCGGCACCTTGATCACCGCGTTCCTGCCCGCGATCTACGCGGTGCTCGCCGGCCACGACGCCCGGCGCGTGCGTGGAGGAGAAGAAGTTCATGCCGGACACGATCCTGCCGTCGGGCGAAACCTGCCGGGCGGCGGCCGACGCTGCTGAAGGCCGGGTGATTCTGGTGGTCGGCACCTTCACGATCGCGTTGGCGGTCATCGCCGCAATCGCGGCGTTCTTCTCGCGCGAAACGTCCAGGATTCACATGAACGATCTCGGCAAGAAGGACGCCGTCCCCGTCCCCAAGGACGAGTACGAGCGCATGCGGACCGAGGCAAAGGCACTCGTGTCGAAATAAGTCGCTCGCGCGAGGTAGTGTCCCTCGCCGACGCGGACAGGAGTTGCGATGACCTCCGTGACCGTGATGAACGGCCCCAACCTGAACCTGCTCGGCACCCGCAAGCCGGAGGTGTACGGGTCCACGACACTCGCCGACGTCGAGGATAAGTGCCAGCAGGATGCCGAAAAGCTCGGACTGGATCTGGTTTTCTTGCAGTCGAACCATGAAGGCCAGCTGGTGGATTGGATCCACGAGACCGGCATGGTCGTCAAGGCGGGTGGCTCGATCGGCGCGGTGTACAACCCTGGTGCGCACACCCACTACTCCTATGCGATTCGTGACGCCATCGAGGCGGCCACGCTACCCGTGGTCGAACTGCACATATCGAATGTTCATGCGAGGGAGGAGTTTCGGCATCACTCGGTGATCTCACCGCTCGCGCGCGGCATCATCGTCGGGTTTGGCGTGCAGGGTTATTCGATGGCGATCAACGGCCTTTACGAGATGTCGCAGCGCGCAGGGATAGCGGTACTCGCTATTCGCCGAACACCTCGATAGCGCCGAGGCCGTCGAACTCCGCACTGATCACGTTGTCCGCGGTGAGTGGTATCGGGGCGGTCAGGCCGCCCGAGAAGATGATCCATCCCGCCTTGAGGACTTCGCCGCGCTCGCCCAGCTGATTCGCAAGCCACGCTACCGACGCGGCAGGATGGCCCATCACAGCGGCGCCTGCCGCCGTCGCGGCGACGCCACCGTTCAGCCGCAGAACGCATCCCAGCAGCCGAATGTCATCAATGGCGCTCGGCGCCAGTTGGTTTGGGCCCAGCAGGAATCGACCGGCACTCGTGTTGTCGGCGATCACGTCCGGCAGGGTGAAACGGTAGTCCTCGTAACGGGAGTCGAGGACGTCGACCGCGCCGCAGACCACCTCGGTCGCCGCCAGCACACTGGAGACCGTCGCCGGGGCGGCGACGTCGCGGGCCAGCACGAACGCGATCTCCGGCTCGACTCGCGGATGAATCAACTCGTCCAGCGCTATCGGCTCGCCGAACGGTGCGATCATGCGGTCGGTCACCGCACCGAACAGTGGTGAGTCGACGCCCATGGTCTTCTGCTTGACGCGGCTCGTCAGGCCCAGTTTGGCGCCAATGATGCGCTCCCCGTTGTCCAACCGAGCTTGCACGACGATGCGCTGAGCCGCGTACGCGGTATCGGTATCCAGCTCCGGGTTCAGGTGGGTGAACGGGGCGATGGCCCGACGTTCCTGCTCGGCGAGAATCAGTTGCTTGGCGATCTCTGCAGCGTCGATCATGCGACACTCCTCGACTCTTCGGAGAACCGAACCGTGACCGCGCCGAGGTGCGCGAACTCCGCACGGAAGACGTCTCCCGGCTGTACCGGCACCATCTTGTGGACCGCTCCCGGCAGAACGACGTCGCCGGCGTTCAGCTTGGCCCCGAACGTCGCAAGCTTGTTGGCAAGCCACGCGACACAGCGTGCCGGATTGCCGAGGGCGGCGGCTCCGGCGCCGGTGTCGATCAGCTCGCCGCCCCGGGAGACGGCGACGCCGACGAGTCGCAGGTCGAGTTCGTCGACGCGGCGCAGCCGTCCGCCCATCACGATGAGTCCCGACGACGCGTTGTCGGCGACGGTGTCGACCAACTTGATCTTCCAGTCCGCAACCCGGGAGTCGACGATCTCCACTGCGGGCAACGCACCGGCGATCGCCCGCAACGCCGACGCCGTGTTTGCGCCGGGCCCTTCGAGGTCGCGCTCCATGATGAAGGCCATCTCGGCTTCGACTCGCGGTTGCACGAGCCGTCGCAGGTCGATCACGTCACCGTCCTCGACGAACATGCCGTCCAGCAGCACACCGTAGTCGGGCTCGTCGACGCCGAGCATCTCCTGCATCGGCTGCGACGTCAGTCCGATCTTGCGGCCGCAGATGCGTTCGCCGTTCTGGATCCGCCGGTCGATGTTGACCGACTGGATCGCATAGGCGTCCTCGATGGACAGATCCGGATGTTGCTCGGTCAGCGGCGGTATCGGTACCGCCGTTTGATCGGCCTGCCATAGCTGATCTGCCAGCCTTCGGTGAACAACCGCTGTTTTCACAGGCTTGACGATGCTCCGGCGCCGTTGATCTTCAAATACCGTTCCCGGGGAGTGGGAATCGCGGTATTCCGGCCAGTGGGAGGCGGGCGACGCGCGTCGCACAATCTGACCATCATGGAGGCCGTGGCTCCACGATCCTCGTTTGAAGTCGGTCAGAACGCAGCAGAGATCGTCGCGCCCGAGTGGGATGTGATCGGTCCGGACACCGCGGGCATCGGGGATGCACTCAAGGCGGCCGTCGGTGGCGCTGCCAAGAATCCCGCCGACGTCATCAAGGCCTCGATCAGGCTGTCGTCCGACCTTGCGCGGATACCGTCGACCGTCCTCAACTCCTGGATCCGGAAACCGAAGAGTGGCGAGAAGGGCCCGAGCGATCGCCGATTCGCCGATCCCGCGTGGACGGTCAACCCGTACTTTCATGCGGTCCGGCTCGCGTACTGTGGCGCAATGCGAATTCGCGCGCGCGATCGTCGACTCCTCTGGCGTCGATGCCGCGCAGGCGGCGAAGGCGTCCCTCGGGCTCGGACCTGCTGCTGGACGCGATGTCTCCCACGAATTTCCTGGTCTCCAATCCAGTCGCGATGAAGCGAGCATTCGACACCGCGAGGGGTGAGCCTGCTGCGGGGTGCGCGCAATCTCGTGCTGGACGTGGTCCAGAACAAGGGACGTCCCCGTCAGGTCGACAGCAGCGCATTCACCGTCGGCGAGAATCTCGCGCTGACGCCCGCCAAGGTGGTGTTCCGCAACGAGCTGATGGAGCTACTGCAGTACGAGCCGCAGACCGAGACGGTGCACTCCACACCACTGCTGTGCAGCCCGCCGTGGATCAACAAGTACTACATCATGGACCTGGCACCGGACCGCAGCTTCATCGAGTGGGCGATCCGGCACAACAGGACAGTCTTCGCGATCAGCTACCGCAACCCCACCAAAGAGATGTCCGGGACCTCCATGGAGGACTATCTCGTTTCCGGGCCGCGGCAGGCGTTGGACATCATCTCGGAAGTCACCGGTTCGGCGAAGATCGACATCATCGGACTGTGCCTCGGTGGCGCGCTGACCGCGATCACCGCGGCCTACCTGACCCAGTCCGGTGACGACCGTGTCGGCAACGTGACCCTGCTCAACACCATGCTCGACTACTCCGAGCCCGGGATGCTCGGGGTTTTCACCGACGAGGCGGCGGTCGATCGACTCGAGAAGGAGATGGCCAAGGCGGGCGGAACGCTCGAAGGCAAGTCGATGGCCGGAACGTTCGACATCATGCGTGCGAACGACCTGATATTCAACTATGTGGTGTCGAACTGGTTGCTCGGGGAGGACCCGCCGGTGTTCGACATCCTCGCGTGGAACAACGACAGCACGAAGATGCCGGGGACGATGCACGCGTTCTATCTCCGGAATTTCTACGTCCAGAACCTGCTCGCCCAGGGGCAACTCGAAATCGCCGGCCAGATAATCGATCTCTCGTCGATCAAGTCGAACGCCTACGTGGTCAGTGCGAAGAACGATCACATCGTGCCGTGGCAGGCGGCGTACAAGACCACCCAACTGTTCTCCGGGACAACGCGATTCGTTCTCAGCAATGGCGGCCATATCGCCGGAATCGTCAACCCGCCCGGCCCGAAGTCGTGGTATCTCGCCGCGGACGACAACCCGCCGAGGCCGACGACTGGATGTCGTCTGCGCAGCGGACGCCCCAATCGTGGTGGGTCGACTGGGCGAAGTGGTCGGAGGAACACGCGGGCGAGATGACCGACCCGCCGCCGATGGGATCGGCGACTCATCCTGTGCTCGGCCCAGGGCCAGGGACGTACGTCTTCACCTGAGAGCCGCGCGATGAATCGGGTTCGAATCGCGGTGGCCGGTGCAGGGATGATCGGCAAGCGACACATCGAGGAGATCGACGCCGGCGACGCGACAGTGCTCGCGTCGATCGTGGGCCCGGGCGCGCTGGAAGTGGCCCGCAAGTACGGTGTGCCGCTGTATCCGTCCCTTGGCGAGATGTTCGCAAGGGACAAGCCGGACGGCATCATCCTGGCCACACCGAACCGGATGCATGTTCACGGCGGGCTGGAGTGCGTCGCGGCCGGGGTACCTGTCATCGTCGAGAAACCCATCGGCGACAACGTTGCGTCCGCCACCCGACTCGTCGAGGCAGGCGAGAAGGCGGGGGTACCCGTGCTGACCGGACACCACCGCAACTACAGCCCCATCATGGCCAAGGCCCGTGAGATCGTCGAAAGCGGCGTCCTGGGAACGCTTGTCGGGGTATCAGGCAGCGCCTTGTTCTACAAACCCGACGACTATTTCGACGTTGGCGACGGTTGGCGACGTGCACCGGGCGGAGGGCCCATCCTGCTCAACCTGACCCACGAGGTGAACAGCCTGCTGTCGCTGATGGGTGACATCGACACCGTGATCGCGTTGACGTCGAACTCAACTCGAGGGTTTCCCGTCGAGGACACCGCGGCGATGGTTTTCCGCTTCGCCAACGGTGCGCTCGGCACGTTCCTTCTCTCCGACACCGCCGGCTCGGCGCGCAGTTGGGAGCAGACCTCCCTGGAGAACACCGATTTCTCCAGCTATGACGACGAGGACGCGTATCACATTGCCGGAACGCAGGGTTCGCTGTCGGTTCCCACTATGCGCCTGAAGTATCTTCGAGGGTGAGCGGTCCTGGCAGGAGCCGTTCGTCACCTCGATCGAGCGCGTGGAGCGCAGCGATCCTCTGGCCAATCAGGTGAGGCATTTCGCCGACGTCATACGGGGCAGGGCCGAGCCGATCTGCAGCGGCCGGGACGGACTCAAGACCATGCAGGTGGTCGATGCCGTCGTGGAGTCCGCCCGCACCGGGCGGCCCGTCGACATCGGAAACTGAACCCGCCGTTACCGATTCACCGCTGCAGCCAGTACCTGGCGCAACGGCCGGGGCACGATCCCGATTTCGGCGTCGAGACGGCGGGCCTTGCGACGGGTGACGACGATGCCCACGAGTGCGAACGCCCACACCGGGTACATGATGAGCCAGGCCATTCTGAATGCTTCCGGCGTGAAGCCGCCCGCGACCGTCATGACCGCGCCCATGGCCGCCAGTACGAACAGCGTGGCCAGGAACCCTCCCAGGTTCGCGATGGACTGTGCGACACCGATGTTCAGGCGCGGATTCGCGGTCCGCGCGATGTCCAGACCCACCACCGAGCCGGGCCCGCCTGCGGCCAAAATCACGACGAGCACGACAAGGAGCCATAGCGGGGCAGGCCCGGGGAGGGCCAGCACCAGCGTCCATATCGCGATGTCGGCCGCGACGACACCGAGGATCAACCACGATCTATGCAAGGTGTGGCGTGCGGTGAGCACGCCGATCACCGGCCCGATGACAATCGAGCTCAGCACGAACGCCATGATGAGCAAGCTGGCGGTTGATTCCGAAAGATGCTGGGCGGAAACCAGATAGGGCAATCCCCACAGCAGCGCGAACACCATCATCGGGAACTGTGTGGCCATGTGGCCGAAGAAGCCCAGCCGTGTCCCCGGGCGTGCCCACACCTCTTTGAGTGCAATCCCGACGTCGCGGGCCGATGCGATCGGAGTCGGCACCCAGGATCCGGGCGGACCGTTGCGAACGACCGCGAATGCCAACACGCCCATCAGCGCGCTGGCTGCGGCGGCGCTGGTGAATGCGGTCGACCATCCGCTGTGGCGGAGCAGTGCGACGAACGGGACGGCAGACAGAATCTGCCCCAGTTGACCGACGATTGTTGTCATCTGGGTCATCAACGGCACCCGTCGTGGCGAAAACCATCGCGGGATGAGCGCCAATGTCGCCGCGAAGACGACCGCATCGCCGGTCCCGACCAGGACTCGCGCGGCAGCGGCGACGGGCATGGTTGTCGCGTATGCCAGAAGCACCTGCCCGCCGGCGATCAGGACCGCGTTGGCGACGAGCATCGCCCGTGGCCCGAACCGGTCCACCAGCAATCCCGCTGGGATCTGCGCTAGCCGAGAACACCGCCACCTGGATGAACACGAAGGCGGCCAGGGTGCCGGGGCTGAGCCCGAACCGATCGGCGGCGTCAAGCCCGCAGCGGCGAGGGTGGTCCGCTGCATGACCGTCAGGATGTAGGCGGCCACGCCCACCGTCCAGATCAGCCAGGCGACGTTGGTCCGCGCCGGCATTGCGGCGGCGGTCGAATTCACGGTGATGCTCGCTTTCTGATGGGGATTGGGCAGCTAAGGCAAATCTTGCCACAGATGGCAAATGATGGCAAAATTTGGCAACATGGCGCGAGCGGACGGTGACCCTTCAAGACGTAGCGAGGGAAGCGGACGTCGCCGTCTCCACGGTGTCCAGGGCGCTGTCGAACCCCGACCGCGTCAGCCGGCCGATGCGTGAGCGCGTGCACAAGGTCGCACGTCGCCTTGGGTATGTCTCGGACCGGATGCCCGTGCGCGACTCGCTTGTTGGCGCTGATGGTCAGCGGTATCGCTAATCCGTACAACGCCGCGCTGATCCGCGGTGTGGAGTCCCAGGCTCGCGCGGCAGGCTCGTCCTTGGTGGTCGGTGACATCGCCGATGGGCCGGAGGTGGAGCTTGCCCATATCGAGCGGCTGGTCGATCGGGGCGTTGACGGAATCGTTCTCGCCTCCAGCCGTCTACCGGAAGATGAGCTGCGTGCGGTCGGCGATCTGGTCGATGTTGTTCTGTTCAACCGGGAGGTCCCCGGATTCGCAGGCGTCACAACCGATTCGAGCGACGGCAGCAGGCAGATCGTCGAGCATCTAGTGGCGCTCGGCCACCGATCGATCGCGTATCTGTCTGGGCCGCCGGCCCTGTGGACCGACGCCGAACGCTGGCGCACGCTGTCCGAACACGCGGCGCGGTCAGGTGTCGACATCGTCCGCCTCGGCCCGTTCATGCCGACACTCGATCAGGGCTCCGCGGCCGCCGATGTCGGGCTCGGTAGCGGCGCCACCGCGCTGGTGGCGTTCAACGACCTGTTGGCCATTGGAATTCTGCAGCGCTTACGGCGGAGAAAGGTCGATGTGCCGGGCGCGATAAGCGTTGTCGGCCATGACGACATCTTCGGCTCCGACTTCTGCCAGCCGTCGTTGACCACCGTGCACAGCGACGTCGAGCAGGCGGGCAGAACGCTGGTCGACTTGGTGCGGGGTCGGATCGTCAGCCGACCGGACAGTCCGATCGTGATACCCACCCAGCTCGTCGTTCGGGAATCGACAGGGCTATTGCGATGAACGCCGCCCCACGACCGCGGCCTTCGAGCTGACGTAAGCCGGGTTCCGCACGGGGCCCAGATGAGCCCTCGAGCTGATGTTCACAAATGCTGCCCGAACCCTGTGCACGCCAGAAGGGGATGCCTGCCTGTGACATCAGCATCGCGCCCTTGACGTTGACATCCATCGTTCGATCCCAGTCGGCGACGGTGGTGTGTTCGAGGGTGTTACTCGGCTCGGTTCCGGCATTGTTGACCAAAACGTCGAGGCGCCCGAATCGTTCACCGATATCGCGGGCGAGTTTGGCGACCGATTCACTGTCCGTGACGTCGACCTGCCCGGGATATGGCTGCAGACTTGCGCATTGGCCGATGCTGTCGGCGACCCGCTGCGTGGCTTCCAGGCTCCGCCCTGCCAGTACGACCTGGAAACCATCGGATGCCAGCGTCCGTCCGATCGCCGACCCCAGCCCACCTGCACCACCGGTCACCACCGCTACTGGGATATCGATCATCTGACGCGGCTGTCCTCCGGCTCGTGCCTGGCTTCTGGCAGCGTTGAGGAGTCATCGAATCCGAAGAGCCGCATGGGAGTGTCCCACAACACTTTCCGGCGGTCATCGGGATCGGGTATCAGTCGTTCGACAAGGCCGAGGACCAGTCCGTAGTCGATCCGTTCCGGCGCGCGCAGGAACGGCCAGTCCGACCCCCACATGCACCGGTCGGGCGTGAACGCCTCGAGCAGTGCGTGCACGTACTGCCAGGAATCCCTCCATGGGTAGGTCTCCGCCGAGCATTTCACCAAGCCGGAGATCTTGACGAAGTATCGGCCACCGGTCGCCAGGTCGAGCAGGCGCCGAAACCCCGGCTGACTGAGACCGGCAGCGGGAACGGGTCGCCCGCAGTGGTCGATCAAAACCCGGACCCCGGACGGCTCCAACATCGGGGCCATCTCGACCAGTTGGTCGGCTTCCACTTGCACGTCGGCGAACATGTCCAAGCTCGGCGAGGTCGCACAGCAGCGCTTCGGTGCCGCGGAAGGCGTCGACGCCGAGCAATGAGGCCTGCATCGTGGTGCCCACAACACCGCGATCCCGTAGCCGCTCCAGTTCGGCCCGGCTGGTGTTGTTGTCGACCACAGCGACACCCTTGAATCGGCCGTCGCCCCGTGCGAGGAAGTCCAGCAGGCATCGGTTGTCGGTGTCGTAGCCCGAATTGGGTCCGACTACCAACGCATGTCGGGAGCCGTAGGCATCGAACAGGTCGGTCAGTTGGTGCGCCGTGCCCTGTTCGTTGCTGACCGGGTGGTACCAGGCGTTGGGTGCATATGCGAAGTGTGCGGGGTCGAGAAGGTGGTTGTGACAGTCGATCTTGCGTTCGTCGTAGATCGTCACAGTGTCAGTTTCATGCAGGGCATCAGTGGTGGAATCGCGATCCCGCTGAACGGAATCCGAGGTGGTGAGCTTGCGCACGTGATCAGTCGGCGGCGAGTCTTTTCGAGTAGGCGATCCGAGCTAGGCCGTGCCGTTGTGTGAGAGGCGTATTCATGATCGATCCGCAGGACATCGCCAACGATTTGATAGTCGCCGAGCGCGAGCGCAAGACGATCGGTCAGTTCAGCGACAGCTATCCAGATCTGGACCTGGAAACGGCGTATAGGGCCCAGCAGGCATTCGTGCAGTCGAAGCTCGACGCGGGGGAGCGCTTCGTCGGCTACAAGCTGGGTTTGACCAGCCGTAACAAGCAGCAGGCGATGGGCGTGGACGCCCCGCTGTACGGCCGGGTGACCAGCGGCATGATCTGTCGGCTACGGCGAGCCCGTGCGTCTGGACCGCTTCATCCACCCCAGGGTGGAGTCCGAGATCGCGTTCCTGCTCGCCCGCGACATCGAACCTCCTGCCACCGTGATTTCCGTGCTGGCCGCCACGGAAGCGGTCTTCGGCGCCGTCGATGTGCTCGACTCTCGCTACGAGGGCTTCAAGTTCACTCTGACCGACGTGGTGGCCGACAATGCCAGTGCGGGCGGCTTCTACCTTGGCCCGGTTACCCGCCGCCCCGATGAGGTGGAGGATCTGCGGCTGATCGGTTGCATCGTGCGGGTCGGTGGCGACGTGTTGATGACCGCCACCGGCGCTGCCGTGATGGGCCACCCGGCCGCGTCGGTGGCGTGGCTGGCCAATCAGCTCGCCGCCGAGGGGGAGGTGCTGCGGGCCGGGCAACTGGTCTTCTCCGGCGGGGTGACCGCTCCGGTGCCTGTCGTCGCAGGGGGCAGCGTCACATTCGAGTTCGGCGGCCTTGGATCCATCGAGGTCGCAGGCGTCTGACGAGTCCGGGAAGTTGATCATGCTGAGGTCGATCGCAATCGTGTCGACGGACGCGCCCGAACGCTACGCGAAGCAACTGCTCGCCCATCTCGGCCGCAAGGACACCGTCGAGACGGTCGCAGGCGAGCGGCAGGGCGGACGGTTGGTCTTCGCTTACGGCACCGGGACGGTCCGGCCGGAGGACAACCGCCTTGTGCTCGAAGCCGCCGCCGAGGACGTCGAATCGCTCGCCCATGTCGAAGACGTGCTCGGCCGTCACCTGGTGCGCTTCGGGGCCAAACGCGAATTGGTGGTGAACTGGCGGCGCGACGATCCCGACCGCGGCTGAGCCCTACCCGTCTGTCTGGCTCTGCGCGAGGAAGAAGCGGACCATTTCGGCGGACGCATCGGGGCCCGACGCATCGGTGTAGGACCCGACCGGGCTCCCGCCGTACCAGGTGTGCCCACCGCCATGCACAGTCCACGACTCAGCAAGGACCGCGCCGTCCGCGTCGGTGTGCACTGTGCGGGTACAGGCGTGGCCGCCCGTGGTCCGCTCGTCGAGACGGGTCGTATCCGCCACCGAGGTGGCGGCAGTGGCAAGCCGGGCGGCGACGAGCTTCTCGGCGTTGACCGGCGCCACCACCGCGTCGCGGTCACCGTGGAACACGATCAGTGGCACTCGGCCGCCCGGCGCCGGTGAGCCTCCGGTTCGCATGGCCATGAATGCCGCCGCGACGTCACGCGCAGCGCCGTAGGCGATTCCGGAATGTACGCCGACCCCGGCGTAGAGCTCCGGGTACGTCGCGGCCATCACCGCCGCCATCGCCCCGCCGGCGGAGAGGCCTGCGACGTACACCCGGGTGGGATCGACCTTGTGATCGGCCATGATCTGGCGGGTGATGCCCGCGATGATCGCAGGCTCGCCTGCACCTGCACGCTGGTCGGCGGGAGAGAACCAGTTCCAATATCCGCCGCTGTTGGCGGCGGTGGACTGCTGTGGGTAGGCCACGAGGAATGTCTGCTGCTCGGCGAGGTCGTTCATCCGCGTGCCCGCAGCGAAGTCGGTGGCGTCCTGGTTGCCTCCGTGAAGCATCACGACCAGAGGAACCGGCGCACCGGTGTAGCCGCTGGGGATGTAGAGGTCATAGGTTCTGGACCCGGCCGCCTCGGTGTGGTCCAGATGGCGGATCTCACCACCCGGTGCGGAGGCGGCCACCCTCGCCGCGTCTGAATGCTTCGTGCTGCGGTTTGGCGGACCAGGTGGCCGAGCGGGTGGATCAACCGGCCGGGAAGGCCCGCGCCGGCCATCGACACCGGCCGGCGGCCAAGCGGGGTCACGAGTGTGCGCTGCAGGGCCGCGAACGCCTCGGTCAGTTGTCCGGCGCGAGTGAGCCTGAGTGCTTCTGACATGCCGGCAGCGCGGTAGTCGTCCATGGGAGCCCCTTCGGGTGTTGATAGTGACGTCGACCGGTCGGTCGTCGCCGTCTGAACAAGCTCAGGTGGTGCGGGTCGCGAGGGCCGCCTTGACTTCCCTCGGCGCCCGGAAGGCGCCGAGCACCTCGACCGAAGAGATTGTGGCCAGGGCGAGTTCGGGGCTGACATCTTGGGCGATCGAGGCCAGGCCGAGGACATGTAGATCGACGGTCTGCCCCGCGTCGCGGAGATCCTCCAGGTCTCGACGGCTGAGGTGCTGTGTACCCAATTTCAGCGCTCTACGCGTCACTGTGTCCTTCACCGCATCTGCCCTGCTCTCGAGCTGACGCCGGATCGCCGTGCGGATGAAGTCGGTGCGGTTGGAGTAAAAGCCCTCACCGACGAGCAGATCGATCTGGCCGAGATCGACCAGACCCACATTGATGGTGATCTTCTCGCTCTTGTCGACTTCTGCCATGCCATCTCCTGGCCATCTCTATACCATCCACATGGATGGTAGTAAGCCACGCTATCAGACTTTGGCCCGACCGGTCGAACCTCTACGCTCGATGTCGTGATC
>CAVYCT010000012.1:0-153114 GCA_963766945.1 uncultured Actinomycetota bacterium
CCGCCGGGTACCGATCGATCGATACGGCGGCGTCCTATGGAAACGAAGAGGCCGTCGGCAAGGCGATCCGGCGAGCGGGGTGCCGCGCGAAGAGCTGTTCGTCACCACCAAGCTCTGGGTCCAGGACGGCCCGGACGAGGACGACACCAGAAAGGCTTTCGACGCGTCGCTGCGAAGGCTCGGCTCGACTACCTGGACCTGTACCTGATCCACCAGCCCTACGGCGACGTCTACGGGCCTGGCGGGCGATGGAGGGCTCTACCGGGAGGGCCGCGTCCGCGCCATCGGTATCAGCAACTTCCACGCGACCGGGTCATGGACCTCATCATCCACAACGAGGTGGCGCCGGCGGTGAACCAGATCGAGACCCACCCGTTCCACCAGCGAGTCGAGAACCAGCGAGTTCCTGCGGAGAACGGGGTGCAGATCGAGTCGTGGGGCCCGTTCGCCGAGGGCAGGAACGACATCTTCGGCGACCCGACCCTGCTCGTCCGATCGCGAGGCGCACGGGAAGACGGTCGCCCAGGTCGTGCTGCGCTGGCTGACCCAGCGCGGCGTCGTCGTGATCCCCAAGTCGGTGCGTCCCGAGCGGATCGCCGAGAACTTCGACGTCTTCGACTTCGAGCTCACCGACGACGAGATGGCCCGCATCGCCGGCCTGGACGCGGCGAGTCGCTGTTCTTCGACCACCGCGACCCCGTCATGGCCGCCCGACTCGGCGGCGTCCGGGTCGACTGACCCGCTCCGCCACCCACCCCGGACCCGGCAACCCGACCCGACAACCTGAGGACCACACCGTGAAGACCGCGAAGCTGGGCGACCTCGAGGTCAGCCGCATCGGCCTGGGAGCCATGGGGATGTCCCAGGGCTACACCGGGGCGGGCAGCGACGACGACGAGTCGATCCGCACCATCCACCGCGCGCTCGACCTGGGTGTCACGTTGATCGACACCGCCGAGGTCTACGGCCCGTACGTCAACGAGGAGCTGGTCGGCCGCGCGATCGAGGGCCGGCGCGACGAGGTCGTGCTGGCCACCAAGTTCGGCCTGATCTCCCACACCGGGGGACAGGGCGCCGACTCGAGCCCGGACAACGTCCGTGCGGCGGTCGAGGGGTCGCTGCGCCGGCTGGGCGTCGACCACATCGACCTCTACTACCAGCACCGCGTCGACCCGGGCACGCCGATCGAGGAGACCGTCGGCGCCGTCGCCGAGCTCGTGCGGGCCGGCAAGGTCCGCCACATCGGCCTGTCGGAGGCGTGGACCGACACGATCCGCCGCGCCCACGCGACCCACCCGATCACGGCGCTGCAGTCGGAGTACTCGCTGTTCACCCGCGACCAGGAGGAGATCCTGCCGCTGCTGCGCGAGCTCGGGATCGGTCTCGTGCCCTACTCGCCGCTGGGACGCGGGTTCCTCACCGGGCAAATCCGCTCGATCGAGGACTTCGCCGACGACGACTTCCGCAAGGACAACCCGCGGTTCGTCGGGGAGGCCTTCCGGCGCAACCTGGCCCTCGCCGACGAGGTCCAGGCCGTCGCCACCGAGGCCGGCGCCACCCCCGCGCAGGTCGCCCTCGCCTGGCTGCTGAGCCGGGGCACCGACGTCGCCCCGATCCCGGGCACGAAGCGGGTCGGCCGGGTCGAGGAGAACGCCGCGGCCGACGGCGTCGAGCTCACCGCGAGCAGCTGCGCCGCCTCGACGCGCTGCCCCCGGCCGAGGGCGAGCACCACACCGAGGAGCAGATGCGCCTCATCGAGCGCTGAGGAGCGCACGACGGGGCCCGGCGCTCGTCGCCCGAACGGGCCCCGCCGGTAACCCTCAGGGCTCCGGCGACGACACAGTGACGATCGCGTTCGCCCCCGGACCCCGGGTCGACGCGCTGGAGGGGCAGTCGGTCGACTGCCCCCGGGCGCAGACTCGAGGGGGGCCGATGGCGATCAGCCTCGCCGTGACGCCGACCGGACTCCGGATGCAGCTCACCGGGGTCGACCGGATGGCCGCCTGCTCCCGTGGGCTCGAGGTGTCGTTCGAGCGGATCGTCGGCTCGCGGGTGATGACCAGGGGCGAGGCGATCGCCTCGAGCCCCCACGTGCCCTGTCCGGGCTCCTGGTGGCCCGGACGGCTCCGTGCGGGTGCCTGGGGGATCGGTGAACGCCGCCAGCTGTGGGGCGTGCGCCGGAGCCCTCGCGTCATCGTCGTCTACCTGTCGGGGCGTCCGTTCCACCGCCTCGTCGTGGACGTCGAGGAGCCCGAGGGAACCCACCGCGCGGTCGAGACCGCACTCCTGCACAGCAAGAAGACCCGGGACCGGCGGTCGCTGCGCGGGCTCCTGTCCGGACCGGGCACGGAGGGGGACGGTCGTTCCTCCGCGGCACCCTGATCTCCCCGGCGGAACCCGTACTCGTCACACCGACGGGAGAGAGAGGATCGGGCATGCAGCTCGACGGCATCGCTGCGCTCGTCACCGGAGCGGCCTCCGGCCTGGGGGCCGCCACGGCGGCCGCTCTCGCCGCGGGCGGGGCCACGGTGTACGGGCTGGACCTCGAACAGGCCGTCGCCGACGCGGCCCCGGCCTCCGGTGACGTGCGCCTGGTCGCGGCCGACGTCACCGAGGGGGAGCAGGTCCGGGCCGCCGTCACGTGCATCCAGGAGGACGGCGGCGAGCTGCGGCTCGCCGTCAACTGCGCCGGCATCGCCCCGTCCGCCCGAGTGCTGTCCCGCCGCGGGCCGCACGACCTGGATCTCTTCCACACGGTCCTGAAGGTCAACCTGCTCGGCACGTTCAACGTGATGCGCCTGGCGGCCGAGGCCATGGCCGCCCTGCCGCCGGACGCCCAGGGCCAACGGGGTGTCGTGGTGAACACCGCGTCGATCGCCGCCTACGAGGCGCAGGTCGGCCAGGTCGCGTACGCCGCGTCCAAGGCCGGCGTCGCCGGGATGACCGTCACCGCCGCCCGCGACCTCGCGCAGTACGGCATCCGCGTCATGACGATCGCTCCGGGCATCGTCGACACCCCGATGATGGCCGGTTTCAGCGACGAGGTCCGCGCCGGACTCGGGGAGAGCGTGCCCTTCCCGCAGCGCATCGCCGCCCCCGAGGAGTACGCCCGGCTGGTGGCGATGATCGTCGCCAACGACTACCTCAACGGGGACGTGATCCGGATGGACGGCGCTCTGCGGATGGGCCCGCGCTGACGGATCGATTCGATCCGTGCACAGATGTTGACATGTCCTGGTCGGGCCGGGTTGGGTCGGGGGTGGTCGCACGCCCCGTCGTTCTCGAGGAGAAAACATGACCTCTGGTGTCGCCGCTGCGAAGGGCCGGGCGACGGCCGTGGCCGTGCCGGCCTCCGAGACGCTGCCGTGGCTGGTCAGCGCGGTGGTGGTCGGGCTGGTGCTCTACTACTTGATCGGCATCGACCAGGGCGCGACGTCGCTCTTCGGCGACAGCTCGGTGATCCACGAGCTGGTGCACGACGCCCGCCACTTCCTCGGGTTCCCCTGCCACTGAGGGACGCCGGGACACCCGACCTGACTCCGGGTCTCGGTGGCCAGGTAGAGGGCGATGATCGCCGGCGGCGCGATGACGTCGAACCAGAAGATGAACCCGGCGTTCCCCGGCGCCATGTTGTGCTCGCGGACCATCTCCCGGACGTGCCCGAGCGCCGCCCCGAAGTAGAAGATCGAGAAGGCGATGACGACCGCGAGCGCGAAGTCGCGGTCGAAGGACGGGGAGAGCACGCCCAGGACGCCGATCCCCAGGTTGGCCAGGCCGACCTCGAACTGGAACGGGCTGCCCTTCGGCCACCCGATGGAGTCCGCGACGGGACCGGGCATGACGATGTGGCCCGAGCCGCAGATGATCGCGTTCACGCCGACCACCCAGACGAGGGCGTTGGCGAACGTCGCCGGCAGGAACCCGTCGGTGCCGGACTGCGCGTACTGCACGATCTCGGCGACGACGAAGCCGATGATGCCGACGTAGGTCGTCAGGCCCATGAGCCGCAGGACCCAGGACGGCGGGCCGTCGTCGGGCGTGGTGGCCGGGCCGGTGGCGCGCTGCTCGGTGGTCACCGGGACATCGTCGACCGCGGTACCCGTGGCATCCACACCTGCGACATCTCGATCAAAGAACGACGTCCGCGCAGGTCAGAGGTGCTGTCTGTGGGTGACGGCGGCACCGCGCAGGGTCGCCGGCGCGGGCACGTGCCCGGCGTCACCCCGGTGTCGCGTGAGGATCGTCGTTCGGTCGTGTCCAACCAAATGAGTTGAACGGGAAGCGCCGCCGACCGGGCGGCACCGTCTCCACTCGCGGAAGGACTTGAGCCATGAGCACCCCGACCACGACGTCCACGACGTCCACGACGCCCACGACGCCCACCCCCGCGCACTCCGCCGTGCCGGCCACCGCCGGCTCGCGGCTCGAGAGCGCGCAGGGCAAGACCACGATCTCCGACGCCGTGGTCGCCAAGGTCGCCGGGATCGCGGCGCGCGAGGTCCCGGGCGTCTACGGCTTCGGCGGCGGCGCGGCCCGCGCCTTCGGCGCGATCACCGAGCGCATCCCGGGCGGGCGGGCCTCGAACACCCAGGGCGTCTCGGTCGAGGTCGGCGAGCGCCAGGCCGCCGTCGACCTGACGATCGTCGTCGAGTACGGCGTCGCGATCGCCGACCTCGCGCGGGCGATCCGCCGCAACGTCATCGGCGCGATCGAGCAGATGACCGGGCTCGAGGTCGTCGAGGTCAACATCAACGTCGTCGACCTGAACGTCCCGTCGGACGACGACGACCAGGACCAGGACCAGGCCCCGGCGCGGCCCAGCAACCGGGTCCAGTGACCCGTCCCCCGACCGGGCAGGCGTTCGACACCGATGCGCTCGCCGAGCCGGTGGCCGCCGCGGTGCTCGCCTGCCCGGCGGTCGCCCGACTCTCGGGCGGACCCTTCGGCACCGTCGGGACCTACCTGCCCGGGTCGCCGGGTGACCGGCGTCCAGATCACCGCCAGCGGGATCACGGTCCGGCTCGTCGCCCGTCCGGTCGCGCTGCGCACCCTGGAGACCCAGGTCCGCGCCGCGGTGACCGCGCTCGTCCCGGGCCTGCCGATCCACATCGGCCTCGACGATCTCGACGTCGAGCCGGGCTGAACCCCCGGCCGCCGGCCGATCGGCGACGTCGTCGCCGTCGTCCCATCGTCTGACCGGCTGGCCGGGCCGGACCGGCCCCCCGCACACCTCTCTCCTGGAGTTGATCGACATGCGCGTGTCCAACACCGTGCTCGGCCTGGTCGTGGGCCTCGTGCTCGGCCTCGCCGGCGCCTTCGGCGGTTTCGGTGCCTTCCTCCTGGTCCTCGTGCTCGGCGTGGTGGGCCTGCTCGTCGGCCGCGACCTCGACGGACAGCTCGACCTCGACGGCCTCACCGGCCGCGGTCGTTCCGGTGACCGTCCGAGCACCCGGCTCTGAGCCCGCCGTGACCAGCCTCGACAGCACCACCGGGTGGCCGGCACCGGACGACAGCCCGACCGGGCAGCTCTCGCTCGACACCGCGGGGGAGCGCGGCTCGCTCTCGATCGACGACACCGTGGTCGAGAAGGTCGCGGCGGCCGCCGCCGGCGAGATCGACGGTGTCGGCGGTGCCGCCCGCCGCGTGCTGGGCGTGCCCACCGGCAGCGACGACGGCGACGGGCGCCCCTGGGTCTCTGCGCGGGTCACCGGACGGACCGCCGCGCTCGACGTGCGGCTCACCGTCGACACCCGGCCTCGGTCCGTGCCACCACCGAGGCCGTCCGGTCCCACCTCCGCGACCGGGTCCACGCCCTCGCCGACCTCACCGTCTCCCGCGTCGACGTCTCCGTCGCCGCCCTCACCAGCACCACGACCGCCACTCGGAGGGTGATGGCATGATCCGCCGCCCCCCGGCGCAGCACGCCGGCGACGATCGTCGCCACGGTGCTGCTCGCCCTCTGCGCCCTGGTCGCCGTCGCCGTCGTCCAGTCCCTGCTCGGGCAGACCCCGATCCTGGGTCTCGACCAGCTGCTCGCGGTCACCTCGGGGCAGCGGTGGAACAGCGCCGCCACGGTCGCGGTGGCGATCGTGCTGGCGGTGCTCGGCCTCGTCCTGCTGATCGCCGCGCTCCGGCCTGGCAAGCCCACCGTCGTCCCGCTGGCCCGCATGGAGTACCCGGACGGACGCCCCGGCGCCGACGCCGGCCTGCGCCGCGCGACCCTGGCCAAGGACCTCGCCACCACGGCGGGCGCGGTGGCCGGGGTCACCGCGGCCGACGTCTCCGCCCGCCGCAGCCGGATCACCGCCACCGTGCGGGTCGCCGCCGCCGACCCCGCCGCCGTCGACCCCGCCGCCGTTCCCGGGCAGGTCCGCGAGCGCCTCGAGGCCCGCGATCGGTCCGTCTCCGCGACCGAAGGTACGGGTCCGGGCCCGTGCCGACGCGAACGCCTGACCGCTTACCCCTGACACCCCGGCGTCCCGCCCGACCGAGAGAAGGCCGCTGATGGCCAGCCCGAACCGGCCCGCCGGTGGCCCCGCCTGCGCCCGGCGCCTCCGAACCTGACACATAACGGCACCGCAGAAGCCAATGGCTCTGCGGTGTCGTTGTGGGGAGCCCGACATCGGTCGGCCATTTAGTCATGCTCAGCACCGTGTCGGAACATTAGTAACAACTGACACATACGTAACATCGGTCCGTGCCGTGTCGTCACTCTGGGCCGTCGATGATCTTCACCGCGATCGCGGCGACGATCGTCATGTTGCCGTTGGCGATCTACGGCCTTCCCGGCGATGACGAGCCCCAGTCAGGCGCCGCACCGCAGGTGGCACAACAACCCCTGACCGGCCTCGGCGGCGGCGCAGACGATCCGCGAGATCCATCAGGACACGCCGTTCTCGATGGTGGCGCTGACCGCGCAGGACCTCACCGGCACGTCGGCCCGAGTCCGGGCCCGCAAGTCCGACGGCACCTGGGGGCCGTGGTACGAGGCCGAAGCCCTCGAGGGAGTGGGGCCCGATACGCCCGGCGCAGGCCCGCGCGGCACCGAACCGGTGTTCGTCGGCCGCACCACGACGGTGCAGATCGCCGTCACCCGTCCACCGAACGCCCCGCCCACCGGCGCATCGCCGAAATCCAAGGAGCCGCCGGGGCTGGGTTACGTGCCCGCCAACGTCGAGCAGCCGTTCGCGCAGAACATCAACGCTGTGCTCATCAGCCCGCCCCAGGCACCGGTCGATACCGTGCCCCTGCCAACGGCGGTCACCCCGCCCGGCGTGCCGCCCAACATCATCAGCCGGGCGCAATGGGGCGCCGATGAATCGATGCGATGCGGAAATCCCCAGTACGACAACGGAATCCGGGCCGGTGTCGTGCACCACACCGCGGGCAGCAACGACTATGCGCCGGAGGACTCGGCCGGAATCGTCCGGTCGATCTACGAGTACCACACGCGCACTCTCGGCTGGTGCGACATCGCCTACAACGCACTGGTGGACAAGTACGGGCAGGTCTTCGAGGGCCGGGCGGGCGGCATCGACAAGCCCGTCGAAGGCGCACACACCGGCGGCTTCAACCGCGACACCTGGGGTGTGGCGATGCTGGGCAACTTCGACCTGGTTCCGCCGACGCCGATCCAATTGCGCACCACGGCACGACTTCTGGGGTGGCGGCTGGGGCTGGACCACGTCGATCCCAGGGGCACGGTGGTGCTCGCCTCGGACGGCAGCTCGTTCTCCAAGTTCCCGATCGGCGCGGCGCCGATCCTGCCGACGATCTTCACCCACCGCGACGTCGGCAACACGGACTGCCCGGGTAATGCGGCCTATGCGGTGATGGACCAGATCCGCGACATCGCGGCGCGGTTCAATGAGCCACCGGGGCCCGCCGATCTGGCGGAGACACTGCGCGGCGGGGCGATCTTCGCGCGCTGGGAGTCGTTGGGCGGGATGAACGGCTACCTGGGGCCGCCGACGTCACCGGAGGCGTCTGGCGAGGGGCCGACCCGCTACGCCACCTTCCAACACGGCGCCATCTACTGGTCGCCGGCAAGCGGGGCCCAACCCGTCACCGGCGAGATCTACACGCGTGGGGTTCGCTGGGCTTCGAGCGCGGTGCGCTCGGCCTGCCCACGAGCGGCGAAATCCAAGAGCCGCAATGGATTGTGCAGAATTTCGCGCACGGCACCCTCAATTTCGACCGCGAGAACGGCACGGTCACCCGGGTCATCGACGGCGTGCCGGTGGAACTGCCGCCGCCGCCGGCCGACACCATGCCGATCCAACTGGAACGGTTCACACCGCCGATCAGCCCCGCCTAGTCGAGCCACCAGCGCTCGAGCACGCGGGCCACGCCGTCGTCGGCGTTGGTCGCGGTGACCTCATCGGCGGCGGCGACCGCGTCCGGATGCGCGTTGCCCATCGCGACGCCGAGTCCGGCCCACGCCAGCATCGGCACGTCGTTGGGCATGTCACCGAACGCCACCACATCCTCGGCGGTGATGCCCAGCGGGCGCGCCAGCTCCTCGACACCGGTGGCCTTGCTGATGCCCAACGGCACGATCTCCACCAGACCGTTGTTGGTCGAGTAGGTGATATCGCCTTGCAGGCCAATGTGTTCGGCCAACACCGCCGCCATGTCGGAGCTCAGCGCGTCCGACTTGCGGATGAGCAGCTTGACCGCGGGCGCGCTGAGCAGATCCGCGATGGACACCTCGGTGTTGTCCGGATTCAGCCAGGCATGCTCGTAGCCGGGTGAGCTGACGAACTGCGGTGTCGCGGCGTCGTGGGCGCTGCGGCCGACCCGTTCGACGGCCAGGCCCGCGCCGGGGATGACGCGGGTGGCGATCTCGGCGATCTCGCCGAGTGCATCGGCGGACAGGGTGCGCGCGGACACGATGCGGTCGGTCGCCGAGTCATAGATCACGGCGCCGTTGGCGCACACCGCCATTGGCGCGAAGCCCAACGCGTCGACGACCGGGTGCACCCATCGCGGTGGCCGGCCGGTGGCGAGCACGAACTGCGCTCCGGCGTCAACCGCTGCGCGCACCGCGGCGCGGGTGCGGGCGGTGATCTTCTCGTCGTCGTCGAGCAGGGTGCCGTCCACGTCGCTGGCGATCAGCGCGGGCATGCCCATCAGTTGCTCTTGGCTTCGCGCTCGGCGCGCTTGCGGGCGCGCTCGGCCAACTCGGCCTCGTCGAGCGCCTTGGCCTCGGCCATGGTCGGTGCGGTCCCACCCAGCCTGCGCGGCACCCAGTACGCCCCCTCGGGATGCGGATACTGCTGCTGGACCTTGTGCAGCAACTCCGTCATCTGGGCGCGCATCGCTGCGTCGAGTTCTTCAACCGGGCCATCAGGGGGGATCGGCGCTCCGACCGCGACGGTCATCGGAATCTTCTTGCGTCCCAACGACTTCGGGTGATCCTTGGTCCATACCCGCTGGGCGCCCCACACGATCAGCGGGATGATCGGCACCTGCGCCTCGAGAGCCATCCGCGCGGCGCCCGACTTGAATTCCTTCAGCTCGAAGCTGCGGCTGATCGTGGCCTCCGGGTACACGCCGACGATCTCCCCTTCGCGTAGCTCCTCCACGGCCACCGCATAGGCGCCTGCGCCCGCGCGACGGTCCACCGGAATCGTCTTGGTGTGCTTGATCAGCCAGGCGACGAACCTGACATCCTGCATCTCGGCCTTGATCATGAAGCGCATCCGGCGCCTGCGGTGATGAGCGGCGAGCGCGGCAGGCAGGAAGTCGATATAGCTGGTGTGGTTGATCGCCATCACCGCGCCGCCGGTGGCCGGAATGTTGTCCAGGCCGTGGTAGGTGATCCGGGTACCGGTGGCCCTGACCGCAAGCCTTGGCGGCGATCTCCAGCGTGCGGAAGACCGGCTCCATACGCGCTACCCCGGCGCCTCGGTGTGTCCTGACCCGGATTCGCGGGCAGCGCGCCGTGCGGCTTTCTCGGCGGCCTCCTCGTTATCCATCTGGTTCGCCTCGGCGAGGGAAGGCGCTCCCCCGCCCAGCCGGTGGGGCACCCAGAATTCACCCGGCGGATGGGACCCGTAGGCGTCCTGAACGCGTTCGAGCTGATGCTGCATCCGCGAGTGCAGCAGCGCGGTGAGCTCCGCGGGCGGCAACGTCGGGTAGATCGGCTCCCCGACCGCCACGGAGATCGGGACCTTGGGTCGCCACATCTTCTTCGGGTGGCCCTTCGTCCAGATGCGCTGTGCGCCCCAGACGACGAGCGGAACGATCGGCACGTCGCAGGCGAGCGCCATCCGGGCGGCGCCCGACTTGAATTCCTTGATCTCGAAGCTGCGGCTGATCGTGGCCTCCGGGTAGACGCCGACCAGGTCGCCTTCCTTGAGTTTTCGGCAGGCCTCGTCATAGGAATCGGCACCGCTGTCTCGGTCGACCTCGATATGCCGCATGGCGCGCATGAGCGGGCCGGTCATCTTGCTGTCGAAGACCTCTTTCTTGGCCATGAACCGCACCTTGCGGCCGCGATGCTGCTTGTAGGCGGGCAGGCCGGCGAACGTGAAGTCGAAGTAGCCGGTGTGGTTGATCGCGATCACCGCCCCACCGGTGACGGGCAGGTTCTCCACGCCGGTGACGGTGAACTTCAGCCCCTGCACCCGCCACACCAGCCGGGCGACTTGGATGACTGTTCCGTATACCGGTTCCACATCAGGCAGCCTAGTCGGGTGACCCGGCCCGACGAACCCGTGCCGATTCCCGCCGTCGTCTCGGACATCGCGGCGGGCAGGCCGGTGGCCGCGGTGTGGGTCAACGAGCTCGGCGGCGTCACCTTTGCCATCGACGGCGGCCGTGAATACGTCAAGGTCGTGCGACCGCAGTGGGCCGATCACTTGGTGGCCGAGGCCGACCGGCTGCGCTGGGCGGCGGCCCATATCCGGGTGCCCGAGGTGCTCGGTGCGGGCGCCGGCTGGCTGCACACGGCGGGGCTGGCCGGGCGGTCTGCCGTCGACCCGCGGTGGGTCCGCGACCCGCGAACGGCGGCGCGGGCGATCGGGAGCGGCCTGCGGATGCTGCACGACGGCCTGCCGGTGGACGCGTGCCCGTTCGGGCCGCCGGCCTGGGTGACCGATTCCATCCGACGACGATCTCGTTGTCTGCCACGGCGACGCGTGCGCGCCGAACACGTTGATCGACGACGGCGGCCAGTGTTGCGGGCACGTCGATCTCGGCGACCTCGGCGTCGCGAACCGGTGGGCCGACCTCGCCATCGCCACGCTGTCGCTGTCGTGGAACTACGCCGGCGACTTGGCAGGACGAGCTGCTCGACGCATACGGCGTCGGGCCGGATCCGGCCCGCATCGAGCACTACCGACGCCTGTGGAACGCCGGCGACATCTCCTCCCACTAAGCTTGGCGACGCAGACATATCGGCTAGAGAGGTCATTAGTGCAGGTCACGAGCGTCGGGCACGCCGGTTTCCGGATCGACACCAAGGCCGGAAGCATCCTGTGCGACCCGTGGGTCAACCCGGCGTACTTCGCGTCGTGGTTCCCGTTCCCGGACAACAGCGCGCTGGACTGGGACGCCCTCGGCGACTGCGACTACCTGTACGTCTCGCATCTGCACTCCGACCACTTCGACCCGAAGAACCTGCGCGAGCATGTCAACAAGGACGCGGTCGTGCTGTTGCCCGATTTCCCGGTGCCCGACCTGCAGCGCGAATTGGAGAAGATCGGCTTTCACCGGTTCTTCGAAACCACCGACTCGGTGAAACATCGCGTCAGCGGGCCGAAGGGCGACCTCGACGTGATGATCATCGCGCTGCGCGCCCCCGCCGATGGCCCGATCGGGGACTCCGGCCTGGTCGTCGACGACGGCGAGACCGTCGCGTTCAACATGAACGACGCGCGCCCGGTCGACCTCGACGTGGTGCACGCGGACTTCGGCCAGGTCGACGTACACATGCTGCAGTACTCAGGCGCGATCTGGTATCCGATGGTCTATGACATGCCCGCCCGCGCCAAGGAGGCGTTCGGCACCCAGAAGCGCCAGCGCCAAATGGACCGGTGCCGCCAGTACATCGCGCAGGTCGGCGCCACCTGGGTGATCCCGTCCGCGGGCCCGCCGTGCTTCCTGGATCCCGAGCTTCGCGACCTGAACGACGATCACGGCGACCCCGCCAACATCTTCCCCGACCAGGCGGTCTTCCTCGACCAGATGCGCACCCACGGCCACGACGGCGGCCTGCTGATGATCCCGGGCTCGACGGCGGATTTCACTGGCTCACAGTTGAACTCACACATCCACCCGGTGGCCGACGACGACGCGCATGCCATCTTCACGACCGGCAAGGCGGCATACATCGCCGACTACGCCGAGCGGATGGCCCCGGTGCTGGCCGCCGAGAAGGCGCGCTGGGCGCCCGCGGCGGGCGACTCACTGCTGGAACCGCTGCGCGCGCTCTTCGAGCCGATCATGCTGCAGAGCGATCAGATCTGCGACGGCATCGGCTACCCGGTGGAGCTACGGCTACGCGGCGGTGGGCACGACGAGACCGTGGTGCTCGACTTTCCGAAACGTGCTGTGCGCGAGCCGATTCCGGACGAGAAGTTCCGGTACGGCTTCGCGATTGCGCCAGAGCTGGTGCGGACGGTGCTGCGGGACAACGAGCCCGACTGGGTCAACACGATCTTCCTGTCGACCCGGTTTGCGGCGTGGCGGGTCGGTGGTTACAACGAGTACCTCTACACCTTCTTCAAGTGCCTGACCGATGAGCGCATCGCATATGCCGACGGCTGGTTCGCCGAGGCGCATGACGACACCGCGTCGATCACGTTGGACGGCTGGGAGATTCAGCGACGGTGCCCTCATCTGAAGGCCGACCTGTCGAAGTTCGGCGTGGTCGAAGGGTCGACGCTGACGTGCAACCTGCACGGCTGGCAGTGGAATCTGGAGAACGGCCGCTGCCTGACCACCAAGGGACACGAGCTGCGGAGCGCACGGGCGTGACGGCGCCTCGGCAGTACTACGACGACGGCCTGATCCAGCTGGATCGCGAGGCGATCACGCTGCGCCGATACCATTTTCCGTCGGGCACGTCGAAGATCATCCCGCTGGCGTCGGTCCGCGGTTACCAGGCCGAACCGCTCGGCATGCTCACGCAGCGGTTCCGGATCTGGGGCAGCTCGGACCTGCGCCGCTGGCTGCCCCTGGACGTGTGGCGACCGATCAAGTCCACGCTCGTGACTCTCGACGTTCCCGGTGCGCGGCCCGTGCCGGCCTTCACGCCGCAGCGGCCGAAGGAATTCCTGGCTCGGCTCGACGAGCTGCTGGCCGCCCGCTAGTAGTAATAGGACCCGCTGGATTGGGCCGCCTTGCGCCGGGCGCGGTGGACGAACATCGCGCCGACGCCGGCCCCTGCCGCGGCGGCAAGCGACGCAACGGTGGCGACGGCGAGGACCGTGCCCAGGATTTGATCCTCTTTGCTGCCCGCCTGGGTGGCGTACGACGGGTCGTCGGGGTCGTAGGTGATCTCGATCTCGTCGTTGACAGCGGGAAAGACCTCGGGCCACCAGACGAACTCGGCGACGGCCGATTCGTTGTCCTCGGTGATGAACTCGACGGTGACGTACGTGTCGTCCACATCGGTCACGGTCGCGCTCGTCGTGACGCCGTTGTTGTCCATATGGCGGTCGATGGACAAGCCCGTCGCGGCGATGATTCCGAAGAGCGACCGCTGCGCCCAGACAGGCCGCGGCCACACACCAGAGCACGACAGCCCACCCCACCGACGGTCCTGTCGGCCGTCCCCACGGTCCGGGCGGCTGGATACGGTCCGGGTGGCGGGTACGGTCCGGGCGGCGGGTACGGCCCCTGCGGCGGTTGGCCCCACGACGGCGGCGGACCCGACGGATAACCCATGGCCTCATCGTCGCGCAGAACCGAAGCCTCCCGCTACTTCTTGGGCTCGAGCACCTCGGCGCCGACGAACGGCACCAGGGCCTCCGGCACGCGGACACTGCCGTCGGGCTGCTGGTGGTTCTCCAGGATGGCCACCAACCACCGGGTGGTGGCCAGCGTGCCGTTGAGCGTCGCCGCGGTCTGCGGCTTGCCGCTCTCGTCGCGGTAGCGCACCGCGAGCCGGCGCGCCTGGAACGTCGTGCAGTTCGACGTCGAGGTCAGCTCGCGATAGGTCTGCTGCGTCGGCACCCACGCCTCGCAGTCGTACTTGCGCGCCGCCGACGAGCCCAGATCCCCTGCGGCGATGTCGATCACGCGGTAGGGCACCTCGATCTTCGCGAGCATTTCCCGTTGCCAACCGAGCAGGCGCTGATGTTCGGCCTCGGCCTGCGCCGGTGTGCAGTAGACGAAGCCCTCGACCTTGTCGAACTGGTGCACGCGGATGATGCCGCGGGTGTCCTTGCCGTGGCTGCCCGCCTCACGGCGAAAACACGACGACCAACCCGCGTAGCGCAGCGGTCCGCCGGACAGGTCGAGGATCTCGTCGGCGTGATATCCGGCCAGCGCCACCTCGGAGGTGCCGACGAGATAGAGGTCGTCGGCCTCGAGCCGGTACACCTCCTCACTGTGCGCGCCGAGGAATCCGGTGCCTGCCATCACCTCGGGGCGCACCAGCACCGGTGGGATCATCAGCGTGAAACCGTTCTCCGTCGCCAACCGGGCCGCGAGCTGCAGCAGCCCGAGTTGCAGAAGCGCGCCGGCACCGGTGAGAAAGTAGAACCGCGCCCCGGACACCTTGGCGCCGCGCTCCAGATCGATCAGGCCCAACGACTCGCCGAGTTCGACGTGGTCCTTCGGGTTCTCCACGGCGCGGGGTTCACCGACGGTGTCCAGCACCACGAAGTCGTCCTCGCCACCGGCCGGTACACCCTCGATGATCACGTTCGAGATCGCCATATGCGCCGCCGTGAAGGCTTTTTCGGCCTCTGCCTGTTCGGATTCGGCGGCCTTGACCTTCTCCGCGAGCGCCTTGGCCTGCGCCAGCAACGCCGGCCGTTCGTCCGGCGACGCCTTGCCCACCTGCTTGCTCGCCGACTTCTGCTCGGCGCGCAGATTGTCTGCGGCCGAGATCGCGGCCCGCCGGGCAGCGTCCGATTGCAGTAGCGCGTCGACAAGGGCCGGGATCTTCTCCGCGGGCGCGTTGCGACGCGCGCACCGCATCAGGGTTGTCGCGCAGCATTTTGAGGTCGATCACGGCCGCAACACTACTTTCGGCCGTAGACCGTGAGCATGCCGAGGTAACCGGTCGGAGCCCTCAGGCACAACCCCATAACATTACAACTGCATCACTTGTCACAGCACCTGACACGCCTGTCACAATGGAGCCGATGTCCGAGGCACCCACCCTGGAAAGAATGCTGGCCGACGAGGCTGCGGCGCGCCCGCAGCCGGTGCGGTGGTGGCACAGCCTGCAGGCCAAGTCGACGCGCCGCGCGCTGTTGCTGACCGCGCTCGGCGGCCTGCTCATCGCCGGTCTCATCACCGCGCTGCCGCAAACGGACGGCAACGGCCTGACCGCCAGCACGATCTCCCTGGGGCCGCGCGGCAACGAGACGTTCAAGCACGCCCAGGCGGGCGACTGCCTGAATTGGCCCGACCGCACACCGGACGAGGCGCAGATCGTCAACTGCAAGGACGAACACCGTTTCGAGGTGGCCGAGTCGGTGGACATGCGCACGTTCCCCGGCAGCGAGTACGGGCCCGATGCCGCGCCGCCGTCGGTCGCCAGGATTCAGCAGATCAGCCAGGAGCAGTGTTCCGCCGCCGTCAAGCACTACCTGGGCGCCAAGTTCGACCCGAACAGCCGCTTCACCATCAGCATGCTGTGGTCGGGCGACAAGGCGTGGCGCCAGTCGGGTGAGCGCCGGATGCTGTGCGGCATGCAGCTGCCCGGGCCCAACAACCAGCAGCTGGCGTTCCAGGGCAAGGTCGCCGACGTCGACCAGTCCAAGGTGTGGCCCGCGGGCACCTGCCTGGGCATCGACCCGTCCACCAACCAGCCGACCGACATTCCGACCGACTGCGCGGCGCCACACGCGATGGAGGTCACCGGGTCGGTCAACCTGGCCGAGAAGTTCCCGGCAGGGCCGCCTGCGGAACCCGATCAGGACTCGTTCATCAAGGACGCGTGCACCCGGATGACGGACGCCTACCTGGCCCCCATTCAGCTGCGCAGCACCACACTGACGCTGATCTACAGCACCATCGCGCTGCCGAGCTGGACGGCCGGCAGCCATCAGGTGTCGTGCAGCATCGGTGCAACGCTCGGCAACGGAGGCTGGTCGACGCTGCTCAACAGCGCCAAGGGGCCGCTGATGATCAACGGTCAGCCGCCGGTGCCGCCGCCGGACATCCCCGAGGAGCGGCTGAACCTCCCGTCGATCCCGATTCCCGACGAGCCGGCGGACACCTCGTCGTCGCAGGCGAGCAGCAGCAGCGGCCAGTCCAGACTCCAGCACCAGCGACGACAGCAGCAGCCAGCAGACGCAGCACATGCCCGGGCAGGCGACCGCGCCGTCATCGACGGCCGCGCCCACCTCGACGGCACCGCCTCCCCCGGGCAACGTATTCCTCGGCGGGCCGCCGCCGCCGGGCGCGGCGCCCGCCGATGGTGCTCCTCCCGTCGATGGGGCACCGCCCGCCGATGCGCCACCACCTTTCGGCCTGCCGCCTGCACCCGGGTTACCGCCGCCACCGCAGGACGCCGCTGCCCGCACCCGCGCCTGCCCCCGGCCCGCCGCTGCCAGCCCCACCACTTCCGGGGCAGTAGCCGCGTGGCCGTGCGGATGAGCCGGCAACGGTTTGAGGAGCTGGTCTCCGACGCACTGGATCTGATCCCGCCGAAGCTCGCCTCGGCCATCGACAACGTCGTCGTTCTCGTCGAGGCGCGCAACGAGGAGGAGCCCGACCTGCTCGGCCTGTACGAGGGGATCGCGCTGACCGAGCGAGACTCCTGGTACGCGGCGGGATCGCTGCCGGACACCATCACGATCTACCGCGACGCGCTGCTCGAGCACTGCGACACCGAGGATGAGGTCGTCGAGGAGGTCGCGATCACCGTGATCCACGAGATCGCGCACCACTTCGGCATCGACGACGATCGTCTGCACGAACTCGGCTGGGGATGAGCGCAACCGCCCAGAACCCGCGAATGTCCCCGACACGCCGCGGAGTGGGGGCGGTATGGGTCTGCTCGCGCGGGACACTGAGGCCATGAGCACGTGCCGCGACTGCCTGGCGGGGTTGGAGCACTGCCACGGCACCGTCATTCACCACGCGTCGGCGCGCGCCGAATGCACCGAGGCCGGCTGTGAGACACCCGAGGTGGTGCACGCGTTCAGCATCGACTGCGACTCCGCGGGCTGCACGTGCGCCGTGGTGACGTCAGCCCATCGGGTCGGCTGACTGCAGCGCATCCTCGACGGGGTGCACGTCGGGCTCCGGGTAGAACGGCGGCGTCATCGTGCCCCACTGCAGGCAGCTCCACCGACCGTCGGTGATCGGCGCCAGCACAACTGATTCGGTGTTGGCCAGGTGGTGGTCGAGTACGAAGCCGCTTTCCACGCCGGCCAGCACCGCAGAAACCAGGCGGATCGCCGCCCCGTGGCTGACGACGACGATGTCGCCGTGCGAAGCGGCGTCGTCGAGATGGCGCATACGCAGCTGCGGTGATCACCGGGACGTAGCGGTCCAGCACCTGACGCCCGGTCTCACCGTTGGGCATCGACGCATCGAGGTCGCCCTCGTGCCACTGCTTGTAGACCGTCTCGAATTCGCCGATCGCCGCGTCGTCGTTGCGGTCCTCGAGGTCGCCCACCTGAACTTCGTGAATGCCGTGGAGTTCGTGGGTGTCCATGGCGAGTTCGCCCGCGATCTCGCCTGCCGTCTCGGACGCCCTGCGCGCCACCGAGTGCGCGATCAACACCGGCGGGTGGGTCAGGTCGCGCGCGAACGTGCGCGCCTGTTCGCGGCCCAGGTCGGTCAGCGCGGCCCCGGGCGGCCGGGTGTCGAGACGACGTTCGACGTTGCCGTGCGATTGTCCGTGCCGGACCAGCACCAGCCGGCCGCTCATGTCCTGCCCTCCCTCAGTTGCGTCATCCGGCCGATCCCGTCGGCCAGGAACCTAGATTGCGCACATCTGCACAACGTCTTTGGAGCGCTTCGAGTGCCGCAGCGACAGCCTCGTCGTCGACGTGGCCGGCACAGTCCAGAAAGAAGATGTAGGTGCCCAACTCCACTCGGGTCGGCCGCGATTCGATCCGCGTGAGGTCGATGCCGCGTTTTGCGAATTCCGTCAAGCGCTGATGCCAGCGCACCCGGAACATTGTCCAGGCGAAGCACCACCGAGGTGCGGTCGGCGCCGGTGCGCGGCGGGAGGCGAATCGGGTCGCCCGGCCAACACGAACCGGGTCCTGGCGTTGGGCTCGTCGATGACGTCGGTGGCCAGCGTCGCGAGTCCGTAATGTTGCGCGGCCAACGCGGTGGTTACGGCGGCATCGGCGCGACCCTGTGCCACGTCGACGGCCGCCGCCGCGTTGGAGTCGGCGGCCTGGAACCTGGCGCCGAGGCAGATTCTTCGCCGCCCATTTCGCCACCTGGGCGCGCGCCACCGGAAACGCGGCGATCGACGCGGGCTCGCCTGCGCCAGGGCGCACCGCGATGGTGAACGCGATGTCGAGCGTGAACTCGGCGAAGACCTGGAGCGGGGAACCCATCGCAAGGCTGTCGAGCGTGGGCAGCACAGAGCCCTCGATCGAGTTCTCGATCGGCACACAGGCGTAGTCGGCTTCACCATCGCGAACCATCTGCAGGGCCGCCGAGGGGCTGCCGGCAGGCAACGGTTCGACGTCGTTCGACAGGCACCAGGTCCGCGGCGACCATCCCGCTCAACGCCGCCTCGGTGAACGTCCCTTCGGGTCCGAGATATGCGATGCGGGTCACGTTCCAACCCTATCGGTACACCCCGGTAATCCCGTTCCACTGCACGTAAGCCTTGCGTGAAGCCGTAGAAATTAGTTAAGTTAGGCTCACCTTACCTATGGGAGACATCCGATGACAACGACTACACCGACGACAGCCGAACGGATCCGCAGCGCTTGCGCACGCGGCGGCGAGGCGATGCTCGCGGTCGAGGGCCTCGAACCCTGCGACTCGCCCGTGCACCACCTGCTCGACGACGGGTCGTTCGCGATCACGGCACCCGTGGACGGGGACCTCGTCGGCAAGGTCGAGGCCGCCGAGACGGCGGGGGTTCAGGCGCTGTTGGAGATGACCGACTATGCGCCGCTGCCACTGCGTGAGCCCGTCCGTTCGTTGGTCTGGATCCGTGGACGGCTTTTCCCGGTGCCCGCCGACGAAATTCCCGCGCTCCTGGATCTGATCGCCACCGAGGATCCGAATCCCGCACTGCTCCAGGTGAATTCCGGCGACGGACGCACCGAAGGCGACGCACGTTACACATTGCTGCGGCTGGAGATCGACTCGGTGGTCGTCGCGGACTCCACGGGCGCCGAGTCGGTCGGGGTGAGCGCGCTGCTCGGTGCGCGGCCGGACCCGTTCTGCGCCATGGAGTCGTGCTGGCTCCAGCACATGGAGTCGGCCCACCGCGAGGTGGTCGACCGGCTGGCCAGCCGGCTGCCGATGGCGTTGCGCCGCGGCCGGGTCAGGCCGCTCGGCCTCGACCGCTACGGCGTGCGACTGCGGGTGGAAAACGATGACGGCGACCACGACGTCCGGCTGCCGTTCACCAACCCCGTCGACGACGTGACCGGGCTCAGCCAGGCGATCCGGGTGCTGATGGGCTGCCCCTTCCTCAACGGCCTGCGCGCGCGCCGGCTCTGACACAGCGCCCGCTACCGTAGCTCCGGTGACCGGGGCCGACGACCAGCTGACCGAGCCGCAGCGGCGCGCGCTGCGCATCGAGATCGCGGTCGTGCTGGCGGTCACCTTCGCGCTGTCTGCCTACACGGCACTGCTGAGGCTCGCCGAGGCCGTGGTGCTCGGGCTTGCCGGTCAGATCGTGGCCCTCAACCCGCGGCGCTCGCCGATCGACCTTGTCGACCTCGGGCTCAACCTCGCCGGTGTGTTCCAACTGCTGGCGTGGGGAGCCCTCGGCGTATACCTGTTGTGGCGCAGCGGCTTTGGGCCCGGCCAGATCGGTCTTGGCCGGCCACGTTGGCGGCCCGACCTGCTCGGCGGCCTCGGCCTCGCCGCGCTCATCGGGCTGCCCGGTCTCGCGCTGTATCAAGTCGCCCGCATCTTGGGCATGAACGCGTCCGTCGAACCTGCGGAGCTCTACGACACCTGGTGGCGCATTCCAGTGCTGCTCCTCGTCGCCTTCGCCAACGGGTGGGCCGAGGAAGTCGTCGTCGTCGGTTTCCTTGTCACCCGGCTTCGCCAGTTGCGGATGAGTCCAGTGGCCGCCGTGATCGCCTCGAGCGTGCTGCGTGGCGTCTACCACCTCTATCAAGGGTTCGGCGCGGGCCTGGGCAACCTCGCGATGGGCCTGGTGTTCGGCTACGTGTACGTACGCACCGGCAGACTGTGGCCGCTGATCGTTGCGCACGGGCTCATCGATGCGGTGGCGTTCGTCGGCTACGCGTTGGCCGCAGGTCACCTCGACTGGCTTCAGTAGGGCTTCAGCAGGGCCCGATGGACGTAGATTCTTGCTGTGGACGACAACCGGCAGCCGCCCCCGCCCGACCCGCGGGAACGCCGGGAGCCGTCACAGGTGATCAGGCGCGACCCCAACCGGCCGCCCCCGACATGGCCGCCGAATCCGCCGATGCCACCGCCGCCTCAGTCACCTCAGCCGCCCCCGCCGCCGCGCAGGCCTCCGCCCCCACCGCCGCGCAGACCCGCGCCACCGCCAGCTGGCCGACGGCCACCCCCGCCGCGCCAAGCCGCATCAGCGTTACCTCCGGCCCCGCCCCCGCCGCGCCAGCAGCCCAGACCGCAGGCACCCGCTAAGCCGAAAAAGCCTCGGCGCAAACGCTATTGGGGCCGGATTCTGATGGTGCTGCTGCTCGCCTTCGTCGTCGCGGTGGTGGCGGGCGGCTACTGGATGGACTCGGCACTGCACCGGATCCCCGCACTGGCTGACTACCCGGAACGTCCCGCTGCCGGCGCGGGGACCACCTGGCTGCTCGTCGGGTCCGACAGCCGCGGGCAACTGACCCCCGAACAGCAGGCAGAGCTGGCGACCGGCGGTGACCTGGGTACCGGCCGCACCGACACGATCCTGCTGGTCCACGTGCCCACCATCGGGTCGAGCACACCGACCACGATGGTGTCCATCCCCCGCGACTCCTACGTCGAGATCCCCGGCTACGGCAGCGACAAAATCAACGCGGCGTTCGTCGAAGGCGGGGCACCACTGCTCGCGCAGACCGTCGAGCAGGCCACCGGTCTTCGGCTCGACCACTACGCCGAGATCGGCTTCGACGGGTTCGCGGTGATGGTCGACGCCGTCGGCGGCGTCACGATGTGCCCGACCGAACCGATCGACGATCCTCTCGCGGGCATCAACCTGCCCGCCGGCTGCCAGAAACTCGACGGGCGCAGCGCACTTGGATTCGTTCGCACGCGCGCCACGCCGCGCGCCGACCTGGACCGGATGGTCAACCAGCGTGCGTTCATGTCGGCCCTTCTGCACCGCGCCGCCAGTCCGGCGGTGTGGCTCAACCCGCTTCGCTGGTATCCGATGGCGCACGCGGCGACCGGCGCCGTCACCATCGATGAAGGTGACCACATCTGGGACCTCGCACGGCTGCTGTGGTCCCTGAACGGGAACGTCACCACCACGACCGTGCCGATCGGGGAGTTCACCGGCGGCGACTCCGGTTCGGTCGTGATCTGGAACACCGATGTCGCGGCGCAGCTGTTCACCGCCTTGGGCAGCGACGCGCCGGTGCCGCAGGACGTGCTCGACGCACAGCCATAGCCGCGGGCGCCAGATGAGCTGGGCGGCAACGGATCTCTAGTCGCGCCCGGCGCCCGTCAGCCCGTTCTGCAGCCAGTCCTTCGTGCGGCCGGGATGGTTGGTCGCCACCCATGCGACACCGAGATCTCGGCAGTACCGCACATCCTCGAAATGGTCGACGGTCCAGCAGTACAACGCGCGGCCCTGGGCGGCGGCGCGGTCCACCAACTCGGGATGCTCCCGCAGCGTGGCGATCGACGGTCCGACGGCAGTCGCGCCGACGGTGGTCGCCGCACTGCCACCGAGGTACCGGGACGTCTCGCCCAACAACACCGTCGGCAACAGCGGCGCGGCCCGACGGATCCGCCACACCGCGGCTGCCGAGAACGACATCACCACCGCACGGGACAGATCCGCCGATGCCGGCGACGCGATGCCATACCGGTGCAACAGCGCCAGCACCTTGCTCTCCACCAGCGCGCCATACCGGACGGGATGTTTGGTCTCGACGAAGATCTTGACGGGGCGATTCCAATCCAGCACAAGCGAGACGAGATCGTCGAGGGTCAGCAGGCCGGTATTGCCGTGGCCGCCGTTCGATTGCCAGCTGGGATGCCAAGAGCCGTAATCCAATTCGCGCAATTGCGCCAGCGTCATCTCGCTGACGAGGCCGCTGCCGTTCGACGTCCGGTCGACCTTGCGATCATGCACGCAGACAAGATGTCCGTCGCGGGTCAGCCGCACGTCGCATTCGACGCCGTCGGCGCCTTCCCGCAGGGCCAGCTCGTATGCCGCCAGCGTGTGCTCGGGACATTCCGCCGATGCACCCCGGTGCGCCACGACGAACGGATGGCCGGCGAGCGTGCCGTCGCCCGAGTTCATAGGTGCCTATGCTGCCGGGTTCTGGCCTTCGGACTCAACCGCAACGGCGGTTTCGGGTTCGGCCTCGGGCTGGATTTCCTTCTCGGGCTGCCCGTCGGCAACGATCACCCAGCGCTCGGACGGCGCGCGCCACGGGCTGCAGCTCGAACCCGAGGAAGACCTTCATGACCAGAAGGAAAGCGGCCGTCGCGATCAGGTAAGCGACCGATATGGTCACCGTGTTGTTGGCGATTCCCTGGGCATCGGTGGCAAAGCTGGTGGCCATCGAGAAAATCGACACCACTGTGCTGGCCACCCAGACCAGCCACCACGCCACAACGGGCCTACGGAGCCAGCTGAGCCGGTCTTCGACACCGGCCAGCTCGATGACGAAGATCGGTGCCCACGCCAGGTTGACCAGGGGCACCAGACAGCCTGCGCGCAGTGCCCATACCGACCGCGGATCCTCATGGCCGCGGTAGGCGAACGCGGCGGCCCGCCGGGCGATGAGCCAGTTCGTCAACACGACGAATGCGCCGACGACCATGAACATCGCGACCACGCTAACCGCCAAGCCCAGCCACGTCGCCGCGCCTGCCACCCACTCATTCAGCAGCACGGTCCGGTTGACGATGAGCAGCGCATAGCGGACCACATGCAGAAGCGCCGCAAAACCGAGCACTGCGATCGTCGCGATCAACGTGTTCCGCACCATCGGGATGGACGGGCCGGTGCGGGGCGCAACCTGCTGCTGATCGATCGTGTCGAAGTGATCCGCGAGTCCCCACCTCGGAATGACTGCGTAGCGCGGGGTCGGGCCCAGGTGCCTGTGGCGCCGTCGGCGCTGCGGAGCCGCACCCGGTCGGACCGCGATCCATCGGTACCCCGGCGGGAGCGGCCTGCCGGCAGCCGGATGCCCTCCCCTACTTCCGGGCCCCGACGCTGGGCGCCCCGGCAGTGCGGTGGCGGATGGGCTCCACTCGGAGCCCGGTAGGGGCGCGGACGGCGCCAGCAGCGTGCCGTTGCAGCGCGGGCACCAGACCCGACGGCGGTCGCGCACGTTCCACCGCGTTCCGCACGTGGAACACACCTGAATCATTCGACCAGCCTAGCGAGGCCCGCTCAGATGACGCCGTCGTCGCCGGCGTCGGTGACCACCGGGCGCCCCGCCCCGGCCCAGGCAGCCATGCCGCCGTTGACGTTGATCGGCGCATAGCCGTTGCGCGCCAGATACTGCGACACCCGCGCCGAGCGCCCGCCGGCTTGGCAGACGACGAACAGTGTGGCCGCCGGGTCGAGCTCGGCGAGCCGCCCCGGAACCTGTCCCATCGGGATATGCGAAGCGCCGGGCGCATGCCCACGGCGCCACTCGTCGTCCTCGCGCACATCGAGCAGCACGACAGAACGGTCGAACGTCAACGGCACGGCGGCGATATCCGCCTGGGCAACCTCTACCTCGTCCATGCCTCAATGCTGACACGAAGTGGGTGCCACAGCGAAGCCAGCAATTATGCGGCTATCCACAGTTTCCACAGGTTCATCCACAGGCCGCCATCGGCGAATACCCGGTTTGAGCCGCTGAATCTGTGCAGCGGCCCAAGATCACTGTGGATAACCTGGGTCCCGTTCGGGCGCACAATCAACAGGACTGGACGGCCCGAGCGAAATGCCTCGCCAGGCTAAGTTATTCAAATACGCCGCTTCGCTCTGTACCCATCCACCGGCCCTTTAAACCACCGCTGGCCCAGATTTTTTGCGTTGAGACAAATGGGGTTATGATCGGCGTCACCACGTCGGGTTTGTGACAGACCTCACTGGGGGAGGAAACCGATCGTGCAGGTCAGGAGTGCTTGATGGCATCGCATCCGATGGGACCGGGCTCCGCTGTGCCGCCCTCTGAATGGCACTCGAGCGCCCACGTCTACTCCGGCGGGCAGATGATGGCATGCCTCCGCGCAGGTGTGATCGCGCTGGTGTTGTTGGGCGTCCTCGCCCTGATCGTCCTGTACTGATCACGACAATTCGGGCCCGCACGATCGCGTCGTGCAGGCCCGAACTCGGAGCTGTTCGCCGTCTCAGGCGGGCGGGTAGACCCCCATGCCCTTGGCCTTCTCGGTCTGCCAGAAGATGTCGGAGATCTCGTCGATCGTCTTGAGCAGCTTCTCGGCCTCGGCGACGTCGAGCGACTTCTTGACCTCACCCGCGCCGTGGATGCCGTCCCAGAACAGCTGATGCAGGTTGGGGAACTGCTCGAAGTGGTCCTTGGTGAAGAAGTCCGCCCACAGCACCATCAGATGATGCTTGACCTCTTCGGCGCGCTGCTCCTTGATGATGATCGCGCGCGTCTTGAAGTGGTCGTCATCGGAGTCGGCGTATTTCTGGAGCGTCTTGAGGCACGAGAGCGCTTCGATCTTGGCCTGCGCGGGGTCATAGACGCCGCAGTACAGGTCGCAGTGGGCGTGGGCAGGTGTGGCGTTCGCGAAGAGTCGATGCAGCATAGGCCTAACCTACCCTTCGAGCGTGGGACGAAACCATGGGTGGCCACTGCGAAGGTTCGCCGTCGTCGAGGACTCGATGCACCCCACTTTGCGCCCCGGTGACGGCCTCCTCGCCGTGCGGGGTGGCGCCCTCCGCCCCGGCCAGGTGCGGGTGTTCCGCGACCCGACTCTCCCGTCGAGGTGGCTCGTCAAACGCGTCGGGAATGTGCGCGGCGCGGGCGGCGACGCGACATTCGAGGCCTGTTCGGACAACCCGAACGCGCCCGGTGTCGTCGACTCCCGACAGTTCGGGTGGGTGCGTGCGGCGGGCTCCTATCGCGTGGTGTGGACGGTCCCGAAACGGGTAAGTCGTGATGCCTGAATGCGTGTCCCGCTTGCGCACCGGGCGGAACCTGCGCATTCTGAGCTGATCGACCCACAGCCGTGTCGGGCACAGGTTCAAGTTGCCGGTTCGGAGGCGAGATGGAGATGGGGTCTTCCCGGGCGATCGAGATCGCCCCGTTCCATTCGCATGGATCACTCAAGGGCTTCGTGATATCCGGTCGGTGGCCGGATTCCACCAAGGAGTGGGCACAGCTCCTCATGGTCGCCGTTCGTGTCGCATCCCTTCCTGGATTACTCTCCACCACAACGATTTTCGGCGCCCGCGAAGAGCTTCCCGACGAACCCGAGCCGAACACCGTCGGCCTCGTTGTCGCCGAAGGAACCGTGGTCGGTGATTCAGCGGTTCCGCCGGGCTATTTCGCGCAGCACCAACCGCCCGCACTGCTGATGTTGCATCCGCCGTCGGAGACCATGCCGAGTCTGCCGGAGTGCACGGGCGCCGCATCGGGGTGCGTGCTGCTACCCGGCCTGCCTCATCTTGGCCTGGAACACCGCGCGGCGTGGGTCGAGGCGGAATCGGACGGCACGGTGACGTCGATGGTGAGCCGCGTCGGGGTGGACCCGATCAGCCACCCTGACACCGCGATCCTGGCGATGCTCCTCGCCGCATAAGGCTCTCGCGTCGACCGTCTTCACCAGTTCGGCCTGAGGGCGGTCTAGTCGCTCGAATCGCCACCGCGACTGTCTGAACAGTCAGCTAGCTACTGAAGCCCAGTCAGCTATCCGTTTTCCGAAATCGTCATATCAACCCGTGTCACGTGGCGGTGAGCACAATCACGGGGGCCTGAGCCAAATAGTTTGCCTTCGCAACTCAGCAAACGAAGCGAGCCGCTTATACGGCCTATCAGGGACGTTGCCGGTGGGAAAGATCGCGGTTCCTGTGGCGGTCGTGGCGAACCCTCATGGCAAAAGGTATACGACGCCAGCGTTATTATTTGCCTGGCCGCAGCGTGTGGTCGTGGTGTCGGCGTACGCTCTACACCAGGCCACTTGCAGTGGCGAGCATAGAAATTGAAAAGGCGGGTTAACTTTTACGCGGTTTGCACTTGGGTTTCGGCACAACTCTCGCTACGATGATCAGCAAATACGCCGCCAAAGAGTCCGCTCGATACGCATGTGGAGGTCAATATCGATGAGCAAGACGTTCGCCGCCCGCCTAAACCGGCTGTTCGACACGGTTTACCCGCCCGGTCGCGGTCCGCATACGTCGGCTGAAGTGATCGCCGCACTCAAGGCAGAAGGCGTCACAATGTCGGCCCCGTACCTGTCGCAGCTGCGCTCAGGCAACCGCACCAACCCCTCGGTAGCGACCATGGCTGCCCTTGCCAACTTCTTCCGTATCAAGCCGGCGTACTTCACCGACGACGAGTACTACGAGAAGCTCGACAAGGAATTGACCTGGCTCGCGAACATGCGTGACGAGGGTGTACGCCGTATTGCGGCGCGCACGGTCGGCTTGTCCAATGAGGCCCAGCAGGACATCGTCCAGAAGGTCGACGAGCTGCGTCGCCGGGAGCACCTCGACGATTAGCCCGCTGATCGCCGCGATGCGGCGTTTGGCGAAGTCGGCTTGAACCTGTTTCACAGGTTGGGTTGCATCACTCAGGCGTTCGCGCCATCACTGCGGACGAGCGCGCGGTACTGCCGCGCGATTTCGAGGATCCATTCGCGGTCCGAGAACGCGGCCGGCTGGCGCAGCCATCCCGGTCCGGGGAACGGCACACGCTGGTCCTCCGGCACGCCCTCACGGCCCGCGTAGATCCACTTCGCGATCGCGCCCGCCTGCTCCTGCGGCGGCACCGTCGGCGACTCGAGTTCAGGGTCGTCTTCGTCGTCATCGTCACGGCTGGGCAGCGATCCGCTGGAGTCGACCCGAAGTTTCCGGCTGGTGTCTGCGGCGGTGGCTTCCAGAAACAGCGCATCAGAGATCAGCGACATCCGCTCGGCCACCCGGAAGACGAGCGGTCCGCGCGGACGCACCCCGATCCCGACATCCGGTTGTCGTCGGCCGAGCTCGCCGAGAATGGGCTCGATGATCCTCAGTTCGTTACGCGCGCCGAACCAGTCCTCGATGCTGGGCAGCAGCGAGCCCGCGGCGACGACAAGCATGGCGCAGCCCAGCAGCGTGGCGGCGGCGCCGACTCCGACCGGCCCGGTGGTGGCGACGGCCCGCACGAAGAAGAATGCGGACGCCAGCACGATCAGGACCATGCCGATGGTGAAGACGAACAGCGCGCGGCCACGGCGACTGCGGTTCGAGTACCGCATGCCGGCCCATGACACCAGCGTCAGCGCCAGCAGCACGTACAGCAGCGGCAACAGCCAGGGCAACGCGTTTCCGCCGGAGCTCAGGTTGCGCTTGAGGTACTCCTCTGGAGACATCTCCGGCTGTTGTCCCGCGGCGAAGAACGCCACAAGGGTCACGACGGCGATGACTGCGGCCACACCGTATTGCGCGAAGGCAATCTTTCGGATCGTGGCCGGTTTACGTACCGAGGAGACGGTCGTGATCATCACGCAACTGCCTGCGGCACAAGCGATCAACGCGACCTGAGACAGACCCGTCGAGATGTTCGGCCACCGCAGTACGGTGTCGATCAACAAGCGTCAGCGGCTGCCAGTTCAGCGCAGCCACCAACCCGAGGCTGCCGAGCGCGAGGATCATCGCGGTGCTCACCAGGGACTGCTTGTTGACCAGGGCCCAGCCGATACGCAGGCCGGTGGCCAATCCGAGCAGACCGGCGATCACCCAGATGATCAACCAAACGCCTCTCCGAGCCGGACCTGGACGATGGATGCGCGGTCGGACGGCAACCGGCCGAGCCGGTACAGGAGCAGCGCCGCGAAATCCTCGGCTTCCTGCTCGTGGTCCTCACCGCTGGGCCCCATGCAACCGGTCCGTTGGTTGAGCATGTAGCCGATCAGATCGGAGCTGGCCATCTCGGTGTTCTCGCGGGCCGCCTGCACGACGGGGATGCCTTCGTGGCCGAGAACCAGATGCCCGAGCTCGTGGGCGAGGGTGCGGTCCCACGCGGGCAGACCCTTCTGGATCAGGAACACATCACGATCGGCGTACTGGCGCCACTGCCCACACACCCCTGGCGGCAGGTCGGCCATCTTGAGCTCGATCTGACGGTCCCGATCCTCGCTCACGGCGTCAAGGAGGCGCGTGAGCGAAACCTCCCCGCGTCTCGGGGCGAGGTCAAGCACCGCGCCAACGGCGCGGGTAACGCGACGACTCGCAGGCATAAAAACCCCCTTTTCTACAAATCCACTATGCGCTGTCCACCCCGCTGGGGCAGGACGTTCTGTTAGTTTCTTGTTAGTTCACAAATCTTGCCGCACCCCCGGTGCCGGTGCGCACCGCATGGCCCGCCTTGGCCTGGCGATAGCCGACAAATCCGCCGGCACCGGTGAGGACGAGGATGCCCGCAACCCCGGGGCCCGCCAAGGCGACGACCTGCGAAATCCCCGCGGTCCGCAAGTAGTCGGTGTAGCCGACCCGGTAGGACGCGGGCGGAATGGTCACATTGCTGCCGATGTCGGCGGGCAGACGACTGCCTGCCGGCAGGCGTCTCGGCCTGGCCGCGACGTCACGCCCTTCAGCTGCTCCGGCGGCGCAGGCCGCCCGGCACCGCCGAGGCCGAGCGCCGGGGGAGGCGCCACGACGACCGGCATCGTGATCGGCTCGAGCGGAAGCTCGACGGACGCACCTGGCGTGGCACTGATGGGTTCGACCGGTGCGGCAGGTGGGTCTCGGGCAACGGTGCGCCCGGAAGCTGCATGGGGGGCCGGTGCGGAAGGCCGGACGGCAGTCCGCCGCGGCGCATCCGCCGCCACCGCTGCCGCCACCCGGTCCCCCCGGACCGGGGTCGCCCGGTTCCCAGGGCCACGGGAAGGGCCACCACGGGAAGCCCGCCCCACAGTTGTTCTCGCCCTTGTCGTCACACTGACCTGGATCGGGATCTCTGGTGGGCGGCGGCGGTTCGGTCGTGGGAGTCGGACTGGGACTTGTCGGCGTTGCGGTTGTCGGGGTCGGCTTCGTGGTGGTCGGCTTGGTGGTCGTCGGTGTGGTCGGCTTGGTGGTGGTCGGCTTGGTGGTTGTCGGCTCGTGGTGTCGGTCGTGGTGTCGGCTTGGGTCGTCGGCTCGTCGCCGTCGCCGCGTCGCCGTCGTCGCCGTCGCCGGGCGTCGGATCGACTTCACCGCCGGGCTTCGGATCGTCCGGTTTCGGGTCGTCGGGTTTTTGCTCGTCCGGTTTGCCGTCTTCGGGCCTCTGGTCGCCCGGCTTTTGGTCGCGGGGTTTGCCCTCGTCGGGATTCTTCTCACCCGGGCGGGACCCGCTCCGCCGTTCGCCGAGGTGTCGGCCTTGGTTCCGTCGCGATTCTCGTGACTGCCCGCGTCGGGTGAGGGATTGGCAAACGCCAGCGCTCCGCCCAGGCCTCCAACGAACAGGCCAGAGGCTACGAAGCAGGTCGCCGCGGCGATCCGCACACGCGAACCCACTTTGTACCACCCTTCACCGCGTCGCCGATGGGCTAATTGACGATCGTGTGATTGTCGCACAGACGCGTGCCGTTGTTTGCTGCGGCTTCAAACTCCCCGCTGCCGGGACGCGCCCGCGTGGCAGGGCGCCCGGACGATAGTGTTGTGCCTGCACCGCAGCGTTGACGTCAACAGCCGAAGAGATGACCGGAGGCAGCCGGGATGAACCCGTTCAAGCGACGCAAACCACGGGCCACCCGACGGGCCGAGGCGCGCGCCATCAGTCGCGAAGGCGAGGCTAGAAGCCAAGCTGGCGGCCAAGAACGAGGTGCGTCGCATCAAGGCCGATCACAAGGCGGAGGCCAGGGCGCTGCGTGCACAGTTGAAGTCGCAGCGCGACAGCGACAGGGCCGCGCTCAAGGTCGCCGAGACACAGCTGAAGGCGGCGCGTGAGGGTAAGTTGCTCTCCCCCGCGCGAATTCGCAGGCTGCTCACGGTGACTCGGTTGCTCGCACCGATCCTGGTGCCGGTGGTTTACCGTGCTTCCATCGCCGCGCGGGGCTATGTCGACCAACGCCGGGCGGACCGGCTGGGCGTGCCACTCAGCCAGATCGGCCAGTTCTCCGGGCACGGCGCGCAGCTGTCGGCACGGATCGGCGGCGCGGAGAACTCCCTGCGGCAGGTCGCCGAGAAGAAGCCCAAAGATACAGAGACCAAACAATTCGTCGCCGCCATGACCGAGCGACTCAGCGAGCTGTCCACAGCGGTGACGGCGGCCGAGAACATGCCCGCGGCGCAACGACGATCCGCGCATGCGACGATCGCCCGCGCGCTCGACGACATCGATGCCGACCTGATGGCCCGCCTGGGCCTGGTCTGACCGGCCCATGTCGCCGTCCAATCCCGCGGCCCGCGTTCGTGGCGTGGCAACGGGATTGCTGACGGCCGCACTCGCGGTCGCCGCGCACGCCGTGGGCGGCGGTGCTCCGCCGACCGGAGCGGCCGCGGTGCAGCTGGCCGTGCTCGCGGCGACTGTCGGTGCATTGGCCGCCACACTCACCCGCGCGACGCAAGCCCGGGTTCTGGTTGGTCTGCTCGCCGCCGGTCAGCTCCTCGGCCACCTGATGCTCGGCGCCGTCGGACACCACCACATGGTGTCGGCCGCCCCTGCCCGCGGCCGCGATGCTGGCCGCTCACCTGGCCGCGATCGCCGTCGGCGCGGGTCTCATTGCGGCCGGGGACCGGCTGTGGCGTGCGGTGTCGCGCGCCGTTCGCGCGGTCGTGCGAATTGTCTGCCCACCGGTGGCGGCCGTCGCCGTCGTCGCGGCTCGACGGGCCGACCAACCGCTGCGCTCCGCGCTTCTACTTGCCGCTTCTGTGTCTCACCGGGGTCCGCCGGTCGGCTTCACCGCCTGACCGACCATCCCAACGACACAAGAAAGCCACATCTGAATGCGATTCACTACCAGGGCGTCCAAGCGCGCCCTCATCTCGGCCGCTGTTGCCGGTGCGACGATGTCCATCGGCCTTTTCGCCGCCACGACGGCGTCGGCGCACGTCCATGCCGACGCCGACAACCCGACACCCGGCGCCTACGCGGTGCTTACCTTCAGGGTGCCCAACGAGTCCGAAAAGGGCGCCCTCACAACTCAATTGAGCGTCGCCCTGCCCAACGTCGCGTCGGCCAGCACGGAGCTGATGCCCGGCTGGACAGCACGGCTGGACCGCGACGCCGCCGCGGGCACAGTCCGGTCGGTCACATGGACGGCTGCGCCGGGGACCGGTGTCGGGGCCGACCAGTTCGCGTTGTTCCGTATTTCGGTGAAGCTGCCCGACGCGCAGGAGATCAGCCTGCCCGCCACGCAGACCTACTCCGACGGCACGGTCGTGAAGTGGGATCAACCCACGCCTGCCGGCGGCGACGAACCGGAACATCCCGCGCCGGTGGTGGCATTGGGCGGGACGAACGCCGAGCCTGCGCATGACAGCCCGGCTGTGGCCGCACCGCCCGCGAAGACCGACAACTCGGCCCGTTGGCTCGCAGGCGCCGCCCTTGCGGTGGCGGCGGTGTCGCTGGTGACCGCGTTGCGACCGCGACGGCGATCATGAAACCCGTTGTCGCCGTGATCGTTTTGACCGTCGGACTGATGACAGGTGCCCTTGCCCAGGCCGGTGCCGCCGCGGCGCACGCGACTCGCATCGCCACCGACCCCGCCGAGAACGCCGAATTGACCCGCGGTCCAACGACTGTCAGCGCCACGTTCAACGAAGCGATGCAGCCCCAGTTCGCGGCGATGACGGTCGTCGGCCCCGACGGCAACCTGTGGTCGACGGGCGAGCCGAAGGTCGATGGTGCGGTGGTGAGCGTCGGAGTGCGGCCGCTCGGCCCGGCAGGGACGTACACGGCGAATTATCGGGCGACGTCGGCGGACGGGCACGTCGTCTCCGGCTCGTGGTCGTTCTCGCTGACTGCGGCGGGCACCGGTACCCCCGGACCGTCAGCCGCGGCGGCGAGCGAGGCTCCGTCCGACGACGCGATTCCGGTGTGGCCGTTCTACGCCGGTGCCGTATTGATCATCGGCGCGGGCGCCGTGTGGGCGGTGCGACGCCGGACGTGACGCGCGCTACGGGTGGTGGCCTGCGGGGCGCTGGTCGCGGCGGCCGCGTCGGTGACAGCGTGGTCGTTGGCGTACCCGCAGGGTTCGTTGACCGTGACGCTGGTGCGGGCGGTCGCCGACTGTTCCGCGGTCGTCACGCTCGGCCTGGCGGTGGTGCCGCTGCTCGACGACGATCGGCACCGTGGCGAGCTGACCGAACGCGCCGCCGCACCATTGGCCGCCGCCGGCGCTGTCTGGCTGGTGGCCGAGCTGACCAGGTTGATCGTGGCGGCGGCCCAGACCGCCGCGGTGCCGGTCGGCAGGCTGACCGCGCACACCGCACTCGAGTTCGCACTGAGCACGGCGCCGGGGCGGGCCGCGCTCGTCGCTGTCGCGGCGGCGGCGGTGTGCGCGGCCGCCGGTATCGCTCCACGCGCCACGCCGATCAACATCGTCGTGGCCGGGCTCGCCGCGATGGGACTGGTCGCGCGCTCGCTGACGGGCCATTTCTCGGACAGCGCCGTCGGTGGCGTGGCGGTGGCGATTCACACCCTCGCAGCGGCGCTGTGGTGCGGCGTGCTGGCAGCCCTCGTGCTGACCGTCGAGCACCGCGGGCAGTGGGCCCGCGTGCTGCCGCGCTTCTCACAACTCTCGCTGTTGTGCGTGATCGTTCTGCTGGCCGGCGGGGTGGTGGGCGCAGCGATGCGGCTCGGCTCGCCTGCCGAGCTGTATACCTCCGGGTACGGCAGGGTGTTGTCGGCCAAGATCGCGGTGGCCGCGGCGCTCCTGGTGCTTGGCTGGCGCAATCGGACGCTGTGGCTGCCCGCTGCGCGCTCGCACCGCTCGACCGCCGTGGTCTCGCGATCCCGGTCGCTGGTCGAATTGGCCGTGATGACCGTCGCGCTGGCCTTGGCCGCCGGACTGGCCGCGACCGGGTAGTGCCACGGCCGACCTGGCATGATGGGGGCGATTGCCGGGCGAGGACGAGACACTGCAAAGGAGCAGCCATATGGCAGACCCGCAGGATCGACCCGACGAGAAGCCTGACGCTGTGGCCCCGGCCGCCGAACCCGCTTCGTCAGCGCCCGGCCCGGAACCCGCTCCGCCGCCACCACCACCGCCACCGCCGGACCCGCCACCTCGCCGCCACGGCCAGGAGCCTGCCGAGGCGGCCAAGAAGACACCGGCCAAGAAGGCCGCCAAGAAGGCGCCGGCGAAGAAGGCTGCCAAGAAGGCATCGGCCACCGCGGCGAAGAAGGCGGCGCCCGCGAAGAAACCCGCGAAGAAGGCCCCCGAGCAGGCTGCGGCCAAGAAGGCCCCGCCGCCGACGGCGCCTGCGGCACCGAAGTTGGCCGACACCAACGGAGATCTCGCGTCTGCCGCGAAAGAAGCTGCGGCGCAAGCGAAGACAACTGTCTCGAGCGCGAGCAATCCCGTCTCCGGGCCTGCTCCGATACCGCTTGTCGGGCCCGAGCCGTCACGGCTGCCGATCGCCGCGGCCATCGCCGCCGGTGTGCTGGCCATCCTGGTGGTGCTGCTCGCCCGTCGGGGCTCCGACGAGAACTGACCCGATAAAGACTTGACCCTGACGCGGCGTCAGAGTCGATAGTGGCCGGAATGCACCGCGGTCTGGCACAGATTTATCTGACCGACGAGCGGTTCACCCGCTACTACGACGACGTCGCGCCCGGGTTGGCGCAGTTTGTCCACGACATCGTGGTCGCCAGTTACGCTTAGCTTCCTGTAACCCGAGTTCAGCAGGGGTTTGGGGGGCCATGGCTGCGCATCCACCGTCGGGCACGGTGACCTTCCTGCTCACCGACCTCGAGGGCTCTACCCGGATGTGGGAGCAGGATCCCGTCGCGATGAAGGCGGCGATGGTCCGCCACGACGAAATCCTGGAGAAGGCGATCGCGGCCAATCAGGGTCTACGTGTTCGCACGGATGGGCGACGGAATGGCGGCCGCGTTCGCGACGGCCGGTGACGCCGTCTCCGCAGCCGCTGGCGCTTCAAACAGGCTCTGGCGGAAGAGCCAAGTGGCGCACCGCAGCGCCGCTGCAAGGCGCGGATCGGCCTGCACACGGACGAGGCCGTCATCGTCGACGACAGCGGTTACGCCAACCTGCCGATCAACCGGTGCTGCCCGGTTGATGGCCGCCGCCCATGGCGGGCAGATCGTGCTCTCCGGCGCCACCGAGGCGCTGGTGCGCGATCAGCTGCCCGACGGTATGCGAACTCGTCGATCTGGGCGAGCACCGACTGCGCGACCTCGGGCGCGTCCGACAAGGATTTTCCAGCTCAGCTCGCGACGGCGACCGGGAGGAGTTCCCGCCACTGCGAAGTCTGGACTCGTTCCCGGGAAACCTTCCGGCGCAGGTCAGTTCATTCATCGGGCGTCAAGCCGAAGTCGCACGGGTCGCCACCGCATTGGAGCGAATCGCGCGTCGTGACGATCACCGGTGTGGGCGGTGTCGGCAAGACCCGCTTGGCAATTCAGGTGGCCGCCGAGCTGCTGCCCCGCTTCCGTGAGGGCGCGTGGCTGGTCGAGCTCGCTCCGCTGCGCGATCCCGACGGAATCGTGGCGGCAGTAGGCGCCGCGTTCCGCGTGAGCGCAGAAGCGGCCAGTCGCTGGAGGAGTCGCTCCTCGAGATGCTGGCCAACAAACAACTATTGCTGGTGCTGGACAACTGCGAGCATCTGATCGGCGCGGCGGCCCGGCTCGTCGGCACGAATAGAACGCGAGTGCCCGGGGTCGTTGTGCTGGCAACCAGCCGAGAGGGCCTGGCGGTCGACGGAGAACAATTGATCGCACTGCCGCCGTTGGAAGCCGGTGCCCCCAGCGATGACCTGGACCGCCTCCGTGACACCGACGCCGTCAGTCTTTTCGTCGAGCGGGCACGACACGTCAAGGCCGACTTCGCGCTGACCGACGCCAATGCGCGGCCGTCGTGGAGATCTGCCAACGTCTCGACGGTGTCCCGCTGGCCATCGAGTTGGCCGCCGCGCGCGTCATCGCGCTGGGTCCCAGCGAACTCGCGCGACGGCTCGATCGCCGATTCCAGGTACTGGCCGGCGGACGCCGGGGCGCCGTCGAACGGCATGCGACGCTTCGCGCCGCCATCGACTGGTCATACGAACTGCTCAACGCTGCCGAACAAGCGACTACTCGCCCGCATGGCGGTGTTCTCCGGCGGCTGCACACTCGAAGCCATCGAGGAGGTCTGCAGCGGCGATCCTGTCGACGCGACGAAGACGTCTGGACCTCGTGACCGGTTTGGTGGCTCGGTCGCTGGTGGTAGCCGAAGACAGTTTGGCGGGGCACACGCTTCCGCTTGTTGGAGACCATCCGCCAGTACAGCGAGGAACGTCTTGTCGACTGGGGCGAGACCGACGAGACTGCTGCTCCGTCATGCGCCCTACTACGCAGACCTCTCGGCGCGTGCAGCCGAGCACTACTACGGGCCCGAACAGATCGTCTGGGCGCGCCAGATCAACCTCGAGCGGGACAACATCCGCTCAGCCCTGGCCGCGGCGATCGACGCCAGGAACGCTGCGCTGGCCGTACGGCTCGTGGCAAACCACCCTCACCACCATGGCTACGGCGGGACGGGCGAGGTGTTCGAGATAGACGTGCCGGCATCGCGCGTACTCGAATTAGCCGATGCCCGCGGGCAAACCGGCTATCCCCGCGTGTTGATGGCGGCGGCGTGGCACGCATATGTACGCGGTGACTACGACAGAGCGGATGAACTCTCCCGACAAGCGGTCGAGGCTGATTCGCCCGTGCCAGACACAACGCGCCGGCCCCGCGTTGAGATGGATGCGTGCAACCTGAAGGCGATGGCGTCCTTGGCTGCAGGCGCCTACACAGATGCCGTCTCAGCCTACGGTCGGGCTGCCGAATTAGCCGCTGCCGACGGCTATCCCGGCCTCGCTGCCATCGGTCTCGCGGTCGGCGTGAACACCGCGCTGCTGGGTGGGGCTGACTTTGCGACGGTAACCGCCAGGGCCGAGGAGGCGTTAACACTGGCACGGCAATCCGGAATGCACGCAGCGATCGTGATGAGCCTCAATTCTCTCGCACTGACTCTCGTGGAAATCGATCCCATTCGCGCGCGAGCGCTTCTTACGGAAAGCATCGAGCGCATCGACATCCCTGACGAGGCGAGCCCCTCAGGAGTTCTCACCGCGTGCCTCGTGGCCGGCCGACTCGCGGACTGGGACCTGACTCTCGCGCTTGTCGCGCCGGTCGATGCACCTGGAGCGCTGGGTCCCGGTCCCGATGCAGCTCGCTCCCTGCCTGGCACTCTGTGCGCGCGCTCTCGCCGAACGCCAGCCCGAGACGGCCGGAGTCCTGCACGGTGCGGCGTATGACAACTTCAGGCGCGCTGCTGTCGAAGCCGGCAGCAAGTCGACCGTCCGGCACCGCCTCTGTCGGACCGAACGCCAACTTCGTGCTGGCGGCGCTGCACGAGGCGGGCGACATCGTCACGGCGGCGCTGGGCGACGAGCGGCGGCGCGAACTTCGGGCAGTCGGCAAGGCGATGACGATGGACGATGCGATCGCCTACGCGCTCGCCAACATCGATCCGAGCCGACTCACCTAGCATCGACGAGTGACCATCGAGCCCCGCCCCACCGCTGACCTGGCCGACGACTTCGGCCCCGACGTCCGCAGCTGCGACCTGCAACTGCGCCAGTACGGTGGCCGATCGAGCTTCGCCGGACCGATCACCACGGTCAAGTGCTTCGAGGACAACGCCCTGCTGAAATCCGTGCTGTCCGAACCGGGTAACGGCGGCGTGCTGGTGGTCGACGGCGGCGGCTCGCTGCACGCCGCACTGGTCGGCGACATCATCGCCGGCATCGGCGTCGACAGCGGCTGGACCGGGCTGATCATCAACGGCTCGGTGCGCGACGCGGCGACGCTGCGCACGCTCGACATCGGCGTCAAGGCACTGGGCACCAACCCGCGCAAGAGCGCGAAAACCGGTGAGGGCCAACGCGATGTGCCCGTCGAGTTCGGCGGTGTGGTGTTCACCCCCGGTGAGATCGCCTACAGCGACGACGACGGCATTGTGGTGGTCACCCGCTAGCCTCTAGCACTGGCCACCGACAAGTCGCGCGAGGTTATCCCCAAGTGGGGATTGATCCACAGGGTTTGTGGTCGGGGGCTTGGTGGTCGGGTTGTTGGCACATGTGTTCGATAGCGTTGCGGTATGGGGCAATTCATCACCGGGCAGGTGGCACGCGAGCGGTTTGGCGTGCTGCTGGACACGGTTGATGAGGCCTACGCGCAGATGCGCGGGTTGTCCTCTGATGAGGTGGGCGGCGAGTTTCGGGTGCAGATGGCTGAGCGGTTGGAAACTCAGGAGCGCACCAACCGCGGTCTGATGTATCGGGTGTTCGGTGAGATGGCCGATCCGCCCGATGAGGTGGCTGCCGCTTCCCGCGCTCGTCGACAGGTCTGTGGGCGCGGCTGCGGATCACGCCCAACGAGATCAAGCGCCGGATGAAGGTGGCCGCCCGGATCCGGCCCCGCCGCTCGCTGGCCGGGCCGCCGCTGCCACCCGAGCTGCCCCTGGTCGCCGCGGCGGTGCGAGGTCGGGGCGATCGGTGAGGATCACCTGCGGGTGATCACCGGCCGCGATGGACGTGTTGCCCTCGTGTGTGTCGGTCGAGCGAGCGCGACGAGGTGGAAGCCTCCCTGGTGGGTGAAGCGATCAAGAGCGACGCCGACATCGTCAAGGCGTCGGCGAAGTCGATCGATGCGATCTTCAACCCCGACGGCGATTACGACGAGGCCGACCGGGCGCGCCGGCGCGGGATGGTGCTGGGCCCGCAGGGCCGCGACGGGATGTCGAAGTTCTCGCGGCTATGTCGATCCGGAGACCCGCTGCTACATCGAGGCGTCGCACCGCCGCGGTGCGCCCGGGCCGCCACCTGCCCGACGGCACGCATCGAAGAGACCCCCGATGACCGCAGCCCGGCGCAGCGCTGCCATGACGGCCTCAAACTCGGGTTGAAGGCCGGCATCGCCTCCGGGGAGCTGGGCCAGCATCGGGGGCATCCGGTGACGGTGATCGCCCGCACCACGCTGGCCGAGCTCAATCAGGCCGCCCACGCCGTCACCAACACCGACATTCCGATGCCGCCGCCGGCGCGCACCGGCGGGGACACCGCGTTGCCGATGCGCGATCTGATCCGGATGGCCGCCGACGGAATCCACTACCTGGCGGTGTTCGACGACCACTCCGATCGGCCGATCTATCTGGGTCGCCAGAAACGCATCGCCACCGCCGATCAACGCATCATCTGCTACGCCCGAGACGGCGGCTGCACCCGCCCGAATTGTCGAGCGCCGGGCTATCACGCCGAGGTGCACCACGCCGTGGACTGGGCCGCCGGCGGGCGCCACCGACGCCGACATGCTGTTCTTCGCCTGCGGCCCCGACCACGACCGACTCACCAAAGGCCATTGGCAGACCACCGTCACCAACACCGGCCGACTGGCCTGGACCGACGGCACCACACCACCACGAGATCAACCACGCCCACCACCCCGAGGAACTCCTGCACAGCGACCCCGACCCGCCGGGGATGGAGTGAGTGCGGAGGGCGTCTAGACCGAAGCCGCGACCCGTGCCCGGTGCTTGCTGAAGTGCAGTGCCTCGTCGTCGACCTTGCCGCGCCGGATCAGGCGCAGGTCCAGGAGGTAGTTCTGCTTGAGCCGCCACGGCGCGACTTCGCCCGACCTTGGGCAGGTAGTCCAGCGCGCGCAGCACGTAGCCCGGGGTGAAGTCCATCAGCGGCCGCTCGTCGACCGAATTGCCCGGATGCTGTGGCTCGACGGCTGTCGAAGCCCTTGGCGTCCATGTAGTTGAGCACCCGGCAGAAGAACTCGGAGACCAGGTCGGCCTTCAGCGTCCACGACGCATTGGTGTAGCCGATAGTGAAGGCCATGTTGGGCATGTGCGGTCAACATCATGCCCTTGTAGGCCATGGTGTCGTTGAGCTGGATCGTCTTGCCATTGCGCAGAATCTCGGCACCGCCGAACAGTTGCAGGTTCAAACCCGTTGCGGTGACGATGATGTCGGCCTCCAGCTCTTCACCGGAGGCCAGCTTGATGCCGGTCTTCAGTGAACCGCTCGATGGTGTCGGTGACGACGTCGGCCTTGCCCGCCTTGATGGTCTTGAACAGATCGCCGTTGGGCGCCAGGCACAGCCGCTCGTCCCATGGGTTGTACTTCGGGCCGAAGTGCGTCTGCACGTCATAGCCCTCGGGCAGGTGCCGCTGGGCCATCGTCATCAGCTGTCTTGCGCATGAAGTTCGGGAAACGGCGCTGCGATGCGGTACTGGGCCGACTGGGGCAGGATGCTCTTCCACCGGTTAGCACGTAGGCCGGCTTCTCGGGCAGCGTCTTGTTCGTCCGCACGGTGAACGGATCGACGTCGGGCAGCGCACCGATGTAGGTCGGTGAGCGCTGCAGCATCGTCACGTGGCCTGCACCCGAATTGGCGAGCGCGGGGATCAGCGTCACCGCGGTGGCGCCACTGCCGATCACGACGATCTTCTTGCCCGTGTAGTCCAGGTCCTCCGGCCAGTGCTGCGGGTGGATGATCGGTGCCACCGAAGTCGTCGCTGCCGGCGAACTCCGGCGTGAAGCCCTCGTCGTAGTTGTAGTAGCCGCTCGCAGGCGAACAGGAAGGACGCAGGTGATCTCCACCTCTTCGCCGTCGCGCTCGGACGCGGACCTTCCAATGGTTGTCGGCGTCGGACCAATCCGCGGAGACTGCACCTTGTGGCCGTAGCGGATGTGCTTGTCGATGCCGGATTCGGCGACCGTCTCCTTGAGGTAGGCCATGATCGACGGGCCGTCGGCGATCGCCTTGTCGGACGTCCACGGCTTGAACCGGAATCCGAGGGTGAACATGTCGGAGTCCGACCGGATCCCCGGGTACTTGAACAGGTCCCACGTGCCGCCGAGGTTCTCGCGGCGCTCGAGGATCGCGTAGCTCTTGGTCGGGCAGCGGTCCTGCAGATGCCAGGCGGCGCTGATGCCTGAGATACCGGCTCCGACGATGAGAACGTCCAGATGTTCGGTCATGGTCCCGGAGCGTACCAACACTGTGTCGAGTTGGTCAACGGTGTGTTGAGTCACTCGACACCGTGTAAAGTATTCGCAAATGGCCACCGTCAGTCAGCCCCGCTCCACCCGCGGCCGGCGCCCCGCGCGCCCGTCCGGCGACGACCGTGAGCTGGCAATTCTGACCACCGCCGAGCGCCTGCTCGAGGACCGCCCATTGGCCGATATCTCCGTCGATGATCTGGCCAAGGGCGCAGGCATCTCGCGGCCGACCTTCTACTTCTATTTCCCGTCGAAGGATGCGGTGCTGCTGACGCTCCTCGACCGGATCATCGCGGAGGCCGACGAACGCGCCGACAAAGCGCTCGGTCCGATGGACACAGGCGTCGACCCGGCGGGCGTCTGGCGTGCCATCAGTGCGTTGTTCGAGTCGTTCAGCGCGCATCGGCCCGTGATGATCGCGGGCTCCGCCGCTCGACCGGCGAACGCCGAGGTGGCAGCCATGTGGTCGAAGTTCATGCAGAAGTGGATCGACTACACGGCGGATTCCATCCAGGCCGAACGCGACCGTGGGGCCGCACCACAGACGATTCCAGCCAGGGATCTCGCCATCGCATTGAACTTGATGAACGAGCGGACGATGTTCGCCGCGCATGCCGCCGAAAAGGATTCGATCGCCCGCGACCGCATCGTCGACACACTCGCCCACATCTGGTTGAACAGCATCTACGGGAAGTTGCCGAACTAGTCGGTGCTCGATGCGAACATATGTTCGTGTCTCGGGTTGGATCGCCGGTTCGGCCGTCGGGTGCGGCCACCATCCTGCACGCCGACCTGGATTCGTTCTACGCATCCGTCGAGCAGCGCGACGACCCCGAGCTGCGCGGGCGACCCGTGATCGTCGGCGGTGGCGTCGTGCTCGCCGCGAGCTACGAGGCCAAGGCCTACGGCGTGCGCACCGCCATGGGTGGTCGTCAGGCGCGCCAGCTGTGCCCGCACGCGATCGTCGTGCCACCGCGAATGTCGGCGTATTCACAAGCCAGCGATGCGGTGTTCGAGGTCTTCCACGACACCTCCCCGGTCGTCGAACCGCTCAGCGTCGACGAGGCCTTCATCGACGTGTCGGGGCTGTGGCGGGTGTCGGGCACGCCGGTGGAGATCGCCGCCACGCTGCGAGCCGAGCGTGCGCGACCGCGTCGGCCTGCCGATCACCGTCGGCATCGCCCGCACCAAGTTCCTCGCCAAGGTCGCCAGCCAGGAGGCCAAACCCGACGGGCTCCTGCTCGTTCCTCCCGACCGAGAGTTGGCATTTCTGCATCCACTGCCGGTGCGACGGCTGTGGGGCGTCGGCGTGAAGACGGCCGAGAAGCTGCACGCGCACGGCATCGAGACGGTGGCCGACGTCGCCGAACTGGGCGAGTCCACGCTTGCCGCGATGGTCGGCGGTGCGATGGGTCATCAACTGTTCGCGTTGTCCCGCAACATCGATCGGCGTCGCGTGGTGACGGGAGTGCGTCGCCGTTCGGTGGGTGCGCAACGTGCGCTCGGCCGGCGGGGCAACACGATGTCGGCCGAGGAGGTCGACGCCGTCGTCATCAACCTCGTCGACCGCATCACCCGCCGGATGCGCAAGGCCGGCCGCACGGGCCGAACGGTGGTGCTGCGGTTGCGGTTTGACGATTTCAGCCGTGCCACCCGGTCGCACACAATGCCACGTGCGACCGCGTCGACCGACATGATTCTCGACACCGCACGCGCACTCGTCGCTGCCGCCGCACCGCTGATCGCCGAAAAGGGCCTCACGCTGGTGGGTTTCGCGGTGTCCAACATCGACCGCGAAGGAGCCCAACAGCTGGAGCTGCCCTTCGAAGAACACGCGGACACCGTCGCTCTCGACGACGCCGTCGACCAGGTCCGGCAGCGCTACGGCAACGCCGCCGTCACCCGTGGCGTGCTGCTCGGCCGCGACCCCGGTCTGGAGATGCCGCATCTACCGGATTGAACAAGTTGGGCGGCATGAATCGCCAGCGGAGATCAGCCGGCCAGCCGGGTCAGCTTGGTGCCGACTCCGATCTCAGCGCCCATCGCGGGCTAAGTCTTGGTGGTCAGACGGTGACCATCCCTGGGCCGCCGATAACAGGACCGCCGGGGATCGGCGGCGTGATGGGACCCGCCGCCGCCGAGCCCGCCGCCCGGCAGGGTGGGCAACGTGGGATCGATGGGATCGGTATCGATGCCCGTGCCGGCGCCCACATCCCAGCCCGGACCGTCGCCGCCGGACCCAGTAACCAGGTAGATGTCGGCGGTGGGAATGACTTTCACGCCCGCATTGGTGGTGACGTACAACGTCTTTCCGTCCGCACTCAGGTCGAGCTGGGTCGGGTTGGTTCCCACCGGGAACGTCAAAGCCACCAAGGCACGCGCGGTGTCGATCACCGAGACGCTTCCGTCCTGCGCGTTCGCGACGAAGACGAAATCACCGTCCGAGGAGACCGCGACGCTGGACGGGCCTGCGCCGACGTCGAGCCTGTCAACAACGGTGTTGTTGCTCCTGTCGACAACTACGAGCTTGTTGGCAAGCGGGTCGGTGACGTACGCAAAGCCGGGCGCAAGAGCAATGTCCATCACCGCCGCGAACACGCCTTGGTCACCGGTCTTGACGTTGGTTTGATTGCGAGTTGCGAGATCGACCACTTGCAGGTCGTTGATGAGCCTACCCGCATACAGCTTTCCGCCGCCTACTGCAAATGCGAAGGTCTGAAGCCCGACGTCTATTTCGGTGAAGTTACCGGTGGCAATGTTGATCACCGAGATCGTGCCGGTCTGCAGGTTCGACACATACAGGGTGTCACCGCTGTCGCTCAGCTGCATCGCCTCTGGCTGCTTGACTCCGCCGATCGATCTGATCTGCCCGGTTTCAGTGTTGATCTGGTCAACCTTCTCGTAACACCGTGAAGTCCGTTTGATATCGGCCGACGTAGGCGAACTTGCCGTCGGCGCTCAAGGTCATGCTCTGGACGCTGCCGCCCAAGCGTAATGGTCTTGGTGACCTCGCCTGTCGTGGCGTCGACGATCCGCAGATCGCCTTGCTGGTCCGCACGTAGATCTTCGTCGGATCAGTCCCCGCGATGAACACGTCGCGTGTGGCGGCGCCATCGGCGAAGGTGATGACTGCCGGCGGTGCGGCACTTTTCACGGTGACGGTGACATTGGCGGTGGCGGTGCCGCTGTGCCCATCGCTGATGGTGTAGGTGAAGGTGTCGGTGCCGTTGAAGCCGGCATCGGGCGTGTAGAGGATCTTGCCGTCGGCGGTGACGGTGGTCGATCCGCCGGCCGGGTCGCTGACGCTCTGCACGCTCAGGGTATCCCCGTCGATGTCAGTGTCATTGCCTCGCACATCGATTGCGATGGCTTTACGCGCGTCGGTCGAGGCGCTGTCGTCCACGGCGTCCGGCGCATCGTTTTGCGCGATGACCGAAACTTTGACCGAGCCCTCGTCGGTGCCGCCGTGGCCGTCGCTGACGGTGTACGTGAAGGTTTGGTCGCCGTTGGTGTTGAGTGCCGGCGTATAGGTGATGGTGCCGTCGGGATTGACGATGGCCCCGGGAGCACTGGTGGAGACCGTGAGCTTATCGCCATCGATGTCGGTGTCGTTTTTCAACACGTCGATGGTTACCGCGGTGTCCTCGTTGGTGGTGGCCTCGTCGTCGGTGGCGACCGGCGCGTCGTTGGCGGGCGTGACGGTGATGGTGACGGTCACGGTGGCGCTGGACGACACACCGTCGGAGGCAGCGTAGGTAAACGAGTCGGTGCCGTTGAAATCCTTTACGGGAGTGTAGGTGTAGGTGACCCCGTCCGCGTTCAGCGTCAACTTGCCCTTGGCCGGGTCGGGCTGACTCTTTATCACCACGCTCAACGGATCGCCGTCGGCGTCGCTGTCATTGCCCAACAGATCGCCAGGGGTGATCGTCAAGGACCCGTCCTCGGCCACCGTCAGGGGGTCCGGTACCGCCACCGGCGCATCGGGAGCCGCGGTCACGGTCACGCTCACCGTCGCAGTCGCCGTTCCGCCGTGACAGTCAGTCACGGTGTACTCGAAGGTCTGGACGCCGCTGGTGTTCGCCGCCGGTTTGTAGGTGATCGTGCCGTCCGCATTCACGGTCGTACCCGGGGCGGTCGTGGTCACGGTGAGTACATCGCCGTCGGCGTCGGTGTCGTTGTCCAGCACATCGATGGCGACGTCGGAGTCCTCGCTGACGGTGGCCTCGTCGTCATTGGCCACCGGCTTGTCGTTGACCGGTGTCACAGTTATCGCGACAGTGACCGGGGCGCTTGTCGATGTGCCGTCGGACACGGTGTAGGTGAAGCCGTCTGCGCCGTTGAAATCCTTTGCGGGAGTGTAGGTGAACGACCCGTCGCTGTTCAGCGTCAGGCCGCCGTGCGCAGGCGCTGCGCCCACCGTCACTGTCAGCGGGTCCTTGTCGCCATCGGTGTCGTTGCCAAGCACACCCGGTGCCGGGATCGTGAACGCGGTGTCCTCGGCGGTGGAGTACGAGTCGTTGGCCCCCACCGGCGCATCCTCGACCGAATTGACCGTCACCGTGACCTTGGCGGTGTCCGAGAGCGTCCCGTCGGAGAGCTTGTAGGTGAAGGAGTCCTCGCCGTGGTAGTTCGCGGCAGGGGTGTAGGTATAGGTGCCGTCCGCATTGACCACGGCGGTGCCATTTTTGGCACCGGTTTCCAGAGTGGTGGTCAGCTGGTCCCCATCGACATCGGAGTCATTGTCAAGCAGCTTCCCTGACACCGGTGTGTCCTCTTCGGTGCTGGCAGCGTCGTCGTTGGCCACCGGCGCGTCGTCGACGGCCTTGACGTCGACGTTCACCGTGCCCGTCACCGCATGGCCGGCATCGCCGCCGAACAGCAGACCGAGCAAGCCGCCCAGTCCGTGGATGTGCCAGCCGCTTTCGGCGTCGGAGAGGGTGTAGGTGATCGTGTCATCACCGTTGTAATTCGCGTTCGGCGTGTAGGAAAGCGTGCTGTCCTCGTTGACGGTCACGCTGCCGTGCAGGGCCGTCGCCCCGGTCACGGTCAGCCTGTCAGCATCGGGGTCGACGTCGTTGTCCAGCACATCGATCTCGACATCCGTCGCGTCTTCGGACGTTGTCACATCATCGGTGACTGCCTGCGGTGAACGGTTGAAGAAGGTGCGCTGGATCTCGCGGTTGACCCAGCCCAACAGCGCCCATAGGAACGGCGGTTCTGCAGGGGTCCCGGGCCCGGGCGCCAGGAACGGCGACAGCAGTGCCCCCACGAACGAGGTCACCACCCCGACGACGGTGCCGGGTATCGCCAGCAATGACTGCACGGGTCTGGCTGAGCTTCATCCACCACCGCGGCCGCTGACATCGGTCGCGTTCCCGATCGTCGTCAGTCACGTCCGCGCCACCGCCGCCACGCGCGACCGTCAAGCGACTCGACGCCACCGTGCCCGCATCGGCGTCGGGTATGCGGTGGGTATCAACGCCGGTTCCGTCGGCGGACGTAACCACCGGCGACGTCGCCTGCCGACGCGTGTTCTTGTTCAGCCCGGCCGCGGTCTGGTCCTGCGCGTCGTTCGGCACCGGATTCTGCGCGGGATCCCGTTCAGTGTCCTGTCCCCGCTGTCCTCGTCCCCGGTCCTTGTCGCCGGACCCCAGCACATCATCGCCATCGGAGTCCTCGCCGTCGGCCGCCGTTCCCGCGGTTCCGTCGGTCGCCTGCCCGGCGTCATTGTTCGACGTGTCCACGCCTGCGGCGTCCACTTCCATGCCGCTGTCGGTCCCGTTTCCGACGCCCGCGTCAGACCCCTCATCGCCGGCGCCATCGTTCCCGGGATCCACAGCGTCGGGGTCGCCGGCACTGTGTCCCCCGCCGTGTCTGTTCGGTGTCCTCATCGGCGTCGTCTGGGACTGCTCATCGGCCCCAGGCGATCCGCCTGCCGAATCCGTCTGAGCCCAAGCCAGCCCCGAACCGTTGGTGCCGACCGCAATCCCAACGCCCAATGCCACCGCCAAGGCACCGACGCGTCCGATATAGCGGGCATAGCCGGCGGCGGAAAGTCGCGGCATATCGCCGGCCGGAATTACTTCGTCGCGGCGATGCCGTCCGACTGCTTTATGTGCCGCGCTCATTTTATGTGCAGCGCTCATGGCGATACCTCCCCACAGGTACGCAGGGCACTGCGAATGGTTCGCCGAACCGGATCAGTTTTGCAGTTTTCTCACTTGGCAATTCAGCGATCCGGTTCTTCGCCCAGGGAAAGACTATGCATTCAATTACGACTGCGTCAATAATCTTTAGAATTGCGAAAGAGTTAAATGCGGGGGTTCCGATATAGCGCCCACGACGGGCGCCATTAAGACGCGGTCCACTCCAACAACGTATCGGCAGGCCACGTGTTGACTATTCGCTCGGCGGGCACACCGGCATCCAGCGCGCGCTGGGCGCCGTAGCCGAGGAACTCGAGCTGCCCGGGCGCATGCGAGTCGGTGTCGATGGAGAACAGACAGCCGATCTCGAGCGCGAGATTGAGCAGTCGTGTCGGCGGATCACGGCGTTCGGGCCGCGAATTGATCTCGACGGCGGTGTTGTTGTCGCGGCAGGCGGTAAACACTTTGTCCGCGTCGAACTTGGATTCGGGCCTCGTGCCGCGGCCGCCGGTGACGAGACGGCCGGTGCAGTGCCCCAACACATCTGTGTGTGGATCGGCCACCGCCTTGAGCATTCGCCGCGTCATCGACGGGGCATCCATGGACAGCTTGGAGTGCACACTTGCCACGACGACGTCCAGGCGATCCAGCAGCTCGTCCTCCTGGTCGAGCGAGCCATCCTCGAGGATGTCGACCTCGATACCGGTGAGGATGCGCATAGGCGCAACCGTGTCGCGCAGCTCGTCGATGACGTCGAGCTGCTTGCGCAGACGGTCGGGCGACAGCCCGTTGGCGATCCGCAGGCGGGGCGAGTGATCCGTCAACGCACAGTACTCGTGGCCCAATTCCCTTGCGGCAAGCATCATCTCCTCGATCGGCGCCGAGCCGTCCGACCAGTTCGAGTGCACATGCAGGTCGCCGCGCAGGGCCGCACGGATATCTCCGCCACCGAGATCCGCGGCACTGGAACGCAACTCGACAAGTGCGTCGGGCTCACGCCCGGCCCACGCCTGCGCGATGACCTTCGCCGTCTTCGGGCCGATGCCCGGCAACGACTGCCAGCTGTTGGCTGCGCCGTGGCGTTCCTGCTCGGCGTCGGAGAGTCCCTCGAGGATGTCGGCTGCGTTGCGGTAGGCCATCACCCGGCGTGGGTCTTCGCGCGCCCGGTCCTTGTAGTAGGCGATCTGACGCAATGCGATGACCGGATCCATGCTGTCAGTGTGCCCGCTCACGCTGCGCGCCACGCAGGGTCAATCCCCATCGGGTGGCGGTTTCGTTGCGCCTTGCACCAGCGCCGACACCTGGCTCTCGATGGCGTTGCCCGCGACGAACAGCATCTCGTCGCCGGCCTCGATCACGTCGTCGGGCTGCGGCAGGACGATTCCACTGGCACGAATGACGATGGCCAACGCCGTGTTGTCCGGCAGCGGTAGATCGCGCATCTGCCTGCCGATCAGCGGATCGTCCACCGATAGCGTGAGCTTGGCCAGGCTCGCCTGGCCTCGTCGCAGTTCCATCACCCGCACCAGGTGGCCGATATCGATGGCGCCTTCGATCGCCGCGACCAGGGCGCTCGGCGCGGAGACCGCGACGTCGACGCCCCACGACTCGGTGAACAGCCATTCGTTTCGGATGTCGTTGACCCGCGCGACCACCCGAGCCACCCCGAACTCGGTCTTGGCCAACAGCGAAGCCGTGAGATTCACCTTGTCGTCACCCGTCGCGGCGATCACCACATCACACGTCTGCAGGCCGGACTCTTCCAGCGAGGCCAGTTCGCACGCGTCGGCCAACAGCCACTCGGCGCCCGGAACGGTGTGCGGCTCGTAGTGGCTTTCCGTGTGCTCGATCAGCAAGACCTTGTGGCCGTAGTCGAGTAGTTCCTGGGCGACGGACCGGCCGACGGCTCCCGCTCCGGCGACGCCGACACGCATCATCTGCCGCTCGTCTTTGCGTGACGGCGCGTCGTGGAATCGCCTTCTGAGTCCGAACACGAAATCATAGTGACCCATACCGCGTCGTCACGTGCTGCTACCGGCAGGACCCCTGCGGCCCGCCGCCGTGGTACGAACAGGATTGAAATGACCCTGGAAAACCTCTATCTCGTGCTGCTGGCCGGCGGGCTCGTGCTGCTGGCCAGCATCGTCGCGACCCGGGCGGCCAGCCGGGTGGGGTTGCCGAGCCTGCTGCTGTTCCTCGCGGTCGGCGTCGTCGTCGGCGAGGACGGGCTGGGTCTGCACTTCGACAACTACCTGCTCGCCGATCATCTCGGCACGGTGGCACTGGCGATCATCCTGATCGAGGGCGGCCTGACGACGCAGTTCGCCGACGTGCGCAGGGTGCTGGCGCCTGCGGGCGCGCTGGCCACCGTCGGGATCGCGGTCAGCATGGCGATCACCGCTGCCGGCGCACATCTATTGCTCGGCATCGACTGGCAGCTGGCCCTGCTACTCGGTGCCGTGGTGTCCTCCACCGACGCCGCCGCGGTGTTCTCGGTGCTGCGCGTCGTGCCCTTGCCGCGCCGCGTGGCGGGCCTGCTCGAGGCGGAGTCCGGGTTCAACGACGCCCCTGCCGTCATCCTCGTCCTCATGTTCAGCGTGACGCCGCTTGAGCTGTCCCCGGTGCACGCCCTCTTCGAGCTGTTCTACGAGTTGAGCGTCGGCGCCGCGATCGGCTTGGGGTGTGGCCTTCTCGGCTCACTTGCTTTGCGCCGCATCGCCCTACCGGCCTCGGGCCTGTATCCCCTCGCGACGTTCGGGCTGGGGATGGTCGCGTTCGCCGCGGCGGGCAGCGCCCACGCGAGCGGATTCCTCGCCGCGTATCTGGCCGCGGTGGTGCTCGCCAATTCCGGGCTGCCGCACCGCTCGGCGACCCGGTCGTTCGCTGAGGGACTCGGCTGGCTTGCCCAGATCGGCCTGTTCGTCCTGCTCGGCCTGCTTGTCGATCCCAGCGATCTGCTCGGTGAACTGGTGCCGGCGATCGTCATCGGGCTCGTCCTGCTGCTGATCGCGCGGCCGGTGTCGGTCGTGGTCTCCCTCGCCGGCTTCCGCGTGCCGTGGCGCGAGCAGGTGTTCGTGTCCTGGGCCGGTCTGCGCGGCGCCGTGCCGATCGTGCTGGCGACCTTCCCGATCGTCGGCGGTGTGCCCGACAGCATCCGCATCCTCAACATCGTGTTCATTTTGGTCGTGGTGTACACCCTGATTCAGGGGCCGAGCCTCGGCTGGCTCGCCCACCGGCTCGGGCTGATTCCGAAGGAGGCCACCCGCGAGATCCAGGTCGAAGCGGCTCCCCTGGATGTCCTGGAGGCCGAGCTGCTGACGATGACGGTGCACGCGCCGTCTCGGCTGCACAACGTCACGATCCTCGAACTGCGGCTGCCGGACCCCAGCGTGATCACGCTGATCATCCGCGACGGCCACACATTCGTGCCCCAGCCCGACACCCGGATCGCGATCGGGGACGAATTGCTCATCGTCACCACCACCAAGACCCGTGCCATTGCCGAACGGCGGCTGCGCGCGGTCAGTCGCCGGGGCAAGCTCGCGTACTGGTTCGACGAATTCGGCGAAGCCGAATAGAAAGCCGAAGCGGCGAAGCCGAATAGAGAGGCCGGAGTCGGCGAAGCCGCTGACAGGACGGGCACAGCGAATCGGGTCTAGGCTCGGTTCAGTGAGATTCGCATTCAAGACGTCCCCGCAGAACACCACCTGGGCCGACATGCTCGCCGTGTGGCAGGCCGCCGACGACATCGATGTCTACGAGTCCGGCTGGACATTCGACCACTTCTATCCGATCTTCTCCGACTCCACCGGTCCGTGCCTGGAGGGTTGGACCACCCTGACCGCGCTGGCGCAGGCGACCAAGCGGCTGCGGGTGGGTGTGCTCGTCACGGGCATCCATTACCGGCATCCGGCCGTTCTGGCGAATATGGCTGCCGCCCTTGACATTGTCTCCAACGGTCGCCTCGACCTCGGTATCGGCGCCGGGTGGAACGAAGAGGAGTCCGGCGCCTACGGCATCGAACTCGGCTCGATCAAGGAACGCTTTGACCGGTTCGAGGAAGCGTGCGAGGTCATCACCAGCCTGCTGAGCAAGGACACGACGACGTTCGATGGGAAGTTCTATCAGCTCAAGGATGCCCGCAACGAGCCGAAGGGGCCGCAGAACCCACACCCGCCGATCTGCATCGGCGGCAGCGGCGAGAAGCGCACTCTGAAGATCACGGCGAAATATGCCCAGCACTGGAACTTCGCGGCGGTACTCCAGAGGAGTTCGCGCGCAAGCGAGACGTGTTGGCCGCGCATTGCGCAGACATCGGTCGGGATCCGAAGGAGATCATGATGTCAGCGCACGTCCGGCTCGGAGAGGACGGCGACGTCAAGAAGGCCGCGCAAGAAGCTGTAGAAGAGGCCGCGGCACTGGGCGCCGAGGGACTCGACCTCGCCATTGTCTACCTGCCCAAGCATGATCCGGCTGTGCTGGAGCCACTGGCCGACGCCATTCGGAGCCTTTAGGGGGCGGACGCGCCATATCCGGATTCCGGCGTTTACCAGCAAAGATAAGTAACCGCCACGAAATTATCACGATTCGGCAAACGCTCGGCAGCGCAGCCCCGACCGAGCGTAACTAGGGGCCCGTCGGGTTCGCTAGACGCCGTACCGAAGTAGCTCGTCGGCGGTGATGAGTCGCTCGGCCTTTGCGGGGAATTCGCGGCATTTCACCGGATGCCGGAACAATGACCAGGCGATTCGACTCACCCGAGACCGATATAGCGGGTTGAGGTACACGGTAATAACTCCTGCGTCGATACCGATAGCTGATCCGGGGGCTTACGTTACCGCAGTGCCCTCATGAAGTCATTAGATAACGGTCGACTGGCAAACAGTGTGAGGCGCGCCGATAAATAATCTGATGTTTTTATTGTGGCAGAAGTGACTAATGGGACTCGTTCTGGTCACGGGTTCGCCGGGTTCAGGAAGACGTCATTCAGCGTGACGGTGCGAAGGCTGCGGGCGCGGATGATGTCGACCAGCTGGCCGTAGACGTGGGTGACCGGCAGGTGGTTGAGGTGGCCGATCACGATCTTCTGGGCGTTGAAGTACTGATTCGCCATCTTCACGATCTCGGTCTCCGGCATCACCACCTGGTCCCCGAGGTCGCCGGACCACAATGTGTTGACGGTGTAGCCCAGCTCGCCGGCAACCTTGTCGACATTCGCGATTGTGCGCGCCGTACGGTGGCCGGAAATAGGGCCGCGCGTCGACACCGTACGTCTTCCAAAGAAAATCGTGGTTGTGCCGAAGTTCTTCTGCCACACCGTCTAACGGGAGCTTCGTCAGATTCGGATGCAGCCACGTGTGGTTCGCGAGCTGGATCTGGCCGTCGTCGACCAGCGGTCGCAGCAGATCCACGTGATCGGTCCACGACTCGTAGACGCCGTTGACGAAGTACGTCAGCCGCACTCCCGTGTCCTTGGCGAACTGGGTGTACGCCTGCACCACCTCGGTGCTCACCCCGTCGTCGACGGTCAGCGCCAGCAGGTCCCCGTCACCGGGCAGGCTGCTCAACACGCCGCCGGGCAATGGAATGCGCACCGATCGCGGCGGCGGGGGCAACAACCCCGCCGAGGACGCGGCCGGGCGCCCGGCGGCCGCACCCGCCACCTGTGGTTGCCCGTTGAATGCGCACCGACTCAACCCGACGACGCCCAGCGTCGCCACCGACAACGCCGCCAAGAAATGCCGCCGGTCCAGCTCGGACCGGGCGCGGGAGCGTCGAAAGCGGCCGTCCATCGGGACCACTGTCCCGCGAGCAAACCGAAAAGAGCCTCATTGGGCGGCGTGTCGCGACCCATCGGCTCATCTCATGCGTTATCGCTGCGGGACCGCCGTGGGTTTGATCGGTGCGGGAAGCGCGGTGTGGCCCATCAGGTAGCGGTCCACGCCGGCCGCCGCGGCGCGCCCCTCGGCGATCGCCCAGACGATCAGCGACTGGCCGCGGCCCATGTCGCCGGCGACGAAGACACCGGGCACCGATGTGGCGAAGTCCGCGTCACGCGCGACGTTTCCGCGGTCGGTGATCTCGACGCCGAGGTCGGTCAGCAGCCCTTCGCGCTCCGGCCCGACGAAGCCCATCGCGAGCAGCACGAGGTCGGCCTCCATGTCGAAGTCACTGCCCTCGACCTTGACGAACTTGCCGTCCTCCATGCGCACCTCGTGCCCGCGCAATCCGGCGACACGCCCGTCGCGCTCGATGAACTCCTCCGTGTTGACGGAGTAGACGCGATCGCCGCCTTCCTCGTGCGCCGAGGAGACCCGGAACATCAGCGGGTAGACCGGCCACGGGGTGGAGTCGGCGCGGGTTTCCGGCGGCCGGGGCATGATCTCGAACTGGTGCACGCTCGCCGCACCCTGCCGGTGCACGGTGCCCAGGCAGTCGGCGCCGGTGTCGCCGCCGCCGATGATGATGACCTTCTTGTCCTTGGCATGCAGCGGCGGCAGCCCGTCGTCGTCGGTCACCGCGTCGCCCTGCTGGACCCGGTTGGCCCACGGCAGAAACTCCATCGCCTGATGGATGCCGTCGAGTTCGCGGCCCGGGATCGGAAGGTCACGCCACGCCGTCGCGCCGCCGGCCAGCACGACCGCGTCGAAGTCGGCCCGCAGTTGGGCGGCGGTGATGTCGACGCCGACGTTGACACCGGCGCGGAACTCGGTGCCCTCGGCCTCCATCTGCTCGAGGCGCCGGTCGATGTGGCGCTTCTCCATCTTGAATTCGGGGATGCCGTAGCGAAGCAGCCCGCCGATGCGGTCGTCGCGCTCGAACACCGTCACCTCGTGACCGGCCCGGGTGAGCTGCTGGGCGGCGGCCAGCCCCGCGGGACCGGAGCCGACGACGGCGACCTTCTTGCCGGTCCGCACGTCGGGCGGCAGCGGCACCACCCAGCCCTCGTCGAAGGCGTTGTCGATGATCTCGACCTCGATCTGCTTGATCGTGACCGGATCCTGGTTGATGCCGAGCACACACGAACCTTCACACGGCGCCGGGCACAGCCGCCCGGTGAACTCGGGGAAGTTGTTGGTGGCGTGCAGCCGCTCGATCGCGTCGCGCCACCGGTCGCTGCGCACCAGGTCGTTCCACTCGGGGATCAGGTTTCCCAGCGGGCACCCGTTGTGGCAGAACGGGATACCGCAGTCCATGCAGCGCGTCGCCTGCTCGCGCAGGGTGTCGTGGGAGAAGTCCTCGTAGACCTCTTTCCAGTCGAGCAGCCGCAGCGGGACCGGCCGCCGTTGCGGGGTCTCGCGCTGTGTGTACTTGAGAAAGCCCTTGGGATCAGGCATTCGCCGCCGCCATGATCGCCGTATCGACGTCCTCGCCGCTGCTTCTCGGCTTCGGCGATCGCCTCCAGCACCCGCTTGAAGTCGCGCGGCATCACCTTGGTGAAGTTCTTCAGCTCGTTCTCCCAATCGGTGAGGATCCGCTGCCCCACGGGCGAATCCGTCGCGTCGACGTGCGCCTGGATCATCTCGTGCAGCCATTCGACATCGGCTTCGTCGAGTGCGTCCAGGTCGACCATCTCCGCGTTGAGGTTCTCTTCGAACGTGCCGTCAGGGTCGTAGACGTACGCCACACCGCCCGACATGCCCGCCGCGAAGTTGCGCCCGGTCGGCCCGAGGATGACGACCTTGCCGCCGGTCATGTATTCGCAGCCGTGGTCGCCGACGCCCTCGACGACGGCGTGCGCGCCCGAGTTGCGCACCGCGAACCGCTCGCCGACCACGCCGCGAAGGAAGGCCTGGCCGCTGGTCGCGCCGAACAGGATCACGTTGCCCGCGATGATGTTGTCCTCGGCGACGTAGTCGCCGGCGCGTCATCGGACGGGCGCACCACGATCCGGCCGCCCGACAGGCCCTTGCCGACGTAGTCGTTGGCGTCGCCGTACACCCGCAGCGTGATGCCGTTGGGCACGAAGGCGCCGAAGCTGTTGCCTGCCGAGCCGTCGAACGTGATGTCGATGGTGCCGTCGGGAAGGCCTTGGCCGCCATAGGCTTTGGTCACCTCGTGGCCGAGCATCGTGCCGACGGTGCGGTTGGTGTTGCCGATCGTTGTGGAGAAACGCACGGGCGTGCCCGAATCCAGCGCCTCGCGGCACATCACGATGAGCTGCTGATCGAGCGCCTTGTCCAGCCCGTGGTCCTGACGCGAGCTGCAGTACAGGTCCTGGTTCATGAACGCCGACTCGGGCTCGTGCAGCACCGGCGCGAGATCCAGCTTGTAGGCCTTCCAGTGCTCGGCGGCCTGCGTGGTGTCCAGCGAGCCGACCTGGCCGACCATCTCGTTGACGGTGCGGAAGCCCAACTCGGCCATCATTTCGCGGACTTCCTCGGCGATGAACATGAAGAAGTTCTCGACGAACTCGGGCTTGCCGTTGAACCGCTGCCGCAGCACCGGGTTCTGGGTGGCCACGCCGACCGGGCAGGTGTCGAGGTGGCAGACGCGCATCATGATGCAGCCGGACACCACCAGCGGCGCGGTGGCGAAACCGAACTCCTCTGCGCCGAGCAGCGCGGCGACCACCACGTCGCGGCCGGTCTTGAGCTGCCCGTCGACCTGTACCACGATGCGGTCGCGTAACCCGTTGAGCAGCAACGTCTGCTGCGTCTCGGCGAGGCCCAGTTCCCACGGCGCGCCCGCGTGCTTCTGCGACGTCAGCGGCGTGGCGCCGGTGCCGCCGTCGTGGCCGGAGATGAGCACCACGTCGGCGTGCGCCTTGGAGACGCCCGCGGCCACCGTTCCCACGCCGTTCTCGCTGACCAGCTTGACGTGCACGCGGGCCTGCGGGTTGGCGTTCTTGAGGTCGTGGATCAGCTGCGCCAGGTCCTCGATCGAGTAGATGTCGTGGTGCGGCGGCGGCGAGATCAGGCCGACGCCGGGCGTGGAGTGGCGCACCTCGGCCACCCACGGATACACCTTGTTGCCCGGAAGCTGGCCGCCCTCACCGGGTTTCGCGCCCTGGGCCATCTTGATCTGGATGTCGGTGCAGTTGGTCAGGTAGTGGCTGGTCACGCCGAACCGGGCCGAGGCCACCTGCTTGATCGCGCTGCGGCGCCAGTCGCCGTTCTCGTCGTGCTCGAAGCGCTTGACGTCCTCGCCGCCCTCGCCCGAGTTCGACCGGCCACCAAGGCGATTCATCGCGATGGCCAGCGTCTCGTGGGCCTCGGCGGAGATCGAGCCGTAGCTCATCGCGCCGGTGGAGAACCGCTTGACGATCTCGCTGGCCGGCTCCACCTCGTCGAGAGGCACCGGCGTGCGCACGCCGTCCTTGAACTTGAGCAGCCCGCGCAGCGAGGCCATCCGCTCGCTCTGGTCGTCGATCAGCTTCGGTGTACTCCTTGAAGATCGAGTACTGACCGGTGCGGGTCGAGTGCTGCAGCTTGAACACCGTGTCGGGGTTGAACAGGTGGTACTCGCCCTCGCGCCGCCACTGGTATTCGCCGCCGACCTCGAGTTCGCGGTGCGCCCACTCGTCGGGCCGGTCCAGGTAGGCCAGCGCGTGCCGGGTCGGCGACGTCGTCGGCGATGTCGTCGAGGTCGATGCCGCCGACCGGACAGCGTCAGGCCGGTGAAGTACTCGTCGAGAACCGGCTGGCTGATGCCGATGGCCTGGAACAGCTGCGCGCCGGTGTAGGACGCCAGCGTCGAGATGCCCATCTTGGACATCACCTTCAGCACGCCCTTGCCCGCGGCCTTGACGTAGTTGGCCTTCGCCTTGTCACTGCTGATGCCGGTGATCACGCCGCGGTCGACCATGTCCTCGATGGACTCGAACGCCATGTACGGGTTGATCGCGGCGGCGCCGAAGCCGACCAGGCACGCCATGTGGTGCACCTCGCGGGCATCACCTGCCTCGACGACGAGCCCGACCTTGGTGCGGGTGCGGTCGCGAACAAGGTGGTGGTGCACGGCCGAGACGCTCAGCAGCGACGGGATCGGCGCCATCGGCTCGTCCGACTCGCGGTCGGACAGCACGATGATGCGCGCGCCGTCGCGGATCGCCGCCGAGACCTTGGCGCGGACGTTGTCGAGCGCCTCCTTGAGGCCCTGCCCGCCACGATTCACCGGGTACAGGCAGCGAATCACCGCGGCGCGCATGCCGTGCTTGTGGCCGCGGATCTCGTGATCGGGGTCGACGCAGATCAGCTTCGACAGCTCGGCATTGCGCAGGATCGGCTGCGGCAGCACGATCTGGCGGCACGAGTCGGCGTTCGGGTTGAGCAGGTCGCCCTCGGGCCCGACGGTGCCCGACAGGCTGGTCACCACCTCTTCGCGGATGGCGTCCAGCGGCGGGTTGGTGACCTGGGCGAACAGCTGCTGGAAGTAGTCGTAGAGCATCCGCGGCCGCTGCGACAGCACGGCGACCGGGGTGTCGGTGCCCATCGAGCCGAGCGGCTCGGCGCCGGTGCGCGCCATCGGCGCGACCAGCAGGTTGAGCTCTTCGTAGGTGTAGCCGAATGTCTGCTGGCGCAACACGACCCGGTGATGCGGCATGCGCACGTAGTCGCCCTGCGGCAGGTCGTCGAGCTGGAACAGGCCGGCGTCGAGCCACTCCTGGTACGGGTGCTCGGCGGCCAGCTCGGCCTTGATCTCCTCGTCGTCGACGATGCGGCCCTGCGCGGTGTCGACCAGGAACATGCGGCCGGGCTGCAGCCGCATCTTCTTCACGACGGTCGACGGGTCGAGGTTCAGCACGCCGGCCTCGGACGCCATCACGACCAGGCCGTCCTCGGTGACCCAGATGCGCGACGGCCGAAGGCCGTTGCGGTCGAGCACCGCGCCGATCACGGTGCCGTCGGTGAACGTCATCGACGCCGGGCCGTCCCACGGCTCCATCAGCGACGCGTGGTACTCGTAGAAGGCCCGCCGCGCCGGGTCCATCGACTCGTTGCGCTCCCACGCCTCGGGAATCATCATCAGCACCGCGTGCGGCAGGCTGCGGCCGCCGAGGTGCAGCAGTTCGAGCACCTCGTCGAACCGCGCGGTGTCCGAGGCGCCCGGGGTACAGACCGGCACGATCTTGTCGAGGCTGGCTCGTCGGGCTCGCGCGGACCCGACCCGAAGACGTCGGTCTTGATCAGCGCCTCGCGCGCCCGCATCCAGTTCTCGTTGCCGGTGACGGTGTTGATCTCGCCGTTGTGGGCGATGCGCCGGAACGGGTGGGCCAGCGGCCACGACGGGAACGTGTTGGTGGAGAACCGCGAGTGCACGATGCCCAGCGCGCTGGTGAGCCGATCGTCCTGCAGGTCAAGGTAGAAGGCCTTGAGCTGCGGCGTGGTCAGCATGCCCTTGTAGACGAAGGTCTGACCGGAAAGGCTTGGGAAGTAAACGGTTTCGCGGCCGGGCCCGTCCTGGCCCGGGCCCTTGGTGCCGAGTTCGTGTTCGGCACGCTTGCGCACCACGTACGCGCGGCGCTCCAGGTCCATGCCGGAAGCGCCGGCGATGAACACCTGCCGGAAGGTCGGCATCGCGTCGCGCGCCAGCGCGCCGAGCGACGACTCGTCGGTGGGCACCTCGCGCCAGCCCAGCACCTCAAGGCCCTCGGCTTCGGCGATCTTCTCGACGGCCTCGCAGGCCGTCGCGGCGTCCTTGGACGACTGCGGGAGAAATGCGATGCCGGTGGCGTAGCTGCCGTATTCGGGCAGGTCGAAGTCGACGACGGCGCGAAGGAACTCGTCGGGAACCTGCAGCAGGATGCCCGCACCGTCGCCGGTGTGGGGCTCGGCGCCCTGGGCGCCGCGGTGTTCGAGGTTCAGCAGGGCGGTGATGGCCTTGTCCACGATGTCGCGGCTGCGGCGGCCGTGCATGTCCGCCACCATGGCCACGCCACACGCGTCATGCTCGAACGCGGGGTTGTACAGCCCTTGAACTACTGGGCGCCATTCCCACCTACCCTTTTTCCGCACGCCTAACAACGATTCTGCTGGCAGGCCGCCGTTGACGGCAATTAGCCGATCCGGCGATGGCGGTGCCGTCGTGCTGCATCGAACGACGGCCCTATCCCACTCGCCACAAGTGGAGAAAACGATATGACAAACCCCGCGTGACATGCCAACTTAGTCACACCTAACTGACTGCGCAGGCCGGGCGGGTGGCGGCGGCGATCTCGGCGCCGATAACGATCGAATAACGTTGCCGCGGTGTGTTTTTCGGCCAGACACCGATGCAGGGTCGACGATACGGGCCAGGTCACGCTCCCCCTCCGATCCTCCCTGAAGTTTGCTGTGATGCTAATCCAGATCTGTGTACCCAGCGTGGACTCGGATCACACTCAGTTTGCGCAAAGCCTAGCCAGATTCTTAGAGAACGGCCCGCACGCTGGCCTCGGGCCGCAGATCCAGGCGGCGCAGCAGTTGCGCGTTCAGCGCCACCACGACCGTCGAGATGGACATCAAGATCGCGCCGACCGACATCGGCATCACGAACCCGATCGGCGCCAGCACACCCGCCGCCAGCGGCACGGAGATCAGGTTGTATCCCGCTGCCCACCAAAGGTTTTGCTTCATCTTGCGGTACGTCGCCTTGGACAGCTCGATCACCGACAACACCGACCGCGGATCCGAACTGGCCAGGATCACACCGGCCGAGGCGATCGCCACGTCGGTGCCCGCCCCGATGGCGATACCCACGTCGGCCTGCGCCAGCGCAGGCGCGTCGTTGACGCCGTCGCCGACGAACGCGACTGTGTCTCCACCCGCCTCCCGCCGAGCCCCTCCTGCTGCAGCTCGGCGACCTTGGCGGCCTTGTCCCCCGGCCGCACACCGGCGAACACGCGGTCGATGCCCAGGTCGTCGGCCACGGCCCGCGCCACCGCCTCGGCATCGCCGGTGATCATCACCACCTTGATGCCGAGCTTGTGCAGCGCGTCGACGGCCTGGCGCGACTCCGGCCGGACCTCGTCGGCCAGCTTCAGCGCGCCGACCACCGCGCCGTCGACGAGCACGTGCAGCACGATCGCGCCCTCGTCGCGCCACGGGGCCGCCTCGGGCATCGCGGCCTGGCCGGCCTCGTCCAGCAGTCGCGGGCCGCCGACGCGGACCCGGCGGCCGTCGACCGTCGCGGTCACCCCGACGGCAGGCGACGAGCTGAAGTCCGAGGACGGCGGTATCGGCGAGCTCGCGGCGGCGGGCGGCCTCGACGATGGCCCTGGCCAGCGGGTGCTCGGAGTCGGACTCGGCCGCGGCGGCCAGCGCCAGCACCTGCTCGTCGGTGTGCCGCGCCTGTGGTCGCGATCGCGGTGACGGTCGGCTCGCCCTTGGTCAGCGTGCCGGTCTTGTCGAACAGCACCGCGCCGACGGTGCGCATGCTCTCCAGCGCGAGGCGGTCCTTGATCAGCACCCCGCCGCGGGCGGCACGCTCGGTCGCGATCGACACCACCAGCGGGATCGCCAGGCCGAGCGCGTGCGGGCAGGCGATCACCAGCACGGTGATGGTCCGGACGACGGCCTCCTCGGGCTGCCCGAGGAAGCCCCACACGATCGCGGTGATGATCGCGGCCGAGAGCGCGAACCAGAACAGCCAGCCCGCGGCCTTGTCGGCGAGCCGCTGCGCCCGCGACGACGAGTTCTGCGCCTCGGTCACCAGGCGCTGGATGCCGGCCAGGGCGGTGTCGTCGCCGACGGCGGTCACCTCGCACGCGCAGCCCGGAGTCGGTGGCGACGGTGCCCGCGACGACGCTGTCGCCGACGGCCCGGCGCACCGGGCGGGATTCGCCGGTCACCATCGACTCGTCGATGTCCGCGGAGCCGTCGACGATCTCGCCGTCGGCGGGCACGCTGCCGCCGGGCCGCACGATCACCACGTCGCCGACCGCAAGCTCGGACGGCGCAACGGTCTCTGTCGTTGCCGTCGCCGCCACGACGCGCTCGGCCTCGTCGGGCAGCAGCGCGGCCAGCGAGTCCAGCGCCGAGGTGGTCTGCGCCAGCGACCGCATCTCGATCCAGTGGCCGAGCAGCATGATCACGATCAGCAGCGCCAGCTCCCACCAGAAGTCCAGCTGGTGGTCCAGCACGCCGAGGCTCGCGCCCCACGACGAGACGAACGCCACCGTGATGGCCAGCCCGATCAGCAGCATCATTCCCGGTGCGCGCGAACGGATTTCACTGATCCCGCCGGTGAGGAACGGCCGGCCGCCCCAGAAGTACATCACGGTGCCCAGCACCGGCGACACCCATCGGGCGCCGGGGAAGTCCGGCACGGCGTAGCCGAGGATCATCGCGAACATGCCCGACAGCGCCACCGTCGGGAGCGGCGAGCACGAGCATGATCCAGAACAGCCGGCGGAACTGCGCGACGTGATCACCGTGCCCGCCGTGGCCCGCGTGCCCGCCATGGCAGTCGTGGCCGCCGCCGCCTTCGTGGCCGGCGTGGCGCCGGCGTCGATGTTGGGTGTGGTCGACCTCGGTCATGATCGCCACTATATACCCCTAGGGGGTATCTGCGCAGGTGCCTGCCAGTCACGCTATACCGCGATGTCGCATCCGCTGAACACCCCGCTGGGCCGGTTCGGGATCGTGACGTCCGAGGAAGGCCCGCACGGCTGCGTGGCCTCGATCCCCGCGGGCGGCATGATCAACCCGCTGACCGGCGCGCCGACGATCGCGCCGCTGGCGATGCTCGTCGATCACGTCGGCGGTCTGGTCAACCACCACCGCCGGGGACCCGGCGAGTGGACGGTGTCCAGCGAGCTGTCGCTGGAGGTCGATCCCGGCGCGCTGGATGTCATCGACGCGGCTCCCGACGTCCCCGTCGTCGGAACGGCGCGACCGTTCGGCGCGAAGAGCGACGTCGCGTTGGGGCTGTGCGAGTTCACCCACCGCGGCACCACACTGGCCACGGCCACCGTGCGCTCCTTCTACATCAGCACACCGGGACACCTCACGCCCTTCCCCGACGGCCCGACCGGTCCGCTGCCGCCCGGCGCACTCAGCGATCGGATGGCCGTTCGGGTCGCGGAGAGCGGGGGCGCGGCCAAGGTCCTCCAGCAGTTGGCCGACCCGGTGCTGAACAACAGCCTCGGCATCGTGCACGGCGGCGTATCGGCGATGGCGGCGGAGCTGGTCGCCTCGGCCGCGATCAACGCCGACTCCGGCGATCGGCCGCTGCGCACCGCGTCGCTTCGGGTGAACTTCATCAAGCAGTTCCGCAGCGGCGCCGAATCACGTTATGTCGGAACGGCTTTACGTGTCGGTCGCAGCAGCGGGATCGCCGAGGCGCAGGCGATCGGCCCCGACGGGCAGGTCGCCATCATCGCCCGTCTCACCGCCTACCGCGCAGTTTCGCGCTAGCATCACCGACCATGCCCCACACCCGCGAAACCGGCGGCGGGCTGGGCGGATTCATTCGGCGCTCCGGGCTATCTGCGCAAGTGGCTGATCCTCGGCATATCGATCGGCATCATCGCCGGACTCGGCGCGGTGGTGTTCTACCTCGCGCTCGACTACGCAGGCCGCTTCCTGCTCGGCGACCTCGCCGGGTATGACATCCCCAAGCCGGTCGGCGACGGCGGCGATCCCGGCTCGACGGGCTTCGAGCGGCCGTGGGCGATTCCGCTGGTGACGTTCGGTGGCGCGCTGGTGTCGGCGTTGCTCGTCGCGAAGTTCGCGCCCGAGGCGGAGGGGCACGGCACCGACAGCGCGATCGAAGCCGTACACACCGACCCGCGCGCGATCCGTGTTCGGGCGATCGTGGTCAAGACGATCTCCAGCGCGCTGACCATCGGGTCGGGCGGTTCGGCGGGTCGCGAGGGGCCGGCCGCACAGATCTCGGCGGGTTTCGGATCGCTGCTGACACGTTGGCTCAACCTGTCCGACGCCGACGGTCGCATCGCGGTTTCGCTCGGCATCGGTTCGGGCATCGGCGCGATCTTCGGTGCGCCACTGGGCGGCGCCGTGCTGGCCGCCTCGATCGTGTACCGCGAGGATTTCGACTACAAGGCGCTGATTCCGGGCTTCATCACGTCGGCGACCGCGTATGCGGTTTTCGGGTCGTTCCTCGGATTCGATCCGCTTTTCGGATTCGTCGCCGCGGACTTCCGGTTCGACCACCCGCTGGACCTGAGCTGGTTCCTGGTGCTCGGCATCGTCGCGGCAGGCGTCGGCTATCTGTACGCGCGCATTTTCTACGGCACGGTGGCGCTCACTGCGCGGCTGCCCGGAAACAAGATCATCAAACCGGCGCTCGGCGGTCTCGCGGTCGGCCTGCTGGCGCTGGTGATTCCGCAGATTCTCGCCAGCGGTTACGGGTGGGCGCAGAAAGCCGCCGACACCGACACACTGATGGCGATCCCGCTGTGGATCGTGTTGATTCTGCCGATCGCCAAGATCGTCGCGACGTCATTGTCGATCGGCACCGGGGGATCGGGCGGCATTTTCGGGCCGGGCATCGTGATCGGCGCGTTCCTCGGTGCGGCGATCTGGCGGCTGGGTGACTTGATCCACGCGCCCGGCATCCCCGACAGCCCGGCGGTATTCGTCGTCGTCGGGATGATGGCGTGCTTCGGAAGCGTGGCGCACGCACCGCTGGCGGTGATGATCATGGTCGCCGAAATGACGGGCTCGTTCTCGGTCGTTCCGTGCGCCATGGTCGCGGTCGGCATCGCGTACCTGCTGATCAGCCGCACCAACGTATCGATCTACCGTGCGCAGCGCCTGGACCGCGAGAGCGCCGCCGCCGAGGACAAGCGCACCGGCGACGGCGGAAACCCGTGACGCGGTCAGGGCCCTCGATAGCCCGTCGACGGACGCGAGTCGGTCACGTCGCCGTCGCGTTGATTTCCATCGCAGAACGATTCGGACACGATGGCTCTGTGTTGACGCGGGGCATGTGACCCTCAACGCATGCGCGAACCCACAATGCTGCACCGATTGGCAGCGGAGTTCATCGGAACATTCTGGTTGGTCCTCGGCGGCTGCGGCAGCGCAGTGTTCGCCGCGAAGTTCGCGTCCGACGGAATCTCGGTCGGCATCGGCTTCCTCGGCGTCGCACTGGCGTTCGGCCTGACGGTGCTCACCGGCGTGTACGCGTTCGGCACGATCTCCGGCGGCCACTTCAACCCCGCCGTGACCCTCGGCGCCGCATTGGCCCGTCGGGTGGAGTGGAAGGCGCTGCCCGCGTACTGGGTCACCCAGGTGATCGGCGGCCTGGCCGCAGGCATGGTGATCTACATCATCGCCAAGGGCAAGGACGGCTGGACCGCGACGGGCAACATGGCCGCCAACGGTTACGGCGAACACTCCCCCGGCGGCTACTCGATGTGGGCCGTGCATCCTCACCGAGGTCGTTCTGACCGGCATCTTCCTGCTGGTCATCCTCGGGCTCGACCGACGACCGCTGGACGGCGTCAAAAGGCTTCGCGGGCATCTCAATCGGCCTCACGCTGACGCTGATCCACCTGATCTCGATCCCGATCTCGAACACGTCGGTGAACCCGGCGCGATCGACCGGCGTCGCGTTCTTCAACGGCGACGGCGCACCGGCTGCAGCTGTGGGTGTTCTGGCTGGCGCCACTGGTCGGCGCCGCGATCGCCGGTATCGCCTACCCGTACCTGTTCGGCTGGATCGGACGAACTCGCCGACCAGCCGGTGCGCGACGATGCGCTGGAGGACACTCCGACTACTTGACCGGCGCCTTCTTCTTCGCCCTTGATGGCGGCGGCCTTCTCTGTCTTCGCGCCCTGGTTGGCCAGCTGACCACCCGAGTTCTCCAGGTGCGCGCGCACGAACCACTGGAACTTCTCCAGCTCGCCGGCGTGGCCGATGATCATGTCCTGCGACACCAGGTCGAGGTCCTCGAGCGTGTCGATGCACTTGCGGGTGTCCTCGATGACGCCGGTGTAGACGAGATCGAGTGCCGCCAGGTGCGCCTGCACGGTGTCGCGCTCGACGGAGTAGTCGTCCCAGGTGCGGTCCTTGAGGATCGCTCCGGGCGTGCCCTGCGGCGACTTGCCCAGGGCGGCAATGCGCTCGGCCGACCTCGTCGGCGTAGCCGCGTACGAGTTCGACCTGAGGGTCGATCATCTCGTGCACGCCGATGAAGTTCGGGCCGACGACGTTCCAGTGCACGTGCTTGAGCGTCAGGTGCAGGTCGTTGTAGGTGCTCAGCTGCTTCTGCAGCAGGTCGGCGACTTTGTTGCCTGTCTTGTCTGGACAGGCCGGGAATGGTGAAGGTGGTCATCAGGCTCCGTGTACCCATCAGCGCCGCGCAGGTAATGCGTGGCGCTGGACTAGATCGCGCGCAGGTTCGGTATCGCCTGCCGGGCCGCGCGGCGCGCAGGGTGCGGCGGGCCCGGCCGACCTCCAGCAGCCGGACCGCGCGGTGGCGGTGCGGTCGCAGCGGCTCGAGGAGCTCGACCATCGCGGGGTCGTCGATCGGATGCCCGAGCAAGCCACCAGCCGACCAACTTCGCCAGGTGATAGTCGCCGACGGACAGCGCGTCGGCGTCGCCGAAGGCGCGTTGAGCCGTCTCGGCGGCGGTCCATTCGCCCGACACCGGGCAGCGACATCATCGCCGCACGCGCCTGCTCCGGCGGGCGTGCGACCAGCCGCTCGAGCGAGTCCGCGCGTTGCGCGCAGCCGACGACGGTGCGGGCCCGGCCGGGGTCGACGTTGGCGCGGTGGAACTCCCACGACGGGATGCGCCGCCACACCTCGCCCGACGGCGGCACCCGCATGTGGGCCGGTGCAGGCCCTGGCGCGGGCGAGCCGAACTTCGTCACCAGCGCGCGCCACGCGCGGCGGGCGTCCTTGCCGTACACGCGCTGTTCGAGGACGGCAGGGATCAGCGCCTCCAGCACCCGGTCGGTGCGGCCGAGCCGCAGATGCGGTACGCGTCGATGCGCGGCGGCGATGGTCGGTTCGCCGGGTTCGAAACCCGATGCGTCGTCATCGAATCCGAGTTGCGCGGGCAGCGTTTCGGTGAATTCCGTCGCACCCGCGCCCCACGCCTCGCAGTCGACGGTGTCGGGCGCCGACTTCGTGATGCGCGCGCTGACCGGCCCGCTGCGCATCAGGCTCGTCCGCCAGATCGCGCCGTCGGGCGCATCGTGATAGCACGGGTCGCCCCGCCCGCGGCGCATCGGTGACAGTGTCAAACCCGGACTGGCCGACCCGTCGAACACGATGCTGACGCAGCGATGCACCGGATCAGGCTATGCGACGGTGACGTCCGCCTTGTCCGAATAGAACGCGACATGACCGGCGATCTGGGCCACCGCGGGATAGGGCTTGTCATACCTCCAGATCGCATCCTCGACGGTGTCTCCCGCGGCGGTGACGACGTGGTAGTAGCTCGCGTCGCCCTTGAAGGGGCAGTACGTCTCGGTGTCGCTGTTACGCAGCACGGACTGCACGACATCACTCGACGGTATGTACTGCACCGCCGGGTAGGTCGACTCCTGCAGCGTCAACGCGGCATCGGATTCGGCCACGACCTCGCCGTTCACCCGCACGGTGACGTGCTTGCCGGTCGGTTGGACGGTGATGGGATGTGCATCGGTGGGCTCGAGTACGGGTCGCTCGCTCATAGAAGTGGCAACGTCGCCAGTCCCGCCCCTGATTCCTCGCCCGTCGATACCATCACCGCATGACCGAGAAGGGACAGGCCGCAGCACAGGCCGAGGTCGCCATCAAGGCGGACGCCCACACCGTGTACGGCCTGATCACCGACCTTCCGACGTTGGCGTCATGCGCCGAGGAGGCGGCGGCGATGAAGTGGCGCAAGGGCACCGCGGCGACGTCCCGGCGCGGTGTTTCGGGGAACGAACCGCAACGGAGTCCGAGCGCTGGACGACGACCTGCACCGTCACCGACGCCGACCCGGGAAGCGCCTTCGCCTTCGATGTCGTGTACCTGGGGATACCGGTCGCACACTGGCGCTACGACATCAGCCCCGCCGCGGATCCAGCGGACGGCGGCTGCCGGGTCACCGAACAGATGTGGGACCGCCGACCCGGCTGGTTCGTGAAGCCCGGCGGCTTCGCCACGGGCGTGATGGACCGCCCGACGACCAACACCGAGCACATGAAGCGCACGCTCGCGCGGCTGAAGGATAGAGCCGAGACGCGTTAGGGCCGTCCCGCGATCTTGTCGGCGACGACGGCGATCGGCGATGTCGTCTTCCGGCCTCGCGTCTCGTGCCAGTCCGCCGCCTTGTAAGCGAGGTACATGCCGCGGACACCCAGCCAGCGCAGGGGTTCGGGCTCCCAATTGCGCGAGGTGTGCCCGACCCACGGCAGCTCGGACAGCGGGGTGCGCCTGTCCAGCACCAGGTCGGCCAGCGTGCGGCCGGCCAGGTTGGTGGCCGTGACGCCGTGCCCGACATATCCGCCCGCCGCGCCCAAACCCGTTGCCTTGTCGAAAGATACCGAAGCTTCCCAGTCGCGGGGCACGGCCAGCACACCGCACCAGGCGCGCGCGATCGGGATGTCGCGGATCTGCGGAAGTATCGCGTGCAGAACCGCGGTCGAGGTTTTTGATGGTGCGTTCGGGCACCCGGCCGTCGACATCGGTCCGTGAGCCGAACCGGTACGGCACGCTGCGGCCGCCGATCGCGATGCGGTCATCGACGGTGCGCTGCGCGTAGAAGAAGCCGTGTGCGGTGTCTCCGACTGTTTCGCGGCCGCGCCAGCCGATCGACTCCCAGATGTCCTCTGGGATGGGATCGGTGGCGATCATCGAGCTGTTCATCGGCAGCCATCGTCGCCGCAGTCGGGGCAACGACGCGGTGAAGCCCTCGGTGGCCCGCAGCACCACGGGTGCGCGCACCGCTCCGCGTGCAGTGCTGACCCGCTGAGCCTCGATCGCCGTGGCGGGCGACATCTCGTAGATTTCGACGCCGAGCCGTTCGACGGCGTCGGCCAGCCCGCGCGCCAGCCAGGCGGGCTGCACCCGCGCGCAATGCGGATTGTGATAGGCCGACACCACACCGTCGAGCCGAATACGTTCGGCCGCTTCATCTTTCGTCAGCGCGGCGATGCCGTCGACCTTCCAACCGATCTCCTCGTCGATCGCGGCGGCCAGCCGCGAGGCCTGCGCCGGGTTGCGGGCGACCTCCAGCGTCCCGCCCTTGACGATGCCCGCGTCGATGTCCTCACGCTCGGCGACGTCGATGACCTCGTCGACGGCGTCGTTGAGGGCACGCTGCCAGGCCAGCACGCGGTCGCGGCCGTACAGTTTCGCCATCCGGTTGCGGTCCCCCGGCACCAGCCCCGACAGCCAGCCACCGTTACGGCCCGACGCGCCGAACCCGGCGAATCGCGCCTCCAGCACGACGATGCGCAGCGACGGGTCGGCCCGCTTGAGGTAGTAGGCGGTCCACAGCCCGGTATAGCCGGCCCCGACGATGCACACGTCGGCGTCGCGGTCACCGGGCAGCGGCGGGCGCGGAGGCGGATAGTCGGCGAACCAACCAGAGACGCGGCCGTTGACGAGTCCTGCTGCGGGCACCGTCCAATTCTGGCACTCAGCCGAGCTGGCTGATCGTGAGCACGTTCCCTTCGCTGTCCTTGAACCACGCGGCGCGACCGACGGGCGTGGCCGCGATGCCGTCGACCCGCCATTCGGCGAGCTGATGCTCGACGGCTCCCGCGTCATCGGAAAAGAAGAGCAGAAGCGACTGTCCTGCCGGTGGTGTAATCGCCAGATGGCCAATCTTGCGCAGCGGGGCGCGGTGTTCGTGTTGACGCTCGGCGACGACGAAAACCGGTTTCACCCCGACCGATTGACGGAGATCAACGCCGCACTGGACGAGGTGGAGGCCGCAGGCGGGGACAGGGTCCCCAAAGCTCTGGTCACCACGGGCGGGGGCAAGTTCTACTCCAACGGACTGGACTTGGATTTCATGGCGGCCAACGCAGACGCATCCGAGGCCAACCTGGCCGATGTGCACGCCTTGTTCGCCCGCGTGCTGGCGTTTCCCGCACCGATCGTCGCCGCGGTCCAGGGACACGCATTCGCCGCAGGGGCGATGCTGACGCTGGCCCATGACCTGATCGTGATGCGTGCCGACCGTGGCTATTGGTGTCTGCCCGAGGTCGATCTCGGCATCCCGTTCACCGCGGGCATGAACGCGTTGATCCGAAGCCGGCTGCCGATCGCGACCGCGCACGAGGCGATGACGACGGGCCGTCGCTACGGCGGCGAGGATGCCCTCGAGGCCGGCATCGTCGCTGCCACCGCGGGCGAAGGTGAGGTCGTCGACGCGGCCGTCGCGCTTGCCGAAGAACGCGCGCCGAAGGCCGGTGCGGTGTTCGGCGCCATCAAGGCCCGCCTCTACGCCGAAGTCATCGCCGAGCTCAAGCCCGCCTAGACCGCGCTTGTCGGACCGCCGCGGCAAGCTGTCCGTACCGACGACAGGAAGGTACGGCTCCGATGTGTTGGTTGTGCGACCACCCGAACGCCACCCGCGATGACTACGCAGGTGTGTTGCGCACGAAGATGCTCAAGAACGGCTGGGCTGTTCAGTACGTCGAAAGTGAGCCAACCCCATGGGCTTACACGATCGGGCTGCACGACTGGGGCCAGCCCGAGTTGCTGGTCACCGGTGTTTCGCCACCACGAGCGTGCCGACTGCTCAACAAGGTCACCGGCGATGCCCTCCGCGGCCTCGCGTTGGCGCCCGGCGAGCAGATCAGGGTGCCCGACGGCCCCCTCGTCGAGATCGTGGAGGTCGATCATCCGGATGTTCACATGGGCTGGGCGATCGAGGTGGGTGGTCCCGACGTACGGGCGCTTCAGCTTGTGTGGGCCGACGGCCGTGGCCGCTGGCCATGGTCCGCGACGTTCTGCGACGGTCGACGTCGGCAGCCCGTGCTGGGAATGCGGGCTCAGAACGCGTAGCGGTGGTACTGGGCCATGTAGCGCCACGACGGCACCCGTGACATCACGGTGGCCATCAGCCGGTAGTACCAGGCCACGTCTTGAAAGGTCTCGGAGTCGAATGGGGACTCCCAGGCCAGCAGCCGCACCCCCGGCACCGCCCGGAGGATGTCCTCGGCACTGTTGACGCCCCAATGCAGCGTCGAGCCGGACCGGCGCACCACCGCGTTCATCCACTGGGACTTGATGCCCAGCCGGTTGAAGGCGTCGAACTGCAGCTCACCCGACGGGAATGTGTCGACGATGCGGCGCAGCAGGGCGATGCCGTCCGACTCGGTGAGGTACATGGTGAGTCCCTCGCCGATCATCAGCGTCGGCCGGTCGCAAGGCACCTCTGCCAACCACATCGGATCGGTGACCGAGGCGGCGATGACGTGGTAGTGGTCGCGGCTCGGATAGAGCTGCCTGCGCAGGTCGGCGACGTCGGGGTAATCGACGTCGAACCACTCGACGCCGGGACCGGGATCGAGCCGGAACACCCGGGCGTCGAGTCCGCAACCCAGGTGCACCACAACCGCGTCAGGGTGCGCCGCCAGGAATTGGCGCGCCCAGTTGTCGAAGTGCGCGCTGCGGGTCGTCACCGACGGTGAGTTCGCCTTGGTGATCGACGTCTTCGACCAGTCGTAGTCGATCCGGTCGACGATCTCCTTTGCGAACCGATCACCGAGGATCGGCTTCGGCAGGTCGGCGTCCAGCGCCTTGGCGTAGAACGTCGCGAGCATCGTCTGGGGTGCGCCGGACAGATCGACGTGCAGTTTCTCGGTCACGCCATCCGAGGCTAGCCCCACACCGATATCGCCCGCATCCACTAAACACCGCTCGGCGCGCCGTTCAACCGAATAGCGTTGGAAGCCATGCGGATCGACGTGCATGCGCACTACTGGACCGACAGCTACCTCGACATGCTCGTGGACCTGGGCAGAACCGACACCGCCACCCAGCGAGGGATCGGCGCGGGCGGTGGCGCCGAACTCGATACGCGGCTGAGACTGATGGATCGCGCGGCGATCGACCTCCAGGTGCTGTCGGCCGCACCGCAGTTACCGTACGGGGCCGACGAGGTCCGCGCACTGGCCGCGGCGCGCTACGTCAACGACGAGTATGCCGCCCTGGTGACCGCGAAGCCGGATCGCTTCCGCGCGTTCGCCGCCACACCGATGCCCCACATCGATGCGGCGGTCGCCGAAATATGCCGTGCGCTAGACGAATTGGGGATGGTCGGCGTGACCATGAACACCAGCGTCCTCGACCGTGCGATCACCGACCCGGATTTCGAGCCCATCTTTGCCGAGCTCGATCGCCGAGGCGCGGTCCTCTACCTGCATCCGGCGGGAAACGGGGCATGCTCGCCGCTGGTCAGCGAACATCGGATCACGTGGATGGTGGGTGCGCCGTTCGAGGACACCATCGCGGCCATGCAGTTGATCACCTCCGGGCACCTTCAGCGGTATCCGGGAGTGAAGATCATCTGCTCCCATCTCGGCGGTGCGTTGCCGCTGATCACCCTCCGGGCCGACGATCACGTCACGTGGGAGGCGCCTGACACCCCGGAGCAGCCGAGTCAGGCCGTGCACCGCCTGTGGTACGACTCCGTCAGCCACTGCCACGGGCCCGCACTGCGCTGCGCCATCGACACATTCGGCGCCGACCGCATCCTGCTCGGCACCGATTTTCCCTACGAGGACGGCGATACCTTCGTCAGGGCCGTCGAGTACGTGATGGATGTCGCCGACCCCGGCGAGGCGCACGCGATCCTCGACGCGAACGCCATGGCGCTGTTCCGGCTCAGCGCGGACGGAAGGAGCACCACCCGCTGATCAGGCAGCCAGCGCGACGTCCTGCGCGAACACGTTCTCCAGAGTCGCCAGGTCGCCCGTGCGCGCGGCGCCCGCCAACGCCATGTGCAGCCGCTTGTGCTCGTGCGCCGTTTGCAGGCTCGCGCCGTCTGGTCGCCAGGTGCTTGCGTGCGCGACTGACGAGTTGGCGCGCATTCGGCACTGATACCGACACGACTACGGCGATGTCGGGATACGCGTAGCCGAAGGCCTCCCGCAGGACGTACGCGGCCCGCTCCGTCGGCGACAATCTCTCGAGGAGAGTGAGCGCGGCGAATTCCAGCGCTTCGTCCCGTTCGACGCCCAGCTGCGGGTCGGCACTGGTGTCCACCGCATCGGGAAGCCATGGACCGGTGTAGATTTCGCGGCGGGCACGCGCGGACTGCATCGCGTTGATGCAGAGCCGCTTGGTCGTGGTGGACAAGAAGGCGAGCGGGTCGAGGACCACGCTGCGGTCGCACGTCTGCCAGCGCAGCCAGGCCTCCTGCACGATGTCTTCGGCCTCGGCGCAGTTGTTGAGGATTCGGAATGCTATGCCGAACAATCGATCCCGCACGGCGAGGAACACGTCGGCGGCGTGGTCGAGCGTATAGTGCGACATCGGTCGTTGCCTTTCGTGAGAGTCAGACGGCCCGTTGGCGGAGCCGGCCTAAGCGGCGCTGCCGCCGCCGTCGACATGCAGGGTCGAACCCGTGATGAAGCTGGACCGCGGGGATGCGAGAAACAGCACCGCTTCGGCGATCTCGGCCGCGTGCGCCGTCCGGCCCATGGGTAGGGCTCGACCGAGTTCTTCATTGGTCTCACCCCACTCGGCGGCCACGCCTTCGGTTCGGGTCGGGCCGGGGGCGACGCTGTTGACCCGTACGCCCTGCTTTCCGAATTCGACGGCCCAGGTGCGGGTGAACGACTCCAGGGCCGCCTTCGAGGCGCTGTATCCGGATGCATCCGGCGACGCCCTTCGACGCGACCATGCTGGTGATGTTGACGATGCTGCCGCGGCCGCGGGCGAGCATTCCCGGCACGATCCCTGCGACGAGAAAGTACGCACCGCGAACGTTGGTGCAGAAGATGGACTCGAACATTGCGACGTCTTGGTCGACGGTGGCGGCGCCCGTGAAGTTCGCCGCGTTGTTGACGACGATGTCGACGTTTCCGCACTGCCGCACCAGCGACTTCACCGAATCCATGTCGGACAGGTCCGCCTGCACGAAGCGTGCGCCGGCACCGATCCGCTCGGCCGCCGCTTCGCCGCGCTCGCGATCGCGGCCCGAGATGATGACGTCGGCGCCCTCGGCCGCCATCAGCCGGGCGGATTCCCAGCCGATGCCTGCCGTACCACCGGTGATCAGGGCGGTGTGGTCGGCCAACTCCATGTGTCCAGCCTGTCGATTTCGACGGCCGATCGGACCCTTGGAAACCCGTAGTCTTCCCGTGGTCGGGGCGAACGGCTACGTTACGGCGTGACGGTCCGTCCGCGGAGCTGCCTGCGTGACTTGATGCCGAGCTTGGCGAAGACCTTTCGCAGGTGCCATTCGACGGTGTGCGCGCTGATGAACAACTGGGCGCCGATCTCCTGGTTGGTCAGCCCGGCGCCGGCCAGCTGCGCGATCTGCGCCTCCTGCGCGGTCAGCCCGTCACCCGAGCCGACGGGCTGTTTGCGGGTCTTCTCGCCGGTGACGAGGAGCTCACGGCGGGCGCGCTCGCCGAAGCCCTCCGCCCCCATCTGGACGAACATCTCATGCGCGATGCCCAACTGCTCGCGGGCGTCCACCCGGCGGTGCGCGCGGCGCAGCCACTCTCCGTACACGAGATGCGAGCGCGCGAGATAGACGCGCATCCTGGTGCGCCCGAGCCGATCGATCGCCTCGCGGTAGTGGCTCTTCCGCGGTCTCATCGTCTGCGACCAGCGCACGGCAGCGCGCCAATGTGCCAAGAGCCCAATCTGTTCCGGCGGCCGCTTGCGTCTCCATACTCGCGACCGCGTCGACCGCCTCTTCTCGCTCGCCGCAGCGGACGCCCGCCTCGATGAGTTCAGCGAGTGAAAACCGATAGGGGCCGAGGTCCTCGTGTTCGCACGCCTTTTGCGCGGCGCTGCAGCGCCTCCGGATAGCGACCGAGACCGTTGTTGAGTATCGCGGTGAAGCAACCGATCAAGCCGATGAGCCTGCCCTCGCCTCTGGCAGCGGCCCGTTCTGAAACGGCCTCGATCAGCCTCATCGCATCGGACTCCACACCGCGCCACACGGTCAGTGAGACCGCGTGGTACCGCACCGGCGCATACCCGGTTGCGACGGCGATCGTGTTGGCCTCCTCGAGCAACGTTGCCGCCGCGTCGAATTCGCCCGCGAACGCGTGGATGCCGGCACGGGTCGCCAGTGCGAGCGGGAGCATGCTGAGCGCACCGGCTTCACGCGCGAGCCGGACCGCGGTGGTCGCGACGTCGTGCCACATGCCGTCGTCCCACAGTTCACCCGCAGCACACTCCTGCGCGATGGGAAAGCCCTGCCAGAACGAACGCGCGACATCGCCGTCGGTGCGCGCAGCAGCCTCGAGGACCCGCGTCATCGCGTTGCGCAGCGTCGGCAGACTCGCCGCGTGGCCGTCGGTGAACCGCATGCGAGAGCCCGTCCAGCAGGAGATCGTTCGGGCGCGGCGGTTGCGGTCCCGGCGGCGCATGGCGGGCCGGTTCGGCCACGACTATCGGCCCGCCTTGCGGGCAAAGTCGGCCCGCGTACATCGCGGCTCCGAGCGCGTCGCAGATACGTCTCCCTCGCAAGGCCGTCGTCGAGCTCCTCCAGACCTCGGGCGGCGTCAAGGAGTCCGAGCGCGGTGTCGGCGACCGGTGGAGCCCCGTCACCTCCTCCGCGACTCTGGACGAACGCGATCCGGGCACGAAGGCGCGCTACCTGCGCACGCTGCAGGTCGTCCAGTGGACTCATCTCCGCGATCGCCAGCAAGCCGTATGCCGCATCCGCTGAGGTGGCCGCGAACTTCGCCTCTGCGGCGGCCAAGGCCCTGGCTCCGCGCCGCGCCGGATCGGTCGTCAGCTCCGTAGCCCGCTCCAGAAACGCCGCCGCGGCAGCCACACCGCCTCGCGCGGCAGCCCGGTCGGCCGATCGCTCCAGTTCGTCGGCGACAGAGTCGTCGGTTCCGAAGGCGGCGTTGGCGCCGTGCCATGCACGCCGATCCGGATCGGACTGCGGATCGGTCTCCTCGGCGAGCGCGCGGTGAGCCTGCCGACGGTCGTCGACGTCTGCGGCGAGATAGGCCGCCGAGCGCATCAGCGGGTGCCGGAAGCGCACGCGGGCGCCGATCTCGATCAGTCCCTCGGCCTCTGCGTGCGCGGCGACGTCCGGCGAGATCCCCAGGCCGCGTGCCGCACGAATCAGCAGGGCCTTGTCGCCGACGGGTTCCGCCGCCGCGGCGAGCAGCAGACGCTGCGTCGGCATGGGCAGCGACTGGATGCGTCGCACGAAGCTCTGCTCGATGTGGCCCGCTGGGGCCGTGCGTCGGGGCGACCGAAACCGCCCTCCGATCGCGGCGGGATCGCGAGGCAGCTCCAGCAGCGCCAGCGGATTGCCGCGCGCCTCGGCGATGATCCGGTCGCGCACGCGCTCATCCATGCGGCCACGGATGACGGAGTCCAAGTAGCGCGCGCGCATCCGAGTCGGACAGGCCGCGGATCCCCAGCTCGGGCAGCCCGGCCAGCTCGTCGGCGACGCCGTCACGGACCGAGAAGACCAGTGCCACAGGTTCGGCCAGCAGTCGGCGCGCGACAAACGCAAGCGTCTGCGCGGAAACGACGTCCAGCCACTGCGCATCGTCGACGACGCACAGGAGCGGCTGTTCCTCGGTGGCGGCGGCCAGGAGGCTCAACACCGCAAGCCCGACCAGGAAGCGGTCGGGAGCCGGCCCGGCGCTCTGTCCGAACGCCGTGGCCAGCGCCTCGCGCTGGGGGGCAGGCAGCTGCTCGAGACGGTCCAGCAGTCGGCGCGCAGAGCTGGTGCAGACCGGCGAAGGCGAGTTCCACTTCGGCTTCGACGCCCGCCGCGCGCGCGACCCGAAAGCCAGACGCGCGCTCCACCACGATAGTCCAGCAGTGCGGTCTTTCCGACGCCCGCCTCGCCGCGCAGGACGAGAACCTGACTCTCGCCGGACGCGGGCTCCCGAAATCAGGCGCTCCAGCGTCTGGCACTCATCACTTCGGCCAAGCAGGCGTTGCGCTGGATCTTTCGCCATTCGCACCACCGGATCTGATCTTGATGCCCGGGTATCAGGCTAGCCGGTGGCGCCTTCCGCAGTCGACCTGCTCTTGCGCCTTGCCTCGCGCAGGCCCACCCAGAACTTTGCCGCCTCGCGAATCGACTCCTCGACGGGCCGCGGCTGCCAACCCAGTTCGCGTCTGGCCTTCGTGCAGTCCACGGGCGCTTCGGCCCGCATCAGGCGCAGCGAGCCCATCGAGAGTTGTTCGTCGGTGCCACGCAGCTTCGCTTTGATGCTGCCTGCGGCGGCCAGTGCGTAGGACATCGCCAACGGAATCTTCTTCGTCGGCGCAGGCACTCCCGCCGCCTCGGCGGCGATTCTCACGACCTCGGCATTGCCGATCATCTTCTCCGAGATCAGGTAGCGCTCGCCGACGCGGCCGTGCTCGGCGGCCAGGATCATCGCGCGCGCCGCGTCGTCGACCCCACCGCCTCGAGCTCGATCTTGTCCATCACGAACGGGAGCTTGCCGAATGCGGTGCCCGCGATGATCGCGCCGTGCGGCGTACCTCCCCAGTCGCCCGCGCCGTACGTGGTCGACACGCACATCGCGATGGCGGGCAGGCCCTTTTCCTTCGCATACTGCAGAACGATCTCTTCGGCCTGCACCCGCGAACGCACGTACGGCGTCAGGCCGCGGAGCCGTTTGGTCGGCGACATTCCGCCTCGGTCGACGATCATGTCGTCCTCGGTGGCGGTATGTCCGCGCCTGCGGCCGACGGTGACGTAGCTGCTGGTGAAGATGAACCTGTGCAGCCCTGCGTCTTTCGCGACCTCCAGAACGTTGCGCGTGCCGTCCACGTTGGTGCGGAACAGCGGTGCGGGATCACGCAACCAGCCCCTGGTGTCGACGACGCAGTAGTAGACGTCGTCGACGCCTGCCATGGCGTCGCGCAATGTGTCGTTGTCCCAGATGTCTCCGAGAAACCTGGTCACGTTGAGATCGTCGATGCCGATGGTGTTCGCGCCTGCGCGCACCATGACTCGGACGTCGTGGCCGTCGCCGACCAACAGCCGCGTGACGTGGGAGCCGAGGTAGCCGTTGGCGCCGATAACAAGACTGGGGCGCTTGGTCACTTGGTCCCTCCGTACTGACGCATCCAGCCGACCGCCTCGGCGGGCAGCGTGCCGAGCTCCGCCGCCTTGCTGCACCATTTGACCGTCGCCTTGACGAAACGCAGCGGGTTGTAGATGTCCTCCTGGCGGCCCCACAGCCCGTCGCCGGCGTAGGTGAGGATCGAGATGTTGGTGGCGCTGATGATCGTGCCGTCGCCGGGGTCGCGCATCGGGTTGTCGAGCTCGCAGATGATCCGGCCGGTCGACTCGTCGATGACGCTCCACAGCGACGGGAACGACGTCATATAGCTGCCGGGGAAGGTCTCCATGGTCTGCCAGATCCAGGTGCGGACCTGCTCGCGTCCGCGCATGGTGCCCGCCGCGTGTTCGACATAGGTGATGTCGGGTGTGTACTGCTCAACCCACGGATCCCAGTCGCGGGTCACCGCCGCGCGGTCCACGGTGGCCTCGAACTTCTCGAACGCCGCGGCCAGCTCGTCGCGGCTGAAGTTGCTACCCGTCACACCCAGAACTAGAACACGTTCTACTGACGTTTGTCGAGCGTCAGTACGACGCTGACGAACCTGCCGGTCGCCCAGCGGGCTCTGCCAGCGGCACCTCGAGCGGTGCCGGAGACGGCGATCATGATGCACGCGCGTCCGACGGCCTCGGGCAGCGTGCCGCCGTGCAGCTCGACGGCTGACCGTCTGTCGGCGGTCTCGGCGACGGTGGCGTGCACGCCGTAGCACTCGGGCGTACCCGTGGTGAAGTGCACGGTCACAGCACGGTCGATCGGGGACGCCGGCTGAACGATTCGGCGGGCATCGGCTGCGGAGTCGACGATCGCCGGATTGTCGACGAACACGACGCCGGCGTCTCCCGGCCGCTCGGGCAGCACCACGGTCTCCGCCGACGCCGCCAGGCGCGGCCCAGCACGGCGAGCACGACACAGGCAGAGGCCGCGGCAGCAGATTGCACGCATCACACTTCCGTAATCTCCGCGCAGGAACACCAGCCGTTACGCCAGCCGTTATACAGAGCACTATGACGCAAGCAATACAACAAGAATCCCGCGGCGGTCAGACGCACTGTCGCCGGAGCAGTACCACGTGACGCAGAAGAACGGCACCGAGCGGCCGTTCACCGGCGAGTACTGGGACAACCACGAGCCCGGCATCTACGTCGACGTCGTGTCCGGCGAGCCGCTGTTCGCCTCGGTCGACAAGTTCGACAGCGGCTCCGGCTGGCCGAGCTTCACTCGGCCCATCGACGACGGCCAACGTCGTCGAGAAGCGCGACCGCTCCCTTTTCATGGTGCGCACCGAGGTGCGCTCGGCGAACGGCGACAGCCACCTCGGCCACGTCTTCAACGACGGCCCGCGAGCCGAGGGAGGGTTGCGCTACTGCATCAACTCGGCTTCGCTGAGGTTCATCCACCTCGACGATCTCGACGCCGAGGGTTACGGCGACTACAAGAAGCTGTTTTCGAACGAGGAGGCACAGGCATGAGCGACTACAAGAAGGCGATCCTGGCCGGCGGCTGCTTCTGGGGCATGCAGGACCTGATCCGCAAGCAGCCCGGCGTCGTCAGCACGCGCGTCGGCTACACCGGCGGCGAGAACGCCAACGCCACCTACCGCAATCACCCCGGCCATGCCGAGGCGATCGAGATCACCTACGACCCGGCGCAGACCGACTACCGCGCGCTGCTGGAGTTCTTCTTCCAGATCCACGACCCGACGACGAAGGACCGCCAGGGCAACGACCTCGGCACCAGTTACCGGTCGGCGATCTTCTACGTCGACGACGACCAGAAGCGCGTCGCGACTCGACACCATCGCCGACGTCGACGCGTCCGGGCTGTGGCCGGGCAAGGTCGTCACCGAGGTGACGCCGGCAAGCGACTTCTGGGAGGCCGAGCCGGAGCACCAGGACTATCTGGAGCACTTCCCGAACGGCTACACCTGCCACTTCCCGCGGGCGGGCTGGAAGCTGCCGAAGCGGCAGGAAGTGTAGATTACTTTCCGTGGGCCCGTAACTGATAGAGCCCACGGGTGACGACAACGGTTTGGCCGGCTTCATCGCGGACCACAGCGTCCAGCGTGAAGTCGGCCTTTCCGCTTTCTGCGGCCTCGGCTTCGATCCGGCTCAGCTCGCGCTTCGTCGAGGCCGGCCTCGGCACGCAGGTCGGTGCGGGCGGCGCGCGGTGAACTCGATCTCGACCTTCTTCACCAGCGGGTAGTACTTCGCGCTGTCGAAGCTCGCGATCGCGATGATGCCGCCGAGGATCTCGGCGACGGTGAACTCGACTCCCGCGTACACGACGCCGAAGTGATTTCCGTTGCCTTCCAACGGCACCGTCGCCGCCGCGAAACCGCGGCGGGCCTCGACGACCTTGATGCCCATTTTGTGCGCCGCAGGGATGGTCACATCCATGGCGCCGTTCATCATGTCGACGAGGCTCATTCGACGAATCTAGCGAACGGGGTCATCGGCGGCGCACGACGATGCGTCCGCCGTCCTTCGGTGTGAACGCGATGCCGCGGAAATGGATCTTCTCATCCGGGGCGTCGTCGGTTTCGATTATGAAGTGCTGCAATATCGTTCGCAGGACGACATCCATCTCGACATTGGCGAACGCGGCGCCGATGCAGCGCCGGGTTCCGCCACCGAACGGCACCCACGCCGTCGGTGTCCTGGTGCCGACGAACCGGTCCGGGTCAAAACGCTCGGGATTCGGGAAGACGTCGGCGTTGGCGTGCACATTGCTGATCGCGATCATCACCGTGTAGCCGTGCGGTATCCGCCACTCGCCGAGATCGAAATGCGGCGCCTGAACATGGCGCCCGGAGAAGTCGATCACCGTCCGGTTCCGTTGCAGCTCTTGGATTGTCGCCTGGCGGTACTCGTTGCCGCCCTCGTCGTTCTCCTCGACCAGCTTGGCGAGCACCTTCGGGTGGCGGCGCAGCCGCTCGAACGCCCAGCCCAGCGTCGACGCGGTGGTCTCGTGTCCCGCGCCCAGCAGCGTCAGCAGCTCGTCGGACACGTCCTGGCGCGACATCGGGGTGCCGTCCTCGTAGGTGCTGCGCAGCAGCAGCGCGAGGATGTCGGTGCGCTCCTCGAGTCGCGGATCGGCCTCGGCCTTGTCGATCAGCTCGAAGACCGTGCGGTCGAAGTTGCGGCGGAACTCCGCGAGCCTGCCCCACGGGCTGCGGCGCCCGGTGTTGAACGGCGGCTCCGGCAGTGTGGCCATCCGCGATCCCAGCTTCGCCCAGGGCGGGATGATCTCGCGCAGGAAGTCGAGTTCGGCGCCGTCGGCGCCGAAGACCGTCCGCAGAATCACGTTCAGCGTGATCCTGTTCATCGGCTCGAGGGTGGGGAATTCGAGTGCCCTCGGGCCACGTCGCCGTCTCGCGCAGCGTCTCCTCTTCGATGATCTTTTCGTAGTTCTTGATGCTCTGGCCGTGGAACGGCGGAGCCAACAGCTTGCGGCGGGCGCGGTGTTCCTTGCCGTCCAGCGCGAATACCGAATCCGGGCCCGAAGATCCTGCTGAGGTTGGGTTGCACGTTGATCAGGTCGTCGGTGCTGGCGAGGAACACCTGCCGCGCCAGCGCAGGGTCGGAGACGACCACGCTGCGGCCGAAGAACGGCACGTTGATGGCGAAGATGGGGCCGTATCGCTTCATGGCGTTTCGCTGGAACCAGCGGCGAAAGCCGGACAGCATCACGCCCTGAACGGGCTTCGGCAGGCGCACTGCCGGCGGCATGCTTGCCCGGGGGTCGAAGGGGCTTTCGGTTCGACGGTCGCTGCGTTCGTCATGCGATGAATCACTCCCAGCCATATCCTTAGGCAACTGTGTCCTGGTACTACGATGTACCGCAGGTATGTGGAGTACGGTACCGCTTGGTACCAGGCATGCGCAAGGGTCGATCGGGAGGCGAGATGACGACAGCGGTGGACAACGGTCCGCGCGACGCGCGGTCGGCCGAATCCGCCGACGTGTTCCGTGACCGGTTGCTCGACGGGCTGGCCGCATCGATCGGTGAGCGCGGCTACCGCGACACCACCGTCGCCGACATCGTCCGGCACGCCCGCACCAGCAAGCGCACCTTCTACGAGCAGTTCGCCAGCAAGGAAGAGTGCCTGATCGAGCTGCTGCGGCGGAACAACGAGGACTTGATCGCCAACATCCGCGCCGCCGTCGACCCCGAGGCCGAATGGCAGAACCAGATCCGCTCAGGCCGCCGACGCCTACGTCGACCACATCGGGTCGCGGCCGGCGATCACGCTGAGCCTGGATTCGCGAGGCGCCCGCACTCGGCGTCGTGGCCATGCCGCTGCACCGCCTGGCCATGGAGCACGCTCACCGACATGCTCGTCGATCTCACCGACAGCCCCGGCTTCCGGCGGGCGCAGACTGCCGCCGATCTCCCGCCCGCTGGCGCTCATCCTGCTCGGCGGCCTGCGCGAACTGACTGCGCCTGTTCGTCGAGGACGGGCACGACGTGCGCGACATCATCGAGCCCGCCTACGCCGCGGCGACGGCGATCCTCGGCCCCCGCGGCTAGCGCAGCATCAGCCGCGCGGATTTCTCCAGCCGGTCGGCGATTTCGGCGTACGAGGCGTATCCCATTCCGGCCCGCACCAGCGCGCCCGAGTAGAGCATCTCCAGCGAGTCGATGACTGCCGGATCGATGTCGGGTCCCGAGCGCGGCGCTCAGCCGGTCGCGGATGTCGCGACCGATGCGCTGCCGCAGCACCTCGACGTCGGGATCCTTGCCGAGCAGCGCGTTGGTCACCGCGCCTGCGAACTCGGGCTCGTCGGCGACCAGCATCGCGATGTGCCGCAGCACCTCGATGACGCGCGCGGCCGGATCCGCCGCGATTCGTGCGACGCCGGCGGGGACGCGGCGAGCCTGCGCCAGAACACCTCGGCGACCAAGTGTTCCTTGGAGGAGAAGTAGGTGTAGGCGGTGGCCGCGCCGACACCGGCCTCGGCGGCGACGCGCCGCACGGTCAGACCGGCGAATCCCTCTCGGCGCAGGAGGTCGATCGCGGCCCGGCCCAGGCGATCGACGGTGTCGGCCTGCTTGGCGGTCAGACGGCGCCGAGTCGACTCCAGCACCGGATCGGACACGTGTCCGGACGCTACTACAACCGCCTATTACCAGCAACGGTAAGTTGGGCGCCGATGAGCGCTTGCGCGAAGAGGGGACACGCACCGATGAGCGCTTGCGCGAAGAGAGACAGCAGCGATGAGCGCACGACTGCAGCGACTGCTTCGCCCTCGCCGAGCAGGTCACCGGATTCATGCCCGCCGACGAAGGCCGCGCGCTCTACGACACTGCCATCCGGTATCTGGGCGACGGCGTCGGCGTTGAAATCGGCACGTACTGCGGTAAGTCCACGGTGCTGCTCGGCGCGGCCGCGCAGCAGACCGGCGGCGTGATCTACACCGTCGACCACCATCACGGGTCCGAGGAACACCAGCCGGGCTGGGAGTACCACGACGACGTCGATGGTCGACGCGGTCACCGGGCTGTTCGACACGCTGCCGACGCTGCGCCACACGCTCGATGCCGCCGGGCTGGACGATCATGTCGTGGCGATCGTCGGGAAGTCTCCGGTCGTTGCCCGCGGTTGGCGAATGCCGTTGCGGCTGTTGTTCATTGACGGCGGCCACACCGAGGAGGCGGCGCAGCGAGACTTCAACAGCTGGGCCAGGTGGGTCGACGTCGGCGGCGCGCTGATCATCCACGACGTGTTCCCGGATCCCGAACGACGGCGGCCAGGCGCCGTTTCACATCTACCAGCGCGCGCTCGCCACCGGCGACTTCCGTGAGGTGTCGGCGACGGGTCGATGCGGGTGCTGGAGCGGACGTCAGGCGTCGTCGGCGAAGCCCTGCGCTAGCCGTTGAGCGCCCTGGCCGGCGGCGGATCGTATTCTGCCGACGTCCTCCGTACATCGACTCGACGTCTCGGCAGGCTATACGTCGCCGCGCCATGACCACGGCTACTGAGTCGATTCGCCGGCCGCGACCGTGAAGCTGCCACCCGGGCCCCGGGTCCCGCCGCCATCCAGGGTGTCGCGGCGTTGGCCAATCGCCGGGTCGCTCTGAAGATGCTGCGCCGCCGGTACGGGTCGGCCTTCACGGTCGACCGTGCCGATTTTCGGTCGGCTGGTGGTCCTCAGCGATCCCGGCCATATCCGCGAACTGTTCATGGCCGAGCCCAGAGTGTCTCCGACACGATCGACTCCAGCCTGGGCCGGGTGATGGGACCGAATTCGCTGTTCGCCCTTGACCGGTGATCGGTATCGCGCACACCGCAAGCTGCTGACACCGCCGTTTCACGGCAGGCGGCTCGCCGTCTACGAGGCAATCGTCGAACAGGAGGCCGTCGACCGAGTTCGCGTCGTGGCCGCACGGCCGAACCTTCGCGGCGATGCCCGGGGATGACGCGCATCACGCTGAACGTCATGTTGCGCGCGGTGTTGGGCGCCGACGGTGAGGAGCTGGAGCGCCTGCGTGAAATGTTGCCGCCGGCGATCCGGCTCGGGTCGAACCTCGTCCTTATCCCAGTGCCGCAATGGGATTGGGGACGGTGGAGTCCGTGGGGCCGATTCCGCCAGTACCGTCGCGAGTACGACGCGATCGTCGACCGGTTGATCGACAAGGCGCACGCCGACCCCGACCTCGCGGCCCGCGACGATGTGCTGGCGTTGATGCTGCAGAGCCGCTACGAGGACGGCTCATCGATGACGCGCGTCGGAGATCGCCGACGAGTTGATCACCTTCCTGGCGGCCGGCCACGAGACGACCGCCACCGCCCTGGCCTGGGCGTGGAGCGGATGCAGCGACATCCCGAGCTGCTCGACCGCCTCGTCGCCGACATCGACGATGGATCCGACGAGCTTCTGGATGCCACCGTTCTCGAGGTCCTGCGCACCCGTCCCTCCGTCGACATCACTTTCCGGCAGGTGAAGAGCCCGACGATGCAGATCGGCCCGTGGACGCTTCCGCATGAGCAGACGATCATCGCGGGCATCGGGCTGATGCACGCCGACGAGACCGTGTTCCCCGACGCTGGACCGCTTCGATCCCGACCGCTTCCTCGCCCGCCGCCCGACCCCGCCGAATACATCCCCTACGGCGGCGGGGTACGGCGCTGTATCGGCGCGGCCTTCGCAACCATGGAGATGCGGGTGGTACTGCGAACCCTGTTGCGCACCTTCGTCATCAGTCCGTCGACGGCGCGCGACGAACGTCAGCATCGCGCAGGGTGTCGATCACGCCGTCACGTGGAGCGCGGGTGCGCGTCCGCCCGCGGCCGCTAGCGATCGCTGGTAGCGCACTCGCAGTCGTACTCGCCCTCGAGGCCGCGCGGCAGGTCGGTCCCGCGGAAGATGCCGTTGGCAGGCGTCGTCCGCGACAGCGCGTCGGCGGCGAGGATCATGGCACGCGCCCGTCCACGTGGTGCGCTCGACCGGCCACCGCTTGCCATCGGCATACACCAGGCCGGTCCAGTAGGAGCCGTCCTGCCTCGCGCAGATGGTGCATCGCCGCGAACTGCTCGTGCGCCCTGGCCGAGTCGCCCATGGCGTCCAATGCCATTACCAGTTCACAGGTTTCGGCTCCGGTGACCCACGGTCGGTCGTCGACGCAGCGGATCCCGAGATCGGGCACGACGAAGTCATCCCACCGCTCGTCGATGCGCGCCATGGCCTGCGGCCCGCGGACGGCGCCGCCGAGCACCGGGTAATACCACTCCATCGACCAGCGGTCCTTGAGGACGAACGACTCGGGGTGCACGGCGATCGCATGGCCGAGCCGGCCGACCGCCATCTCCCACTCCGGCTGGGGGTCGTCGAAATAGTCCGCCAAGCGCCAGCGCGCACCGGATGCTGTGGTAGATACTCGCGCAACCGGTCAACAGCGCATCGGGCTCCAAACCGGATGGGCTTCTGGCCCAAGAGATCTCGCCGCCTGATAGCTGCATGTCCAGGACGAAGTCGATGGCCTTGGTGACAACGGGCCACATCGCCTCGGCGAATCGTCGGTCACGGGTGACCAGCACGTGGTGCCAGACGCCTGTCGCGATGTAGGCGCAGAAGTTGCTGTCGCTGTTGGCATCCTCGATGACGCCGTTGCGAATCTGGATGGGCCAGGAGCCATCCGGGCGTTGCGTTCTACGGCACCACTCGAACGCCGCCTCGCGCCGGTCCGAGAAGACCCGCCGCGGTCAACGCCATCGCGTTCTCGACGTGGTCCCACGGGTCGGTGTGTCCACCGTCGAACCACGGGATGGCGCCGGATGGTTCCTGTGTCGCGGCTATCGACTGTGCGGTCTGGCGACATTGCGCCGGCGTGAGTACGCCCGAGACATGCGGAACGTCAGCCAGATCATCCCGTAGCAACGGGCATCACCGGCTTCTCTGAAGTAGAGCGCGACGCTCTTGCCGATCAGCGGGTTCAGCGCCGTCTCCGCCGTCCGGGTGAGCCACGGGCGGCCCATCATGTCCCACACCAGGAGCTTGTGGTAGGCCTGCACCGCGCGATGATCTGAATTATCGGTGCCGACAAGACATTTAAGCCACCAGTAGGGCGCATGAAGGGCGTGCGCGTGGTGCGTATGGGTGAGCCGCAGGCCGTGGCCGAGCACCTTGTCGCGCAGCGCATCGGCCTTGTAGATCCGGATATGGCCGCCCTCATTGGCGTGATACTCGTCGGAAAGAATCCAGCACACCTTCTCGGGCAGCCACCGCGGCACCGTGATCGCCAGCGAGCCGCCGGGCGCCAGGACACGCACCAACTCAGAGATCGCCGCGTCGTCCTCCGGGACGTGTTCGAGAATTTCCGAGGCGATGACGCAGTCGAAAGTGCCGTCGGCAAAAGGCAATTCCAGCGCGTCGCCCTTGACAGCCTCGGCCCTGGCCGACGCGGGCACCTCGCCCTGGTCCTTCATCGCCTGAAGGATCTCGTCGACGTCATTCAGGTCCGAGACACTCTGGTCGAACCCCACGACGTCGGCGCCACGCCGGTACGCCTCGAAGGTGTGCCTGCCCGCACCGCAGCCCACGTCGATCACCTTGGTGCCGGGCCCGACACCGAGCCGGTCGAAGTCGACGGTCAGCATGCCGCGACCCGCGCACGCGCCTGCTCGTAGACCGCAACAGTCTGTGCCGCAACGGATTCCCAGCTGAACACGTCGAGGGCACGCTGGCGGCCGTTTGCGCCGAGGCGGCGAAGCTCCAGCGGAGAGTCGAGCAGCTCGCCGAGCACCTTGGTCAGCTCATCGACGTCCGCAGGCTTGACCAGCCGCGCACATTCACCGTCGGAGCCGACGACCTCGGGCAGCGCGCCCGCCCGGCTCGCGACGATCGGTGTCCCACTGGCCATCGCCTCCACCGCGGGCAACGAGAAACCTTCGTACAACGAAGGGATGCACGCGACTTCGGCCGACGCGAGCAGGTCGGCGAGTTCAGCATCGGTCAATCCGCTCGAGCTGTGCACGATGTCGGAGATGCCGAGTTCGGCGATCAGCTTCTCGGTTGGTCCGTTGGGTTCGAGCTTCGCGACGAGCTGCAGTTCGAGATCGCGTTCGATGCGCAACCGCGCGACCGCGTTCAGCAGATGAGCGACACCCTTGAGTGGCACATCGGCACTCGCGATCGCAATGATTCTGTTGCGCACCCGTCGCTCGGCCGGCTTGAACAGCTCGGTGTCGACGCCCAGCGGCACGACATGGAGCTGATCGGGCGACACCGCGAAGTCCTCGGCGATGTCGGTCCCCGAGGTCGACGAGACGGTGAGCAGTTCGGGGATCCGGCGCGCGACGTCCTTCTGCATCTCGGCGAAGCCGTACCACCGCCGCACCAGCGGCTTGCGCCACCACCGCGCGGCCGCCACGTCGAGGACGCGATCGCGCGTGATCGGATGGTGCACCGTCGCCACGACGGGCAGGCCCAGCTCGGCGATCTTCAGCAGGCCGGTGCCGAGGCACTGGTTGTCGTGCACCACGTCGAAGTCGTCGCGCCGGTCGGCCAGCATCCGGGCCGCACGCAGGCTGAACGTCTTGGGTTCGGGAAAGCCGGCCGTCCAGGTCGTCAGCAGCTCGAGCAGGTCGATGCCCGTCTTGATCTCGTTGGGCCACGGGATGCGGAACGGGTCGGGCTCCCGGTACAGGTCCAGGCTGGGCACCTCGGTCAGGCGCACCCGCGGGTCGAGGCCCTCGGGATACGGCTGGCCCGAGAACACCTCGACCTCATGGCCGAGTTCGACGAGGCCGCGGGACAGGTGGCGAACGTAGACCCCTTGCCCGCCGCAATGGGTCTTACTCCGGTATGACAACAAAGCGATGCGCATGGTCAACTCACGACGCGCATAGGTTGTTAAATCCAGGGCCGGTGAGCTGGACAAATCGTGTCACGCAAAAACTCCGAACCCTCTGGACATGTGTCCAGACTATAGTTTGACTAGCTATCGGCCGCAACGCGGCCCCACAGGCCTGACTACCACATTCAGCGTCGGCCACAGTTATCGGCCTCTCGATTCTCGACGGCTCGCCGGGGGTACTCACCGGAGATGAGCAGACATATCGAGGCCACCTTCGAGATCGGCAGCTGGGACGAGACGCCCTTTGCAGACGGCGACGAGGACACCAAGCTGACCGAGGCAATGGTCGCCAAGAAATACGACGGTGACATCAAGGGCACATCGACGACGAAATGGCTATTGGCCTATGCCCCCGACAAGTCGGCGCTTTACGTCGGCGTCGAGCACATCACCGGCACCATCGGCGGGATGGCGGGCGGCCTGGTGCTGCTGCACGACGGGTCGTTCCGTGACGGCGTCGCCAGTGCCAGCCTGCGCATCGCATCGGGCACCGGCGAGTTGTCCAACGCCGCGGGCACCGGGAAGTTCCGCGCCGATCCCGCCGGTTCGATCACCCTCGATCTCGACGGGGTCGACACCGCTATTGCGGTGGGAAGCCGCCAGTAGCCACCGGGCCCCAGCGCTGCGGCATGACGCGAATCAGGCACTTGCCCTGGTCCACCATCGCCTGCCGGTATTCCGCCCAGTCGGGGTGTTCGCCGGAGATCGATCGGAAATAGTCGACAAGTGGTTCGACAGCGTCGGGCAGATCGATCACCTCGGCGTCGCCGTCGACCTGCACGTAGGCGTCGTTGAACTCGTCGGACAACACCAGGACGCTCGCACGCGGGGTGCGCCGGACGTTGGCCGACTTGGCCCGCTGCGGATAGCGTCGCGATCACGATGCGGCCGGCGTCGTCGACACCGCCGGTGACCGGGGAACTCTGCAGCGATCCGTCGGCGCGAAACGTGCTGAGCACCATGCGATGTCGCGGGCGGATGAACTCGAGCAGCTGGGGCAGGTCGACGGAATCGGCGGTCGCGTACTTTCGGGCCATACGCCAAGCCTAGTGACGGGATGACGATGGACGCCTTCGAGAAATTGGTCTCCATGCTCGACTATCCGATGTACGTCGTCACCACGCGGTCGGGCGACGAGCGCGCGGGCTGCCTCGTCGGGTTCACCAGCCAGGTCAGCATCGGACCGCCGCGATTTCTGGTCGGACTGTCCAAGCGCAACCACACATACCGCGTCGCACAACAGGCGACGCACCTGGCGGTGCATCTCGTGCCGCGGACGCAGAAAGATCTCGCGCGACTGTTCGGCAGTGAGACCGGCGATGAGGTGGACAAGTTCGCGCGCTGCCCGTGGCGCTCCGGCCCGCACGACATGCCGGTTCTGACGGACGCGGCGGGCTGGTTCGTCGGTGAGGTGCTCGACCGCTACGACCTCGGCGACCACGTCGGCTTCCTGGTGAACCCCGTCGCGGGCGATGCCCCGGACAAGTTCGATCAGCTGGTCACGTTCGCCGACGTGCGTGACCTGGAGCCAGGCCACGAGGCCTAGCCGGTGTCTGGCCGCGGCTGTGGATAACTTCCGTCACGTGTCGGAAGGCGGCGGTATGATTCGAACATGCGTTCGGATAGAGAGGCGCTCATCGAAGCGCTCGATGCAATTGAGGCCGGCTACACGGCCGTTGCCGCGTTTCCCGTGGAGGCGTTGTCGCGTACCGAGGGCCATGCCCTCCTTGCCCGGCTGGACACCGTCGACCAGAAGTTGGTGCTGCTGCGCAAGCGGCTGAGTGGGCGGCTGATCGCCGCGGCGCGAGACCGGCCAGCGTTCAACACACCGCGTCAGATCACGGCCCGCCTGACCCTGGCTGTCGATATTGCGCCGTGTTAACTGTTGGTCAGGTAGGTAGTTTGCACTCGCAGTGTTCAACACCCGATGCGGCAGGCCGGTGGGCGATGAGTGGCTTAGGCAAGGGTTTGACGGCGATGGCGAGCATCATCGTGGCGCTGACGCTGAATCCCGCTGTGGCTCATGCGGATGCCGTCACCTACACGGTCGAACCGTTTGACCTCGACGGCGTCATGGGCATCACGTTTTCGGTGACGGAAAAACAGTTGGGCGGCACGTTGTGTCCCTGCGTCAAGGTGCCCTACCCCGCTGACGGGCTCCACAATGACGCGGGAGTAGCGGCGCTGGCCAATACTCCGCTGCGCGCCGGCGACACCGTGCTCGGATTCAGTCTCGGATCGCAGGTGGTCTCGGCCTACCTAGCCCAGCACACACCGCCGCCCGGGGTGCGGTTCGTGTTGTTGGGCGACACGTTTGCGCGCAATGACCAGTTCGTCGCCGACGGGGCAGGGCATTCCCGCCGACATCGCGAACGAGGTGATATTGGTGGCCCGTCAATACGACGGGTGGAGTGACTTCCCCACCAACACAGCCTCCCCCAACTACGACCTGGCCATGCAGAACGCCCGGGCGGGTGCGACCAGCATCCACGACTATGTCGACGCCCGCCTCGATGATCCGGCCAACGTGAAGACAACTCGAGGCAACATCACTTCGATCTTGATCCCGACCCAACACCTGCCTCTCAAGGACGGGCTTGATGCCGAACAGCGCCCGCTCATCGACAGTGCCTACGACCGGGCGGGCCCGACGCCGGAGCAACTGGCAGCGTCGACTGGCCAGCAGGTTGGGAACCATTGAGATGAGAAGTAGCGGATTGCCACCGTTCAGGTAGCCGCCTTCCGTTTCAGCGTCCACGCAGGGATCCAGTGCGTGACGGCTTTGCGCCGGGCACCGTAAGCGATCTCGTAGGTGACCAGTCCCCACCAGTAGCCCTGCTCGCAGACGCCCCAGCAGGTCAATCGGCCCTCGACGACCGAATGCATCTGCAGTCCGGCGGGGTTGTAGCCGCCGCCCCGGTGGGGTTCTTGCGGAAAGACGACGGCGAGGTCGACGAGCACGGCGATCGGCGGGTCGACCCGGCGGAAGGGCTGCTGCACGGGCTGGCCGTTATAGCCGATCGACTGGAGCTCACCCACTGTTCGATCATACGTTCGAACGAGGGAGCACGAACGCGAACGGCCTGGGGTAACCCAGCCCGGTCAGTTGCCCGCGTCGCACGGCGGCCACCTCCACCGCCCGCACCTCCCCCGACGAGGGTTCGTAGCACTCCAAGGTCTGTTCGATCGCGTCGGTCCGGCCCGACGACGTCGACGATCAGCACCCAGTGCCTCGGGATGACCCGTCCGAGAAGCATCGCAACAGGCCGGTCGTTCGCGACGGCGCTCAGCACGTCGGCCAGCCCGTCGCGGCGTCCACGGAAGAGCCGCCACCGATAGCAGGCGCCGGCCGTGGAGCCCTGGGCGGTCAGTGCACGCGCCATGCCCGACGGCGTGGTGCCCAGTCGCCGCGGCCAGATCCTGTTCAACTCGGCGTGCATGCGAGCCTGTTCGGCCGCGAACAACGCCTGCCCGGAATTCGGTTCGGCCAACGCCGCGCCGCGGCCGGCATCGAGGAGTGCGCCTGCGACCAGCGCGACGGACGGACCACACGTCACACCGTCGCGCTGCTGCAGCCGCAGACCGGCGAGTTTCATCGGCATCCAGTGTGCTGATCTCGGACCAGACGGTCCAATCCCAATCGGCGTACGTGGGCCATCCGACATATCCGCAGCTCAATTCCTGCCAACCGGCAATCAATTACTGCCACCGGAATTAAACCCTCTGAGCACCAGGTTTAAAGGGTCAGCTGCAGCGCGAGTCGGGACACAAGTTCCGGCTCGGAATACGAAACGCGAGAAGGATGAAGGCTCGAAGATGAAGAAGTTTGGACTCGCCACGGTCGCCGCGAGCGCACTGGCAGCCGCCGTCATCGGACTGGCCGCACCGGCCCAGGCCGCACCGACGGGACCCGGCAACGCCCAGCAGACGATCAGCGACCTCCAAGGCCAGGGCTACACCGTGATCGTCAATCGGATCGGCAATGCCCCACTCGACCAAGCCAGCGTCGTGGCGGTACGCCACGGCCAGACGTTCACGCAGACCGACAGCAGCACGCCCGGCGACAGCTTCGCGACCCGGGTGCTCAACAAGACGGTGTACGTCGACGTGAAGTAGCTCCCCCCGAAATGACGGGCCCCCGCGATGCGTCCCCCCGCATCCGGGGGCCTGTCTCTGTGAACAAGTGTTTCGCTATCCGGCGATGCGCGGCTAATACAAGACCCGATGACCTTCGACATCACCCCGACCGCCGCCCAGCACGACCTGGCACGACGAACCCACGAGTTCGCCGCCGACGTCGTCCGGCCGGTGGCGCTCGACTACGACCAGCGCCAGGAGTTCCCGTGGCCGGTGCTCGAGGAGGCGGCGACCCGCGGCTTCTACGGCCCGCTGTTCTACCGCGATCTCATCGGCGACCCGACCGGCCTGTCGTTGCCGATGTTCATGGAGGAGTTGTTCTGGGGCTGTGCCGGTATCGGGCTGGCCGTGGTGATGCCCGCGCTCGCACTGTCCGCGATCGGCCAGGCGGCCTCGCCCGAACAGATGCTTCAGTGGGCACCCGAATGCTTTGGCACACCTGGCGATCTCAAACTCGCCGCGCTGGCGATCTCCGAGCCCGAAGGCGGCAGCGATGTGCGCAACCTTCGCACCCGCGCGCGTCGCGACGGTGACGACTGGATCATCGACGGCCACAAGATGTGGATCGGAAACGGCGGCATCGCCAATGTGCACGTCGTCAACGCCGTCGTCGACGAGGAACTCGGCCACCGGGGGCAGGCGCTGTTCGTCGTGCCCGGCGGCACGCCGGGCCTGGAGATGGTCCGCAAGCTCGACAAGCTCGGCTGCCGCGCATCGCACACCGCGGAGCTGAAGTTCGACGGTGTCCGCGTTCCAGGCGACCACTTGCTCGGCGGGCAGGAGAAGCTCGACCACAAACTCGCCAAGGCCCGTGAGGCGATCGAAGGCGGCAAGCATTCCGGCTCGGCGACTCTCGGCACCTTCGAGCAGACCCGGCCGATGGTCGCCGCGCAGGCGCTCGGGATCGCCAGGGCGGCAATAGAATACGCAACCGAGTACGCCAACCGCCGCGAGGCTTTCGGCGCGCCGATCATCGACCACCAGGGCATCGCGTTTCCCCTCGCCGACCTGGCCACCGCGCTCGACGGCGCGCGTCTGCTGACCTGGCGCGCCTCATGGATGGCGGCCAGCGGCGTGCCGTTCGAGCGCGGCGAGGGGTCGATGTCGAAGCTGGCGGCCAGCGAGGTCGCCGTCAAGGCCACCGAACGCGCCATCCAGACCTTGGGCGGCTGGGGCTACATCACGGACCACCCCGTCGAGAAGTGGTACCGAGATGCCAAGCTCTACACCATCTTTGAGGGCACGAGTGAGATCCAGCGCATCGTCATCTCCAATGCCCTCGGCGCCGCCGACGGCAAACCGCCGCTGCATTTCGACCTCGAACCCGCGGGCGGCCCACTGAACCGCATCTTCGGTCGCGGCACGCCGCTGCGAACCGAGGCGGGCAATGTCGCGCTTTCGCTCAAGGACCGCCTTCCGGCGCCGATAATGCGGGCGGCGATGACTGTTTTGCGCCCACCCCGCAAGTGACCCGCCCTCAACAGAAAGGGGTCCGCGATGGGCGTCAGGATGATGGACCTGCTCATCGGCAGCCTCGACACCCTGCGATGGGAGCCCACCGCCAAGCGGGTGCGGGTCAGCCTGGCCGGCGAGCCGATCGCCGACACCCGAGACGCCCGGCTGGTGTGGGAGCCACGGCGCGTCGTCCCGACCTACGCCGTGCCGGTCGCGGCGCTCTCGGCGCAGCTGGTGCCCGCCGGCGCCGAGTCGGCCACCGACGACGGTCAGACCCGTCCTGGACCCGACGTGTGCCCGTTCGGCACGCACACCTGCCCAGGCGCCGCGTTCGACGTGACCACCGGGCCGGCGAGACCGCCGCGGCCGCGGCGTTTCCAGCCCGACGATCCGGACCTCGCCGACTACGTCATCCTCCAGTTCGATGCGTTCGAATGGCGCGAGGAGGACGAACCGATCGTCGCCCACCCCCACGATCCCTTCGGCCGCATCGACGTGCTGCGCAGCAGCCGCCATGTGCGCGTCGAGCTGGACGGCCGCCTGCTCGCCGAATCCTGGCGCCCGACGATGCTTTTCGAGACGCTGCTGCCGGTGCGCTTCTACCTTCCCCGCGACGACGTCGTCGTTCCGCTCGAGCCCAGCGATACCGTGACCTACTGCGCCTACAAGGGCCGCGCGTCCTACCTCTCGGTGCCCGACGGGCCGCGCGATGTGGCGTGGACGTACCACGAGCCGCTGCACGACGCCGAGCTGGTGCGCGACATGGTGTGCTTCTTCGACGAACATCTCGACGTGACCGTTGACGGCGAGCGGCGCGATCGCCCCGTCACGCCGTGGAGCGACTGAGCATTTACAGCGCCTGCTCGGTCGGTGGTGGCGTCCCGGTGATGTCGGTCTCGACCCCGACGGGCGTCAACGTCGACTCCAATTCGGCCATCGCCTCGTAGTATTCGCCGCGGACCCAGAACCCCGAGTGACCGCAGATCGGCGGATAGGTGCCGTCGGGCCTGGGGGCCAGACTCTCGACGTCGTAGAGCCGAAAGTCCACGCCGTGGGGCGCTTCGGCCATCGTGCGGTCCACCCCGTCGTTGACCCACGACCCGATCGGATCACTGCGCGCCCACAGATTGATCCACAGCGGACTCTGCCGCTGCGAGAGCCGCGGCAACGCCCCGGTTCCGAAGTAGGCCGGGAAGTTTCGCGCATACAGCCGGCGCAGCGGAGAGCCGAAGGTCATCAGGGCCACCCGCGCCCGGGTGGCGTCGTCGTGCTGCAGCAGCGTGGCCGCGGCGATCACGGTGCCCTGGCTGTGCGCGGCAAGCACCACGCGGGTATCGGCGTCGCCGGCCAACACCTCGAGCCGGTCGCGCAGTTCCGGCACGGTGCGCTCGGCGTAACACGGCGGCGTCAGCGGATGATTCGCGCGTGGCCAGAACGTGATGACATCCCAGAGGACACCCACGACGCGGCGCATCTGGCGGTCCCGATATGCCTGCACGGCAACGAGAACCAGACCCGTCGCCAACGACAGCGTGATGAAGACGCTGGCCCTGGTGATCACCGGCGAGTATGCAGGCAGTGATCCGAAGCCGCCCGAATCCGACAGGTACCACGTGGCCAGTGCGGCCATGACGGCGACGGTCATCAATGCCAACGCCCCGATCATGCCGACGCCGAGATCGGTCAGGGAGGCAAGTGCCCTGGATTTCGCGACCTGCTTGGCCCGCGCGTCGGTTCCGGTTGCCTCCGGGTAGTCGGCGAGCACCGCCGCGCAGTTCGGTCGTCGTCCGTCGGGGGATGACCCGCCACCACACAATCACCCCGACCACGAGCACCACCACGATGAACACCACGACGGCGATCGCCGCCCACAGGTACGGCGGCGGCACGATCAGCGGCGCATCGGCATTCAATTCGCGCAACCTGCTCGCGAACGTCGCGCCTTGGTCGCCGAGTGCCGTTGCCCTGCGCTCGATCTCGCTCCCGCGCGGCGGCGGTGGACACCACCGCGTTCCCGAGTACCTGCGCGGTCCACAGCCCGACACCGACGCTGAACGCGCCGCCGATCAGCCAGGCGATCAACGCGACGAAGGGACCGGTGAACCCGCCCAGCGTCGGCCGCCACGCGACGTCGTCTGCCTTCGGCCGTCCGCGCATCGACAGTCCGGTGAACACGAACAAGGCGACCAGCAGAACCACCTGCACACCCAGCAGCACGTAGATCGTCCCGCGCAGCCCGGGGAAATGTGTTGGCGCAGGCGGATAGTCGACGTGGACAGCGGCCACCCACACCAACGACACGACGAGCAGTCCGACCGAGATCCAGCGCAGCAGCAGCAGTGGTCGCGTCAGCCAGTCCGCGCCGGTACCACCGCGTGCCGTCGCCCGGTTCGAGGCGGTCATCACCACAGCGACCGCCAGGATCGCGCGCGTTGGCGACCAGCAGTGCCATGCCGAGCGCGGACACCGCGTAGCTCAACGGCGCCGCAACCGTGAGCGCGGCGAGTCCCGCCGTCCACGCCATCACGTGGCAGGCGCGCAGGCGCACCACCGACGGATCGGCGCACCAGAACGTGTCCGACTCCAGCGGCACCTCGTCGGCCATGACGGCCGGGTTCGGCGGGCGGCCGACCACTCGGGTGCTCTCCTTGCCCAGCCGCCACAACACCACGATCACCACGACGAGCGGCACGGCGCTCAGCGCGACCTGCGGGCCCCGGGATATCGACGCCAGCGCCGACAGCGGGCCCCATTGCGCGGCGCAGTAGTCCAAACCCACGCACTGCCAGACCATTACGTCCATCACGGCCACGGCCGCGGCGAGCATCAGTGTCAGCGTGAACGACAGCGCGACCAGGCGCAGCAGCGCCACCGAGATCGCTGCGGAGCGCCGCCCCTTGGTGGCGGGCGGCAGCATCCAGTGCGCGAGGTTGACGAAGATGAACGGCAGGAACAGCAGCCAGACCGCGCGGCTGGCCGGACCGGACGTCAACCCGCCCCAGGAGTACGCCTCCATCACGCGGCGCCACGTCGCCTGCCGGTCGGCCACAGCATCCTGGGCGTCGTCGATCCACGGCTGTCGCCGGTAGAAGCCCGCCGACTTGTCGCCGGCCTCCTGGGTGAGGAATTCGGTCGGACAGCTCAGCAGCGCCTCGGGCGGCGTCCCCGACACCCCGTGCACCCGCAATTCGACGACGGTCCCACTGTCGGACATGTGCCAATCGTGACGCGAGGTTTGGCCGGTCTCCGGTGTGGGCACGCCAGAAAACAACGACGAATCTTTCAGGAGGATGGCGATGCGAGCAGTCACATGGCAGGGACGGCGGAAGGTCTCCGTCGACACCGTTCCCGACCCGGCGATCAAGGAACCCAACGACGCGATCATTCGCGTGACGAGCACCAACATCTGCGGATCCGATCTGCATCTGTACGAGGTGCTCGGCGCGTTCATGAGCCCGGGCGACATCCTCGGCCACGAGGCGATGGGCGTCGTCGAGGAGGTCGGCCGCGAAGTCGACGAACTCGACGTCGGCGACCGCGTCGTCATCCCGTTCAACATCTCGCTGCGGGACGCTGCTTCATGTGCGACCACGGGCTGCAGAGCCAATGCGAGACGACGCAGAACCGCGATCAGGGCACGGGCGCCGCGCTCTTCGGTTACTCCAAGCTCTACGGCGAGGTCGCGGGCGGGCAGGCCGAGTATCTGCGGGTTCCGCAGGCGCAGTACACGCACATCAAGGTGCCGCACGAAGGACCCGACGAGCGGTATGTCTACCTGTCCGACGTACTGCCAACGGCGTGGCAGGCGCGTCGAGTACGCCGAGGTGCCCGACGGCGGCACGCTGGTCGTGCTCGGTCTCGGGCCGATCGGCTCGATGGCGTGCCGGATCGCGTCGCACCGCAAGAACTGCCGGGTAATCGGCGTCGACCTCGTCGACGAGCGGCTGAACCGCGCGCGCGACTATTGCACCGACGTCATCGACCTCCGCAAGCGACGACGCCGAAGACGTCGTGAAGGGCCACACCGACGGACGCGGCGCCGACGCGGTGATCGACGCGGTCGGCATGGAGGCACACGGGTCGCCGGTCGCCGAGGCCGCGCAGACCGCCAGCGGATTCCTGCCGTCGCCGGTCGGCCGCGCGTGATGAAGCACGCCGGCGTGGACCGTCTGGCCGCCTTCAATATGGCGATCTCACTGGTGCGACGGGGCGGCACCATCTCGCTGTCGGGCGTGTACGGCGGCGCCGCCGACCCGATCAACATGATGACGCTGTTCGACAAGCAGATTCAGCTGCGGATGGGCCAGGCCAACGTCAAGAAGTGGATCCCGGACATCATGCCGCTGCTCACCGACGACGGATCCGCTCGGCGTCGAGCAGTTCGCCACCCACCGGCTGCCGCTCGCGGCTGCGCCCGACGCGTACGAGACGTTCCAGAAGAAGGAGGACGGCATGGTCAAGGTGGTCCTCACGCCCTGACGTGAGCCAGTTATCCGATACCTCTGGTTTCGGGTCGGGCGATTCTGGCAACATTACTCACGAGTCAGGTCGGCTGGTTGGCACGCGACAGGGTGGGATGACAATGGAGTTCATTGCGCAGGGAAACGAAGGCGGCGGTGCAGCGCTCGACCAGGTGATCGGCATGTCGGTCGTCGCCCTGATCGTTTCGCTCGGGCTGCTGTGGATCGGCTATCTGCACCGGCAGCGCCGCATCACGTGGCTGAACAACCTGGCCGAATGGGCCGGCCGCAAGTTCAACCGACCGTCGTGGGTGGCCCTGCCGATGGCGTTGTTCATCACCACCCTGATCTGCGCGCTGTTCGGGTTCATCTGGGATGTCAGCCTGCATATCGGCAAAGGCCGCGACCCGGGACCGCTGGCCAATCCCGCGCACTACTTCATCCTCTTCGGCCTGTTCCTGTTGTTCGTCGCGGGCTGCCTGGCGTGTGTGCTGCCCTACGACAAGCCCGGTGCGTCCGCCGTGCGCATCACCAAGAACTGGTATGCGCCCGTCGGCGGGATCCTGATGGCCGGCTGCGGCCTGTACGCCCTCACCGGCTTTCCGCTCGACGACATCTGGCACCGCATCTTCGGCCAGGACGTGACGCTGTGGGGTCCGACGCACCTGATGATGATCGGCGGCGCGGGCTTCTCCACCCTGACGGCGATCATGCTCAACCACGAGGGACTCAAGGCGATGGGTGACGATGCGCCGACCGGCGGCATCTTCATCAAGTTCGTCCAGTACCTGGGCTTCGGCGGCATCATCGTCGGCCTGTCCGTGTACCAGATCGAGTTCGACTTCGGCGTCCCGCAGTTCCGCCAGGTGTTCGAGCCGATGCTGATCGCCGCCGCAGCCTCCTTCGCCCTGGTGGCGGCGCGCCTCATGCTGGGTCGCGGCGCGGCGATCATCGCCGCCCTGCTGGCGCATCGCGCTCCGCGGCGGCGTCGCGCTTGTCGTCGGTCCGATACTCGGCGCCCCCATCAACTGGTTCGCGCTGTACCTCGGGCCCGCCGTCGTCGTCGAGTTGATCGCCCTGACGCCGTTGATCAAGCGCCCCTTGGTCTTCGGCGCCGTCAGCGGCCTTGGGCGTCGCCACCATCGGGCTCTGGCTGGAATCGCTGTGGATCGACGCGGTCTATCACTTCCCGTGGCCGACCAGCATGTGGCCCGAGGCACTGGCGATGGCCGTCCCGGTCGCCATCCTGATCGGCGTCTGCGGCGCGATGTTCGGACTGGTGCTGACCGATCGGAAGTTGCCGTCCCGTGCGCTGGGTATCGGCGTTGTCGTCCTGACGGTGCTGGCCATCGGTGGCGCCACCGCCAACGGCCTGCGCTATCACGTCCCCGAAAGCGCCACGGCCACAATCACTCTCACCGACGTCCCCGCCACCGGCGGGCAACGCCAGGTGAATGCCGACGTGCAGCTGACGCCCGCCAACCTGCGTCAGCGATGACCCCAACTGGGTGTCGATCCTCGCGTGGCAGGGCCATCTGGAGAACCAGCGGGGCGAGGTCGTCGAGAATCTCGAGAAGGTCGGCCCCGGCCACTACCGCACCACCAATCCCGTCCCGGTGTGGGGCACCTGGAAGACGCTGCTGCGGGTACACGACGGAGACATGTTCAGCGCGGTGCCGATCTATCTCGCTGGGGATCCCGGCATCGGCGCGAAAGAGGTGCCCGCCGAGGCGTCCATGACACGGCCGTTCGTCCAGGAGATCACGATCCTGCAGCGCGAGCGCAACCCGGACGTACCCCAAGCCCTGTGGCTGGTCGGCTGCCTGATCGTGCTGGTGTGCACGCTGATCCTGATCGGCGGCCTCACCTGGGGCGCGGGCCGTATCAACAGAAGCGAGGCCACCGGCGGCCGAAGCCGAGTTGCAGCCCAGCGCCCAGGCATGACGGGACAGCCAGGCGTCGCAGACGTCACTGTGCTGGCCGACCACACGTTGCTGCTCGCGATCCCGGCCTTCCTGCCCGCCATCATCGTGGTCGCCGTGGTCATCTACGTCGCGATGCGCGACCGCAAGGACGACAGCGACGAGCCTCACAGTGAGAACACAGAAAGCTCCGGCAAGGATGGATCACCGTGACGAAATCGAAAGCACTCATCGCTCTCGCGGCGGCGGCGCTGATCACCGCGGGATGCGGCGGGTCCGGCGAATCCTCCGATAACGCGTCGGCGCCGGCCAGTCCGTCGGGGTCGACATCGGTGAACCCGTCGAACCTGCCCGACGACCAGGCGCCACCCGATCGGCTCGACATCGACGTCATGATTCAGGGCGGCAACGTCACGCCCGACCAATGACCAGCTGCAGGCCAAGCTTCACGAGCCGATCGTCATGAACGTCAACAGTGATGTGGCCGACGAGCTGCACGTGCACTCGACGCCCGATCACACCTTCAAGGTCGAGGCCAAGCCGGCCCAGACGTTCCAGTTCACGGTCGACGTGCCCGGCAAGGTCGACATCGAGCTGCATCAGCTGAACAAGCACGATCGCCACCATCAAAGTGCAGTGAACCCCGATCCGTCCGTAGGCGTACTGGCCCACGGCCTGGGCGGCTCGACGGATCTGCCGATCCCGTACACCTATGCGCTGATCGGTGCGGCGTGGGCGCTGACATTCACGTTCGCGGTGGTGGCGCTGGCGTGGCGGCGGCCGCGGTTCGATCCCGACAAGCCCGGCCGCGCGCTGCCGGCCTGGGTCACGACGTTCGTCGACGCACCGGTCACGCGCTGGGCGGTCGGCATCGCGGGCCTGCTGTTCGCGGTGTGGGTCGCGGTCGCCGGATTCTTCGGCCCGCAGGACGCGAACAATCCGCTTCCCGGTGTGTTCTACGTGTTGCATGTGGGTGGGGCTGGTGGCGCTGTCGCTGTCGTTCGGGCCGGTGTGGCGGGTGCTTTCGCCGGTGCGCACGGTGCTTCGGCTGCTCGGCGGCCGGTCACTGCGCCGCGCATACCCGGAGGGGTTGGGCTACTGGCCTGCGGTACTGGGCCTGTTCGCGTTCGTGTGGCTGGAACTCGCGAGCCCTGATCCGGGATCGCTTGGCGCGATCCGCATTTGGCTGCTGATCTACCTGGCGGTCACTCTGGCCGGTGCGCTGTGTTGCGGTGATCGCTGGTGCGCGCGGGCGGATCCGTTCGAGGTGTACAGCGTGGTGGCGTCGCGGCTGTCGGCGCTGCGGCGCAACGCCGACGGCCGCATCGCGATCGGCAACCCGTTCGACCACCTGCCGTCGCTGCCGGTGCGGCCCGGCACCGTCACGCTGCTGGCCGTGCTGCTGGGGTCGACGGCGTTCGACAGCTTCTCGGCCATGCCGCAGTGGCGCAACTTCATCGACGACGCACTGCGGAATCCGACGCCGACGGCCACGCTGATCCGCACCGCCGGGCTGCTCGTCTTCATCGGGGTGGTCGCCGCGACGTTCTGGCTGGCGGCGCGGCGCGACGGGCGGTGTGGACAGGCAGCGTCGCCGCGAGTTGCCCGGGCTGATGGCGCATTCGCTGATCCCGATCGTCATCGGCTATGTCTTCGCCCACTACCTGACCTACCTGGTCGAGCGGGTCAGCAGACGGTCATCCTGCTGCTCGGCCTCGATGCCGACGTGAATTACATACTGTCCCTTCACCCTTCGGTGCTGGCGACCATCAAGGTCAGGTGTGTGGTGGCCGGTCACGTCGCCGGGGTGATCGCCGCGCACGACCGCGCGCTGCGGCTGCTGCCCAAGCGCCACCAGCTGACCGGTCAGCTGGCGATGATGCTGGTGATGGTCGGCTACACGTTCACCGGGCTGTATCTGTTGTTCGGCGGATAATCTGAACGACATGCGGGCGCTGCTCATCGTCGACGTTCAGAACGACTTCTGCGAGGGCGGGTCCCTGGCGGTGACCGGCTGTGCCGACGTGGCGCGCGGGATCACCGAGCTGCTCGCGAGCGATCACGGCTACGCACACATCGTGGCCACCAAGGACTTCCACATCGATCCCGGCGAACACTTCTCCGATCACCCGGACTTCGCCCAGTCATGGCCGCGGCACTGTGTGGTGGGAACATCGGGCGCCGACTTCCATCCGCAGTTCGACCCGGACGCCGTCGAGGCGGTGTTCCACAAGGGCCAGTACGCGGCGGCCTACAGCGGGTTCGAAGGCATCGACGAGGACGGCGTGCCGCATGGCCACGTGGCTGCGGCAGCGGGGCGTCGACGCGGTCGACATCGTCGGCATCGCCACCGACTACTGCGTGGTGGCCACGGCGGCCGACGCCGTCGGGGCGGGTTTCACCACCCGGGTCCTGCTCGACCTGACGGCAGGCGTCGCGCCCGAGTCGACAGCCAAGGCCGTCGAGGACATGCGCGCCGCAGGCGTGGAGATCGGCGAGTCCGTCGCCTGAGTGCCGCTCAGGGGTTGCGGCGCACCTCGTGCGCTGCCGCGACCATGTTCCGCAGCGATGCGGTCACCTCCTCGGGCCTGCGTGTCTTCAGGCCGCAGTCCGGATTGACCCACAACCGTTGCGCGGGAACCGCTCTCAGTGCGGCCCGCAGCGACTCGGCGATCTCCTCGGTGCCGGGCACCCGCGGGGAGTGGATGTCGTAGACACCCGGCCCGACGCTGTTGGCGAACCCCGCCGCGTTCAGGTCGTCGAGCACCTCCATGTGCGAGCGTGCCGCCTCGATCGAGGTGACGTCGGCGTCGAGATCGGCGATCGCCCCGATCACCTCACCGAATTCCGAGTAGCACAGGTGGGTGTGGATCTGCGTCGCGTCGGCCACCCCCGACGTGGCCAGCCGGAACGCGCCCGACCGCCCACTGTCAGATACTCCTCCTTGTCCTTGGCGCGCAGCGGCAACAGCTCCCGCAGCGCGGGCTCGTCGACCTGGATGATCGCGATGCCCGCCGCCTGCAGATCGACGGTCTCGTCGCGGATCGCCAGCGCGATCTGGTTGGCGGTGTCGGCCAGCGGCTGATCGTCGCGCACGAACGACCACGCCAGGATCGTGACCGGTCCGGTCAGCATCCCCTTGACCGGTTTGTCCGTCAGCGACTGGGCATAGGTGATCCAGTCGACCGTCATGGGGCGGCGGCCGGACGACGTCGCCGTACAGGATCGGTGGGCGCACGCACCGGGTGCCGTAGGACTGCACCCAGCCGTTCTGCGGTGGCGAAGAATCCGTCGAGCTGTTCGGCGAAGTACTGCACCATGTCGTTGCGTTCCGGCTCGCCGTGCACGAGGACGTCGATGCCGAGCTCCTCCTGAAGCTTGATGACGTCCGCGATCTCCGCCCTCATCCGGCGCTCGTACTCGGCTTGGTCGATGTCGCCCGACCGCAGTGCGGCGCGCGCCTTGCGGATCGCCGACGTCTGCGGGATACGAGCCGATCGTCGTCGTGGGCAGCTCGGGCAGATGCAAGCCGGGCGTTCTGGCTCTCGCGCCGGTCCTGCGCGGGGCCGCGATGGACGCCGGAGGCGAGCACCTCGATCGAGCTTCGCGCGCATCTGCTCGTTGTGCAGCCGCGGATCTGATCCACGCGACGCGGCGGCGTCGGTCGACGTCTTGATAGCCGCCTCGATGCTGTCCCGGCCGTCCCGCAGTGCCCTGGCAAGCGTCGCAACCTCGGCGACCTTCTCGTCGCCGAAGGCCAGCCAGCTGCGCAGCGCGTCGTCGAGGTCGGACTCCGGGCCGAGCGAGTACGGCACGTGCATCGTCGAGCAGGACGTCGAAACCGCAACGGCGCGCGGCCGAACCCAGACAGCGTGGCCAGCGTGCTCAGCGCCGCCTCCAGATTGGTGCGCCCAGATGTTGCGGCCGTCGACGACGCCTGCGACCAGCAGCTTGTCGGCGAGTTCGGGCACGGCCGCGACCGCGGACACGCCGCCCGCGACGAGGTCGACGCCGATGGCCTCCACCGGTGTGCGGGCCAGCGCGGGCAGCGCGCCGTCGAGCGAGCCGAAGTAGGTCGCGACGAATATCGCGGGGCGGTTGGCCGGCCTGCCGAGCAACTCGTATGTCCGCGACGCCAGCTCGGCTGCGTTCTCGACGATGTCCGTCACCAGCACGGGCTCGTCGATCTGCACCCACTCCACGCCGTGCTCCGCGAGCGTCTGAAGCAACTCGCCGTAGACCACGACCAGATCGGCGAGCCGGTCGATCGGCGCATCCGCTCCGTCGACGGGCTTGGACAGCGCCAGGAAGGTGATCGGGCCGACGATCACCGGGCGGGCCGGAATCCCCAGTGCGCGAGCCTCTTCCCACTCACCGAGCACCTTGTCGGCGTTGAGCGCGAACCGGGTGTCGGGCCCGATCTCGGGCACGATGTAGTGGTAGTTGGTGTCGAACCACTTCGTCATCTCCAGCGGCGCGATCTCGTCGTTGCCGCGGGCGGCCGCGAAATACCGGTCAAGGTCGTCGGCCACTGCGGATACCCGCGCGGGCAGCGCGCCCACCAGCACGGCGGTGTCCAGCATCTGGTCGTAGTACGAGAAGGTGTTCACAGGAACGGAATCCAGCCCCGCGGCGGCAAGCGCCTCCCAGGTGTCGCGGCGCAGTTTGGCGGCCACCGACTCGAGTTCGGCGCGCTCGAGGTTGCCCGCCCAGTACTTCTCGACGGCGCGCTTGAGTTCACGGTTGGGGCCGATGCGGGGCGATCCGAGGATGGTGGCGGTGAATGGTGTTCTTTCAGTCATATCGACGTCCTCTTGGTACGGCGGGATGGACGCGCGGCGCGCCCCTACACGGCAGGTCTTCGGACTCGGAGGCCCGCGATCGCCTACTTGGGTCAACCGCGCCCATCGGCCATCGCTTCCCAGCCGGACTCTGGCCGGGTTCCCTCTCGCGGCGCGCCTGAATCAGCCGACGGTTGGATCCGCCGGCTTGCCCGTCCATTGCGGAGTCCGCCCTGCCATGAAGGCCCGCACCCCCTCCTTGGCGTCGTCGTGGGCCATCAGCGCGCAGGTGGATGTCGGTCTCGCGGGCGCCGACGCCTCGCGGTCGAGGTCGAACGAGTCCCACAGCAACCGCTTGCTGGCCGCCACCGACATCGGCGCGGTGTTCTCGGCGATGTCGTGCGCGAGCGTCCAGGGCCGCAGGCAGCACCTCGTCGGCATCCAGCACGCGGCTGCCCAGCCCCAGCTGCACGGCCCGGTGGCCGTCGAAAGTCGCTCCGGTCAAGAGGATTTCGGCGGCGTTGGCGATGCCGACCAGCCGCGGCAGCACCCAGTGCGAGTAGGCGTCGCCGACGACGCCGCGGCGCACCTGCACGACGCCGTAGCGCGCGTCGGCGGCGAAGAACCGGATGTCGCACTGCAGCGCCAGCGTCAGCCCCAACCCGATCGCGTGGCCGTTGACCGCGGCGATGACCGGCTTGGACAGCGACCAGGCGGGCACGTCGATGCCCGCCGCGCTGAATCCCGGCCCCGGCGCGGCAAAGGTGTCCTCGCCCTCGCCGAGGTCGGCACCTGCGCAGAACGCCGGCGGGGTGCCGGTCAGCACGATGACACGAACGCCGTCGTCGCGGTCGCAGGTCCGGTAGGCGTCGGCCAGCTCGTCGCGCATCCCGTCCCCGACGGCGTTGCGCTGCCGCGGCCGGTTCAGAGTGATGGTCGCCACACCGCGGTCCCTGGCCAGCACTAACGTGCGGTAGTCAGGCCAGCGGTCCGTTGGATTGTGATGCTCTCGCATCGGGCATCCCCTATCGTCGCCTTCGTCCATTCTTTCTGTCGTCTATATCGTTCTGGAGCGTGCAACCTTGACTCGAGCCGCCACCCCGCAGGTCACCCAGGCCGAGGTCTGGCCTGGCAAGGCCTATCCGCTGGGCGCGACCTACGACGGCACGGGCACCAACTTCGCGGTGTTCAGCGAGGCCGCCGAGACGGTGGAGCTGTGCCTGTTCGACGCGGACGGCGGCGAGACAGGTACACGCTGCCCGAGGTCGACGGGTTCGTCTGGCATGGGTTCATCCCCAACATCGAGCCCGGCCAGCGCTACGGCTACCGGGTGCACGGCCCGTACGACCCGCCCAGCGGGCAGCGATGCAACCCCAACAAGCTGCTGCTCGACCCGTACGCCAAGGCCATCGACGGCACCTTCGAGTGGAACCAGTCGCTGTTCGGCTACAACTTCGGCGATCCGGACAGCCGCAACGACGACGACTCGGCGGCGAGCATGCCCAAGTCGCGTCGTCATCAATCCCTACTTCGACTGGGGCATCGACCGTCCGCCCCGCCACGAGTACGCCGACACCGTCATCTACGAGGCCCACGTCAAGGGCCTGACCAAGACGCACCCCGAGATCCCCGAAGCAGATCCGCGGCACGTACGCCGCGGTCGCACATCCGGCGATCATCGAGCATCTGAAGGCGTTGGGTGTCAACGCAATCGAGCTGATGCCGGTGCACCACTTCGCCAACGACTCGACGCTGATCGACAAGGGGTTGACCAACTACTGGGGCTACAACACCATCGGATTCCTGGCGCCGGACGCCAAATACAGCTCCAGCCCCAACCCCGGCGGGCAGGTGCAGGAGTTCAAGGCCATGGTGCGCGCCCTGCACGAGGCCGACATCGAGGTGATCCTCGACGTCGTCTACAACCACACCGCCGAGGGCAACCACATGGGCCCGACGCTGTCGATGCGCGGGATCGACAACGCCGCGTACTACCGGCTGGTCGACGACGACAAGCGCTACTACATGGACTACACCGGCACCGGCAACAGCCTCAACGTCGGCCACCCGCATACGCTGCAGCTGATCATGGACTCGCTGCGGTACTGGGTGACCGAGATGCACGTCGACGGGTTCCGGTTCGACCTGGCGTCCACGCTGGCCCGCGAGTTCTACGACGTCGACCGGCTGTCGGCGTTCTTCGAACTCGTGCAACAGGATCCGACGGTCAGCCAGGTCAAGCTGATCGCCGAACCGTGGGACGTCGGCCCCGGCGGCTACCAGGTCGGCAACTTCCCGCCGCAGTGGACCGAGTGGAACGGCAAGTACCGCGACACCGTGCGCGACTACTGGCGCGGCGAGGCGGCGACCCTCGACGAGTTCGCCTACCGGCTGACCGGCTCGGCCGACCTCTACGAGCACACCGCCCGGCGCCCGGTCGCCTCGATCAACTTCGTCACCGCCCACGACGGGTTCACGCTGCGGGATCTGGTGTCCTACAACGAGAAGCACAACGAGGCCAACGGCGAGGACAACCGCGACGGGGAGAGCCACAACCGGTCGTGGAACTGCGGCGCGGAGGGCCCGACCGACGACACCGGAGATCAACGCGCTGCGCGGCCGTCAGCAACGCAACTTCCTGACCACACTGCTGCTCTCGCAGGGGGTGCCGATGATCTCGCACGGCGACGAACTGGGCCGCACCCAGCACGGCAACAACAACGTCTACTGCCAGGACAACGAGCTGTCCTGGATCGACTGGGCGAACGCGGACACCGAGCTGATGGAGTTCACCCGCACGGTGTCCGCCCTTCGGGCCGCGCACCCGGTGTTCCGGCGGCGGCGGTTCTTCTCCGGCCGTCCGGTGCGCCAGCGCGGCGGCGACGGGCTGCCCGACATCGCGTGGTTCGCCCCCGACGGCTCGGAGATGAGCGACGAGGACTGGGAGACCGGGTTCGCCAAGTCCGTCGCCGTGTACCTCAACGGCCAGGGCATCCCCGACCTCGACGAGCGCGGCCAGCGCGTCACCGACGATTCGTTCCTGCTGTGGTTCAACGCCCACTACGAGCCGATCGACTTCGCCCTGCCCGCAGACGAATTCGGCGCGGCATGGGTGCCGGTGATCTACACGGCGGCCGGAGCCGACGAGACGGCGACTCCGCACGACGCCGGCGCGAAGGTCACCGTCGACGCCCGCTCGGTCATGGTGCTTCGGCCGCCGCAGACTAGTCGCCAAGACCGACGTGGTCACCTCTCGACGTCGAAGAACGAGTCGCCGTCCTCGGGGGTGCCGTCGATCTGTCCGCGTTCGCGGCCGTGCACGCTCCGGATCCAGGCGGTCGAGTTCGTCGTCGGACGCCAGCTCGAGTCCGCCGCCCTCGTCGCTGTCGTGGGCGTCGCTGGGACCGTCGTCACCGTCGCCCTCGGCCGTCACGTCCGGCACTTCGTCGCGCCAGCCGCTCGTCGAGACGTCTCGTCGTCCTTGGCCTCGATCCACCTCTCCGGCGGGTCGACCACCTCGTCGCCGTCGTCGTTGCGGACCTCGTCGGAATCGAGGGCCTCTCGTGGCGTCAAGCGGGTTGTCGTCGAACGCGTCGCTGTCCACGTCGCCCATTGTTGCCGACGCATCGCGCACGGCTAAACCCCGCGAACTGGATCCAGCCGCATGAACTGCGCCGAACGGACGTAGCTGACCTCAGAACCGCTGCGCGCCACCGGGCTTGCGGCCCAAGTTGCGCGATCCGTACCAAGTCGTATGGTACGGTCCCGCAGTAGCAACCGTGGCCGCCGCGATGGCCAGAGAGTTTCACCCATCGCCGCCGGCCGGGCGGGCCGGAGTAGAGCCGAAGAGCGGCGGCGTCTACCGGGCGGCCGCGGTTGCCAAAATCCCAGACGCCTCCGGCGGCCTCGCGCAATCGGTCAAGATTTGCCAGAATTCAATGGCCCGAATAATTTTCGCGAGTGTCAGTTAACTGTCGTATGCTGCCGACTATGACGCCGCCGAGCGGTGTCGGCCGCCAGCTGACGGCCGATGACTGGATTCAGGCAGGGTTTGCGGTGCTTGCCGACGGCGGACCGGACGCGCTCCGCATCGGCCGGCTGTGCGAGCAGCTGGACGTCACAAAGGGCAGCTTTTACTGGCACTTCACCGATATCGGTGAGTACCGCCGCGCCCTCGCCGGCGCCTGGGGCAGCCTCCACGACGAGCGCCGGCGGCGGTTCGAGGACATCCAGCGACAGCCGATCCGCGGCAAACGACTGACGGCGATGATGCAGATCGCTGGTGCGGCCCGACGCACTGGGCGCTCGAACGCGCGATGCGCATCTGGGCGCTGACCGATGAGACGGTGCTGGCAAGCGTCCAGCGAAGCGACAGGCGGGTGCTGTGCGCGGTTCGGCAGGCCTTTGTCGACTACGGGTTCGACGACGACGAGGCCGAACTGCGGTCGGCGGTGTTGTTCGCGACGGGCGTCGGCCTCCTGCATGAGGCGGACTCGCCGACGGACACACCCGAACCGCTGCGCGAGCGCGTCCTGGAGTTCATGCTCCGTCGATAGTCGCGCGTCGGCTTCAGGCCGGTCTTGCCGTCGAGGTACTGCAACAGGTGATGGGCGGCGACCTCGACGTCCTTGTGCCGCCATTCGGCCGCCCGGTACACGCAGGCGATCAGTCCTGTGCGATGCAGCCGGCGGAAATCGCCGTACGACGAAGGCATACCGCGCCTTGGTTTCGTCGGTGGCGCCGTCGGTCAGGCCGAGGTGCCACTGCGCGTAGTCCTCCCACGAGTGCGACTCGAGATAGGCGTTCTGCGCGTCGGCGCTCGGCTGCACGTCGCCCCAATCGCTGTCGAGCACGTACTGGCGGGCATCGATCAGCTCGCGCGCCTTGGCGACCGCGGCTTCATTGAGCGAATACTTGGCCATTGCCGTCAGCCGATGATGCGCTCGATGGACTTGAGCGGGATCGGCAGCCAGCTCGGACGGTGGCGGGCCTCGTAGGCGGCCTCGTACACCGCCTTGTCCAACTCGTAGGCGCCGAGCAGCTGGCCCATGTCGCGCGGGTCGGTGCCCGTCACGGCCGCATAGCCCTCGCAGAACGAGGAGGCGTTGCGGTCGACCCATTCGCGGGCGCGGGCGGCCGAGCTGGCGGTCGCGATCGTCGTCGCCGTCCTGCTCGATCAGCCGTTGGTAGGCGGCGTACTCGTAGGACCTCAGCATTCCGGCCACGTCGCGCAGCGGTGAATCGGGCCGCGTGCGTTCCTCGAGCGGCTGCCCGGGCTCACCCTCGAAGTCGATCAGCAGCCAGGTTTCCGGAGTGCGAAGCACCTGGCCGAGGTGCAGGTCGCCGTGCACGCGCTGCACGGTGATCGTCTCCTCGGCGAGCTTGCGGTAGCGCTCCTCGATCAGCGGGGCGTACTGCTGCAGGTCGGGCACGGCGGACGCCGCCGACGAAAGCCGCTCCAGCATGGTGTCCGTCGGGAAGAGCGCCGAGGAGGTCTCGAGCTTCTCGGCGAGCGTGGCGTGCACCGACGCGACCGCCTCGCCGAGCCGGTAGGACTCGCCCGCGAAATCGCCGCCGACCTCATCGGCGTACAGGTCGCCCTCGGCGAACAGGTCCCGCGTGCTCGCCGTGGCCATGTCCCAACCCTCGGCGGAGTTGGCCGCGAATTCGGTCACCATGCCCAGCGCATACGGCTCGCCGCCGAGCCTGCGTCTCGAAGCCACCGAGCAGCGGGGCCACGTGCGGGTTGCCCGCGCGCGCCAGCACCCGGTTGAGCTCGATGTCCGGGTTGATGCCGGGCGTGATGCGGCGGAAGATCTTGAGGATCGCCTCTTCTTCGAAGACCACGCTGGTGTTGCTCTGTTCGGCGCCCGACACCCGCGGCGCGACATCGAGCGGCAGCGTGGCGCCGGGCTCCTTGACGAATCGCACTTCACCGACCGTCGCCGACGCGTCGATCAGCGACAGCAGGTACTGCGCGGCGGACGGGTCGTACAGCGCGTCGTAGGCGGTGCGGTCCCCGTCCGCGCCGATCGTCGCGACGTCGGCGTACTCCTCGATCGGGCCCGGTGTTCCACCGGACCAGCACCTGGTAGCGCTCGCTCGAGCCGTCGGTGTAGGCGACGTCGAGCAGCACCAGATCCAGGTCGTCGCGCAGGGACGCAGCGACCGTGGGATCGATCGAGGCCAACTCGCGGCTGCGCCCGGCGTACCAGCGCTGCTGTGGCAGCCATTCGTCGAACGGCAGGTTCATGTCTGTTCCTCCGGCTCCCGCAATGCAAACCAGTAGAACCCATGCCCGGGAAGGGTCAGCAGGTAGGGCAACTGGCCGATGGGCGGGAACTCGACGTGTCCCGTCATCTCGACGGGGATGTAGCCGGTCCAGTGCTGCAGGTTCAGCTCGATGGGCTGCGGGAACCGCGACAGGTTGTTCACGCACAGCACGGTGTCGGGCTCGCCGTCCTCGGCCGCAATCTCGCGGACATAGGTGAGCACCGACGGGTTCGACCCGCCGAGCTCGCGGAACGTGCCGATGGCGAACGCATCGTGGCGCCGGCGCACGGCCAGCATCGTGCGCGTCCAGTTCAGCAGCGACGTCGATGCTGTCCCGCTGCGCCTCGACGTTCACCGACTGGTAGCCGTAGATCGGGTCCTGGTTGGGCGGCAGGTACAGCCGGCCCGGGTTCGCGGTGGAGAAGCCGGCGTTGCGGTCCGGCGTCCACTGCATCGGGGTGCGCACACCGTCGCGGTCGCCGAGCCAGATGATGTCGCCCATGCCGATCTCGTCGCCGTAGTACAGCACCGGCGAACCCGGCAGTGACAGCAGCATCGCGGTGAACAACTGCATCTGGTTGCGGTCGTTCTCCAGCAGCGGCGCCAAGCCGTCGGCGGATGCCGACATTGGCCTTCATCCGCGGGTCCTTGGCGTACTCGGAGTACATGTAGTCGCGCTCTTCGTCGGTGACCATCTCCAGCGTCAGCTCGTCGTGGTTGCGAAGGAAGATGCCCCATTGCGCCATGTCCGGGATGGCCGGCGTGTTGGCGAGGATCTCCGAGATCGGGAACCGCGACTCCCGCCGCACCGCCATGAAGATGCGCGGCATCAGCGGGAAATGGAACGCCATGTGGCATTCGTCGCCGCCGGTGTCGGCGTCGCCGAAGTAATCGACGACGTCGGCGGGCCACTGGTTGGCCTCGGCCAGCAGGATGCGACCGGGGAACTCGTCGTCGATCACCTTGCGGCAGTGCTTGAGGAACGCGTGCGTCTCGGGCAGGTTCTCGCAGTTGGTGCCCTCCCGTTCGAACAGGTACGGCACCGCGTCGAGCCGGAAGCCGTCGATGCCGAGGTCGAGCCAGAACCGCAGCACGTCGATCATCGCGTTCTGCACGTGCGGGTTGTCGTAGTTCAGGTCGGGCTGGTGTGCAGAAGAACCGGTGCCAGTAGAACTGCTTGCGCACCGGGTCGAAGGTCCAGTTCGACTCCTCGGTGTCGACGAAGATGATCCGCGCATCGGCGTACCTCTGGCTGGTGTCGCTCCAGACGTAGTAGTCGCCGTATGGCCCGTCCGGATTCCGCCGCGACTCCTGGAACCACTCGTGTGAATCGGACGTGTGGTTCATGACGAGGTCGGTGATGACGCGGATGCCGCGGCGGTGCGCGGCGTCGAGCAACTCGACGAAATCGTCGACGGTGCCGAACTCGGGCAGCACCTTGTAGAAGTCGCGGATGTCGTAGCCACCGTCGCGCAGCGGTGAGTCGTAGAACGGTGGCAGCCAAAGGCAGTCCACGCCAAGCCATTTCAGGTAGTCGAGGCGTTCGGTCAGGCCGCGTAGATCTCCTGCGCCGTCGGAGTTGGAGTCGTAGAACGCGCGCACCAGGACCTCGTAGAACACGGCGTGCTTGAACCACGTGCGGTCCTCGGGCAGGGCGCGCGCATGCCCGAAGTCGTCGGCGGTCGGGTGTTCGACAACCCCGTCCTCGACGTGGCTGCCCTCCGCCGGATCGTGCTCAGCGATTTCTCCGGTCACTCCGACACCGTTGCTGTAAGTCCATACAGACTTCAAACCTACCCATGTCGGACGAAATTGAATCGCCGCAAACAAGCGGCTGGTCGGATGCCGCATCCGCCGCGTTGCTACCGGTTGAATCCGCAGTGCCGACGGGTTACCGTTCGGTGTCTCGACCCGTCACCAGTGGCCGCGCTGGCCATCTGGAGATGGCTGCAACCGAAGAGAATCGAGTGGCTGTGGCTGAATCGACGCCGAATGATGGTGAAGCTCCAGTAATTGTCGGCATGGCCGATGCGGCGATGCACATGTACGACGTCGCCATCGACGCGCTTCCCGATCACAGCGATCCCGACTTCCCCGACCGCGCCGGCGTCATCCTGGCCGGCCTTCGCAAACTGCAGGGCTCGCTGACGGACGCCGCCGGCCGTAGCCGGTCGACACCGACGGTGATCGTCGCGCTGAGCGGTGTGCGCAAGCGCTACGACGAGCTGATGGAGAACGCGGCCGCCGGCCCGAACGCCACGCTGGGTCAGCGGCTGTACGTCGCGCGCGGGCGGGCGAAGCTGTCCACCAAGGAAGCGGCCAACGGCGTGGGTCTGCGCAAGGACCTGATCGAGGCCGTCGAGGTGGAGGAGCCCGCCACCGAGGAAGAGACGACCCGCATCAAGGATCTGCATCGCCGCGCTCGGCGGCTGAGCACTTCCGCGGACTCGCGACTTCCTACCGGAAGAAGCGCGCGGCGCCCGCCGTGCGGATGAACCGTGCGCTGTTGGCCTGCCGATAGCCGATGACGCCTCCGCTGAAGGTGAGGAACATCAGCCCGGCGACTCCCGGCAGCGCGACGACCGAGAGTTCGCCGGCCGTCGGGGTGCGCAGATACCGCGGATAGCCGGCCCGCGTCGCCTGGCCGCTCATCGGGGTCAGCTGCCTGGCGACCGTCACGGACGTCCGCCGACGGCGGCAGCGATCCGCGGATGCAGCGGGGTGTTCGCGCCGACACGGCGCGCTGCCCGGTGCCGGACGGCGACGGGCCACGGGCGGCGGACGCGCCGAGCGGCGCCAGGCGCGGCGCGCCGCCCGCCGGCATCCGCGGCGCCACGCACCAGCGGAGCCTCGAGCACCGGCGGCCCGTCCGCCGGCCGCGGCGGCCTGGTCTGAGCCACCTCCGCCGCCGCCGGGGGTCGGCGTCGATGACGGGCGCCTCTTCCTGGGTACTGAAGGCCGGGCCCGGTGACGGCTGGGGCGTGCGGCTTGTGACAGCGCACGAAGGACGTCGCCCAGCGTGATGACCGGTATCTCGACAGTCGTGAAGAACGCCGACGGCGGCGTGCAGCCCGGTGCCGCGAGCTCTCCCGCTGGGATCGCATCACCGGGATCGTGTGGCTTGTTCTTCGGCGCCGACTTGGCCGCTCCTCGCCGGGCTTCGATCGGTGCGTTGGGATCGACGACGTCGTTGCGGCCGTTCCCGATCGTGCTCGTCGGATGGTTGGTGTCATCCGGCGCGTCGCCGTCCGGGCCGTCCGCCACCGCCGCCGGCGTCGCGGCCGGTTTCGGCCGTCCGTCGGGGGCGGGATCCGTCGACACCGCCGGGGCCGGTCGCCGAGTCACCGCTGTCCGGCCATCGCGAAGCCGGGACATCCGAGCAGCAGACCCGCTGCGAGCGCGCCGGCACACGCGATGACGCGTAGTGCAGATGCAGATCACCGACTGCCCCACTCCCCCTGAAAATGGTTGCTCGACAGGCGGATTCCTAGTGCTGATTCTCGCACACCCTCGCCCTTCGCCTGGTAGGACCAGTTGGCTGCGGACGATTTCGCGGTCCAATCGAACGCGCGCGTTATTTGTGTGTGCAGCGCCAGGCAGCGCTCCGACTTCGGTATCGTGCCGACGTGACCACCCGCGATCACGGGGACCCGGGCGACGCCCCGTCGGTTCCACCTCCGCTGAACGCAGTGGCTAACTCCGTTCGCCCATCGGCGGCCGAAGAAGCGCGCACGATCGCCGCATCGACCAATACCGGCACACTGGCGACACTGACCGCCGACGGTGATCCGTGGGCGTCCTTCGTGACCTACGGACTGCTCGACGGCGCGCCGGTGCTGTGCGTGTCCAATCTCGCCGAGCACGGCCGCAACCTCGCGGCCGACCCGAGGGCCAGCATCGCGATCGTCGCGCCGCAGCGCACCGACATCGCCGGATCCGCTCGCCAGCGGTCGCGTCACCCTGGCCGGCGTCGTCGAGGCGCCGACCGGCGACGAACTGGCCGCCGCGCGCGACGCGCACCTGTCCGCCGTCGCGGCGGCGAAGTACTACATCGACTACAGCGACTTCACCCTGTGGGTCCTGCGGGTGCACCGGGTGCGCTGGGTCGGCGGATACGGACGGATGGAGTCGACGACCGGCGAGGCGTACGCGGCCGCCGACCCCGACCCGGTGCAGCCGCACGCGGCGCGGCGCCATCGCCCATCTCAACGCCGACCACGCCGACGCGCTCGTCGCGATGGCGCAAGTGCTCGGCGGCTACCCGGACACCACCGCGGCGACGTGCACGGGCGTCGACCGCTACGGCCTGGATCTGAGGGTCACCACCGACCGCGGCGTCGCCTACACCCGGATCGGCTACGCCGCGCCGATCGGCTCGATCGACGAATTGCGTTCGGCCACCGTCGAGCTGACGCGCCGGCGCGCTCGCGCCAGGCGGCTGAAATACGATCGCCGATATGTCTGCTGCGACCGGACGCCCGGACACCTGGCAAGCGGCGTTCGACCTCATCCGCACCCGCGGCTACGAACACCGCGCCGAACCGTTCAGGTTGGCCAGCGGCCAGCTCAGCCACGACTACATCGACGGCAAGTACGCCATCGACACCGGGGAGCGGCTCGACGGTCGTCAGCCGCGCGGTCGCCGACCTGGCCGCGATGAACGGGATCGAGTTCGACGCGGTCGGCGGCCTCACCATGGGCGCCGACCCGTTGGCGCATCGGCGTCGCGATGGTGACCGGCAAGGCCTGGTTCTCGGTGCGCAAGGAGCAGAAGCAGCGTGGCCGCGAGCAGTGGATCGAGGGCACCCGCACTGTGGCCGGCACCCGGGTGCTGCTCGTCGACGACGTGATCAGCACCGGCGGCTCCACCGAGATCGCCTTCGACCGCGTGACCGCGGTCGGCGCGGTCGTCACCGGAGTGATCCCGATGGTGGACCGCGGCGAACGCGGCCAAACGCTTCGCGCAGCGCGACGTCCCGTTCGTCGCGCTGGTCACCTACCGCGACCTCGGCATCGAGCCGGTCAAAGACGTCTGAGCCCGGTCCGAGCGCCAACCCGTAAGTATTCGCCGCCAGGCGCGTCAAGACCTCGTCAAGAGACGTGCCCATCGCGTGCAGACCCGGCGCACGGTGGCGTCATGACATTGCTGGACTTTCTGCCCTCACTGCATCGCGCCGCCACGCCCCGAATAGACCCGGCGATCTGGCCGTCGACCACGACCGTCGACGATCTGGGTCGCCTGTGCATCGGCGACGTGCCGCTGACCGACATCGCCGACGAATTCCGGACCCCCGCCTACGTCCTCGACGAAACCGATTTCCGCCACCGCATCAGGCGCTACCACACGGCGCTGCGCGACGTCGAAATCGTCTATGCCGCAAAGTCGCTGCTGACCACCGACGTCGCCCGCTGGGTCACCGAAGAGGGCGCCGGCATCGACGTCAGTTCCGGCAGGCGAGCTGGCGATCGCGCTGGCCGCCGGTGTCGACCCGGCCCGCATCGTCATGCACGGAAACGCCAAACCGGTCAGACGAACTCAACGACGCGACCGCCTCGGGAGTCGGCCGGCTGGTCGTCGACTCGCTGATGGAGATCGCCTACCTCGCCTGTGAGGTGCGCAGGCCGCAGCGGGTGCTGATCCGGGTCACCCCGGACATCGACATCCACGGCCACGCCGCGGTGACGACGGGCGTCAACGACCAGAAGTTCGGCTTCACTCTGGCCGGCGGGCACGCCGCCGAGGCCGCCAAACGCATTCTGCACCAACCGCTTCTGGACCTGGTCGGGCTGCACTGCCACATCGGTTCGCAGGTCACCGATCCGCACTGTACGGCGAGGCGATCCGCCGGATGATCGCCGCGATGGCCGACATCCGCGCCAGCGCACGGCGTCATCCTGCACCGAGCTCAACATCGGTGGCGGACACGGCGTTCCGTATGTCAGCGGTGATCCCGAGCTGGATCTGGCCGAGCTGGGCGAGATCATCGAGGACGCGCTGGACTGGGCGTGCGCCGCCGAACGGTTCCCGCGGCCCCGCGTCGTGGTCGAGCCGGGACGCGCGATCAGCGCCCGCGCCGGCGTGACGCTGTATCGGGTGGTGTCGGTGAAGTCGCAGCCGGGCGGACGCACGTTCGTGGCGGTGGACGGTGGCATGTCCGACAACCCGCGTGTCGCGCTGTACGGCGCGAAATACACTGTGGCGCTGGCTAACCGACACGAGGTCGGCCCGACCCAGATCGTCACCGTGGCCGGCCGGCACTGCGAGTCCGGCGATGAGATCGCCCGCGACGTCGAACTGCCCGCCGATGTCCACCCCGGTGACCTGCTCGCGGTGGCGTGCACCGGCGCATACCAGCACAGCATGGCGTCGAACTACAACATGGTGACCCGGCCGCCGATCGTCGCGGTGCGGCACGGCCGCACCCACGAACTCGTGCGCCGCGAGACGACGGCCGACCTGCTGGCGCGCGACCTCGGGTGGTCAGGCGTCGGCGGACGGATCAGCCGTCGGCGGGCACGACCAGCACGCCGCCCGGTTCGACGCCGACGGTGACGGGCGCGCCCGGTGATGAACGCCCTGGCGGCCGAACTGCCCATCTGCGCGCTGATCACCGCGCCGTCCGGCAGCGTGACGTACACCCGGGAGATCGGCCCGAGGAACGCCACCGAGCTGATCGTCGACGCGCCCGCCGGATCGGCGGTGACGGTGACCGACTCGGGCCGCACCATCGCCAGGCCGGAGCCCGACGCGATCGAACCCTCCAGAGTCGGCACCGATGTCGCCGAGCAGCTGGGCCCGCTTGTCCGAAACCTCCGCAGGCACTTTGTTGTTCAGCCCGACGAACTCCGCGACGAACGGCGTCGCCGGGTTGGCGTACAGGTCGGCGGGCGCGGCCAGCTGTTCGAGCCTGCCCTGGCTCATCACCCCCACCCGGTCGGCGACGGCGAGCGCCTCCTCCTGATCGTGGGTGACGAACAGCGTGGTCGTGCCGACCTCGAGCTGCACCCGGCGGATCTCGTCGCGCAGCTGCACGCGAACCTTGGCGTCGAGCGCCGACAGCGGCTCGTCGAGCAGCAGCACGCTGGGCTGGATCGCCAGCGCCCGGGCCAGCGCGACGCGCTGCTGCTGGCCACCGGACAGCTCGCTGGCGTACTTGTGCGCGTGTGCCGACAAGCCCGACCAGGTCGAGCATCTCGGCGGCCCGAGATGTCCTGTCGCCCTTGGTCTTTACCGCGCATCTTGAGTCCGAAGGCGACGTTGTCGACGCGGTCAGATGCGGGAACAGGCTGTAGGCCTGGAACACCATGCCCATGTCGCGCTTGTTCGCGGGCACCCCGCTGATGTCCTGGCCACCGACGGAGACCGTGCCCGACGTGGCCTCGTCGAGGCCGGCGAGGATCCGCAGCGCGGTGGTCTTGCCGCAGCCCGACGGGCCGAGCAGGGCGACCAATTCGCCGGGTTCGATGTGCAGGGTGAGCCCGTCGAGCGCCTTACCGTTCCGTATACGCGGGTGAGGTCGGTCAGGTCGACGGCGACGCCGTTGGTCATACGGTTACTCCCGCTGTGTCTGATGGGTCGGTGCTCGCACGTCCGCACGCCGGCGCCCGCGGGTCACCAGCGACAGAATGAGCAGCAGTACGAAACCGAAGAGCAGCACGGCAAGTGAGGCCGCCACCGACGTCGGGCCGTCTGATTTGCCGATCAGCACGATCTGCACCTGCAGCGTCTGAAATCCGCTCAGCGACGCGATCGTGTACTCGCCCAGCACGACAGCGATCGAGATGAACGCGGCTGACAGGATTCCCGACCAGATGTTGGGCACCAGCACCCGCAGGATCGTCGTCGTCCATCCGGCGCCCAGCGACCGCGCGGCCTCGGCGAGCGTCTTCAGGTCGATCGACGACAGTGCCGCGTCGATCGCGCGGTATGCGAACGGCAGCACCAGCACGACGTAGACGAACGTCAGCGTCAGCGCGGATTCACCGAGGAAGTACGTCACCCACAGGTAGACGTTGCGCAGGCCGACGACGATCACCAGCGCCGGAATCGTCAGCGGCAGCAGGCACAGGAACTCGACCAGGCCCCTGGCCCACGGCGCGCGCAGCCGCACCCAGATCATCGTCGGCACCAGGATCAGCAGCATCGCGATGACGGTGAACACCGCCAGCAGCAGGGACATCACGATCGCCTGATAGAGCGCGTCGTCGGTGACGAGGTTGGCCCAGGCCGCCAGCGTGCGGCCGCCCGCCATGAGGTCGCGGGTGGAGAAGTCCGCCATCGCGTACAGCGGGAAGAGGAAGAACAACCCGAAGGCCACCCACAGCACACCGCGAAACACCCTGCTCCGCCAGTCATCGCAGCCACCTCGCGGTGCGGCGGACCAATGCGTTGTAGGCGACCATCACCGACGGCGACGACGACGATCATCTCGAGCGCCAGCGCGTAGGCGAAGCCCGACTGGCCGAGCACGACCTCACTGGTCAACGCGGACCGGATGAGCAGCGGCAGGATCGGGCTGCCCTGGCTGACCAGCGCGGCGGCCGTCGCATACGCCGCAAATGCGTTGGCGAACAACAACAGCGTCGAGCCGAGGAACGCCGGTGTCAGCAGCGGCACGGCCACCTCGCGGAAGTACTGCCACCGCGAGGCGCCGAGGCTGAGCGCCGCTTCGCGCCACTGGTCGCGCAGTCCTTCGAGCGCGGGCACGAAGACGATCACCATCAGCGGGATCTGGAAGTAGGTGTAGACCACGATCAGTCCGCTGACGCTGTACAGCCATCCGGACCCCGCCAGGTTCCAGCCGAAGGCCTGCTGTACCCACAGCGTCAGCACACCGTTGAGGCCGATGGTCGCCAGGAAGGCGAATGCCAGTGCCACGCCGCCGAATTGGGCAAGCACGCTGCACAGCGAGATCACGGCGCGCCGCACCATCGACGTCGGCGGGCTGCCGACGATCAGCCACGCCAGCACTGCGCCGAGTACCGCACCGATGATCGCGGTGCTGCCCGACAGCAGCACGCTCTTGCACAGCGCCGCCAGTGCCGTCGACGAGAACAGTGCTTCGATGCGCGCCAGGGAGAATCCGCCGTCGGCGAAGAACGCGCTGACGATCACCGTCACCGTCGGGATGACCAGGAAGATCACCACCAAGGCGAGGAACGGCAGCAGCGGCAGCGCCTCGCGTAGCCGCTGTCAGCCGATGGCGCTTGGCCCAGTTGTCCGACAGGTACTTGGTGGCCTTTTCGGTCTGATCGGGACTCGGGACCGTGACCGGACCGTCGATGACGGGGATCGACGACGGCGACCGCCTTGTCGAGGGTGCCCGCGGTCATCATCAAGTCCGCGCGCACCGGGCGCACACCGCCGACCGCGTACAGGTTCTGTCCCTCGTCACTGAACAGGAACTCCTGCCACAGCCGCGCCGCGGCGGGATGCGGCGCGTCCTTGTTGATCGCCTGGTAGTAGTAGCCCGCGACCGCGTTGTCCGGCGGAACCAGCACCTGCCACGAGGGCAGCTTCTTGGTCTCGGTCGCGTTCAGGTAGTTCCAGTCGATCACCACCGGCGTCTGACCGGACTCGATGGTCGCCGGGGTCGGGTCGACCGGCAGGAAGTTGCCCGCCTCGTTGAGCTTGCGGAAGAACTCCACGCCGGGCGCGATGTCGTCGGGCGAGCCGCCCTGCGAGAGCGCCACCATCAACACCCCGGAGAACGCCGCGCCCGCCTGGGTGGGATCGCCGTTGAGCGCGACCTTGCCGTTGTACTCGGGCTTGAGCAGATCGTTGACGATCGTCACGGGTGGCACCTTGGCCGAGTCGAAGCCGATCGACATGTAGCCGCCGTAGTCGTTGACCCACGCGCCGTCGGCATCCTTGTACGCCGCCGGGATGTCGTCCCACGTCGCCACCTTGTACGGCGCGAACATCGCCGTGTTGGCGAGCGCGACCGACTGGCCGAGGTCGAACACGTCGGGTGCGCTGCTCTTGCCCTTCTGCTGGTTGGCCGCGTTGATCTCGTCCTGGCTTGCGGCGTCGGGTTGCGCCGAGTTCACCTTGATGCCGTACTTGTCCTCGAATGCCTTGATGATGGCGCCGTAGTTGGCCCAATCCGGCGGCAGCGCAATGACATTGAGCTCGCCCTCTTTCTTGGCCGCCTCGACGAGTCCCTCCATGCCGCCGAAGTCCGCTGCCGATTTCGCCTCGCCGGCCTTGACGCCCGACTGTGTCTGCTCGCCCGTGTTCTCCTTCTCGGGCGGGGCGCATGCGACGAGGCCGGCGAGCAGGAGGACCGATGCGGCGCAGGACGCCATCAAGCCGTGAGAACTTCATGGCCGAACCTTCCGATGGGCAGGAGGCGGCGCGGTGGCGCGGCGGTGACGGCGCCGGATCGTCGCGGTGAATGGATCGGTACAAAGCGCTGGAACCCTACCGTGACGGCGCGGCCGCCGGTGCTGGTTCTTCAGACTTCGGGCAGTTGCGTGTTTGTGCTGGTACGGGAGCTAACATCTCTATGTGGCTGAACGCGAAGCCTCGGGGGAGTTCGACTACTTGATCGGCGACCTGACCGAAGCCGACGGTGTCGAGCGGTGACGACGTGCCGCCTGAGCAGGCGACGCCGCAGGAATTCGACGACCGCCGACGCCGACGACGTACCACTGGGACCACCGGACGACGGCGTGTGGGTGGAACAGCGAGCCTCGGGAGCCGAAGATGACGGGCCGTTCGACGCGTTCGATCGAGAACACGTGGTACTTCGAACCCGCGCCGGTGCCGTGGTACCGCTCCAAGCTCGGCGGTCACCGCGCTGATTGCGACGGTGCGCCGCGGCGAGCGCACTGGTCGTGTCGGGAGTGCTGTTGTTGTTCCGCGGCCCGGACACCGCGGTCGACGAGTCTACGACGTCGGTGACGCCGACTGCGCCGACCACCGTGGCGTCGTCCGAATCGGAGACGAGCCCGAGCCGCCGCCCCCGCCCCCGCCCCCGCCGCCGCCCGAGACATCGGCAGAGCCTGTCGCTCCTCCGGCCCAGACGTTTGCCCCGCGAGCGCCGCGGACGACCAAGCGAGCCCGAGATCGGGGTGACGCGCACGCCGGTGACGAGGTCACCGATGTCCGTCGCGCCTCAGCGGCCCGGTCGAGGCTAGAAAGCACCTTGGGCGGGGAGTTGTCACTCCCCGCCCAAGGAACGCATCGGTCACCGGTGATGGCCACCGTGATGGAACAAGAGACCGCCGTACCCGAAGAACGGGTACTGGTTCTGACCGGCCTGCACGGCGGCGATCCCCGGCTGGGCGGTGACCTGGGCATTGCCAGGCGACTCGACGACTGTCGCACCGCCGGTGTTCGTCGTGGTGGTGCCGGTCGGCGCCGCAGCAGCGACAGGCGCCAACCCGATGGTCGCAGCGGTCGCCGCCATGGCGACCGGCGCAATGAACCGCAGTTTCATTGCTGTCCTCTCTGTTGAGGGGAGCTGGCGTTAGCGCCGGGACCACCCGAAAGAAACTGAACTGAACGTACAGTTTCATCTACGTACAACGCTGGCAGGGCCGCTGCTTGTTCACGGCTGGGGCGGTGACGTCAATCACCTAGCGGCGAAGCCGCGCATCGCGGCATCGACGAGCGCTTCCGCCGCTGCGTCGTCGAGGGGCCCATGACCCAGCAGAATGCGATACGTCACCGCGCCGACCAGCAGGTCGACGGCCGTGTCCGCATCGATATCGGTCCGCAGTTCACCGCGCGCCACGCCGCGGTCCCACAGCATCCGCAACACCTTGCGCCGCGGGGTGATCAGGTGCTCCCGCAACTCGTGCTGGACCAGGGGATCGGACTGCCCCTCACCGACGAGCTGCGCGAAGACGCGGCCGCCCGCGCCGGTGTAGAAGTGAATCAGTCCGCCGGATCACGAGGAAAAAATCATCGCGCGCCGAGCCGGTGTCGGGGTCGGGCGATTCGGCCATCATTTCTGTTAGAAACGCCTCGACGGCCACCGCGTATTTGTTGGGCCACCACTTGTAGATCGTCGCCTTGCTGACGCCGCTTCTGGCCGAGATCTCCTCGGTCGTCATCGCCCGCACGCCCACCTCGTGGAGTAACTCCGACGTCGCGCGCATCACCGCGATGCGTGACTGCTCGCTGCGCGGACGGCCCGGGCTGCGCGCCGCGGCGGGTGCCGATCGAGAAGTCATACCCTCACTATCGGCCACCGCCGCGGTAGCGCAACACCTAGGCCGCGCTTTCGCCGGCCTTCCAGAGTCCGTCGACGTCCCGCAGCGCGCGGTTCAGGCTCTCGGCGGCGAGGGGTTTGAGCTCGGCCATCGCGGGATTGGCGTCGGCCATCGTCAGTTCGGCGGTGATGAACCGCGGGACAAGACCGGTCAGCGAGACCGCGTGTGGCAGCCAGGCTTCGGCATGGTCCCAGCCCTCGCGGGGCGTGCCGGGGCCGTATCCGCCGCCGCGGCTTTCCAGGACGATGAAATCGGTGTCGCCCAGAAGGCCGGCGCCGGTCTCGGCATCGATGGACAGCCCGGGCGCGACGATGTGATCGACCCACGCCTTGACCGTGCTCGGCGGTCCGAAGTTGTACAGCGCCAAGCCGAGCAGGACTGTGTCGGCGCGTTTGATCTCGTCGATGAGTTCGACGCTCGTCGCGACTGACGCCTGCTGCGCCGGTGTCAGCGACTCGGCGGGCAGCAGCCGGGCGACCCCGGTCGCGGCGTCGAGATGCGGGACCGGATCCACCGCGAGGTCGTGGTAGGTCACGGTGCCACCTGGGTGGGCGGCCCGCCACCGCTCCGCGGCGCGTGCGCTGAGGCGGCGGCTGACCGACTGGTCGCCCTGGACCGAGGAATCGATGTGGAGCAGGTGTGCCATCTCTGGTCCTCCATAGATAGTTTGTGTATTGCTAACTATCTATACCATGATAGATCCTTGGTGTATTCCCGTAGACTGAATCGGGTGGGTGATCAGCTGCTCGGTCCGCTGCTGGATCTGCTCGCGCGGCGGATGCGCGCCGAGGCCGAGTCGGAGCTGGCCACGTTCGGATTGCGGCCACGCCATGTCATCGCCCTGACCGTGCTCCGTGACCTCGGCGAACGCAGCCAGTCCGATCTGGCCGAAAGCCTCGGGATCGATCCCACCAACCTGGTCACGCTGCTGAACGAGCTCGAGGCCGACGGACTGGTCGCTCGACGACGCTCACCACAGGACCGGCGCCGCCACACCGTGGCGCTGACCGGCGATGGCAAGGGCAGGCTCAAGGAAATCGAGCGCGTCCTCTCGGGTCTGGAGAAGCGGCTGTTCTCCGACCTCGGCGCCGAGGACAGATCCACTCTGTATGGGCTGCTGCACCGCGCCGCGGCGGCGACCTGCGGGGGCAAGGAGGCGCCCGCGGTGACGTCCGATTGCATGACCGACTGATCCCGCCGGAATAGTCTGGCGTCATGGCCGAATTCGAGGCCGCGGCCATGTTCGCCGAATCTCGGGTCGCGATGCTCGCGACGGCCGGGCCGGACGCGGTGCCGCACGTGGTGCCCGTCGTGTTCGCCGTGCACGACGATGTCGTGTACACCGCCGTCGACGCCAAGCGGAAGTCGACCCAACGGCTGCGCAGGTTGGCCAACATCGAGGACAACCCACACGTGAGCATGCTCGCCGACCACTACGACGAAGACTGGACGTCAGCTGTGGTGGGTGCGCGCCGACGGGCTGGCCGAGGTCCACTACAGCGGTGAGGAGATGGCCAACGGCTACTTCCTGCTTCGCCGCAAATACGTTCAGTACCAGAGGATTGCGCTCGACGGGCCCGTCGTGACCGTCAACGTGCAGCGGTGGTCGTCATGGCAGGCGTGAGATCGCAGGTCCCAAAGTCACCGAATCGCTTGTGCTCCGTGTCGGTTCGGGGAATTGTGGATTAACAGATCCGGACGGGAGGGACCCTGTCATGGCCGACAAGACGACAACTTCGCGCGGCCGGAGCCGTCCCCACCGCGGACAGTCCGGCCGCCATCCGCAATGTGGTGCTGGTGGGCCCATCGGGTGGCGGCAAGACCACACTCGTCGAGGCGCTGCTGGTCGCCTCCGGTGTGCTGAGTCGACCCGGCTCCGTCGTCGACGGCACCACCGTCTGCGACTGCGACGAAGCCGAGATCGCCCAACAACGCTCGGTCGGGCTCGCGCTGGCGTCGCTCGAGCACGACGGGATCAAGGTCAACCTGATCGACACGCCGGGCTACGCCGACTTCGTCGGTGAGCTGCGGGCCGGGCTGCGGGCCGCCGACTGCGCGCTGTTCGTGATCGCGGCCAACGAGGACATCGACGAGCCGACCAAGTCGCTGTGGATGGAGTGCAGCCAGGTCGGCATGCCGCGCGCCGTGGTGATCACCAAGCTCGACCACGCCCGCGCGAACTACGACAACGCGCTGGCCACGGCGCAGCAGGCGTTCGGCGACAAGGTGCTGCCGCTGTATCTGCCCGCCGACTCACCGTGCACCGGCCTGATCGGGCTGCTGTCGCAGACGCACTACGAGTACGCCGACGGCAAGCGCACCACCACCCACGAACCGGACGCCTCGTACGCCGACGCGATCGAGGAATGCGCGGCACCCTGATCGAGGGAATCATCGAGGAGTCCGAGGACGAGACGCTGATGGAGCGCTACCTCGGCGGCGAGGACATCGACCAGGCGGTGTTGATCGACGATCTGGAGAAGGCCGTCGCCCGCGCATCGTTCTTCCCGGTGATCCCGGCGTGCAGCAGCACCGGCGTCGGCACCCTGGAACTGCTGGAGATCATCGACCAGCGGGTTCCCCTCGCCCCCCGAGCATCCGCTGCCCGAGGTGTTCACCCCCGCGGGCAAGTCGCGCAACAGCCTGGCGTGCGACCCGACGGGTCCGCTGCTCGCGGAGGTCGTCAAGACGACGTCGGACCCGTACGTCGGGCGGGTCAGCCTGGTCCGGGTGTTCTCCGGCACCATCTCGCCCGATGCGACCGTGCACGTGTCGGGCCATTTCTCGTCGCTTTTTCGGTTCATCCGGACTCAACGGTTCCATCCGCAGGCCACGAGGACCACGACGAGGACGAGCGCATCGGCACGCTGTCGTTCCCGCTCGGCAAGCAGCAGCGGCCGGCGCCGTCGGTGGTGGCCGGTGACATCTGCGCGATCGGGCGGCTGAGCCGCGCCGAAACCGGCGACACGCTGTCGGACAAGGCCGACCCGCTGGTGCTCAAGCCGTGGACGATGCCGGAGCCGCTGCTGCCGATGGCGGTGCAGCCGCACGCCAAGACCGACGAGGACAAGCTCGCGGTCGGATTGCAGCGGCTGTCGGCCGAGGACCCGACGCTGCGCATCGAGCAGAATCCCGAGACGCACCAGATCGTGCTGTGGACCATGGGCGAAGCCCATTCGGGCGTGGTGCTCGATGCGCTGTCCCGCCGCTACGGCGTCGCGGTCGACGCCGTCGAACTGCGCGTGCCACTGCGAGAAACGTTCGGCGGCAAGGCAAAAGGCCACGGCCGGCATGTCAAGCAGTCCGGTGGTCACGGTCAGTTCGCGGTGTGCGACATCGAGGTGGAGCCGCTGCCGGAGGGCTCCGGGTTCGAGTTCGTCGACAAGGTGGTCGGCGGTGCCGTGCCGAGGAACTTCATCCCGAGCGTCGAGAAGGGCGTCCGCGCGCAGATGGAGAAGGGTGTCGGCGCCGGCTATCCCGTCGTCGACATCCGGGTGACGCTGTTCGACGGCAAGGCCCACAGCGTCGACTCGTCGGATTTCGCCTTCCAGATGGCGGGCGGCCTGGCGCTGCGCGAGGCGGCCGCGGCGACGAAGGTCAACCTGCTCGAACCGGTCGACGAGGTCTCCGTGCTGGTGCCCGACGACTTCGTCGGCGCGGTGATGGGCGACCTGTCCAGCCGGCGCGGCCGCGTGCTGGGCACCGACAAGGTCGGCGAGGACCGCACCGTGGTGAAGGCCGAGATTCCCGAGGTCGAGCTGACCCGGTACGCGATCGACCTGCGGTCCCTCGCGCACGGCGCCGGCTCGTTCACCCGGTCGTTCGCCCGCTATGAGCCGATGCCCGAACACGCGGCCGCCAAGGTCAAGTCGTCGGTGTGAAACACCCCGGCGACATCTGCGCGCGGTAGACCCCGCGCCGCTCGGACGCCGTCTGCCCGGCGTCCATACCGGTTAGCGGTAATACGGAAATGGCGGGTAGCCGGGCCATGGTCTTGGCGCCTGCGGTGGCGACATTGACCGGCGCACAGACCATTCTGTGATAACAGTCCCGCCGTCGTTAAGGAGAGCAGCGCCATGTCCGCCACAGCCGACATCATTGAAATCTCCATCACGCCAACCGAATCCGACGCGGAGCGCCTTGAATGGTTCACCCGCGACGTTGTTCGGTTGCGCCCCAAGTTATATCAGCAAGCGATGCGCATCACACGCAACCACAGTGATGCGGAGGATCTGGTCCAGGAAACCCTGACCAAGGCCTACGGCGGTCTCGACCGATTCCGGTCGGGCACCAACTTCGCCGCATGGCTGTACCGCATCATGGTCAACAGCTATATCAACGGCTACCGCAAGCAGAAGCGGCGCCCGCAGGAGTGCCCGACCGAAGAGGTCACCGACGCGCAGCTCGCGAATTTCGCGGGGCACACGTCCATGGGCCTGCGTTCGGCAGAAGACCACGCGCTGGACAGGCTGCCGGACAACGAGGTCAGGGCGGCGTTGGCCGCACTGCCCGAACGGCTCCGGCTGACCGTCTACTACGCCGACGTCGCGGGCTACCGCTTCAAGGAGATCGCCGAGCTCACCAGCGCTCCGATCGGCACCGTGATGTCGCGGCTGCACCGCGGACGCAGGCAGCTCCGTACGCGTCTGGCGCACATCGCCGCCGAACGCGGCTACGCCGCTGCATGTGCCGACGTGTGCGACGCGATCGCCGGGTGAGCGGACGTGACAACCACGTATCGGCAACCCGTTTCGACCAGGTCCGTCACCGACGGCACCTACCTGAACCTGATCGTTCACGTGATCGCGACGATTGTGCTCGCGGTATCGGCCGCGGCCGTCGCGTGGGTGTTCCTGTTCACATCGACGACCGAACCCGCCGCAACTCACGCCCATGACCGTGCCGCTGTCCGGTGATGTGGCTCGACAAGAAGGCGGCTCTGTGGTGAACCTCAAAGCCGCTGATGCGGAAGGGTTTTCACTCAGTTGATTCTGGGCGCTCTGCTAGTGACCTCTCAGCGATCGTCCCTACCGTCGGGACGCGTGAACGATCGGACGCATCTTCTGGGTCACGTCATCGTGACTGCGCTTCTGGCGCTCAGTGTGCTGATCGTGTCATGGCTCTGCCTTTTCAACGGCGCCTACTGAGCCCCGCCCTCACCGCGTCGGGTCGCCGCGCCAACTGAAGCTGTTGACGTATTTGCCCATGTCCAAGGCGATCTGGGTGTTGGCGCCCGACGGCTTGCCGAATCCGAAGTCGGGGCCGAACGCGTGATACGGACCCACCGCCGCGGCGACCAACGCCAGATCGTTCTTCACCGCGACCATCACCAGCACCCGCATCCTCATGTAGCTGCTGTTGGAGCCCTGCGGCCAGCAGTCGGCGACCTCGCCGTAGCCGGGTTGGTAGCCGACCATCGCGTTGGGGATCTCATAGGCGGTGCGGGTGTCCGGAAAGGTCTTGTTCACCAACGCCTTCGCGATCTCCTCCGGTGACCGGCCCGCTGCAGGCTCGCTGAACAGTCTGCATGGTGCCGCCGTCGCCGGCGAGGAAGTCTGCGGTGACACCGTTGGGTTTGGTGGTGATCCGGTAGGCGGAACTCGGCGCCGGGTGCGACACCGAGAAGGATCCGTCGGCAGCGGTGAAGCGGGGATTGATCTCGACCGGCGTGCCGGTCGGTGGACGGCCGCAGTCCGGCGGGCACATGTAGCGCACCGAGGGCTTGGTGATCAGTCGCCGACAATCCGACGAGCGCCACCGCGACGACGGCGATCGCGGCGAGCCACGTGAGCACCAGCCGTTTCCGTGACGTCCGGCGCGGCGCCGCGGCCTGGTAAGTGCCTGCGGGCACCGCGTACCCGGGAAAGAAGTTCGGCGTCGTCGCTCATGAGCCGTCCGGCCCCGGAGTCGTCGCGTACGGGCCGCTCCTCACGCCGCGAGCTTGCGGGACGAGCGTGACGACGCCCGGGTCGCCACTCCGCAGGCGGGACAGAACGCCATGTCCGGCACGACATGGCCGCAGTGCGTGCACAGCAGCGGTTCGTCGGACTGGATCTCGTCGTGCGCCTCGTGCAGCAACGCCAGGTGCAGACCGACGCGCAGCACGAGCAGGGCCACCAGCGCCAGCGCGAGGTACAGCACCAGCATCAGCATCTGCGGGAAGTGGGCGACGTCGATCAGGCCGAGAGCCACATAGACCGCCAGCACCACGGCCGCGAACGCGACGAGCATCAGGCGCACGACGCCGGGATGCTGGTGCTGCTTGCTCGGCGGCCGGGTGAACCACAGCGCCGCACCGATCAATCCGCCTGCGGCAGCCGCGATCAGCGGCACCGCCACTCCCCTGATGCCCGCCTCGACGAGCAGGCTCTCCATCGGGCGCTTGCTCACCATGCCCGAGCCGAACTGCGGCGCCAAGCCGCGTCAGCGTTGCGGCGGCGGTGAAGGTAAGCGCGCCGAGTGCACCAATCATGAAGCCGTCCAACGCTTCTCGCGTCGGCGGCCGCAGTACCCGGACGATCACCGCGGGCATCAGCATCAGGATCACCCCGCCGAGCGGGATCGCGATGCCCATCTGCAGCATGCGTGCCCCGACCACTGCCGGCGCCCAGCGCGATACCGTAGGACTTCGCGACCATCGCGCCCGTCAGCAGCACCCATCCGACGCCGAGTCCGATGCCGATGACCGCGGTGAGCACCAGGGTGCGCACGGGCAAGTCTTGCTGGGCATCGGACTCGCGCAGGTAGATGACGAACAACAACGGCAGGCCCAGCGCGGCGACCGTGACCAGCGCGCCGGGCAGCCGCAGCAGGGTGAACGCGAGCAGCGCCGCCAGCAGGACGACCAGTCCGAGCCGGAAGGCCGTCCGGGACCGCTGCGGCAGATGGGGAAACAGTGAGCTCGCCACCGACAGCTGCAGCAGGTGTTCGTTCGGGGCCGCGCCGTAGTCGCGCATGCGCAGCCAATCCGGGCCCTCTCCGCGGCGCGGCGTCAGGTGGCATCCGCACAGTCCGCAGTACTCGCCTGCCGGGACATCGGTCTCGCAGATCCGGCACTCCGTCATCGGCACAGCCGGTACGCCGTCGTCGTCAGTGCTCATATGCACGCCCCCCTTGGATCATGCGCTGGCCTTCTGGACGACGAGCAGGTTGCGCACGAGATTGTCGACGTCCGGGGTGCCGAGCCCGGTGACCATGTCGTAGCCCGGCCCGGCGTCCTCCACCGCGTTGCCACCCAGCGTCACGTCACGGAATGCCGGCAGCGGGGCGCCCGCCGCGATGCGGTACAGCTGCGGGTTGAGATCGCCGATCAACCGGCCGCCGTTGGCGAGCAGATACTGATTCATCACCGCGGCCAGCCCCGCCCAGAGCGGCGCCGACTGCGACGTGCCGCCGCCGACCAGCGGCTGGCCCGAGAAGATGATGCGAACGCCGGTGAACGGGTCCGCCACCGCCGCCACATCGGGGGTCAGCCTGCGCCCGGCCTCACGGTCGGGCATCACCGCGCGCTGCCAGTCGGGCCGGTCGAACAGCGACGACACCCCGCCGCCGGTGCCCACCGACAGCGGGACGTCGAACCAGGCCTGCTCGGCAAGCCAACGCCCGCTGGCGTCGGTGGACAGGGTCGTTCCTCCGACATCTGTCATCTCCGGCAGCGACGCGACCGAGTCCAGCCCGACATCGGCGGCGCCCGGCGGAGACGACCAGTCGTCGCCGCCCTTGCATTCCAGGCCCGCGAGGTCACCGCTGGCGTTGAACGCCGAGGTGCCGTGCGACTGTGCGCGAGCGAGCGCCGCGCGCACCGGCGCCACGTCGGCGGCGGTGATGAGCTTGTCGCATCCCCAGCCGATCGAGAAGCTCCAGACGGCGCCCGGGAACTGGCGGTCGGCCTCGTCGAACATCTGGCCGATCTTCTCGAACGTGCCATCGCCCTGCGCGGTCGACTGGGCGCTGAACACCACCTTGCGCGCATCCGGTGCGATCGCGTGGGCGACCTCGAGGTCCATCGTCGTCTCGCCGCGCGGTTCGGCCAGTTCTCCGCCCACCACCTCCGGGGTGAACTGCGGCAGTCCATACGTCGAGGCGAAGGTGTCGAGGTCCGACTGTTCGAACCCGTCGAAGGCGAAGAAGACGATCGTGACGCCCTTTCCGGTGTAGCCGTCCGTGGCGAGCCGGTTGACGTTGTAGGTGTTGCGGAGCGCGTCGGGCGTCAGTCCCTTGTCCGGCACGTCGAGCGGCACCATCGGCGTCCACGACGTGTGGTGCGGCATGTAGCCGAGGATCCTGCCGAACTCGTCGACCTCATCGCGCAGGACATCGGGGACCGCCGGCTGCTGCGGCGACGCGTAGAAGACCTGGCCGCGCATCCCGCGGTAGTCGTGCACCTCCACATCGAACGCGGCGGCCAGGTTCTCCGCCGCACCCTCCAGGACGGCCCAGTTGTCGCCGGGATGCCACCTGACCGCGAGGTTCTGGCCGTCGGCCCAGTCGAACATCGCATGCGGGCGCGCCGTCTCGCGCAGGGCGACGGTCACCTGAACGTCGCGGTCGCGCGACGGACCCAGATCGGTCGAGCTCGCCAGCAAGTACGAGTACGGGCCCGCGATGACGGCAGCGCCGTCGGACGAACGCGTCGGGCGCAGATCGGAGACGAGCACCAACACACTCGCGGCGATCAGCGCCAGGACGCCGAAAAGCCGCGTACCCACGGACGCCAGCGTACGTCCGGGCGGGCCCGGACCGCTGTTAGTTGTCGCCAGGGGGGGCCGTCGGCGCCGGCGGCGCGAGCACCGAGGGCGAGAACGGGTTGGGTGCGCCGGGCTCGAGGCGGGGGGCCTTCTCGGTCGGGCTGGCCGGCGGTGCCTCTGTCGTGGTGGTGGTCGTCGTGGTGGTCGACGTCTCGGGCGCCTTTTCCTCTTCCTTGGCGCACGATGCGGTCAGTATGACCATTGCGGTGATCGCGGTGCCACCGGCGATAGCCGCGACACGGCGACCCAAAATTGACCTCATGATGCAGTCCTATCTATCGCGACCTGTGCCAGCCTTTTTCCAAGATCAGTCCGGCGATCGGAACTCTAACCGAATGTCTTCAGCATTGTCTTCACAGCGGATCAGAGCTGCGGCTTCACAGCTGCGATTGCTTCGGCCATCGTCGGATAGAGCGACAGAATCTGATCCAGCCCGGTCAGCTGGATCGGCCGACTCGTTGCCGGGCCATCCGCGACAACCGCGAAGCCGGCGCGTCCTTGCTGACGCTTTCATGGGTGGCCACCAGCGTCTGCAGCCCCGCCGAGGCCAGGAAGTCCACCCCGGTCAGATCGACGATCAACGCGCCGGGCTGACCGGTCAACGCGTCCGCGATGGCGGCCTCGAGAGCGCCGACCGTCGACAGGTCGACTTCGCCGCTCACCGCGACCACGGCAATCCCGTCCTCGCGGGAAACCGACGTGGTGATCGGATCAGTACCTGGCACGGGCGTCCTTCGGTCGGCACCGCCACGACTGACGGCGGTGGGCAGAGCTTAACCCGTCGGCGTCACCGACGGAGATCGGTCGCTTCGAGCGTTTCCGTGCCGCGTCGCGCAGGTAATGTCGCCGACCGAACACTTGGGCGCTGATTCGCCCAGCGCGGGGCACCCGGGAGGTTAGATGTCCGATCCGTCGATAGATCTGACCAGCACCCGCGCCTCGGCACCCCCGCCGCCTGCCGGTATCTCCTCCGAGGGGCTGCTGCCGCAGCTGGTCCAGCACCTTCGGCAGAACCGGACCGTGCTGCGCGAGGAGTGGGCCCGCCGGATCAACGAGGCAGAGCTGCTGACCGCGATGTCGCCCGAGGAGCTGTTCGGCGAGGCGACGGCCGTCTACGACAACTACGTCGAGGTGCTGGAGACGGGCAGCGTCGAGGCACTGCAGGCCTACGCGCGGGATCTGTCCGAACGCATCATCCCGCGGGGTGTGGAGACCGACGAGGTTCTCGGCATCGTGCTGCTGCTGCGCGACGTGCTGGCCCGCTCGCTGTTCGAGAAGTACCAGTCGGATTTCACGCTGCTGAACCGCGTCCTCGACGCCTACGAGCCGGCGGCCAACCGCATCGCCAACACCGTGGGCGTCAGCTTCGTCCAGGAGCGCGAGCGCATCATCCGCCAGCAGCAGGAGGCGATCCGCGAGCTGTCCACGCCGGTGCTCCAGGTCCGCGAACAGCTGCTGATCCTGCCGATCATCGGCGTCCTGGACAGCCAGCGCGCCCGCCAGCTGACCGAGCAGCTGCTGCGCGCCATCCGGGCCAACCGCGCGAAGGTCGTCGTCATCGACATCACGGGTGTGCCGACCATCGACTCCACCGTGGCCAACCACCTGGTGCAGACCGTCGACGCGTCCGGGTCTGATGGGCGCGAACGTCATCATCACCGGCCTGTCGTCGGACATCGCGCTGACGCTCGTCACGATCGGGCTGGACCTGTCGAAGATGAACGCGGTCGGCGACCTGCAGGGTGGCATCGAAGAGGCGGAACGCCTGCTGGGTTACGAAGTGACCCGCACCGGCGAGCAGAACCGGGTGAGCAGGTTGCGCGGACGCCTGCCATGCCAGTTCCGATCCTGAAGCAGGGCACGATCCTGATCGCCACCGTGCAGGCTGCGCTGTCGGACTCCGACACCGAACGGCTGCAGCACGACCTGATGGAACAGGTGAGCCGGTTCCGGGCCCACGGCATCATCGTCGACGTCACCGCGATCGACGTGATGGATTCCTTCGCCGCCCGGTCGCTGCGAACGATCGCGCACATGACGCGGCTGCGCGGCGCGGACACCGTGATCGTCGGTCTGCAGCCCGAAGTGGCGTTCGCCATGGTCCAACTGGGTCTGGCGTTCGACGACATGCACACGGCTCTGGACCTGGAGGAGGGGCTGGCGCTGCTGAACCGGGCGCTTGGAAGCCGGAAGCCGACGATCGGACGCGACGGTGCCGACTGATTTCGTGGTCGACATCAACGGCTCCGACGACATCGTCACCGCCCGTCAAGCGGGCCATGAACTGGCCCGACAGCTCGGCTTCTCGCTGACGGACGTCACGATGATCGCGACGGCGATCTCCGAAATCGCCCGCAACATAACGAGTTACGCCGGCCGGGGCGAGGTCCGCGTCGGCGTGCAGTACCGCGACGGCAGGCAGGCGCTTGTGGTGCGGGCCGAGGACGACGGGCCCGGCATCGCCGATGTGGAGCGCGCGCTGGATGACGGCTACTCCACCGGGCGCGGGCTCGGCCTCGGTCTGCCCGGCGCGCGCAGGCTGATGGACCGCCTCAGCGTCGAGTCCGAACCCGGCAACGGCACCGTGGTCGAGATGTGGAAGTGGATTCCCGACGGTGTTTAGGCATGGCAATTTCGGGCCGATCGAATGGGCCGCGGTGCGCCGCCCGGTACCCGGCGAGGAGGTGTGCGGCGACCATCCCATCGCGCTCGACGTGGGCGACGGCGCCGCCCTGTTCGGGGTGATCGACGGGCTCGGGCACGGAGCGGCGGCGGCGACGGCGGCACTGCGCGCCGTGGAGACCGTGGAGGCGGGCCGGTCCGAGCCTCTCGACGTGGTGATGCAGCTGCTGCCACCGCGCGCTGACCGAAACACGCGGTGTGGCAATGACATTGGCCCGCGTGGACTTCGAAACCGACACCCTGAGCTGGATCGGGATCGGCAACGTGACGGCCGACCTCGTCGCCAAGCACCCGACCGGCGTCGAGGTGCGGTCGTCGGCGCTGCTGGCCGGTGGCATCGTCGGATACCGGATGCCACAGACGCTGTCGACTCATCAGGTGTCGATGACGCCCGGGCGACCTGCTTGTCATCGCGAGCGACGGCATCGCCGAAGATCATTTGGACAGCATCGACTTCGCCGCGCACGCGACGACGATCGCCGAAACAGCTTGTGGGGCGATACGGCAAGGAGACCGACGACGCGCTGGTACTGGCCGCGCGTCATCGGGGCTCGTCATGACCGAGGGTGACACCGCTTCTCACGGCGCGACCACGGCGACTTCTACGTGCGACTACGCCGAGGCACTGAACGCCTACCTCGCGACACGCGACGAGGCCAGCCTGGCGATCGGGCACGAGCTCGGCCGCCGCGCGCTGCGCGACCGGATGAGCGTGCTCGACATCATCGAGAACCACGCCCGGCTGGTCGAGGGGCGCGACACGCCTCCGACACCGCCGCCGCACTTGCAGTTCCTGCTGCAGACGCTGGCGGCGCTCGACGTCGCCACGCGCGGATTCCTCGACGGCACAAGGCGTTACGAACAGCAGCGGGCCCGCGCCGAGGACCTCGCCGACCGCGACGAGTTCCGCAGCGCGCTGGTCAACTCGCTGCAGGAGGGTTTCTTCGTCGCCGATCACACCGGCACGATCGTCGAGATCAACGACGCGTTCGCCGACATCACCGGCTACGGCGCCGACAGGTCTTCCCGTACCGCCCGCCGTATCCGTGGATGCGTCGATCACAGGCGTCGAACGCCCGGTTGTCGGCGCTCACGCGGGACGGCAACGTCGCGTTCGAGACGCGAGATCGGCACAGCGACGGACGTAGTCGATGGATTGCGGTGGCCATCAACGCGGTCACGGCGGGGGCCTCGGACCGCGACGACCTACGTCGGCACCATCCGCGACATCACCGCCGCGCGTGCCGCCGCGGAGCGGGAGCGGGCGGTGGCCCGGCTGGCCACCGCGGTGAGCGTGGCCAAGAGCGTGGACGAGGTGCTGTCGATCACGCTCGACCAGTGCCGGTCGACGCTCGACGCCCAACGATTGATCGCGGTGATGTGGCCGCCGGGCGAGGGCGATCCCGCGATCCACGTCGCCGGCGGACCTCGCGGTGTCGAGTTGGCGATGACCTCGAACCGGACTGGCGCCGCACCTTCGACGACGCCCGCGACTGGCTGCCGCTGACCGCCACAGCCGGTGGGAGCGGCCCCCAGTGCGGGCACGACGCGCGGTTTCGTCGCCGTGCTGTCCGGCGCGCGCGACGTCGTGCTGTGCCTCGAGCATCGCGTTCCGCGGCGGATCAGCCGCCGAGGACCGGCAACTCGTCACCGCGCTGGTCGGGCATCTCAGCCTGGCGATGCAGCACGTCCGCCAGTTCGAGACCGCGCGCGAGACATCGCTGACGCTGCAGCGCTCGATGCTGCCGCCGAGCACGCTGCCCGCCGGCTTCGCCGTCCGCTACGAACCCGCGGTGGCGCCGCTGGAGATCGGCGGCGACTTCTACGACGTGCTGCCCGTCGGCGACGACCGCATCGGCATCGTCGTCGGCGACTGCGTGGGCCGCGGCCTGCCCGCCGCGGCGGTGATGGGCCAGCTGCGCGCGTCGACGCGCGCACTGTTGCTCACCGGCGCCGAACCGGCCAGGCTGCTCGAACAGCTCGACTCCGTGGCCGAGTTCATTCCAGATGCGTTCTGCACCACCGTGTTCGTCGCTATCGTCGACACCGACGCCGCAGACCGTGCGCTACAGCAGCGCCGGGCACATGCCGCCGCGTGCTCGCCATCGGCGACTCGCCGCCCGAACTGCTGACCGACGGCCGCTCGGTGCCGCTGGCCGTACATCGCGACGCGCCGCGGCCGCAGGCCTCGCGCCCGTTGGCGCCGGGGTCGACGCTGCATGCTCTACACCGACGGGCTGGTCGAACGGCGCGACGAAGACATCGACGAACAGATCGACCGCGTCGCCGAGGTGGTCACCGACACCGTCGACCTGCCCGTCGAAGCCGCGGTCGAACGCGATGCTGAGCAGGCTGGCGCCGGAGTCCGGATACGACGACGACGTCGCGATCGTGCTTTATCGGCAGACGCACTCCCCGCTTCTCATCGAATACGACGCGACCCCGCATCGGTTGAGCGACGTCCGGCACCGGCTGGCCGCTTGGCTGCGCGCCAACGCGTGTTCCGGAGACGATCGCCGCCGACATCGTGCTGGTCGTCAACGAGGCCTGCATCGAACTGCGTCGAGCACGCGTACCGCGGGCAGCGATCCCGGGCGGATGCGCGTCGAAGCCGAGATGGGCGGCGGCCTAGGTGCAGATCCGCGTCACCGATTCCGGTTCCTGGAAGACGCCGCCCGCCGACCCCGGGACCCGCGGCCGGGGTTTGTCGCTGATCCGGACGGTAAGCAACGGCGTAGAGCTCGACGGCACTCCCGAGGGCACCACTATCGGAATGACCTTTCACCTTCCGGCATCGAAGGATTGACCCGTCGGGTCGGCGATGACCATCATGGGCGATGGTCCGCGCCCGGCCCCGCGTGGGTGCGGGTGATCGCCGGCTCGTTGTAGCCGGCGTCGCTGACGGCCCGTCGAACGGCGTGGCCGACGGCTTCGGCGGTCTCGTCGGCGACGAGTGCGATCACGCAACCCCCGAACCCGCCGCCGGTCATCCGGGCGCCGAGCGCACCCGCCCGCACCGCGGTGTCGGCGATCAGGTCGATGTGTGGCGTGGTGATCTCGAAGTCGTCGCGCATGGACGCCTGCGACGCCGTCAACAGCCTTCCGACCTCGGCGAAGTCGGTAATCCTCGAGCGCGGCAACGACATCCAGCACCCGCTGGTTGTCGGTGAGAATGTGACGGGCGCGCCTGGCGTCGACCGGATCGGCCAGCCGATCAAGCACGGACACCCCGCTGCCCTGGATGTCTCGCAGCGACGAGACACCCAGCTCCGCTGCGGCCCGCTCGCAGGAGGCGCGTCGGGCGGCGTACTCGCCTCCGGCATGGCGATGCGGCGCACGGGAATTGATCAGCAGCAGGGCGATCCGCGAGGCGTCGGGATCGAAGCGACCGGGCGCACCGTGGCTCCTTGAAGTCGATCAGCAGGGCGTGCTGCGGCTCACCGAACAGGGCGGCCAGCTGGTCCATCAAACCTGTTGGCGCTCCGACGTAGTCGTTCTCGGCGCGCTGGGCGATCCGCGCCTGCGCGATCCGATCGATCCGCAGGCCGACGGCCGCCACCAGTGCGCCCAGCACCGCGCATTCCAGAGCCGCCGACGACGAAACCCCCGAGCCCATCTCGACCTCGCTGGCTATCGACATCGTGCCGCCGCGAACCTCATGGCCCGCTTGGCGCAGTGCCCACACGACCCCCGCCACATACGCCGCCCAGCCCTCGACGTCGCCGGGGCCGGTGTCCAGGGGGATCGCGACCTCGCCGTGCTCGCGGTCGCTTCGTACGATGACGGCATGCGCTCTCGTCGGGGGCGATACGTCGCGACGGTGCGCTCCGGAAGCGCGATGGGCAGCGCGAAACCCAGGTTGTAGTCGGTGTGCTCACCGATCAGGTTGATTCTGCCCGGCGCGGCGAAGCGAATCGCGTCACCTACACCTCCCGTAGTCGCAGGGCGACGCTTTCGGGGGTGACGTCGCTGATGAACGCGTCCATCGCCGACTCGGATCCGGCCAGAAACTTCAGCTTGGTCGCGCTTCGCCGAATCGACATCAGCTCGACGTGAAAGTAACCCTCGCGCTGCTCCTCGGTGCCGGTGTACTGATGCAGCGCCGAAATGTAGGGCAGCGGCGCGGAATACATGCGGTCGAAACGGCCGAGCATGTCGAGGTAGATCCGAGCGAAATCGTCGAGTTCGGCGTCGGTGAGCTCGGTGATGTTGTGCACGAAGCGGTTCGGATAGATGTGCAGCTCCACGGGCCAGCGTGCCGCGAACGGCACGAACGCGGTGAACGATTCGGTTCGCGCGACGATGCGGTCGCCGTCGGCCACCTCTTGCGCAAGGATGTCGGCGAACAGGTTGTGGCCGGTGCGGTCGGCGTGGGCGCGTGCCTCCCGAAGCATGACCGCCGCCCGCGGCGGCAGATAGGGGTACCCGTAGATCTGGCCGTGCGGGTGGCTGAGCGTCACGCCGATCTCCTCCCCTCGGTTCTCGAAGCAGAACACGTACGCGATACCCGGCCGGGCCATCAGGTCGGCGGTGCGGTGTCGCCATGCCTCGACAACGAGCCTGGCCTGAGCGGGCGCAAGCTCGGCGAACGATCCGGTGTGATCGCTCGAGAAGCAGATGACCTCGCACCGTCCGTGCCCGGGGGCGGCGGGGAATTCCGCGCCGTCGGTGTCGGGCAGGTCCAACGGTGCGCCGCCCGCTCCCGACAGGCTCGGGAAGCGGTTCTCGAAGACGACGACGTCGTAGTCGGGAGCGGGTATCTCGCTGGTCAGTCCGGACGGCCCGGGACACAGCGGGCACGCGTCGGCCGGAGGCTTGTAGGTGCGGTCCTGACGCAACGCGGCGATGATCACCCACTGGCCGGTCAGGCGGTCAAACCGCAACTGGGACTGCTGATCCCGTTGCTTGCGGGAGGGCCCGCCGGTCGGGCACCGGGTCGGGCCGGTGTCCCGGGCAGCGAGAAGAACAACAGCTCTCGGCCGTCCGCGAGGGGCCAGCGGGTCGGCGCCGTCGCGGTGTTCACGGCGCACCCGAGACGTCAGCGATCTCCAGCGTGCCGACCTGGGCGGCGATCACGCGCGCGGTCGTCGACGTCCAGCCCGTCATCGGTGATCAGGATGTGCACCTCCGGTAACCGGGCGAACACGTTCGCCCCGACTTCGCCGAACTTGGTGTGGTCGGCCAGCACGACCAACCGCGCACCGATTCCGACCAGCGTTCGGTTCGTCTGCGCCTCAGCGATATTCGGCGTCGTCAAGCCCGCATCGGGGTCGCAGTCCATGCACACCGAGGTAGGTGGCATCGACGCGGAACGACGCGATCGCCGCATCGGCGATCGGTCCGACGAGCGCATCCGACGGTGTGCGGACCCCGCCGCTGAGATAGACCGCGGGCGCGTCGGCGCCATCGGTGGCAGGGTCGGTCAGCACATCGAAGACGCTGACGGAGTTCGTGATCACGGTGATCGACGGCCGGTGACGCAGCCGGCGAGCGAGCTCGGTGGTGGTGGTGCCCGCGCTGATCGCGATCGTCATGCCGTCCTCGACGGTTGCCGCCGCCACCGCGGCGATCGCCGCCTTCTCGGCCCGCTGCTGCCCGGCCTTGACCGACGACCCCGGCTCCTCGCCGCGGTTGTGCCGGCTGACCGCTCCGCCGTGCACCTTGCGAAGCAGGTTCTGCGCGTCCATCGCATCGAGGTCGCGGCGCACCGTCATCTCGGAGACGTCGAGCTCGGCGGCCAGATCCGCGACGCGCACCGCTCCGCCGGCGTCCAGCGCACGCAGGATGGCCTGCTGACGTTCGGCGGCGAGCATCGGCGGTCCTCCGCAGACTCGACTAACCCGTGCGGAATCGCACATTATCAAACAGATCTGACGCAATTTTGCAGATTTTCGCGCCTGATGGCTGTTAGTTTCTGCTTGTTTCTGTTCGGACATGTGCTGGCTCCGATGAAGGAGTGTCGAACCGTGCTGCGACTCAATCTCGGCTGGCTCGACTATGTGCTTGTCGCGATCTACTTCGTGTTCGTCATCGGCATCGGCTTCATCGCCCGAAGTCAGATATCGAGCAGCCTGGACTTCTTCCTGTCCGGCCGAAGGCTTCCTGCCTGGGTCACCGGCCTGGCGTTCATCTCGGCGAACCTCGGCGCGGTCGAGATCATGGGGATGGCGGCCAACGGCGCCCAGGTCGGGCTGTCGACCATGCACTACTACTGGATCGGCGCCGTGCCGGCGATGCTGTTCCTCGGCGTGGTGATGATGCCGTTCTACTACGGCTCGAAGGTGCGAAGCGTCCCCGAGTTCATGCGCAGACGATTCGGCACCGGCGCGCACCTGGTGAACGCGATCAGCTTCGCCATCGCCCAGGTGCTGATCGCCGGCGTCAACCTGTTCCTGCTCGCGACCGTCATCAATGCACTGGTCGGCTGGCCGCGCTGGGTTTCGCTGATCATCGCGGCAATCGTGGTGCTCAGCTACATCACGCTCGGCGGGCTGTCCGCGGCGATCTACAACGAGGTGCTTCAGTTCTTCGTGATCCTGGCCGCACTCGTGCCGTTGACGATCTTCGGCCTCATCCGGGTCGGCGGCTGGACGGGGTTGAAGGACAAGATGATCGACACCGTGTCCGACGGCAAGGTGAGCGCAACGGTTTCCGAACAGATAGAGACCTGGCCGGGTAATGCGTTGTCCGGCTTCGAAAGTCCGGTGTGGTCGGTGATCGGCATCGTGTTCGGTCTCGGGTTCGTGCTGTCGTTCGGGTACTGGACGACCAACTTCGTCGAGGTGCAGCGCGCGATGGCGTCCAACTCGATCTCGTCGGCGCGCCGCGTCGCCGATCATCGCGGCGTTCCCGAAGATGTTCATCCCGTTCGTGGTCATCGTGCCCGGCATGATCGCCGCCGCCGCGATCGGCGACATGATCAACTTGAAAACCGGTGGCGAGAGCGACATCACGTACAACGACGCGATGCTGTTGATGGTCCGCGACATCCTGCCCAACGGCCTGTTGGGTGTTGCCGTCGCCGGCCTGCTCGCCTCGTTCATGGCGGGCATGGCGGCCAACATCTCGGCCTTCAACACCGTGTTCAGCTACGACATCTGGCAGCAGTACATGGTCAAGGACAAACCCGACGGCTACTACACGCTGGTGGGTCGGCTCGCGACGGTCGCGGCGACGATCCTGGCGATCTTCACCGCGCTGATCGCGGCCGGCTACTCCAACCTGATGGACTATCTGCAGACGCTGTTCGGCTTCTTCAACGCGCCGCTGTTCGCCACATTCATCCTCGGCATGTTCTGGAAGCGAATGACGTCGACCGCGGGCTGGACCGGACTGGTGGCCGGAACCCTCTCCGCCATCTTCGTTTTCATCCTCGGCGAGTCCGGGGTGATCAACCTTCCGGGACAGGGTGTGCCGTTCGTTGCGGCGTCGGCCGCGTTCGTCGTCGACATCATCGTCAGCGTTGCGGTCACGATGGTGACCGCTCCCAAGCCCGCAGCGGAGTTGGTCGGGCTGGTGTACTCGGAAACGCCGAAGGACGTCTTCCACGACCCCGAGAGCGCAGGAAAGGCCTGGTACTACAAGCCCGTTCCGCTCGCAGCGGTGGCGTTGGCGCTGACCATCATCCTCAACATCGTCTTCCACTGACCGGGAGTACTCATGGCAAGCAAGTTGACTCGACTGTTCGACATCCGAAACGTCATCGGTGCACTGCTGGGCATCTACGGCGTCGTGCTGACCATCGCGGGCTTCGCCCCCGGCCTGCTGCGTGAACGCGACAAAGGCGCCGCCAACAACCCGGTGGATCTGTACTTCGGCACCGAGGCCAACTGGTGGGTGGGGCTGGCGTTGATCGTGGTGTCGGCCGTGTTCTTCGCGTGGGCCCTGCTACGTCCGGTCAAGGTGGACGAGGTGGACGCGGCAGAGAGCTCTACTCCGTCCGCTTCGCCATAGCGGCCTCGAGCTGCTCCTCAAGGGCGCCCTCTTCGCGCCCGAGGGCGATCGTCGCGGCGGCCATGGCGACGATCGCCGCGGCGATCGCCAAGGCCTCGCACGCCGTTCACGGTCAGGTGCTCGCCGAGCACCACGGCACCGAGCACGACCGCGATGACCGGCTCGAGCACCAGCATCGTCGGCACCGATGTCTGTAGCGCTCCTGCGTGAAAAGCGGACTGCTGCAGGAACACCGCCACGATCCCGATCACCGCGAGCAGATACGGCACCGGCGTGATGAGCATGGCGCGCACGCCGTCGTAGATCAGCAGGTGCATCAGGAGCTTGGTGAGTACCGCGACGACACCGAACAGGACGCCGACGGCGACGGCGAGAAGCACCGACCGCTTCCACCCCGCCGTGCGCACCGCGACGAACACACATGCCGAGACGGCCGCGGTGCAGATCACCGCGAGCTTCAAAATTTCAAAACGAACGTGGAACAGGAACGCGCTTTCACCGAGGAAGGGCTACGTCCCCAAGCCGATTTGGATCAAATCAAACAAGCCGAATTGCAAACAGAAACACGCTGGATCAATGCCGTGCGCGCGTATCATGACAGCCTGGATCGATTTAAAATCAGTCTCGGACTTGCCATTGATACGCAGGTGATTTTGGACGACGCAGAATTGGAACGACTCCAAATTTTGCATCCGACCATCAGCCGACGAAGCCGCGCGGGTCGCACTGGAAACGCGACTGGATTTCTACAACGAACGCGATAAAGCCGAGGATGCGCACGCGAAAAATTGAAATCGCGAAGAACGGTTTGAAAACACAACTTGATCTTGTGACGGGCGTCGATTTTCCCCGCCAGCGTGGCAATGGTTTAGTTGGACCGGATTTTGATCGTTACAGTTGGAGCGCCGGATTCGATCTGGATTTGCCCCTGGATCGTAAGGCAGAACGAAATTTTTATCGCGCGCATTGATTACAAATGAAGTCGCCAAACGCAACTCACGTTGGCCATCGAAAATCAAACAGGAATCAACGACGACTGGCGCACACTGGACCAGGCCAAACGGAATTTCGAAATCAGCGAAATGGGCGTGGAACTTGGCCGAACGGCGTGTCGAAGAGCAGAAGTTGCGCGCAGAATTCGGCCGCGGCACGGCGCGGGATTTGGTCGATGCGCAAAACGATTTAATCAATTCCAAAAACGAACGGACGACGGCGCTGGTTGGCCACACGATAGCGCGGCTCAAGTTCTGGCGCGACATGGGAATTTTAATGATCAAAGACAACGGACAATGGGAGGAATTATCCAATGCAGAAAAAATAAAATCATTCAATTTGTTCGCCGACAACCGCGCTGGAAAATCGCGGTGACGTTCGGCGTGGTGGTGCTGACAGGCTGGATTATTTTAGCGTCGAGAGAACCGGTGGGAACGGAATCACGTTCGAGGCGCGGCGCGGTACGTTGCAAATCAGCGTGCTCGAAGGCGGCAGTATTGAAGCGTTGGAATCCCAGGAAATTCGTTCGGAAGTCAAAGGCGAATCGGGACCAAAATTTTAAAAATCGTCGAGGAAGGTTATCAGGTCACGGATGAGGACGTGAAAACCGATAAAGTGCTGGTGGAACTGGATTCCTCGGAACTGAAGGACAGCATTACGCAGCAGGAAATCCAATTTCAAACCACGCTCGCGTCTTCACCGAAGCGACACAAGCTACGAAATTCAACTGAACCAAAATCAAACCGACATCAAAGCTGCGGAGCAAAAAGCGAAGTTTGCATGCATGGATTTGGAGAAGTTCATGAGCGACAAGGCGACGGAGGAAATCATCGAGCAATTGGATTTACGAAACTGACAGCCCAAAGCACGAAGACGTAGGATGCCGACGAGCAATTGGACGCCGAAAACATTCGTGATCAGGCGGTGGCGATGTTGCTCCACGAACGAGTAGCAAATTGAAGAAACGATAAGACCCGTTGCTGCAGAAACCGACTTCGGAAGTGAATTCGAGCCGAGGCAAATAAGCCCACGCCGATGGATTATTCGAAATACGCGAATACGGATTTGCTCGGCGACGGCGCGGCCAAACAACAGTTACGAAAATTGCTGGATGATTTGCAGATGGCCGAGCAAAAACAACTCTCGGAAAAGCAAAATTGGAAGGAACAAAACGGCTGTTCGAAAAAGGATTCGTCACCAAGATCCGAATTGGAAACTGAGGAAATGACATACAGAAATAACGAGTTGAAAATCCAGACGGCGGTAACGGCGCGCGATCTTTTCATCAAATACGAATTTCCGAAACAGGCGGAAGAATTTGTTTCCAAATACGATGAGGCGTTGCGCGGTTTGGAACGGGCGCGAAAAGGGAAGCGGTTTCAAAATTAGCTCAGGCACGCGCGCGATTTAAAGGAGCGCGGAAGGGCCGTTACAACATCGAAGTGGCGCAAACCAAGGAACTCAAGGATCAACTTGAAAAATGCATATTCGCGCCGAGAAAACCGGTCTGGTGGTTTACGGCGGCGGCAACAAGGAAAATCATTACGGGCGGTTACGAGCAAATTCGTGAAGGCGCTACGGTTCGCGAACGCCAGCCGATTATTACGATTCCCGACATGAAACAAATGGCGGTGAAAGTGAAAATTCACGAGTCGTACATCAAAAAAGTTTCCAAAGGAATCAAGGCGCGAATCCAGGTGGATGCGTTTCCAGAGGAAAAATTGACCGGCGAAGTGATCAAAGTCGGCGTGCTGCCCGATTCGCAAAATCGTTAGATGAGCCCAGACCTGAAAGTTTACCTCACCACGATCAGACATCGATGGCTCGCGCGAATGGGTGAAGCCAGGGATGAGCGCGAAAGTGGAAATTCTGGTGAAAGAATTGCGCAACGTGATTCACATTCCATTGCAGGCCGTTTCTCCGAAGAACGGAAAACAATATTGTTACGTGGTCGATGGCGGAATGCGGAACCGCGCGAAATCAGGTCGGAGAATTCAATGATGAATTCATCGAAATCAAACGCGGTTTAAAAGAAGGCGAAAAAGTTTTGTTGAATCCGCCGGTTTCTGAAAAACGCGAGGAGCAAACTTCCGAGGAGAATGTTGAGCCTGAATCGGCACCAGCACCGGCGAACGCCAAGCCCGCCAGATCAAATCCGGAAAGATCTAAATCTACGAACCCGGCGAAGCTTTAGCATGTCCGATACGTCCATCGCCAGATTTGAGAACGTCCGCAAAACCTACAAAATGGGTTTGGTTGTGGTTGAGGCGTTGCGCGGCGTTTCTATTTCGTTCGATGCCGGAGAATACGTCAGCATCATGGGACCGTCCGGTTGCGGTAAATCGACGATGCTTAATTTGCTCGGTTGTCTGGATCGCCCGTCTTCGGGAAAATATTTACTCGGCAACGAAGATGTTTCGCATATGGACGATGATGCGCTTTCGACCGTGCGCGGGCTTCGCCTCGGTTTTATTTTCCATTCCTACAATCTCATCCAACAACTCTCGGTCTCGAAAACATCGAAATTCCGCTTTATTATCAAGGCCTTCCCGAAGCGGAAGTTCGCGAGCGCGCTCTCCGGCTTGCAAATTTAGTGGGACTTGAAAAACGGCTGGATCACAAACCCTACGAACTTTCCGGTGGACAACAACAGCGCGTGGCGATTGCCCGCGCGTTAATCAATGATTCGCTCGTGATTCTCGCCGACGAACCTACCGGCAATCTCGATTCGCACGTTGGCGCGGAGATTTTACAATTTTCGACGACCTTCATCGTCAGGGAAAAACAATTATTATGGTGACGCACGACAACGAAGTCGCGCAACGAACCCAACGCGTCGTCCGCCTGCGCGACGGACAATTGGAAAGCGATGTGCGGAACTGAAAACAAAGCGGCTACGAATGAATAAGGACAATTCAGCGTGCTCGGAATTTCACTTCTTCTCCTGCGTCGCGGGGAGAGGAAGAAAAATACACGGCACATTTGCTCTCAAATCCGTGTCCACCCGTGTTCATCCGTTGTTTCAATTTTCATGACTCCGCCGAAAACAGAGTTGAAAAATTTCCAACGCGATTTCGCGTTTTCCATGTCGCGACTACAACGCGCCATTCGTCTCGGTGTAAAAAGTCTTTGGCTGCATCGCTTGCGTTCACTCCTGACCGTGCTCGGAATTGTTTTCGGCGTTTGCTCGGTCATAGCGATGCTGGCCATCGGCGAAGGCGCGAGTTTCGAGGCGCAGGAACAAATCAAAAATCTTGGCAGCCAGAATATTATTTTGCGCAGCGTCAAACCGCCTGAGGAACAAAAAGTTTCCAACAACCAGCAGAATTACGTCCTCGATTACGGTTTAAAATATTTAGACCTGCAACGCATCAAAGCGACGATCCCTGATGTCACCGTCGTTGTTCCCGGACGCATCATGCGCGAATACGTCTGGAACATCGCCCGCCGCGTTGATTGCGAAATTTTTGGCACCGTCCCGTGGTATCCCGAAATGCGAAATCAACGCGTCGCCACTGGTCGCTTTTTTTCCGAACGCGAAATGGAAGACAAAATAAACGTCTGCGTCATTGGCGCGGAGATGGCGAAAAAACTTTTTCCAATTGAATCGCCGATCGGGCGCGATGTTCGTGTGGGGGAAGATTATTATCGCATCATTGGCGTCATGGAACCGGCTGCGAAAAGTTCCCCGGACGAATCAGCGGAATCGAGTTCCTCTGCGCCGCCGGTCAATCGCATGTTCATGCCTCTTTCCTCCGCGCAGGCGCGTTTTGGCGAAACATTAATGAAACGGCGCAGTGGAAGTTTTGAAGCCGAACGCGTCGCACTCCACGAAGTCACGGTGAAAGTCGCCAGCGCCGATAACGTGATGCACGTCGCTGCCGCGATCAAAAGATTACTCGAATCGAATCATAAAAAGAAAGATTACGACATCATCGTGCCGCTCGAATTGTTGAAACGCGCTGAGCGAACGAAACAGATTTTTAATATCGTGCTGGGTTCCATCGCGGCCATTTCGCTTTTGGTCGGCGGCATCGGCATCATGAACATCATGCTCGCCAATGTGACCGAACGAACGAGGGAAATCGGTATCCGCCGCGCGCTCGGCGCAAGACGCCGCGACATCATCACGCAATTTCTCGTGGAAGCCGTGATGCTCTCGGGCACAGGTGGATTGCTGGGCGTGATTCTTGGAATCATGATTCCGTTCGCCGTCACGTACTTCGCTGCGATGAAAACCATCGTGACCTTTTGGTCGCCCTTCGCCGCGTTCACAATTTCCGGTTTGGTAGGAATTGTCTTCGGACTTTATCCCGCCTTCCGCGCCGCCAGCATGGATCCAGTGGAAGCTCTGCGGCACGAGTGAGGGTTCGGACTCATCCGCCGTTTGATCGAGCGCGCGAGTTGAATCCAAGCGCTCCGGCACACTGACCTGCTACTCATATCCGCTTCTCCGCTGAAACTGGAATGCAGCCGAGTTGGATGAATCGAATCTACTTCGCCATTCCGAGCACGAGAGGTTTGGCGCGCTTCAAAAAATTTTTATGTCCCTTTTCCATCCGTGTGCGGGGATTATTCAGTAAATCCCATTGCTGTTATGGAAGACTGGAAACTTTTGCAGGATTACGTCGGGCGAAACTCCGAGACGACTTTTCGTGAGCTTGTTAACCGTTACGTTCACTTTGTTCATTCGGCCGCGCAACGTCAGATCCAAAGCGAACCGCTCGCGGAAGAAGTGACGCAAACCGTTTTTATTTTACTGGCACGAAAGGCGCGCGAGTTTCGACGCGATGTGATTCTTTCCGGCTGGCTTTTTCGCACCACTCGTTTTGTGGCTTCGCGAGCTGTCCGATCAGAGCAACGCCGTCAACGACGCGAACAGGAGGCTTACGAAATGCAGCAGCTCAATCATCCAGATGAAACTTGGAAACGAATCGAGCCTATTCTCGACGAAGCGCTCAGTGTTCTTGGCGCGACGGACCGGAATGCCGTGTTGCTCCGGTTTTTCAACGAGAAAAGTTTTCGTGAAACCGGCGCGTCGCTCGGGGTGAGCGAAGATGCCGCCAAAAAGCGAGTGACGCGCGCCGTGGAAAAGTTGCGGACATTTTTCTCGAAGCGAGGCATCACATTGTCCACAACGATTTTGGCTTCTGCTCTCTCGACCCATTCGGTCAACGCCACGCCCACACCACTTGCAGCGGCTGTCGCGACAAAAGCGATTGCGGGAGCTTCCATCGCTGCGGGATCGTTGCCGGCGTTGGTTAGAGAAGTCTCGAACGCGTGGCGATGGGCGAAACTGAAATTAGCGGGTAAAGTATCACCATCGGAATTTACTGCCGCCCTTGTCGTGACTTTTATTTCATCCAAACAAGTTGTTTCAAATGCGGATTCCAATTCGCGCAAGGCTGTCGTGTTGAATTCAGCTCCTGACTCCCAGGAATTAACCGCAGAAATTTCGGCGACAGCCACAAATTCGCCGGTATCCGCGAAGGAAGATGTTTTGTTCTTTGCGTTGTCGCGGCGGACAGTCGCAAGAGCAAGGTTATCGATGAATACGGTCGTCGGCAGCAAATGGGAACAGCGCTACGATCTGGTAACAGATACTTCGGGAATATGCCGCGTGCCATATTCCAACAGCACAGGGCGATTGGATATCGGGGTGTTGTCCACGGGCTGGGGCGCGCGTTTTGCCACATGGGTGATGGATCGAAACCCGATTCCTGCTGAATACACGATGCGGGTTGAGCGACTGACTCTGATTGGCGGCCAGTTACGCGATGAGACGGGCCAACCCGTGGCCAATGCAGAAATTCTGGTCAGCTTTCACGGAACTGGAGATGCGTCTGATCGGGAAACTCCCGCGAACGAATTGGAGCAGCGATGGACAATGCGCCGGTTCAAAAACCGATTTCCAAGGTCGTTGGATTTGCGCAGTCATTCCCGTCCGCCATCACGGATTTCAAATCGAAGCCACTCATCCCGAGTTTCGTAAAACTTTTGTGGTGAATTCTGTTGCGCAGAAATCGTTTTCCGAAATCAAAGACCAAAAGTTGAAACAACTTTGGGCTGGTGACCCTTGTAACCGTGATGGATCGAGGTTTGACGTTCACCGGACGAGTTGTGGATGAATCAGGGAAATGGATTGCCGAAGTCCAAATCACGGAAGGCATTCAAAAGAAAATTTTCAAAACGGATTTTGACGGTTCGTTTGTTATTCCGAAAAAGAGAAAAGGGCAAATAGGAATTTACGGTCAGCGCGGAGGGTTTCGCTCCCGTTCGGGAAAAAACGCAGATCGAGGCGGACATGGAACCGGCAGTTATCGAGTTGAAATCTGGCGCTGTCCTCCGTTTGCGGATCGTGGATGCACAAAAATTTGCGGTGCCAAAAGCGACGGTGGGTCTGGAAGAATGGGGTGAAAATCGCACACGCTTAACTGGAGCGCCAAAAGTGATTCCGATGGACGCATAGAATGGCGTTCAGCGCCGCCGAACCGGAAATTGAGCTTTTCGCACGAAGCGATGACTTTTGTATGACGCGTAACATTTGTTGGAAGCTAATGGTGATGAACACACCATTAAATTGAGAAGGCAATTGACCGTTTCTGGACGTGCGGTGGATTCAGAAACCGGCTCTCTCATTGCAGCATTCAAAGTATTTCCTGGCTATGGTATGGAGAGCACTTGTTGGGCGCAGCACGATACGCGTCACTGCACCAACGGCGTTTTCAAAATTATATTCACTGAAGATAAATTTCCGTGGCGCATTCGGGTCGAGGCAGATGGTTATGAGCAGGGAATTTCCGAATCTTTGCCTGAAGATTTCGCAGGTGAACTCGAAGTGAAATTGAAGCGCCCGAATTCAAATAAAAAGATTAGGGGAATGGTTTTGCGGCCAGACGGCGAACCGGCTGTCGGTGCTGAGGTCGCGTTACTGACATTCGAGCGTGGTGCCAGCATTGATCAAGGGCGGTTTGTTCCCCAAGGATCGCATAGTATTCTTTCAAGCACCGACGCCGACGGTAAATTTCAATTCAGTCCAGATGTAAATGCACACACAGTCGTGGCGGTGGATTCATTAGGATTTGGTCACACGCGGATTCGCGAAGACGCTCAAGCCATAGTCATGCAGTTGTCGCCATTGGGGAGAATTGATGGGCGAGTGCGAACCCGTGACGGAAAACTGGAATAATCGCGACGTAGCACTGATGGCACCTTATAGTGAAGCCGGTCTTCACATAATCTTCCGGGCAAAATCCGATGCAGACGGTCATTTCGTGATCGAATGATTCAGCGGGGAGCTACACGCTTCACTTGAATCCTGGAGTCGGTAAATCGTTTACCGACGCCACTCCGGTTGAGATTAAAGCGGGCGAAACTACCGACAGCCAGATCGGTGGCAACGGCGCAACGATTACGGGTCGGTTTGAACTCGTTGGCAGCGGCCCCGTGGATTGGGCGAAGCAAACAAATTTCCTGTGATGCAAGCGAAGTCGGAACCACGGCCTGCTTCGAGTCTTCCGCCGTTGGATCCACGTTTCATTGATCCTGTGAAAGGAAGAAAACGCCTCGATCATGTGGAGTCGGATGCGTTCCGCGCTTGGATACGAAATCAACAACCGAATGTGACGCTTAAGATTTTAGCTGATGGTTCGTTCACCGCCGAGGGTGCGCGCGCAGGAGAATATTCGCTCCGCGTCGAGCTTGCAGCCGAAGCAATGGAATCCAGCAACAATCCTCTGGCGTCGTTTCAGCGAGCAACAATCGCTTCCATTCGTCAGTCTGTGATCGTGTCGGAGGCACAGGAACAAGCGGGAGAAACATTGAATCTTGGAGTGTTGCAATTGCAGCCCGCTGCCCCGAATCCCAAGAGAGGCGATTCAGAATCTGTATTGCGAGCGGTTCAATAAACGCCTTCGACAATGTTTTTCTCCATCGCGCCGAACGGGCGGACTTCCGCGACGCCGTCCCAGGCGTAGGGCGCGCGCGGTTCGCGGCGGATGGCTTCGTCGCGTTCGAGGAAGCGGGGCATGAAGAATTCCTTGGTCAGGGTGGTGAGTTCGACGCGGCCCCATTCGCCGTAGTTTTTCAGTTTCGTCGGTGTTGTTGGGATCGACGACGCGCAGGACGGCGCGCGGCTGCGGGGCGTAGTAGGTGATGGAGTAGTTATCCTCCGGCTTCAGCGGCACGCTGGCGGCGAGGCCCATGAGCGTGTTGCCGTAGGTGGGATAGAAGCCGATGCGGTTTTCGAGAACTTCTTCGACGATGAAGCGCACGTATTGCGGGGCCATGGTGGTGCCGCCGCAGAAGACGCCGCGGATGCCGGCGTCCCAGAGATCGACTTTTTCGGCGAGCGCTTCGAGGAGTTTCGGCGTGGTGAACAGGCCGCTGACTTTGCGGTGCTTCAGGATCGTCGCGGCCTGGTCGACGACGTGATCCATGTAGGCGCGGGCCTGATCGAAATGTTTTTGCGCTGATGAGTTTCTTCACCCAGCGCGGATCGAGGTCGATGAAGTAGCAGGAGCTGCCGCGCACGTTGGCGAGATGCTCGATGGCGAGGCGCAGGCGGCGCGGGCCGGTGGGGCCCATCATCAGCCAGTAATGATTGCGCGGGAAATGTTCGTCGGAAATTTTTTCGCGAGAACTCGCTGTAATCGACTTTGTAATCGTCCCAGCCGATGCGCTGCTTGGGCATGCCGGTGGTGCCGCCGGTTTCGAAGATGTTGAACGGCTTGCCTTGAATTGCGCGGGCACCCAGACTTCCGGCTGCAGGTCGCGCAGCCATTCGTCCTGGAAATGCGGGAACTTCTGCATGTCCGCGAACGATTTGATTTCCTTGCGCGGGATCCAAACTGCTTTCTTCGCCCAATCGAGCCAGAATGGGCAGCCGGTTTCCGGCGAGAAATGCCATTGGATGATTTCGCGAACGTGCGCGTCGAGTTGGGCTTTTGCCTGGTCGGGAGTTTGCATGTAAAAATTCTAGCCGTGAAGTTTTTCGAGATCGGGTTCGGGAAGCCAATGGGTCAGCAGCGCGCCAACGAGCGCAAATCCACCTGCAACAATCGCAGCGGTCACCGCCATTTTCGTGGGGCTTGGCGGAACGGTTTCAGAAAATGTAATGGTCAACCACGCGGCGGATGTTCCGATAATTCGTCCACCGATGTTCGCGGCGAAACTTTCTCCGGTGCCGCGAAGGTGCAGCGGGAAAACGAGCGGGATGTAATTTCCCCAAAAACTAAATTGCGCGACGGTAAATAGCCCCGCGGCAAAAATCCCGATCTTGATCATCGGCAATGTCTCCGGGTTTGTGAGGCTGTTGGAAACCCACCAGAAAAAGAGCGGAACAATAATGAGCGCGGGGATTTGAAAAATTCTCAAGAGCGTGCGGCGGCTGAGAATGTAAGCGGCAATAAAGGCGAAAATTAAACGCCCCGTCAGTCCGCCGGTTTCCTGCCAGATCGAAACGTTAGCGACCTGAGCGTCGGTGGCGTTGCGGGCAATTTGAATGAGCGCGCCTTTCGTGGGTGCGGGTTTGCCTTCCGCGATTGCGTCGGCGACGGCTGCATCCTGCGCGGCTTTTGAGTTCGCGATAATTTGCGCGTGGCCTTTGGGTCCGCCGAGGATTTGCGGCAACTGTTGAATTGCGCCGAATGCGATTCCGTAACTTGCGGCGAAAATAAGCGTGGTGACGACTGTGGTGCGAACAAGTTCAGGGTAACAGTTCGAGAATACTGGGCCGTTTGAGTTGTCCGGCGTCGCGTTTGCGTTGCCACTCGGGAGATTCGGGAAGAAATGGGCGAATCAAAATCAGCGGCAACGCGGGAATCACGCCGGAGATCAAAGTGTACGCCACGCTTCGTGTCCTCCGTGAATGGCAGGAAGGTCGAGTGCAATTTTCGCGGCGATGACATTGACGACGCCGATTAAAAATCCGCCGAGCGATGAAAACGCCTGAGTAAATCCGAGTATTCTTTCGCGCCGTTCTTTCTCAGGAAAAAGT
>CAVYCT010000013.1:0-25303 GCA_963766945.1 uncultured Actinomycetota bacterium
GTGCTACCTCCCATAAGCCCCGATCCTGCCACAGCTTCCGAAATGCCAACAATGCGAAGGTGGGCTTCGCAACGTTGTTACGCTGGTTGACGTGGCGAAAACCTTCGTCGGCCCGCGGGTCAGACAGCTTCGCAGCGAACGCGGCTTCAGCCAGGCGTCGCTCGCCCAGATGCTGGACATCTCGCCGAGCTATCTGAACCAGATCGAGCATGACGTGCGCCCGCTGACGGTGGCCGTGCTGTTGCGCATCACCGAGGTGTTCGGCGTCGACGCGACGTTCTTCGCGTCCCAGGACGACACCCGACTGGTCGCCGAGTTGCGGGAGGTGACCATGGACCGCGACGTCGACATCGATGTCGACCTCGCCGAAGTCGCCGACATGGTCGGCTCGCACCCGACGCTGGCCCGCGCGATGGTCAACCTGCACCGGCGTTATCGCCTCACCACCACGCAGTTGGCCGCCGCGACCGAGGACCGGTTCTCCGACGGTAGCGGCTTCAGCTCCGGGTCAGGGGCGATCACCATGCCCCACGAGGAAGTGCGCGACTACTTCTATCAGCGGCAGAACTATCTGCACGAGCTCGACACCGCGGCCGAGGAGCTCACGATCAGCCTGCGTATGCACCGCGGCGACCTCGCCCGCGACCTGTCCGACCGGCTGAAAGCGGTGCACGGCGTTACCATCCGGCGCCGCATGGATCTCGGCGATACGGTGCTGCACCGCTACGACCCGGCGACGAAGACCCTGGAGATCGGCAACCATCTGTCGTCCGGACAGACGGTGTTCAAGATGGCGGCGGAACTGGCGCTACCTGGAGTACGGCGACCTGATCGACAAGCTCGTCGGAGAGGGCAAGTTCACCAGCGACGAGTCGACGACCCTGGCCCGGCTCGGGCTGGCCAACTACTTCGCGGCGGCAACGGTGTTGCCGTATCGGCAGTTTCACGATGTCGCCGACAACTTCCGCTACGACGTCGAACGTCTCTCGGCGTTCTACTCGGTGTCCTACGAGACGATCGCACACAGGCTGTCGACACTGCAGCGGCCGTCCATGCGCGGCGTGCCGTTCTCGTTCATCCGCGTCGACCGCGCGGGAAACATGTCAAAGCGGCAGTCCGCCACGGGCTTTCACTTCTCCTCCAGCGGCGGCACCTGCCCGCTGTGGAACGTCTACGAGACGTTCGCCAACCCGGGCAAGATCGGAGTGCAGATCGCGCAGATGCCCGACGGTCGCAACTACATGTGGGTCGCGCGAACGGTTGAGCGCCGCGCGCGGCGATACGGTCAGCCGGGCAAGACGTTCGCGATCGGCCTCGGCTGCGAGCTCCGGCACGCGCACCGGCTCGTCTACTCGGAGGGGCTGGACCTCTCCGGCGAAGCCGCAACGCCGATCGGCGCGGGCTGCCGGGTCTGCGAGCGCGACAACTGTCCGCAGCGGGCGTTCCCCGCGCTGGGCCGCGCACTGGACATCAACGAACACCGCAGCACCGTCTCGCCGTACCTGGTGAAGCAGCCCTAGCGGTTCACGTCTATAGACTCGCTTCGGTGAGCGCAATCGAGCCGGCACGCATCGCGCCAGGCGGATTCAAGGAACTCGGCCCGGTCAACTGGGCGATCGCCAAGCTCGGTGCCAGGGCGATCCGGGCGCCCAGATTCACTCTGTTCAATGTGATTGGCCAGCACCGGCTTCTCTTCCTGGCGTGGCTGCCGTTCAGCGGAATGCTGCTCGGGATGCTGAGCAAGCTTCCGGTCAAGGACGCCGAGGTCGTCATCCTGCGCGTCGGACATCTCCGCAACTGCGAGTACGAACTGCAACAGCACCGCCGGCTCGCGCGCACGCGGGGTATCGGGGCCGACGTCCAGGACAAGATCTTCGAGGGCCCCGATGCCGAGGGCCTGACCGACCGTCAGCGCGCGCTCATCACCGCTACCGACGAGTTCGTCGTCACCCGTGGTGTGTCACCCGAGACCTGGGCGACGTTGGCTACGCATCTGACCAAACAACAGCTGATTGAATTCTGCATGCTGGCCGCACAATACGACGGGCTGGCGGCCACTATCACGACGCTCAACGTGCCGCTGGACTTCTCGGACTGAAGCCGCCAGAGTCTTCCCATGGAACTCAGGCTCGAAGTAGTGGTGCTGCCCGTGGCGGATGTCGACCGCGCCAAGGCTTTTTATGAATCGCTCGGCTTTCGGCTCGACGCCGACGTTTCCGGCGACGGCGGCTTCCGGGTCGTCCAGGTGACTCCACCCGGGTCGCCGGCATCGATCATCTTCGGCAGTGGCGTATCCAACGCCGCGCCTGGTTCGGCACAGGGCCTGTACCTCATCGTGGATGACATCCTGGCTTCCCGCGAGTATCTCGCGGCGCGCGGTGTCGATGTGTCGGAGGTCTATCACGACGCGGGTGGGGTGTTCGAGCACGCGGGCACCGACCACCGGGTGCCAGGGCCGGATCCCGACTCGCGGAAGCTACGCGTCGTTCGCGTCGTTCAGCGATCCCGACGGCAATGGCTGGGTGCTGCAGGAGATCACCCAGCGCCTGCCCGGCCGCTGACGGCCGTCTAGCCCGACCGGCGACCTCCGGTATCAGAGGAGGCGCGGGCTCCGGACCGCCGACCGGCGGAAATTCCTCCACCGGGGGCGGAGCAGCGACGACCTCGCCGAACGGGCCGGGCTCGGCGGGCGGAGGTGCGTCGGGCACCGGAGCCGCAGGCGCGACTTCGGCGCCGAACGGGCCGGGCTCGACGGGCGGAGGTGCATCGGGCACCGAGACGTCGTTGACCGGACCGAACACCGGGCGGTGGCGGCGGCGGAGCCAGACATGACGGAATGGGCTGCGGCGTCATGGACAGCAGGAAGGGATCGCAGTCTGCAGAGGCATGGGCCGCCAAACCCAGCGCACCCCCGGCCACGACTGCAGCGGCGAACGAGGCGTTCGTCGCCTTCTTGATCAGGGTCGCGTATCGCGGTTCAGTCATCCGGCCAGCGTAGTGGTAAGTGAGGATTTTGGGCGCTTTTCGGCGACGGTCACGAACGTGCACAGGTTGTCCACAGCTCGTGTGCGCGGGAAAGTTGCTGTGCGGCATCCTCGGAATCCGCGTCGAAGAATGCCGACTGTAGCGCCTCACCGACAGCCGTACCCATCGAGTACCGTTGCTGAAGCGGATTCGAATGGCTTCCGATTCGTGAACACCGCGTCGACCAGATCGGCGAGTACCTCGCGGCCGCCAGATGCGGAAACCGCCATGGCTTCAGACGTGGAACGCCCGGCCACACCGGACGCCGATGCCGACTACAGGTATGTCACGCCGAGCACGGCCAGCGAGAACAGCACCGGTGCGACGGGCAGCGCCAACAGGAACGCCGCCCACACCTCCGACTTGCGCTGGTACGACCGCCAGCCCAGCGCCGCGGCGATCGCACCGACGACGAAGGAGGCTGCGGCGACCACCAGCACCCAACTGCTGACCGTACGAGTCGCGATGGCCACGGAAATCCCGGCCAGCCACAGGATGTGGCCGACCACCAATCCGCCGATACCGGCGACCCAGATCGCCGCTCTCAAAAGTTGATCATGTGTCCGGCGAGGCCGTGGAAGCACTCTTGCAGCGCTTCTGACAGCGTCGGATGCGTGTGGACGTTGCGCGCAAGTTCGTTGACCGTCAGGTCCCACTTCTGGGCCAACGTCAGCTCGGGCAGCAGCTCGGAGACGTCGTGGCCGATCAGGTGACCGCCGATCAGCTCGCCGTACTTGGCATCGGCGATCAGCTTGACGAAGCCACTGGGGTCGCCGAGACCGTGCGCCTTGGCGTTCGCGGTGAGCGGGAACTTGGCGACCTTGACGTCGTATCCCTCGTCGCGGGCCTGCTCTTCGGTCAACCCGAAGCTGGCTACCTGCGGCTGACAGAATGTCGCGCGTGGCATCATCCGGTAGTCGCCGAGTGCCAAAGTCTCTGCGCCCGCGATGGTTTCGGCTGCGACGACGCCCTGTGCCTCGGCGACGTGGGCCAGCTGCAGCAGGCCGGTGACGTCACCGATGGCGTAGATGTGCGGCACGTTGGTGCGCATGTAGTCGTCGATGCCGATGGCCTTGCGGTCGGTCAGCTTCACGCCTGCCGCATCCAGTCCGTAACCTTCGACGTTGGGCGCAAAACCGATGGCCTGCAACACTTTATCGGCCTTGATCTCCTCCGACTTGCCGTCCTTGCTGACGGTGACGGTGACGGACCGTCGGACCCGTCATCGTTGATGGACTCCACCTTGGTGCCGGTGAGCACCTTCACGCCGAGCTTCTTGAACTGCTTCTCGATCTCCTTGGACACCTCGGCGTCCTCGTTGGGCAGCGCCCGCGGCAGGAACTCGACGATGGTGACGTCGACGCCGAAGTTGCGCAGCACGTATCCGAACTCCATGCCGATGGCGCCCGCACCCGCGATGACGATCGAACCGGGCAACTCGCGGGACAGGATCTGCTTCTCGTAGGTGACCACGTTGTCGGACAGCGACGTGCCGGGCACCAGCCGCGTGCTGCTGCCGGTGGCGATGATGCAGTTGTCGAAGGTGACCGTCTCGGTTCCGCCGTCGTTGAGGTCGACGTCCAGCGTGTGGTCGTCCTTGAACTTCCCGTAGCCGTGGATCTCGGTGATCTTGTTCTTCTTCATCAGGAAGTGCACGCCCGCGACGCGACCCTCGGCGACCTTGCGGCTGCGGTCGAAGGCCACGCCGTAGTCCATCGTCGGCTCGCCGCTGATGCCGAACGTCTTGGCTTCCTTGGTGATGATGTGGGCCAGCTCGGCGTTGCGCAGCAACGACTTGGACGGGATACAGCCGACGTTGAGGCACACGCCGCCCCAGTACTTGGGCTCGACGACTGCGGTGTTCAGGCCGAGCTGGGCGGCGCGAATGGCCGCGACGTATCCGCCGGGACCTGCTCCGAGAACGACGACGTCATAGTGGGTCACGCCCCCAACCTTAGTAAGGAATCAACCCCACGAAACACCGGCTGGCCCATTCGCAGAAGTACATGCCGTGGATCACGGCCGCGCCGGCGGTCGCCGCCAGCGGCGCGGACATCACAGCGATGGCCGCCGCCGAGACCGCCGGCTTGTTCGGCGCCATGGAGATGAGCAGGCCGCCGACCGTGCACAGGATGACGAAAACCAGCACCACGAAGACCGGGGTCGTCTTGTCCAGCGAGTGGTACCACCAGTAGTAGAGGCCCCACCCGGCGGCGGCCGCGAACACCCAGACGCAGGCGACGACGAGAACGAACGTCCAGCGCTTGAGGTACTGGTAGTTGCCCGGCACGACGACCGGATTCGCCGGTATGTGCAACGGCGCGGACGTGGCCTCGTCGGTGGTCTCGGGGTCAGGCAGTGCTTCGGATCTCGCCGGTGTCGAACATCGGTACGTGCGGCTGGGTCATCTCGTCGCGCATCAGGTCGCTGTCGGTATCAGGCACCATGCACCGCCTGGATCGCGACGAGCACGCCGAACCAGCCCGGCGCGATCGCGAGGACGAACGCGCCCGCCGTGGTCACCCAGCGCCGGCCGGAGAACAGGATCGTCAACATCCCGATCGCCGACGGCACGCCGACGACGAGAGCGATTGCGATGTCTGGCCGAACCGGCGCGTCGACGATCAGCGTCAGCGCAATGCCGAGGATCAGCCCGACGGCCGTGCCGACCAGCAAAGCGCTGGTCAGCACCCATGCGCGGGGCACTGGTATCACCCTTACGAGCTAGCGGCGGCAGCCCGCCGTCACACCGTAAGCGGCCCGGCGTGCTACCTAACGAGTTTGTGCGCACTTTCGGTAACGGGCACGCATCGACGCCCTCGGCGACGATGTGGGTGACCCCGGCAGGCGGTCGCACACCTCGCTCGAAATCCGCACCCGTCACCGGCGGCTGCTCGCCGAGCGACTCGTTCTCGGCAGCGGTGAACGCGCGGCCACGGGACAGGAACCGCATTCCTTCGGGGGCCTCGACGCTGAACCCACCGCCGCGGCCCGGCACCACGTCGATCACCAGCTGAGTGTGTTTCCACGCCTCGAACTGCGGGCCGGAGATCCACACCGGCACGCCGTCACCGACGTCGAGAATCGCCAGCAGGACATCGCGGTCGCCGACGATGAAATCGCCGTCGGGGTAACACATCGGCGACGACCCGTCGCAGCACCCGCCGGACTGATGGAACATCAGCGCGCCGTGCTTGACCCTGCAGCTTCGCCAACAGGTCGGCGGCGGCGGCGGTGATCAGCGCCCGCGGCGTGTCAGCCACTCCTTCCGCACCAGTGGGTTACCCGCACGCATATGACGAAAAGCGTGACGGTAACCCGTTCGCGCAAGGCTCATCAGAAGAAGCCTTGGGCCTTATCGCTGTAGCTCACCAGCAGGTTCTTGGTCTGCTGGTAGTGGTCGAGCATCATCTTGTGGTTCTCGCGGCCGACCCCGGACTGCTTGTAACCGCCGAACGCCGCATGTGCGGGGTAGACGTGGTAGCAGTTGGTCCACACGCGGCCGGCCTTGATGTCGCGTCCGGCTCGGTAGGCCACGTTGCCGTCGCGCGACCACACGCCTGCACCCAGCCCGTACAGGGTGTCGTTGGCGATGCCGATCGCATCGTCGTAGTCCTTGAACGAGGTGACCGCGACGACCGGCCCGAAGATCTCCTCCTGGAAGACTCGCATCTTGTTGTTGCCCTCGAAGATGGTGGGCTGCACGTAATAGCCGCCGTTGAGGTCGCCGCCCAGTTCCGCACGCTCACCGCCGGTGACGACGCGGGCGCCCTCGTCCTTGCCGATCTCGATGTAGGACAACACCTTTTCCAGTTGATCGTTGGACGCCTGCGAGCCGATCATCGTCTCGGTGTCCAACGGATCGCCCTGGCGTACGGCCTTGGTGCGGATCGCGGCGAGCTCGAGGAACTCGTCGTAGATGTCGGCCTGGATCAGGCTGCGCGACGGGCAGGTGCACACCTCACCCTGGTTGAGGGCGAACATCGTGAAGCCCTCCAGCGCCTTGTCCTGGATAGTCGTCGTGCGCGGCCATCACGTCGTTGAAGAAGATGTTCGGGCTCTTGCCGCCGAGTTCCAGTGTGACGGGGATCAGGTTCTGGCTGGCGTACTGCATGATCAGCCGACCAGTGGTGGTCTCGCCGGTGAACGCGATCTTGGCGATGCGGTTACTTGACGCCAGCGGCTTGCCTGCCTCGAACCCGAATCCGTTGACCACGTTGAGGACGCCTGCGGGTAGCAGGTCGCCGATCAACGACATCAGGTAGAGGATCGATGCCGGGGTCTGCTCGGCCGGCTTGAGCACGACGGCGTTGCCCGCCGCCAGCGCAGGCGCCAGCTTCCAGGTGGCCATCAGGATCGGGAAGTTCCACGGAATGATCTGGCCGACAACGCCGAGCGGTTCGTGGAAGTGATAGGCGACGGTGTCGTCGTCGAGCTGGCTCAGCGAGCCCTCCTGCGCACGGATCGCGCCGGCGAAGTAGCGGAAGTGGTCCACGGCCAGCGGCAGGTCGGCGTTGAGGGTTTCGCGGATCGGCTTGCCGTTGTCCCAGGCTTCGGCGAGCGCCAGCGATTCGAGGTTGGCCTCGATGCGGTCGGCGATCTTGTTGAGGATGTTCGCGCGCTCTGCGGCGGCGGTCTTGCCCCACGCCGGCGCCGCACCGTGGGCGGCGTCGAGCGCCTTCTCGATATCGGCCTCGCCGGACCGGGGGATCTCGCAGAACGTCTGCCCGGTAATCGGTGTCGGGTTCTCGAAGTACTCGCCGCCGGCCGGCGGCACCCACTCACCGCCGATGAAATTGCCATAGCGGGACTCGTATGCCATCAGTGCGTCTGCAGCACCTGGGCGGGCGTACACGGTCATTGTGTTCTCCTTTATCGAGCGGTATTCATTGGCTTGTGCTGAGCGGGCCCGCCGATGACCGCGGGCCTTCGACGCGAGCACCTGACCGCCGCGGCGGGCTCGAGGTACCGACGAAGAGGGCATCACCGCCGATTGTGCTCTCGATCACAGTCCATGTCACCCGTGCAACCCGTGGCAACTCTTGCGTTCGGAGGTCCGGCGGTGTGTCGTGGATCACATGACACAAACGCTCGACACGTCGACCACCACCACACCGCAGAACCGGGTGGACGCCTGGCTTGCCGACTTCGAGGCGGCGCTCGCCGTCCGCGACATCGACCGGGTGGTCGCGAAGTTCGCCACCGACGGCCTCTGGCGTGACCTCGTCGCATTCACCTGGAACCTCAGGACCCTCGAAGGCCGCGATCAGATCGCCGACATGCTCGGGGCCCGGCTGGCAGGCACCGACCCGTCCGGTTTCCGCGCGCGGGAAGCTCCGATCGCGGACGGCGACATCACGTCTGCGTTCATCGAATTCGAGACCGCGGCCGGCCGTGGGGTGGGCCACCTCCGACTCAGGAGCGACGACGCGGGCGACCAGGCCTGGACCTTCCTGACCGCACTGCAGGAACTCAAGGGTCACGAGGAGCCGAAGGGCCCGTCGCGCGTCCTCGGAGCGGTGCACGGCAGCGACCCCGACACCCGCTCATGGGCGGAGAAGCGCGCCGACGAAGATGCCGCTCTCGGCTACGGCACCCAGCCGCACACGCTGGTGGTCGGCGGCGGGCAGGGCGGCATCGCGCTGGGCGCCCGGCTGCGCCAGCTCGGCGTGCCCGCGATCGTCGTCGACCGCCACGACCGCCCCGGCGACCAGTGGCGCAAGCGGTACAAGTCGCTGTGCCTGCACGATCCGGTCTGGTACGACCACCTGCCCTATCTCCCGTTCCCCCAGAACTGGCCGGTGTTCGCACCCAAGGACAAGATCGGCGATTGGTTGGAGTTCTACACCCGCGTGATGGAGGTGCCGTACTGGCCAAGGACGACGTGTCTGTCGGCGTCGTTCGACGAATCCACGCAGTCGTGGACCGTCGAGGTGGACCGCGACGGCGAGCGAATCACGTTGCACCCGAAGCACCTTGTGCTCGCGACCGGCATGTCAGGCAAGCCCGCGGTACCGACGCTGCCAGGCCAGGACGTCTTCCGTGGCGACCAGCATCACTCCAGCGCGCATCCTGGGCCGGACGCCTACATCGGCCGCAAGGCCGTTGTCGTCGGATCGAACAACTCCGCGCACGATATCTGTAAAGCGTTGTACGAGAACGGTGTCGACGTAACGATGGTGCAAAGGTCCTCGACGCACATCGTGAGGTCCGACTCGCTGATGGACCTCGGCCTCGGCGATCTGTACTCGGAGCGGGCGGTGGCATCGGGCATGACCACCGACAAGGCCGACATGACGTTCGCATCGCTGCCGTACCGCATCCTGCACGAGTTCCAGATTCCGATCTACAACGCGATCCGCGAGCGCGACAAGGACTTCTACGACCGGCTGGCGGCCGCGGGTTTCGAGCTGGACTGGGGTGAGGACGACTCCGGCTTGTTCATGAAGTATCTGCGGCGCGGGTCGGGTTACTACATCGACGTCGGCGCCTGCGACATGGTGGCCGACGGCAGGATCAAGTTGGCGCACGGTCAGGTCGATCGTTTGACGGAGGATTCCGTGGTGCTGGCCGACGGCACGGTACTGCCCGCCGATGTGGTGGTCTACGCGACCGGCTACGGCTCGATGAACGGGTGGGCCGCAGACCTCATCGGTCAGGACGTCGCCGACAAGGTCGGCAAGGTCTGGGGCCTTGGCTCGGACACCGCCAAGGACCCGGGCCCGTGGGAGGGCGAACAGCGCAACATGTGGAAGCCGACGCAGCAGCAGAATCTCTGGTTCCACGGCGGCAACCTGCACCAGTCACGGCACTACTCGTTGTATCTCGCGCTGCAATTGAAGGCCCGCTACGAGGGCATCCCCACCCCGGTCTACGGGCTGCAGGAGGTCCACCACCTGAGCTGACGATCGCCACGCCAGAATGGGGGTGTGGAAGACGATCCGTATCTGTGGCTCGAGGACATCACCGGCGACGACGCGCTGGCCTGGGTGCGCGCACACAACGAGCCCACGATCGCCGGACTCGGTGGTGACGACTTCGAGCAGATGCGTACCGAGGCGCTCGAGGTGCTCGACACCGATGCCCGCATCCCCTATGTGCGCAGGCGCGGCGACCATCTGTACAACTTCTGGCGCGATGCGGCCAACCCCCGCGGGCTGTGGCGGCGCACCACGCTGCAGAGCTACCGCACCGAGGAACCCGAGTGGGACGTGATCATCGACGTCGACGCGATCGCAGCCGCCGAGGACGAGAACTGGGTGTGGGCCGGGGCGGACGTGATCGAGCCCGACCACACCCTGGCGTTGGTCAGCCTCTCTCGAGGCGGCTCAGACGCCGCGATCGTGCGCGAATTCGATATGCATACAAGGGAATTCGTGGCCGACGGCTTCGAGCTGCCAGAGGCCAAGACACAGATCAGCTGGGAAGACAAGAACACCGTTCTGCTCGGCACAAACTTCGGGGAGGGCTCACTCACCGAATCGGGATATCCGAGGCTGGTCAAGCGCTGGCGCCGGGGGCAGCCGCTGCCCGACGCCGAGACGCTGTTCACCGCGGCGAGCACGGACGTCATCGTGGCGGCATCGGTGGACCGCACACCGGGATTCGAGCGAACGTTGCTGCGACGGGCGATCGACTTCTTCAACGACGAGGTGTACGAACTTCGCGGCTCGGAGTGGGCCCGCATCGACGCGCCGACCGACGCCACGGTGTCGTGGCATCGCAACTGGCTTCTGATCGAGCTGCGCACGGACTGGCGCACCGGCACCGCCGAATTTGCCGCCGGTTCGCTGCTGGCCGCCGACTACGAGGAGTTCGTGGCGGGCACAGCCGACTTGGCGGTGGTGTTCGAACCCGACGAGCACACCTGCCTGCACCACTACGCCTGGACTCGGGACAAGCTGATCATGGTGACGCTGGCCGACGTCGCCAGCCGCGTGGAGGTGGTCACACCGGGCTCGTGGCAGGCCGAGCCGGTGCTCCGGCGTGCCTGCGAACACCAACACCGTGATCGTGACCGCCGACGACCTCGGCGACGAGATCTTCCTGGACTCAAGTGGATTCGACACACCGTCGCGGCTGCTGTACGGGACGGCGGAGGGCGACCTCACCGAGATCAAACGCGCCCCGTCGTTCTTCGATGCGGCCGATCTGGTGGTCACCCAGCACTTCGCGCGCTCCGACGACGGGACGGCGATCCCGTACTTCGTCGTCGGCCATCGGCACGTCCAGGCGCCCGGACCCACTCTGCTCGGCGGCTACGGCGGATTCGAGGTCGCCCGCACACCCGGATACGACGGCGTGCTTGGCAGGCTGTGGCTGTCGCGCGGCGGCACGTACGTGCTGGCGAACATCCGCGGCGGCGGCGAGTACGGGCCGACGTGGCACACCCAGGCGATGCGCGAGGGCAGGCACCTGGTCGCCGAGGACTTCGCCGCCGTGGCAAGGGATTTGGTCGCCAACGGCATCACCACCGTCGAGCAACTCGCCGCTCAGGGCGGCAGCAACGGCGGGCTTTTGATGGGCATCATGCTGACGAAGTACCCGCAGCTGTTCGGCGCGCTGGTGTGCAGCGTCCCGCTGCTGGACATGCGCCGCTTCCACCTGTTGCTGGCCGGCGCATCGTGGGTGGCGGAGTACGGCGATCCCGACAATCCCGACGACTGGGAGTTCATCTCCGAATACTCGCCGTACCAGAATATTTCGGCAGGCGGGTCATACCCGCCCGTGCTGATCACCACGTCCACCCGCGATGACCGGGTGCACCCCGGTCACGCCCGCAAGATGACCGCGGCACTGGAGGCGGCCGGTCAAACCGTGCACTACTACGAGAACATCGAGGGCGGGCACGCGGGCGCGGCCGACAACGCCCAGACCGCATTCCGGTCTGCGTTGATCTACCAGTTCCTGTGGTCGCAGCTCAGCTGACCAGTTTCTCGCCGAGGAACCGGTCGGGGGCGGTGACCCCGGGCAGGGTGAAGAAGAACCCGCCTCCCACCGGCATGATGTACTCCTCGAGCGGCTCACCCTTCAGCCGGCTCTGCACCGTGAGGAAGCCCTTCTGCAGGCTGCGCTGATAGGCGACGAAGAGAAGCCCCTGATCCAGCCGACCGGCGCCGTCGAATCCCCGCGAATAGTTGAATCCCCGACGCAGGATGCGGTTCTCGTCGGTCTCGGGCGTGCGCGGGTTGGCCAGCCGGATGTGGGCGTCGAGCTTGATGCGCTTGCCGTCGGGATCCGCCGCGTAGTCGGGGTCGGTGAACTCACCCTTCAGGCCCATCGGTGCACCGCTGACCTTCTCACGCCCGATGAGATTCTCCTGTTCGATGAGCTGCGTCCGGTCCCAGAACTCGACGAACATCCTGATGATTCGGATCGCCTGATACGAGCCGCCGACCGTCCACTCAGGTTCGCCGTCCTCGGGCCCCACCCAGACGTGGCTATCCATCAAGGCGCCGTCGTCTACGTCCAGGTTGGCCGTTCCGTCCTTGAACCCCAACAGGTTTCGCGGCGTGACGGCACCCGACGCCTGACCCGCACCGATCCCCCGCGCGTAGCCGTCGACCATCCAGCGCAACACGAGATCGCTTCGGGTGCGGCGCATCAACTGCCGCAACGCGAACTGCACGGTGTCGTTGTGGCCGGCCTCGATGATGATCGACAGATCCCCGTGCGAGATCTTGGCGTCCAGTTTGTCGTTGGCCAGGAACGGCATGGTGACCAGTTCCCTGGGCTTGCGATCGGCCAACCCGAACCGATCGTCGAACAACGAAGCCCCGACGCCGACGACCACCGACAGATTGTCCGGCGGCGGATTGGTGCCAAGGATCCCCGAGTCGACGGGCGGGAACTCCGGATCGCGCACCTCCGGCGGCCTGCCCGCCATCAGTCCACGGATCTCGTCGGTGAGTTCCTGCAGCGTCGTCTTCAAACGGGCGCGATCCCTGGACAGCACGTTGAACGACGCCACCAGGCCCTGCTCGGGGATCGGCAGCGCGGTGACCCCGGCCTGATGAGGGCCCTCGAACGGAACGAACGCCGGCGCCCCGGCGGCGGGCGCGGCTCCGCGATTTCCCGAGTCGGACAGCGCCAACGTCGCGCCGACTCCGACGGCCGCGCCTGCACCCGCGCCGAGGGCACCCGTGACGAACCCTCGTCGCGAGATGCCTTGGCGCGGAGGCCGTTCGGTCACTTCAGGCCCAGGACTCCCGAAATCTGGGACAGATTCTCGGACAGCCCGGCCAGCTGAGACTTGAGGGTGTCGACGACCTGGGGCGTCACGGTCACCTCAGGGCAACGCGGCGACGGGTAGGGGTCGTTCTCGGTGCAGTACAGCACCCAGCCGTCACCCCTGCGCAGCGGAGCCAGGGTTTCGAAGACCGAGTTGATTCCGGCATCGATCTTGCCGAGCAGCGCCGGATCGGCCTTCACCAGAGCGGGATTCAGCTTGCTGACGGCGTCCCGCGAGCCCTGCAGGTTGGCGTCGAAGTCCCACAGGTCGGTCTTGGAGTAGCGGTCTTCCTCGCCGGTGATCTTGCCCTGCGACACCTCTTCGATCAGCTCGGCGGCGCCGTTGGAGACGTCGATCGGCTTCACCTCGACATTGGGCAGTTCCTTGACGAGTGCCGCGATGTCGGCGTCGAGCTGGTCGGCGAAGGGCTTGCCGCCCTCGGTGGTGTTCTTCTCGAACAACAGGTACTCGAGGCGGTGCCAGCCGGTGAACTTCGGATCGTCGACGCCCGCGAAATCGTCGACGCGGGAGTCGGTCTTGGCGTCGGTGTCCTCGACGAGTCCGGCGATGGGCTCGATGCGCTCCCATGGTTGGCGCGACGGCGCGTATGCGTCCTGCGCAGCTTTGAGGTCGCCGGCGCGGACCGCGTCGGTGAAGACCTTGACCAGTCTGGTGAGCTCGTCGGCGTTGGAGATCGCGTACGCCTTGTAGTCGGCCGCGGCCTTGTCCACGAGAGCGGGATCGACAGCCGCGGCGGCGCTCGACGACGTCGGTGAGGCCGACGAGCTGGACTCGGTGCTTTCGGACTTGTCACCGGAGCAGCCGGACACGAGGAGACCCATCGCCACCACCGGCACGGACCATGCGAAATAGCGGTTCATTTGCACCTCTAAGTTAGGGCCTTCTAAGTAAGGCGAGGCTCAACATAGCATTCCCGATGTGTGCAGGGTAGGCACACCTAAGCATTGACCAGCCAACGTCCTCGAGGCTGGCAGTTGCCCCAACGACGCGTGCCAAACTGCAGCTATGTCGAGTTTCGAGACGCTGCTCTACAAGGCCGAGCCACCGATCGCCACGATCACCCTGAACCGCCCCGAGCATCTCAACACCATCGTTCCGCCGATGCCCGACGAGATCGAAAAGGCCATCGGGTTGGCCGAACGCGATGCCGAGGTCAAGGTGATCGTGCTGCGCGGCGCGGGGCGGTCGTTCTCCGGCGGCTACGACTTCGGCGGCGGCTTCCACCACTGGGACGAAGGAATCACGACCGATGGCCAATGGGATCCGGGCAAGGACTTCGTCGTCATGACGGCAAGTGCCACCAGCCCGCACCAGAAGTTCCTCTCGATATGGCGGGCCTCCAAACCCGTCATCGCACAGGTGCATGGCTGGTGCGTCGGCGGCGCCAGCGACTACGCCCTGTCGGCGGACATCGTGATCGCCAGCGACGACGCACTCATCGGCACGCCGTACGCCCGCATGTGGGGCACCTACCTCAGCGGCATGTGGCTGTACCGGCTCAGCTTCGCGAAGGCGAAGTGGCACTCGCTGACCGGTGAGCCGCTCACCGGAAAGGAAGCCGCGGCAATCGAACTCATCAACGAGTCGGTGCCGTTCGAACGGCTGGAGGCCCGCGTCAAGGAGGTGGCGGCCAAGCTCGCCACGATCCCACTCTCCCAGCTGCAGGCGCAGAAGATGATCGTCAACCAGGCCTACGAGAACATGGGCCTGGCCTCGACACAGAAATTGGGCGCCATTCTGGACGGGCTGATGCGCAACACTCCCGATGCGCTCGACTTCGTTGAAACGGCTGAGTCACAAGGGGTTCGGGCGGTGATCGAACGCCGCGACGGCCCATGGGGCGACTACAGCCAGGCGCCGCCGGAGAGGCGCCCCGACCCGTCACACGTCATCGAGCCCTGACAGGTCGAGCAGCGTCAACGCGGTACTCAGAGCGCTGTCCAGCGCCGCCTTTCTGTTGTTGCCCCCGTCGGTCATACCGCGTGCGATGAGGACCGAACCGACCATCATGGCGAGGACACTCCACGCCCGGCGCTCCCGATCGGATTCGTCTCCTTCGAGCAGTTGCGCGATCCGGCCGACGAACGCGGTCATCTTGCGCTCGTAGGCTTCTTTCACCGAAGGTTGCGCGCGAGAGACGTCGGCGCTCAACGTCGGCATCACGCACCCCTCCGCTGGATCGGCGCAGTGGTCCACATCGATGTAGCGGTGCAGAAGGCCGGTCAGCATCGCGCGCCCCTCGGCGAGATTCGCCGAATCCGTCTCGGCCAGGAACGGCTCGCCCAACCCGGCGTCGATGACCGCTTCGAGCATCGCCTCCTTGCTCGCAAAATTCGAGTAGAACGCCCCCGATGTCACTCCGGCGGCAGAGGCAAGGCCGTCGACGCCGATGCCACTGAACCCGCAGGTCTTCATGGCGCGCGTGCCGGCCTTGAGCATCGCATCGCGCGCTTTGACCTTATGGTCTGGCGGATATCTCACCCGTGCCTCCCAGGCATTCTTGACGGTCTCCGAGTCGTAGAATAACGTACGTTACATAACGATCGCTATTCTATAACTCTGAAGGGACCCACGATGGCAACTCAGCAGGCGGCCGACTTCGCCGCCTTCTTCGGCGAGCTTCGCGATCGATCCTCGAAACCCGACCTCGACCTTGCGACGATCCGAGATGTCGTCGAGACGATGCACGTCGCGACCAGCGAACCCGAGGGTGTCAGCTATGCAGAGGTGAACGCGGGCGGAGTCCGGGCGCTGTGGTGCATACCGGCCGACAGCGATCCGGACGCCGTCCTGCTGCACAACCACATGGGCGGCACGGTCCTCGCTTCGATGTATTCGGATCGCAAGGCGGCCGCACACATCGCCCGAGCCGCCGGCGTGCGCTCTCTGGTGCTCAACTTCCGACGCGCACCCGAGCACAAGTTTCCTGCGCAGCCAGACGATGTGGACGCGGCCCATCGCTGGCTGCTGAGCCAGGGTTACGAGCCCGCGAAGATCGCGAGCGTCGGTCACTCCGTCGGCGGTAACTTGGCGGTCAGTCTCGCTCTTCGACTGCGCGACAAGGGCGCTGCACTGCCTGGCGCGATTCTGTCGATCTCGCCGTGGGCCGATTTGTCGCTGACCAACGAAACCATCGACAGCAACGCTGAATTGGACAAACTTCTGTCCCGTCCGCTTCTGGAGTTCTTCCGATCGGCGTGGCTCGACGGGACAGGCGTGGGCCCCGACGACCCGCGGGTGAACCTTGTCAAGGCGGATCTCTCCGGGCTACCGCCCCTTGCCGTGTACTACGGCGCGAACGAATTGCTCGCAGGCGAAGCAGTCGAATTCGCCGAGTCGCGCCCGCGCGGCGGGCAACGAGGTTCTGGTCCGCTCCGTGCCCGAGGGGCAACACTCGTTCATCATCGGCGCCGGACGAGTGCCTGAAGTCGACGAGGCGATCGCGGACATGGGCACGTGGCTCCGGTCGGCACTGGGACTAAAGGCGCGCGCGCAGATCTAGCAGCGCGTCCAGGTCGCCGATCGCGCGCAGGGTGTCGTTGAGGTGCGTGCACGTGCTGGTGCCGACGAACTCACCGCGGACGCGGGCCCGCAATTCGGGCAGCGTCATGCCCCGCACGCGGGCCGCACTCCCGATGGCGCCCGGGCATTCCTGCCACGGCAGCACCCGCACCTCCGCGGTGACCGAGGTGATCGTTCGCGTCGACGTGTCGACCGAGCCGGTGACCGTGTACTCGTGCACGATCGTCTCCACGCCGTCGCCGTCGAGGTGCGAATCACGGAAATGGGCATCGAATAGGGCCGACACGTCGTCGACCGGACGCAGATCCAGCCGCCGGTACCTGCGCATGCCGTGTGCGCGCAGCGGTTCGACGGCGTGCATCCCGTCGTCGGCGTCGATCGGCGGGGCCACCGGCCCGTGCACCGAAGGGATGGTGTCGTGGCGCCGGGCATAGCCGACGAGCGAGGCATCCTCTGCGAACCCGGCGCAGATGCCCGCCATGTGGTCGGCGGTCCCCGGCGGCAGCTTCTCCTCGATGCCCAGTGTGATCGCCCGGTGCTGCACCGCGTAGCCGGAGACCAGCCCCGCACCGACCCAGTCGTCGAGCAACAGGTGCAGCAGTCCGGCCCGCCGGACCTCATCGGGTAGCATCTCGCCGACCGTCGAGCGGAATCCCGGGCCGACCCGGTTACCCACCAGCCGCGCCAGCCGCTCGTCGGGCGGGGTGGATGAGATGTCGTCGATGACGCGGTCGGTGAGGTGCGCGCGCACGCGGAGCTCGCCGAGCACGTCGACGGCCTCGGGTGTGCGGGCCGCCGCGTCGCGCGCCCGAAGGTCGACGTCGGAGTCGCCCGGGCCCGGCGGGATGGGTGTCGATGGTGCTGGTGCGGCGCAGGGCGCCGGTGACGAGTGGCGGCGTCGTCTGGACGGGCTGCTGGGGGCCCGCGATGTCCGAGACGAATGGCATGCGACGACGGTACCGGGGTCGCGGCGCCGGCTAGTCGCGGTGCCGCAATCCGGCCAGCATCGACGCGATGACCCCGAACACCACCAACACGCCGCCCGCGGCCAGCGTCAGGTTCAACCAATGATGCAGGCTGCCCTCGGCGTGGCCGACCATCACGTCGGCGATCTGACGGATGTCACCCACGGTCTGGTCGAGTCCACGGTTGATCCAGCGCGCGCGCCACCTCAAGTCCCGCCCACCCGCGGCACCGATCAGCAGGGCCGAAATACCCAGCGCGGCAAGCGCTTTGCCCCGCGAGCGGGCCGCCGCCAGCGTCAACAGGGCGAAGACGCCCGCCAGGATCGTCGCACCCACGCTGACCCAGGGTCCCCACGTCGACAGCACCCGCAGCTGGCCCGGCCGCAGCGCCGAGTTCTCCGGGACCGTGATCGGCACGGTCAGCGTGTCCGGAACGTCGAGGTCGAGATTGCCGAGCGAGGCCTTCAGCGACGAGTCGTTGAGCATCGGGGCGATGTCGATCAGCCATCGGTCGCCGGACTCGTCGTGCTGGACGGAATCGGTGAACATCCAGCGGTGCGCAATCCGGTTGGCCTGGCCGAACTGGCCGGGAAAGCCGGAGTTCGTGGTGTAGCTGTCGGCCACGCCACGAACGAGTTCGGTCTGGAGGTGGTAGCCGTTCTCTTTGCCGAACGCGACGATCTGCGTCGTCAACTCCGACGCCATCGCACTCTGGAGTTTCGGATCCTTCGCCGCGGCCGCCGCCAGCGCGGCATAGCCGTCTTCGCTCACCACGTTTCGCTCCACCCACATCGCCGGAACCGACACCGCGAGCAGGACCGTCGTGACGAGCCACAGAAACACGGTCGCCACCAACCGCACGCGCGTCCTCCTTGCCTGGCCGGACGCGCGGCGTCAATCGGCCAGTGCGCGTCCCACGATGAGGGGGTCTGGCCTGCCGACCACCTCATGGTCCTTGTTGTCGTAGTCGAACTTACTCAAGACGTGGCGCATCGCGTTTATGCGTGCCCGCTTCTTGTCGTTGCTCTTGACGACGGTCCACGGGGCGGTCTCGGTGTCCGTCCACGCGAACATGTCTTCCTTGGCCGCGGTGTAGTCCTCCCACTTGTCCAGCGAGGCAAGGTCTGTCGGCGACAACTTCCATTGCCGGACCGGGATCGACCTGCCGGATGGTGAACCGGGTGCGCTGCTCGGCGGACGTCACGGAGAACCACAGCTTGGTCAGGCTGATGCCGTCGTTGACCAGCATCTGCTCGAACAGCGGAACCTGGCGGATGAACTCGGCATGCTGCTTGGCGTTGCAGAACCCCATCACCCGTTCCACGCCGGCGCGGTTGTACCAGGAGCGGTCGAACAACACGATCTCGCCCGCGGCGGGCAGGTGGTTGACGTAACGCTGGAAGTACCACTGCGTGCGCTCGCGATCGGTGGGTTTCTCGAGTGCGACGACGCGGGCGCCACGCGGGTTGAGGTGTTCCATGAAGCGCTTGATGGTGCCGCCCTTGCCCGCGGCGTCGCGACCCTCGAACACGATGACGTGCCGATGGTCGTTGGCCTGGCTCCACTTCTGCAGCTTCAGCAGTTCGATCTGCAGCAGCCGCTTCTGCTCCTCGTACTCCTCGCGCTTCATGCGCTCGTCGTACGGATAGTTTTCGCGCCAGGTGTCGACCTCGACGCCTCCCGGTTGACTAACCAACACCGGGTCGTCGTCGTCGTCATCGCGAACGGTGTAGCCCTCGGCTCCGTCAAGCAAAGTCACCGGCAGAAGGTATCGAGACGCGCGGAAGCGCGGGTGACGTGCAGGTGAACGCCGGGTGGACTACTTGGCGACGCGGCGCGGCCGGATGAGCGCCATCTTCGTCATGAAGTTGTTCATCCGCTTCAGCGCGCGCTGCGAATTGTTGTAGTAGTTGCCGCCGGCGCCGACGTTCGTGCGCGGGGTGGTCACCGTTTCCTGGCGGCAGTACTTGCGCATGCCGTCGGCGCCACCGAAGCGGGCACCGATGCCCGACTCTTTCCAGCCGCCCATCGGCGCGGTGATGCACATCAGGTTTGCGACCACGTCATTGATGTTGACTGCGCCGGCATTAAGCTGCAGCGCAACATCTTTCGCGCGTTCGACGTCGCTGGAGAAAACGGCGGCGCTCAGCCCGTACGGGCTGTCGTTGGCCAGCCGCACCGCTTCAGCGACCGACGACACCTTCATGATCGGCAGGGTCGGACCGAACGTCTCCTCCGTCATGCAGGTCATGGAGTGGTCGACATCGACGATCACCGTGGGCGGATAGAAGTTGCCTTCGCCCGCCGCCGGCTTGCCGCCGGTGAGCACCCGCGCTCCCGCGGCCTTCGCCTCGCGGACGTGCCTGTCGGTCAACTCGACCTGGCTGCTGTCGATCATGGACCCGACGTGGTTGCCCTCGCCTGCCCCGATCTTCAGGCTTCTCGACCGCGGCGACCGCCGCGGCGACGAACTGGTCGTAGACGGGCTCGAGCACGTAGACGCGCTCGACGGACACGCACATCTGGCCCGCGTTGAACATGCCGCCCCACACCGCGGCCTGTGCGGCGAGCTCGACGTCGGCGTCGTCCAGCACGATCATCGGGTCCTTACCGCCCAGCTCGAGGCTGACGGGCGTGAGCCGGCGCGCGGCGCGCTCCATCACCTTGACGCCGGTCTTCGTGGAGCCGGTGAACTGGATGAAGTCGGAGTTGTCGATGATGGCCTCGGAGACTTCCCTGGCCCCCTGGGCCAGGGCCAGCACCTCCGGGGCACCCGAGTCCTGCCAGCCGCGCATCAGCAGCTCGGCGGTCAACGGCGTGCGCTCGGACGGCTTCAGCAGAACCGCGCAGCCGGCGGCCAGCGCCCCGAGTGCATCCATCATCGCGTTGGCGACAGGGAAGTTCCATGGCGCGATGATGCCGACGACGGACCGCGGCCGGTAGTGCACCTCGATCTTCTTGATCGCCAGGAACGGCAGTGCGGCAGGCCGGGTTTCGGGCGCCAGCGCCTTCTCCATCGTCTTGATGTAGTACGAGGCGATCATGATCAGCATCGGCACTTCCTGCGCGGCGTCACCCGCCGACTTGCCGGTCTCCTTGATCAGCAGTGCCTCGATCTCGTCGCGGTGCTCGCCCATCCACACCGCGTAGCGGGCCAGCACCTTGGCGCGGCCGGCGGGCCCGCGGGCCTCCCACTGAGTCTGCGCGGCGCGCAATCCCGCCGCGATGCGTGGCACGTCGGCCGGATCGGTCCATCGCACGGTGCCGGCGACCGCGCCGGTCGCGGGATTATGGATGGTGGTGGTTCTGGCGCTCAACGTCGGGCGTCACGGTCATGGGCTTATGTTAAGCCACGGCGTGTGAGCAGATCGCACCGGGTTGACACCTGTCAACTTCGGTCTGGCTGATCAGCGCCGCGACACAAACCACCGCGGTGCCGAGCAACACCCCGCCGATGGTGTCGGTGAAGTAGTGCCACGTGACGCCTGTCCGAGCATCGCGAGCACGACCACCGCGATCGACGTGACCACAGACCACAGCGCCGCCCCGGCCACCAGGACGACCATCCCCCAGATGACGACCGTCAAGGTGATGTGGCCGCTCGGATACGCGAGGGTGGCATCCTTCCGGCGCCCGAACACGTCCTTGAGGATCTGGACGAGAAACCACGCGACGAGCGGCGACACCGCGGCCGTTGCCGCCAGCCGTCCTCGCCTGCTGTCGAACGCGACCGCGATGCCGGCCATCATGACGACGGCCAGCAGCGACGGGTCGGTGAGCACCAGCAGATCTGGCCGGGGCTGTGGCGGAACTGATGGAACCAGTCGTCGATCGGGGTCGACGCCCTTGCCGACCACCAATCCCAGGACCACCATGGCCGTGACGGCGATCGGCGGCCACCAGCGAATCACGCAATGCCTCGCACATAGGCCGCCTGGCCCAGATGCTGTGCGCTGTCGTCGATGATGCTGACCAGCCGCGCGCCCGCGGTCACCGGCGGGTTCCACCGGGTGTCGACGACGCGGTCCAGCTCGTCGGGCGTAACCGAGGCGATGTACTCGAGCGTCGCCTTGTGCACCGCGTGGTAGTAGCCGGCGAGCAGATCGGCCGACGCGCGCACCCGGCCGACCTCGTCGGCGTTGTGGCCGTAGCCCATGGCGTCGCGCGGCAGGTCGAGGCCGAACCGGTCGACCCAGCCGTCGCGGAACCACACCTGTTCTGAGCCCGCGATGTCGCTGAGTTGGAGGTCGTGCTGGCGGGCGCTGTGCCAGATCAGCCACGAGATGCTGTTGGCGTCCGCGGTCGGGCGGAAGAACGCGACCTCGTCGGTCAGCCCGTCGGTCAGCCCCTCGACGTGCTCGATGAGGCGGGTGAACGAGTCGCGCAGCAGTTCGCGGACCGCCGCCGCATCAGAGCCAGTCATGACCCTGACGTTACCCACCTAGCTTTGCGGCTGCGCGCCGTGGAAGACGGCCTCGATGTTGTTGCCGTCCGGGTCACGGACGAACGCCCCGAAGTAGCCGGGGTGGTACTCGGGCCACAGCCGCGGCGCGTGCAGCGATTCGGCGCCCGCCTCCAGGGCGGCGTCGTAGAACGCCTGGACGGAATCGGTGTCGGCGGCCTGGAAGGCGAAATGGACCTCACGATTGGGTCCCGCCGCGTCGCCCGCGTTCATGTCGGCGATCCAGAAGTCGGGCTTGCCGTCCTTGCCGTAACCGATCGCGACCTCGAAGTCCATCTGCCGGGTGTAGCCCAGCACGCCGAGGACTTTGTCGTAGAACGCCTTGGCGTTGTCCCAATCGGCGCAGTTGATCCCGAAGTGGTCAATCACGGCCTCATCCTGGCATGACGCCAGGAAGGAGTCGTACATTCAGCTCATGGCGTACGAGTTGATCATCCGCAACGGCACCATCGTCGACGGGCTCGGCGGCGACCCCTTCGTCGGCGATGTCGCGGTCACGGAAGGGGTTATTGCGGCGGTCGGGACCGTCCCGGGCGGGGCGGTGGGAGAGGACGCAGCCGGGGCGGACCGCGAGATCGACGCGACGGGGCTGCTCGTCACCCCCGGTTTCGTCGACCTGCACACGCACTACGACGGGCAGGCCATCTGGTCGGAGCGGATGACGCCGTCATCGGCGCACGGGGTGACCACGGCCGTGATGGGCAACTGCGGGGTGGGCTTCGCACCGTGTCGCGCCGAGGATCACGACATCCTCGTCGACGTGATGGCAGGCGTGGAGGACATCCCGGGAGTGGTGATGGTCGACGGCCTGCCGTGGGATTGGGAGACGTTCCCCGAATACATGAATGCGCTGGAGTCGCGTAGACGCGACATTGATGTCGCCGCCTATCTGCCGCACTCGCCGCTGCGGGTGTACGTGATGGGGCAGCGCGGCGCGGAGCGCGAGCCGGCCACCCCCGAGGACCTCGGGCGGATGAAGGAGCTGGCCAAGGAGGCCATCGAGATCGGCGCGATCGGCTTTGCGTCGTCGCGGTTCTCGTTCCACAAGACCGGCGGTGGCGATCTGATCCCCACCTTTGGCGCGGCGCAGGCCGAGCTCGACGCGATCGCCTCCGGTGTCCGCGAGGGCGGCGGTGGACTCATTCAGTTCGTGCCCGACATCGCCGCGGGCGGCTACGCCAACGTGCTGCAGCAGGTTTTCGATGCGGCGCAGGACAACGGGTTGCCGGTGACGTTCACACTTGCTACGGGGAACTCGGGTGACCCGATCTGGCCCGACGCGATCACGCTCATCGAGAAATACAACTCGGTGGCCGAGGACGGCGCGTCGATCACCGCGCAAATGTTCCCTCGCCCAATCGGATTGGTGATCGGCCTGGAGCTGACCGGAAATCCGTTCGTCTTCTACCCGAGCTATCAGGAGATCGCCGACCTGCCGCTGGCCGAGCGGGTCGCCGAGATGCGCAAGCCCGAAGTGCGGGCCCGCATCCTCGCCGACAAGCCTGCCGACGGCGGCCATCCGCTGCTGTATCTGGCACAGGCGTGGAACTGGATCTTCCCGTTGACCGACGAGCCGAACTACGAGCCCGACAAATCGACGTCGATCGCTGCACGCGCGGCGGCCCGCGGCGTCACCCCGATGGAGGAGGCCTACGACCGGCTGCTCGACGACGAAGGTCATGCCATGCTTCTGGTCGCGATGGCCAACTTCGAAGGCAACTCGCTCGACACCGTCGGCGAGCTGATCCGTCGTGACGATGTGGTGCTCGGCCTCGGCGACGGCGGTGCGCACTACGGGATGATCTGCGACGCAAGCTATCCGACGTTCCTGCTGGCGCACTGGGCCCGCGACCGCGAGACGCATCGCCTCAGCGTGGCCGAGGCGATCCGGATGATCACCTCGGTGCCCGCCCGAGTCGCCGGGCTTGCCGATCGCGGCCGAATCGCCGTGGGATACAAAGCCGATCTGAACGTGATCGACCATGCGGCGCTCAAACTGCACAAGCCCGTCATCACCCACGACCTGCCTGCAGGTGGGCGCCGCCTCGACCAGACCGCCGACGGTTACATCGCCACCCTGGTATCCGGCGAGATCATCGCGGAGAACGGCGCGCCGACGCCCGCGCGTCCCGGCAAGCTGGTCCGCGGGCGGCAGCCGGCGCCCGTGGCATGACCTGAACCTCAGCGGGCCGCCGTATCCTCGCCTTATGAGCGTGAAGGTGGACCTCGACAAGCTCGGCGATGCGCTCGCCGATTTTTCGCTCGCGTATCTGATCACGGTCGGCGACGACTACCGCGCACATACCGTCGCGGTGAGTCCGGTGTTCGCAGACGGTGTCTTCGATATCGGCGCCGTCGGCAAGCACACTCGCGGAAACGTTGCTGCGCACGGCGATATCACCCTCGTCTGGCCGCCACGCCAGGACGGCGGCTACACGCTGATCGTCGACGCTCGGGCCGTCTGACGATGACGCGTTGCGCATCGAACCCACCCGCGCGGTCCTGCACCGCAATGCCACCCCCGAGTCCATCTCGACCAGCCCCGACGGCCTGCACGACTGCGTCCCGCTGAAGAAGTGAGCCTCAGGCCGCAGCCTTGTCGCTGTCGGCCTTGTGGGTATCGACCTTGTTAGTGTCAGCCTTGTCGGTATCGGCCTTGACCGCGTCAGTCTTGTCGGGGTCAGCCTTCACCGCGTCAGTCTTGTCCAGGTCAGCCTTGGCACCTGCGTCGGGATCCGCGACGTCATTACTCGCCGAAGTCTGCAGCGACTGAATCTTCGAAGACGTTGTGTCGCTTTCCTTCTCGTCCGTTTTCAGCGACTTCAGAGTCACCGATTCCTCGTCATCCTTTGCCCCGGGTAGGACGCGCAGTCCCAGCTCCGCACCGGCGCCCGACGGCAGCGCGGACGGCGTCACCGGAGCGGGGAGCGTCGAAAGCACCCCGTTCATCACGCCGGTGATGACGTCGCGGGCCTGGTTCGCCAACCCCACCGTCGCGTCCGGAAATAGCCGATCCGCGCCGGAAGCCAGGTGAACGGGTCCACCGCATTGTCGAGTAACTTCCCGAACAATCCGACC
>CAVYCT010000014.1:0-188501 GCA_963766945.1 uncultured Actinomycetota bacterium
GAAGAATACCCGGTGCCGAAATCATCGAATAGCCAAGCCTGACACCCATTTCCTTCAGTTCGTTGAGCTTCCTCAAGGTCGTGTCGGTGTTTGCCAGCATCGTTCCTTCGGTGATCTCCAGGATCAAACTGTGGGCGGACAAACCCGATCTGGAAAGAGCGTCCTCAACCGCCAGGTACAGGCTGTCGTCCTGAAACTGCCGGCTGGAGATGTGAGCCGTGATCGCCAGGTCTTCATCGCTGTCGCACTGTAACTGCCATCGCCTCGCCTGCCGGCACGCTTCCTCAAGCACCCAGCGCCCGAGCGGCAGAATAAGATTGGTCTCTTCCGCCACGGGAATAAAATCCGCCGGCGAGATCACCCCGCGATCCGGATGATTCCACCTGGTGAGCGCTTCCATCCCGATCAATTTATTTGAATTAAGATCGACGATCGGCTGGTAATAGATCTCAAAATCGTGGTCTTCCAAAGCCTTGCGCAGATCGTCTTCCAGCTGAACGCGTTTGAGCACCGCTTCGTGCATTTCGGGCTCAAAAAGCGCATACCGGTCTTTTCCGCGGCTCTTCGCCATATACATCGCCACGTCCGCGTTTCTGAGCAATTCCGCCGGGTCTTCGTCGCCATTTAGAGCGGTCGCTATCCCGATGCTCGTGCGGATAAAAACGTCGTTGCCGTTGATCCGGAACGGTGTTCGCAAAATATCCCTGATCCGCTCGGCGACGATCGTGCCGCCTTCTATCTTGTTTCGTCTGTTCAGCAAAACGGGCAAACTCATCCCCCGCCCAACCTGGCCGCGGTGTCATTCGGGCGCAGGCAGGCCTGTAAGCGCTGAGCAACCAAAGCAGCAGATCGTCACCGGCCGCGTGCCCCAGCGAGTCATTGATGGTTTTGAAGTTCCAGATCAAGGAACAGATGCCCACCGACGAAACGCTGCAGTAGACCGACGGACTTGACCTCGTCCAGGACGCAACCTTTCACGCTGGTCACGTCGGTCAGCGCGCACCCAGGAGCCGTGTCCCGAATGTGGCTCAACATCATTGACAGCGCAGGAACCGGAACCGCCAGGACGATCAGGGCTTTGCTGTCGGCGGCCCGAGCCAGCGTCTCATCGATGTCTGCGGAGGCATCGAAGCCGTCTGCGGTGGCCGCCTGGACCGCCTCGATCGAGCGGTTGTAGCCGAATACGTCACGCCCGGCGGCCGCGGCGGCACGCATCACCGAGCCGCCGATCAGTCCAAGACCCAGCACACAAACGGGCGTGTTTGTCACCCTTCAAGACTGGCATATAGCACGAATCGCACGATGTCAGGCTTGGTGGGGATTTCTAGTCAAGGGCCTGGTCGGCGACTAGCGTAGGCGCACATGGGAGCACAGCGTGCGCAGGCGAAAGGACAGGCCGTGGACGCCCCCGACGGCTTCGGAGTCGCTGTCGTGCGAGAGGAAGGCAAGTGGCGTTGCACCGCGATGCGTCCGGCGGCGCTGCTGAGTCTGTCCGCCGCCGAAACCGAGCTGCGCGAATTGCGTAGCGCGGGAGCTGTTTTCGGGCTGTTGGACGTCGACGACGAATTCTTCGTGATCGTGCGGCCCGCACCGGCCGGTACCCGGCTGCTGCTGTCGGATGCGACGGCGGCGCTGGACTACGACATTGCCGCCGAAGTGCTGGAAAAGCTCGACAACGACATCGAAGAGGACGATCTCGACCCGGCCGAGCCGTTCGAGGAGGGCGATCTCGGCGTGCTCGCGGATATCGGGCTTCCCGAAGCGGTGCTGGGCGTCATCCTCGACGAGACCGACCTCTACGCCGACGAACAATTGGGCCGCATCGCTCGTGAAATGGGCTTCGCCGACGAGCTCTCTGCGGTGCTCGAGCGCCTCGATCGGTGAACCGACATTGAACAGAAGCCGGTGAGGACCGACGAGGACCTGGTCCGGACCGCGCTGCAGGCCGCATCCGCCGCCGGACCGCGCGACGTACCGATCGGCGCGGTGATCGTCGCCGCCGACGGCACCGAACTGGCCCGGGCCGCCAATGCCAGGGAGCAGTTGGGCGACCCGACCGCGCACGCAGAGATCCTCGCGATGCGAGCCGCTGCGTCCGAGTTGGGCGACGGCTGGCGGCTGGAGGGCACCACGCTCGCGGTGACCGTGGAGCCGTGCACGATGTGCGCGGGCGCATTGGTGATGGCACGGGTCGCGCGATTGGTGTTCGGGGCGTGGGAACCCAAGACCGGCGCGGTGGGCTCGCTGTGGGACGTGGTGCGCGACCGGCGGCTGACGCACCGCCCCGAGGTGCGCGGGGGAGTGCTGGCCGACGAATGCGCGGCGCCGCTGGAAGCGTTCTTCGCCGATCAGCGCTGAGCGACGGAAGATTGCAGTCACGGCTGCGGTCCAGCGCGATCAACGACCCTCAGCGCAATCTTGCGGCCGCCGGTGAACGGTTTTGGGTGATTGCGCGCCCGTCGGTAAGCTGCCACACGGTGGCGTGTCCGAGCGGCCTAAGGAGCACGCCTCGAAAGCGTGTGACGGGTAACCCCCGTCCGAGGGTTCAAATCCCTCCGCCACCGCCACAGCCAGAAACCTGTTAGCGCAGGTAGATGGCTCTATCCGGGAACTTTCGCAACCTCTGAACGGTCTGTGGACCCCGTTTGGACACACTCTTTCGACGGGCGGCATCCAGTGCATCGCTCACCTTGTCCAAGTCGGTGTCGAACAGATCGGCATAGGTCCGCAGTGTGACTTGCGGGTCCTTGTGGCCGAGCATCCTGCTGACGGCTAGGACGTTCGCCCCAGCGCTGATCGCCAAACTTGCTGCCGTATGGCGTAAATCATGTGGGGTGATCGTCTGGACCTTGGCACGCTTCACCGCACCGACGAACCAACCGCCGTTCGATTCGGGCGGGGAAGGTAATTGATCCCGTCACCGAAAAAAAGATCGTCGGGACCGCGTCCGTGCATGTGTTTCTTCAATTCGGTCATGACGAACTTGGGAACCGGAACCTCGCGTGGCTCATCGTCCTTCGGGTCGCCCAGCGCGTGATCCACTCCGAGCTGAACCGCGTTGTCGATCACCAATAGTCGGCGGCGTACCTCGTCGATATGACGCACGCGGAGCGCCACAGCCTCGCCCCACCGGATCCCGGTATATGCAAGAACCAAGACGAGGGTTCTGTGATCGTTGGACTCATCTGCCAACCGTCCAACCGCGTCGTGATCGAGGTATGCGCGTCATCGAGGTTGCGACCGCTTTCCGGCGGGATCATTCTCGACGACTTCGCACTCGACTTCGACGTGATCCCATACGACTCTGTGATCGATACGGAGTTCGCGGAAGCCTAGCGACTTACCTCGATGGGGTCTGCAAAATTTCATGCGAGCGCGCGCTGAACGGAACTACGAGGCGTGTTTGTTCATGCGTCACGAATATCCGGAAGGGACGGGCGTAGCTCTCTTTTACTCGGCTCTCCACGAAGTGGACTCCGTACTCGCGGACGAACGACAGCTAAATAGAGACGAGCGAAATCCGCGGAAGCATGTCGGGTACGAGCCCCGCGCCCGTGGCCGTAACTAGATCGTCATAGCGGAATTCCAGGAGATCGCCACCGAGTACATGAGCTTGTACGACATGTCGCGACGCAGCAGGTATGACATGGGCCGGTTAAGCGTCAGCCTTGGTAATGACGAGACGGCTGCTCTGAACCTGTTGATAGGGCAGTGGCAGAACATCAAGGATTTTTGCAAACGGCGTAAGTCCCCACAGACACACTGATGTGGCCGCACAACCGTCCCCAACTCCAGATGCAGCGCTATCCGGTCTGCCCGTCGGCGAGTGTCTGGCGGCGGCCCTCGGGACGCTGGCCGGACTCCAGTCTGGCGTTGTCAGATTTCAATTGGGCGTTGGCGGATTCTAGGTGGGCATTCCGTGCTTCCAGGTCGAAGATGTGCGCGATGCCCGCCAGATTGACTCCGGCGGTGAGGAGTTCGGTGATGCGCCGCAGCCGATCGAGGTCGTCGTCGCTGTAACGACGAGTGCCCCCCTCGCTGCGTGCCGGGGTGAGCAATCCCCGGGTTTCGTAGAGCCGCAGGGTTTGTGGACCCAAACCACTCAACTCCGCGGCCACCGAGATTCCGTAGACCCCGAGCCCGGACCGGGCCCTCGATTCCGCAGTCATACGTCCTTTCTGATCGTGTGAGGTTCCCTCTTGCATCAATCTAACAGCCGGTGCTATATAAAACCTATGGCAGATCACAGAGATCTGCTCCGACATTCACTGGAGGTGGAGATGATGTTGATGCGTACCGATCCGTTCCGTGATCTCGACCGTTGGGCCCAGCAGGTGGCGGGTACCGCTGCGCGGCCCGCGGTGATGCCGATGGATGCCTGGCGCGACGGAGACCGATTCATCGTCGAGTTCGACCTGCCAGGGATCGCGGGTGATTCGCTGCGCCTGGACGTAGAGCGCAATGTGCTTACCGTGCACGCCCAACGTTCCGGACTCAATCAGGACCGCGAAATGGTCGCCGCGGAGCGCCCGCGAGGAGTGTTCAGCCGCCAGGTCTTCCTGGGCGACACCCTCGACGCCGACCAGATCGAGGCGAGCTATCACGACGGGGTACTGCGCCTGACGATCCCGGTCGCCGAAAAGGCCAAACCGCGGCAGATCAAGATCGCCACCAGCAACGAGAAGACCGCGATCAACGCCTGACCCCGACCGGGCCGCGGCCCCGGTGGTCGGAGAAGGAGGTGAGCGACATGACCACCGATACGCAACTAACACCCGCTGCGGTGCTCGATGAGGCGGAAGCGATCCTTGATGCCGAACGGATACGCCTCGACCAGGACTGGCAGCAATGGGAGCGGAGCTGGCCGGATTCCTCGCCGAACTGCCCGCGCTCGGGTCCTGCGCGGGGCGCAGCTGCACCACGGCGGCGCGCCGCCGGCCCACCTCGCAGACGCCGGAAAGGAGATCGGTGATGACCCCATCGCCGCGATCTCCGGCCCCGAAGGTGTGGGCCACCCAGCGCTCCCCTCCGGCACCCACACCTAAGCCAACAATCCAAAGACGTTCGCCAGCAACGGAGGTGATGCCCTGACAGGTGACCCAAGCAATGACTCGCGCCGGTCCACAGCAACACCGCTCCCTGTGTGACACGACGCACCATCGACCCATGATGTGCGCGCACACCGCCACCGATCGTGGCACCAGCCGGGTGGACCGTGCGCGATGTCATTGCCCCGCCACCCACCGCCCCCAACACACTCTGAGGTCGGCCCGATCGCAGGCAGGGGGCGCAACGGCGAACACCGCGCAGACCCCGTACCAGCGCGGGGCAGAGCTTAGGCGGAACGCGGCACGAGCGTGCGCGAGAACGGCGCTGACGCAGGCAGGTATCCGACTTGCACCTGGATTTGCGAAGTCTGCGCGTGAGCGCGCTCGTCAACACCGACGAGCGTCGGAATAACCGCACCGAGCGTGCGGGGAGATATGCGGTGGAGAACTGGATGCAGACGAAGAGGGCAGGTCGTGCCTGCCGAGGCGCGACGATCTTCATCAGGCCAAGACCCTCGACCGGACGACGGCGCGTCGAGACTGCTTTCAGCCCCATGCCACCACATGAACGGCCAACCGGCTGAGTCGGCGGCTTCGCGGTGGAAGCGAAGACATGGCAACGCGGCATCGCCATCCTCATGACGGCGGGCGACACTACTCCAGCCGCAACGGCGCCGAACCCCGAGATCGCCGCAGCGCTCCCTAAATCGAGCGAGAGTTCATCAGGCCCGCCAGTCTAGGTGCGGGGATTCAGCCCACTTGCTGCCGAATGTTTCCCAGGCTTTGATCCAACTCCCTCACCGCCTCGGCGAGTGCTGTCAGCCCTAAGCCCGGACGTATGTGCGGAGGACTGCGGACATACGCATCGTCACTTATTTCCGACGGTCCGGTCGTTGAGATTGCGGTGAAGTTCGGCGTTGATGGCGCGGGCTTCTGCGAGTTGATCTTCCAGGATGATGATGCGGCACGCCGCGTCGAGTGCGGTGCCACCGTCGAGCAGTGCACGAGCGCGGGCTGCTATTCGCAGTTGGTAGCGGGAGTAGCGGCGGTGTCCGCCTTCCGAGCGTTGCGGTGAGAGTAGTTTCGCTTCGTCGAGGCTTCGCAGGAACCCTGGGGTGGTTCCCAATATTCTGGCGGCGCTTCCCATGCTGTAGGCCGGGTAGTCCTCGTCATCAATGTTCTCGTGCACATGGCTGTCGGCAGAGCTTTTCGCGGTAACCACAACACCTTTCAAGTAATCAGCCCGGGTCCTCGCAGGGAATTAGAAGTCCCGCCTGGATAGGCGGAACCTACGCGGTGTGACAGCAGCCGCCACAGCCGGTTGCGCATAAGGAAGAGCCGGGGACCCCGGTCATAGTCGCACCGGGGCCGCCCGGCCCTGAGGAGATAACTACCATCTGTCGACACTGCTTGAATACTGCGGTATCGGCCCGGTTCTGAATCGTCACGGGCGATCCGGCGGTAACTCCTCCTTTCCTCTACCTGTACGGGGTACTGCACTTGCTGGCACTGCTTCTTCACTCGCTGGTACTGCCCTAGCCCGACGGTCTCATGGACCGGTGTCCTACCGGTCCATGAGAGTGTGACCGCCGATATCACGGGTAGTTCGTCATCTCCCGTGCCCTCAGCCCTCTGTTTTGTCTACGTCGAAACTCTAGCCAAACGAGCGACGCATGTCTACCCTCGCGAGCATAGATTTTCTTCCGCGTAGTACAGAGCTGTTCTGCAGTGAGGAGATGGCGCCAATGACTTCGAGTGAAACCGATGTTGTCGGGGCGGATGCGATCTTGCGTCATATCGATGAGGAAGCCGATTCCGTCAGCATCGAGGTGACGCTGTACCTTCCGTGGGGAATGGCTACCGGGATCACGGTCCCTGGATCGTATTTCGGCCATTACGTCGCTAATTTCTTCACCAGGAACGACGCCACCGACATTGCCGAGCGGCTCGGGGCGCTTGAAGCCGAGCAGGACAGAGTGTTCATCCACCTCCGCAAGGCGAGGTGCTACGTCGCGGGGGAAATTATCAGTCACCACTCCCTTCGCGTCCGGTTAGCCGACGTGTCGGCGTGGTCAGTCTCGGGGGTAGAGGAACGCGACTAGACCTCGAAGGCGATCGGATTGGCAACGTCATGTCCCGCGCGTTGGTCACACTTCGCGGGGCCGCACCTCGCGTCTCAACTGAATGACCTCCCGCTCTAAATCGATCACGCCCTTGGCGCACATCGCAGTCAGGCCGATAAGTTTCACGATCGCCGACCAACCCTTATTTTTCCCGCTGAAGGATTCATCGAACTGCTCGAAGCGGTCGCGAAGTTCCCTGCCGACAACGGATTCGGGATCGAGCTCTATTCGTCTGATTCTGTGGAAGGGCGAAAAGTCGGGAACTTCATCTTCGTCGGTGTTTGGGTCAGGCGCCATATTGCCCAGCTTAGGAGCTGCAGCGGCATGACGTCCGCCGGATTCGCGGGCTCGGGAGCGGGTTTCAGAACCGACGAAACCATGACGTCATCGTTGGCCGACCGACGACGCCCATCAAGACGGATGCCCAACGCCGATACGTCAAACGACGTTCGGCCCGCCACCTGGAGACCAGTAGCGGGCCAAACACCTAAATCGGACGTTGGACAGAGGTATCCGGTTCCCTAGCGGGCCGCCGAAGCCGATGATGGAGAAGTGGTAACTGTCATCGTCGTGACACGGTTGGTGCTGCTGGCGGTCGGCGACCCACGTCGAAATCCGGGAGGGTAATGAGTTCGGAATATGCAACAGAGCAGGTATCGCTGGCCGAGATCCAGGAGGGTGACACGATCCAAGATCCCGAATCCGGTCAGTGGTTCACCGTCACCCGAACGGCTGATGGCACAACGAGTGTCACCGACGAGCACTCAGATGGCGACACCACGGTCGTCGAGGGGTATCGCATCTACTACGGCGACGAAAGACGCGGTGAGCAGGTCGATTCCCGATGTTTCATAGATTCCCGGTCCACTAACGGCCTCGTCACGCGCCAGGTGCGAGAGTAACCGCGAGCGTCAATGCGATCACTAGACGACGGTCAGCGGGGCAACGCTAGCGTCTTAACCAAGGGGATGAACCCCGTCGGCCGCCTTGCAGGAAACGCCAGAGTCATCCCTCACTGGCCGTCGCCCACTACCGCAGTGAGTTGCCTGGGTGCGAAGTGCCTAAACCGGCCAGAATCAGCGCCAGCGCACCTGGCCGGGGCCCCGCCTTCGTGGCAGGCGGATGATGGCGGAGCACGAGAGTTTTAATCGCCGAGCAGTCGACGTCCTAGGCGGCTGGAGTGATTCCCCCGACAGAGTCGAGTTCATGGGAACCCGTGTTGGGCCGTACCTCGCAGAGCCCTACGGCCACCTCAAGTTGATCGTTGGTCTGGTCCACGTCGCAGGCTGCTTGTTGAACAAACTAGAGATGGAAACCGGGATGAGCAGCCACGAGATTTTGGAAGACTGTGCCAGGAATCAGGGCTAACCGCGCCGCCCATCTCAGTCGGTCATCAAGCGATGGTGGATTCGCGATCCGAACCGAACCCGAACTTGAAACGCCGGCCTGTGATCTCCTTGGAGATCACCCGTACGTAGTGAGGCTTCAACGCCGCGGGCCACGACAGCAACGGCGCTTCCTCTGCATCCAGGATGTCGGCGTTGGCCGACAACAGATGCGCCCTTCCCTTGACGATCACGCTCCACCCCTCGGCGGCAGTGTGGTCGTCGGCCTCGAAAGTTACCCGATCGGTCATCACAGCGCTGTACAGCTTGGTGCCCTGGGCAGTTCGGAAGAGCACCGTCCGGCGTTGGGTGACGAAGTTGACCGGGAAGATTTCGGGCTGCCCGCCCACGATCGTGACTAATCGGCCAACCGACACGCTTGATAGCAAACTCCAGCTCTCGTCTTCGCTGAGCACAGTCACCGGATCATCCGCGGACATGATTCAGCCTAACGCGATGGGCCTGCGGTAGTGCGGAATCTCCAGCCTCCTGGACGGGCTATCTCCCCGGTAAGTCCTGTGGTTGCGTGACGAGCCTGCAGGGTCTAAGCAATCAACCGGCCCGCCACCGGGGAGCAGAGGCGGGCCGAACACTGGATCAGACGGCGCTAGGCGCCAGTCGGTCCGGGAACGCCGGCGGGCCGCGGTCGATGAGGCCGACGCTGAGCTACGCAGGCTGATCCGTGAGGGCTTCGAGCAAGGCATCTCTGGCGAGAAGCTCGCAGAGGCCGCTGGGCTGTCAGTGCCGCGCGTCTATCAGATCCGTGACGGGCGACGGTGATAACCCAGCCAAGTGCCGTGGACGCAATTTGGACGCAAAGTCCTTTGAAATCGCGTTAACTGCGGTGATCTACGGTTACCCGTTTGCTCAGCTAATCGCTGTTTCGAGGCGCTGACCAGGTAGCTGATTAGGGTTCAAATCCCTCCGCCACCGCCATAGCTCTCCGGGGTGTTATGCCCTCGGGGAGCTGTTGGCTCTTGGCCTTGGATTGATCGGCGCCCGGCTCCCATGCGAGCGATTCTCCTGGCCACTCGCCTGAGACCGACGGCGCCGCCGGACAGCGTTGTCCGACGGCGCCGCTGGACAGTGTGGCCGATGTGTCAGGCGCTGTCGGCGGATCCAAGAAGACGCTCGGCGGCGTGGCGGGCGTCTTGGGCGGGTGCAACTCGATGCTGCACTGCGGCGACGGCGACGGCGCCCTCGGCAAGCAGGTAAATAGCATGCGCATCGGCCGACGAGCAGCCGGCTTTGAGAGCGAGTTCCGTTACCACCGACTGGAATTCGCGTTGATGATGATGAACCTCGGCCGTGACGGCCGCACTGGTCGGTCCGAGTTCACCGTAAGCGTTCATCCACGGGCAGCCACGGAACGTGGGCTCGGCGAACCATTTTTCAAGGTAGTCGAACACCGCGATCACCGCTTCTCCCGCATCGCTCGCAGGGCCCACCTCGGCGGCGATGTTGGCCATCATCGGCGGTGGCGTCGACGCAAGACCGCGACCACGATCTCGTCCTTGGCAGGGTAGATCTGGTAGATCCGGCGCAGCGCCAGCCCGGACGCCTCGCGCAGGTCGTCCATGCTGACGGCCTGGATCCCGCGTGCGTAGAACACCCCTTCGGCGGCATCGAGGAGCTGGTCGCGTAGCTCCTCGGCGACGGGCGCCGTCAGTGGCCTCATCAGGTCTCCTCGATTAGGTTTGCCTATTCCATTATGCCACTGCGTAGAACGTGCGTTCTCAGGCGCTTCGCACGGCTGCATCTCCGGATCCAGCGCCGACGCAACGAGCGCACCCTGCTCGGCGGTGTGCTGTTTGATCGATCCGGTGGCCGGGGCGGCACTGGGCGGTCGGGAGATGACGTGTAGAGGCCGCGAGATGTGTGGGCCCAGCTCGCTCCATCAAGTAGCTCCAGGCGCCTTGATTGCGGGGCTCGTCCTGGACCCAGACGACCTCGGCGTGGGGATAGCGGGCGAGGGTGGAACGGATCTGTTCGAACGGTAAGGGATAGAACTGCTCCAGCCGCACCAATGCGACGTTCGAGCCACCTCCGCTAAGGTGTTTGAGCAGTTCCCAGTACAGCTTTCCCGACACCACCAAGACTCGCCGCACCATATCGGGATGAAGGAGACGGGCATCGGGAATAACGGGCTCGAACCGGCCGTGGACAAGGTCCTCGACGGAGCTCGTGGCGGCCCGTGTGCGCAGCATGGATTTCGGCGTGAACACAATCAGTGGATGGCGGGGACGAACATATGCGTGGCGGCGCAGCAGATGGAAATACGACGCCGGCGTCGATGGCTGTGCGACGGTCATGTTGTCTTGGGCGCACAGTTGCAGGAATCGTTCGATGCGTCCCGACGAGTGGTCGGGTCCACGGCCTTCGTAGCCGTGCGGGAAGCAGCACCGTGACGGCGCTGGTTTGCCCCCACTTCTGTTCGGCGGAGGCGATGAACTCGTCGACGACGACCTGGGCGCCGTTGATGAAGTCGCCGAACTGAGTTTCCCAGAGCACAAGGGCATCTGGGTGGCCGACCGAGTAGCCGTATTCGAAGCCGCGACGGCGTACTCGCTGAGTAGGGAGTCATAGACTCCGAATGGGGCTTGGCCGTCGCCGAGATGTTGCAGTGGGTTCCACTGTCGGCCGTTGAGTCGGTCATGCAGTACGGCATGGCGTTGGGCGAAGGTGCCGCGGCGGGTGTCCTGACCACTGATCCGCACCGGAACATCGTCGAGCAGCAGCGAGCCGAACGCCGCCAGCTCGGCGAACGCCCAGTCGATTCCCCCATTGCGGCTCATGTCGTGCCGCGCGGCGAGCAGCTTGGCGAGTTTGGGGTGTACGGACGAACCCGGCGGGGAAGCGCTGGAACGCATCACCGATGCGATGCAGGTCGGCGAGCGGGATACCGGTCGCAGGGGTTGCACAGGCGGTATGCGGGTCGTGAGCTCGTTGGGCATCGTCGCCCTCGGCAGTCGCGATGTCGGCTCGACGCGGAGCGCCGTCCGTGTTGGTTGGCGCGGGTTTCCAAAAGCCTGTTCGAGACGTTGTTGGTAGTGGTGGTGCGCGGCGTCGTATTCCTCGGCGGTGATGTCGCCGCGACCGATGAGTGCGTCGAAGATACTGAGCGCGAACACCCGGCTTCGCGGCGATGAGGTCATACATGTGCGGCTGGGTCATCGATGGATCGTCGCCCTCGTTGTGTCCCCGCCGGCGGTAGCAGATGACGTCGATGACGACGTCTCGGTGGAACTCCTGACGATAGGCAAACGCGAGTTCGGCAACACGGACGACCGCTTCGGGGTCATCGCCGTTGACATGAAAGACGGGCGCATGCACCGTCTTAGCGATGTCGGTGGAGTAGATGGAGCTGCGCCCGTCGCTGGGAAGGGTAGTGAAACCAAGCTGGTTGTTGAGATTGATTCGGATGGTGCCACCGGTGGTGAACCCGGGTAGTTGTGACATCTGCAAGGTCTCGGCGATGACACCCTGGCCGGTCATCGCGGCGTCACCGTGGATGATGATCGGCAGGGTCGCATATGCGACCGGGTTCGGCGCGGTCCTGTTTGGCGCGGACGATCCCTTCGAGTACGGCATCGACGGCATCGAGATGCGACGGGTTGGCGGGCATCGACACGGCGATCTGCTCGCCGCAGGAGTTCTCGTAGCAGCCGGTGGTGCCGAGGTGATACTTGACGTCGCCGGATCCTTCGGCGTCATCGGTGCCCTCGAACTCGCGGAAGACCTGGTGTGTAGGTCTTTCCGGCGATATTGGTCAGCACGTTGAGCCGCCCGCGGTGGGCCATTGCGATGACAACTTCGTCGAGCTTCGATTGCACCGCGCAATGCATGATCGCGTCGAGTGCAGCGATGGTGGACTCCGCGCCTTCCAAGCTGAATCGGGTCTGACCGACATATTTGGTGTGCAGGAATGTTTCGAATGCCTCAGCTTCGTTGAGCTTGGCCAGGATCCGCATCTGTTGTTGGTGCTCTGGTTTGGTATAGCGGCGTTCGACTTGAAGCTGAAGCCAGCGGCGCTGCTCGGGGTCTGCGATGTACATGTATTCGACCCCGATGGTGCGGCAGTAGGCGTCGTGCAACACGCCGATGATCTCCCGAAGCGTCATCCGATCGCGTCCTGCGAGCCCGCCGGTCGATATAGCTGCGGTCCAGGTCCCACAGTGTCAAACCGTGCGCACGGAGGTCGAGGTCGGGATTGGCGCGCTGGGAGTACTCGAGGGGATTGGTGTCGGCGATCAGGTGCCCGCGCATGCGGAAGGCGGTGATGAGTTCGTGCACGCGCACCGACTTTCTCGACGGCGTAACTCGAATCGGCGATGACGTCGGCTGACCAGTGCAATGGTGCATAGGGGATGCGCAGGGCGGCAAAGATCGTCCTCGTAGAACCCATCAGCTCCGGTGAGGAGCTGCGCGACACGGCGCAGATACTCTCCGGAAGCGGCGCCTTGAATGACCCGATGGTCATAGGTACTGGTCAATGTCAATACCTGGCCGATCGCCATATCGGCAAGCATCTCGGGGTGGGCTCCCTGAAAAGCGGCGGGGTACTCCAAAGCGCCGACCCCGATGACGCAGCTCTGCCCAGCCATCAATCTTGGTACGGAATGTTGGGTGCCCAGACCGCCGGGATTCGTCAAAGACATTGTCGTGCCCGCAAAATCGGTGGCTGTCAGCTGATTGCCACGGGCGCGGGTGACCAGATCTTCGTACGCGCGCACGAATTCGAGGAATCCGAGCGTGTCGGCGTATTTGATATTGGGGACCACCAGGCTGCGTGTTCCGTCGCGCTTGGGAACATCGATTGCGATGCCAAGGGTGACGTGGGCCGGGGTGATCGCAGCGGGTCTGCCGTCGACTTCGCCGTAGTGGACGTTCTGGCCCGGATAGTCAGTGACGGCCCGTATGAGCGCCCAAGCGATGAGATGCGTGAAGCTCACCTTCCGCCTCGGGTGCGTCGGAGATGTTCGTTCATCACGATGCGGTTCTCGACCATGAGTTTCGCCGGCACGGTGCGGACGCTGGTCGCGGTCGGCACCCCCACACTGGAATCCATGTTGGCGGCCAGGGATTTCGCCGCGCCTCGGAGCGGTGCTGAGCGTCCTCTCGAGCGAATCGATGCTGGTGCGGCGGAAACGTCAGTGGACACGTGACGTTCTCCTCGGGGTTGTCTTCAGGGGACGAGTCGGCGGAAATGAGGTGGGCGTGATTCCTCGACGAAGTGCGGCAGCGGTGGTGTGGGTCGCCGGTATGACGACGAACGCGCATCCGGTCAACCATCGCGGCTAATGCGGGAAACGCCGAAGCGGCGGATCCGCCATTGCGGCCGGTCAAGACATCCGCTCAGTTCATCCTGCACGGGAGATACCGTGCCGTCAAGAACGGCGCCTGCATACGAATGTGAGTTTGAGCTCTGGAAAGGTACTGATGCGCTGTGCGTGGTAGCGTGACTTTGGTGAGACTAATTCACAACTTGGAGCCGATATAAAACAGGTCAGCAACGAATGTTTTATGCGATGCACTCGAGGAGCGCAGGGGCACCGGGCGATGACTGCAACGCAGAGACCTCCCGGTAAGCCGCGACAGGCCCGTGCGATTCGGACGCGAGATTCGGTGCTGGCCGCCGCGGCACGAGTGATCGACCGGCAAGGTTTGGCTGCCACGCGCTTGGAAGAGATCGCTACCGAGGCGGAGGTGACCAAGGGAGCGTTGTACTTTCACTTCCCGTCCAAGTCGGAGATCGCCACAGCGATAGTCGAACAACACTACGAACAGTGCGCAAGGCTGGCGCTCGAGACACAGAACTGGGATCTGGACGGCGTGAGCACGCTGGAACGTTTCATCAACGAACTGGCCATGTCGTATCAGCGGAATGCTGTCGCCCGCGCTGCGATTCGACTGGGGAATGAGCATGAGCGCATCGGAGCCGAGATCCGTGGAACCGTACGCGGATTACCTCGGCTGGGTGCGGGAACTTCTCGTCAATGCCCGCGAGGATGGCACGCTGGATTCTGCTGTGGATCCCACTACGACGGCACGGATAATCGTTGGCTCACTGTTCGGGATCCAGGAGATGTCCACCCGGCTGACCGACGTTCGGCGACCTGATTCAGCGCGTCCATGAGTGGTGGTCGTTCATCCGACCTGTCCTCACAGGACCGACGCAGCCAAATCCGCTGAACAGCAACTACTTCAGCGTACAAATGTGCCAGGCTGAACGCCGGGACGAGGTCATCCACCGGATGCGCGACAAGCAAGGAGAGTAAGGAATGGCATCAATTGAAGATCTGCGCCAGCGGAAGCTTGTCTTGAACAACGGTAGTGGTGAGATCCCGGCGCTTGGGTTCGGCACGTTGATCAACCCCCGCAGTGAGACGCGATACGTCACGACGGGCGGCCGTGGAGGTCGGGTTCCGCCACATCGATTGTGCAGAGCGGTACGGAAATGAGGCAGAGGTTGGCGCAGCACTCATTGAGATGCTGTCCGAGGGAACGGTGCGTCGTGAGGATCTGTTCGTGACCACGAAGCTCTGGAACAACAACCATCGCCCTGAGCGGGTAAGAGCGGCGCTGCAAGCCAGCCTGAACAGACTCGGATTGGACGCGGTCGATCTGTATCTGGTGCATACTCCCTTCGCGTTCAAGCCCGGCGACGATCAAGATCCGCGTGACATCCATGGCGCGGTCATTTACGACGACGGAATTACGTTGGAAGAGACGTGGGCGGCGATGGAAGCCGTTGCCGATGAGGGGCTCTGCTATGCGATAGGCGTCTCTGACTTCGATGCGGCAAGCTCTCCAGAGGATCCTCACCTCCGCCAGGATCAAGCCCGCGGTTCTGCAGGTCGAGGCGCACCCTTATCTGCCGCAGTGGGAACTCTATGATCTCTGCAAGGCAGAAGACATTGTTCTGCTCGCCTTCGCATCATTGGGTCACGCGATTGAGCCCAGGCTGTTAGACGATCCCCTCATTGTCGAGATTGCCAGGCATGTCCGAAAGAGCCCCGCGCAAGTCCTACTCGCCTGGGGTGTTCAGCGCGGCACAGCAGTTCTGACGACATCGACCAAGCCCGAACGTATCGCCGAGAACTTCGACATCAGCGCGCTTCCCGAGAGCGCGATACAGGAGATCAACGAGAGCATCGACACTCACTATCGTTTCAATACCGTTGTAGAAGCCGGCGTTCCGGGATTCATTCCGCAGGGAAGTTGAACCGCATCGGCCTCCGGCTCGTTATTCCACCGAATACTTCGATGGGAGCCGAAATATGGGATATCCGAACCAGCCGGGCTTGCCGATCGCAGGGCCGCCACAACCCGTTTATGTCGTCGCGCCGCCGACCAATGGAATGGCGATCGCGGCCCTGATTCTGGCGTTCCTGTTCTATCCGGTGGGGATCATCCTCGGACATCTGGCACGCGGGCAGATCAAGCGGACCAACGAAGGCGGAAGGGGGCTCGCTACCGCCGCGCTGATCATCGGATATCTCCAGCTCGCCGTGACGGTCGGCATCATTGCCGTGGCCGCCTTCCTGGTCGCCGTCGGCGCTCAATAAGACGCTCAGTAATAAGGACTCCAAATTTCCTTGATTGAGTGCGTTATCTGACGTACCCGCAAGAACCTCGTTAAACTCACGTTCATCTTGAGTTCAGCTTGTGTTCAAAGGGGAACGTCAATGCTTGCCAAGGCGGTTATCGCAGTTTCACTCACTATCGGCGGCTCACTTGCGGCTCCTGTGGCAAACGCCGACTACATTCAAAATCTCGGCACGTATGCGGGCGACGTCATAGCGCAGTTGCAGGACTGGGGATACAACGTCATGCTCAACGGCCTCGACCGGGATATCGCCTACATGGACGAACGCCAGAAGCGGGATTGTCAGGTGCTCGGGATCAATCCGACGGTGCATGAACCGCTGGAATCCGGCGCGTTCCAGACAGTTTTCGTCAGCCTCTCCTGCCCGGGGAACCCGAGCAGCTCGACGCCCTCCCCGTAGTAACCCCAGCGCGGTGCTACGGTCCGCACGTGTATCGGGTGATTCAGTGGGGCACCGGCACGGTCGGTGCGGAGATGGTGACCGCCATCCTCGACCACCGCGAGGACCTGGAACTCGTTGGCGCACTGGTCTATTCCGACGCCAAGAACGGCGTCGACCTCGGCACGATCGTCGGTCGTGATCCGATCGGCGTGGCGGCGACCACCGACGTCGATCAGATCCTGGCGTTGGAGGCCGACTGCGTTCTCTACACGCCGCGCACCGCGCATCTCGACGACGTGTGCAAGCTGCTGGCGAGTGGCAAGAACGTCGTCACCACCGCATTTCTCTTCCACCCACCGCGGATCGACGCAGCCGATCGTGCCCGTGTCCTGGCGGCGTGCGAAGAGGGCGCCAGCTCGGTGCACGGCAGTGGTCTCAATCCGGGCAACCTGTCCGGTGTGCTGCCGCTCGCCTTGTCGGGGATGAGCCGCACGATCGACAAGATCACGCTGCAGGAGCGCGCCGACTGGTCGGTATACGAGAGCACCGGAATCACGTTCGACAACATGGCATTCGGCCAACCCGTCGAGGCGATCAGCCCCACCGCGAGTGGCTTCCTGGCGTTCAACAGCTCGATCTTCGCCGAACAGGTCTGGTTCCTCGCCGACGCCCTTGGCGCTGACATCGACGATGTGACCGCGACCGTTGAGGCTGTGCCCGCGACGCAGGATCACCAGATCTTCGACCACGTGCTGCGTGCGGGAACGACGGCGGGTCAGCGGTGGACCTGGGCGGGCATCCGTGACGGCGAACCGCTCATCGAGATCGAAACCCTGTGGACCGTCGGCGGCGAGTACCCGGGTCACTGGCCCAAGCCCAGGCACGGTTGGACACTGACGGTCGAGGGCGACCCGTCGATGCAGGCGCACTTCGTCGCGCTGGCCAGCTTCACCCGCGCCGCCACCATGGAAGAGCACGTCCGGTCGGCCAGCGTCGCGACGGGGATGCAGGTGCTCAATGCGGTGCCCGCCGTCTGCGAGGCCCCGCCGGGGTTCGCCACCTCGGCGTCGCTTCCGTTGATTCGTAGTCACGCCGGCTTCCGGCGCCGCAGGCCGACCACTTGATCGACTGCTAGCGGTGCAACGTCCGGCGGTAAGCCGCCCAGGAATGGCGATGGCGCTATTGTCGGACTGTCACTAAAGAAGAGGTCACGTTGGCCACGGTGACTTACGTGGGAGACGTGGTTGGTGTATGCGTGCGTTAAATGGCCCCGACGTGGGGGCCGGAGGCGCGGCGGTGGACAAGCCCCTTACTGTGCTTCTCGTCGAAGACGACCGCGCTGACGCGATCCTCGTCGAGGAGTTGATCGCCGATGCGGCCGCAGAGATCCATGTGGTGTGGGCGCAGTCGATGGAAGCAGGCAGCGCAGCACCTGGCGGCCGCCCGGCCCGACTGCGTACTGCTGGACCTGAACCTGCCCGACGCGGACGGCATCAAGGCGCTCGACCGGATCGCCAAGACGCGATGGCACGGTGCCGATCGTCGTGCTCACCGGTCTCAATGACGAGCATTTCGGCGATCTCCGCAGTCGCCGCCGGCGCGCAGGACTATCTGGTCAAGGGCCGAGTGGAGCCGGAGACGCTGCGGCGCGCGGTGCTCTACGCGGTCGAACGCAAACGAGCGGAGCTGACCGCCGTCGAGCTCCACGCCAGCGAACTTCGCGCGAAGGAGAACGCTCGCCTCGAACGCGGCTTGCTGCCGTCGCCGCTGCTGCTGGACCGCCCGGGCGTCGACATCGTCGCCCAGTACCGGCCCAGCCGCCAGCAGGCGCTGCTCGGCGGCGACTTCTACGACTTCGTCCAGACCCCGGACCGCACCGTTCACGTCATGGTCGGCGACGTCGCGGGCCACGGACCGGACGAGGCGGCGTTGGGCGTCGCGCTGCGGATCGGTTGGCGGGCGCTGACCTTCGCCGGCCTGCGCGGCAACGAGCGGATGCGGCAACTCGAGAGGATCCTGAGCACCGAGCGCCCCGGCTCCAGCATCTTCGCGACGGTGCTCAGCGTGGCGTTGTCTCCGGACGGCAGCTTCAACGCCGTCTCGGCCGGCCATCCCGGCATGTTGATCCACGGGCCGAATACGGTGGACTGGGTGGAACCCGCGGTCGGACCAGCGCTGGGTCTCGACGGCTTCGAGTGGCCCCTGAACACATACCAGCTGCCGATGGGACATGGGTTGGTCCTGCTCACCGACGGCCTGTTCGAGGGGCGTTCCGGGCGCGGTAGAGAGCGTCTCGGCGAGAAGGGTCTGCTCGAGCTGGCGCGTTCGTATGCCGCCCTGCCCGGCGCGGCGTTCGTCAGTGAACTCATCGACGACGTCGAGCGACGTGCGCAGTCCGTCGGCGGGATCAGTGACGACATCGCGGTGGTGCGAGTGGAGCGGACCGCGAACGAATGAGATGGCAACCGACGGTGCAGGGTTGGCAGAACCTTGTGCTGTCGAGCATGGGCATCGTGGTGATCGCCGGTGCGATCAGCGGTGTCCTGCTGCTGAACCGGACGGACGCCGTCGCACGCGAACTGAACTACGACATTCAGCCCGCGCGTGTCGCGGCCTACCAGTTACAGGCCGCACTGCGGGACCAGGAAACAGCCGTCCGCGGCTATGCGATCGCGGCTGATCGCCAGTTCCTGGATCCGTATTTCGTTGGACTGGAGTCCGAACATGCTGCAGGACAGGAGATCCGGGATCACATCGCCTATCGGCCGGAGTTGGTCGATGATCTGGATGCCATCGAACGGGCCGCGGCGGCCTGGCGCACCTCGAATGTGGACCCGCTCATCGCCGCGGTCACGCCGGGAGCGCCGAAGGTCCTCGACGCCAAGACGGCCGAGCGCGGCAAGGCCGAATTCGATGCCCTGCGTGTGTTGTTCGACACCCAGAACCGAGACCTGAGCGCGGCGCGTCAGGATGCCGTCGACGAGCTCGATCGGATGCAGGCCTGGCGCGACAGCATTCTGGTCGGCATAGTCGTCACCTTCTTCCTCGCCGCGATCATGCCTGGCCCTGCTGGTGCGAAGCGCCGTCACTCGTCCGCTCGAGGCGCTCGCAGCGGCGTGCCGCAGGATCACCGAGGGCAAGTTCGACGAGACGATCGTGCCGCAGGGGCCGAGGGACATCCGCGCCATCGCCGCCGATGTCGAGGACATGCGGCAGCGGATCGTCGACGAGCTCGAAGCGTCGCGATCGGCCCGAGCGCAGTTGGCCGATCAGGCGCTCGAACTGCAACGCTCGAACGCCGAACTGGAGCAGTTCGCCTACGTCGCCTCGCACGATCTGCAGGAACCACTGCGCAAGGTGGCCTCGTTCTGCCAGCTGCTCGAGAAGCGCTACGGCGACAAGCTCGACGAGCGCGGCGCCGAGTACATCGGCTTCGCCGTCGACGGCGCCAAGCGCATGCAGGTCCTGATCAACGACCTGCTCACCTTCTCCCGGGTCGGTCGCCTCAACGCGACACAGGTGGAGGTCGACCTCGATGCGACGGTGGACGACGCGGTCAAGAACCTGTGACATCGCGATCGCCGAGTCCGGCGCCGAGATCGTGCGTCCCCGGCAACCACTACCGCGGATCATGGGCGACCCCACGCTGCTGACGATGGTGTGGCAGAACCTCATCGGTAACGCGGTGAAGTTCCGCCGGGACGGGGTCCCGCCGCGCATCGTCATCGAGTTCGAGCGAAAGCTCGACTGGGCGTGACGACTCATGGTTGTTCACGGTGACGGACAACGGGATCGGCATCCCCGAAGAGTTCACCGACAAAGTGTTCGTGATCTTTCAGCGCCTTCACGGCCGCGACTCCTACACCGGCACCGGTATCGGCCTGGCGCTGTGCAAAAAGATCGTCGAACATCACGGCGGCAACATCTGGATCGACACCTCCTTCACCGAAGGAACCCGATTCCGCTTCACCATCCCCATTGCTGTAGACGAGCACGTCGCAGCCAACCTGGAAGGATCCCAGACATGACACCAGCCGGCCGGGCGATCGACGTCCTACTTGTCGAAGACGACGCGGGCGATGAGCTGATCACGCGGGAAGCCTTCGAACACAACAAGATCAAGAACAACCTCCACGTCGCCCACGACGGTGAGGAGGGCCTGGACTTCCTTTACCGGCGAGGAGCACACGAGGGTGCACCGCGGCCGGACCTGATCCTGCTCGACTTGAACCTGCCGAAATACGACGGACGGCAGCTGCTGGAGAAGATCAAGTCCGACCCGGATCTCAACCACATCCCGGTTGTCGTCCTGACGACGTCCTCGGCGGAGGAAGACATTCTGCGCAGCTACAAGCTTCATGCCAACGCGTATGTCACCAAGCCGGTCGACCTCGACCAGTTCATGAACGCCGTGCGTCAGATCGACGAGTTCTTCGTCCAGGTCGTCCGGCTGCCGAACTCCTAATTCTGGATCGCAGCGCCGAACTCGAACGTAATCAGCACGGTGGTTCCTGAGGCGGTGTGATCCACCTCCATGCGGTCGCTGACCGCTTGCATGATCGGCAGTCCTCTGCCGCGAGTGCTCGTCTGCTGTGTCGGTGGCTGCCACACACCGAAATCAGCGATGCCGACGACGATCTGCCCGGCGTGGACGTCGGCCTCCACCCGGATCAGTCCCGGGTCGACGTCGCGGTAGGCGTGCTCGACGGAGTTGGTGGCTGCTTCGTTGACCACGAGCACGATGTCGGCGGCGTCGGTCCCCGACACCCCCATCTGCTCGAGCCACGCGAGCAGTTCATGACGGATCTCGCTCAGCCGATCCGGCGGTGGCCACGACTTCGATCTGCAGGGACCCCACGGGCCGCGGATGGGTATCGATCGCCACGCACGTCGTTGTACCCGTATTGCCCCGGTATCTCACGCACAATGTCGGCGAGTCAGTGGTGATGTTTGCGCGGCAGGTAGCCGCGGCGAGTCAGCGGTAGAACGTCCAGCTGTAGTCCGCCGACCACGCGCCGTCCATGCAACTGAGCGGGACACCGTCGGGTGTCTGCGCGACGCCGGTGTCCTGCCCGCACGGCAGCCGCAGGGTGCGCACCCCGACCAGGGGCGGTGCGGCGATCCAGACGCTGCGAGAGCTGCAGGCCAACGTGTTGCCCGCGGCGTCGATGCCGAAGTTGTACCGCGTGTTCTGGACGCAATGCTCACCGGCGACGGCCGTGCGGTCGACATACGGAACGCAGCCCGCCCCGTCGCAATAACCTGGGGAAGCCGATGCGGTCGTCGCGGTCATCATCGGCGCCGCCACGAATCCGCACGCCAGTGCAACTGCAGCCAAGAGCTTCATGATCCATAGCGTAGGGATCGCGGCGCCGCGCGCGTAGGGTTTCGCTTCATGAAGCTGGCCATCGCCGCGCTGGCGGCCGCCGCAGCCGCCGTCGCGATGGCGCCGTCCGCCAACGCCGACGTCGTCGCCTACCTGGTCAATGTGCACGTGCGCCCTGGATACAACTTCCCCAACGCGGACGCCGCCATCGGCTACGGCAACACCATCTGCGACCGGGTCGCGGCGAAAATGAGCTATGCCCAGCTCGTCGACCAGGTCAAGGCCGACTTCAACAGCACTGACTACTACCAGGGCGCCTACCTGATCAACCAGGCCGTCAACGAGCTCTGTCCGGCGCAGATCTGGCAGCTGCGGCAGTCCGCGGCCGGCTACACGGTGCCTGCCTGATCCGGGTCTTCACGACAACGGCGGCGCCCCTGTCGGGACGCCGCCGTCGTATCGAACGGGATCTGACCTGACTACGGGCAGGTGACCTCGATTTCGAATGGCTTGTTCACCGGCTGCAGCGGGTTGGCCATGTCCACACCCGTGGCCGTGCCGGAGATCTTGTAGGTCTTGTCGTCCTTCTCCGCCTTGGCCTCGCCCTGGCCGGCGCCACTCTGATAGCCGAGCGTCACGCCGTTGACGTTGCCAAGGCCGACGGACTGGACGGTGGGCTCATCGCCGTCGCTGAGCACCGCCGCGATGCCGGTGGCCGCGTCGCCGATCGCGATGTTCATGTTTCCGCCCATGGAGCTGCACACGACGGTGCCCTGGATCGCTTGGTCCTTGCCATCGATAGTGACTGTGGTCTTGCCCTCGTGCGGAGGCCGCCGAAGACGTCTCGCCGCTTGTCTCGGACTTCTTCTCCGATGAACAGCCGGACAGACCGGCGATCACGATCGCCGCGCCGCCTACGGCGACTATGAACCCACGTTTCACCAGTGTTCTCCTTTGTGTTGTCGTGACCCGTCAAGATCGGCGGATCATCCCCAGCAGTATGGGGTGCGGCACCCGACCCGACAGCCGATTAGCCGAAAAGATGCCTACCTGCGAATTCTCACAGGCATTTGTTAGCGCGCCGACGCCGCACTGTTAGCAGGACACCTTGATCGCGAAGGTGCCAGAGACCCGGAAGCTGGGGTTGGCGGTATGGAAGCCGTCCGCGGTGCCCGCGATGTCGTAGGTGCGGCCGGTCATCGTGACCTTCGCCTTGTCACCCAGGCCCGCGTTGTAGCTGCCGGTGAACCCGCCGAGATCGTGGATGCCGACCGACTGGGCGGTCAGGCCGGATGCGTTGGAGATCATCGCGGTGACTCCGGAGGTCTGATCGCCGGTGGTGATGGTGGTGAGCGATCCGGTGGAGTTGCACTGCACCGCTTCGGTGGTGCCTGCGTCCTGGCCGTTGACGGTGACCTGCGCGGTGCCCGCGACGAGTGCGCCAGGAGGCGGCTGATACTCCGGGGGTGGCGACGAACACCCCGCCAACGCAAGCATCGCTGCGGCGGTGACGGCCCAGCGAATTCCCACAGTGCAGAATCTACGGCGTGGGCGAGCCCTTTTTCAGCGTTGACGCCGAACTGCCGGGGCGGCTCGGTCGCGCAGGCGTGATCCGCACCCCCCACGGCGACATCCATACCCCGGCGTTCATCCCGGTCGGCACCCAGGCCACCGTCAAGGCCGTGCTGCCGGAAACCATGAAAGAGCTTGGTGCGCAAGCAATTCTGGCCAACGCCTACCATCTGTACCTGCAGCCAGGTCCCGACATCGTGGCAGAGGCGGGCGGTGTCGGTGCGTTCATGAACTGGCCGGGGCCGACGTTCACCGACAGCGGCGGGTTTCAGGTGCTGTCGTTGGGAGCGGGCTTTCGCAAGGTGCTGGCGATGGACACCGAACGCGTGCAGGCGGACGACATCATCGCCGAGGGGAAGGAACGACTGGCCAACGTCGACGACGACGGCGTCACGTTCCGGTCGCATCTGGACGGCTCCAGCCACCGGTTCACCCCCGAGGTGTCGATCGGGATCCAGCATCAACTCGGCGCCGACATCATCTTCGCGTTCGACGAGCTGACGACGCTGGTCAACACCAGGGGCTACCAGGAACAGTCGGTGCAGCGCACGCACGACTGGGCGGTGCGATGCATGGTCGAACACCGCAGGCTGGCAGTTGCCGATCCTGACCGGCCACCGCAGGCGTTGTTCGGCGTCGTGCAGGGTGCGCAGTACGAGGACCTGCGCAGGCGGGCCACCCGCGGGTTGACGTCGATCGTCGGCGACGACGGACAGGGCTTCGACGGCTACGGCATCGGCGGGGCGCTGGAGAAGCAGAACCTGGCCACCATCGTCGGCTGGGTCAGCAGCGAACTGCCCGCCGACAAGCCCCGGCACCTGCTGGGCATCAGCGAGCCCGACGATCTCTTCGACGCCGTCGCCGCGGGCGCCGACACCTTCGACTGCGTGTCGCCGTCGCGCGTCGCGCGCAACGCCGCGGTGTACTCGGCCACCGGCCGCTTCAACATCACCAACGCCGCCTACCGGCGCGACTTCACCCCGATCGACGCCGAGTGCGACTGCTACACCTGCACGCACTACACCCGCGCCTACCTGCATCACTTGTTCAAGGCCAAGGAGATTCTGTCCGCGACGCTGTGCACGATCCACAACGAGCGCTTCATCGTCCGGCTGGTCGACCGGATCCGGGCGGCGATCAAGGCGGGTGAATTCGACGAGCTCCGCGCGGATGTGCTGGGCCGGTACTACTCGACGCGTGCACAATAAATAGATGACGCGGACGATGGAGACCAGCCCTGGAAACGCGGCCGCGGACCCGCAGACGCTTCTGTTGCAGCTGCTCGACCCGTCGAATCGGGCCGACCCGTATCCGGCATACGACCGGATCCGGGACAGCGGGCCGCTGCAGCTGCCGGGCACCGGACTGACGGTGTTCTCGTCGTATGCCGACTGCGACGAGGTGCTCCGCCATCCGTCGTCGGCCAGCGACCGACTCAAGTCGAGCGCCGCCCAGCGCGAGATCGCCAAGGGCGCCGAGGCGCGTCCGATGGGCCCGCCGGGCTTTCTGTTCCTCGATCCGCCCGACCACACGCGGCTGCGCAGGCTGGTGAGCAAGGCGTTCGTGCCGAAGGTCGTCAAGGCTCTCGAACCGGATATCACCGACCTCGTCGACGCGTCTGCTGAGCAAGATCGCGGCGGCCGGGCACTTCGACGTGATCGCCGACCTCGCCTACCCGCTGCCGGTGGCGGTGATCTGCCGACTGCTCGGCGTCCCGATCGAAGATGAGCCGCAGTTCAGCCACGCATCGGCGGTGTTGGCCAAGGCGCTGGACCCGATCTACACCGTCACCGGTGAAGCGTCCGAGAATTTCGACGAGAGCATGCAGGCGGGGCTATGGCTGCGCCAGTACTTTCGGGACCTCATCGCTCGCCGTCGCGCCGATCCTGGCGAGGACTTGATGTCCGGTCTGGTCCACGTCGAGGAGTCGGGGGACCAGCTCACCGAGGAGGAGATCGTCGCGACGTGCAACCTGCTGCTCATCGCCGGTCACGAGACGACGGTGAACCTGATCGCCAACGCGATCCTGGCGATGCTGCGCCACCCGCGGCAGTGGGCGGCACTTGCGGCCGATCCTGCGCGGGTGTCCGCGGTGGTGGAGGAGACGCTGCGGTACGACCCGCCCGTGCAACTGGTCGGCCGAATTGCCGCTGACGACATGACAATCGGTGAAGCCACGGTCCCAAAGGGGGACACCATGATGCTGTTGCTTGCCGCCGCTCATCACGATCCCGCTGCCGTCGACCGTCCCGGCGAGTTCGATCCCGACCGCGAAACGATCCGCCACCTGGGTTTCGGCAAGGGCCCGCACTTCTGTCTCGGCGCGCCGCTGGCGCGGCTGGAGGCCGCTGTCGCGCTGTCGGCGCTCACCTCGCGATTCCCGAACGCGGGGATGACCGGTGAGCCGCAATACAAAACGAACCTGACGCTGCGCGGGATGGCCAGTCTGGACGTCTCGGTCTAGAGGCTCACCTCGGTGAGCACCCGTGCGGTCGGAACACCGACCAAGGCGGGGGATGCTTCCGGCGATCTCCAAATGGCATCGTGGAGGAAGGTGCGGAAATTGCTTGCGGCCTCAACGGATTCGAAGGTCAGATTCACAACAATGTAGTTCGGGTCGTCGGCTGGTTGAAAAACCGCGGTGTGCCGGACTCCGGCCTGCTCGCGCGCGGGCGCGAACCTGTTGAATGCTTCGAGCCACGTGGCCAGCTCGCTGATCTCGTGCTCGATGTGAAGGATGGCCATGGCTCAGTGTGATCTCACCGACGCCTAACGCATGTGGGTTCGCCGGAAATCAGTGCACCAATTCGGCGATCACCGCTTGGGCTGCCCGCTCTCCGGCGTCGACCGCGCCCTCCATGTATGCGCTCCAGAATGTCGCGGTATCGGTTGACGCCCAATGGATCACGCCGATGGGTGCGGTGAGCGCAGGACCGTAGGTCGTCCACACGTGCGGACCGTGGTTGGCGTTATAGCAGCCGCGCGTCCATTGTCGCTCTGACCATTCGCCGTCGACGTAGAACTCCGGTTTCGCGGCCGCGCTGCCGAAGTGGCGCACCAGCTCTGCGGTCAGGGCCTCGCGACGCTCCGCCTCGGGAATTCGGCCGTACGTGCGCGCCTGGTCGCCTTCCAGGAACAGCAGGATCACGCCGTGCTCGTCGCCGGGGATGCATGTGTCATTGGACATTCTGGCGGGGCCGACGTCGGAGATGAGCTGGCCGTTGAATCCGTCGTTGCGCCAGAACGGCTCGGCATAGATGAAGAACGCCTTCATCGCGGACCCGTTGGGCAGCCGCTGGGTGAGCTGATCGCGGACCCCGTGCAGCGCCGGGTCGTACATGATCCGCCCGGCCAGTGTGGGCGACACCGCGACGATGACTCTGCGGCCGCGAGCCACCAGCCCACCGCGGCAGTGCACGGTGACGCTGTCGGTGGTGTGCTCGATCAACTGGACGGGAACATCGAGCACGATGTGATCGGCGATCAGCGCGGCCAGTCGACGCGGAATCTCGCTGGTCCCGCCGATGAACCGCGTGGTCTGCGCGCCGCCCTCGGATTCAGCGAACAGCTCCGATGTCACGCCGCAGGTCTGGATGGTGAACAACAGATGCAGGAAGGACACTTCGGCGGTGGGCACCGCGAGGATGCCGACCGTGCAGATCTCCAGCAGTGTGCGCGCCACCGGTGAAAGCCCTTGTGCGTCATACCAGGCGCCCGCGGTGATGGCATCCCACTCGATGGCGCGCGGCGCCAGCCAGGGGGCTTCCACCGGAACGGCGGCCGCCAGCACGTCGAGCCTGCGCAGCACCAGCTCGAGCTCCTTCAACTCCGCCGTGAAGCGGGCGTGAAACTCGTTCTCCCCCAGCACACCAGAGTCGGCCAGCTCGTAGGACGTCTGCCCTTGGTCGTACTGCGAGTAGGTCTCAACGCCGAGCTCTGCGGCCAGTCGAAACATTCGTTCGTGCGTGTCACCGATCCACTGCGCGCCGAGTTCGACAGGGATGCCACCCAGCACCTCCTGGGTGAGGATCCGCCCGCCGACGCGATCGTCGGCTTCGAGGACCAACGGCGTGAGCCCTGCGTCGAGCAGCTTGCGTGCCGCGATCATCCCCGAAAGCCCCGCTCCGACGATGATGACGTCCGCTTCTCGTCTCATGGGCTGTGTCATGGTGCCCAATCTTCCTCGGCGGGGTGGCGATCCCGGGCGACTCTCTCGGAATTTCCTCAGCACGCAGTCGTGGATTGCCGACGGCCTCCAGAAAAAGTTTCCGAACCATCTGGTTTGGCAACTCGCCGCCTTGAAGGTAGCCTTGGGCCATGCGATCGGCCGGCGAGGCGACTCGCGACCGGATCCTGGTCGCTGCCAAGCGGGAGTTCGCGGAGCGCGGACCGGCAGGCGCTCGGATCAACCGCATCGCAGAGGAGGCCAACGCCAGCAAGGAGCGTTTGTATGCGTACTTTCCCAGCAAGGAACACCTGTTCGCGGCCGTGACGGAGCGACTGGTCTCTGATGTCGCTCACGACGCCGCGCTGAGCGGCGACGACTTTGGGGGCTATGTCGGAAGGCTTTTCGACAACTACGTCCGCAATCCGGAGAACGCACGCTTGCATGACTGGCTCGGTTTCGCGGACACGTCAGAAGACGGTGCGGAGCTCGCGGCCCTGAGGGCAGATCTCGACGAGATACGCCGCGGCCAGGACGCCGGACACATCGATACGCGATGGGATCCCGCGCAACTCCTGATCATGGTGATAGAGCTGACGAAATCGCTGGCGTGTCCGAAAGACTCGGCACGCCGACTCCTGGAAACCAACCGGCGGAGGAACTCTCGCGCGGCCAGAAGGGCCGCCGCTATCGCGGCTGCGCAACGTCTCATCGCACCATGTGGCAGGATCGCAAAGTCCTGATTAGATCCGAATTCTGTTGTGCTGTGGACTAATTCGTGTCCAAGTCCCGTTATCAGTTCTTGAGTGACCGACGCGGTCGGTCGCAAGAGAACTAGCGGAGAGAACCATGCAACAGTGCAATACGAATCACGGCCTCGTCCGGACGAATGGCCAGTCACCGCCTGACGTACCACTATCGGAGATCGATCTCGGGTCGTGGGACTTCTGGCGCCTCGACGACGACCTTCGCGACGGCGCGTTCGCGACGCTGCGCCGTGAGGCGCCGATCTCTTTCTTCCCGCAGCTGACGCGGGAGGGAGACCCACCGGGATGCGGTCACTGGGCGCTGACACGTTACGACGATGTGCGTTACGTCAGCCGCCACCCCGAGATCTTCAGCTCGGTCCCCGGTATCACGATCGCCGACCTCCCACCTGAAGTCGCCGAGTACCACGGATCGATGATTGCGCTCGACGACCCGCGCCATCAACGACTGCGTGCGATCGTGAATCGGGCGTTCACGCCCAAGGTCTTGGCACGCATGGTGGATTCGGTCCGCGACCGGGCGCACCGACTGGTCGCCGCGCTGGTGGCCGACCATCCCGACGGCTCTGCCGAACTGGTGTCCGGGCTGGCCGGCCCGCTTCCCGTGCAGGTGATCTGCGACATGATGGGCATTCCCGACGAGGACCACCGGCAGATCTTCGACTGGACCAACGTCATCCTCGGCTTCGGCGATCCGGACTTGGACATGGACTTCGACGAATTCATCAGGGCGACAGCGGATACCGTCGCCTATGCTCACGCGCTCGCCGAGGATCGCCGCCGCCGCCCGCGCGCCGACCTGACCACCAGCCTGGTGCAGGCCGAAGTGGGTGGTGAACAACTGACCTCTACCGAGATCGCCTGCTTCTTCATCCTGCTGGCGGTCGCAGGCAACGAGACGACCCGCAATGCGATCAGCCACGGCGTCCTCGCTCTCACGCGCTACCCCGATCAGCGCCGACAGTGGTGGAACGACTTCGAGGTACTGCGAAAAACCGCAGTCGAAGAAATCGTGCGCTGGTCGTCACCCGTGGCCTATATGCGCCGCACTTTGACACGCGACATCGAATTGCGCGGCACCAGGATTGCCGCAGGCGACAAGGTCACCATGTGGTACGCATCGGCGAACCGCGATGAAACCGCGTTCTCGAATCCGTGGATGTTCGACCTACGGCGCGACCCCAATCCACATTTCGGCTACGGGGGAGGCGGCGTCCATTTCTGTTTGGGTGCAAACCTGGCCCGGCGTGAGATCGCCGTCGTCTTCGAGGAGTTGAAGAGCCAAATCCCCGACATTGCGGCGACGGCGGAACCGACACGACTGCCGTCGGCGTTCGTTCGCGGCATCACGCACCTACCGGTCGGCTGGACGGTGCGATGACTCCGCTGGACAAGCCGGACCCTAGGCACGTCATCCTGCCGTGAGACCCGGGCGCCGGCCGGTAGGGTCGCGCCATGCCAGAGGAGCTGACAGCCGAGCAGGCCGCTGGGCGGCTCGAGGCCGCCGACACGTTGGGGATACCGCTGGGCCCCGGCCAGCCGCCGGCCTTCCTGCGCGCACTCGGAGAGCGCGAAGACTGGACGGATCTGCGGGTGTACGGCGCGCTGCTGGCGGTCGGCACCGAACTGTTCTCGCGGAACGGCGTGCACTACCTGTCGGGCTTCTTCGGTCCGCTCGAGCGGGCGCTGCGTGACTCCGGTGCCGACATCGGTTTCACGCCTGCGGACTTCCGGCGCTTCGGCCCGCTGCTCGAACGCCAGGCGCCGCGCGTGATGACGACCGTCGCGACACCCCCCGATGCCGACGGCTGGTGCTCGCTGTCGCTGCACGCCGGTGGCACGATCGGCGAGTTGCGCCGCGCGGGCGCCGATCCCGATCGGGTGCTCATCGTCGAGGTGTCGGACGCCTACCCGCGCACATTCGGGCTCGGCGAACACCGCCATGCGCTGCACATCGACGAGATCGACGTTCTCGTCGGTTCGACCGACGCGCCGTTGACTCTGCCCGGCGGCGACGCCGAGCCCACCGATGCCGACAAGGCGATCGCGCGGCACGCCGTCGGCCTGATCCCGTCCGGTGCCACGCTGCAGGTAGGGATCGGCTCGATACCCAACCAGATCGCCACGCTGCTGGCCGAGGGCGACGGCGGCGACTACGGGCTGCACAGCGAGATGTTCACCGACGGCTGCATGAAGCTCCACCTCGCAGGCAAGATCAGCAACGCCCGCAAGGGCCAATACGACGGCGTCAGCGTGACGACGTTCGGGTTCGGCTCCGAGGAGCTGTACGGGTGGCTGGACGGCAACTCCGACGTCGCGTTCCTGCCGGTCGAGATCATCAACTCGCCGGAGGTGATCGCCGCGAATGAGGACATGATCTCGATCAACGGCGCGCTCGCGATCGACATCGGTGGCCAGGTGGTCGCCGACACGATCAATGGCAACCAGTTCAGCGGGATCGGTGGGGCCGAGGACTTCGTGGCAGGTGCCGGGCTCGAGCTGTCGGACCGCTCGCTGATCTGTCTACCGTCGACGTTCTCCAAGGACGGCGAACTGCAGTCGCGCATCGTGCCGTGGTTCGGCCCGGGCGCGGTGATCACGACGCCACGGCACCAGGTCGACGTGATCGTCACCGAGTACGGAATCGCCGAACTGGAGGGCAAGACCGTCCGCGAGCGCGGGGAGGCGCTCGCGGCGATCGCACACCCGAAGTTCCGCGACGATCTACTGGCGGCCGCCGAGCGCGCGGCTAAGGGCCGCTCGCCCGTCGAGTGACTGCGTGCGGGGAAAGCTACAGCGGGTTGAGAATTCGCTCCAGGAACTGCCGCGTGCGCTCTTCCTTCGGATCGCCGATCACCTCGGCGGGCGGGCCCTTCTCCAGGATGACGCCGCGGTCGGTGAACAGCACCTGATCGGAAACCTGTTTGGCGAACTGGATTTCGTGCGTGACGACGACCAGCGTCCAGCCCTCGACAGCCAGATCCCTGATCACCGAAAACACCTCGCCGACCAGTTCGGGGTCCAGCGCTGAGGTCGGTTCGTCGAACAGCACCACCTTCGGCTTCAACGCCAGTGCCCGTGCGATGCCCGACGCGCTGCTGCTGTCCGCCGGACAGCTGGAACGGGTACTGGTCACGCTTCTCGGCGAGGCCCACCTGATCCAGCAACTCGACGGCCTCGGCGTCCGCCTCGTCCTTCGGCCGCTTCTGCACGACGACGGGACCCTCGGTGACGTTCTCCAGCACCGTCTTGTGCGGAAACAGATTGTGGGACTGGAACACAAAGCCGCTCTGCGCGCGGTATTGCCGCAGCTGGTCCTTGGCGACCGGCTTGGAGAAGTCGATCTCGACCTCGCCGACCCGGACGACGCCTGCATCCGGGACATCCAGCGCATTGAGCGCGCGCAACAGTGTCGTCTTGCCGGACCCGGACGGGCCGATGATCGCCGTCGCCGACCCCTGCGGGACGGCGAACGAGACACCTTTCAGTACTTCGTTGTCTCCGAAGGCCTTGCGCACACCCTCGGCGACGATCCTGTCTTCACGGGGCTCGGTCATCGCGCCACATACCTTTCCAGCCGGCGCTCGTATTTGTTCTGGGCGAACGAGAGCACCAAGCAGATGATCCAGTAGTAGAGCGCCGCCGTGCCGTAGAGCGCGAAGAACTCGAAGGTGGGGGCGGCGACGTTCTGTGCGGTCCGGAACAGTTCGGTCACCAGAATCGTCGACGCCAGCGACGTGTCCTTCACGAGCGAGATCAACGTGTTCGACAGCGGGGGTACGGCGACGCGGGTGGCCTGCGGCAGCACGATTCGCCGAAGCGCGCCAACGTAGTTCAAGCCGATGGTCTCGGCCGCCTCCCACTGTCCCTTGGGGATGCTCTGGATCGCCGACCGAATGATCTCCGCCGCATAACCGCCGACGTTGAGGCTGAACGCGATCACCGCCGCGGGGAACGGGTCGATCCTGACGCCGATCTGGGGAAGCGCGAAGAACACGATGAACAGCTGAACCAGCAGCGGGGTGCCGCGGATGATCGAGATGTAGAACCGCGCCACCCCGGCTATCGCTGCGTTCGACGACAGCCGGCCCAGCGCCACCACCAATGCGATCACCAGCCCGATCGCAAAGCTGATGATGGTCAGGGGGATGGTCACGAGGAGCGCGGCCTTGGCGAGCGGCCACAGGTTCTCCAAGATCAGTTGCCACGCGCTCTTCGGTGGCCCCTTCGACAGGTCGACGTCGAGGTACTTGTCGGAGATCTTCGTCAGCGTGCCGTCTGCCCGCAGCTCATCCAGTGCCTTGTTCAGCTCGGGCAGCAGACCGCTGTCCTTGCGGGCGGCGAACGCCTGCTCGGGATGCTCGTCGATCGTTGCCGCCACTTTGATCTTGGCCTCGGGGTGCTGTGCCTGGTAAGCCAGCACGGTGATGCTGTCGTTGATGACGACGTCCACGCGCCCGTCGTTCAGCACGCTGATGGCTTGGGTGAACCCGTCGACGGACTCAATCTCTGCGCCCGCCTCCCGCGCCGTCTGGGCCCAGTTGCTGGTCGGGCTCTCCGCGGCCCTCTTGCCCTTGAGGTCCGCGAGCGAGTGGATGGAATTGTCGTCCGACGCGTGTGACTATCACCCCCTGCGCGATCGAATACGGTGTCGAGAGGTCGTATTTCGCCTTGCGCTCGTCGCTGATCGTCACTTCGTTGGCGACGATGTCGAAACGGTCGGCCTCCAGCGCGGCGAATATCGAGTCCCAGGACGTCTCGACGAACTCGACCCGCACCCCGAGCTTGTCGGCCACCGCCTTCGCGACGTCCACGTCGTAGCCTGCGAGTTGGCCGCCTTGGCTCGGATCGTGGAACGAGTAGGGCGCGTAAACGCCTTCGGTGCCGACGCGCAGCACACCGGCGGACTTGATCGGATCCGTGCTCTTGTTGTCGCCCGACCCGCCGCAGGCGGTCAGCACCAGCGCGGCCAGCAGCAGCACCGCAAGTAGGGCTTTTCGTAGATAGTGCACCGGCGGACGCTAGCAAGTCGCGCAGCGTTCACCAAGGGTTCGGATCAGGCGGGCTTGTATATCCACGGGTCACGCGGAAGCTCACCCGGGCTGAACTGCGTGAGCATCTGCTCAATAGTGGTCGCTGTGTACCCCAGCGACGAGGCGATCTGCGCGACAGCGGCTTTCGCACCGATCTCGGTGAGCGTGACGGCCCCGTCGCGTTTGGCCAGCCGTTGCCCATCGGAGTTGAGGACCAGCGCGACGTGCGCATACGTGGGCTCCGGATTGCCCAGCAGTCCAGCGAGGTACGCCTGCCGGGGCGACGACGCCAGCAGGTCGTCGCCGCGCACCACCTGGTCGACGTCCTGGGCTGCGTCGTCGACGACGACAGCGAGGTTGTAGGCGGCAACACCGTCTCCGCGGCGGACCACGAAGTCGTCGACGATGCCCGTGTAGTCACCATGCAGCAGGTCACGGACGGTGTGCGCGGTCTCATCGGTGCGCAGTCGCAGGGCGGGCGGACGGCCGATCTCGGCTCGCCGACGTTCGCGTTCGGCGTCGGTGAGGTCGCGGCAGGTCCCGGGATAGGCGCCCTGCGGTGCGTGTGGCGCTCTCGGTGCTTGGGCGATATCCCTTCGGCTGCAATAGCATTCGTACAGCAAACCGCGCTCCGACAAATCGTCGATCGCCGCGTCGTAGCGGTCCGCGTGCTGAGTCTGCCACTCCGGGGCGTCGTCCCAGGTGAGTCCGATGGCGGCGAGGTCGTCGAGCTGACGGTTGGCGATGTCGGTGAACGTGCGGTCGTCGAGATCGTCGACGCGAACCAGGAAGCGGCGGCCGGTCGAGCGCGCGAACAGCCACGCCAGCACGGCCGTGCGCAGATTGCCGATGTGCAGGTCGGCCGACGGGCTGGGGGCGAACCTGCCTGCGGTCACCCCCGCAATCTAACTAACGCGCGAAGACGCTGACGACCCGCCGATGGCCGTCCGCGAAGCGGTCAACCAGTCTGCTGCCGCTGAAGCCGACCTGGCGGGCGATCGCCTCCTCGGCCGGCCCGCGGCATCGGAGGCCGACGCCCGCTTCGAACAACGGGTCGCAAGAAACCACGAGAAACTCTGCTGCCGAAGGCATGGCTATCGGTGTGCCCTGTCTGCGCAGCGGGAATTCAAGCGCACCGCCATCTTTGGCGACCCCGGTTACGGCGGTTGGTTGATCGCCGGTTACGGAGCGGATCCTGGCGGCGGACTCGGCGGCTCGTGTCCATCCGCCGTCGGGCGACGCGAGCGGGGGCATGGCGATGATCGACAGGGCCACGCACGCGGCCACCATCAAGGCGGCCACGGATCTGGTGACTCGCGCACGCGGTGCGGCTGACAGCGCAGCGACGGCGACACCGATCACCGCGAACAGGATCGGGTCCATCCAGGCGTGGTACTGGTCGTTGGGGAGGCCGGCGATGGACAGCGCCAGACCAGGTGAAATCAGGCTCAACGCAACCACCGCCCACACGGTCGTCGCTACCGCCCAGCGGCCGAACTGCCGTGCGATGCCGCGTGTCCCGGCGGCCGCGACCACCAGCGCCCCGACCGTCAGTATCGCGGCCGGAAGTCCCTGCAGCGGCGCCGATGTGTACAGCCCGGATATGGGCCAAACGACCACCCGCCAGGCGATGATCGCCAGGGCGACGATCGGGAGGGGTGGAGGCATTCTTCCGTACGCCGCGGGATCAGTGGCGTACTCGATGATCGCCCGTGTCTCCGAGAAGTCATAACGCAGCTCGTGGATCAGGAGCGGCAGGCAGCCGACGGCCACGATTGCGGCCGTGCCGAGAACCGGCACGAGCATCGCGCCCCGATCTGAACGCGGGCGCCGCATGATGTCGGCGGCGAGTAGCACCGCGAGCGGTACCACGATGATGATCGCCAACATGTGGCCGTGAAGCGCCAGAAGTGAGCCCGCGCCTGCCGCCGGCCACCATCGAGCCCGGCGCGTGCGCCATGCGTGCCAACCGGCGGCGATGGCAAGCGCCGCTCCGGGTCCCACGATGTCGGGGTTCCACAGAAGCGTCGACGCGGTGATAGATGACGGGCTGACCGCCATGAGCAGTCCGGCGACATGGCCGGCCAGCGCCCCCCCGACGGTTCTGGCGAGCCACCACGTCGCGGCAACGCCTGCGACGCCGATGACAGCGACGGTCACCAGTGCAGCGACAGGGTTCGCGTCGGTCAGGAATGCGCCGGGCGCGAGCAGCCAGAAGAATCCGACACCATGGTGGGCCCCTCCGAACGAACTGGCCGGACCAAGCAGCGGGACTTCTCCGTCGCGAACCCAGTGCAGCATCACCAACATCTCGCGACCCTGGTCGTCATCCCACTCACCGCGGCCCGGAAGGCCTACGCACCGCAGAATCGTTGCCAAGACAAGTATTGCGGCCAAGATGAGGCCGTCACGCCTCGCCGTCACCGGGGCCCACCTGGAATCATCGGGCCGGTCGTAATTCGGCATGGCCGCGACCATCACGACGAATTACCTTGTGCGACAGACGATGAGCCCGAGGGTCGGGGGAGCCGCACGGTGCGCCTCCTTTGCCGGTGCATGTCGTAGCGCCGTTTCGAGTCTCGTTCCCACGCCGGTTTCCGTTTCCCGCAACGCGATCGACCACGTCAATTATGCGATTTTCGAGTGTCTGGCGAAACCTCAGGTATAGCGTTAAGCACTTCAGCGCCATCGATCAACGACGGTTGCGCTGGGGAGGTTTCGCATGGGTGCCCAGTCGTTCGATCATTCGACCGCAACCACCACCGGGGTCCGCAGTTGGCGCCTGCCCTTGCGCATTGCGGGAACTGGCGCGTTTGCCGCGATGCTCTTCATCGGTGCAGTCGGGATCGCGTCCGCACGGCCGGACAGTGACGGCGACGGACTGTTCGACGATGACGAGACAAGCGTGTATCACACGAACCCGAGTAGTGCCGACACCGATGGCGACGGAACCGACGACGGTGAAGAGGTCTATCTGGGCACCAATCCCCTCGCATCCAATGCGCCTGTGGCGCAGGGTGATCGCGACGGTGACGGGCTGCTCGATGTCGACGAGTCCAAGACGTATGGCACCGACCCCGACAACTCAGACACCGACGGCGACGGCGTCGGCGACGGCAGCGAAGTCGAGCAGGGCACCAATCCACTTCAGAGCCAAGCAACTCCACTGCCGACTGGCAATGGCCCACTTCCCACCGGGGTGCAGCCAATGCCCACCGGGGTGCAGCCAATGCCCACCGGTATTCAACCGATGCCGACGGGTGTTCAACCAATGCCGACCGGGTTCCAATAACCGGCAAGCTAGCTAGTCGCGCTCCCACGGAGCCGTCTCGCCCATCTTCTTGTAGTACTTGGCGAGGTGGCTCTTCACGCGGTCGATGTCGTCCTTGGGTAGGTCGACGCCGCCGCGGGCGCCGTCCATGATGCCGCCCGCCGCCATCACTCCGCGGGGCACGACCTTGAGCTTGCCGTCGATGACATCGGCGATCAGCAGCTTGTACGCAGTGAAGTTGTCCTTGTTGTCGCTGTCGTACCAGACGTGAGCGTCGCGGTACTTCTGGTTGGGTTCGTCCTCGCGCGTCCGCCCACTTGCGTACCCGCTTCTCGGCGGCGCCGCCGTCCCATGCACGATCCTGATCGGCCAACGGAAGATCCTGGAAACTGGTTACCGACATCGTTTATGCGTGCCCCCGTCGAGCTGGTTTAAACGGCACGGCCCGCGATGACTTCCGACGCATCCAGGGGTCTATATCCACATGGCGACAGAACGGATTACCTACCCATTGCCCGAGGTCGTTGAGCGGGCCGCCTGGCAGGCCGAACTCGATCGGTTGCTGGTGCGGGAGAAAGCCCACACCCGTGAGGGCGACGCGATCGCGGCCGCGCGACGGTCATTGCCGATGGCCGAGGTGGACGCCCGCACGCCGCTGGTCGGCGCGCGGGGCGAAGTGCCCCTGATCGACGTCTTCGAGGGACGCAGGCAGCTGCTCGTCTACTTCCACATGTGGCATGACGGCAAGCCGGCGGCGGAGCAGTGCGAGGGCTGCACGTTCTTCACCGGCCACGCGCGGGAGTTGTCGTACCTGCACAGTCGCGATGTCACGTACGCGACGTTCTGCCAGGGACCGTACGAGGAGAGCGCGCGCTACCGGGACTTCATGGGCTGGGAGATGCCGTGGTACTCGGTGAGCGACTCGGGCGACGCGCTGCTCGCCGGCCGCGGTGGCGGCTTCTATGTCAGCTATCTGCGCGACGGCGACCGGGTGTTCGAGACCTACTGGAACACCAGTCGCGGCGTGGAGGCCGGCGCCACCAGCTATCACCTGCTCGATCTCACGGTGTACGGCAGGCAGGAGACCTGGGAGGACTCGCCGGAGGGGTGGCCGCAGTTGTACGACCCGAGCGCCGGCGATCAGTTCCGAACCGATGGACGGCCCACCCCGCAGTGGGACCGGCTGGCCGCAGGTCGATCGGACGACCTCTCGAACTAGCGGGCGCGGTCCTACGCCGGTTGCAGGCTGATCGGGTTCTGGCCTTGGCTGGGGTTGGGGTCGTTGCACACCCCCGGCTTCGACGTGAAGCTGGCGGCTCCCACCAGGGTCGCCGCGTCGAACGAGTACATCAGGTCGGCCTGGCCGGTACTACCGTCCGGGCATACCCGCCCGTTCGGGACATCGTGCCGTTCGACGATCCATGGACCACCCGCCACTCTGCGGATCTGCGCCAGCATTCCGGTCGAGCTGGACACCGTCCCTGCGCAAGTGGCCTGCGGATTGCATTGCGTCTCGATGGTCCAGGTGTTCGACGTGGCGCCGTTGGTGAACGTGTAGTCGCCGACGAGTCGCTCGTCCGCGGATGCGGGACTTGCCAATACGATGGCGGCGCCGACGCCCACAAGAGTTGCGGCCGCCGTGCGAATGATCGCCATGTTTTCATCCTCCGCGCGAAGCCCGACCCGTGTTGGAGTTACCGAGCATCACACGTTTTGCGCGACAGGAACACGTAACCGATAAATGTCCAGGTCAGGCCGAGTTATCCGGCTCGCCTTCGGCCGCCGTGTTCGGGGAGTCGGTGTCGCTTTCCGAGTGGACGGTGCCCGCGGTAGTCACCGGGTCTCCGTCGAGGTGCTCGGCATCCTCCTGACGCTTTGGTGTGTTGCCTGCCGCGGACTTTCGCCCGGATAGGTCGGACACCGTTGACGAGCCGGTTTCGTCCGTGCGGTTCGCCTGCTTGACCGCGTTGATGGAAGCGGCATCTCGCTTGCGCGCCGCATCAATCGTGTCATCGCCAGCAGGGTCGCTTTCGGCGCTGCTCTGGGATGGCAGCGGCGCTGCGTGGTCCCCGAGGATCGGCGCGGTGACGGGAGGCAAATGCGGGACCAGTGGGTGCCTGGAGTCGTTTCGCGAATAGCCCGCGTCGACGATGGGCCGGACAACCTCCTCGGCCGCATCCACCAGTGAGGACGGGATTCCCATCTCGCGCCACGGCTCCAGGAGCGGCAGTCTCTTCGTGGGCACCAGAATGGTTGTGATGGTGGCGCCCTTCGAGTTCGTGACCGAATGCACGTTCTCGACAGGGTATTTCGCAGGATCGGGATCGGCGAGTGCAGTGGCTCCGTGGATCGACATCGCTGACGGATAGAGGCCGGCCATAACGGAGTTCACGACGGCGGGCAGGTTCCAGGGTCTATCCGGAAAGTCTGCGGCCCAGTCGTATTCGCCCGCGAGCACAACGGTGTCGTATTGGCTGTCCTGCACCGGCGGTTGCGGGGTAAACTCCACGATGGGGATCGGGATGCCCTGCAGGTACCACAGGAAACTGGTGGCCAGTGCCGCGTCATGATGTTGAAGCGGCGCCGTGTAGACAAACGTGATCAGCTTGGGATCGGGCGCTTTCGGGTCGCCGACCAACCGGGCCTGCGCGCCATCGACGACTGCCGAGCCCTCCGAGGTGCCGGTGACGATCATGCGGCCATGAGTGCCGATGATGGTTTGGTATGCGGTGTCGGCTCCCTGGCTCACCGACTCTCCTACGGTCGGCGAACCCGGACCGGACAGCAGCGGGCCACCGGTGGCGGGATAGGCGATTCCGATCCTTGTCCAGTCCGCCCCCGAGACAGCACCACCGAGGACACTGTCCATGTACGACTCACTGGGGTTCGGGGTGCCAAACCCGCCCACCACGATCGCGGTGTCCGCCCCCGCCGGGACAACCGGGGACAGCGTCGCGCTGAGCACGGAAGTCGCGATGACCACCGCAACCGAGGCGACCTTGCGGTACACACGGATTGGCGCCATCGCTTGTCCCCTCCCGTGGGCGTCGCGACAATCTTTGCCGCGATTTACTCTTTCGTCAATTTTGACGGCCTGCCAGTTCAGCCGAGGCCGGGCAGGACGTCGCCGAGACTGAAGGTGACCGGCTGCTCGAGTTGGGCATAGGTACATGAGCGAGGATCGCGGTCGGGCCGCCAGCGGTTGAACTGTGCTGTGTGGCGGAACCTTTCACCTTCCATGTGGTCGTAGCGCACCTCGACCACCCGCTCGGGTCGCAGCGGCACGAACGAGAGATCCTTGCCGGCGTTCCAGCGCGAGCCTTCGTTGCGGCGAGGCGTGCGTTCGCCGGTGTGATGGGCCGCCCAGTTCCACGGGTGCTTCTCGAAAGTGGTTACCAGGGGTTGCATCTCGTCGAAGAGCTCACGCCGTCTGGCCATCGGGAAGGCGCCGATGACGCCGACCGAGGCGAGCGTGCCGTCGTCCTTGTACAGCCCGAGCAGCAGCGAGCCGATCGCCCCGTCGCCGGACTTGTGGACGCGGTATCCGGCGATCACGCAGTCGGCCGTGCGCTCATGCTTGATCTTGAACATGACCCGCTTGTCGGGCTGATAGGTGATCGTCAGCGGTTTGGCGACGACACCGTCGAGACCGGCTCCCTCGAACTCCTCGAACCATCGTCGAGCGGTCGCGAGATCGGTGGTTGCCGGTGTGACGTGAATCGAGGGGCCGGAGTTGGCCAACGCCGTGACGAGAGCGGCGCGGCGTTCGGTGAACGATCGCCCGGTGTAATCGTCGTCGCCCAAAGCGAGCAGGTCGAACGCCACGTAGGACGCGGGGGTCTTCTCGGCGAGCATCCGCACCCGCGAGTCCGCTGGGTGGATGCGCTGTTGCAGAGCCTCGAAAGTCCAGGCCGTGGTTCGGTGGCGAGGACGATCTCCCCGTCGATCACGCACCGCTCGGGCAGCTCGGCCATGACCGCGTCGACCAGTTCGGGGAAGTACCGGGTCAGCGGCCTCTCGTTGCGGCTACCCAGCTCGACCGCCTCGCCGTCGCGGAAGCAGATCGACCGGAAGCCGTCCCACTTCGGTTCATAGGAGGCATCCGGCGGGATGTCTGAGACCGACTTCGCCAACATCGGCGAGACCGGCGGCATGACTGGGAGTTGCACCGGGCCATTGTCGCGCGCGTCGTCACTGCGACGCGAAGGCGTCGAGGGACTGTTGGCCCTGCCGTTAGGCCGCGAGCCCGGTGAGTCCAGCGCCTCGACCCGGACCAGAACCTGACAACCAGTTCTCGTAGGGATTGAGGCAATTGCCTCATGTGCCGACGTCAAGTCTCGCGACAGCATCGTCGCATGACCAGTTTCGACATCGCGGCCCGCGTCGGAGCAGCACTCGCCGCCGCGCTCCCTAGCGTGGCGATCGGGCCAGAGGCCACCCCGAGCGCCGACCGCCAGTCCGCATCCCAACCCGGGCGTCATCGACCGTGTGCAAGTTCACAACCGACGGTCCCCGCTAGTGACGTTTGCAGCGCAGGTAAGCACAGGCACCGCGACAGGAAGGTCGACGATATGAGCACTCGGGTTTTTCGTCAGTTGGCGTCAGCCTGCGTCCACCGAGGCACGTTCGCGCCGGTTCACGGCCGACAGCAGCAGAAAGCGGTTCCGAACCGCCAAGTCGGGGATTCGCGTTGCATACAACCGCACGCCGGCCCCATACGCACGCATCCATGTCCTCGAGGAGGAGTTGTGTCACTCTCGCTTCGCAACATCATTCCCACAAGCGCGCGGTTGCTGATTCCCGCCATGCTGATCGCCGCCACGGGCGTCGTCGGCGGCGGCGCCATGGGCGCTCTCGGAACAGCTTGCGCCGCACCCAAGTTCGACTCCGACTTTTACGGAGTTTGCGTGGAGCAAAAACAGCGCTTGTACGAGAAGGGTAAAATCACGAAACCACAACGCGATGCCGCCTTTAAGGAATGCTGTGAACTCGCCGGGGGCAAGGCGACATTCGACAAGCTTGTCGATGGGTACATTTGTTCGTCACAAGCCGATGCTCCACAGCTACAGCCTGGTGACGTGCCCATCCAAACCTTTGCGCCCGCTGTGCCGCCGGCCCGCGCGCCCGGCGCCATCAACCCCACGGTGACGCTGGCGCCAGCACCTTAGTGAGCCGCGTTTGGATTGGGCCGAGCACGTGGAGTGCGCGAGCGCCTGGGATCACCGCACAATGACACACAGAGTCGGAGGGCGAGACGATACTGAGTTACTATTGACCGCCCGGACACAAAAGGCGATGAACGATGCCGGCGTGCGCTCGGCGAGCATCTGCACCCGCGAATCCGCGGGATGGATGCGCTGTTGAAGCGCCTCGAAATCCAGGCCATGGTCGGTGGCGATCACGATCTCCCCGTCGATTACGCACCGTTTCGGCAGCTCGCCGCGGCCGCGGCGACCAACTCCGGGAAGTAGCGGGTCATCGGCCGTTCGTTCCGGCTGCCCAGCTCGACGTCGTCGCCGTCGCGGAAGCAGATGGACCGGAATCCGTCCCACTTCGGTTCGTAGGAGGCGCCGGGCGGAATCGAGGCAACCGACTTGGACAGCATCGGCGACACCGGCGGCATGACGGGTAACTCCACCAACCCATTGTCGCGGTGGTGAGTGTCAAGCGGGTCTACCGGGCTACCGCATCGGGAAGTCTCGTCCTCCGGCGGCGGAGATTGGCAGAGGCCACCCGCAGCATGACAGCGGGGCGCAATAGGTGGGTGGGGGGATTGACGAGGTTGAGCACCTTCCAAAACTGTTCGGCGACTCGGAGATCGGACTCCGCCGCGGACAGCACCCAGTCGTTGTAGGCGTTCGGCAGACGCATGGACAGTGGTGGCGTCGCCTTCACTTCGGGCAACGCCAGGTCGGATCCGACGGACATCTCCCAGGCCACACCGATCTTCTTGGCCGAAGCGGCGAAGAATCGGCGGGAGAGGTCAGGGCCGCCGCCTTCGCGCAGGCAGTCTCGCATAACCAGCGCATCCATGGCCGCAACCGTCATCCCCTGCCCGTAGATGGGATTGAAGCTGCAGATCGCATCGCCGACCACCAGCAATCCGCTCGGAAATCGGCGCAGTTTGTCGTAGCGCCGCCATCGATTGGAATGGAAGCGGTGTCGCGCAACGTCGCCGGCCGGCTGGCTGGATCGCAGGGCCGCCATGACGTGATCGGGGGCTACACGGTCCGCAAAGGCGATCATCTCCGCGTAGTCGAATGGTGTCTCCTGTCCGACGATTCCCTGGGCCGTCAGCATCCAGGTGTCGTTTTCGTAGCCGAACAGCGAGACCGCCGTCGGCCGGCCCGGAACGAAACTGTAGGCATAGACCTTGTCTTTCAACCTCCCCGGCGGCACATGAAACGGCTGACTGCTGTAGGTCAGCCCGATGGCAAGCTCGTCTTCGGCGGGGCGGTCATAACCGAGGCGTTCAAGGAACGCAGGCATCCGTGAGCCGCGGCCCATCGCGTCCACGACGAGATCCGCCTCGACGTGCTCCTCGGTGCCACTGTGGTGGCTGGCTATCCGGACGCCGGTGATGTGGTCGCGTCCCGGCGTGGCCGTCAGATCGACGATGTCGTGGCCTTCCAGCATCACCACGTTCGGAAATGCCAGGACCCGTTGCCGGACATGGAATTCCAGAAGAGGCCGGCTCGGGCTATAGAGAGTGGTCGACGACAGATCCTCGAAGCAGCCTGCCCGCACGATGTGGTGGCCACGGAACGACACATCAACCTTCGACACGTCGCCGTCGTTCCATACCGGTGCCCCCGCGGCGACCAACTCATCAAGTATGCCGGCAAACAAGTCCTCCAAGATCTGAGAACCCCGCCGCAGGAGTATGTGTCCGTGCCGACCCTGCGGCACGCCCTGACGGTTGGTGGGAGTATCGGGAAGGATGTCTCGCTCAACGACGGTGACGGTCCGATAGAAATCCGCGAGCACACGTGCGGTCAGCAGCCCGCCCATACTCGCTCCCAGCACCACCGCGTGATCGCCGACTATTGGCATAGCTCTTCTCCGTTCGGACATTTGGTGAATTCTTGTTCAGACACCTGCAAGAAAACTGGGGCGGATGATGTCGGCGGCACGTTCAGCGATGGCCAGCACGGTGGCGTTGAGATTGGCGCCCGGTACCGACGGCATGACAGACGCGTCGGCCACGCGTAGTCCGTCGACACCGCGCACCTTGAGGTCGAGGCCGACCACCGCGTCGGGCGAGGAGCCCATCGCACAGGTACCTGCGGGGTGCCAGTAGGTACCGAGACTGCGACGAAGATAGGCCCGCATCTCGGCGTCGCTGAATATCGCCGGACCGGGGAGGAGCTCCTTCTTACGCCACTTCCCCAGCGCGGCGGTTTGACCCAGTTGTCGCGCCAGCCGCATCGCGTCGAGCATGCCGGTGACGTCGCGCTCGTCGGTGAGGAATGCCGGGTCGATCAGTGGCGCCGCCGTGGGCTTGCGCGACGACAGTCGCACCGACCCGCGGCTGTGCGGTCGAAGCATGCTGAACTCGATGGTGTAGCCCGATTCCGCACCCGCCTCTGTGCCTGGGGGAAACAGCGGAATATCGCAGAACAGAATGTGGGAGTCGGGTACTTCTGACGCTGGGTCCGCGCGCAGGGCGGCCAGAACATCGAAATGGTTGTTCACCCCGGCGGGCATGCGTTTCGCGGCCGAATAGATGACCACCCCCAACGGGTGGTCGGACAGGTTCGAGCCGACACCGGCGAGGTCGACGAGGACGGGTATGCCGCGTGCGCGCAGGTGGTTGGCGGGGCCAATTCCGGAGAGCAGCAACAGCTGTGGCGTGCCGATCGCGCCGGCGCACAGGATCACCTCGCAGCCTGCATGGACGGTCTGCGGATGGTTGCCGTTCTCCAGATAGCTGACACCCGTGCAGCGCGGGCCGGTGAACGTCAGTCGCGTGGTTGGGGCGTTGGTGATCACCGTCAGGTTCGGACGGTCGAGCACGGGAAGCAGATACGCATCGGCCACGGACTGGCGCACACCGTCGACCGCATTGAGCTCGTAGCGCGAGGCGCCTTCAGGCTCAGCACCATTCAGGTCGCTCGAGATCGGAAATCCCAGCTCCTCACACGCCTCCAGGAACGCCTCCGCGGCGGGATGCAGGTTGGACATCGGCGTCGGAGTCATCGGGCCACTGGTGCCACGCCAGTGCGGATCCCGGCCCGCGGCGCACTCGCTGCGTTGAAAGTAGGGCAGGAGCGCGTCGTAGTCCCACCCGGCCGCCCCCTCAGCGGCCCAGCTGTCGTAACTCGACGGATGTGCCCTGACGAACGCCATCGCGTTGATGCTGCTCGACCCGCCGAGCACGCGCCCTCGTGGATAGGCCAGCACGGTGCTGTTCAGCCCTCGCTGCGGCACGGTCTTCGAACCCCAATCCACTGTGGTGCCGAGCAGTGTGGGCCACAAGGTCGGTACATTCATCGCGTCCGGTCCGCGCGCGCCGCCGGCCTCCAACAGCAGAACTCGGACGTGTGGGTCCTCGGTCAGCCGGGCGGCGAGCACACAACCCGCGCTGCCGCCACCCACCACGACGAAGTCGTAGGTCTGTACGTCCATGCCACTCGACGCTAGGCACGCGACGAACAAAGCCCCACCCGCGAAACGAATTGCTGGTGGCCAGATCACGCATGCCGCAGCGTTTGCGTGATGTGGCCGCAACGATGCGTCCGGCGGCTAGGGAAACGGACCTTCTCTCGCATAGTTTCAAGTCACGTGACGACATTCGATCTGCTCACCGAGAGCTGGACGTGACCTCGCCCACGAACATCGTTGTCAACGGACGTCGTACACGGATTCATGTCGAAGGCGACGAAGCCCAGCCGCCGATCGTGATGCTGCATGGCATCAGCCGCAGCCTGGAAGACTGGGCGCCGCAGCATCACCGATTAACCGGCTACCGAACGATTGCCGTCGACATGGCTGGGTCCGGGTTCTCCGACCGTCTACCGGGGCGCATCACTCTGCCGCGGCTGGCACAGGCGGTGGTTGAAACCGTTGACGCGCTCGGTGAATACCGACCGCTTCATGTGATGGGGAATTCACTCGGGGGCGCCGTGGCACTTCAACTGCTCGCGCTAGAACCCCAGCGTGTGGCGACACTGGTCCTTGCCGACAGTGGAGGCTTTGGTTCCGAGATCCACCCGATACTGCGGCTGGCGGCGTTGCCGGTCATCGGCAGGCTGGCCACGCGGTACCCCACCCGCGCAAGCACCCGCTTCATCGAACGGACCCTCTTCGCCGACCCCTCGCTGGTAACCAAAAGGCAAATAGATCACGCCTTGCAGATCGCGCGACATCCCGGGACGGGCGCCGTCGTGCATGAAACGGCCCGCCTAACCCTCACGGGACGTGGCATCAGACCCGAATGGCGAGCCGAACTGATCGCGGACGCATCCAAGCATCCGCGTCCCACGCTGATCGTCTGGGGTGACCGCGATCGCATTCTGCCCGCACGCCAGTTCGACGCAGCGCGCCGTCTTCTGCCGCACGCCGAACATCACCTGTTTGTCGGCGTCGGTCACATGCCACAACTGGAATCTCCGGACGAATTCGCGCAGTTAGCAGGGGATTTCATTCGCTCGTCGGGCGCGCCGTCACAGTGAGGTCAGGTACTGGACCAGCTGGCGACTGACCTCCGGCGCGCGTTCCTGTTGCAGCCAGTGTCCGGCGCCTGCGAAAACCTTCATGTCGCGAAGCCCGGGTACCTGAACGGGTAGGTCGGCGAGGGCTTCCGGGGTATTTCCGGCGATCACGTCGTACTCCCCGGCCAGATACAGCGCCGGCTGGTGGATCGCCGCGCCCGCGAACGGACCGAGGATGGTGGGCAGCGCCTTGATGTTGCGGTACCAGTTGAGAGCGCCACGGAAACCGGTGCGGGAGAACTCTTTCACATAGAAGGCCAGGTCGTCCTCGGTCAGCCAGCGCGGCAGGACCTCGGGCGCCACGAGATGCTCGACAAGACTCTGCCCCTTCGGGTAGTAACCGTCCCATCCGCTCGGTATGGACACCATCGGCCACGATATCGCCGCTGATGGTGTACAGAAATGCACGCAGAAAACGGTCCACGTCGGCCTCCAGGTCGGCCTCTGCGACTCCGGGTTCCTGGAAGAACAGGCGATAGTAGTCTCGCGAGTTCGCGACCTGACGCATCACGTCGTTCATGGTCACGCCCTCCGGTAACGCGGGGATCGGCGGTACGTAGGGCACGCTCATCGCGGCCACCGCGCGGAACACGTCGGGGCGCATCAGCGCGCTGTACCACGCCACCAATGGCACCCCAGTCGTGCCCGACCACGACGGCCTGCTTCGCACCCGTCGCAGCGACCACGCCCACCACGTCGGCCACGATATGGCTGATCGAGTAGGCCTCGACCGCTGCGGGCGCAGTGGTGCCGCCATAGCCGCGCATGTCCAAAGCCGTTGCGCGGAAACCGGCTTCAGCGACCGCGGGCAACTGATGACGCCAGGAATACCAGGACTCCGGGAACCCGTGGCAGAAGATGACCAGTGGGCCTTCGCCGAGCGATACGGTATGCACCACAATGCCATTGGCCTCAACCTCGGCATGTTCGAACGGCTCAGCGACCACTGTTGATCCCATCGCGTCTGGGATCGGTCCAAGATGTGCCAGCTCCACGTCCAACCCAGCAGACGTAGTTCCACGTACATACCAATACACGCTACGTAGAGCCGGGCGGTTGCCCCACCCACGAAGCGCATCGGTCTTGGCCAGATCGCGCAAACGTCGCGGCGATGAGTTTTGCCGCGGACCGAGGTCGATCTGGCGTTCGAGGAGCCCGATGGATCAGGATGGACACCGTGGACTGAACGTGTCGCCGCCGTTGGAGCCCGCTGGCCAGGTCAGGTCAAGGTTCCGGCCGTTGCCGGGGTGATGGTCGGTCGGCCGAAACGGGACGGCTTTCTTCACTGAACTCGTCGGGACACGGCGGTCGCCGCGGCGAGGGCACCAGCGAAGGCCATGGTGGACGCTCTGACCCCACATGACCGAGACGTTTACGCCTGCCCCGCCTCGACCGGTGCAGCGCTCGGTTCGGCCGACAGCAGAGGCACACCATGTCGCAACAGGATGGCCCCGGGCAGGTCGAACGGCCAATGCCGTTCTGCGAAGACGTTCTGCTGGACCGCCAGGGAAGCTCCCACCGTAAACGTCCCGGTTCGCAGACCTGTCAACCAGCCTTGCCGGACCACGGCGAGAGCGCAGTCGATGGTCACAGCGATCTTGAGTTCAACGTTGATGATGGCCACCGAGGCGCCGTCGATGAAGACTTCGATCGCGGTTCGATGACTCGACTCGACCGTGTGTGCCGCCAAAGCGACGATCTCCTCGGTCGTCGGTGCTGCATGGGTTCGTTGAGCGGCTTGTCTGAGCGCGTCGTACCGCTTCCAGCCCGTGATCGCCACGTCGGCCAGATTCGTCGAAAGCAGTTCATCGGTCTTGGTTGCCAGCTCGTGCTCGACGACCGCGTTCAGGCCCACCGGACAGCGAACGTGCGCAGCGACAGTGCCGTTGCTGCGCAGCGAACCAGTCAGCGCCTCAGTCGAATTGGTGCGGGAGATGCCGAAGAGCAGGTCGCGCGCGGTCGCGCTTCCGCCGAGTGCCGTTGTGGTCATCGTTCGTCTCTTTCGATCGTGTGGGTCGCAGAACCCGGATGGACACTCAGGCGGATGGCGTGGGAGCCCTGTGCTGTTGCCTCCCGCAGCGCAATCTCGGGCGGGCCGCCTGGACACGGCTCCACGCGAACGCGCGCGGTCGGTGCGGGCGGCCGCGGTCCGCGCAGCGCGCGGTAGACCAGAGCGGCCACGATCACCACGGCGGCGAGCACCAGAAGGACGATGAACACGATCACACTGCCGTCGGGTGGTGGATCGGTTGTCGGCCGCGTCGTGGTCGTCGGGGTGACCGGGCTGGCGTTCACAGTGAACGATGCGGTTCGGGTGACCGAACCGTCGGCGCACGAGGCGCGGAGCGCGACCGTTCCGGTGGCGTTCTCCGGAACGGTGAACGTCGTCCGGAATCCGCCTGCGTCGTCGGCGGATACAGCCTGGAGCGTGCGACCGCCGAAGTCCAGCTGCACCTCCCGAGAGTCGTTGTCGCAGAAGAAGCCTGCACCGGTCACGATCACCAGGTCGCCTGCGGCGCCGTGGGCCGGATCGAGCGCGACTGTCGCGACGGTGGCCGGGGTGCCGGTAATCACGGTCTCCGTCACGGAGAACTGCGCTTCGTCGACGATGTCGGGGTTGTTGGCACAGGTTGCCCGCACGGTGTACTGGCCCGCCTGAGCATCGCCAGGAACAGCGAAAGGCTCGTCGAACGATGCGGAGTCGGTCGTCGTCAGATAGCTTCCGTCCCAGTACAGTTCGACACCTCCGTCGCCGCATGCGAAGTCATCGCCGATTGCATGGATAGTCGATCCGGCTGGACCTCGGCTGCTGTCGAGCTCCAATGTGGGAGCAGCAGCGGGAAGTACCGTGAAGTCGGCGGTGTCGTCCCCGGCGGATCCGCATGTCGCAGTGACCGTGCGGGTGCCGGGATCGCCTGCCGGCACGGTGAACTCACCGCTGGGAGAAACCACGATTGCCTGGTTCCCCCAACGCAGTACGACTTCATCGGTGCAGCCGTGCAACGTCGCCGTTGCCTGGCTGCCCGGTTGACCTTGGGATGGCGAGAAGATCAGCTCGAGTTCGGCCGGCGGATGCTCGATGGTGAATGTCCGCTGCAGCGTCACGTGGCTACATGTGGCGACTACCTCGACAGTTTTGGCAATCGGATCGGCGGGCGCGGTCACGGTAGCCACGTTGCCGTTCACTGTCACCGACTCAGCGTTGTCCGTATATAACTGCGCAGACGCACAGTCAGATCCTGTCGCGGTGGCCGTGAATGTCGTGCCGGGCGGCCCCGACGTCTGGGACAGGGACAGCGTCGGGGGCTCCTGATCGAGGCCAGGCGGCGGAGGTGGTTGCCCGGGCACTGGCGTCCCGGGATCCGCCCAAGCCAGGGCGCCGGACAGGATCGCTGCCGCGGTCGCACACGCGACGGCTGCGCCCACGCGCCCCCGCGTGTTGCGGCTTCCGTTCGGACCACCCCCGGTCATCGTCTGAGGGTCCCGCCCGCGGGCCGGAATGACGTGAGTAGCCCACTACTCGATTTCGTGGAGACGACGGATCTGCAGCGATGAGATTGTCGGGGTACCCGGGTCTAAGTGAGTATGGACAGCGTGGACTTGCCCGTACAGCCGCCGTTGGAGCCGATGCTCGCAAAAGCCCAGGCCAAGGTTCCGGCCGACGCCGGGGTGTGGTCCTACGAGCCGAAATGGGACGGCTTTCGAGCCCTGGTGTTCCGCGACGGCGATGAGATCGTCCTGCTGTCGCGCAGCGGCAAGGATCTCGGCCGCTACTTCCCCGAGCTGGTCGACGCGCTGCGCGACGAGCTCGCGCCGCGGTGCGTGCTCGACGGTGAGGTCGTGGTCCCTCGCGATATCGGGGGGCGCATGCGCCTGGACTGGGAGTCGCTTTCGCAACGCATCCACCCCGCGGCCAGCCGGATCAAAATGCTGGCCGAGCAGACACCCGCGCACTTCATAGGCTTCGACGCACTCGCCACCGGCGACACGTCGCTGATGAAGGAACCGTTCCGGGTGCGCAGGCAAGCGCTCTCGGATTCGGTGACCGAAAAGCAGTGGTGCCATGTCACTCGCACCACCGAAGACCCGGAGCAGGGGACGCAGTGGCTCGACACGTTTGAAGGCGCAGGTCTCGACGGGGTGATCGCCAAGAGGCTCGACGGGCCATATCTGCCTGGCAAGAGGGAGATGGTCAAGGTCAAGCACGCCCGCGACGCCGACTGCGTGGCGATCGGGTACCGGATCCACAAGAGCGGCGAGGGGATCGGCTCGATCCTGCTCGGCCTCTACCGCGACGACGGTGAGCTGCAGATGGTCGGTGGCGCAGCATCATTCACCGCGAAGGATCGGCTGAAGCTGCTCGCCGATCTGGAGCCGCTGCGCGAAGGGATGACGCAGTCGACGGCGAGCCGAGCCGGTGGAACTCGGCGGCCGACAAGCGCTGGATTCCCGTGCGGCCGGAGAAGGTGTGCGAGGTGGCCTACGACCAGATGGAGGGAAACACGGTGCACGGCCGACGATTTCGGCACGCGGTCAAGTTCATGCGGTGGCGGCCCGGACCGCGAGCCGGACAGCTGCACCTTCGATCAGCTCGACGTGCCGCTGAACTACGACCTCTACGACGTACTGGAGTCCATGAGATGGCAACGCCCGCAGAAGAACTCGACGTCGACGGCGTCAAGGTCCGGCTGACCAACCGCGACAAGGTCTACTTTCCGAAGCTGGGACAAGAAGGGCACGAAGGGAAAGCTGGTCGAGTACTACCTTGCCGTCGCGTCCGGGCCGATGCTGACCGCGCTGCGGGACCGGCCCACGCATCTGCAGCGATTCCCCGACGGCATCGAGGGCGAGGAGATCTACCAGAAGCGCGTGCCGCAGAAGCATCCCGACTATCTGGAGACCTGCGTGGTGACCTTCCCGTCGGGCCGAACGGCCGACGCGCTCAAGGTCACTCACCCTTCGGCGATCGCGTGGGCGGCGCAGATGGGCACGATCACGTTGCACCCGTGGCAGGTGCGTTGTCCAGACACCGAACATCCCGACGAGCTGCGCATCGATCTGGACCCGCAGCCGGGCACCGCCTTCAAGGAGGCGCGTGTCGTCGCAGTGGACGTGCTCAAGCCGCTGCTCGACGAGCTCGGCCTGGTCGGCTACCCGAAGACGTCCGGCGGCCGCGGCGTGCACATTTTTCTGCGGATCAAGCCGGACTGGGATTTCGTCGCGGTGCGCCGTGCGGGTATCGCGCTCGCGCGTGAGGTGGAGCGGCGCGCGCCCGACGCGGTGACGACGTCGTGGTGGAAAGAGGAACGCGGCAAGCGGATCTTCATCGACTACAACCAGAATGCCCGCGACCGCACGTTCGCGTCGGCGTATTCCGCGCGCAAGACCGCGATCGCCACGGTGTCGACGCCGTTGACGTGGGACGAGCTCCGCGACGCCGATCCCGACGACTACACCATCGCCACCGTGCCGGATTTCGTTGCGGGCAGGCCGGATCCGTGGGCAGACATCGATGCGAACCCGCAGTCGATTGACGCCGCTGCTGGAGATGGTCGAAGGCCGACGAGGAGCGAGACCTTGGCGATTTGCCCTATCCGCCAAGCTATCCGAAGATGCCCGGCGAACCGCCCCGCGTGCAGCCGAGCAAGAAGGTGGCCGCGAACTGGGACGATAAGGGGAATCCGGTGTAGCCCAGCTCTAGCATGGGCGTACTCGGCCGATAACCTTGATACGTGTCCGAGACTCGGGAAACGCTGCCCTTACAGTCTCGGTCGCGTCGCGCGGTAGATACTCAGGGGCAGCGCTGCTACGACGGTGACGACCACGATCCACCACACGGCTGCGCAGGTCAGGCGATTTACCGCGGTCGTCACGCCGAGGGCCACTGCGATGCTCAGCGCGACCCGCCAGTCATCGCCGATGATGAAGTCATACGAAAATGCGCCGAACTTACGAAGGTTGCGTAACACCGAATCTCCCTAAGCTCTGGCTGTTTCGATGTCAGCGCCGATCGGTCTCCGACGTTTGAACAGAAAAACGAGCGCGATCGCGTACATGCCAATCACGGGGATTAGGACTAGCAGAGCGATATCGTCGCCTGGCCAGTGCGCGCCGGCGCCTTCTGCGCCCCAGAAGATGCCGAACGCCGTGAGCATCACCCCGACGACGAACTTCATGCTGTTCTCCGGCACTCGCGCCAACGGCGCCCGGATTGCCAAGCCCGCCACCGCCACTAGCAGTACGGCCACCGTCGCGGCCAACGCCGCCAACGGAATGCTGCCCTGGTTGGCGCCGAAGCTGAGCGCGATGAACGCGACCTCGAGACCCTCCAGCAGGACCCCTTTGAACGACAGCGTGAATGCGTACCAGTCACCGATCAGGTTCCGCCGCGTTGTTGGGCCGCCGAGGGCCTCGGCGAGCGTTGCCTGATAGGCGACTTCTTCATCGTGCAGGGCCTTGTTGCCACTTGCCCGCAGGATCGCCTTGCGCAGCCATTGCAGCCCGAAGATCAAGAGCAGTCCGCCGACGACCAGACGCAACGCATCCAGGGGGATGGCCGAGATCGCCGGCCCCAAGGCTGCGATGACCACGGCCAGAACGGCCAGTCCGGAGAGCGAGCCGACGATGGCCGAGCGCCAATCCCGCGCGGTACCTGCGGCAAGAACGATCGTGAGAGCCTCGACGGCCTCGACCAGGCACGCGAAAAAGACGGTAATGAACAGTGCCGGGCCACTCATCAACGAATTCACCACCTTCACGAGCCCGAGGGCGCTCACCAATTCCACCGACTGTTAACTGGTACTTACAACGATCGTATGGCTGGCCGGTAGACCCCGGCTGTCTACTCCATGGCGTCGCCGACCGCGATGCGGCACCCGCGAAGAAACTCGCTGTCGTGGAGACCGATCGACTTGCCGTGAGCCAGTTCGTATTTCAGAAGCTGGCCGCAGAACGACGAGGAGCTCATGCCGGCGTCGGACAATGCCGATCGGACATGCGTCGGGTTTAAGGCCGCGGCATAGCCGGCCCTGAAGGACGGGTCGTCGCTGTGCCCCGCAGCAGGCGCAACAGCCACAATGACGGCGAAGGCGACCAACGCCGTTGATGTCCTGACCGTCGGTGCGGACGCGCATGCGACTGGCCGCATCGGACTGTCAGGGGCGCGGCGGAGCATTCGACTGGCTGACGAGGCGGACCGTCGGTCGCCCCGGATCGAGATGACTCATCGGACTCCCCTTGATCACCATCCGTCGCGACTTCGTCAACGTCGTCTTCTTCGCTGTCGCCGCTAGGTTCGTCTTCGGCCCGGTAGTCGGCTGATTCCCCCGTGTCGCCGTCCTGCTGGTCGTACTCCTCAGACACGTGGCGGTCGCCCCTTGACTCGCCGTGTTCCGCGCCGACCAGCACCCCGGCACAAAAGAGCAAAACCGCGGCAAATACTGCCGCAACTCCGCCGAGCACCAACGCCGCGATCCGGTTGATTCGATTCAACCTGCCGAACAGGGATCGGCGTTGGGGGACCGTCGGGTCGGCCTGGCGATCGGGATCGGCTGCTGGCGTCTCATCCGCAGGTGCAGGCTCGGGCGTCTCCGTCATGGTCTCACGGTGCCACCCACTTGCTGAAGAAACGCTGAAGTCGCGCCCCGGCCCCGACCGCGCCTCTGGTGTACTGGCCGGAAGGTGACACGACGGGATTGAGCAGTGCGAGTACTGGTGATCGAAGACGAAGTCCGCCTGGCGGAGACGATCCGCCGCGGGCTGGTGTCCGAGGGCTTCGCCGTCGACGTGTCACACCGCGGCGACGTTGGCTTCGAGACCGCGACGTCGGACCAGTTCGACGCGATCGTGGTCGACATCATGCTGCCCGGCAAGAGCGGATACGACATTGTCCGAGACCTCGCGCGCAATTGGGGTGTGGACACCGATCCTGGTTCTGTCGGCCAAGGACGGGGAGTACGACCTTGCCGATGCCTTCGACCTCGGCGCCGACGACTATCTGGTCAAACCGTTCTCGTTCGTCGTGCTCTTCGCCCGTCTCCGGGCGCTCGTCCGCCGAGGAGCACCCGAGCGGCCCGCAGTATTGACTGCCGGCGACCTCGAGCTGAACCCTGCAAGTCGGCGGGTCTCCCGGGCCGGCATCGAATTGTCCTTGACACCAAGAGAATTCAGCATCCTCGAGTTCCTCATGCGACACCGCGGCACCGTGGTGAGCAAGAACGAGATCGTGCGGTCGATATGGGACACCAACTACACAGGCGACGAAAACATTGTCGAGGTGTACATCGGGTATCTCCGACGCAAGATCGACCTACCGCTTTCCGCTAACCACATCGAAACTGTCCGCGGCGTCGGATACCGGCTCGTCGATAGTTAACGGAAGCTGCACGACGAATTGCGCGCCTCCGCCGGACGCCTCTGCTACATCGACTCGTCCGTGGTGGGCGCTGACGATCTCGGCCACGATCGACAGGCCGAGGCCTGCGCCGCCGGCTTCGCGAGTCCGCGGAGCGTCGAGACGGACGAATCGGTCGAAGACCCGGAGACGTTCGGCCTCTGGTATGCCCGGTCCGTCGTCGGCGACGATGATCTGCGCATGATGTCCGACCGGCCGGCATTCAAGACGAATCTCGTTATGCGCGTGACTGATGGCGTTGTCGACCAGGTTGCGCACCAAGCGCGAAAGAGCCTGGGGATCACCGGCAATCCGAACCGCCGTCACCGCCGCGACCACACGTAGCTCGGTCACGGCACGAACCCGGTCCTCTTCGGCATAGACGATGTCATCGAGATCGACGTCGACCATCTTGAGCACGTGTGAGTTTTCATCGACATGCGCAAGGAGCAACAGGTCGTCGACTAGGCGAGCCATCCGGCGTGTCTCGGGCAGCAGGGCCTCTTCGATCAACTCCCGATCCAGCTCATCCGGGCGGACCTGGGCAAGATCGAGGGCGGCGGTGATGGTCGCCAGCGGGCTGCGCAACTCATGCGACGCGTCGCTGACGAAACGACGCTGCGCCGCCTGACCTGCGGCCAGCCTATCCAACATGTCGTTCAGCGTCACCGCCAACCTGGCAATCTCGTCATCGGTCGGCTGGAACCGGGATCCGTTGGGCCCGTACATCAGTGGTCATCGATGAAACCTGCGCCCGCATTCGCTCGACAGGCTGTAGAGCCAAGCCGACCAGGCGGTACGTTCCGAATGCCGCCAACGCGACGACGATCGGGCCACACACGGCAAGAAGCCAACCGACGGTGGTGACCACCGTCTCAGCAGTCTCGCGATCGGCGCCCACAAATATCGTCACAGGCCCGACCGAACTGTCGGCGCCCACGCCGGTGACCCAGAAGTCTTTGTCCGAACTGAACTCAACCTGCCCGAGGAACTCTGATTCCCCCACGGCGATTCGGTGTGACAAGAGGGGCCTGGCCGGACTTCCCGCAGACTGCGCGATCAACCGGCCGCGCTGATCCACGACCTGTACAACGGCCACCTGGCTGTCGGTGGCCAACATCGACCGATCCAGATCCAGGGCGTTCTCGGTCTGCAAGTCGTCGGCGATCTGGTGCGCGCGAGCATCAGCGGTGGCACGCGCAGAGGTTTCCAAGGACCTGAATAACACGAGACATAATGCGACACCAGCCAGCGCGAGACACATCGTCACCACCAGCGTCGCGGCGACCGACGTCCGCATCCGGACAGTCCACCGCGACGGCGGCGACCACACGATTGGACCGATCCTCATGTCATCAGTGTGGACCTGCCGCCGCCCACGGCGAACTGAACGCAACATGCAGACCCACGGATCTGCATAATTGTTGCTCGTCAGGCGGCTTTCTCAGTGCTGCGGCGAAGGCGCGGGAGTCGTGGGGTCCGGAGTATCTCCGGGCTCTGGAGTATCCGGAACGCCAGGCACGTCAGGCATATCGTCGGGCGTATCACCGGGTTCGGGGGTATCCACTACGCCGGGCACGTCAGGCGCGTCGACGACTGTCGTCGGTGTCGGTGGCGGCGCAGGTGGAGCAGGTTGTGCGTTGGCGATGGCAACAACACCGCCGACCACCCCCACAGCCAGAAGCGAAGCGACCGTCGCTGCGAGCGTCTTTCTGTTGTCTGTCATCATCTGTCCTTTCGGTCAGCCAACCTGGCTGTGTTCTCAGAGTGGGCGACAGGCGCTGAGGGAATGCTGAAGACGGCTCATGGCGGGGGTCGAACAGGTCTAAGCATCAACGGTTCTCAGCGGGACTTCAGCTAGCTGTATCTACCGTCGGGCGCGTGACCGAGACAACGCGATCCGAAGCCATCAAAGCGACGCGCATCATGTTGAGCAAGGTGCCCGAAGTCACGGTGTGGTTCTGGGTCATCAAGATCTTGTGCACGACGGTGGGTGAGAGCTTCGCCGACTGGATCAACATGACGCTGGGCGTCGGCTTGATTCCGACCGCATTCATCTTCACCGTCGTGCTCGCTGCGGTCTCTGGGCTGGCAGTTGCTTCTCAAGCGCTATGTGCCGTTCGTCTACTGGCTGACCGTCGTCGTCGTCAGCGTGACCGGCACCCTCTACACCGACATCCTCACCGACGTCCTGGGCGTCCCACTCGCGTTGAGCACTAGCGTCTTTGCGGCGATCTGGCCGTCGTGTTCGGCGTGTGGTTCGCCCGCGAGCGGACGCTATCGATCCATAGCATCGTCACGACACCGAGAGAGTTGTTCTACTGGCTCGGCGATTCTGGTCACATTCGCCTTGGGCACGGCTGCGGGCGACTGGATCCTGGAGCTCACCGGCTGGGGACCCGGCATCTCGGTGCTGCTGCCTGCCGGCCTGATCGTCGCCATCGTGATCGGCTGGCGACTGGGCGCCAACGCTGTGCTTGTCCTTCTGGCTCGCCTACATCTTGACCCGCCCGCTGGGCGCCAATCTCGGCGACTGGCTCGGGCTTCCCGAAGGACCAACAGGGACTCGGCTTGGGCGTCGCGATCACCAGCGTGATCTTCCTCGGCCGCGATCCTGGCCACTGTCGTGTACCTCATCGATCACGCGCGCCGACGTCATCGAGAAACCGGACGACCAACCATCGACGCGCGACGAAGACTCCGGGCCGCGAAATGGTGATGCACGGTTATTACGCCGTGATCGCCGTGGCCACTGGCGCCGTGCTCGTTTGGGCCGCCGGCCAGCCGCACTCACCGCGGCGGCCAGCGAGAACGAATCCGGGTCGTCGGCGACCGCAACACTCGCGCCGGGGCAGTCGGCGATCGCGAACTTCCCGTCCGCGGAAGTCACGAAGTTCCGCACCATCTCGAGGACACACTTGCGAAGGTTCAGGCCGGCGACCCGAATGGGGCGAAGGCTCGAATCACGGATCTCGAAACCGCTTGGGACGACGACCAATCGACCCTGCAGCCCTTGGACGACACTGGCTGGACGGTACTCGACGGCCAGATCGACAGCGCGCTGACGGCGGTGCGCGCCGGCCAGCCCGACCCTGCCGCCGAGCAGCAGGCTCTCACCACGCTGCTGGGCACTCTTCAGTGAGACGACGTCGGTCCCGCACCAGCGCAACATCTTTGATGACTGATCGAATCGACCGCGAAGCGTTCGTCCCTACATTCGACGTCACGCCGAATCGTCGATGCAGCGCGTCGGGGATGCAAGCGCCTCGTGGAGATCCCGCCGGCGTGCCATCCGCCGGCGGCGGTCGCGGTGGCGCATGGCGCCACCACCTGCATCATCCACCGGTAGCTATTACTTCGTGCCGAATATCTTCTCCTGCATGGCGGTGTCGCCGAATATCTGGCCTTTGACGATCTTGCCGTCTTGGAGCGTCCACACTTCGGCCTCCTGGCTGGTTTGTCCGCCGGCGGTGACTTCGGTGAGCGCGACGACGACGTCGCCGTCCGCGAAGAACTCCTTGGGCGCCACGGATGTCTGCTCCCCGACCAGTCGCTGCAACAGGACCGCGAGCTCGGCCTTGCCGTTGAAGGTGCCGCTGATCACACTGTTACCCGTGGATATCCACACGATGTTGTCGTCGAAGACCGCCATCGTCGCCTCAGGGTCGGCCGCGTTGAACGCGGCGTAGCCACCCTTGATGATCTCGACATTCTGATTCGCCATTGAAGTCTCCCTCTGAATAGGTTGGTGTGCCGCCCTAGCCGATGCCGGCACGAGAAGTATCTGCCTACTCAGATGGACCGGCTAGAGTATCGCGCTACTTCAACTGTCGGTGAGTTCGACTAGGCCGGCGAACCATACTCGCCACGGCTCGATGGCGTTCTCGCGCGCTCAATCAGAGCGGGCGATGAGAACGCACCGCGCTTCTCGGTCTCGCGTCAGTTGCGTTGGCCGCAATGGGTGTTCGACGGCTTTGTCGGCCATGCGCAGGCCTGGATGTCAGTTGTCGTGCCGTAGCCCCCTCCGGTGAACACCCCGTAGGCGCTGCCGTTGGTTCCGGTGAAGGTGGCGCCGCCGCCGCCGTGGCCGCCCGAGGAGTTCGCGACGGTCAAGTTCCAGCCCAGGCCTTGGAGTGCGCCCTTGTAGGAGTTCATCACGTCGCCGGGGGCGCCGTTGACCAGGAAGTGCTCGTTGATGCCGCTTTCCCGGATCGAGGTGGGGCCGTCGGTACGTTGTGTGTTGGCTGGCGTGGGGACCAGCGACTGCAGATCGGTGCTGGCATTCGCGGTGCCGGTGCCCAGCATGATCAGGGCGGGCGCGGCGAGCAGGGTGGTCGCGGCGGCGAGCCGGCGGTTGATGATATTCATGTCAAAATCCTTGTCTGAGTGTAGGTTTAATGTGTTCGCCGTTGTTCCGGCGGTGAGATGATCATCGTCGTACTCGCTGGGCATGCCGGGTCGGCCGATCGGTTGAAGCACCGGATGAAATGCGTATCCCCTGAATGGGGGACATGTGTAGGGACGACGATCAAGTTGATCGATGGAACAACGACCGTTGGGATATCGACTAGCTTCAGCTGTCGCCTGCGGAACTCGACTTTCTTGCGTCCGTGCATGATTGCCTCCGCGAAGCGTGGGTAACGGACATCACCTCGGCATAGCCTTGGCGAAGGCAGAGAGGTGACCGTGGGCGAGTTGGGAATGTTCGGCCTTTGGCTGGTTCTTCTTCTGGTCGTGGCCGCATCGATCATGATCGCGGTGGGCAGCATCTGGGTGGGCGACCATATCCTCTCTGACTCGGTTGGGAACTCGCACAACTCGACGCTGTCGCCGTTCGTCACCACAGTTGCGCTCGTCTATGGCGCTCTGCTCGGCTTCACCGTCGTCGTGGCCTGGGAGCAGTTCTCCACGGCCTCGACGAACGTAGCCAGTGAAGCGTCCACTCTCACCACCATGTACCGGCAGACGGTCGCGATGCCGCCCGCCGAGCAACAACAAATACGGGATCTCTTGCGGAAGTACACCACCGCCGTCGAAGGACCTGAATGGGAACAACAGGACATCGGCGGCACAAGCGACAGCGCTCGAGCCGCGCTTACGGAGATGTACCGCGTTGTCAGTCGCCAAGATCCCGACGCGGCATCCGGCCCCGTCAACGGGGAGTTCATGGGTCAGCTAACCGTCTTGGCGTCGCAACGAAACGCGCGCGTCCTCGACGCCGAACCACGAATACCGTGGCTACTGTGGTGCGGCCTGATCTTTGGCGGCCTCGTGCTCATCGGCCTGATGGGATTCATGCGGCTCGAGAGCAATCGCGGCCACGCGGTCCTCTCGAGCGCGGTCGCCGTTCTGCTTGGTTTGCTGTTGTTCATCGTCTTCTGTCTTGATCATCCGTTCGGCACCGAAACGGGTGTCACGTCGGCCCCCTTCAAACACTCGCTGGAGGTGTTCGACGCGGTCGACGAGGGGAAGTAGCGTCGTCCAACCATCCACAACCCGCGGTCCGACGCCTCCACTGAAACTCTCTCCGACCCCGCGACATACCGAGCGGCGACGGCGGCGCCCGCAGCACTGACCACGACCTCGATAGTCCGCATACAGTTGCCTGGCAGCAACTGCCGGCGACTCCCCGCATCGGTGCTCGACATCGCGTGGCACGGGATGATTGTGTGATCTGATCGCGTAGGTCGGTCAGGGGAGGCGTCTCGTGTTGTTGTCGGTGGATTTCGGCACGTCGAACACCGCGGCGGCGTATCGCGATTCCGCGGGGGCGATCCGTGAGGTACCGCTGTCTGCCACCGGAGCGTTGATGCCCTCGGCGGTGTTGTACACCACCGGGCTGGATCTTCTTGGTCGGGCAAGCAGCCGTGCAGGCCGCGTCGACGGCTCCGCTGGCCTTCGAGCCGTCGCCGAAGCGACGAATGGCGGAGCCCGAGATCTCCTTGGGCGGGATGTTCGTCCCAGTGATCGATATGGTGGCCGCCGTATTGGCTGAGGTGTTGGCCACGGCCGAGCGAGTCATGGGTGAGCGGCCCCAGCAGGTGGTGCTGACGTACCCCGATCACTGGGGGTCGCCGCAACAGGAGAGACTCGCCGCGGCCGCCGAGGTTGCAGGGATTGACAAGCAGCGGCTGCGGTTGGTCAGTGAGGCGAGCGCGGCGGCCGGGTACTACAGCGCCACGGGTGCGCGATCTGCCGGTGGGCGCACGTCTGGCGGTGGTTGATTTCGGGGCGGGCTCTTGCGGTGTCGCTGTACTCGACAAGCAATCCGACGGCAGCTTCACGGTGATGGTCGCCGATGGGCTCGAAGGTCTCGGCGGCCACGACCTCGACGCCCGGATCCGCGCCTGGGTGCACCGACAGCTGGCTGTGATGAATCCCCAGCTGGCGGCGGAGTTGTCAGACACGGCAGAACGCCGCTGCACGGCTCGTGCTTTCGGACCGCATCCGCGACGCCAAAGAAGCACTGTCCACCGCGCCCTCTACGGCGAGTCACGGCAGCCGGTTCGGCAGGCACCGAGGTGCTGCCACTGACCCGTGCCGAGTTCGACGCAGTTGATCAGCACCGACATCGATCGCGTCGTCCGGCTCACCGAAAGCGTGCTTTTCCAGGCCGATACCATCCGCCGGGTTGATGAGCCGGTCACCATCCATCTGACCGGTGGTTCGTCGAACATCCCGTTGGTACGCACCCGCCTGGCCGCATTGGGCGTCGTCGGCAACCTCCGACCACCCCAAGACCGTCGTCTCCCAAGGAGCGCTACACGCCCACCTCGATCCCCGCACAATCGCAGTTCGATTCACCGCAAGAACGCGCGAAATCGACTCGCGCCCAAGATGATCGGCGACTGCTTGGCACGTCCGCCACGCCCCGCCAACCAGCAACAGCGCGGCGTCGCATCCGTATAACGTCCACCATGCGTAAGTGGGCTCGCCGGTCTGGCGCTCTTCGCGATCGCCGCCAGCGGCGATCGGCGTCGCGGCCGCGATGATCTTCGGGAGCATGACCGCTCCGAAGCCCTCGGAGCGAACCGCCGCGCCGCGTACGACGCTCGCGCCGCCTGCGCCGAAGGTGCCAACGGCGATGGAGTTCACCATCGGCGTCGTCGTCACCGATCAGATCTGCGCGCCCGGCCCGGGATGCACCTACAAGTACACGATCGAACCGAAATACATTGGCCTGCATCCCTTGCCGGAGACACCGTTCACGGTCCACTACCAGGTGACCGGTGGCAATGCGCCCCAGGACGGCGAGTTCACCGTGACCAAGGACCAGGCCAAGATCCTCAAGGACGTCGTCCTGGAAGGACCGCCCGGGGCCCAGCTGAAGGCCATCGTCACAACAAGTGACGACCTGAGATATTCGCCGTTCTGAGCCCACGGAGGCCCGGCCGGCAGCATTGTTAGCCGTATGACAAAGGCGTCACTGCTGCGAGCCGGGGAAGGCCTGCCACGCGATGTGCAGGGCGCCGCCGACCCCCGTTTCGGAAACGTCGTACGCATCTTCGCCGGCCTGTTCCCCGGCCGGCGGTTCGGCGGCGGGGCGCTGGCGATATTCATCGACGGCAAGCCGGTCGTCGACGTCTGGACGGGGTGGGCCGACCGGGACGGCCAGCAGGCCTGGACGGCGGACACCGCGGCGATGGTGTTCTCCGCGACCAAGGGCATCGCGGCCACCGTCATTCACCGGTTGGTCGACCGCGGGCTGCTGTCCTACGACGAGCCGGTCGCGACGTACTGGCCCGAGTTCGGCGCCGCGGCAAGGACGAGATCACCGTGCGCGACGTGCTGCGCCATCGAGCCGGGCTGTCGCACCTCAAGGGCATCACCAAAGACGAGTTGCTCGATCATCTCCTGATGGAGGAGCGGCTCGCGGCGGCGCCCGTCGATCATCTCAGGGGCTGGCCGGCCTACCACGCACTCACCTACGGCTGGATCCTGTCCGGCCTTGCCCGGGCGGTGACGGGTGCAGGCATGCGTGAGCTGATCCGCGACGAGGTGGCCAGTCCGCTCAACACCGACGGCCTGCACCTCGGCCGTCCGCCCGAAGGCTCGCCGACGAAGGTGGCGCAGATCCTCGCGCCACAGAGCACGCGCGCCAATCCGGTGTTCAACTTCGTCGCACCCAAGGTCGCGGGCATGCCGCTGTCCGGCGCCTTCGGGTCGATGTTCTTTCCCGGCATGAAATCGTTTGTGCAGGGCGATATTCCGTTTCTGGACGGCGAGATACCCGCCGCCAATGGAGTGGTGACCGCCCGCGGCCTGGCCAAGATGTACGCGGCGATCGCCAACGGGGGCAGCATCGACGGGACTCAGTTTCTGTCCGAAGAGTTGACGCAGGGGCTGATCGGAAATCCGAAGCCGTGGCCGGACCTGAACATCGGTGGTGCCGATGCCGTTCCACCTCGGCTACCACGAGTCCCCGGTTCCCGGACTGCTCAAGGGCTTTGGCCACATCGGCCTCGGCGGAACACTCGGCTGGGCCGATCCGGCGACAGCGAGCGGCTTCGCGTTCGTCCACAACCGCCTGCTGACGCCGATGGTGCTCGACATGGCGTCGTTCGCCGGTCTGGCCCGCCCGCTGCGAAACGCGATCACCGCCGCGCGCCACAGCGGACCGCTCGTCGTGCCGAAATACGGTGCGCGCTACCGCGAATCGGCGGTGCCCGCAAAAGGCGGCGGGCCGGCGCTAGCTCGTCGGCACGATGCCGCGCGGCAGGGTCAGCGGCAGATCGTTGTAGGTCGCGATGCCGGGCGCGGCGGCGACGACGGCCGGGATCGCATGGATCGGCGGCATCGCCGTGATGATGTGGCCGAGCACGATGAAGTCCTCCATCGTCTTGGCGTTCTCGATGAAGTCCGGCGGCGGCAGGAAGCCGACCTGCATGTGTCACCGTCGGCAGTCCCTCGATGGTGATCTTCCAGCGGGTCGCCTTCGAGCTTCCAGTCGGGGTCGAGCGTCTGGCCCTTGCGCCACCGTACGTTGAGGTCGACGACGGTCTTGCCGCCGACGACGGCCCTGCCAGCTGGCGAAGACCCCTGCCACGTGGCCTGCCTTGATGGTCCACGAGGCCATCACGAGATCCTCGGTGGTCTGCGCATACTCGGCCTCGCAGACGATCTCGTCGAGTTCGACGCCGAGCGCGTCGGCGACCAAGCGCACTGCCTCGGCGAACACCGCCGTGCCTTCTGCGACATCATCGGCTGCAGGTCGGGATCGTCGATCGGCATGCCGAAGCCGCACGGGACGCTCGGTGTCGGGTGAGTCGTAGAAGGTGGTGTCGGACGGCCTCGGCGATGGTGACCTTGTCCACCCGGTCGCAGCCGTTCGCCGCAACGATGGCCAGCAACTCGGCGAAACCGGGGCTGACGCCGGAGCCGAACAGCGTCGAGCCGCCCTCGCTGGCACGCCTCTTCGAGTCTGGTCGCGGCCGTCGCCCAGGTTGTGTCCGGTGATGAACGACGCAGACGGACACGACGTTCACGCCCGGCTTCGAGGATGCGGACCAGCTCGTCGACGTCGATCCACATCGGGTTGTAGACCACGCAGTCGGGCTTCAGCGCGAGCAGCGCATCGACGTCGTTGGTGGCCTTGACGCCCAGCGGTTCGATGCCGACCAGCTCGCCGGCGTCCGGCCCGCCTTGTCGTTCGACCACGCGTAGAGGCCGACGAGTTCGTAGGTTCGGGTTCTTGGCGATCGCCTCGACCGAGCTCTTTCCGACATTTCCCGTCGTCCACTGGACGACCCGATAGGGGGTGTTTGGCACTCGCTCAGCATAGGGTGGCGACGTCGAGCCCTCGGCGGATTTGCGTCAACTCACATGCGGGGTCAGAGTGGCCTTGCCCGTGCGCTCCTGGCCGCTGATGTCGATCCACGTCAGGTCGACGACGTCGCCGGGATAGTGCCGGTCCAGCACATAGGTCAGCGTGGTGGCGGAATCCAGCGGCGTGCCGTCCATGACCGTCAGGATGTCGCCGTCGAGCAGCCCCGCCTGTTCGGCGGGACCGCCGCGCAGCACCTCGGCGACGACCACGCCCGGGCCGCGTTGCGGCGCCGTCCGCACACCGACGCCGAGCAGCACCGGCGGCCCGATGTGCACCGAATCGGACGGCGCGCGCGACCGGATCTGGCCGGCGATGGCCATCGCATCGTTGATCGGGATCGCGAAACCTTCGCCGCCGGGCCCGAATCGGAAGTTCACCGATGCCGCCGTCGTCATTCCGACGACCTGGCCGGCCCCGTTGACCACCGGCCCGCCGGAGTCGCCCGCCACCACCGGCGCCGCGAACTCGATCAGGCCGGTCAGCTCGTCCTTGCTGCCGGTCAGCGCGTCTTCGGCGTTGACGGTCCGGCCGAAACCGGTGACGGTGCCGACCTCGCGGGTCAGCGGGCGTCTGGTGCCCTGCGCGTTGCCGAGCGCGACGACGGGCTCGCCCGCGGCCAGTGCGACGGAGTCGCCGATGGGCGCCGTCGGCAGCCCGCCCGCGCCGAGCAGCTGCAGCACCGCGATGTCGTGTCGGCGGTCGTAGCCGACCAGCTCGGCCGGGTACGGGCGGCCTGCGACGGTCGCGGTGATCCGGTCGGCGCCGGACACGACGTGGAAGTTGGTCAGCACCTGGCCGCCCGGGTCGAGCACAATGCCCGCGCCCGCGCCGATCGCGTGCTGGTAGTGGATCTCGGTGTCGATCCGCGCCACCGCCGGCTCGACCGATGCCGCCGCAGCCGATCGGGTCGCCGGGGGCGGCCGTGACGGCCGGCTGCACCGGCACGACCAGGGCCAACATGGCGGCAAGTGCCGTCAGAGGGCCGCTAGTGGGCGACGGGATCGCGGAATTTGCCCATATGCCCATAGTGCCCGAAGTCGCGGACTATTAATCCTCGACCGCGACGCCACCGCGCAACCGCCTGCGCCGACGTCGGGTCGGTTCGTCCTTGCCGACGGCCGCCGATTGCGCAGCTTGCCGTTGGTCGTCTCGGTGCCGGCGAGTCGTCGTCTGCAGGCTCGTCCTGCGGTGTCGACTCGGGCTCGTCGGCCTCGGTTTCGGCCACGGTCGTCGGGCTCGTCGGCCTCGGCAGTGACCTCGGCCTCCTGCTGCTCGCCTCTGAATCGTCAGCTGACTCGTCCGGCTGGTGCGTCTTCTGTGGTGTCCTCCACGCGGTGTCATCCGCGCGGCCTCGGCCTCAGCGTCCGACGACTCGTCGGCGTCGGCTTCTTCCCCGGCCTTCCCGCGGCGGCCGCGGCGCTGCTTCTCCGTCTTGGGCTTCAGCGGTTTCGGCGGTGGCGGCGGCAGCTCGGCCACATAGGCCAGGTAGAACGCGAACATGCCGAGCAGCGCGATCGCGGCGGCGGCGCCGTAGATGCCGAACAGCCACGGGCCCGCGGCGTCGAGCGACAGCCAGATCTCGCTGATCGCCGTGCCGATGATCAGCACGCCCGCCAGCACGTGCAGGACGATCGACCACGTGCGCAGCGTCAGCGCCAGCTGCGGGGTGCCGAACTCCGGCCGGCGCGTGCGCAGCAGCGTGAACACCACCGGCAGCGCGGCCAGGCCGATCAGCGCGCCGGCGACGATGCGCAGCACGGTGCCCAGGGTGTGCGACGTGTCGCCCATCAGCTCCCACCAGCGGGGCAGGACGAACACGAAATACAGACGCCGCCGCAATGAGAGAGAACGACGCGTGCCACACCACCGCGACCGTGCGCCGCATACTCCTCCTCGAAATTCTGGCCGGGGTGCGACCAGGCTATTTGTTATGTCGCACCCCGGACCGAGTGCGGAGGATAGGGGATTTGAACCCCTGAGGGCTATTAACCCAACCCGCGTTCCAGGCGAGCGCCATAGGCCACTAGGCGAATCCTCCGCGGGCCATGGTAGCCGACCTCGCTGGTGCGCCCGTCGAGACGCGTACCGCCCGGGTATTAGACTCGCCCTGGACCCCGCGCGGCGTCTATCCTGTGAACTCCCCCAGGGCCGGAAGGCAGCAAGGGTCAATGGGCTCTGGCGGGTGCGCGGGGTCCCCTTCATTTCCCCGGCTCTGGTGAAAGGCGCCCCGTGTCGTTTCAGTCGCTCGGCCGAGAGGAACTGCTCGCACAGCACGAGCAGCAGACGCGCAACTACGCCGAGCTGCAGGCCAAGGGCCTCAAACTCGACCTGACCCGCGGCAAGCCGTCGCCGGCACAGCTGGACCTGTCCAACGCGCTGCTGGAGCTGCCCGGTTCGGGAAAGGATGCCTTCCGCGACGGCGACGGCACCGACACCCGCAACTACGGCGGGCTGCACGGGCTGCCCGAGCTGCGGGCCATCTTCGGTGAGCTGCTCGGCATCCCCGTGCAGAACCTGATCGCCGGCAACAACGCCAGCCTGGAGCTGATGCACGACGTGGTGGTGTTCTCGATGCTGCACGGCGGCGTCGACTCGCCGCGGCCGTGGGCCAAGGAGCCCGTCGTCAAGTTCCTCTGCCCGGCGCCCGGCTACGACCGGCATTTCGCGATCACCGAGACCCTCGGCATCGAGATGATCACCGTGCCGATGCGCGAGGACGGCCCCGACGTCGACCTGATCGAGGAACTCGTCGCCGCCGACCCGGCCATCAAGGGCATGTGGTGCGTGCCGGTGTACTCCAACCCCACCGGTGCCACGTATTCCTGGGAGACCGTCCGGCGGCTGGTTCAAATGAAAACGGCGGCAAACGATTTCCGGCTGATGTGGGACAACGCCTACGCGGTGCACACCCTGACCCACGATTTCGACCGCAACATCGACGTGCTCGGGCTGGCCGAAGCCGCGGGCAACCCGAACCGGCCGCTGGTGTTCGCGTCGACGTCGAAGATCACCTTCGCCGGCGCCGGGGTCAGCTTCTTCGGCGGCTCGCTGGGCAACATCGCCTGGTATCTGCAGTACGCGGGCAAGAAGTCGATCGGCCCGGACAAGGTCAACCAGCTGCGGCACCTGCGCTTCTTCGGCGACGCCGACGGGGTGCGCCTGCAGATGCAGCGGCACCAGGAGCTGCTGGCGCCGAAGTTCGCGCTGGTGCTGGAGATCCTCGAGGACCGGCTCGGCGAGTCGAAGATCGCGTCGTGGACCGAGCCCAAGGGCGGCTACTTCATCAGCCTCGACGTGCTGCCGGGCACCGCCACGCCGCACCGTCGCGCTGGCCAAGGACGCGGGCATCGCGGTGACCGAGGCGGGCGCGGCATTCCCGTACCGAAAAGACCCGGAGGACAAGAACATCCGGATCGCGCCGACGTTCCCGGCGGTGCCCGATCTGCGCGAGGCGATCGACGGCCTGGCGACCTGCGCGCTGCTGTCGGCGACCGAGTCGCTGCTGAAGGACTGACGACTGTCCGACTCGCGTCGGACCGTCTCGGTAGCCTGCTGAGCGTGGCGCTCTACCGCAAGTACCGACCGGCAACCTTCGCCGACGTGGTCGGCCAGGAGCACGTCACCGAGCCGCTGTCCACCGCGCTGTCGGCCGGCCGCATCAACCACGCCTATCTGTTCTCCGGGCCGCGCGGCTGCGGCAAGACGTCGTCGGCGCGCATCCTGGCCCGCTCGCTGAACTGTGAACAAGGGCCGACGCCGACGCCGTGCGGGGTGTGCGACTCATGCGTGGCGCTGGCGCCCAACGGGCCGGGCAACGTCGACGTCACCGAACTCGACGCGGCCAGCCACGGCGGCGTCGACGACACCCGCGAGCTTCGGGACCGCGCGTTCTACGCGCCGGCGCAGTCGCGCTACCGCATCTTCATCATCGACGAAGCGCACATGGTCACCACCGCAGGCGTTCAACGCGCTGCTGAAGATCGTCGAGGAGCCGCCGGAACACCTGATCTTCGTGTTCGCGACCACCGAACCGGAGAAGGTGCTGCCCACCATCCGGTCGCGCACCCATCACTACCCGTTCCGGCTGCTGGCGCCGCGGACCATGCGCGCGCTTGCTGGAACGCATCTGCGCGCAGGAGGACGTCACCGTCGACGACGCCGTGTACCCGCTGGTGATCCGGGCCGGCGGCGGGTCGCCGCGCGACACGCTGTCGGTGCTGGACCAGCTGCTGGCCGGGGCCGACGGCAACCAGGTCACCTATGCGCGGGCGCTGGCGCTGCTCGGCGCGACCGACGTGGCGCTGATCGACGACGCCGTCGACGCGCTGGCGGCCGGGGACGCCGCGGCGTTGTTCGGCGCCGTCGAGGCGGTGATCGACGCCGGCCACGACCCGCGGCGGTTCGCCACCGATCTGCTGGAGCGCTTCCGCGATCTGATCGTGCTGCAGTCGGTGCCCGACGCCGCCGCCCGCGGGGTCGTCGACGCGCCCGAGGATGTGCTGGAGCGGATGCGGGACCAGGCGACGCGGATCGGCACCGCGACGCTGACCCGGTATCGCCGAGGTCGTGCACGCCGGGCTGGGGGAGATGCGCGGCGCCACGGCGCCGCGGCTGCTGCTCGAGGTGGTGTGCGCGCGGCTGCTGCTGCCGTCGGCCAGCGACACCGAATCGGCGCTGCTGCAGCGCGTCGAACGCATCGAGACCCGGCTCGACATGTCGATCCCGCGACGGGCAACAGGTCCGCCGCCCGCGCCGAAGCAGTTCATCCGCAAGACCAAGGCGGCCCCGCCCGCCGGCGGCCGCAGGCCAAGCCGGAACGCCGCACGCCGGCAGCCGGCGCCGCCGGAGCCTGCCCCGCGCCGAAGCCGGAACCTGCACCGGTGACCAAGCCACGCCGAGCCGCGCCCGCGCCGGCAGAGCCGAAGCCCGCCCCGGCGGGCACGGCGGAGCCGCAAACCCGCGTCACCCCCGCCGGTGAGAGCGCCGGCGGACCCGGTCGTGGAGGCGCCCCCGCCCGCGGCCGTGACGGGTGAGCCGAATGCGGCCGCGGTGCGGAGCATGTGGACGACGGTGCGCGAGAAGGTCCGTCAGCGCAGCCGCACCACCGAGGTGATGCTGGCCGGCGCGATCGTCCGCGCCGTCGAGGGCGACACGCTGGTGCTCAGCCACGAGTCCGCGCCGCTGGCCAAACGGCTGACCGAGCAACGCAACGCCGACGTCATCCGCGAAGCGCTCAAGGATGCGCTCGGCGTGGACTGGAAGATCCGATGCGAGGCGGGTGCAGGCGCACCGCCGGCCGCGCCGCAACCCGATGAGCCGGCGGCCGCCGACGCCTTCGCCGCCGCGGCGCGAAGAGGACGAGGAGAGCATGCTGGCCGAGGCCGGCAGCGACACCTCCGAGACGCCGCGGCGCGACCCGGAGGAGGCCGCGCTCGAGCTACTGCAGACCGAACTCGGCGCGCGTCGCATCGACGGCGGCTAATCCTTGGACAAGCCCCGGTCCCTCACCAGATAGCCGACCAGGAACGTGACGAGTCACGGTGACGCGCCGATCCGACTTCGGCGGGCACCTGGTGAACCAGGCCGATGGCGTACACGAGGACAACGCTCACGGCCCCGGCGGTACTGCCCGCGGCCACTTTGACTGTCGGTGACGGCGAGGGCTGGCTGATCCGTTGTGGCTCAAGCGTCGTCATGATTCTTCCTCTCTGTGCATCGACATCAGGCCGGCATGATCTGCGGAGCGTCATCCAGGTAGGTGACAAGACCCGCGGGCGCGTAGGACTGCACCTGTTTGTGCCGGTCCACTGCACTCGATGCGGCGTATTCGACGGTCCTGTCTGTGACGCCGAGGCGTCGGTCGTGCCGCGGGATGAAGCGATAGACACCCGTAAGCGAATCGTTGAGCTGTCCGAGCGGATCGGGCGCAACGGGAATTTCGGGTTTCAGTGCCAGCCCGCAACTGCGGGCACGATCGAACATCCAGGTGAGAGCCAGATCGCTGAGCCCGTTGTCCGGATAGCCCCCTCCGATGTCGAATGAACCCCCGCGAACCACACCTGTTCGACCTGCCTGACGTCGGGCGCATCGGGCTGCTTCTTCCAGATCGTCGGCTTGAACGGTCCCGCGCTGCTCGTCGATCGCGAGCGCCTGGAATGCGGCGTCCACCGATCGAGCTCAATTCCGTGTCGTGGAACTGTGAAGCGCCGTTGACACATGACCAGCCGGAGCACCGTCGAGCGGGATGCCGCAGCGCGCCCACTGTGTCCCAGACTCCGATGAACCGGATGCGAGTCCGGGTGCGAGTACGACCGCCGGAAGAGCGTCGCCTCGACGCCGCGGCGGTTTCTGGCGTCGCCCTTGTCGCGGTAGAGCTCGTACGCCTCGTCGACGCGGTCGGCGCTGCTCACGCCGGAGGATGCCTGCGTTGCGGACGAAGCCGGCCGCGCTTCGCGCGGTGAACGCGCCGCGGCTGAAGCCGAAGAAGAACAGCTCGTCGCCGGGATCGTGTTGAGCACGACGGAACCTGTAGACCTGCGACGGACGTCGCGCGACAGGCCAATCCCGAGAGGCGCCCCGCGGATACGCTACATCGGTTGCGGTCGACACCACGGTCGATAGAAGGTGCTGCTGCTCGATTACGATCGCGACATGCAGCGGCGATCGCCAGCGCGAGCTTGGTGACATTCGTCGGGCACATGTTGGTCCGGAGTGTTCCAGGTGCCGCCGCAGCAGCACGACCAGACTGCTTGGACATCGCGCACCCCGCTCGTGAAGCGGAAACTTGTCAGGCACGATCGAGAATCCGCCTGGCGGCGGCGAGAATCACTCGCGTAGTGGATCTACGCCGAAATCGACCGAGCAAGGGTTACCCGGCTGGGCTACGGCGTCCACCACGGCCGCAGCGGCAGTCCGCCGTCGCCGCCGTGTGAGTCGAGCTTGACCGCCAGAACCTGGTGCAGCTGAACGACATTCGTCTCGAAGCCCAGCCGCGACCCGGCCATGTACAGCCCCCACACCTTGGCGGTGGGCAGCCCGACCTCCGCGACGGCCTCGTCCCAGTGCTCGACGAGGTTGCGGCACCAGTCGCGCAGCGTCAGCGCGTAGTGGTGGCGCAGGTTCTCCTCGTGCACCACCTCGAGGCCGATGTCCTGGGCCTCGGTGATGATGCGGCCCGGAGCCGGTGAGCTCGCCGTCGGGGAACACGTAGCGGTCGATGAACCCGCCGGCGCTGGGCCCGGTCCGGTTGTCGGGCCGGGTGATGCAGTGGTTGAGCAGCAGCGCGCCGGTGCGCATCTTCGACTTCAGGAAGCGGAAGTACGCCGGGTAGTTGTGCACGCCGATGTGCTCGGTCAGCCCGATCGAGGACACCGCGTCGAAGCCGGACTCGCGGACGTCGCGGTAGTCGCCGTGGCGGACCTCGGCGAGGTCGGTCAGGCCCTGCTCGGCGATCGCGTTCTGCGCCCAGTCGGCCTGCTCCTTGGACAGCGTGACGCCGATGGCCTTCACGCCGTGCCGGGCCGCGTAGCGGACCATGCCGCCCCAGCCGCAGCCGACGTCGAGCAGCCGGTCGCCCGGCTGCAGCCGCAGCTTCTCGAACACCAGGCGGTACTTGTTCTCCTGCGCCTCCTCCAGCGTCGCGTCCGGATGCGGATAGCAGGCGCAGGTGTAGGTCATCGACGGGCCGAGCACCCACTCGTAGAAGGTGTTCGAGACGTCGTAGTGGTGGTGGATCGCCTCGGCGTCGCGGGTTTTGCTGTGCCGCAGGCCTTCTGCGATGCGCCGCCAGCGCGGCAGCGCCTCCTGCGGCGGCGGCGCGATCGGCTTGAGGTGCTCGATGCCGATGGAGCGGACGATGTTGGCCAGCACCCGCGCGGGCGGCCGCTTGAAGTCCATCTTGTCGGCGAGCGCCTTGAGCAGCTCGTAGGGATCGCCGGGGTGCACGCCGTGCGGCTCCGAGGTCGCCCGCGACGTAGGCGCGGGCCAGGCCCAGTCGCCGGGCGCGGTGGCCAGATAGGTGGTGCCGCGCGGGGTCCGCAGATCCAGGCCGACGTCGGCGTCTTCGGGCCCGGCCGTGCTGCCGTCGTAGGCGGTGAACTTCAGCGGCAGTCTGGCCCGCGGCGAAGATCTCCAGGATCTCGGCCAGCGTGAGCTTCTGGTCCGGCGCATGCGGTCTGCGTGTGTCCTTGAATGTCGTCATCGTCGTTGCACCGCCTTCGCATACAGGTCCAGGAGACGTGAATCGGGGTCGTAGGTCTTCTTTACGGTCTTGTAGGTTTCACCGCCGTAGAGTTCGTCGAACTCATCTGGGCTGTAATACGCGTCGGAGTACAGCGATTTGTGCCCGTCGAGTTCGCTGACCTTGCGTTCGATCAGCCTGTTGGTGTGGCCTTCGGTGGGGCCGACGGGCACCGAAGACCAGAAGCCGACGTTGACGTAGGTGTGGTGCGGCACGGATCGGGTACAGCGGCCAATCCGCCGTCGTCGCGCAGCCGCAACGGGCACAGCCAGATCGGCTCGATCGGGACGTTGTCCAGGAACCAGTCGCAGGAACTCGGCGGTCCGCTCGATCGGCACCTCGATGTCCTGCACGACCCGCTCCCGGGGCGGGCGGCCGTTGCGCTTCTCGATGCGGTCGGCGATGTCGAACCGCTGGTCGTAGCCGATGAGCTTCCAGTAGAAGCTGCTGCGCCGGTAGCGCCGCGGCCACAACCGGCGGATCCGCGGGTTCTGCGCGCCGAACGCCCGCGAGCACCAGAACCAGTCGGTGTCCCACCGCCACAGGTAGTCGTGGATGGTCAGCCGGTCGTGCTTCTCGCCGTCGGCGTGCTGGATGGAGCGGTAGTAGATCTCCTGGCCGGTGTAGTCGCTGACGGGCCCCGGCGTCGCCGTCTGGAAGCCCAGCGTCAGGTAGCTCTCGTCGGCGCTGAACACCACGCCGTCGAGGTAGTCGACCGCGGGTGCCGTCGTGGCCGCCGGTCTCGATGATGCGGTCCATCGCGGCGACCAGGTCGTCGAGCGAGACGAAACCGCAGGTGCCGCAGCGCGACGAACGGCTTGACGGTCTCCAGCTCGATCTTCAGCCGCACCGAGTAGCCAAGCGTGCCATAGGAATTGGGGAAGGCCCGGAAAAGATCGGCGTGCAGGTCACGACTTGCGGTGACGACCTCGCCGGTGCCGGTCAGGATGTCCATCTCCAGCACCGACTCGTGCGGCAGCCCGTTGCGGAACGACGCCGACTCGATGCCGAGCCCGGTGACCGCCCCGCCGAGCGTGATGGTCTTGAGCTGCGGCACCACCAGCGGCGACAGCCCGTACGGCAGCGTGGCCGCGACCAGGTCCTCGTAGGTGCACATGCCGGCCACGTCGGCGGTGCGGGCCTCGGGGTCGACGGCGATGACGCCGGTCAGGCCCGAAACGTCCAGTCCCTTGGTGTTGGTCTTGGCGCGGGCCCGGAACAGGTTCGACGTGGGTTTGGCGAGCCGGACGGTGGCGTTCGGAGGGATGGCCCGGTAGCTGGCGAGAAGCCGCTGCACGCCCGCGGCGTGAGCAGCTACGTGCGTCGGTCTCCGCTAACAGACACGGATATACGCTAGTCCGCGGCCGCAGCCGATGCGACCGCACACACACAGGAGGGTCTAGCGATGGGACAGGTCAGCGCGTCCAGCACCGTCTTGATCGACGCCGCGCCGGAGACCGTGTTGTCGGCGGTCGCGGACTACCCGACCGTGCGCCCGAAGATCCTTTCGCCGCACTACAGCGACTACCAGGTGCTCGAGGGCGGGCAGGGCGCGGGCACCGTGGCGAGCTGGAAGTTGCAGGCCACCAAGTCGCGGGTGCGCGAGGTGAAGGCCACCGTCGACGTGGCCGGCCACACCGTCATCGAGAAGGACGCCAACTCGACGATGGTGACCAACTGGACCGTCGCCCCGGCGGGCCCCGGCTCGTCCGTCACCGTCAAGACGTCGTGGCAGGGCGCGGGCGGCGTCGGCGGCTTCTTCGAGAAGACGTTCGCGCCGCTGGGGCTGCGCAAGATCCAGGCCGAGGTGCTGGAGAACCTCAAGAAGCAGGTCGAGGGCTCGTCGAGACTCAGGCGGAGGCCGCTAGGCGGAGCCCAGGAAGCCCGGCGATCCCGCGGACGACGGCGTCGGCGTACTTCTGCCGGCCCTCGGGGGTCTTCATCAGCGCCGAGTCGGCCGGGTTCTTCATGTTGCCCAGCTCGACCAGGATCGACGGGAACTGGGCGAGGTTGAGCCCGGCGATGTCGGCGCGCGGGTTGAGGCCGCCCGAGCCGATGTAGGTGGACGGGCACGAAGCCCGAGCCGGCCAGCTGGTCGCGCATGATCTGGGCGAACTGCACCGACGGGCCCGGCCTGCGCGTCGTTCAGCGGCGGCGACGAGTACAGGACGTGGAAACCGCGGCCGGTGGGCGGGCCGCCGTCGGCGTGGATGCTCACGATCGCGTTGGGTTGCAGCGAGTTGGCCATCGCGGCGCGTTCGTCGACGCAGGGGCCGAGGCCGGTGTCGTCGCCGCGTGACATCGCGGTCCGCACGCCCAGCGCGGTGAGCGCCTGCCGGATGCGCAGCGTGGTGTCCCAGGTGAAGGTGTGCTCGGGGATAGCCGTCGTCGGTCGAGGTGCCGCTGGCCTGGCAGTCCTTGGTGCCGCCGCGGCCGGTGGGGACCTGGCGGCTGATCGAGCCGTCGTTGGAGCCGTTGTGGCCGGGGTCGAGGAACACGATCATGCCGGCGATGTTGGCCGGCGCGGCGGATGCCGGGGCTGGCGAGCGTCGATGCGGCGATGAGCAGCACCGGCGCGCGCGATCGCGCGCTGCGCGGCCGACACGCAGGCGGGCAGGCACGGGCGCCACGGTAGCGCCGAGCGCGACTAGGCTGAAAGGCCAAACCGCCGCATGCGGGCGAGAGAGACCAAGTCGAGACCGATCGCGATCAACACGCAAGGGGACCAGTCATGCAACCCGGAGGCCAGCCCGATATGTCGGCACTCCTCGCGCAGGCGCAGCAGGTGCAGCAGCAAGCTGATGGAGGCGCAGGAGGCGCTGGCCAACGCCGAGGTGCACGGCCAGGCCGGCGGCGGCCTGGTGCAGGTCACCATGAAGGGCAGCGGCGAGGTGGTCGCGGTGGCGATCGACCCGAAGGTCGTCGACCCCGACGACGTCGAGACGCTGCAGGACCTCATCGTCGGCGCGATCGCCGACGCCTCCAAGCAGGTCACCATCCTGGCCCACGACCGGCTCGGGCCGTTGGCCGGCGGGATGGGCGACCTGGGTCTGCCGGGACTCTGAGTTGTACTCAATGTTTGAGGGCCCGGTCCAGGATCTGATCGACGAGCTCGGCAAGCTGCCCGGTATCGGGCCGAAGAGCGCGCAGCGGATCGCGTTTCATCTGTTGAGCGTCGAGCCGCCAGACATCGATCGGCTGACCGCGGTGTTGGCGAAGGGTCCGCGACGGGGTGAAGTTCTGCGCGGTGTGCGGCAACGTCTCCGACGACGACCGGTGCCGCATCTGCCGCGACTCGCGCCGCGACGCATCGCTGGTGTGCGTCGTCGAGGAACCCAAGGATGTGCAGGCCGTCGAGCGCACCCGTGAGTTCCGCGGCCGCTACCACGTGCTGGGCGGCGCGCTGGATCCGTTGTCCGGCGTCGGGCCCGAGCAGCTGCGAATTCGCGAGCTGCTGAACAGGATTGGCGAGCGGGTGGACGGCGTCGACGTCACCGAGGTGATCATCGCGACCGACCCGAACACCGAGGGCGAGGCCACCGCGACGTATCTGGTGCGGATGCTGCGCGACATCCCCGGGCTGACCGTGACGCGCATCGCGTCGGGCCTGCCGATGGGCGGCGACCTGGAGTTCGCCGACGAGCTGACGCTGGGCCGGGCGCTGGCGGGCCGCCGCGCCATGGCCTGAGCTTGCATCCGCGCAGTCACACCGAATCAGCGTTTCGCAGAAGTCTTCTCGCACTTTCTCTGCGAAAACGTCGATCGCGTGTGACGTGTCGGTGCCTGACCAGCACGATGCACGTATGGCTGAAGTGTTTCTCGGCAGCGAGGCGGTGGCCGCTGGCCGTATGACCCGCTACGAGCTGCGGCGATGGTCACACAGCCGATCTTCCGCGGCGTCTACGCGCCGCAAGAACGCCGACTGACGCTGCGCGACCGGGCGATCGCAGCCTGGCTGGCCTCCGGCCGCAAAGGCGTCGTCGCCGGGGTCGCGGCCGTCGGCGCTGCACGGCGCGCCGTGGGTCGATGCCGACCGTGCCCATCGAACTGGTCGGCGTGCGAATCCGCTCACAGACCGGACTGCTCGTGCCGAGATCGGAACGCATCGCTGACGACGAGGTCACCACGGTCTCGGGGTTGCCCGTGACAACGCGGGCTCGCACCGCATTCGACCTGGGGCGCTACCTCGACCGCATCGATGCCTTGGCGCGGCTGGACGCACTGATGTGGAGCCACAGCGTTCTCGATCGCTGAAGATGTGACGAGTACTTGGCACAGCGGTATCGCGCGGCGCGCGGACTTGCGGCGGTTGCGCGAACTGCTGCCGCTGGTCGACGGCGGGGCGGCAGTCACCACGGGAGAGCCGATGCGGCTGCTGTTGCTCGACGCGGGATTTCCGCAACCGGAGACGCAGATCCCAGTGTTGCAGGGCGTCCTACCCGGTGGCGTTCTCGACATGGGCTGGCGGGAATTCATGGTCGCCGTCGAGTACGACGGAGATCACCACCGCACGGACCGACGCCAGTACGTCAAGGACATCGCGAGACTGCGCAATGCTCGAAGCCTCGGGTGGATCGTCATCCGGTGATCGACGAGGACAAGCCGCGAGATCGTGATCGTCAGGGTCGAGGAGGCATTGGTTCGCCGGGGCTGGCCTCATCGCGAGATCCGACGAGATTGCACCCGTCGTGATCCGCACGTATTCGCCGGCCTAAACGCGGCGCGGGGCGGCCAGGCGTTCGCGGCGCAGCTGCGCGACCTCGTCGAGCTCCAACGGCGCCAGATCGCCGACCACGCGGCTCAGCAGGTGGTCGGCGAGTTCCGGATTGCGCGCCAGGCACGGGCCATGCAGGTAGGTGGCGACCACGCTGCCCTGCACCGCGCCGTCGATGCCGTCGCCCGCGCGGTTGCCCGCGCCGGTGATGACCCGCGCCAGCGGCTGCGCCTCCGATCCCAGAACCGTTCCGCCGCGGTGGTTTTCGAAGCCCGTCAAGCTGCTCGCGCAAGCCCGGCGACCAGCGGCTCGGACACCACCTCGCCGATCGTGCGCTTGTCCTGCGGCGACGTGGTGACGTCGAGCAGGCCGACCCCGTCGACCCGCTCACCCGACGACGTCTCGTACCAGTGCCCCAGCACCTGGATCGCCGCGCAGATCGCCAGCACCGGCGCGCCCCGCGCGGCCGCCTGCTGCAAGCCCGGATAGCGGATCAGGTGTCTGGTCGCCAGCCGCTGCGCGTAATCCTCGGCCCCGCCAAGGGTGTACAGGTCCAGCTCGGACGGCACCGGATCGGCCAGCGTGATCTCGACGACCTCGGCGTCGATGCCCCGCAGCCGCAGCCGTTGTCGCAGCACCACCGAATTGCCGCCGTCGCCGTAGGTTCCCATCACGTCGGGCAGCACCAGCCCGATCCGCACCGTCGACTCAGACACCGGGTTGCCGTCCCGCCCGCCCGAACGTCCGATTCAGTTGCAGGAACGCGGTGTAGTTGGCGACGACCTCGACGTGTCCCGGCGGGCAGGACGTGATGGCCTCAACGGCGTTGTGCACCAACGTGTGTTCGACGCCCGCGTAGCCCAGCCGCACCGCCAGGTCGGTTCCGCGTTCGCCCGCCGCCACCACCGGATGGTCGACGAAATGCTCGAAGTTGACGTCCCACAGCCACGACAGGTCCTCGCCGTCGGGCACCTGGCCGTTGACCGAGATCACCACCGACCCGGCGTCGGTGTCGACCATCGACAGCGCCTCCTGCCAGCCCGCGGGGTTCTTGGCCAGCAGCATGCGAACCGTGTGCGCGCCGAGCTGCACCGTGCTGTACCGGCCCGCGACCTCGTCGACACCCGACGCCGCCGCCACCGCGGCGGCCGGGTCGGCGCCCAGCGCGACTGCGCGCGGCGACTGCCTGAGTCGCGTTGCCGCGGTTGATGTTTCCCGGCAGCGCCAACGCCATCGGCAGCGACAGACCGTCGGGCCCGTGGATGTGCGTGTCGTCGTACCACCACTGCGGCGTCGGCCGCTTGAAGTCCGTTCCCGTCGAATACCAGTGGGCGCCGTCGCGCACGATGATCTCGCCCGACCGCGGGCAGCTCACCGAGTCGTTCGCCCAGCCGCCGCCCGCCGCCACCCACACCACATGCGGGCTGTCGTAGGCCGCCGACGTCATCAGCACGTCGTCGCAGTTGGCCACGACCACCGTCGACGGGTGACGGGCCAGCCCACCGCGCAGCGTGCGCTCGATGTGGTTGATCTCACCGACGCGATCCAGCTGGTCCCGCGACAGGTTCAGCAGCACGATCACCGCCGGGTCGACTGCGTCTGCCACGTGCGGCACGTGCATCTCGTCGACCTCCAGCGCGGCCAGCGACGCGTCGCGCGCTCCGGCGAGCGCGGCCACCAGCCCTGCGTCCATGTTGGCGCCCTCGGCGTTGGTCGCGACGGGTCCCCAGCGTGCCCAGCGCCGCCGCGGTCATCCGGGTGGTGGTCGATTTGCCGTTCGTGCCGGTCACCACGACTGTGCGACGGCCCTGGCCGAGCTGGCGAAGGATCGATTTGTCCAGCGTCATCGACGACCAGGCCACCGATCATCGCGCCTGCGCCGCGGCCCGTGACCCGCGACGCCCATCGCGCCCCGGCCCCGGCCGCAAGCGCGATACGTCCTCGAGTGGTGACCATCCCCGGCATTTTAGGGAGCCGACACGCTGGCGAGCGATTCGGCGGGATGGCGGGGTTTGTCGGGGCACCGTGCCATCCTCGAAATGTGAGCCACTCCGTGGGGCCAGGCCGGCAGCCGAAATCGGCGCGGGCTGGGCCGTCGTCGATGTGGAGACGTCGGGCTTCCGCCCCGGACATGCGCGGGTCGTCAGCATCGCCGCCCTGGCGCTCGGCGACGACGGAAACGTCGAGCGCAGCCTCTACACACTGCTCAATCCCGGCGTCGACCCCGGGCCCACCCACGTGCACGGGCTGACCGCCGAGATGCTGGAAGGCCAGCCGATGTTTCGCAGACATCGTCGGCGACCTGATCGAGCTGCTGCGGGGCCGCACCCTGGTCGCCCACAACGTGGGCTTCGACTACTCATTCCTGACCGCCGAGGCCGAGATGGTCGACGCGGAACTGCCCATCGACACCGCGATGTGCACGGTCGAATTGACCCGCAGGCTCGAGCTGGGCACCGACAATCTTCGGCTGGAAACCCTTGCCGCGCATTGGGGTATCACGCAGATGAAGCCCCACGACGCCCTCGACGACGCGATGGTGCTCGCGCAGATCCTCAAGCCGGTGCTGGTGCGCGCCCGTGAACGCAAGGTCTGGCTGCCGGTTCGCCCGCTGACGCGCCGACTCTGGCCGAACGGCCAAGTGACACACGAGGAGTTGCGCCCGCTGAAGATGCTGGCGTCGCGGCTGCCGTGCGTCGTACGTAAATCCCGGCCGGTTCGTCGCCGGCCGACCGCTGGTGCAGGGCATGCGGGTGGCGCTGTCCGCGGAGGTCACCCGCACCCACGAGGAGCTCATCGAGCGGATCGTGCACGCCGGGCTGGCCTTCACCGAGGCCGTCGACCCGGAAACCTCGCTGATCGTCTGCAACGAGTCCAAACCCGACCACGGCAAGGGCTATCAGGCCAATGAGCTGGGTGTTCCGCTGGTCACCGACACCGATTTCATGAGCTACCTCGACACCGTCGTCGGCGGCACCTCAATCGAGGACTTCGCCGGTGACACTGCCGACGGAGAGCAGTTCGCGCTGTTCTAGGCGGGGCGCGCCGTGCCCAGCGACACCCCGGGCGTGAAGCTGACGGGAAGCCTGCCGAGCCCGGTCATCGTTGGATTGCCCGCGTATCGGTGCACACCGGCGAGGTCGATCTCGTAGTCGGGCATGCGGTCGAGAACGGCCTTCACCATCACGTCGAACATCACCCGGGCGAGCGCCGCCCCGATGCATCGGTGCGGCCCGAGGCCGAACGCGACGTGGCGGTTGGGTGTCCGATCGAGTTGCACCTCGCCCGGTCGATCGAACTCGCGCTCGTCGTGGTTGGCGGCGTACCAACTGATGAGGACCCGGTCGTTGCGCCGCAGCGGTTGACCGCCCAGCACGGTGTCCCGGCTCACGGTCCGGCTGAGCTGCTTGTTCACCGAGAAGTAGCGCAGGAACTCGTCTGCCGCAGTGCGATACAGCTCGGGGCGGTCGATGAGCTGCCTGCCGTAGCTCGGGGTGTGTGCCGAGGTGCAGCAGGGACAGGGCGGTCAGCGACGTGGTGGTGTCGACGCCCCCGCCGATGAGGTTCCACAGGATGTCGATGAGCGCAGAGTCGTCCAGGCGCTCGCCGTCGACGTCGAACTGGACGAGGAAGCTCGTCAGGTCGTCGCCGGGGTCTGCCCGCCGTGCGGCCACGAACTTCAGCAGGCCGTCGATCATCGCGGGGACTTGGGCGATCGCGGCGTTGTAGGCGTCGGGGTCGGGGGCGTCCATCACCGAATGGAAGAGGTTCGCGTAGTGCGCCCAGTTGTCGTAGGGCAGACCCATCAACCTCATCGTGAGGATGGCAGGCACGGGGCTGGCGTAGTCGAGCACGAGGTCCATTTGGCCGTCGGCGATCTTCTGGTCGAGGAACCAGTGCACCGACTGCTCCATGAACGGCCGCATCCTCTCGATGGCGCCGCTGGACAAGAAACGGTGTCAGTGCGCGCCGCAACGCCAGGTGGTAGGGGCCATCGACCTCGCCGATGCCAAGCGGTGGCTGGCCCTCGGGGCGGGGTATGCCCATCTCGCCCTGATAGTTGACGCCGTCTGCGGCGTCCGGCTCGTACTTGTGCGCGAACACCTCACCGTCACGGGCGCACTGCGCGACGTCCGCGTAACCCGTGACGAGCCAGAATCCGCCGTAGTGCTCGTTCCACGCGACAGGACACCGCGCCCGCAGGTCGGCGTTGATCTCGAGTTCGTTCTCGCTGTACTGGTTTGAGTGATGGTCGATGTCGACGACGACGTCGCCGCTGACGTCTGGACGGCCCATTAGGCTATCTTTGCATTTTTAGGAAGGTTGAGATGGCCGGTCACCGAACGATTTTCAACCACGTCGGACTATGCGTCGCAGATCGCGAGAGGTCGCGCCGCTTTTACGAGGGGCTGCTCGGCTTCCAGTTCTGGTGGGAGCTCGAGCTGCCCGACGAGGGCACCGAGAAGCTTCTCCAGCTGAGCAGGCCGATCGGGGTGCGCGCGACCTACCTGGTGCGTGACGGCCTGGTGCTGGAACTCATCGACTACTCGCAACGCGAGGCGCACGCCGGCCCAGAGCGCGTGATGGACCAGGTCGGGTTGACGCATCTGTCGCTGTCGGTGTCCGACCTCGGCGGCGTGCTGGCGATGGTCGAAGACTTCGGGGGCTCCGTGGTCTCGGAGACTGTCACCGAGCAGTTCGCGATGATCCGCGACCCGGACGGGCAGCTGATCGAACTGCTTCCGGACTCATGGCTGGCGAATCTGCCGCCGCGCCCCGAATGAGCGGGGCTCGAGGCCGCGACGTCAGCACATGTACTCCACGTAGGCCTGGATGTCCTCTTCGTCGGCCCGCACACGGTCCAGCAGGGTCTCGGCGACTCGGCGAGCTTGCACACGAAGTTCGGGCACGGCGATGGTCTCCCAATAGGTGCCCTTCAGCAGGGGGCCGAGGGCGAGCAGCCACGGCGACCGTTCACCGTCGGCGGTCACGACGGTGAGATCCGAATCCACCCGCACACCCATGTCCATCGCGTCGGGTGCGACCAGCCCGCGTCGAAGCAGGTTCTGCATCAACGCCGATCGGGTGGCGGAGAAACGCGTTGCCGGACCGGTGGCATTGATCACCAGAGCGCCGGTCAGTGTTTCGCCGTCTGCAAGGTGTACCGATATCCCGTCGTCTAACGCCTCCAGCTTTTCGATGCCCGCGGCATGGACATGCAGCTGCCCGGTGCGTTCGGCCTCGGTCAGCTCCCCGTGGATCTCGGGTGCGATGCGATGCCGGTGGACACTCCAGCGTGCCGCATCTTCGTTGACGAAATCCGCGCGTTCCTCGTGGGTGAACCCGCCCCAGATGCGCTGGGTGTACGAGCGCAGCTTGTCCACGATGATCGCGGGGTCGGCGTTGCGTTCTCGCAGTGCGGCACAGTGCTGTTCGACGAGTGCCCGCAACTCGTCGAGGCGCAGCGCCGAGAGATCGACATCGGGCGGTGGGAACTCCGGGTAGGCGATGCCGCGGAAGTGCGAATGCGGAAACCAGCCGTGCCGGGAGACAGCGTCGATCCTGCCTGTCCATCCCGTCGTCCGCAGGGTGAGGATGACGTCGACGGTGCTCAGTCCCGTTCCGAGGATGACGATGCCGGCATCCTCCTGTGGCAGCCGTTGCTCCCAGCGCTGCCACGGGTTGGGCACCCAGGATCGATGTCCCACAAGGCTTTCCGCGCCGGGCAGTGAGGCGGGCGGCTCGTTGCCGGTGGCCAGCACGACCCGGTCGGCCTCCAGCGTCGAGCCGTCCGCGAGGTGCACGAGACACCCGAGGTCCGCAGGCTCGATGTCGACCGCCTCCCCGATGACCACGTCCGAAGCGACGGGCGTCATACCACCGGGACTGAGCAGGTGCTGCAGGACGAGCGCGCAGATGTAGTCGCCGTAGATCTGGCGAGGTGCGAAGAGACCCCGCAGCTCTGCATCCGAGACCGACGCGAAGTCGGCCCGGGTGCGCAACCACTTCACGAAATGATCCCGCTCGTCGGGGAACGCCGACATGTTGCGCGCCGCGACGTTGAGTAGGTACTCCGGTCGGCGAAGGCCATAGGCGATGCCGCGCCCGACGGGACCTTGCTGATCGACCACCGTGACATGCACCGGCTGCTCGCCGAGCCGTGCGATGTTGACGGCGGTCATTGCGCCACTGAAGCCGCCTCCGACGATGACGATTCGGGCGGGCGGTAGACCGGGCTCTGAGGTTTGCTCCACTGGAACGCGACCCTAGATCAGCCGACGGGCCGGCGCGTTGCAGCACGTCGCGGCGAATAACTGGATGAGCGGCCCGAAGCACGTACACGCGCGGACAGGGTTTTTCTTCACGGCGAGCTTTTGTGCCACGAACGGGTGTAGTACATCGAAAAGAGTCACATGTAGGAGAACGTCCAGAGTCCTTCTGGAACTTCTACCGCCACCGCTATTTCTTCCGCGATGCCGCGATGCCGCGATTCGGTTGGGGCACCTGGGCTTCGCGAACCTCAGCTCTGCCGGGAGGCCTGCTGCTGGTGTGCCATTGCTATTTTCAGGATCCCGGCCGCCGTGACCGCCACCTCCAGTGTCCTGGCTTTAGCGAGGTCATCGGGTGCTGACGGTGCTTGCCATTGCGCCATCGCCGCAATGTCGCCGTTGAGAAACTGCTGTCGGCACTGGCCTCGCTGAATCTTGCCACTCGAGGTCGTCGGAATCGACAAATGCTCCACCAAGACAACGGAGTGCGCCTGGATTCCATAGTGCTCGGCAATCGCACTCCGGATCGTCTCTATGACGTCGGTGAGCTCGACCGCACCGTCTCGATGGCGGTCCACCTCCTGCACCACAACGAGCTGTTCGGGTGCACCCAGGCCCGGCGTGATCGCAAAGACCGCACCACGGCCCGACACGAGCACCGGATCGCAGTCTTGCACCGTTAGCTCAATGTCGTTGGGGTAGTACTTGCCGCCGCGGATGATGACGAGGTCCTTGCAGCGTCCCGTGATGAACAGCTCGTCCGAGCGTAGGAAACCCAGATCGCCGGTACGCAGAAACGGGCCGGCCGACGTCTCCGACAAAAACGCCGAGAATGTCTGCTCGGTTTCTTCCGGCCTTTCCCAGTAACCCCGGCCAACGCTGGGCCCCGCGATCCAGATCTCACCAACCTCGTCCGCCTTGCACGGGCGGCGCGTCACCGGATCGACGATGACCACCTGCTGACCGCCTCGGGGTCGACCGCAGCCGACCAACGCCACGGCGGATTGATGCTCCGGTTCGGCGTCGACAACGCGGTCCTCGCGTAGGGCAGCGCGATCTATGTGGTGAACCACCGGAAGCACGGAGTCCGATCCACCGGATACCAGCAGGGTGGCTTCGGCCAGTCCGTAGACCGGGACATATGCCTCCGGGCGGAAACCAGCCGGAGCGAAGGCGTCGGCAAACCTCTGCAAAGTCGCGGCACGCACCGGCTCCGCACCACTCATGGCGGTGGTCAGGCTCGACAGATCGAGCGCCGCACGCTCCTCCGCGCTGCTGTGTTCGACGCACAGGTCGTAGGCGAAGTTCGGCGCGACGGTAAAGGTGGCGCGATGTCGGGATACGGCTTCCAGCCATCTCATTGGGCGCTTGATGAACGCCGTCGGCGACATCAGATGGGTAGTGCTCCCGACGTTAAGCATCGCGAGGATAGCGCCGATGAGACCCATGTCGTGATGAGACGGCAGCCAGAACACACCAATGGTGGTGTCGTCACCGTGCCAGACCTGACGGATGGACTCCAGGTTATGAAGAAGGTTGCGGTGTGTAAGCACGACGCCCTTTGGCGACGTGGTCGAGCCAGAGGTGTACTGCACCATGGCGGTTGCGTTCGGGTCGACGTCTGGTGCCACCCAGCGCTCGGCGTCGCCAACCTCATCCGTTAGGCCCCATTGCAGGTCGCGTCCCTCGCCCAAAGCGTCCACTGCGGCTTTGATTTTCGCTTGCGTCTCGGCCGTGGCGAGCGCGAAGCGGGCCTGCGCATTGGGGACAACCGACGAGAGGCGCGGAGCCAGCCGCTCGTGCACCGGCACAGCGACAGCGCCCGCGTAGATACAGCCGAAGAAACCGGCGACATGGTCCAGACCCGGGCGGCATAGAACCAGGACACGCTCGCCGGCAGCGCCCTGTTGTTGAAGGTTGGACGCAATTGCTCGCGCCTTGATGTCCAGCTCGTGGTACGTCAGCTGGGTTCGTTGTTCTTCATCGCCGTTGTACGAGAAGCTAAACGCAACCTTGTCTCGATAACACTCGGCTCGCTGCCGCAGAAGGTCCAGCAGGGTGGCTGCGATGGGCGTTGTGTCCTTTGGCAATCCATTACCTAATTGCATTCTTGGACTTCTTCCTCGAACACTCGGTTGCGAGCTACCGGCCCCCACTTCTGGCTGAAGAGAGGGGCCGGTAGCTCTTGCACTTACCTCCTGTGGCGACCGCCGCCGCCTGAGCCCTTGCTGCTGCCTCTCGCTCGCGCTGCTCTTGCCGGTGCCGCTGCTGCTCCCGGCGCTCGCGCTGTCTCTTGGCAGTGCCGCCGCTGATGGCCTTGATGCCGTCACGGACGTTGGAGATCGCGGCCCGGACCGGATTGTTCGCGATACCGTGCTTGCCGGATGTGCTGCCGCCCTTGACCGGAACGGCAGCGCCGCCGGTTCCGGTTGCACTGGCGTCTGTCGCCGCTGCGCCGCTGCCCGTCGTGCCGAGCGGAACTGTGCTCGGTGCCGTCGCGGGAACATGCGGCTTCGGCAGGCCAACCAGCTCAGTCGACGCCGACGCATTCTCCGCAGCCGCGATTTCCTTGACCGGCGAGGTGAGCTTGAGAATCGTTTTATGGTCATCGAGGAAAGCGTGTTGACCGCAGCGGTGCCGTTCGGTAGCAGTGTTGACCGCAGCGGTGTCGTTGGTAGCAGCGGTGTCGTCGGTATCAGCGGTGTCGTCGGTAGCAGCGTTGACCTCAGCAGGGTCCTCGGCCGTGTCGCTCAGCGTCGGGAAATGCAGCCCGGACAGCGGGGGAGTCTGTACTGCGCCCTTGCCGTCCCAGTGATCGCCGAGCAGCACCCCGACGGTCTGCGAGATGCCCTCCAAAGCCCCAAGCGGGCCGACCGCTTGGCTTGGAATGGCGAGGGTGAGGGGGACCCCGAGTGCGTCAGTCGTGACGGTAAGGCCAAGACTGTTCAGGATCGAGCCGCCGGGAGTTTGTATCGGATCGATATTGCCGTCTTGTGTGTAAGTGCCTTGCGACACGCTGCCGGGGGTGAGTAGCCCGCCGAAGGCGTAGTCGAGCGCATCAATCGTGGTGCCCGCCGGTAAAATACCCGCTTGGGCTATCAGCGGCGCCAGCGCATCGAGGTTGAGGTCGGCGCCGTTGAAGAAGGAGTTGACGACGTCGGCCGGCACGTCCAACAGGTCTGACAACGCCGTCGCCGGGTCACTCGCCTGGAGCGCGGCCCCAACGGCCAAAGCGCTGTTGAGGAGTGCCACCCCGGGGCTGATGACGGGGCCCATCGCGCCGATGAGGAGGCCGCTCATTGGCGACGACAAGACCTGCAGGACCTGGGTAACCGCGGCAGCATCGACATCGGGCGGTAAGAATCCGGGAAGCAGGCTGAGAAAGGCGCCATGGAGGCCATCGAGGGTATGGGCATTTACCGCTGTGGTCGTGGCGGCGCTCGCGTTCAGCCCCGTGAGACCAGACGCCACGGTCTGCGCGTTGGTGGCGATCTTCTGTAACACGGTGCCGATGCTCGACGGGTCGTTGAGCACTTCGTTGAGGAAGCCGACCTCGTTGACGATCGCCTGCTGCAGCCCGACGCCCGGGGCCAGGAAGAAGTTGTCGGCGATCGTCGAGGCGTTGGCGGACGTGGTGTTGATCGCGTTCTGCCACGCTGTGAGGGGATCCCAACCTGCCGTGAGCCGCACCGCGGTGGCCTGCACATCGTGTTGCAGGCGGGGCAGTACCGGGGTGACTCCCGGCGCGACGGCGATTAAGCCGGCGACAGCGACGCCGGCGGTAATCAAGTGGTGAGTGGCTACTTGTTTCGCACCAGCCGTGGTGCGGGGCCGAGCGGCGAGCTGCACGACGTCTCCTCTTTGCATGTGAAAATGGACCTGCTGAAACTAGCCCTGAGAAAAACCTGAGATAATGAATCAGGACGAACTCACAGCGAGACGTCTACTAATTCGCTGTTGTACCAACGACGTTCGGGAAACTGGAGGAATGACCTCAAATCGAGCGCGCGGTCGACCGCGTAGCGAGGAACGCCGCGACGCCGTCCTGGCCGCCGCAATGGAATTGATGCAGGAGGACGACCTGCGCAGGGCGTCGGTCGACCGGATCTCCGCACGCAGCGGGGTCAGCAAGGCAACGATCTACAAATGGTGGCCGAACAGAACCGCGGTTGCTATCGACGCGTTCCTACACCAGATGATGACCGACGCACCCGTGCCCGACACCGGATCGGCGGCCGAAGACTTCCGCCTTACGTTGCGCGGCATGATGAGGTTCTACACCAGCCCATACGGCGCGATCTACGCCAAACTCATCGGCGAGTCGCAGTTCGACCCAACTGAACGCGAGCGCATTCGGACACACCAGGTGAACATCCGCCGAGCAGCCGTGACGAAGATCTGGCACCGCGGGATCGCCCGCGGAGAACTGGATCCCAACGTCGACCCCGAGGTGGCGCTGGATCTCATCTTCGGGCCGGCGGTGTACCGGATGGTGACCGGGCATGGAGGGCTGACCGAGGACGACGCCGACGCCATCGTGGCCACAGCGATGCGGGCACTGGCCAGCTGATTCGTATCGCGCCGCTCTGCCCCGGGTCGAGGCGCTGCAGTCGGCGATCGGCCCCATCACTCGGGATGCCTTGAAAACGTTGATGATTCGCATGCTCGATCCCGACGAGGGTGCTCAACGGCTTCGTGTTCAGCAACCTGACCATCGCGCCCGAACCGGGCACACAGGATGCCGCCGGTCTCGTGGACCGACTGCTGCGCGCTTTCCTCGACTAAGTCAGAGCCTTGGCCTTCAGGGCGTCGAACTCGGCCTGGTTGATCGTTCCCGCCTCCAGGAGGCTCTTTGCATCGGCGATCTCCTGTGCCGGCGAACGCCCCGCAGCCTGTTTGATGTAGTCATCGGTCTGCTGCCTGGCGGCCTGGGCGGCTGCCCGGGCACGCTCGGACATGCCCTTGCCGCGGGCGATCACGTAGATCAATGCTGCGAGCCAGGGGAACACGAAGAGGAAAATCACCCAGATCGCCTTCGCAAAGCCCGATGTGGTGTGGTCGCGCCAGAACAGATCGGTGAGGATCTGAAACAGCACCAGCAGATACGCGATCCACGCGAAAATAATGAGGAAGTGCCAGAGAAAATCCCAGGTTGAGCCCCAGTCCATGCCCGCTCCTTCTTAACGGTTTGGAAGCGCAGAATTTGCGCGAGCGCAGTTAAACACAGGCGAAGCCGGCGACGCATACGTTCGACGCCGCCGGCTTCGCCTCAACGCGAGGAAGACGGGTTCAGCAGGTAGCTCAACGGGGATGTGTTCAGCTACCTCAACGTGGTGCCCGAACCGGGCGCAAGAAGCCGCCGGTCTTGTGGACCGACTGCTGAGCGTCTTCCTAGATCAGTGCGGGCTTCAGCGGGCGGCGCGGTTGACTGCCGACACCACCGCGCGAAGCGATGCGGTGGTGATCGACGTCGCAATGCCGACGCCCCACACGGTCCTGCCGCCGACCGACGCCTCGACGTACGCCGCGGCCTGCGCCTCCTCGCCCGCCGACAGCGCGTGCTCGGAGTAGTCCAGGACGGAGACGTCGAACCCGATCGCGCCCAACGCGTCGACGAAGGCCGCAAGCGGACCGTTGCCTGCGCCGACGATCTCGCGTTCGACGCCCTCCACCTTGACGACGGCCTCGATGGTGTCGGTCCCGTCGTCGACCTCCGACGCGGTCACCTTCTGCCGGATCCGCTCCAGCGGCCGGAGGGGCGAGAGGTATTCCTCGGCGAAGACGTCCCACATCTCCTTGGGCGACACCTCGCCGCCCTCACCGTCGGTGATCTTCTGGATCGCCTGGCTGAACTCGATCTGCAGTCGCCGTGGCAGCGCCAGTCCGTGGTCGGCCTTCATGATGTAGGCCACGCCGCCCTTGCCGGACTGCGAATTCACCCGAATGACCGCCTCATACGTGCGGCCGACGTCGCGGGGGTCGATCGGCAGATAGGGCACCTGCCAGAGGATGTCGTCGACATCGGCGTCCGCCTCGTCGGCCGACACCTTCATCGCGTCCAGGCCCTTGTTGATGGCGTCCTGGTGGCTGCCCGAGAACGCCGTGTACACCAGATCACCGCCGTACGGATGGCGTTCGTTGACCGGCAACTGGTTGCAGTACTCGACGGTGCGCCGGATCTCGTCGATGTTGGAGAAGTCGATCTGCGGGTCGACACCGCGCGAGAACAGGTTCAGACCGAGCGTGACGATGCATACGTTTCCGGTGCGCTCACCGTTGCCGAACAGGCAGCCCTCGATACGGTCGGCACCGGCCTGATAGCCCAATTCCGCTGCAGCGACGGCGGTTCCGCGGTCGTTGTGGGGGTGCAGGCTCAGAATGATGCTGTCGCGGCGAGCGAGGTTTCGGCTCATCCACTCGATGGAGTCGGCGTAGACATTCGGTGTTGCCATCTCCACGGTGGCCGGCAGGTTGACGACCAACGGCCACTCCGGTGTCGGCTGGATGACCTCGGCGACCGCGTCGCAGACGTCCTTGGCGTACTCCAGCTCGGTGCCGGTGTAGGACTCCGGCGAGTACTCGTAGCGCCAGAGCGTGCCCGGGTACTTCTTCGCGACCTCGACGCACTTGCGCGCCCCGTCGACAGCGATCGCCTTGACGGCCTCACGGTCGGCACGGAACACGACGCGGCGCTGCAGGATCGACGTCGAGTTGTAGAAGTGCACGATCGCGCGCGGTGCACCTTCGCACGCCTCGAATGTCCGCTCGATCAGCTCGGGCCTGCACTGCGTCAGCACCTGGATGGTCACGTCGTCGGGAATCGAGCCGTCGTTGATGATCTCGCGGACGAAGTCGAAGTCGGTCTGGCTGGCCGACGGGAACCCGACCTCGATCTCCTTGTAGCCCATGCGTACGAGAAGTTCGAACATGCGGCGCTTACGGGCCGGGCTCATCGGGTCGATCAGCGCCTGATTGCCGTCCCGCAGGTCGACGGCGCACCACATCGGTGCGGACGTGACGACCTTGTCGGGCCAGGTGCGGTCGAAAGGAACCGGCGCTGCGCCTGACGCCGGGCTCCCGCCCGGCACCTCGTCGACGAAGGTGCGGTAGCGGCTGACCGGCATCGCCGACCCGCGCTGGGTGTTCCACGCCGGCTGGCCAGGGTTGGGCGGGCCGGACGGCTTGTTGATGGTGCGTACCGACGTGAACGCGTCGGGAGCGTCTGGTGCGGGTTTCGAGAAGGTGGTCACGATATTGCTCCGGGGATTTGGAGGGGACCTAAGAAGGTCGAGACCGGCGCATCGCGAACACCCGCGACGGGAAGCCGGTCTGGATCAGACCCCGTCGCGGCTGCCGAGAAGGAGCACCCGCTGCACATGGCCACTGTAGCAAGCCGACCTGGCACGCCAAAACCCCAGGTCCCGTGCGGCCCGCAGACCCGAGAAAAAGATGTCGTCGAAAAAGTGTCAGCCAGACCAGTTGTGGTCGCTCTTACCTGTGAGCGCGACCGAAAGAGGCCGCCAACACGCAAAAGGAGCACATCGTGGCCGCCACTCATAGCCGCAGGCGACTCGTCCTGACCACAGCCGCCGCAGCCGCGGTGGCCGTTTCCCTGTCCGCCTGCACGGCCGTCATCGACGGCGCTGCCGTGGCGGGCGATCTGGGCCCGTGCACACATGTCGCCGCACCGATGCTGGATGTCCCGGCGAGCAGCAGTACTGAACCCCGGATGCGCATTCCGCAGCCAGCTGGTTGGGAGCGCACCACCGAGCTCGAAGAGGAGGACGGGCATACCAGGCTCGCCCTGTCGGACGCCGATGCGGCTGTCATCGTCATGGTCAGGTCGATACCGGATGACGATCCTGCGACCATCTTCGACAACTTCCACATCGGCATGTTGGAAGGTCTCGAAGAGGAGGGCCTATCCGCCGACCTGACGAGGACAGCCGACCACCTTGTGCGGGCTGCCCTCCGAGACGATCACCATCGCGGCGGCCGACACGTCCACAGGCGCCGCTGTGAATGCGCTGCCGAGCGATTCGGCCGACGCCTTGGCCGTGGTGGCCGAATCCGGCGGCGACACCTATCTGATCGTGGTCGTGCAGATCACGATGCGGCGGAAAATCCTGCGCAGCGGCGCGACGCCGAGAAGATCCTGACGGGGTTCGAGGTGCTGCCGCAAGAAGCGACCGCCGCATAGTCGCGACGCTCGAGGCCTAGTCAGAGACCCGCCAGCTGCGGAAGCGTCGCGTGCGCGACCATGAAATAAATCATCAGACCGGTGCCGTCCACGATCGTCGCGATCATCGGCGCGGACACCACGGCCGGGTCGACGCGCACTTTCTTCAGCACCAGCGGCAGGATCGACGACACGAACGCCGACCACATCACGATGGCGGCGACGGTCAGACACACCGTCAGCGTGATCTGTGGGCCCACCCCGAGCGACCACGCGCGGATCAGCGCGGCGAGAGCCATCGCGATCGCGATCAGAAAGCCCGTCGACATCTCCTTGGCGACCACAGCGGGCAGATCGCGCAAGCGCACCTGGCCCATGCCCATCGCGCGCACGAGTGTGGTCGTGATCTGGGTGCCGGTGTTTCCGCCCGTGCCGATCAGCAGCGGGATGAAGAACGCGAGCGCGACGACCGCCTCCATCTCGTCCTCGAAGGCGCGCAGCACCGTGCCGGTGTAGGCCTCGGCCGCGAACAGCACCAGCAACCAGACGATGCGCTTGCGCCACAGCAGCCACGGCGAGGCCTGCAGGTACGGCACTTCGAGTGGCGTTGAGCCGCCCTGCTTTTCGGCGTCCTCGGTGGTCTCGTCCGCGATGATGTCCAGCGCGTGGTCCTCGGTGAGGATGCCGAGCAGCCGACCGTCGGCGTCGACCACCGGCAGCTCTCGAAGGCGCCTGTCGATGACCCTGCTCGCGGCCTCTTCCACGTCGGTCAGCGGGGCGACGGTCACGAGTTCCTCTTCGAGCAGATCGCCCGCCGCCTCGTCGGACTTGGCGAGCACCAGGCTGCGGAACCGGACCCGGCCGACCAGCTTCTGTTCGCCGTCGGTCACATAGACGAAGGCGCCGGCATACAGCCCGTCGCGATGCGTCGCGGCGCGGCTGCGGATCTCGGCGACGGCTTGCGACGCCGTCGTCGCCGGACTCACCGTCAGGGTGTCGGGAGCCATGTGTGCGGCGACGGAATCGTCGGGCCACGAGAGCAATCCGCGCAGCACCTTCGCGCGCTCCAGCGGCATGGCGGTGAGGATCTGCTCGCGGAGGTCGCGGGCACTTTGGCGCAGGATGTCGGAGCCGCGCTCGGCGTCGAGGTCGGCGACCAGTTCAGCGGCACGCGGAATCGGCTGTGCTTTCAGGACTTTCGCGGCCAAGTTGGCATCGATACTGTCGAACAGCCCGGCCGCGGTATCGGCGTCAAGCAGGTCGCCGAGTTGGCGGCGGTCACTCGAGGAGAGTCGCGCCACCTGGTAGGTGCGTTCGGCCGGATCGTCGACGACGTCCAGCCACAGTTCGAGGGCCTTCGGTGTCTGCATGTCGATGGCCTGGCGGAGGCTGATCGCAGCGGCGCGCGCGGTGTCGGTCGTACTCAATGGGTGCTCCTTCACGTGGCTCTCGGCTCATGGTCTACCGAGTGCCGCACGTGGGGGTGCCATTTCGAGCTAACTACACGTGAACGTTGCCGAGATTTGGGCAGTGGTTGCCAGCGGCGGCGTCAAACCTGCGAGTCGGGGAACGCGATCACTGACAGGAAACGGATCGGCAGCTCCACCAGATCCACCGGGCCGTGCGCGCCCTCGCCGTCGATCTGCAGCGCGTCGCCCGGGGTGCAGCCGATACACCGAACGGCTGTGGCTGTAATCCATGACGCCCTCGAGCATGTAGATGAACTCGGTGCCGGGGTGCTGGAACAGCGGATAGGTCTGGCTCTTCTCGGACAGCGTGACGTGCAGGCACTCCAGCCGCTTGTGCTCCCCGCGCAGCGACCCGAGCAGCTGGTACTCGTGGCCCTCCCTGGTGCCGTTGCGCGCGATGCGCGCACCGGTGCCCGCCCTGACGAAGGCCGCGGGGCGTTCGACGTCGGCGCCGCGGAACAGGCTGGTGACCGGCACGTCGAAGCCCTTGGCCAGCAAGGCCAGCGTGCTGAGACTGCAGGACGTCTGGGCGTTCTCGATCTTGGACATCATCGCCTTGGAAATGCCAACCCGAGTGGCCATTTCGGCCACGGTGAGGCCGTGCTGCAGGCGCAGCTGGCGCACGTTGCGCCCGATCGCGGCCTCGAACTCGAGGTCCTCGACGGGCGTCTGCGGATCCCGGTCACGCGCGGTGCCGGACTTGTTGCGGAGCAGCGGGACGTCAGACATGTTTCCTGCGAGGAATCATCGCATCTGTCCGGCGCCCACATAGGGATACGGGCTCTTGAGCAGGTCGCCCTCGGCGAAGCGGGACAGCCGGAAGTCGGTCTCGGGAATTCGCGGGTCGGCGCTGCGTCCGTCGACGACGAGATCGGCGATCAGCCGGCCGACCGCGGGCGCGATCTTGAACCCGTGTCCGCTGAACCCGGCGGCGACCACCAGCCCGTCGATCGGCGTCGCGCTGATCACCGGGTTCCAGTCCGGGGTGGCGTCGTAGCAGCCGGCGTAGCTGCTGGAGATCGCGGCATCGGCGAGGCCGGGGAATCGGGTGCCCACCCGCTCGACGGTGAGGTCGACGAACGATTCGGTGGCGCGGTTGAGGTAGTTGTCCGGATCGGCGTCCTGCGCATCGGACAGGTCGCTGTTGCCGAACAGGATCTCGCCGCCGGATTCCGGGCGGATGTACTGCAGCGAGACCAGGTCGGAGAACACCGGCACCGCGCCGAGTTCGACGCCCGGCGAGATGAGCACGATCTGCTCGCGCACCACGCGGATCGGCACGTCGATCCCGTAGGGCGCCAGCAGCGGCCGGGTCCAGACGCCGGTGGCGACGACGACGGTGCGTGCGGAGATCTCGCTGCCGTCGGCCAGGCGCTACCCCCGCGATGCGTTCGCCGTCGAGCAGCAGGCCGGTCACCCCGACGCCCTGGCGGATCCGGACACCGGCGGCACGGGCCGGTAGCGGCCAACGCCTGCGCGGTCAGGTACGCGTCGCCGTAACCGCCGCGGGCCTCCCACCCGAACGCCGCGAACGGCGACAGGTCGGCGACCGGCCACATCCGGGCGACGTCGGCGACGTCGATCTCCTCGGTCTGGACGCCGACGGCCCGTTGTGCGGCAAGGCTTTTGCGCAAGGACTCGACGTTGGATTCGCCGACACCGACGACGTAGCCGGTCTGCCGGAACCCGATGTCGGTGCCGAAGATCTCCTCGGCCTTCTCGAACACCTCGAGGCCGACGGTCGCCATCGCAGCGAGCGAGCTCACCCCGTAGTGGCACCTCACGATCCCGCTCGACTTCCCGGTCATGCCGGAGCCGACGGTATTGCGTTCCACCACAACGACATCGGTCACGCCGCGCTGCGACAGCGCCCACGCGGCGGCCGCTCCCTCGATGCCGCCGCCGACGATCACCACATCCGCGGTGGTCATCGCTGTCTCTGCTCTTCGCGCAAGCGCTCATCGGCGCCGCCCGGGGATCCATTCGGTGCCCGCCAACGGAACGCGGGCCATCGCTGCCGCCTCGATCGTGACGGCCACGAGATCTTCGGGTTCGAGATGGCACACGTGGGCCTTGCCGCAGGCGCGCGCGATCGTCTGCGCCTCCATCGTCAGCACCCGCAGGTAGTTGGCCAGCCTGCGGCCGCCCTCGACGGGATCGAACCGCGACGCCAGTTCGGGGTCCTGGGTGCTGATGCCCGCGGGGTCGGTGCCGTCCTGGAAGTCGTCGAAGAAGCCCGGCGCGCTACCGAGCTTCTGGTATTCGGCGGCGTAGCGAGGATGGTTGTCGCCCAACGCAATCAATGCCGCAGTGCCGATCGCGACAGCGTCGGCCCCCAGCGCCAGCGCCTTGGCCACGTCGGCTCCGGTGCGGATTCCGCCGGACACGATCAGCTGCACCTCTCCCTCGAGTGCCCCGGCGTGCACACCGAGTTCCTGCAACGCCTGCACGGCCTGCGGTACGGCCGCCAGCGTCGGCACGCCCACGTGCTCGATGAAGACTTCCTGGGTCGCGGCCGTGCCGCCCTGCATGCCGTCGACGACGACGACGTCCGCGCCGGCGTGCACGGCGAGCTTGACGTCGTAGTAGGTGCGGGTGGCGCCGACCTTGACGTAGATCGGCTTCTCCCAGTCGGTGATCTCCCGCAGCTCATTGATCTTGATCGTCAGATCGTCGGGGCCGGTCCAGTCCGGATGCCTGCACGCCGAGCGCTGGTCGATGCCCTCCGGCAGGGTGCGCATGCCGGCAACACGCGCCGAGATCTTCTGGCCGAGCAGCATGCCGCCGCCGCCGGGCTTGGCGCCCTGTCCCAGCACCACCTCGATCGCGTCTGCCTTGCGCAGGTCGTCTGGGTTCATGCCGTATCGCGATGGAAGATACTGATACACCAGGTATTTGCTCTGTCCGCGTTCCTCGGGCGTCATGCCGCCGTCGCCGGTCGTCGTCGACGTGCCGACCTCGCTGGCGCCACGTCCCAGCGCTTCCTTCGCGGGACCGGACAGCGCGCCGAAGGACATGCCCGCGATGGTGACCGGGATGTCGAGGTGCAGCGGGTGCTTGGCGGAGCGGTCACCGAGCACCACATCGGTGCCGCACTTCTCGCGGTAGCCCTCCAGCGGGTACCGCGACATGGACGCACCGAGGAACAACAGGTCGTCGAAGTGGGGCAGCGGTCGCTTGGCGCCCCAACCACGGATGTCGTAGATGCCCGTCTCCGCCGCACGCTGGATCTCGGCGATGACGGACCGGTCGAATGTCGCGGATTCGCGTAGGTGGCTCATCAGTAGGCCGAGGCGTTGTCGACGTGGAAGTGGTAGAGCGACCTGGCCGAACCGTATCGCGTGTAGGAGGCGGTGTCGTCGTCGAAACCCGCTGCCGCCAAGAGCGACTCGAGCTCCTTGTGGTGTTCGGGCCGCATCTCCTTGACCACGCAGTCCGCGCCCAGCGAGGCCACGTCGCCGCGTACGTAGATGTGCGCCTCATAGATCGAATCACCCAGTGCCTCGCCCGCGTCACCGCGCACGACCAACCTGCCGGCCTGCGCCATGAAGGCGCTCATATGTCCGATGTCGCCGCCGACGACGATGTCAACCCCCTTCATCGAAATGCCGCACCGCGCAGCGGCGTTGCCCTCGATCACCAACAATCCGCCGTGCGCTGTGGCGCCCGCGGACTGCGATGCGTTGCCCTTGACCCAGACGACGCCGCTCATCATGTTCTCGGCGACTCCGGTGCCCGCGTTGCCGTTGATCGTGATCTCGGCCTGCTGGTTCATTCCCGCGGCGTAGTAGCCGACGTGTCCCTCGATGGTCACCCGCACCGGCGCGTCGACGCCGACGGCGACATTGTGCGCGCCTGCCGGATTCGCGATCACGAAGTCACCTGACAGGCCGGGGGCGTGCAGGGCGGCGTTGACCTCGCGCAGCGGTGTGGTCGCCAAATCGAATGCGGTCAGCGTTTCCATGCGTAGATCACCTCCGGTTCGGGCTCCCAGATCTTGGCGGCCTCGACGCCGGGAAGGCCTGCCAGCGCGCGGTATTCGCTGCCCATGGCGACCCAGTCGGCGGTCTCCGCGATCACCGCGGGTTTGCACGCGATCGCGTCGCGCACCACTGCGAACGAGTCGCGGTTGGACACCAGCAGCGTGTAGAACCCGTCGAACGTCGCGCACAGCTCCTTGAGTGCCGCTTCGACGTCGCGGCCGTCGGCGAGTTGCCTGGCGATGAATCGGGCACCGACCTCGGTGTCGTTCTCGCTGTCGAATGACACTCCCGCCGCGCGTAATTCGCGACGGATCGTGGCGTGGTTGGCGAACGAGCCGTTGTGCACCATGCACTGATCGGGTCCGACCGCATAGGGATGGCAGCCTGCGGGCGTCACCGCCGATTCGGTCGCCATCCGGGTATGGCCGACGCCCTGCCAACCCTGCGCCTTGGCCAGCCCCCAGCGGTCGGTCAGCGTTCGCGGATGACCGACGCCCTTGAGTACCGCGAGGTCGGCGCCGAACCCGGCGACCAGCGCATCTGGATACGCCGACTTCGCCGCGGCGAGCAGATCCTCCGACGAGGTCTGTGCGGCAAGGAGATACGTGGCGTCGAGCTTGGTCACCGACACACCTAGGGTGGCCGCCACCTCGTCGGGGCTGGCATCCACTTCGAGCAGCGAGACGCAGCCGTGGCCCGGAGGCGACAAACTGGGATCGCCGTAGACCGCGACGCCCGCCGAGTCACTGCCACGATCGCCCATCTCGCACAACATGCCCGTCACCAGTTCCCCGAGCCGGGGATACAACTCAGGGTTGCGCAGGTGCAGGCCCACGATGCCGCACATCGCCGGTCCTCTCGTCTAGAAGGCGGTCAGGTAGTGGTCGATCTCCCACGGCGTCACCGCGCTGTGGTAGTTGAAGAACTCCTCGCGCTTGATGTCCGCGAAGTAGGACGCCACGCCGTCGCCGGCTGCGTCCAGCACTCCGGTGATGACCGGGTCGCCCGCGAACTCGTCGACGGCGTGCAACAGCGTCGGCGGCAGCGCCGAACGGTGCTGTGAGCCAACGCTGCCCGGGTCTGTGCTGCGCTTGATGCCGTCGATGCCTGCTCCCAGCGCGGCGGCAATGGCCAGATACGGATTCGCCGATCCGTCGCCGCCGCGCAGCTCCACCCGCTGTGCGTCGGGCACCCGGATGTAGTGGGTGCGGTCGTTGCCGCCGTAGCTCGGCGTGTTCGGCGACCAGGATGCACCGGATGCGGTGGTGGTCGCGCGGGTTCGCTTGTAGGAGTTGACCGTCGGCGCCACGACCGCCTGTAGTGCGCAGGCGTGTTCGAGGATGCCGCCGATGAACGCGTACGCCGTCTCGGACAACCCGAGGCCGCGCTCGTCGGGAACATCGGGGCCGGCGGGAAACACCGGCGTGCCACCGCTGGTCAGCGAAAGGTGCAGGTGCAGACCGCTTCCGGTCCGGTCGGTGAACGGTTTGGGCATGAAGGTGGCGATCATGCCGCGCTCGGCGGCGATCATCGACAACAGGTAGCGCAGGGTCACCACGCGGTCGGCGGTCGTCAGGGCGTCGGCGAACTGGAAGTTCTGCTCGAACTGGCCGTTGCCGTCCTCGTGGTCGTTGGCGTAGTTGGACCAGCCGAGCTGATTCATCGCGCGTCGAGATCGCCGTCAGGTGGTCGTACATGCGGGTCACGCCGCGCGCGTCGTAGCACGGCTGGGCGGCGGTGTCGGCGGTGTCCGCGGTGGACAGAATGCCGTCGGCGTCGCGATGCAGCAGGAAGTATTCGACCTCGGCGCCGACCCACGGCTCGAAACCGGCATCGGCCGCTTGCTGGATCAGCAGCCTTGAGGATGACCCGCGGCGCGTAGGGCCACGGCACGCCGTTGACGTGCGGATCGCAGTGCACGATGGCCAGTCCGTCCTTGAGGAACGGGATCGGCGTGAACGACCCGGGGTCCGGGATGGCCATCAGGTCGGGGTCCTTGGGTTCCTGGCCGATGGCGCCCACGGCGTACCCGGCGAAGCCGACGCCCTCGGTGGCGAGCAGGTCGATGGCCTCGACCGGCACCAGCTTCGCGCACGGCTTTCCCCGCAGGTCGACGAACAGCGCGAGGATGAATTTCGTCCCGGACTGCTCGGCCTGGCTAGCGAGATCGGTGGACATTGTGTGGAAACCTTGTCTCTTGATAGGAAACACGATACCGACGGGCCAGCCGGCGCGGCAAGTGGATGCCGCGCCGGCCGGAGTGCTCGGTTAGACGGGTTGCAGCTCGTACGACGCTTCGCGGTGCAACTTGGTGTCGATGCCCGATTCTTCGTCGTCGGGCGAGATGCGAATGCCCATCGTCTTCTTGATCGCGAACGCGATGATGTAGGCGACGACGAACGAGTAGATCATCACCGCGCCTGCCGCGACGGCCTGCCGCCACAGCTGGTCGAAGCCGCCGCCGTAGAACAGCCCGTTGGTGGCGTTGGGCATGGACTCGCTGGCGAGGAAGCCGATCAGCAGGGTGCCGACGACGCCGCCGACGAGGTGGACGCCGACCACGTCGAGGGAGTCGTCATAGCCGAAGCGCTCCTTCAGTCCGACGGCGTAGATGCAGATGGCGCCGGCGATCAGCACCGAGGATGATCGCGCCGACGGGCGTGACCGCACCGCAGGCGGGGGTGATGGCGACGAGGCCGGTGATGGCGCCCGACGCCGCGCCGACGCCGGTGACGTGGCCGTCCTTGATCTTCTCGACCGCGATCCAGGCCAGGGTCGCGGCGCAGGTGGCGACGAACGTGGTGACCATGACGATCGCGGCGGAGTTGCCTGCGGCCAGCGCCGAGCCGCCGTTGAACGCGTACCAACCGGCCCACAGCAGGCCCGCGCCGAGCAGCGTCAGCGGCACATTGTGCGGCTTGCGCAGCTTGCCCCAGCCGGCGGACTTGCCGAGCACGATCGCGACGGCCAGCGCGGCGGCGCCGGCGTTGATGTGCACCGCGGTGCCACCGGCGAAGTCGATGGCGTGCAGCTTGTTGGCGATCCAGCCGCCGACGGAGTCCTCCGTCACGACGCCGTCGAACGCGAACACCCAGTGCGCGACGGGGAAGTACACCAGGACCGCCCACACCCCGGCGAAGACCATCCAGGCGCCGAACTTCATCCGGTCGGCGACCGCGCCCGAGATCAGGGCGACGGTGATCGCCGCGAACAGCGCCTGGAACAACGCGAACAGCGTTACCGGTAGCCCGCTGATCGTGGTGCTGCGACTCGAGAAGGTCCTTCATCCCGACGAATTCGGTGATGCTGCCGACGAATCCGCCGTAGGACGTGCCGAAGGTCATCGAGAAACCGAACAGCACCCACAGCACGCCGACGATCGCGACCGCGCCGAAGGTCATCATCATCATGTTGGTCGAGCTCTTGACGGACACCATGCCGCCGTAGAACAGCGCGAGCCCGGGAATCATCAGCGTCAGGCCGATGATGCAACACAGCATGAATGCTGTGGTTCCTGTATCCACGTCCATATACATCTCCTGAAGTGATCGCGGCCTCTCGTTGGCCGATCACTGGCAGTAACCGATGTTTCTGTTACGTGGACAGGCTTGCGAGTGTTTCGGGCAGGTTAACGACTGCAGTCGCGACCGATACAGTGCCTGCGATGAGAAGTCTTGATCGGCGTTGGTGGGTCGCAATCGGCGTCGTGGTCGTCGCAGTCGTGGCGTTCGTGCTGTCCGAGACGGTGTTCAGCCGACCGTCCGAGGAGTGCCGTCCGGTGCTCGACATGCTGGAGTTCAACAGCGCGCAGGGCAGAGTCGATCGCGTCGAAATCCGGCGACAGCGAGATCCCGCTGTGCCATCCGTGGCCGAGGACGCCGCCTACCAGCAGTGGGCCGACGGGCTGGCTCAGCGCGCGGAGCGAGGTGACCGACCCCAACCTGGCCGAGCACGGCCGTGCAGGTGGCCGATCTGGCCTCCCAGTTCGTCGCCAAGCTCCCTGCGGTGCGCGCCGAGACGCAAACGCGAGCTCCTGGCGCCCCGGCTCCGGAGGTGGTGTACGAGATGTCGGCCCTCAATCAGCGCATCACCGAGGGATTCGACGAGTTGGCGAAGGCCTGCAATTCGTAGCGGCGGCCGTTAGGGCTCCGTCAAGAGGGTGACCGGCGGAGTAAATGGGATGCGCCAAGCGCTTATCCTTGGTGGGATCTTCCCCAGCACTTGAAAGGTTTCGCGGTGGCGCTCGTCGTACAGAAGTACGGCGGATCCTCGGTGTCCGACGCCGAGCGGATCCGCCGCGTCGCCGAGCGCATCGTCGAGACCAAGAAGCAGGGCAACGACGTCGTCGTGGTCGTTTCCGCGATGGGCGACACCACCGACGACCTGCTCGATCTGGCCCGCCAGGTGAGTCCGGCGCCGCCCGCGCGGGAGATGGACATGCTGCTCACCTCGGGCGAGCGGATCTCCAACGCGCTGGTCGCGATGGCCATCGACTCGCTGGGCGCGCAGGCGCGCTCGTTCACCGGCTCGCAGGCCGGCGTGATCACCACCGGCACCCACGGCAACGCCAAGATCATCGACGTCACCCCCGGCCGCCTGCAGAACGCCCTCGATCAGGGCCTGATCGTGCTGGTGGCCGGGTTCCAGGGCGTCAGCCAGGACAGCAAGGACGTCACCACGCTGGGCCGCGGCGGTTCCGACACCACCGCCGTCGCGCTGGCCGCGGCGCTGAAGGCCGACGTGTGCGAGATCTACACCGACGTCGACGGCATCTTCACCGCCGACCCGCGCATCGTGCCCAACGCCAGGCACCTGGACACCGTCACGTTCGAGGAGATGCTCGAGCTCGCGGCGTGCGGCGCCAAGGTGCTGATGCTGCGCTGCGTGGAATACGCCCGTCGCTACGACGTTCCGATTCACGTCCGGTCGTCGTACACCGACAAGCCCGGCACCCTCGTCAAAGGATCGATGGAGGACATCCCCATGGAAGACGCCATCCTGACCGGAGTCGCGCACGACCGCAGCGAGGCGAAGGTCACCGTTGTCGGTCTGCCCGACGTTCCGGGCTACGCCGCCAAGGTGTTCCGCGCCGTCGCCGACGCCGACGTGAACATCGACATGGTGCTCCAGAACATCTCCAAGATCGAGGACGGCAAGACCGACATCACCTTCACCTGCTCGCGCGACAGCGGTCCCGGCGCCGTCGAGAAGCTGACCGCGCTGCAGGACGACATCGGGTTCTCCAAGGTGCTCTACGACGACCACATCGGCAAGGTGTCGCTCGTCGGCGCGGGTATGCGCAGCCATCCGGGTGTCACCGCGAAGTTCTGCGAGGCGCTCGCCGAGGTCGGCGTGAACATCGACTTGATCTCCACGTCCGAGATCCGAATCTCGGTGCTGGTCAAGGACACTGAGCTGGACAAGGCGGTCGTCGCCCTGCACGAGGCGTTCGGCCTCGGCGGCGACGAGGAAGCCGTCGTCTACGCGGGAACGGGACGTTAGATGGTCAACATCGGTGTCATCGGCGCGACCGGACAGGTCGGCCAGGTAATGCGTACGCTGCTGGAGGAACGCGACTTCCCGGCCACTCGGCGTGCGGTTCTTCGCGTCGGCGCGCTCGCAGGGTAAGAAGCTGCCGTTCCGTGGGCAGGAGATCGAGGTCGAGGACGCCTCGACCGCCGATCCCGCCGGCCTGGACATCGCGTTGTTCTCGGCGGGCGCGACGATGTCGCGGGTGCAGGCGCCGCGGTTCGCCGCGGCGGGCGTCGTCGTCATCGACAACTCGTCGGCCTTCCGCAAGGATCCCGACGTGCCGCTGGTCGTCAGCGAGGTCAACTTCGCGCGTGACGCGCGCCAACCGTCCGAAAGGCATCATCGCCAACCCGAACTGCACGACGATGGCCGCGATGCCGGTGCTGAAGGTGCTGCACGACGAGGCGGGGCTGGTGCGCATGATCGCCTCCACCTATCAGGCGGTGTCGGGCAGCGGCCTGGCCGGCGTGGAGGAGCTGTTCGGCCAGGTCCGCGCGGTCGTCGACGACAGTCAGCAGTTGGTGCACGACGGCGGCTGCGCTGGACTTTCCCGCGCCGAACAAGTACATCGCGCCGATCGCGTTCAACGTGGTGCCGCTGGCGGGCTACTTTGTCGACGACGGCTCAGGTGAGACCGACGAGGACCAGAAGCTGCGCAACGAGAGCCGCAAGATCCTCGGCATTCCCGATCTCTTGGTGAGCGGCACATGCGTGCGGGTCCCGGTGTACACCGGGCACTCATTGTCGATCAACGCCGAATTCGCCCGGCCACTGTCCGTCGAGCGGGCCAAGCAGCTGCTGGCCGATGCGCCGGGCGTGAAGCTGGTCGACGTGCCGACCCCGCTGGCCGCCGCGGGAGTGGACGAGTCGCTTGTCGGTCGCATCCGCCAGGACCCCGGCGTGCCCGACGGTCGTGGGCTTGCATTGTTCGTGTCCGGCGACAACCTTCGAAAAGGTGCGGCGCTGAACACAATTCAGATCGCTGAGCTGCTGGCCGCCGAGCTCTGACCCTTGCGCCGGAACCGCGAATTCGGCTTCGGCGATGCTGGCCGTCGCGTTGTTGCACCGCGCCCGTCGGCGCACGCCGATCCGCCCGCGCCTTTTCCTGATCCGGTGCTTCCCCCGCTGGCGCCGGGCCAGGTGATCCGCATCGGCCCGACGGCCGGAACGGGAACGCCGACAGCGGATTACGGTATCGGCGCCACCGACTTGTGCGAGTTCATGGAGTTCCCGAGCGGCATCCTGCAGGTCTGCGGCGACAGTTTCGCCGGGCAGGGCGTCGGCTTCGGCGGCATGGTATTCGCCGATCGCCCTGCACGTCGACACGGACTCCATCGACGACCCGAACGGTGTGCGCTACGACGGCGTGACGGGCGTCGACAAGCCGCTGCTGGCCGAACCCACGCCCGCGGGCGCGTCGCAGCTGCCCGCCGGGGTGGTGCAGATCAACCGCGAGAACTACATGATGGTCACCACGGTGCGCGAGCTTGTACCGCAGACGTCGCGATTGGTGAAAGCTAATCCGGCGCAAGGCAATTGGCCGACGGTGCCGGATTCGCAGCGCGAGGCAGCCTACGAGGGATCCCGGCAGTCGCAGATCAGCGGCTACTACGACCCGATCCCGAAGCCGGATTCGCACGAGCGGCTGGGTGTACATCGTCGCCAACAATTTCGACCGCAGCGGGCCGCATCGTGTTGTACCGCGCCACGCCCGAGAACTTCACCGACCGCGGCAGTTGGCAGGGGTGGTCGTCGGAGCTGGGGTGGGGGCACCCGCCGACTCCGCTGTGGCCGGACTGCGATCGGTGAGATGAGCATCCGCCAGATCGACGGCAAGACGGTGCTGTCGTACTTCAATGCCACGACCGGCAACATGGAGGTGCGGGTCGCCGACGATCCGACCGGCCTGGGCACCGCGCCGGTGACGACGGTCGTCGTCGCCGCGGATTGGCCGGATCCGGTCGAACAGCTCGGGCCGCCGGAGGACAACCGGCTCGGCGCAGCCGTACGGCGGCTACATCTCGCCGGGTTCCACGCTCGACGAGTTGAGGGTGTTCGTCAGCCAGTGGAACACCATGCCGCGCGGCGGGACGCCGTACCGGGTGATTCAGTTCGCGGTGAACCCGTTCAAGCCCTAGTCAGAGGGTGCTTGTGCGGCTCCAGTCCGCAGTCCGTCCGCAGCAGTGTTCCGCAGCTCGAGCAGTCGCCATCCGTGGCATGCAATGTGAAACGCAGCCAGGTAGCCGTTGGCCATCCGTCCTAACGATCCGGAGGCTTGGAATTTTGCGATCCCAGATGCGTCGGCGTCGCTCGACTGCACCCTGTCGACGGTGCCGAGAACCGACCACGCGAGACCGTGGGGCTGCACCGGATCCCGACTGCCACTCGAGGCTGACATTGTCGGCCTCCGGCGCCGCGAGGTGCTCGGCGACAAGATCGGTGTTGACGTCCGGATCGCCTACGTGAGATGAGGCGGCTTCGCCAGATCGTCCGCCCGCCTACGGGCTCCCAGACTAGGAGTGGCCTTCTGCTGCCGGCGGGTTGGCTGTCCCGGGCTCTTCGGCGGGCGCGTTGCGGGTGGCGAGGTCTTCTTGGCCGGTAGCTTCGGCCGCGTGGCGCAGGTTGTCGCCAGTGTTCTCGGCGTGGTCGGGGGTCGTCATTGTCGGCATCCGTTTCTTGTCGGGGGTGGGGTGTAGACCTGTGGGCGAAGCCCCCACTCCTTGGAAATAGCGCGCTTGTCTTGACGCTTGGGAAGTGGGGGCTTCGCTGTCGTTACGGGTTCCCGGGTGGTGAACTCTCAACCCGGACGACAAGAGTCGGCCCGCTACAGGGGAACTGGTGGCGGGCCGACCGCGTGTTGAGCCATTAGCTTTTGGCGCCCTTCGCCATCTGTTGGACCGGGCCCGTGTCAGGGTTTGCGGCGGCAATGACGGCTTGCTGCTGGCTGTTCAGGTCTGACAAGTGCTGCGTGAACTTCTGCATTTCGAACATGTCGGAGACTTTGATCGGCCCGCCGCAGGCAAGGTAGCCCGCCTCAAGGGTGACCAGCTGGTGTCAGATGCGTAGGAACATCCCCTGCCAGTCCTTCATCCAACCAGGCGTTTTCGACACGACACACCTGAGAATGGGCGAATCGAGCACACCGAATAGCACCCGCAATGACCACCGCCTGGATGACGCCGAGCAGCAGCACAGGCCACAGCACGCCAGCGGCGGCCGGCAACAGGGCACAACTCAGACGCCCGTTCCGCTGGCCAGTACCAACCCAGAAGACCCGTACCCCGAAGGCCACGATGGCGCCCCCAACCACATACAGGACAGCAGCCCACATAGGAATCGCCCCCTTCGCTGCATCTCTTTAACGAGCATCCCGGCTTTGGCTGAGACTGAGCTGAGCCGCTCTGGAGAAGCAGCTGAATTGACATCGGAATGCAACCTGCCCGACACCCTCCCCGGCTGCCCCGACTCGGACCCTCCCGGGTCAGGGATCTTTTTGGCGCTGAAGGGGTCGTGTAACTGTGACTGAAGATGTGGCGCATGGTCGGCGCCGACATCAAGCTGGGTGCCGCTGCGACGTGTGTAGGACCGCGACGCTTACTGCTCTCTCTGGGCGGCAAGCGCTGTACGGGTCGCGCCGAGGTGAGATCGCAGGTCTGCGGTCGGCCAACGGGTCGACCCGTTCACGTGATCGTCAGCGGCCTGCGTCCGCAGTCCCTCCGCAGCAGATCCAAATGAATCGGCGATGACTCGGCAGGTTCCCTCACACCTGCGTCACCTGCGCGGCCTCGGCCTGGTATTGGAACATCACCTCAGCGAGCCCTTCGTCGACCCAGGCGTCACTCACTTCGAGTTGGTCGACCCGTAGTGCCGCCCGGCTAACGATGCGCTTGAATTCTTCGCTACGTCGCATTGAGTCGATCTGCTGCGCCGTGCCTCGCAGCAGTGCGAAGCCGCCTAGCCCACCATGCGGCGTAAGAAGCGCAACGTCGATGGCCTCGAGCTTGCCTTCCTGCTTAAGACCGTCCCAGTACACCATCGCTTCGTTGAATACGCCGATACCGGCTTCCTCGCGACCGCGAACTGGCGCGCCCCAACCAAAAAACAACGCAGCTTCAGCCATGAACTTTCCTCCCTAATCGTCCCATCGGTGGACCAATTATCAGAGGTCAAGCCGCCTCAAGCGCCAGATTGTGAGAACTGAATCCCGATTGCTCGAGCACCAGTCGGCAGACGGCTGAAGACAGAAAGTTAATGGCCCAGTCCGCCACTCCCCCGGCCCTCCCCCAAGAGCCCCGTGGCGAACTGAACCTACCGGCAAGGTTAGTGCTCGCGCGGTCTTGAGGAATCAGGGGTTTCCCTATGACTTTGTCCCGCGACACCCTAAGCGCCGCATCCCTCACAGCTGATACATAGGGAATACATCACAGGCACATCAGAACCGCGCGCAAGATCGTACCCATGAGCGAACCAACGACGTCTTCTTCCGAACCCGCGACCGGCCCGGTCGCCGCCGCACCGCCCAGCGCACCGGCGGCGGTGCGTGAAGAACCCCCGCGCCGGTCACGGCTGCCGGCCGTCGCCGCGTGGGTGGGAATCGTCGCCGGGGTGGTGTTCATCGTCGCGGTGGTCTTCTTCTCCGGGTTCATCCTCGGTGCACGCACCAGCGGCGGCGGACACCACGGCTGGGGACACCACGGTGGCGGTGGCGGCGGCGGCGGACACCACGGCATGATGTTCCACCACGGCGGGCCTCCGCCGATGTTCCCGATGGGACCGCGCGGCGAGTTCGGCCCCTCTGGTCCCGGCTCGGGCGGCCCCGGCGGTCCAGGTGGCCCCGGCTTCCAGTCCCCGCAATCCCCGCAATCGCCCGGCGCACCCAGCACCACCGCACCCGCACGGCCCTAGAGTCACCCGATCCACGTTTTGTAGGAGAACTGCGAGGGCTCTCCTGCAAAACGTGGATCTCAATACTCCGCACCACGTTTGGAATCGATCCATTTTTGGGAATCCACTCGGTGAGGCCCAGCCCATGGCCCCAACCTCCTCGAGGAGATGACACCTGATGACGGACAAATACACGACGAACGACGCCGGAAGCCCGGTCCCGAGCGTCGAACATTCACTCACCGTCGGGTCCGACGGCCCGATTCTGCTGCAGGACCACTACCTGATCGAGCAGATGGCGAACTTCAACCGGGAGCGCATTCCCGAGCGTCAGCCCCACGCCAAGGGCGGTGGCGCCTTCGGGCACTTCGAGGTGACCCAGGATGTCAGCCAGTTCACCAAGGCGGCGTTTCTGCAACCCGGAGCCAAGACGGAGATGGTCGCCCGCTTCTCGACGGTCGCAGGCGAGCGCGGCAGCCCAGACACCTGGCGCGACCCCCGCGGTTTCGCGCTGAAGTTCTACACCTCTGACGGCAACTTCGACATGGTCGGCAACAACACCCCGGTGTTCTTCGTGCGCGACCCGATGAAGTTCCAGAACTTCATTCGCAGCCAGAAACGGATGGCCGCCAACAACCTTCGTGACCACCACATGCAGTGGGACTTCTGGACGCTGTCCCCGGAGTCGGCCCACCAGGTCACCTAGCTGATGGGCGACCGCGGCATCCCGAAGACCTGGCGGAACATGAACGGCTACTCCAGCCACACCTACAGCTGGGTCAACGCCGCCGACGAGCTGTTCTGGGTGAAGTACCACTTCAAGACCGACCAGGGCATCGACTTCCTCACCCAGGAGGACGCCGATCGGCTGGCCGGCGAGGACGGCGACTACCACCAGCGCGACCTGTTCACCTCGATCGAGGACGGCAACCATCCGTCGTGGACGCTGCACGTGCAGATCATGCCGTTCGAGGAGGCGAAGACCTACCGGTTCAACCCCTTCGACCTGACGAAGGTATGGCCGCACGGCGACTATCCGCTGCACGAGGTCGGCAGGATGACGCTGAACCGCAACGTCGAGGACTACCACGCGCAGATCGAGCAGGCGGCCTTCGAGCCGAACAACATCGTGCCGGGCACCGGCCTGAGCCCGGACAAGATGCTGCTGGCCCGCGGGTTCTCCTACTCCGACGCCCACCGCGCCCGGCTGGGGGTCAACTACAAGCAGATCCCGGTCAACGAGCCGCACGTCGAGGTGCGCGCGTACTCCAAGGACGGCGCGATGCGCATCCGCAACGCGACGGACCCGGTCTACACGCCGAACTCGATGGGTGGTCCCGAGGTGGACCCGAAGCGCGCGGCCGAGGTGCACTGGGCATCGGACGGTGACATGGTGCGCACCGCCTACGCGCTGCGGGCCGAGGACGACGACTGGGGTCAGGCCGGCACTATGGTGCGCGAAGTGCTCGACGACGCCGCGCGGGATCGGTTGGCCCACAACATCATCGGCCACGTCTTAGATGGTGTGCGCGAACCGGTGCTTTCGAGGGTCTTCGAGTACTGGACGAACGTCGATCCCGACCTCGGCAAGCAGGTCGAGGAGGGCGTGCGCGCCAAGCTGAACGGCAACGGAGGATAGCCGTCACGGGCGGCTTGCCGTTGTCAGCCTGGCTGGCATGATCAAGCCCCATGAGCATCGAAGTCGTATTCACCGCAGAGTCAACCGCAACCGGAGGTGGCCGCGACGGCCACGTGAAGTCCTCGGACGGCCGGATCGATCTCGACACCCGCATGCCCAAAGAGGCAGGCGGCAATGGCGAGGGCACCAACCCCGAGCAGCTGTTCTCGGCCGGCTACGCCGCGTGCTTCCTGGGCGCACTGCGGCTGGTCGCCGGCAAAGAGAAGATCGACCTCGACGACGCGACGGGCATCACCGCCCAGGTCGGCTTCGGCAAGGATCCCGCCGGTGGGTTCGGTATCAACGCGAACCTGATCGGTTACCTGCCAGGCCTCGAGCAGAGCGCGGCGGAGGAGTTGATGGAGAAGGCGCATCAGGTGTGCCCGTACTCCAAGGCCACCCGCGGCAATATCGACGTCACGCTGTCCGCGAAGGTTTAGCCGGTGATGGCCCGGCGGGCGCGCAGCGGCCGGGGGAGAACAGTGGCGGCCGTCGCAGGCGCCGGTCTGGCCGTGGGGCTGTCGTTTGCGGCGCCGGCCGGTGATGCCGCAGCCCGGCCCTCGGATCCGGGCGTGGTGAACTACGCCGTGCTGTCCAAAGGGTCGGTCGGCAACATCGTCGGCGGCCCGATGCGGTTCGGATGGACGTTCACCGACCCGTTCCAGTCGTTCTACATCGACAACCCGGCATGCAACAACTGGGCGGATGTCGGGCTGCCGGACGTGTACGCCGACCCCGATCTGGCGTCGTTCAACGGTGCCGTCGCGCAGACGTCCGACACGACATGACGCACTACGTCAAGCAGGCGGTCGGCGTCTTCGCCACCAACGACGCCGCCGACCGGGCATTCCACCGGGTCGTCGACCGCACCCTCGGCTGCAACGGCCAGACCACCGCGATGCACCTGGACAACCTCACCACCCAGGTGTGGACGTTCACCGGCGACCCGGCGTCGGCGACCGACGCCAACTGGGTCAAACAGGAACCCGGAACCGACCGCCGCTGCTTCACGACGACCCGCAAGCGCGAGAACGTTCTTCTGCAAGCAAAAGTCTGCCAATCCGGCAACGGCGGGCCGGCGGTGAACGTGCTGGCCGGCGCGATGCAGAACACGCTGGGGCAGTAACGGCAACGTTTTCGGGTACATGTCACGTACACGTCACACGAAAATCGCGAGACTTTGTCGGTCGTCTCTGGAAGATGGAGTGAAGGCCGCGATCGTTCCCTACCCGGAAGGGGCCGGAAGATATGACCTTCGCCATGACGTCCGAGGTGGACGACGCGCACTCGAACTGCCGAGTTGACCAGCGCCTAAAGCGCCGCACTGCGGATCGGCGAGGCGTGTCTGGTCGACGGTCCAGTGGGCCGCGTCGGGCTCGAGATCGAGGCGCACTGCTTCGACCTCGCCGATCCGATGCGCCGCCCGGAGTGGGACGAGCTCAGCGATGTGATCGCCGATGTGCCTGCGCTGCCCGGCGGCAGCGCGATCACCGTCGAGCCCGGCGGCGCGGTCGAGTTGTCCGGACCGCCGATGGATGGCGCGGTGGCGGCCATCGCCGCGATGACGGCGGACCGCGCGGTGCTGCGCGCGGCGTTCGCGCAGGCCGGCCTGGGGCTGGTGCTGCTCGGCGCCGACCCGCTGCGTCCGGCCAAGCGGGTCAACCCGGGTGACCGCTACCGCGCGATGGAGCAGTTCTTCGCCGCCAGCCAGACCGGCGAGGCGGGCGCGGCGATGATGACGTCGACGGCGTCGGTGCAGGTCAACCTGGACGCCGGCCCACGGGCCGGGTGGGCGGCGCGGGTCCGGCTGGCCCATGCGCTCGGCCCGACGATGATCGCGATCGCCGCCAACTCGCCGCTGCTGTCCGGCGAGTTCACGGGCTGGCAGTCACGCGGCAGCGGGTGTGGAGCCAGCTGGACTCGGCCCGCTGCGGCCCGATTCTCGGCGTCAACGGCGACGACCCGGCCAGCGAGTGGGCGCGCTACGCGCTGAAGGCGCCGGTGATGCTCGTGCATCCCACCCCGGAGATGGACGCGGTGCCGGTCACGCACTGGGTGCCGTTCGCGGACTGGGCCGACGGCCGGGCGCTGCTCGGCGACCGCAGGCCCACCGCAGGCCGATCTCGACTACCACCTGACCACGCTGTTCCCGCCCGTTCGGCCGCGGCGGTGGCTGGAGATCCGCTACCTCGACAGCGTGCCCGACGCGGTGTGGCCCGCCGTGGTGTTCACGCTCATCACGCTGCTCGACGACCCGACTGCCGCCGACATCGCCGCCGAGGCCACCGAGCCGGTCGCCACCGCATGGGACCGCGCCGCGCAGATCGGCCTCGGTGACCGGCGGCTGCAGGAGGCCGCCACTCGGTGCGTGCAGGCCGCCGCCGAGCGGGCGCCCGCCGAACTGACGGAATCGATGCAGCAGCTGGTGCGTTCGGTCGAACAGGGGCGATGTCCGGCCGACGACTTCTCCGACCGGGTCGTGAAGTACGGGATCGGGCCCGCGGTCACCCAACTGGCGCAAGGGGAGCTGTGACACCACGCGAGACGCTCGCGCGCGAACTCACCAAGGCCCGCGACCGCACGCTGCGGCTGGTCGACTTCGACGACGCCGAACTCGGACGCCAGTACGACCCGCTGATGAGCCCGCTGGTGTGGGACCTCGCCCACATCGGCTGGCAGGAGGAGCTGTGGCTGCTGCGCGGCAACAACCCGGATCGGCCGGGGTTACTCGAGCCGAAGGTCGAGCGGTGCTACGACGCATTCCTGAACTCCCGCGCCAGTCGCGTCGATCTGCCGCTGCTGTCGCCCGCCGAGGCCCGGTCCTACTGCGCGACCGTCCGCAACAAGGCGCTGGACAGCCTCGACGCGCTGCCTCACGACGGCCGGATGTGCAGGACGCCTTCAACTTCGGGCTGGTGGTCAGCCACGAGAACCAGCACGACGAAACCATGCTGCAGGCGCTGAACCTGCGGGCCGGGCCGCCGCTGCTCGACCGCGGAACGTCGCTGCCGTCCGGCCGGTCCGAGATCGCGGGCACCGTCGGTGCTGGTGCCCGCCGGTGAGTTCGTGCTCGGCGTCGACGCGGTGACCGAACCGCACTCGCTGGACAACGAACGGCCCGCGCACGTGGTCGACGTGCCGGCCTTCCGCATCGGCCGCGTCCCGGTCACCAACGGCGAGTGGCGCCAGTTCATCGACGACGGCGGCTACGACCAGCAGCGGTGGTGGTCGGACCGCGGCTGGTCAGCACCGGCAGCAGGCGGGCCTGCGGGCGCCGCAGTTCTGGAACCCCGACGGGCACCCGCACCCGCTTCGGTCACGTCGAGGACATCCCCGCCGACGAACCGGTCCAGCACGTCACGTACTTCGAAGCCGAGGCGTACGCCGCGTGGGCGGGCGCCCGGCTGCCGACCGAGGAGGAGTGGGAGAAGGCGTGCGCCTGGGATCCCGCCGCAGGAGCGCGGCGGCGATACCCGTGGGGCGCTTCGGAGCCCACCGCTGCACCTGGCCAACCTCGGCGGCGACGCGCTGCGGCCCGCACCGGTGGGTGCCTACCCCGCGGGCGCGTCGGCCTACGGCGCCGAACAGATGCTCGGCGACGTGTGGGAGTGGACCACCTCGCCGCTGCGGCCGTGGCCGGGCTTCACGCCGATGCTCTACGAGCAGTATTCGGCAGCCGTTCTTCGAGGTTCTGGGGCGGCGACTACAAGGTGCTGCGCGGCGGGTCGTGGGCGGTGGCGCGCGAGCATCCTGCGGCCCAGCTTCCGCAACTGGGACCATCCGATTCGGCGCCAGATCTTCTCGGGCGTGCGCCTCGCGTGGGATGTCGACTGATGTGCCGACACCTCGGCTGGCTCGGCGACCCGGTCTCGGTCGCGTCGTTGGTGCTCGATCCGCCCAACGGCCTACTGGTGCAGTCGTATTCGCCGCGGCGGCAGAAGCACGGGCTGATGAACGCCGACGGCTGGGGCGTCGGCTTCTTCGACTGATGGCGGGACGCCGCGGCGGTGGCGCAGCGCGGCCCCGCTGTGGGGCGACGCCTCGTTCGCGTCGGTGGCGCCCGCGTTGCGCAGCGGATGCGTTGTCGCCGCGGTGCGTTCGGCGAGCGTCGGCATGCCGATCGAACCGTCGGCGTCGGCGCCGTTCACCGACGGGCAGTGGCTGCTGTCGCACAACGGCCTGGTCGACCGCGCCGCGCTGCCGTTGTCCGCTGAACGGCCGAGTCGACCTGCGACAGCGCGCTGCTGGCGGCACTGATCTTCGACCGGGGCCTTGATGCGCTCGGCGACACCATCGTCGAGGTCGCCGCGGCCGACCCGAATGCGCGGTTGAACATCTTGGCGGCCAACGGGTCTCGGCTGCTCGCCACCACGTGGGGCGACACCCTGTCGGTGCTGCGCCGCGACGACGGCGTCGTGCTGGCCAGCGAACCCTATGACGACGACCCGGACTGGCAGGAGATTCCCGACCGCCACCTCGTCGAGGTCGCGGTCGCTCGGACGTCGTCGAACTGATCCCGCCTGAAGAGGATGCGCATGACAGCCAAGCGAGTAGCGAAGGAGGATCGCGCATGACCTTGTCGCTGTCCAACCACCTGTCCGCCGACTCGGCCGCCCAGGCGTTGCGCCGCGATGTGCTCGACGGCTTGACGCAGACACCGAAAACGTTGCCGCCCAAGTGGTTCTACGACTCGGTCGGCAGCGACCTGTTCGACCAGATCACCCGCCTGCCCGAGTACTACCCGACCCGCACCGAGGCGCAGATCCTTCGGGCCCGATCGGCCGAGATCGCTGCGGCGTCGGATGCCGACACCCTGGTCGAGCTCGGCAGCGGCACCTCGGAGAAGACCCGCATGCTGCTGGACGCGTTGCGCGACAGCGGATCCCTGCGCCGGTTCATCCCGTTCGATGTGGATGCTTCGGTGCTGAACGCCGCAGGCTCGGCCATCCAAGAGGAGTATCCGGGCATCGAGATCGACGCGGTGTGTGGCGATTTCGAGGAACACCTCGCCAAGATTCCCCGCGTCGGCCGACGCCTGGTGGCCTTCCTCGGCTCGACGATCGGCAATCTGACACCGGGGCCGCGTGCCGAATTCCTGGCGGCATTGTCGGAGACGATGCAGCCCGGCGACAGCCTGCTGCTGGGCACCGACCTGGTGAAGGACACCGACCGGCTGGTGCGTGCCTACGACGACAGCGCAGGCGTGACCGCGCGGTTCAACCGCAACGTGCTGGCGGTGGTCAACCGCGAACTCGACGCGGATTTCGACCTCGACGCATTCGAGCATGTCGCCAAGTGGAACGCCGACGAGGAGCGCATCGAGATGTGGCTGCGGGCTTCGCAGCCTCAGCAGGTTCGGGTGGAGGCGCTCGGACCTGACCGTCGACTTCGCCGACGGCGAGGAGATGCTCACCGAGGTGTCGAGCAAGTTCCGCCCCGACGGGGTGGCCGCGGAGCTGGCCGACGCAGGCCTGCGCCTCACCCACTGGTGGACGGACGACGCGGGCGACTTCGGGTTGTCGCTTGTCGGTCAATGATCGTGTCGACAATGATGGTGTCGGCAAATGACACTCGGCGAACGGTGGCGGGCGGCCAGGCCGCCCGTCGCAGGTCTGCACCTCGACAGCGCGGCGTGCTCGAGACAGAGCTTCGCGGTCATCGACGCGGCGACCCAACACGCCCGCCACGAAGCCGAAGTCGGCGGATACGTCGCCGCTGCGGCCGCCGCGCCGGTCCTGGACGCGGGCCGTGCCGCCATCGCCGCGCTGACCGGCCTGAGCAGGCGACGACGTCGTCTTCACCACCGGTGCCAACAACGCGCTCGACGCCTTGCTGTCCAGCTGGTCCGGTGAGCGCACCCTGGCCTGCCTGCCGGGCGAGTACGGGCCGAACCTGGCCATCATGGCCGCCAACGGTTTCGACGTCCGCGCGTTGCCCGCCGACGGCGACGGCCGGCTCGACGTCGATGCCGCTGCCGACCAGTTGGGCGCCGATCCGCCCGCCCTCGTGCACCTCACCGCGCTGGCCAGCCATCGAGGCGTGGCTCAGCCGGTTGCCGCACTGGCCGACGTGTGCCGCGACCTCGGTCTGCCGCTGGTGGTCGATGCCGCGCAGGCGATGGGCCACCTCGACTGTGCTGTCGGCGCCGGCCGCGATCTACAGCTCGTCGCGCAAGTGGATCGCCGGCCCGCGCGGTGTCGGGTTCCTGGCGGTCCGGCCAGACCTCGCCAAGCGGCTGAAGCCGCGGCTGCCGCCGCCGGAGTGGGACCTTCCGTTGTCGTTGTACGGAGCGCCTCGAGCACGGTGAAGCGAATGTGGCTGCGCGCATTGGCTATTCGGTTGCACTCGGCGAGCACCTCGCGGAGGGGCCGCAGCAGATGCGCGACCGGCTGGCCGAGGTCGGCCGGCTCACCCGCGAGGCGCTCAGCCGATGTCAAGGGTTGGCGGGTGGTCGAGCCGCTCGACGAGCCCACGGCGATCACCACGTTGGTGCCCCTCGACGGCGCCGACCCGCAGAAGGTGCGGGCGTGGCTGATCGCCGAGCAGGCGATCGTCACCACCTATGCCGAGGTTCTGCGCGCCCCGTTCGAGATGGCGACGCCCGTGCTGCGGGCGTCGCCGCACGTCGACGGCACGCCCGAGGATCTCGAGCGGTTCGCCAAAGCGTTGGCCATCGCCACCGGCCAGGTGTGATGTAGCGCACTTCTGGTTATTCCGCACGGATGACCCAGGTAGATGCCGCGAGTCCGCCGGCCGACGAGCACCCCGAAAAGAAGCGCGACCGCACTCACTGGCTCTACATCGCGGTGATCATCGCGGTCATCGCCGGCATCATCGTCGGTCTGGCCGTCCCTGACGTGGCGAAGTCGCTCGGCGTCCTGGGTGAGCTGTTCGTCAAGCTGATCAAGATGATGATCACCCCGGTCATCTTCTGCACGGTCGTGATCGGCATCGGCAAGCTGAAGGCTGCGGCGGTCGGCAAGGTCGGCGGCCTGGCCGTGGGCTATTTCCTGGTGATGTCGACCTTCGCGCTGGCCATCGGCCTGGTGGTGGGGAACCTGATCAAACCGGGCGAGGGCCTCGACATCGCGGGCGACCCCGGCAAGGGCGCCGAGCTCGCCGGTGAGGCGACCTCCGAGGGCGGCCCGATGGAGTTCATCGCCAACATCATTCCGGAGACGCTGTTCTCGTCGCTGACGGCGGGCAACGTGCTTCAGGCGCTTTTCGTCGCGCTGCTGGTCGGATTCGCCATCCAGGCGATGGGACGAGTCGGCGAGCCGCTGTTGCGCGGTATCGAACTGCTGCAGAAGTTGGTGTTCCGCATCCTGATCGGCGTGCTGTGGCTCGCGCCGATCGGCGCGTTCGGAGCGATCGCCGAGGTGGTCGGCGGCACCGGATTCGAGGCGGTCATCCAGCTCGGCGTCCTCATGCTGGCGTTCTACTTGACCTGCATTATCTTCGTCTTCGGCGTGCTTGGCGTCGCTGATGTGGATGGTGGCGCGGGTGTCGATCTTCAAACTGGTGCGTTACCTCGCCCGCGAGTATCTGCTGATCGTGGCGACCTCGTCGTCGGAGTCGGCCCTGCCGCGGCTGATCGCCAAGATGGAGCACGCCGGGGTCAAACCCGCCACGGTGGGAATCGTTGTGCCGACCGGGTATTCGTTCAATCTCGACGGCACCGCGATCTACCTGACCATGGCGTCGCTGTTCATCGCGGACGCGATGGGCGACCCGCTGTCGATCCCCGAGCAGCTCGGGCTTCTGGCGTTCATGATGATCGCGTCCAAGGGTGCGGCGGGCGTGAGCGGTGCCGGGCTGGCCACGCTGGCCGCCGGACTGCAGAGCCACCGACCCGAAATGCTCGACGGCGTCGGCATCATCGTCGGCATCGACAGGTTCATGTCCGAGGCGCGGGCGTCTGACCAACTTCTCCGGCAACGCGGTGGCCACCGTGCTGGTCGGAAAGTGGACGGACACTTTGGATCAGCGCCAGATTCAGCAGGTGCTCGACGGTGACAAGCCGTTCGACGAGCAGACGATGCTCGACGACGAGGACACCGAGGAAGACTCGAGCGGCGGGCGCGAACCCGCCGCCGCGAAAGCTCTAGTTCTTCAGCACCACCAACGACGCGTGGTAGTCCTCCAGGGCGGGCGAGTCATCGGGGGTCTGCGGATACGGGTCAAGCGACTGCAACTGAATCGTGTAGTCGCCCACTGGGATCGATTGCCGGTTCTGGCCGGGGGCGGGGTTGGTGTTGAATTCCAGCCGTCGTCGAGTCTCCGGCCTGCAGGACGCGAATGGCGATGCGCGCCTGCCCGGTCCAGAAACACTCGACGCCCTTGGGGCAGCGAGAATCCTCCAGAACGTCGTCAAAGCGCAGGCGCAGGTTCTCGCCCGGATCACCGCTTCGGATCCACCTCCGAGACCGAACGCCTCGTTGACGGTGTACGACGGCCGGGTCCGCGTCGGCCTTCTGGTTCAGCTGGCAGCCGACCAGCGAAACGCCGAGCAGCATGACCACGCCGAGCCGACGGTTGGTCATGGGCCGTCCCACGTGTGCACCGGTTCGTTGCTGTGCATGCGCTCGCAGTACAGCCGCAGCATCTCGGCCAGCGCCGCGGGTCGGCTCAGTCCGCGCTCCTGCAGGGCCTGCACCGTCGCCACCTGCCAGACGGAGCCGTTGCGGCCCGTCTTGGCGCGGCCTTCGATGACACCCAGGTAGCGGTCACGCACATCGCTCGCCACTTCCCATCGGCGCAAGCCCTGTTCGGCCATCGGCAACAGCTGGCGCAGTACCAACTCGTCGGGCGTCACCGTCGCCAAGACCGGGCCAGTACAGCCTGGCGTCCATCCCGTTCTGCGCGGCCTCAAGGAAATTATGTTGTGCCGCAGCGAAACTCATCTTCGTCCACAGCGGCCGATCGTCTTCGGACATCGTTCGCAGCACACCGTAGTAGAACGCTGCGTTGGCCATCATGTCGATCACGGTCGGGCCCGCGGGCAGCACACGGTTCTCGACCCGCAGGTGTGGCCTGCCGTCCCCGTCTTGTCGACGACGTCGTATACCGGGCGGTTCCACCGGTAGATGGTGCCGTTGTGCAGCCGCAGCTCCGCCAGCTGCGGGGTGCGGCCCGCGGCCAGCTCGGCGATCGGATCCTCGTCGGACAACTCGGGCAGCAGCGACGGGAAGTAGCGGACGTTCTCCTCGAACAAATCGAAGATCGACGTGATCCACCGTTCGCCGAACCACACCCGCGGTCGCACGCCCTGCGTCTTGAGCTCGTCGGGCCGGGTGTCGGTGGCCTGCGTGAACAGCTCGATGCGGGTCTCGGACCACAGTTGGTGCCCGTAGAAGTACGGCGAGTTGGCGCCGACCGCCAGCTGCGGGCCCGCCAGCACCTGCGCGGCGTTCCAGTTGTGCGCGAAGTCGGCGGGGGAGACCTGCAGGTGCAGCTGCATGCTGGTGCATGCGGACTCCGGGGCGATCGACTCCGTCTGCAGGCTGAGCCGTTCGGGGCCGGCGATGTCGATCATGATGTCCTCGCCGCGGGCGGTGAAGATCGAGTCGTTGAGCGCCTGATAGCGGGTGGACTCGCTCATCCAGCGGCCCGACAGGTGTTCGGGCATCAATGTCGGCAGGATGCCGATCATCACGATGTGTGCGTTGTTCTGGTTGGCCTTGGCCTCGGCGGCGTTCAGGCTGGCGCGCACCTCGGCTTCGAGCTCGAGGGCCGCATGCCCGGGCAATCGCCGTGGGGGAACGTTGAATTCGATGTTGTAGGCGCCCAGTTCGGTCTGATACGCGGGATCGGCGATCGCTTCGAGAACTTCCTGATTGCTCATGGCGGGCTGATACGCCGAGTCGACGAGGTTGCACTCGATCTCCATGCCGGTCAGCGGTCGCTCGAACTCGAAACTGGACTGGTTGAGCATCGTTTCGAAGACGTCGAGGCACTGTTGAACCTTGCGCCGATACTCGCGGCGGTGTGCGCGCGAAAACTCGGTCTGCTTCAGTTCTTCGCCCACGATGCGAGCCTATCGGCGGCTGGCCACCGCTACCTGCGGATTCATCAGCCCGCCGCGCAGTTCGACGTCGATCGCCGGATCGGCGTGGGCGGCCAGCGCGCGCAGCGCCGACGGGCTGTAGGTGCGCAGCGAGCTGATCAGGCCGTCGTGCACGAACGGGACCACCGGGGCGAACGGAAGCATGGTCGCCAGCCGAAGGACATGCAACGGTGACGGCGGCCGGGGCAGGTCGATGATCAGCAGCTTGTCGGCCACTCGGGTGCCCTCTGCGAACACCCGCGATGCCAGCGACGGCGGCAGGTGGTGGAACGACAGCGCGAACACCGCGAGATCGAACTGCCCGTCGGGCGCATCGATCGCGGTGGCGTCCATCTCGCGCACCGTCGCCCGCGGGTGGTCGCCCAGATCGCCTGCCGCTATCTCCGCCACCGCCGCGGATTCGATGTCGGTGACCGTGAGTTCGGCGGTGGGATGCCAGTCGAGCAGTTTGCGCGACAACCCGCCGTGGCCCGCGCCGAGCTCGAGGATCCTCGGATCGGCGATGTCGGCGACCTCGTCGAGCGCGATCTTGGCGAACTTCTCGGTATTGCCGAAGAATTCGCCGGTCCACTCGAGTGCGCGGATCACGCTGCGCTTGCGCGCTTGGCTGGCGGCATCTTCGTCGGAGTCGCGGTCGAGGTATTCCGGCCGATCGGTCTGCAGGAGCCGGTCCAGACACGACGCATCCGGCCCGCCTCGGGGCATGCGGTCAATGTCGGCGATCGGTCCGGCCATGTAGACCATGATGGTCGATTGGAACAGCCGTCAGAAGGGGAGCACGAAGTTGGCCGAGTTCGTCGCCGCGATCGACCAGGGCACCACCAGCACCCGGTGCATGATCTTCGACCACGACGGCGCCGAGGTGGGGCGTCATCAGCTCGAACACGAGCAGATCCTGCCGCAGGCAGGCTGGGTCGAGCACAACCCCGTCGAGATCTGGCGAGCGCACCGCGTCGGTGATCCAGTCCGCGCTGAACAAGACGAAACTGTCGGCCACCGACCTGGCCGCGCTGGGCATCACCAACCAGCGTGAGACGTCGCTGGTGTGGAACCGCAAGACGGGGCGGCCGTACTACAACGCGATCGTGTGGCAGGACACCCGCACCGACCGCATCGCCTCGGCGTTGGACCGCGACGGGCGCGGCGACGTGATCCGGCAGAAGGCGGGCCTGCCGCCCGCGACCTACTTCTCCGGCGGCAAGGTGCAGTGGATCCTGGAGAACGTCGACGGCGTGCGCGCCGACGCGGAGAAGGGCGACGCGATCTTCGGCACCGCGGACAGCTGGGTGCTGTGGAATCTCACCGGCGGGTCACGCGGCGGCGTGCATGCGATCGATGTCACCAACGCCAGCCGCACCATGCTGATGAACCTCGAAACGCTGGATTGGGACGATGAGTTGTTGTCGTTCTTCGACATTCCGCGCAAGATGCTGCCGGAGATCAAGCCGTCGTCGTTCCCGGAGTCCTACGGGGTCACCCTCGACGACGGCCCGGTCTCCGGTCAGGTGCCGATCACCGGAATCCTCGGCGACCAGCAGGCCGCGATGGTCGGCCAGGTCTGCCTGGAGGCCGGCGAGGCCAAAAACACCTACGGCACAGGCAATTTCCTGCTGCTCAACACCGGCGAGAAGATCGTGCGCTCGGAGAACGGTTTGCTCACCACCGTGTGCTATCGGTTCGGAGACGCGAAACCCGTTTACGCGCTTGAGGGTTCGATCGCCGTCACCGGCTCCGCGGTGCAGTGGCTGCGCGACCAGCTCGGCATCATCAGCGGCGCCTCCGAGAGCGAGTCGCTGGCACGCCAGGTGGAGGACAACGGCGGTGTCTACTTCGTTCCCGCGTTCTCGGGGTTGTTCGCGCCGTACTGGCGCTCGGATGCGCGCGGTGCGATCGTCGGGCTGTCGCGGTTCAACACCAACGCGCATCTGGCCCGCGCGACGCTCGAGGCGATCTGCTACCAGAGCCGCGACGTCGTCGACGCAATGGAAGCCGACTCGGGTGTGCACATGGATGTGCTCAAGGTCGACGGCGGCATCACCGCCAACGATCTGTGCATGCAGATTCAGGCCGACGTGCTCGGCGTCGACGTCGTCAAGCCCGTGGTCGCCGAGACGACGGCGCTGGGCGCCGCCTACGCGGCGGGTCTGGCCGTCGGGTTCTGGGAGAACCCCGACGACTTGCGATCCAACTGGCAGGAGGACAAGCGCTGGACGCCTGCGTGGAGTGACGAGCAGCGCGCCGAGGCGTACGCGGGTTGGCAGAAGGCGGTGCAGCGCACGCTGGATTGGGTCGACGTCGAGTGATTTCGGCGCGTTCCGGAGCGCTGAGCGCTCCTCAACGCGCCGAAATCGCAACTCAGGCGGCGGCGTCCAGCTCGCGTTTGATGTCGTCGTCGAGTTCGATATCGGCGACGGCGGTGTTCTCCTCGAGATGGCCGACCGACGACGTGCCGGGGATCAGCAAGACGTTTGGCGCCACCGACAGCGTCCACGCCAGCGCGACCTGCGCCGGTGTGCGGCCGAGCCTCGACGCCTCACGCTTGACCGCGGGGTGGCCCAGCACGGGGTTGTCCGCCGCGAACGCCGAACCCAGTGGGAAGAACGGGACGAACGCGATGCCGTGCTCGATGCACGCGTCGAGCACCGGCTGCGATGTCCGCTCGACGAGGTTGTACGCGTTCTGCACGCAGACGATCTCGGTGCGGTCCAAGGCGATTCGCAGATGATCGGGTGTGATGCTGCTCAAGCCGATACCGGCGATCAAGCCTTCGTCGCGAGCCTTGATCATCGTGGTGAGCTGACGGTCGAACAGGTCCCTGTTCACCTCGGTCGGATGATCGGGATCTCCGCCATCCTCGTGCACGCGGAGGTTCACCGCGGCCAGGCGATCGGTTCCCAGCGTGCTCAGGTTCTCCTCGAGGCTGGCCCGTCAAGTCGTCGGGCTCCTGCGCGGGCAACCACGCTCCGGTGTCGTCGCGCTTGGCTCCGATCTTGCTCACCAGCGCCAGGTCGGCGGGGTACGGGTGCAGCGCCTCGCGGATCAACTCGTTGGAGACGTTGGGGCCGTAGAACTGTGCGGTGTCGATGTGGTTGATGCCCAGCTCGACTGCCCGCCGCAGCACGGCGAGTGCCTGATCGTGGTCGCGCGGCGGGCCGAACACGCCCGGCCCGGGTAGTTGCATGGCGCCGAAGCCGACGCGCCCGACAGTGAATGAGCCCAGCGGGAAGGTTTGCATGTCGTAATGCGTACACGCTTCCCGCTGGACTTATTCCTGGTTGTCGGACCTACTCGGATTCGCCGAGGATGCCGTAGATCTCGCGGCGTGCGTTGTTGACGATGTCGACGATGCGCTGCTGCTGCTCGTCGTTCGCGGTGTACGCCGACTGCGCGACGGCGCCCATCAACTGGCGCGACTGCGCTGCGCAGGTTGACGTGTCCGGGACCGGCGTCTTCGGCGATCTCTTCCCACGGCGGGGTCTCGATCTTCTCGGCGGCGGCGCGGCCATCGTCGGTCAGCTCGAAAAGCTTCTTGCTGCCTTCGCTTTCGCGTGCGACCAGCAGACCTTCGTCGACCAGCAACTGCAGGGTCGGATACACCGATCCGGGGCTGGGGCGCCACAGGTTCTGACTGCGCTCGGCGATCTCCTGGATCATCTCGTAGCCGTGCATCGGCCGCTCGGCGAGCAGCTTGAGGATCGCGGCGCGGACATCGCCGCGACGGCCACGCCCGCGGCCGCGTCCGTGTCCGCGACGACCACGGCCACGCTGGCCGGGGCCGAATCCGAAGCCGGCGGCGGCCCGGGGGTCGAAGCCGAACTCGAAGCCACGGCCGGGGCCGAAGCCGGGGGCGCCGTCGAAGCCGGCGTCGTGATCCCTGACGTGATCGCGAATGTGCTCGCGGAAGTCGCGCCGGGCCTGACGCCGCTGCTGATGCAGGGCGCGACGGTCAACGGGGCCGAATCCGAAACCGCCAGGTGGCGGAGTGAATGGGTTGGTCATGGATGTTTCCTTACGTGTGTGAGGAAACGCCATGTGCGTTTCCGATACGTTGACGATATATCGGAAACTATCGCGATGCAACTTTTGGACAGGCGTGGTGGTCGCGCGCTTGTGTCACGACCACCACGCCGCGAGAGGGCTGGCGCTCAGTAGATGGGGTTGCATAACTAGTCAACGCCGCCGACGTTGTGGCATTTCAACCGTTACATTCCACGTCGTGCCCGTCTGGATGCCCGGAAACCACAGTTGTGGTCCTGATTCGCCTGCAGAAAGAACGGAACGCTATACACCGGCAAAGGCTTCACCGTGACTCCATCCGACCGCGGCTCGGCGGTGTAGAAGCACCAGGCCCACTGCCTGTCGAAGGAGGCGACCGTGACGCCCAACGCGTCACTTCCGGGTTGACCGAGGTCGCCGCCTGCGCGGCGCCCGCCCCGGTGAACAGCAGTGCCGGTGCCGCGATGGCGGCGGTGGCCGCACCGAGCGCGGCGATGATGGACTTCTTGCGATTGTTCTTGGTGTTCATAAGTTGCTCCTTTGTGTGGCCGCGGCCCCCGTTGGGCCGCTCTCACAGGTAGGAGCGATTGGGCTTCAGATGTCTGACACTTTTTCGACGGCGATTACGCCGCGACCGTGACCTCGACGGAAAGGAACTCACCGATCGCGCGGGCGGCCGTCCAGTCGCCGACGCGGACGGCACGAGCCAGCTCCTCGGCCAGCGGGCTGGCGGCGCCCAACTCGGCCAGCCATGCCGACACGGTGGCGGCGATCTCGTGGGCTGAGACCTCGACCGTGCGCCCGTCGCGCAGACATTGCGTGACGCGATAGATCGGACTGGTCGGTGCCACTCGCTGGTGCATGCCTGTGATTCGGAGGCGACGGGCCATCGGATGTGTCATGGCGTGTCCTCGCTCCCTGGACCGCGGCCCCGGATGAACCGCTCTTACAGGTAGGAACCCCAGACCAAGATCAATCCGTCACTTTTTTCGGCTTCTTTTTTCTTGACGTCCGCGGGCGTCGATCTCGTTGATCACCCACGCGGGCCCACTCGGCCTCCATCGCGCTTCCAGCGCAGGCCGTACTCCAGTGCCGCGCGCCCGTAGAAGAGGCCGTCGTCGTCGCCCCAGTCGATGGAGTCGCGCAGTTCCTCGTAGGCGGCTGACCTCGGCATCGGCGTGTTCGGCCATCGCGACCATGTGCTCGCGCGCCTGCTCGCGCGGGATCTCGCCGAGCAGAAAGACCCGCAGTAGCGCGGCGCTGCGGAAGGGCGGATCGTCGGCCGTGGTTCGGTGACCCAGCGCCGCAGTTCGTCGCCGCCCGGCTTCGGTGATGCGGTACTCCTTGCGTCCGCGCGGGCCGATGTCGGACACCTCGATCAGCCCGGCGTCCGCGAGCTTGTTCAGCTCGCCGTAGAGCTGGCTCTGCGTGGCCGGCCAGACGTTGGCCATCGACTTCTCGAAATGATCGGAGCAGGTCGTACCCGCTGCCGGGCTGCTGAGCGAGCAGGCCCAGTGCCGCGATCCGCAGACTCACCAGCCGATCGTACCTCCCACTATTGACATGTCATAGCTGACATGTCAGATTAGACACGTCAAGCGATAGGAGAAACAGATGACCCAGGCTTCGGAAACCTCGACCCTGTTCGGCGCCGGCGAGTTCTTCCGGCGGGGCAACTACGCACCCGTCGAGGACGAGTTGACGGAGTTCGACCTGCCCGTCGACGGCGCGGTTCCCGCCGAGCTCAACGGCTGGTATCTGCGCAACGGGCCCAATCCGCGGCAGGCGGGCGCGCACTGGTTCACCGGTGAGGGCATGATCCACGGCGTGCGCCTCGAAGGCGGACGGGCGAAGTGGTATCGCAACCGCTGGGTGCGCACGGACAGCTTCGAGAAGGACTTCCCGCTCTACAACGCCGACGGCACCCGCAATCTGCGGTCCGCCGCCGCCAACACCCACGTCGTCAACCACGCAGGTAAGACTCTTGCGCTCGTCGAATCCTCGTTGCCCTACGAGATCACCAACGACCTGAAGACGCTGGGCGCCTACGACTTCGGTGGCAAACTGGTCGACTCGATGACCGCGCATCCCAAGATCTGCCCGACGACTGGGGAGATGCACTTCTTCGGCTACGGCAACATCTTCGCGCCGCACGTGACCTATCACCGCGCCGACGCCAACGGCGAGCTGACGATCAACCGACCGCTCGATGTTCCTGCGCTGACGATGATGCACGACTTCGCGCTCACCGCAGAGCATGTCGTGTTCATGGACCTGCCGGTCGTCTTCAATCTGGACGTCGCGGTAAAGAGCAACAGCGACATGCCGTATCGGTGGGACGACAACTACGGCGCGCGGCTCGGCGTCCTGCGCCGCGACGATCCCTTCGGCGAGGTGCGGTGGTTCGACATCGACCCGTGCTACGTGTTCCATGTCGCCAACGCATACGACACCGACGGCTCGATCGTGCTGCAGGCGGTGCGCTATCCCGAACTGTGGCGCGATAACGGTGGATTCGATGTCGACGGCGTTCTGTGGAGCTGGACCATCGATCTTGACGTCGGGCACCGTCAGCGAGCGCCAGCTCGACGACCGCGCGGTGGAGTTCCCGCGCATCGACGATCGGCTGGCCACGCTGCCCGCCCGGTATGCGGTCTCCGTCGGCGATGGGCGATTGGTGCGTTACGACCTGACCACCGGTGACGCCGTCGAGCACGTGTTCGGTACGCCGGAATCACCGGGTGGTCCCGGCGAGGCGGTCTTCGTGCCGTCGACGACGGGTGCCGCCGACGAGAGCAGCGGCTGGTACATCGGCTATGTCTACGACCCGGCGCGCGACGGCAGCGACCTGGTGATCCTTGATGCGTCCGATTTCGCAGCGGAGCCGGTCGCGAGAATCAAGCTGCCGCAGCGTGTTCCGTTCGGATTCCACGGCAACTGGATCGGCGACTAGCCGCCGGCCCTAGTCGATCGAGTTGAGGGCGATGAGTGGAATCGTCCGGCCGCCTGCCAGCGACTGGTAGTGGGCGTAGCCTGGATTCCATTTTGTGGCCAAAGCCCACACTCGATCGCGGTCCTCGCCGGTGACTTCCTCGCCGACGAAGCGTCCTTCGAAACCGCCCCCCAAGAGCGTCACCGTGGGATTCGCCTTGATGTTGTGATACCACGCCGGGTTACGGGTGCCGCCGTAGTTCGACGCGACCAGGATCACGCGGTCGCCGTCGGTGAAGTAGACCCACGGCGAGGTTCGCTCGATTCCCGATCTGGCGCCCGTGTGTGTGAGCAGGACGCTGCGTGGCCACGGGCCGAGGGAAGTCGCGCGGCCCCTGGTGAGCCGCATCAGCGATGGGTCGAGTCGCGGCGCAATCTGGCGCATGAACCACTGCCCGCCCGAGGAGAAGCCGAGCCGGGCTCCAAGACGCTTGGCGGCGCTGCCCGCCAGGCTGTCTGCGACTGGATCCACTCGAGGGATCGGCATGTCGCGATCGTAGCGCCGTCGACTGAGTACCCTGACCAGCCATGGCGGTCAAATGGCTGGATGATCCCGAAGACCACGACTACACGGCGGCGGCCGACTACCTCAGCATGCTCGGCGAGCCGGCGGTCGTCGACAAGACGGTGGCCGAACTGCGCAACGCAAAACCGCTGTACCGCAAGGCGAAAGACATCCTGCGTGCCGCGCGATCTGTCGCTACTCCCGGAGACCAACCAACACGTCAAGACGGATCTACGCAAGATCAGCGACGGCAGGAAGCTGTCGCCGATACTGCTGGTGCGCGGCAACGCCGTCGCGGCTGTGAAACTCGAGATCGCCGACGGCTACCACCGGGTTTGCGCCAGCTATCTGACCGACGAGAACACCGACATTCCGTGCCGCCTGGTGTCCTGGCAGATCTGACGCACTGACATGTCGGGGTTCGGCTTTCACACGCTGGCGCTGCTCGCCGTCATCGGCATGGCCGGCCCCCTGCTGGCCTCGCTGCCCCGCGTCCGGATCCCGATCATCATCGGGGAGCTGGTCGCCGGGATCGTCGTCGGCAGAACCGGCTTCGGGATCGTCGACCATGCCGACACGACGTTCACGATGTTGGCCAACATCGGCTTCGCGCTCGTGATGTTCGTCGTCGGCACCCACGTCCCGGTGCGCGACAAGACGCTGCGCTCGGCGATTCCGAAGGCGTTGCTGCGGGCGGTCGCCGTCGGCGCACTCGCCGCGATCCTCGGAGTGGCACTGGCGCAGGTGTTCGGCACCGGTCACGCCGCGCTGTATGCCGTGCTGATGGCGTCGTCGTCTGCCGCGTTGGCGCTGCCGGTGATCGACTCGCTCGGCCTGGACGGTCCCCCCGTCTTGTCGGTGACCGCTCAGATCGCCATCGCCGACGCAACCTCGATTGTGTTGCTGCCGTTGGTGATCAACCCCACGCAGGCGCCCAAGGCCGCGCTCGGCGGGCTGGCGATCGCGGGCGGCGCGGCGGTGCTGTACCTGCTGCTGAGCGCCGCGGACCGCCGGAGGTGGCGTAAACGCCTGCACCACTATTCGGAGGATCACAAGTTCGCGCTCGAATTGCGGATCAGCCTGATCCTCCTGTTCGCGCTGTGCGCGTTGGCCACCACCACGCACGTGTCGATCATGCTGGCCGGATTCGCGCTCGGCCTGGTGGTGTCGGCGATCGGCGAACCGCGTCGGCTCGCCCGGCAGTTGTTCGGAATCACCGAGGGTTTCTTCGGCCCGCTGTTCTTCGTCTGGTTGGGCGCCTCGTTGCAGGTACGCGAGCTCGGTGAACACCCTGGCCTGATCCTGCTCGGCGTCGGGCTGGGCGTCGGCGCGATCATCGCGCATGGCGCGGGACGGCTGTTCGGGCAACCGCTGACGCTGGCTGTGCTATCGGCGGCCCAGCTCGGAGTCCCGGTTGCCGCAGCAACTTTGGGCACCGAGCAACATCTGCTCGCGCCGGGTGAGGCGTCGGCGCTGATGCTCGGTGCATTGGTGACGATCGCGGCGACCTCTGTTGCGGGTATGGTGGCCGCCCGCCGTCAGAGCGCCGAGGAATCCAGTTCAGCTGCCGGATAGGACGCTGCGGCACGGTAGTTGTTCGGGCTCATACCGTAGGCCCGTTTGAACGCACTGCTCAACGCGAACGGCGTGCTGTAGCCGACCTGCCGCGCTACCGCGGCGATGGTGGCCCGACTCGTCCGCAGTAGGTCGGCGGCCAGCGCCAGCCGCCAGCTCGTCAGGAACGCGATCGGTGGTTCACCGACCAGATCGGAGAATCTGCCGGCGAATACGGCACGCGAAGTTCCCACGGCAGCAGCGAGATTCGCGACCGTCCACGGCTGGGCAGGATTGTTGTAGATCAGCTTCAGGGCCGGGCCGACCACCGGATCGCGTTCGGCATGCCACCACGTCGGCGCGTTGCCCTCACGGTCGAACCACACGCGCAGCACAGCGATCAGCAGCAGATCGAGCAGCCGATCCAGATACGCCGCCTGGCCGGCGCCGTCGTGGCCCGCTTCCGCACTCAACATGTCCACCAGCGGCGTGTCCCATTCGTCGGCAGCCAAGACCAACACCGTGGGAAGCGCATCGAGCAGGCGGGCACTGACCTCGCTGCGGCCCTCGTAAGCGCAGATCACCGATCGCGTTGCGCCGGAAGGGCTGTTGCCCCACGTGCGCACCCCCAGCGACATCTCGAATTCGAGGGTCTCGCCGGACAGTGTGGTGCAGCGGTTGCCCGGGTGGATGACGACCATGGGAGCGGTGGCCGGGGTCGTCGGCGAATACGTAGTGTTCGGTGCCCCGGGTCAGCGCGACGTCACCGGGGCGTAGCCAGACGGTTCCGCTGCGTTCGCCGACGATGGCGGCGCTGCCATGCGTCTGGCAGATCAGGGTCAGGGGCGCATCGTCGCGAATGCTCATCGACCACGGCGGATCCATCATCATCCGCAATACGAATGCCCCTCGCGCTCGCACACCGTCGAGCAGGCCGACCACGGCGTCCACTCCGGGAGCCTATCCCGCGGGTGGCCGGTAACCGGCAAGAAAAACCTTCACCCCCGCGCGGACGTGCGCATCGACGTCGATCGCGGCCAGCACCTGCGGTCCTCCGCGAAAGAGCGCCTCGTCGATGCACTTGCCGACGATGAGGAACGCGAAATGCTCTGCAGCGAGGGCAGGTTCGGGCACCGACAGCAGGCCACGGTCGTGCAGGGCGCCGAAGCAGTCGGCGAATGCGGCGAGCGTGCGGGTGGGCGCCTGCTCGTAGTACAGCTGCGCCAGCGCGGGCACCCGATTCGCCTCGCCCACCACGAGCCTGCGCAACTGGACGACGGGCTCAGCCAGCACCGCACGCAGGTAGTCAGCGGCCAATGCGGTCAGGTCGGTCGCCAGGTCTGTCGTGTCGCCCAGCTTGGCGATGCGCGGCAGAAACGGCGTGACCGTGCTGTCCAGGGCATCGTTGACGATCGCCAACAGCAGTTCCTGCTTGTCGCCGAAGTGCTTGTAGACGGTCTGTTTCGACACCTCCGCCGACGCGGCGATCTGGTCGACGCTGGTGCCCTGGTAACCGCCGCTCAGGAACAGTTCGCGGCCCGCCGACAGGATGGTCAGACGCTTGCGCGCGGAACGGCCCAGTATCGGCTCGGTCATGTCGCCTCCATCCCGACATAGTACTAGACAGTCTAGTTCTAAGTACTGTACGGTCTAGTTCCGTAACGAGAGGAGGCCGTCATGACCACCACCGATTGCCCGCCCTTACCGGTCCGGATCACCAAGTCACTGCTCGGATACGGCGTCATTGCCGGGCCGATCTACGTCGTCGTCGCCGCGGCGCAGGCGCTCACCCGCGAGGGATATGACCCGACGCGGCACGCGGTGAGCCAGCTTTCCAACGGTGCCCTCGGCTGGATTCAGATCGCCAACTTTCGTGGTCACCGGCGCGATGACGATCGCGGCCGCGGTCGGTGTGCGACGGGCGCTGGGGCCTGGACGGCAGTCGGCCGTCGCGTCCGGTCTGCTCGGGGTGTACGGCGCGGGCGTCCTGGCCGCGGGCTTCTTCCGCGCCGACCCGTCGGACGGATTTCCGCCTGGCACGCCTGCCGGGGTAGGCGAGGTCAGCTGGCACGGGATGGCCCATTTCGCGGTGGCGGGGCTGGGCTTCGCCTGCCTTGTCGCCGCGTGCTTCGTGATGGGGTCGTGGTTCGCCCGCCGCGGCGAGGCGTCCTGGGCGTGGTTCTCGCGCATCACCGGCCTGGTGTTCGGCGGGCGGCTTCCTCGCGTTGTCGTCCGGAGCCGGTGGCGCCGCAGCGATTCTGGTGTTCACCGCGGCGGTCGTATTGGTCTGGGCATGGCTGGCCGCGGTGTCGGTCAAGCTCTACCGGTCGGTGGGATAGGCGCAGACGCGCGCGTATGCGGATCGGGACGACCAACGATGGATCGTCTCGGCCGGCCAGGATTGACTTCAAGCCATGAACAGCAGCCCCTTCGTCATCCTGACCTCCCTCGCCGCCCTCGCGTCCGCCGCTGCCGCCGGCATGATGTACGTGTTCTCGACCTTCGTGATGCGCGGCCTGGATCGCACCGGGCCGGTCGAGGCCATCACGGCCATGCGCGGCATCAACGTCGAGGCCAACTCCAACCCGGCGTTCCTGCTCGCCTACTTCAGTGCCACGATCCTTGCCCTGGTGGTCGGCGTCATGGCGGTGATCCAGCTGCGGCAGCCCGGCAGCGTGTGGGTGCTCGTCGGCGCGGTCTTCGGCATTCTCGCCGCGATCATCACGATGGCGTTCAACGTGCCGCTGAACAACCACCTCGACACCGTGAATCCGGTCGGGCTGTCCGCCGCCGACGCCGCGCGGGAGTGGCAGGCGTACTTCTCGACATGGACGGCGTGGAACCACGTACGCGCGCTCACGAGCTTGGTCGGCGCCGCGTTGATGCTGCTGGGAATCCGATACCGGTGACGGCCGGTGAGCGTCGAGGCTAACTCGGCGGCATGAAGCCGCCGGGATCGGCCGACGGCTGCGAAACCGGCTGGGGCGGCGGCGATTGTTGGTACGCGGGCGGCTGATGCCCCGGCCATGGGGGTGGCGCCGCCTGCTGCAGACGGGCGAGCTCTCGCCGGTGGCGTTCGGCAAGCACAGCGGCCAACACGAACTGGGGCTGGGTGCCGGGCGGCGGTGGCGGCGAGATCTGGGCGACCACCTCACTCGTGATTCGTTGGGCCATCTCGTCGCGCATCCCGGGATCCAATTGCGATGCGCGGGAGAGGAATTGACGGGCAAGCTCGGCCTGCTCGGGCCGTAACCCGGAAAGTTGCAACGACGCCGCCCACCAGGCAAGCTGCGGCGGCATCGGCGGCGGCGGCGAGAGCCGGGGCGCCACGCTCGCTGATCACCAAGGTCCCGGCGAACACGTCGCCGAGGCGCTTGCCCTTGGGGGACAGCAGACTGCAGATGACCGCGGGGCCGCCGGTGAGTATCCAGATCTCGATCAACCCGGCCAGCGCACGAAAAAGCGCCTGGCGGAATCGTTCCGGACTGCCGTCGTCGGAAACCACCCGCAGTCCAAGCGCCATCTTGCCCAACGACCGGCCGCGCGTCGCAGTCTCGAACGCGACCGGGTAGCCCAGCACCGCCAAGCATCGTGTAAGATGACCAACACCGATCCGGCCAGAGCCGAATCGAACTGCAACAGCGTCGCCGCCCAGAGCATGAAACCGAGGACGTAGATGATCAACATGACCGTGACGTCGATGAGCGCCGACAGCGCTCGGACCGGTAGCTGGGCGATCTGAACATCCAGGACCACCGCATCCCCGGTGACGACGGGCTCTTGCTGGCGGACCATGACCGCCACGCTACTAAAGTTCGTTGGATGGATGTCGACGCGTTCGTGCTGGCGCATCGCCCGACGTGGGACCGGCTCGAGCAGCTGGTCAAGCGGCGTCGGCAGCTCACGGGCGCCGAGGTCGACGAGCTGGTCGATCTCTATCAGCGGGTCTCCACCCACCTGTCGATGGTGCGGTCCGCCTCAAACGATTCCGCACTCATCGGCCGCCTATCGGGACTGGTTGCGCGGGCCCGGTCGGTCGTCACCGGCGCCCGCGCCCCGCTGTGGAGGGAGTTCGTGCGGTTCTGGACGGTGTCGTTCCCCGTGGTCGCTTACCGGTCCTGGCGGTGGTGGCTGGGCGCCGCGATCGCGTTCTTCTTCGTCACCGTCGTGATCGCGATGTGGGTGGCGGGCAATCACGAGGTGCAGGCCGCCATGATGACGCCGAGCGAGATCGACGAACTGGTCAACCACGATTTCGCCGACTATTACAGCGAGAATCCCGCGGCATCGTTTGCATTGCAGGTATGGACGAACAACTTCTGGGTGATGTTCCAGTGCATCGGCTTCTCGATCCTGCTCGGTATCCCGATTCCCTGGGCGCTGTTCCAGAATGCGCTCAACGTTGGTGGTATCGCCGGGCTGATGTTCGATGCGGGTAAGGGCGACATCTTCCTCGGGCTGATCATCCCCCACGGCCTGATCGAGTTGAGCGCGGTGCTCTTGGCGGGGGCGGTGGGAATGCGGCTGGGCTGGACCGTCATCTCGCCAGGAGACCGTCCGCGGGGGCAGGTCCTTGCCGAACAGGGACGGGGAGTGATCGCGGTGGCGATCGGCCTGGTCGTCGTGCTCTTGGTGGCCGGGTTGATCGAGGCACTCGTGACACCCTCGCCGCTGCCCACGTTCGTCCGCATCGCCATCGGGGTGTTGGCCGAAATCGCTTTCCTGGGCTATATATTCCACTTCGGCCGCAAGGCGGCACGGGCGGGGGAGACCGGTGACATCGAGGACGCGCCGGACGTGGTGCCCACCAGTTAGAGCCTGCCGGTGGCCTTCATCGCCAGGTAGTGATCGGCCAGCGCCGGAGCCAACTGGTCGGGCGCAGCGTCGACAACGTCGACCCCCGACAATCGCAGCCGCGATGCGATCGACCGTCGGTCGTTGCGCGCCCGCTCGGCAGCGGCGGCGTCGTAGACTTGTGCGGCATCAGCGCGTCCCGCTGCGAGCCCGTCCACCCGAGGGTCGGCGACGGCGGCGAGCAGCACCTGATGCTTCGCGGACAACTGCGGTATTACCGTCATCAAGCCCTCATCGAGGGCAGATGCGTTGAGATCGGTGAGCAACACGACCAACGCACGCCGGCGAACGCGGCGCTGCACCGCGGCGACCATTGCGCGTGCGTCGGATTCGAGAAGCGCGGGCTCGATCGGCGCCATCGCCTCGACCAGCTGGGCGAGCAGTTCGGTACGCGTGGCGTTGAACACGCCGGCGCGGGTGTCCCGGTCGTAGGCCAGAAAGTCGACGTGGTCGCCTGCGCGCGACGCGAGGGCGGCGAGCAGAAGGGCGGCGTCCATCGACCAGTCCAGTCGCGGCCAACCGCCGGGCTGGTTGGATGTGGGGTCGACACCGACGCGGCCCGCCGAGGTGCGGCCGGTGTCCAGCACGATGACCACTCGTTGGTCGCGCTCGGGCCGCCACGTCCGCACAACCACGTCCGCGCGCCTGGCGGATGCGCGCCAGTCGATCGATCTCACGTCGTCGCCGATCACGTACTCACGCAGTGAATCGAATTCGGTGCCCTGGCCTCGGATCAGCATTGGCGTATTGCCTTCCAGCTCACGCAATTTGGCCAACCGCGACGGGAGGTGCTTACGGGACAGGAACGGCGGCAGGATCCGGATCTGCCACGGCACCCGATGGGAGTTCTGCCGGCCTGCCAGCCCCAGCGGACCGATCGACCGCGCGGTCACCAGCGCGGAGACCTGATCCCCGCGGCGCACCGGACGGAATGTCGTGACGACGCCGGCCCGTTGCCCGGACGGCAGATTCACGGCATGAGTTCGCGGTTCCGCACGGGCGCTGGGTGCCCAGGCATCGCGAATGACGCCGGCGAAACGACGGCTGCCGGTGTTCTCGACGACCAGGACCGCGTCCACGGGCTGGCCCAACCTCGCGGCGGTATCGCCGGATCGGCTGAACTGCAACCGCCGCGTGCCGGCCGCCAGCGCGATGTCGAGCACGACAGCGGCCGTCAGTGCGGCCAACAGAATGCCGAAGACGATGGCCGGCCACGGTGCGACCGCGATCGGCAGGACGCAGATCAGTGCGGCCAGGCCGGCGCGACCGGTGAGGATCACTAGCGGGGTACCGGCACGGCCGCGAGAATGCCGTCCAACACGCCGTCGGGATTGGCACCCTCGAGTTCGGCCTCCGGCCGCAGCTGAATTCGGTGTCGCAACGTCGGGCGTGCCATCGCCTTGACGTCGTCGGGGGTGACGTAGGTGCGACCGGACAGCCATGCCCAGGACCGGGCCGTCGCCAACAGCGCCGTCGCGCCACGCGGGGACACACCGAGCTGCAGGGACGGTGAATGCCTTGTGGCACCGGCAATGTCGACGATATACCCGAGCACCTCGTCGGCGACGAGCACCTGACGAACCGCCTCGCGGCCCGCCGCCAACTCGGCTGTTCCCGCGACGGCTCTGTACCGCCGAAAGATCGCGAGGGTCGAACCCGCGGGCATGCCGGTCGAGGATGGTGATCTCTTCGTCGCGCGGCGGTAGCGGAACGTTCAGCTTGAGCAGGAACCGGTCGAGTTGTGCCTCGGGCAGCTGGTAGGTGCCCTCGTATTCGATCGGGTTCTGCGTCGCGGCGACGATGAACGGGTCAGGCAGCGGCCGTGCCTCGCCCTCGACGCTGACCTGGCGTTCCTCCATGGCCTCCAGCAAGGCCGCCTGCGTCTTCGGCGGCGTCCGGTTGATCTCGTCGGCCAGCAGCAGGTTGGTGAACACCGGACCGGAGCGGAACTCGAATTCGGCTGTGCGGGCGTCATATACGAGCGAACCCGTGACATCGCCGGGCATCAGGTCCGGGGTGAATTGCACGCGCTTGAATTCGAGCTGCAACGCGGCCGCGAGGGTGCGCACCAACAGCGTCTTCGCGACGCCCGGCACGCCTTCGAGTAGAACGTGGCCGCGGCACAGCAGCGCGATCACCAGCCCGCTGACCACCGCGTCCTGCCCGACCACCACCTTGGCGATCTCAGTGCGCAGCGCCAGCAATGCGTTTCGCGCTGGGTCCGAGTTGTGAGTTGGCTGTGTCACGACTGTGCGACCTGCCTTTCGATGTCGTCGAGTTCGCGAGCGAGGATGACCAGCTCGTCGTCGGTTGTCGGTGGCGGGCCGAACATGGTGTGCGCCACCGTCTGTGGGTGAACCGCGCAGTGCGCGGCGACGGCCTGCACGACGGCGGGTGGGTCCGCGTCGTGGGCCGAGGCCGAGGCGGGGCGCCATCCGCTGAAGGGCGGCGGTGCGCAGCGCTTCGTGCGGCGCGGTCGCGGGCGCGCCGTGAGCGGTATAGCCGGCCGCGGCCTTCGACCGTCTCCGACGCGCGCACCACGACGGGCAGCCGTTCGGCTACCAGCGGACCAATGCGGCGGCCCTTCCACAGTGCGAGCAGCACCACCGCCAGCGCCAGTTGCCACACTATCCACGTCACCTGATCGGGGATGAGGTCGGAGAGCGTGGCAGCGCCTTCGGATTCGTCTTCGGTGTATTGCGGTGCGTACCAGATCATCCGCGAATGCGTGCCTGCAAGGTTCATCGCCAGAGCGGCGTTGCCCTCTTCGAGCAGCCCGGCGTTCGTCATGAAATCGGAGGCGCCGATGACCGTCACCACACGCCCGTCATCGGAGTATCGAACGAGGGCCCCGCCGTAACAGCTGTGTGACGGGTACGTCGCCGAATGCCTCATACGCACTCAGCTGATGCCGAGCCGGACCGAACCCGCGCGATTGGCCTCCCGCAGATCGCAGTCCGGCGTGCCGTCTCCGAACGGGCTCGCCTCGGCGACATCGACTCGCGGCGCGAGTGCTTCGCGAGTCCGCGAGATCGGTGCCACGACAAGCCGATCGCCCGGCAGGCCGGCCAGCCGCTGCAGCAGCTCTTCGTCGTACAAATGGGCCGTCTGCAGCGACCACGATCAACGTATCGGGCCGTGCGGCATGTTCCACCGCAGCGATGTCGGGTGCCTCGACGACGTCGACGCCGTGCTCACGTAGCAGGGTCACGAGCGCCCGTGCGCCGTCGGTCGATGTGGACGCCGGATCCAACGAGTCCGCCGGGGCGCGGTGCGGTCAGATAGGCGATCAATATCGACACAGCGAGGATGACGACCAGCGCGAGCGCGACCCACCGCCAGCTGCGCCACCGTTGCGCCAGTGTCGGGCCGACGGCCGAATCGGCCTGCGGTTGCGCGGCGGCTGTCATCGGACTTCCGCCCACCCGTCGGCCGTTGTCGACGTGGCCGACGCATCCGCTGCGACGGTGGGTGTGTGTGACCGTAGGTGGTCGTCGAGGTCGGCGATCATCCGGTAAGCGGGTTCTGTTCCGGCTGCTGCTCCATAGGTGACGTCGTTGAAAGCGGTTGCCGCCTGCGATAATTCACCGGCAAGGTCAGGCAGTTGCCGTCCGGCATCGCGAGCGAGTTCGGTGGCGGTTCGCCCGGGAACGGCATCGAGCACCGCTGTCTCCTCCAGCTGGCGCGCAACGGCTCTGAGTCGATGACGGATCGCGGCTGCCCAGTTGCCTGCCGCGGCGAATTGTTCCGCCGTGGCGCGGTGTTCGGCGGCACTGAGTGCTTGTTCGCCGAACAGCGAATAGCCACCATCGCGGTTTGTGCGCATGGTGCGCCGCGCGATTCGTACTGCCACGACGATCGCGACGGCGAGAAGAATCAGCATGACGACGACGGTCAGCCAGCCGCCCGGCACCGAGGCGCCTGCGCGGCCGAGCCGGTACAGCAGCTCGCTGAGCCAGTCGCTGATCTGTTCGGTCAACGAAGGCTTGGGGTAGATCGGCTTTGCGAGTTCGCGCTGCGCGGCTTCGTGGGCGGCATCGCGGTCGATGTCTATCGTCGGCACGTCAGGGTTGGCGGCGTCAGCCACAGATGGTCGGTCGAATCGGACGGTGCTCCGATTCCGTGGGCGGCACCGGTCTGCAGCACGAGGTCGAACGCCTCGGCGCGGATGCGCATGTCGGTGTACTGCAGTACCACCACGCCGGCGGTGAAGGGTGCCGTGATGATCTGGCCGATCGCGCCGCCGACGGCCAACAGCACCAGTGCGAGCAACGTCATCGACGTCGATGACGATGCCATCACCAGGAATTGGCCGCCGACGCTGAACGGAATGGAGACGGCCGCTGCGATCAGCTCGGCGACGATTACGGCGAGCAGCCGGATGCCCAACACCCGCCAGAAATCCTTCTTCACCAAGTTGAAGGACCGCTCGATGGCCGCAAATATGCCGGTGCGCTCGAGCACGATGATCGCCGGTGCGAAGGCCAGCATCGCCCATAGGTAGATCAGGAGCGCGAAGAGCACGAACGCCAACGGAAGGCCGATGACCAGTGCCGCGGACCGTCCCGGCGGCGAACCCGATCCAGATCACCAGGCCGAAGCCGATCGCGGTCAGCGCGACCACGCCAAACAGCCACAGCACGGAGATAGCCGATCAGTGCCCAAAGCCGGCCCCGAAGACGTTGCCACGCTTCGCCGATGGTGATGCCGGCGCCGAAGACCGCCCTTCCGACGATGACGGTGAGCATGCCGCTCAGCAGGATCGCCGACAGCTGCGGTGGCGAGCCAGCCGGCGATGCCCGACGCCGCCGATCCGATCAATGCGCCCATCGACGGATCGCGTGCCCGTAAGCGTCGGGTTGCAGCTCGCCGATGATCGCCAACGGACCAACGGTGAGGGCGAGCGCCAGTAGCTGCGTGATGACCACCACGACGGTGGTCAGGCCGAGCGTGGCTTTGGGATTCGCGCGGACGTACGCGATGGCGCCGTTGAAGATGTCCGACAGGCTCAGCGGTCGCAGCGGAATGACGCCGGGCTTGAGCGCGAGGGGGAAGCGGCGGTGCGGCCGTACCCGGGTGGCGGTCCGTAGCCGGGCGGTGGGCCGTAGCCGGGCGGTGGCCCGTAGCCGCGGCGGGCGGGCCGTAACCGGGCGGCGGGCCGTAGCCCGGCGGGGGTGCATAGGCGGGAGCGTGGATACCCCGGAGGCGGATAACCCGGAGGCGTGATACCCAGGTGGCGGGTAGCCCGGCGGCGGCGCCGGCCGGACCGGACCCGCCGGCGTCGTTGCTCATGGCCACCATCCTGTCATCACCGTCCGGATTGACAATGTCGTCGATCGCCGCGCCGAATCCGCCCAGCGTAGGTTTGCGTCATGGCGGAACTCAAAGACCGGCTGCGCGCAGACCTGACGGCCGCGATGAAGTCCCAGGACAAGCTGCGGACCGCGACACTGCGGATGCTGCTCGCGGCGATCCAGACCGAGGAAGTCGCGGGCAAGGAGTCGCGCGAGCTCTCGGATGCCGACGTGATCAAGGTGCTCGGCAAGGAAGCCAAGAAGCGCGCGGAGTCGGCGGAGATCTACACCCAGAACGGCCGCGGCGAACTCGCCGCCAACGAGCACGCCGAGGCGCGCGTCATCGACGAATACCTGCCGACACCGCTGACCGAGGCCGAGGTGGCCGATGTCGTCGACACCGCGATCGCGCAAGTGGCCGAGGAGATCGGCGAGCGGCCCGGCATGAAGCAGATGGGCCAGGTGATGAAGGCCGCGACCGCGATCGCGGAGGGCAAGGCCGACGGCGCCCGGATCTCAGCGGCGGTCAAGGCCAGGCTGTAGCCGTTTCGCGATCCTGCTCTCGGGTATCCCGGGTGTCATGACCCGTTTTGGCTACACCCTGATGACAGAGCAGAGCGGACCTAAAGAGCTTGTCCGGTACGCCGTTTCGGCGGAACGGGCGGGTTTCGACTTCGAAGTGTCGTCGGACCACTACTTCCCGTGGCTGTCGTCGCAGGGCCACGCGCCGTACGCGTGGTCGGTGCTCGGCGCCGTCGCGCATGCGACCGACCGGGTGGAGTTGTTCACCTACGTCACCTGCCCGACGATGCGCTATCACCCTGCGGTCGTCGCGCAGAAGGCCGCCACCCTGCAGATCCTCGCCGACGGGCGGTTCACGCTCGGGCTGGGCAGCGGCGAGAACCTCAACGAGCACGTGGTCGGTGCAGCGCTGGCCGACCGTCGCGCGGCGACAGGACATGCTGCGAGAGGCCATCCAGATCATCCGCGAGCTGTTCACCGGCGAACTGGTCGACTGGAAGGGTGAGTACTTCGAGGTCGACTCGGCACGGCTCTGGGACCTGCCGGAAACACCGGTCGCGATCGCGACCGCGGTGTCCGGCGAGCAGTCGGTCGAGACGTTCGCGCCGCTGTCGGATCATCTGATCGCGGTCGAGCCGAACAAGGATCTCGTCGACGCCTGGCACGACGCCCGGCGGGCCACCGGCCTGCCCGGCGACGTGCGGGTGGTCGGGCAGATCCCGATCTGCTGGGATCCCGACCGCGACACCGCCGTGCGGCGCGCCCACGACCAATTCCGTTGGTTCGGCGGCGGCTGGGCGGTCAACTCGGATCTGCCGACGACGGCAGGCTTCGACGGGGCCACGCAGTTCGTGCGGCCCGAGGACGTCGCCGAGTCGATTCCGTGCGGGCCCGATCTGGACGCGATCGTCGACGCGGTGCGTGAGTACTGGGAGGCCGGCTTCACCGATATCGCGCTCGTCCAGATCGGCGACGAGGGGCAGGAGTTGTTCCTGAAGGAGGCGGCGGGCTCGCTGCTGGAGAAGCTTCGCGAGGCTCGAATCTCGAGCTAGAAGGAGGAGCACATGCCACGCGGCAAAGGGATCTACGACGACGAAGACGCCGACGAGCCGAAGGGCGGCCGTCCTGGGCCTACCGACGAAGGCGGAGAAGGCGGCATGGCGACGCGTGAGCAAACGCCCGATGTGGCCGATACCAGAGGCGAGCCGACGGCCTAGCGCTACGTCGCGGCCCTCGCGGCTGCGCCGATAGGCGGCGCCCCGGAAATCGGCGAGCCAGCGGGGAACCAGCCGCACGTCGGCGTCGCAGTGCAATAGGGGGTCGAACGCGATGTCGTCGAGGCTGGGATCGAGGTGGCGAAGCGTCAGCCGGGCGAGCGGCCGGAAGGCGCCGGTACCTGCCGCCTGATCAATGTCGAAAACGATTCCGTCCGAAGTGATTTGATCCCTGATGGCGTCCAGGCTCAGTCCAGCGGTGTCGATGTCGGTGGCGAGCCTGGCGCGCACCCACCACGCGCGGCCCCGATGGCGCATCGGCATCAGGCTGGAGAAGGTGGTGCCCGACCAGGACGCAACGGGTGCGAGCAGAAGACGGCTGTTGGCGACGGTCGACGCCAGCAGGACGTCCCACGGGCCGCACGATCGCAGATCCTGCGGCGGCGGCATGCGCCAGGCCAGGCCGGCGATGTCGGGCAGTGCGCCGCGCAGGCCGATGCCCTTGGAGACCCGGCCGACGACATTGCATGACACCATCGGCAGTCCCTCGCCGGACGGCGCGACTCGCTCGAGGAGTCCCTCTGCGAGCACCCCCGCGGGATGGAACACACGCGCGTGGCGAACTGCGGCGCCGAGCCGGACTGGCAACGCGGCGATGTCGGAGGTTTGCACGGTGGTGGTGTGCCCACGTGGCGGTGTGGCAAAACGGTTGGCGGCGGTTTAACACCCCGGAGATGGGGCATTGATGCACGACCGTGCTGCGACGCCGCAGCGAAGACTTGTCGAAAGGCCGATGTGTGACAACCGCATACACCGACGTCGTTGATCCTGTGATCGCGATCGAGGGCGTCTATGCCCCGCAGGAAGACTCCCGCGTTCCTCATCGACGTGATGGAGAAGACCGGCCTCGCGCGCGGGCGTCGGGTCGCCGACCTGTGCACCGGTAGCGGTGTGGTGGCGATCGCGGCGCGTGAACAAGGTGCTTCAGAGGTGGCCGCCTTCGATATCTGCCCCACCGCTGTTCGTTGCGCTCGCATGAATGCTCTCTCCGCCGGCGTCGACGTGGCGGTGCACCGGGGATCATGGGCACGCGCGCGAGAATTCGGCCCGTACGACCTGGTTGTCTGCAATCCGCCCTATGTGCCACATGATCCCGAGGTCGAGGCGGCCGCACTTCCGTCGGACATCGGTCCGGCGCGGGCGTGGGACGGCGGCCATGACGGCCGCCTCGTGCTCGACCCCCTGTGCGCAGCGGTGTCCGAGCTGCTCTCTCCCGGCGGCACCTTTCTGATGGTGCAGTCCGAGTTCGCCGTACCGCGGCAGACTCTCGCGGCGCTCGCCGGCGCCGGATTGGACGCCGAAGTCATTGCCTACCAATGGATTCCCTTCGGGCCGGTGTTGTCGTCAGCGCGCGCAGTGGCTGGAGGACACGGGACGTCTCGAGCCCGGCCGCCGCGAAGAAGAACTGTTGGTCATCACGAGCGGACAAGCCATGAGCGACAACGAATCCCGCGTTGTGCGGGTGGCCGCATCGGGGCCGGTGATGGTGCAGGGGCCGGTACGGATCGAGCTGCCCGACGGAGCAGTGGTGGAGTCGGACCGCTTCATGGTCGCGATATGTACCTGCCGCCGCAGCAAGAACTATCCGTTGTGCGACACCAGCCATCGGTGCAGGCGGCGCGGCGAACGTCAGGCCAGCGGTCGGCGTAGCGACGAGCGACCTGCCGTCCAGCAGTCCATGAGGTGGTCGGCGAGGCGGTCTTCGACGACGTCGCGGGCCCTGATGCCGAAGACGACGTCGCGATCCAGATGCGGTTCGCGGGCGACCAGATCGCCGACGACGTCGGTGCGCACCACCTGCTCGTGAACGGCGTCCGCCTCGACGTGCTCGCGGTAGAACGCCACGCACGGTTCCGGCGCGCCCATGCGTTCGAGCGCGTCCACCAGCCGTCGCGAACCGGGCGATGACGTGATCTCCGTGGACGCGAAATGGCCGACCGCCGCGCCGCGCAATTCCCGGTGCAGCCCGAACAGCGACATGAGGTTGACCGACGCCAGCGCGGCGGCGGGCACGTCGTCGAGGTAGCCCAGGTACGTCGCATCGAGCCCGGCGGCGTCCATCAGCTCGGCGAACAGATGCTGATGCACGCGGTCGCCTCGGCCGCCGCCGTACTCGTCGAACTCGACGGCGACGAAGGCCGCCTTGGCCTGGCCCGTTAGTCGGGGAATCGCCCAGGCGTGCGGATCGCCCTCCTTGAGGTGATACAGCGAGCGATGGACGAAGTACTCCCGCATCTGCGTCCCAGCTGCCGTCGTCGCGCAGGTAGTAGGACGGGCCCCTGCCGTCGACCGGCTCGACCGAGAGCGCGTCCATCTCGGCGGCGGCCGTGTCGTCCGGCCCGATATCGCCGACGTCGTGGCGCACCGCGCTCAGGAATACATCCTCGAGGCGCCCGCGCACATGCAGCAGCGCGGGGTTCCACTCCCATCGCGCGTTCACTCCGGCGAAGCCGCGATAGTGCAGCTCGTAGCAGACATAGAGAGAAAGTTGCAGATCAAGCCCGTACGGATCGGCTTCGCAGACGGGCACGTCGATAGGCCGGACGTGCAAGCGCCGGGCGCCCACGCGCAGGAGGTCCAGAATGGTGGCCGACAGCGGCCCGACAGGCGCGGGTAATGCGGGTTCGACGACGTCGATGGCAACGTCACGGGCGAATGATTACCCGCATCAATGCCGGTCGACAATCCGCTCGAAGCTAGCCGTCGATCTGACTCAGTCGAGCGGATAGAGTGGCTATTTAGTCGCGGCAGCGACGATATCGGCATAGTGGAAATGGGAGCGGGATTTCTCGCCGTCTTAAGGGATAGACTCCCGTAAGCAATGGAACGGTTGATGAACCTCGCGACGAGATACCGCGGAGCAGGAAACTCTTTGTCACGGCTGCTGTATCGAAACCGACGAAGCTCCAACTGTCTCATCCAGCAGGTCTAGCACCGCCTGCCACGCCCGTTTGGCGTGCAAAGCGTGATGTCCTACGCCGGGCACGGTGGCGACGACGTGGGCGGTGCCACCGGCGAATGAGCCGTCAGGATGCATCGGAGCGGCCCAAAAAGCGTGCTTGGCTCCGCCGTAAACGTTTACGCGCCAATCGACTCCGGCGTCCTGAAGCGCGCTGGTGAACGCGAACAGTTGATCGGGGGTGCAGAGTGGGTCTTCGGAGCCTGTGCATAGCAAGTAGGCTCCGCCCACGTTAATCCAATCTTCGGCGCGGGCGGCTGGCAAGCCCGGATGGATCGCGGCGAGTGCCTTGAATGGCACTCTCGCGCTAGCAAGTTCCAGCACGATTCGGCCACCGGCACCGTATCCGAGCGCTGCGAGCCGGTCGTGGTCGGCGCCGGGCACAGTAATTAGAACGTCAGAGAGCAGAACGGCCGATGGCGTGTATGCGGGTGGGGTCAGCCATCAGTGGCATGACCCGCGCCAGTATCGCGTCCGGGTCGCCGAAGAACGCCCGGCCAGCGTGGTAATCCATCACGAGGGCGATGTAGCCGTGCTCGGCGAGGTCGTCGGCGCGGCCGCGTTGATAGTCATCGAGACCGATTCCGTCGTGTCCGAAGAGCACTGCCTGCCAGGGACACTTGCCAGTCTGGCTGTGCCAAGTGGGCCACCATCGTCAGTCCGTCGACGTCATAGGTGACTTCGCGCGTGGCGATCATCTGGTCACGTTAGCCAGGATTTGTGCACTTTAGCGCCACGTTCGCCACGGCACACTGCCGCGTCGCTTGCGATCATCTGCACTCGATTAGGCACGGCAGGCCGCTCTTGACCGTACTGCGGACCGACTGCGGACTGAAACAGAAAAAGGCCCCGACCAGAGTTGCTGGTCAGGGCCTGTGATCTGCGACGACGCGAGTCGGGGTGGCGGGATTCGAACCCACGACCTCTTCGTCCCGAACGAAGCGCGCTACCAAGCTGCGCCACACCCCGCGTGAAGCCACGACAGCGTATCGCACCGGTAGGGCGCGAAGCCAAACGCTATTGAGCCGGTTGCGCGACGGCGAACTGTCGACTTCCCGAACCCAATCCGCTGCCGAATCGTCGTAGGAGGCAGACCACGTTGACTTCTGCCCTGAGGTGTACGTCACGACACGACACGCCGCGGGATGGATGTGGCTTGTCAGAGGCGTTATGCAAACTAACAGCAGAAACCGATGAAGCGAGGCAAGAAATGACCGGACTCGGAGCTTCAATCTATGTGGGTTTCTTCGCGCTGGCCGCGTTGTGGCTGTTTTTGACCTCCGACGGGCCTCTCGCCGGTGGATCCGAGGATCAGGGCCAGCGCCCAGATCGCTCGAATTCGACCAGCACCTCGGCGGGGTCCGACGGGTCGAGGCCCTGGCTGATCAGCCACTCGTCGCAGAAGTAGGTGTCCGCGTAGCGGTCGCCGCTGTCGGCGAGCAGCGTGACCACCGATCCGTTGCGTCCCTGCTCAATCATCTCGGCCAGCAGGCTGAAAGCCCCCCACAGATTCGTACCGGTCGACGGACCCACCCGGCGGCCCAGCACCGCGCTGACGTGGCGTGCGGCCGCCACGGACGCCGCGTCGGGCACCACGACCATCCGATCGACGACATCGGGCAGGAACGACGGTTCCACCCGCGGCCGTGCCGATGCCCTCGATCCGGGATGACATCCCGGTCACCAGGTCGCGCCGACCCTGCGCATACGACGGGAAGAATGCGGAATTCTCCGGATCGACCACGCACAACCGGGTGGCGTGGCGGCGGTAGCGGATGAACCGCCCAATGGTCGCGCTGGTGCCGCCCGTGCCGGCTCCGACCACTACCCACTCGGGAATCGGGTGGGTTTCGTTGAGCAGCTGATCGAAGATCGACTCGGCGATGTTGTTGTTGCCGCGCCAGTCCGTGGCACGTTCGGCGTTGGTGAACTGGTCGAGGTAATGGCCGCCCGTCTCCGTGCGCCAGCCGCTCGGCTTCGTCGTACACCTGAGACGACTTCGCGACGAAATGGCAACGGCCCCCTTGGGATTCGATCAGGGCGATCTTGCTGGCGCTGGTCGATGACGGCATCACCGCGATGAACGGCAGACCGAGGAGGTCCGCGAAGTAGGCCTCCGAGACCGCCGTCGACCCGGAGGACGCCTCGATGACCGTGGTGTTCTCGTCGATCCAGCCGTTGCACAGCGCGTACAGAAACAATGAGCGTGCCAACCGGTGCTTGAGGCTGCCGGTGATGTGGGTCGACTCGTCCTTGAGATAGAGCTGCACATCGACGCCGTCGCACCAACTGGCCGGCAGCGGGTAACGCAGCAGGTGAGTGTCCGCGCTCCGGCGCGCGTCGGCCTCGATCAACCGGATCGCGTTGTCCACCCATGCCCGTGGCTGGCTACGAGTCGCTGTTGTCGGTGGCGCGTTCACCGCACCGAAACGCTCGGGTGGGACACGCCCCGCCCGCACGCCGGCGTCATGGCCCCCGGTCGGGGCGGCCACCAGCGTCAGCAGCGTGGCCTCGGGCCGGCAGCAGAACCGCATCGGCGCGTACGGCGACGTGCCGATGCCCGCCGAGACGTGGAGCTGCATCTGCGCGCCCCACAGCGACGCGCCCTTGGCCCGCGACCGGTCGATGTCGCAGTTGGTGACGAGGGCGCCGTAGAACGGCAGGCACAATTGCCCGCCGTGGGTGTGGCCGGCCAGCACCAGCTGATAGTCGTCGGCCGCGAAGCGATCGAGCACGCGCGGCTCGGGCGAATGGGTCAACCCCAGCTTCAGCTCCGCCGCGGGGCCGGCCGGGCCGGCGATGGTCTCATAGCGGTCCCGCGACAGGTGCGGGTCGTCCACGCCCGCGGCAGCGATCCGCAGACCGGCCACCTCGAACTCCCGGCGGGTGTGCGTCATGTCCAGCCAGCCGCGCTCGGTGAACGCCGCGCGCAGGTCCTGCCACGGCAGCGGTTCCCCGTGGACGCGGTGACTGGGCTTGGTGATGTAGTTCAGCGGATTCTTGGCCTGCGGGGCGAAGTAGTCGTTACTTCCGAAGACGAAGACACCGGGCAGCGACAGCAGATCGCCGAGCGCCTGCACGACGGACGGCACCGCCTTCTGATGGGAGAGGTTGTCGCCGGTGTTGACGACCAGGTCCGGTTCCCAGCGGGCCAATTCCCGCAGCCAGGCCTGCTTGCGGCGCTGGGTGGGCCGCATGTGGATATCGCTGAGGTGCAGCACCTTCAACGACGTCGATCCGGGCGACAGCACCGGCATCGTCACTTCACGCACGACGAACGCGTTGCGTTCGATGAGCGACGCATAGCCGATCCCGGCCACGAGTGATCCGGCGGCCACGGCTGCTGTGCTCCTGAGAACCGAGGCGGTCTTCAGGATCGAAGAGGCTGGCATGCACGAGAGCCTACTGCCAGTTGCCCGCGCACACCGATTTCACCCTGGTCGGCGCGGGCAAACGTGCAGCACGATCACGGTGGGGGCGGAAACCCCGGAGGCGGCGGCGGTGGCGGCGGGGGACCGAGCACCGGGACGGTGATCGGCGGTAGTCCGGGAATCTCGACGACCGTCGAGCCCATTTCCACCGGCGGCCCACCGGGAAGCCCGGGGATCGCGCCGGGCGGAGGTGGCGGCGGTGGTGGCGGGATGCCGTTGGAGATCTGGATCGTGATGATCGAGCCGGGAACCGTCTGCCCGGTCGGCGATGTGCCGACCACCGCACCGTAGGGCGCCGAGCTGTTCACCGGTGTCGACTCGTTGGCCACCTGGAAGCCGGCATCGCGCAGCCGCTGGCGTGCGGTGCTCTCGGTCATGCCGGAAACGCTTGGCACCTTCGACCCTGGCGCGCCGTCGACGTAGCGCGGATCGGTCGGCGGCAGCGCGATGTCGCCGAAATTGTTGGCGATCGGCTTCATCGCCGTGAACCAGGTTCGGGCCGGCTCGTTACCGCCGAACAGATTGCCGTCACCGCCACATTGGCGGAGCGGGAAGGAGCACAGCGCGCCCGGCGCGGTCGAGTCGTCGTAGATGTAGTTCGCGGCCGCGTACTGGTTGGTGAAGCCGAGGAAGCCCGAGGACCGGCTGGCCTCGGTGGTGCCGGTCTTGCCGGACATCGGCAGATCCCAGCCCGCCGCACCCGCCGACCCCGCCGCGGTGCCGTTGCCCTGGTCATCGTGGCTCAGCGCATTCGCCAGGGTGTTGGCCAACCCCTCGGGCACGACCTGCTCGCACGTCTCGGTGGTCACCGACACCGGCTTGCCGTCACGGTCGGTGACCTCGGCGATCGGGTTCGGCGGGCACCATGTGCCGCCCGACGCCAGGGTCGCCGCGACGTTCGACAGCTCCAGCGCGTTGACCTCGATCGGGCCCAGCGTGAACGAGCCGAGGTTCTGCCGTTTGACGAAATCGGCCAGGCTCTCGTTGCTCTCCGGGTCGTAGTCGCGGGCGGTGCCAGGCAGGGCGTAGGACCGCAGGCCCAGCTTGACCGCCATGTCGACGGCGCGCTGCACGCCGACCTGCGAGATCAGCTTGGCGAACGCGGTGTTCGGCGACGTGGCCAGCGCGTCGGTGACGCTCATCTGGCCGCGGTAGTTGCCCGCGTTCTGCACACACCACGTCTGCGGCGGGCAGCCCTTGGCGCCGCCGCTGCCAAGGCCCTTGGCCTGGAACCGGGCCGGGGCGTCCAGCTGGGCGTTGATGCCCATGCCCATGTCCAGTGCGGCGGCCACGGTGAAGACCTTGAACACCGACCCGGCGCCGTCGCCAACGAGCGAGAACGGCTGGGGCTGCATGGTCTCCCCGGCGTCCATGTTCAGCCCGTAGGTCCGGTTGCTGGCCATCGCCAGCACCGGGTGGGATTCCTTGCCCGGTTTGATCACGCTCATCACGCTGGCTATGCCGTCGAGATCGGGGCTCGCGATGTCGTTGATCGCGGCCTTCACCGGGATCTGCACATCGGGATCGAGGGTCGTCTTGATGAGATAGCCGCCCTTGGCGACCTGCTCCTTGCTGATTCCGGCTCGGGCCAGGTACTCGAGGGCGTAATCGCAGAAGAACGCGCGGTCACCCGCTGCGATGCAGCCGCGGGGCAGCTCCCTGGGCTGCGGCAGGATGCCCAGCGGCTGTTCCTTGGCTGCGCGCAGCGCGTCGGCCTCTTCAGGGATGTTGTCGATCATGGTGTCCAGCACCAGGTTTCGACGGGCGAGCGCCCCATCGGGGTTGGTGTACGGATTGAGCGTGCTGGTGGACTGGACCATGCCCGCGAGCAGCGCGGCCTGCTCCCAGTTCAGCTCGGAGGCGTTGATGCCGAAATATGTCTGTGCCGCGTCCTGGACGCCGAACGAGTTATTGCCGAACGACACCAGGTTCAGGTAGCGGGTCAGGATCTCGGGTTTGGTGAACGTCTTGTCCAGAGTCAGGGCCATCCGGATCTCGCGCAGCTTGCGCGCCGGGGTGGTCTCGATCGCCGCCCGCTTCTCCGCGTCCGTCTGCGCGATCACGAGCAGTTGGTAGTTCTTCACGTACTGCTGCTCGAGGGTGGAGCCGCCGCGGGTGTCGAGGTTTCCAGACAGATAGCCCGAAAGGCCGGTCAGCGTGCCCTGCCAGTCCACCCCGTTGTGCTCGGCAAACCGTTTGTCCTCGATGGAGACGATCGCCAACTTCATGGTGTTGGCGATCTGGTCGCCGGGCACCTCGAACCGGCGCTGGTTGTACAGCCACGCGATCACGTTGCCCTTCGCGTCGACCATCGTCGACACCTGCGGAACCTCGCCCTCCACCAGCTGGGCCGAGCCGTTGGCAACCACGTCTGATGCCCGGTTCGAGATCAGGCCGAAGCCGCCGACCAGGGGAAACATCAGCCCCGCGACGACCACACTGGCCAATAGACAGCACCAAGCGAGCTTGATGACCGTGACCGCCATCGGGGCCGGGGTGTCAGGGCGGTTCGGCGGGCGCTCCGGCATGTCGTACAGAGTAACGACGACGCAAATCGGCAACCTTGGACGGTCGATTGCCAGGCCGGGGGCTGCCATTAACCTGCGACCGCGTCAATTTAGCCACCTGACGGCACGGTCGTCCCAAAAAAGTGGCCACGTACGTATTGCGCAGAACGGCTTTGACCACCTATGTTGTCCACACAGTGCGATACAGGTCACACTCGACCCTCGCAATGTGGCGTAGATCGCATCAGCGCTCTACACCGGAGTACTGCGCCGTCGCTGGGGGGCGGCTGGAACGAAGGGACCCGCTGGTGTCAGGTACTAGGACCGCCGCACGCCGGACGAATATGAGTTCGTCTGCTCACAGTATTGTCCAGGGGGCCGAGGCTGAGGCGCGAATCGCCTGGGTGTCGCAGGCTCGATGCCGCCAGGCGGATCCCGATGAGCTGTTCGTGCGGGGGGCCGCGCAGCGCAAAGCCGCAGTGATCTGCAGGCATTGCCCGGTGATTTTGGAGTGCGGGGCCGACGCCCTGGACAACCGCGTCGAGTTCGGTGTGTGGGGAGGCATGACCGAACGCCAGCGCCGCGCCCTTCTCAAGCAGCACCCCGAGGTGGTTTCCTGGGCCGATTTCTTCGCCGCCCAGCGCAAACACCGCAGCGCCGTCTAGGCCGCCTCGCCGGTGATCTGATCGGCGATCGCTCGCAGCGCTTCCAAGTCGGACACGTCGAATGGCAGCGACGGCACGCCGACGATCGCCACATGTGGATTGGCGCCGGTGAACCGCGACAGCAGCCTGATCTCGCGTTTGGCCGTCCCGGCCCGGTCGGAGTGAACCCGCAGCACCGCCGCCGCCAGTGAGTCGGGATCCGCGGCTTCGAGGGCATCCGCGGCTTCGGAAGCCTTGTCGGCATGCAGCGTCGACAGCATCGGGTGGGTGCGGTTGAGGATCAGCCCGGACAGCGGCATGTGCTCCTGGGAGAGCCGGTCCACGAAGAACGACGCCTCGCGCAGCGCATCCGGCTCGGCCGCGGACACTACGACGAACTGAGTGCCGCGCCGCTTCAACAGTTCATAGGTGCGGTCGGCCTTTTCCCGGAACCCGCCGAATGTGGCGTCAAGCGATTGGACGAACGCGGCTGCGTCCGAAAGCATCTGCGAGCCCAGCACCGTCGAGAGTGCGCGCATGGCCAGCCCCATGGCGCCCGTCACCAACTTCCCGATGCCGCGACCGGGACCCAACAGCAGCTTCCATAGCCGGCTGTCCATGAAGCCGCCCAACCGTTTTGGGGCGTCGAGGAAGTCCAGAGCGTTACGCGAGGGAGGCGTGTCGACGACTACGAGGTCCCACCTGTCTTCGCCGAGCAGCTGTCCGAGCTTCTCCATGGCCATGTATTCCTGAGTGCCCGCCAGCGAGGTCGCCACTGTCTGATAGAACTGGTTGTCCAGGATCTCTTGTGCGCGTTCGGGTCCCGAGTACTGAGTCACCATCTCGTCGAACGTGCGGCGCATGTCGAGCATCATCGCGTGCAGCTCGCCCGGCACCTCCGGAGCAAGGGGCACCCGCTGCGGCGTATTGCCGAGATCCTTGATGCCGAGTGCCTGTGCGAGCCGCTTGGCAGGGTCGATGGTCAGCACCACGACCGTGCGGCCGTATTCTGCGGCGCGCAACGCCATCGCCGCGGCGGTGGTGGTCTTGCCGACACCGCCTGCGCCGCAACACACCACCACACGATTGGCCCTGTCATTCAGGATCGCGCCCATGTCCAGGGCGGGGGGCGTGGTACTCATCTACCGGACTCCTTGATTGGCAAGCGCTTCGGCCAGTTCGTAGAGGCTGCCGAGATCGACGCCGTCGGAAATCTGTGGCAGCTCCAGGCGCGCCACATCGAGTTCGTCGAGTTGCTCAGCGCTCTCGGCGCGAGCCTTGATCCTCGTGGCGTGCTGAATCGCCTCGGTGAGCAGTCCGGCAAAGTCACTGTCGGACAACGTGATTCCAGCACCGGAAAGACCCGCGCGCACAGCGTCGGCGTCGATGTCGCCCTCGGCCGCCTTGGCCAGGTCATCGGCGGGCAGGAAGGCCGGGATGTTCCGGTTGACGATGACGCTGCCGATCGGCAGGCCGAGAGCCTTCAACTCGTCGATGGCCTCCAGCGTCTCCTGAATCGGCAGCGCCTCGAGCAGGGTGACCAAATGAATGGCGGTGAGATCGGAGTGCAGCACCTTGACCACGCTTTCGGCCTGCGAGTGCACCGGGCCGCCCTTGGCAAGGTCGGAAACCGCCTTGGTGACGTCGAGGAACCGGGCGATGCGTCCCGTCGGCGGCGAGTCGACGACGATGGCGTCGTACACCGGCTGCTTGCCCTTCTCCGCGCGAGTCACGATCTCGCGGATCTTGCCGGTGAGCAGCACATCGCGCAGGCCCGGCGCGATCGTCGTCGCGAACTCGACCGCCCCGATCCTGCGCATCGCGCGCCCGGCCAGGCCGAGGTTGTAGAACATCTCGAGGTATTCGAGGAACGCGGCCTCGGTGTCGATCGCCAGGGCGTTGACCTGTCCGCCGCCGTCGGCGGTCGCGATCTTGACCTCTTGATAGGGCAGTGGCGGCACGTCGAACAGCTGCGCAATGCCTTGGCGCCCTTCGACTTCCACCAATAAGACTCTGCGGCCGCCGGCTGCCAGGGCGAGTGCCAGCGCGGCAGCGATGGTGGACTTGCCGGTTCCGCCTTTGCCGGTGACGAAATGCAGACGCGCCTTCGTCAGGCGGGACGGCCAGCCGAGCGTGTTTCGGCCGTTAGGGGTGGTTGCCACCACTGCATGCTAACCAAGTGGGTATCCGCTGCCCGATAAGCTCAGCCACATGAGCGAACCGACCCGGTGGGAGTACTCCACCGTTCCGCTGTTGACGCACGCAACCAAACAGATCCTCGACCAGTGGGGCGAAGACGGCTGGGAGCTGGTGTCGGTTCTTCCCGGCCCGACCGGTGAGCAGCACGTGGCCTACCTCAAGCGGCCGAAATGAGCCACTCCGAGAGGTTGAAGGAGCTCGGCTTCGAGTTGCCCGAGACCGTCAAGCCGCTGGCTGCCTACGTTCCGGCCGTGCGGACCGGCAACCTGGTCTACACCGCCGGACAGCTGCCGTTGCACGGTGGCGATCTGTCCAAACCCGGCAAGGTCGGCGCAGAGGTGACGACCGCGGAAGCCAAGGCGATGGCCCGCATCTGCGCATTCAACGCGTTGTCCGCGGTCGACTCGCTCGTCGGGCATCGACGCGATCGTCCGCATCGTCAAGGTGGTCGGCTTCGTGGCGTCAGCGCCTGGATTCCACGGCCAGCCCGGGGTGGTCAACGGTGCGTCTGAACTGTTCGGGGAGGTCTTCGGCGACGCGGGCGCCCACGCGCGTTCGGCGGTCGGGGTGTCCGAGCTTCCGCTGAACTCGCCGGTGGAGGTCGAGATCATCGTCGAGGTCGCGTGAGCGACGATCGGGCACGGTCGCGTGAGCGACGATCGGGCGAGGTCGCGTGAGCGACGATCGAGCAGCCCCGCGTACAAGAAGCTCCGTCCGGTGACCGAGACCGCGTCGGTGCTGCTGTGCGACAACCCCGGGTTGCTGACGCTCGAGGGCACCAACACCTGGGTGCTGCGGGGGCCGGGCAGCGACGAGATGGTCGTCGTCGACCCCGGTCCCGAAGACGACGAGCACATCGCGCTGATCGCCGAGCTCGGCACGATCCCGCTGGTGCTGATCAGCCACAAGCACGAGGACCACACCGGCGGCATCGACAAGATCGTCGAGCGCACCGGCGCGGTGGTCCGCGCCGTGGGAAGCGGGTTCCTGCGCGGTCTCGGCGGGCCGCTGACCGATGGCGAGGTGATCGACGCCGCGGGCCTGCGAATCACGGTGATGGCCACGCCGGGGCACACCGCGGACTCGGTGTCGTTCCTGCTCGACGACGCCGTGCTGACCGCGGACACGGTGCTCGGGCGCGGCACGACGGTCATCGACAAGGAGGACGGCAGCCTGCGGGACTATCTCGAGTCGCTGCAGCGGCTGCGCGGCCTCGGCCACCGCACGGTCCTGCCGGGCCACGGCCCGGATCTCGTGGACCTGGAAGCGGTCAGCGACATGTACCTCGCGCACCGCGAGGAGCGACTGGACCAGGTGCGTGACGCGGTGCGCACACTCGGTGACGACGCCACCGCGCGACAGATCGTCGAGCATGTCTACACCGACGTCGACGAAAAGCTATGGGACGCAGCGGAGTGGAGCGTCCAAGCCCAGCTGGACTACCTACGGAGCTAGCGCGCGCGACGGGCCAGGCGCTCGCTGTCGGAGATCAATACGCTCTTGCCCTCCAAGCGAATCCAGCCGCGGTGGGCGAAGTCGGCCAGCGCCTTGTTCACCGTCTCGCGCGATGCGCCGACAAGCTGGGCGATCTCCTCCTGCGTCAGGTCGTGCGTCACGCGCAGCGCGCCGCCCTCCTGCGTGCCGAACCGCTGCGCCAGCTGAAGCAGCTGCTTGGCCACCCGGCCGGGCACGTCGGTGAAGATCAGGTCGGCAAGGTTGTTGTTGGTGCGGCGCAGCCGGCGGGCCAGCACCCGCAGCAGCTGCTCGGCGATCTCGGGTCGGTCGGCGATCCAGGCGCGCAGCGCGTCACGGTCCATCGACACGGCGCGAACATCGGTGATGGTGGTCGCGCTGGACGTCCGCGGTCCGGGGTCGAAGATCGACAGCTCGCCGAACATGTCCGACGGCCCCATGATGGTGAGCAGATTCTCACGGCCATCGGGCGAGCGGCGGCCGATCTTCACCTTGCCCGAGACGATGATGTACAGCCGGTCGCCCGGTTCGCCCTCTGCGAATACGGTGTGCCCGCGTGGGAAGTCGACGGGCTGCAGCTGCTTGGTCAGCGCGGAAACGGCGCTGGGTTCGACCCCCTGGAAGATTCCGGCCCTCGCCAGGATCTCGTCCACGTTGCCCCTCTTAAGCTATTGGGTGATATGACATGCGGAAACTGACCTCTTACTGGTTAGCGAAATCAGTCTAGAGGTACGTTTTTTCGCGACCAGCCCACGCTACACACGATAGGCGTGTGGAGTCCGCTGAAACTCAGTATTCGCCCCGTGATGGACGTAAAGCCGCGTCGGCAAACCGGAGTTGACGCCGTTGGTGGTCCGCCCGTTGTTCACCGACTCCCGCTCCTGCAGGCGTTGATGCAGGCGGTCCAGCGCGGGGCCCATACCGTCGCGTGCCAGCGTGTCGACGTCGACGGCGTCGGCTTGCTGGAGAAACTCATCGACATCGGTGGCCGAGACGGTGTCGCGGTTCAGGCCCGTTTCGAGTCGTTCGAGCCCGAAGGTCGCCAACATCAGCAACCCCGGGATCAACGCCACGAGCAACCACGACACAATGGTGAAGTAAACACGGCGAAGGTCTCAGCGGGATTACAAATTGTCACCGGTCCGCAGTGGGCTGTCACCGGTCCTCAGTACGCTGACTCTCGTGACCGATGCCCAAGCGCGCTCGTAAGCGGGACGACGAAACCCGCCTCGGCCTCATCCGGCGCGCCCGGCGGATGAATCGCGAGCTGGCACAGGCATTTCCGCATGTGTATTGCGAGCTCGACTTCACCAATCCGCTCGAGTTGACTGTCGCGACGATTCTCTCCGCGCAGAGCACCGACAAGGGGGTCAACCTCACCACTCCTGCGCTCTTCAAGAAGTACCGCACCGCGCTGGACTACGCACAGGCCGACCGCACCGAACTCGAAGAAATGGTTCGGCCCACCGGTTTCTACCGCAATAAGGCCAACTCGCTGATGCGCCTGGGCCAGGAACTCGTGGCGCGATTCGACGGCGAGGTGCCCGCGACGATGGAGGAGCTCGTCACGCTGCCAGGCGTCGGCCGCAAGACAGCCAACGTCATCCTGGGTAATGCCTTCGGCATTCCTGGCATCACCGTCGACACCCATTTCGGCAGACTGGTCCGCCGCTGGCACTGGACCGCCGAAGAGGACCCCGTCAAGGTCGAGCACGCCATCGGTGAGCTCATCGAGCGCAGTGAGTGGACGCTGCTCAGTCACCGGGTGATCTTCCACGGCAGGCGGGTGTGCCATGCGCGCAAACCGGCCTGCGGCGTCTGTGTGCTCGCCAAGGACTGCCCCTCGTTCGGCACCGGCCCGACCGACCCGCTGATCGCCGCGCCGCTCGTCAAAGGCCCGGAGACCGAACACCTGCTGGCACTGGCCGGGCTGTAGCCGGCGATCGGCTACCTCGATGCGCACCTCGACACGATGGACGGTCGCCGTGATGGCGGTTGTCGTTGCTCTCGGGGCGGCGCTGTGGGCGCAGTTGGGTGCTGGCGAATCGCCCACCGGATCGCCGGGCGACGGGACGGCACGCGATCGCCGCGGCGCCGACACCGCCGAGGCGTTGGCGCAGCCAAGAGCGCGTGCCGACCTCCGTCCGTGCCCGGGCCCCGGCACGGGAGACGGTCCCGGCGCGCTGCGGGGCATCACGCTGGAATGCGCGGGCGACGGGTCCAGCGTGGACGTCGCCACCGCGCTGGCCGGCCGGACGGTCGTGCTGAACCTCTGGGCCTACTGGTGTGCACCGTGCGCCGAGGAACTGCCCGCGATGGCCGAGTACCAGCGCCGGGTCGGACCCGAGGTGACTGTGCTGACGGTGCATCAGGACGAAAACGAGACGGCGGGTCTGTTGCGACTGGCCGAACTGGGCGTGCACCTGCCGACACTGCAGGACGGTCGCCGGCTGATAGCGGCCGCGCTGAAGGTCCCGAACGTGATGCCCGCGACGGTGGTGCTGCGTTCGGACGGTAGCGTTGCCGAAATCCTGCCGCGGTCCTTCGCCAGCGCCGATGAGATCGCGGCGGCGGTGGGACCGACGGTCGGCTAGAAGAAGGGGAGTCGGGGTGAGCTGGGGCAGCGAGGTGGCCGAGTTGGCCCCCGACGCCGCCCCGCCCTGGCTCAAGCCGCTGGTCGACAACTGCCGCGACGTGAAGAGCGCCTACCGCCGGCGGGTACCGCCCGAGGTGCTTGCGATGGTGATGGCCGCCAACGCGAAGGCCGCGGTCTCCGGCGACGGCCGCGATGCCGCGGTGCTCGTGCTGTTCTCGGGCCCGCCCGAGTCCGCGTCGGGCGGTCTGCCCGACGACGCGGATCTGTTGGTCACTGTGCGGGCGTCGACGCTGCGCCACCACGCCGGGCAGGCGGCATTCCCGGGCGGGGCGGCCGACCCCGGCGACGGCGGCCCCGTGCACACCGCGCTGCGTGAAGCCAACGAGGAGACCGGAATCGACATCAGCCGGCTGCAGCCGCTGTGCACGCTGGAGCGGATGTTCATCCCGCCGTCGGGCTTCCACGTCGTGCCGGTGCTCGCCTATTCATCCGACCCCGGGCCCGTGGCGGTGGTGGACGAGTCCGAAACGGCGATCGTCGCGCGCGTTCCGGTTCGGGCGTTCGTCAATCCACGAGAACCGAATCATGGTGTACCGCAAGGAGAACACCCGCCGCACGGCCGGCCCGGCGTTTCTGCTCAACGAGATGTTGGTGTGGGGGTTCACCGGGCAGGTGATCTCGGCGATGCTCGACGTCGCCGGCTGGGCCCAGCCGTGGGACACCGACGACATCCGCGAAGTCGAAGACGCAATGGCACTCGTCGGCCGCGGAGACGACAGTGCCGGTTAGGGTGGGGCCCAACCATGACATCGTCGCAATGGCTTGACCTCGCCGTCCTTGCGGTCGCCTTCGTCGCCGCCATCTCGGGCTGGCGCTCGGGCGCGCTGGGCTCGCTGCTGTCGTTCGTCGGGGTCGTGCTCGGAGCGGTGGCCGGCGTGTTGTTGGCCCCGCATGTGGTCGCCAACATCGACGGTCCGCGCACCAAGCTGTTCGTGACCCTGTTCCTGATCCTCGCCCTCGTCGTGGTCGGTGAGATCGCGGGCGTGGTGCTGGGCCGGGCGGTGCGTGGCGCGATCCGCAACTCCGGGATGCGCACCATCGACTCGACGATCGGGGTGGCGCTGCAGATCGTCGCGGTGCTGGTGGCCGCGTGGATGCTGACCTACCCGCTGCAGTCCTCCGACCAGCCGAACCTGGCTGCCGCGGTGCGAGGCTCGAAGGTGCTCAAGCAGGTCAACGACGTCGCGCCGAGTTGGCTGAGGTCGGTGCCGACCCGGCTGTCGGGGCTGCTGGACACCTCTGGTCTGCCGGATGTCCTGCAACCGTTCGGCCGCACGCCGATCGTGGCCGTCGATGCGCCCGACGCCGCGCTGGCCGCCGACCCGGTCGTCGCGGCGACGCGGCCGAGCGTGGTGAAGATCCGCGGCGTCGCACCGGGATGCCAGAAAGTGTTGGAGGGCAGCGGTTTTGTCGTTTCACCCAACCGGGTGATGTCGAACGCGCACGTCGTCGCGGGCTCCGAAAGCGTCACGGTCGAGGTCGACGGCCAGACCTATGACGCGTCCGTGGTGTCCTACGACCCACTCGCCGACATCTCGATCCTCGACGTGCCGAACCTGCCGTCGGCGCCGCTGGCGTTCGCGGAGGCGCCGGCGACAACCGGCACCGATGCCGTGGTCATGGGGTATCCGGGCGGCGGGGACTTCGTCGCCACCCCGGCTCGAGTCCGCGAGGTCATCGAGCTCAACGGGCCCGACATCTACCGCAGCACCACTGTCACCCGGGAGGTGTACACGATCAGAGGCAGTGTGCGCCAGGGGAATTCAGGTGGACCGATGATCGATCGGAGCGGCAAGGTGCTCGGTGTGGTGTTCGGCGCCGCGGTCGACGACGCGGACACCGGTTTCGTACTCACCGCCGAGGAGGTTGCGCGTCAGCTCGGCAAGCTCGGCAACACCCAGCCCGTCGCGACCGGCGCCTGCGTCTCGTGATCAGGACCCGTACACCTGCTTCAGGAACCGCGACAACTGCTCGTTGACCACTGTCGGCGCCTCTTCGTGACCGAAATGTCCTGCACCGGAAATGGATACGTAGCGGCCGTGTGGCGCGTAGTGCTGCGTGCGGTACACCGGGTCGGCGAGGACGTACGGGTCGACGTCGCCGCGCAGATGCAGGACGGGGACGTTGAGCGGACGCTTCATCGAACGCATGAACCGGCGACCTTCAGCGCGGAATTGGCTTCGCACTGCCCAGCGTTGGTACTCCAGCGCCGAATGGGCCGCCGAGGGGATCTGAATCGCTCGTCGCATATGTCCGATCGTTTCGGAAAAGTCTTCGGAGGCCAGCCATTTCCCGCTAGCCCTGCTGCGCACGAGGTGTTCGAGTTCTTCACCGTTGTGCCGGGTCAACGAGCGCTCGGGCCACATCGGCACCTGGTAGCGCAACATCCACGGAAGCAGCGCCAGGCCCTGGTCCCGTCGCGTCAGCGCCGAGGCGCGCAACGCGACTGGATGAGGCGAGCTGACGACTGCGATGGCCCGGACCACGCGCGGGTGCAGCACCGCCGTCGCCCAGCAGACCAGTCCGCCGTCGGCGTGACCGACCAGCGTCGCGCTCTTGTGTCCGAGCGCCCGCACCAGGCCTGCGGTGTCGCCCGCCAGGGTCCAGCCGTCGTAGCCGCGGGGCGGCTTGTCGCTGCCGCCGTAGCCGCGTAGATCGACGGCGACCACCCTGGCGCCGGTCAGGCCGCGCAGCTGATGGCGCCACGACCACCAGAACGAGCCGAACCCGTGCAGCAGGATGACCAGCGGCCGCTCCGTGGACCGTGTGGTCGACGCATCCGGGGACTCCGCTTCGACGACGTGGAAGCGAATTCCGTTGGCGTGCACCTCAAGATGGCGCCACGGACCGTCGATGCGAACGACCGACGGATCGGGTGGGCTCATCTGTCGCCGCCGGTGCGGCTCCGTGGCACTACCAGCCCGACGGGTCGGCGGTAGAGGCCGGCTTGCCGTCGCCGGACGCGATCGCCGGGCCGGTCCTGTCATGCCCCGGGGTGAGCGCCTCGCGTGTCTCCTTGACCGATTCGATGGTCTGTCTCGGCCCCCTGATGCGGCGCACCTTGAGATAGCCCAGCAGGGCGAACACCGCGGTGACCACGACCATGACCCCGAACACGATCAGGAACGCCGCCCAGCGCCAGATCCAGGTGTCGAGCAGCTCGGCGACGAAGAAAAAGAAGAAGAACGTGGAGTAGAACAGCACCACCAGCGCCAGGATGAAATAGACGCTGCCCGTGAGACCCTTCTTCACGTCGCGGGTGATCTCGGCCCGGGCCAGCTCGACTTCGGCCCGTACCAGCGTGGACACCTGTGTGGTCGCGTCTTTGACGAGGTCACCGATGGACGGGTCCGCCTTGGCGGCGTGCGGGTCGACCAGCGGTATCGAGGTCACGGTGGCCGGCGCGCCATTCCTGCGATCGCTCACGGATGTTCCTCCCGCATCTGATGTCATCGCGGTTCATGTTGCCACGTGGCGCGCGGCTAAACGATCCCCGGCCGACGTTAGACTGGCCGGACTGTGGGCAAAGCGGGTCGGGCGCGTCGATGGGGGATGTTCTGTTGAGGACCAGCGGCCTGGCCCGCAGCACCGTTGCGGTGATCGCGGCTCTGACCTTTCTGTTGCCTGCGGCCGCCGTCGCGCACGCCGATGGCCCCGTCACCCTCGGCGGTGGCTCGGGTCTGGTCGTCGACGGGGACACGTTGTGCACGCTGACCACGATCGGCAACGACAACCGCGGCAGCCTGATCGGCTTCACCTCCGCGCACTGCGGTGGCCCTGGCGCGAAGGTGTCCGCCGAGGGCGCCGAGAGCGCAGGCGTCGTGGGCACGATGGTCGCAGGCAATGACGCACTGGACTACGCGGTGATCGAATTCGACCCGCAGAAGGTGCGGCCGGTCAACAACATCAACGGTTTTGAGATCGACGGCATCGGCCCGGACCCGACCGTCGGTGAAGTCGCCTGCAAGCTGGGCCGCACCACCGGCTATTCGTGCGGAGTGACATGGGGCCCCGGCGAGCAGCCCGGTACCTTCATCAACCAGGTGTGCGGTCAGCCGGGCGACTCCGGCGCTCCGGTGACGGTCAACAACATGCTGGTGGGCATGATCCACGGTGCGTTCTCAGAGGAACTGCCGACGTGCATCATCAAGTACATCCCGCTGCACACTCCGGCGGTGAACATGTCCATCAACACGCAGCTGGCCGACATCGTCGCCAAGAGTCGGCCCGGCTCGGGCTTCGTCCCGATCGGCGCCGCGCCGGCCGCCTGATCTACTCCTTGCCTGCCTTGATCGCCTCAAACACGCTGGGATCCACCAAGGTTGACGTGTCGCCGAGCTCCCGGCCTTCGGCGACGTCGCGCAGCAATCGCCGCATGATCTTGCCGCTGCGGGTCTTCGGTAACTCGGGCACGACGTGGATCTCCCGCGGCCGCGCGATCTTCCCGATCTCCTTGGCGACCTGTTCGCGCAGCACCTCCACCATTTCGTCGCCGCTGTCCTTGGCGCTTCCCTCGAGGATGACGAACGCGCAGATGCCCTGTCCGGTGGTCTCGTCCGACGCACCGACGACGGCCGCCTCGGCCACGCCCGAATGGCCGACCAACGCCGACTCGACCTCCGTCGTCGAAATGCGGTGCCCCGACACGTTCATCACGTCGTCGATGCGGCCCAGCAGCCAGATGGACCCGTCGGAGTCGACCCGTGCGCCGTCACCGGCGAAGTACCAGCCCTGGTCGCCGTAGCGCGACCAATACGTCTCCTTGTACCGCTCGGGGTCGCCCCAGATGCCCCGCAGCATCGACGGCCACGGCTGGTCCAGCACGAGGTAACCCGTCACATGCTCGTCCTCGTCGGCGCCCGCCACCAGTTCGTTGCCTTCTTCGTCGACGATCTTGGCGGTGATGCCGGGTATTGGCTTCATCGCCGAGCCGGGCTTGGCCTCGGTGACGCCGGGCAGTGGTGAGATCATGATGGCACCGGTCTCGGTCTGCCACCAGGTGTCGACGACCGGAGTCTTGTTGCCGCCGAAGGCATCCCGATACCACCGCCAGGCCTCCGGGTTGATCGGCTCACCGACCGAGCCGAGCAGCCGCAGGCTGGACAGATCGTGGGCGTCGGGGAACTCCCGGCCCCACTTCATGAACATGCGGATCAACGTCGGCGCCGTGTAATAGATTGTGACGCCGTACTTTTCGATGATCTGGAAATGCCGGTGCTCGCTGGGGGAGGCGGGAGTGCCCTCGTAGACGACCTGTGTGGCACCGTTGGACAGCGGACCGTAGACGATATAGGTGTGGCCAGTGACCCAGCCGATATCCGCTGTGCACCAATACACATCGGTCTCCGGCTTGAGGTCGAAGACGTTGAAGTGCGTGTACGACGACTGCGTCAGATAGCCGCCGGAGGTGTGCATGATGCCCTTGGGCTTGCCGGTGGTGCCCGACGTGTACAGCAGGAACAGCGGATGCTCGGAGTCGAACGCCTCGGGCGTGTGCTCGTCGGAAGCGGGGTCCACGGTGTCGTGCCACCAAAGGTCGCGGCCATCGGTCCACGGTGTGTCAATTCCGGTGCGGCGCACCACAAGAACATGTTCGACGGACTTCTGCCCCTGGCAGGCCTCGTCGACGGACTCCTTGAGCGAAACCGCCTCACCGCGGCGGTACTGCCCGTCGCTGGTGATCACCAGCTTGGCTTCGGCATCCTCGATGCGGGCCGCCAGGGCCGTCGCGGAGAATCCCGCGAAGACGACGGAATGCATGATGCCCAGCCGTGCACACGCCAGCATCGAGACGATCGCCTCGGGCAGCATCGGCATGTAGATGGCTACGCGGTCGCCTGCGACCAGGCCCAGATCGGTGAACGCGTTGGCGGCCTTGCACACGTCGGCCTTCAGCTCCGAGTACGTGATCTCGCGGCTGTCGCCGGTCGGTTCGCCCTCCCAGTGGATCGCCACCCGGTCGCCGTGGCCGGCCTCGACGTGCCGGTCGACACAGTTGTAGGCGACGTTGAGCTTTCCGTCGACGAACCACTTGGCGAACGGCGCCTCCGACCAGTCCAGCACCTCGCCGAACGGGGTGTCCCAGTCGAGCCGATTGGCCTGTTTGGCCCAGAACGCCAGCCGGTCCTCATCAGCCTCGCGGTAGGACTCCTCGGTCGCGTTGGCCGCAGCGGCGAACTCGGATGACGGGGGAAAGACGGACGGGCCGGAGGTGTGCTTCGCCGGAGTTTCTGTCATATCTGTGAGCCTAGTCACCCGGTGTGGGTACCCACTCGGCTAGGACAATGACTCCTATGGGCGTCGCATCGAGGATCGCCGACACGTTCCGGATGACCGATGATGCGTGGCGGCGGCACGCCAATCCATGGAGTGTGTGGACGCGGTTCGCGGCGATCCCGCTGATGATCCTTGCCATCTGGAGCCGGGTATGGCTGGGCTGGTGGTGTCTGCTGCCGGTCGCAGCCGTCGTCGTGATGGCTCTGGCTGAACCCGCGGGTGTTCGCGCCCGTCGACACACCGACCAGCTGGGCGGCCAAGGGCATCTACGGCGAGAAGCTCTGGCTCAAGGAGCGCGAACGGGTGCCACCCGATCACCGCAAGGTGCTGCGCCTCCTCGTCCCGGTCGGCGCCGCGGGCTTCGTGCTGTTGGTCTATGGGCTGGTCCGGCTCGAGATATGGCCGACGGTGTTCGGCGCCAGCCTGATCGTGCTTGCGCAGCTCTGGCGGATCGACAGGCTCGTCGTGTTCTACGAGAGCACGCGCTAGCGTGTGCTGCCGTGACGAACGCGGCTGACCCGCTGGCTCCGCTGGCCGAGCTGCCCGGTGTCGCCGAGGCAGGCGAGCAGGCCCGCGAGGCGCTGGGCCGTGCGCATCGGCACCGCGCCAACCTGCGCGGATGGCCGTCGACGGCCGCCGAGGCCGCGCTTCGGGCCGCCCGGGCATCGTCGGTGCTGGACGGCGGCTCGTTGCAGTTGTCGGACGCCGGTGCGGCCGACCCGATCCTGGCCGGTGCGCTGAGGGTCTCGGAGGCGTTGGAGGGCGGCGCGACATCGTTGGTCGGCGTCTGGCAGCGCGCCCCGCTTCAGGCGATCGCCCGCTTGCACGCGCTGGCGGCCGCCGATATCGCCGACGACGACCGGCTCGGGCCGGCCGCGCGGGGATGCCGACGTGGGTCGTCGGCTCGAGCTGCTGGCCGACATCGTCACCGGCGGCCTGGGCCCACGCGAAGCTGGGGAGTGCCCGCGACCGTGCTGGCCGCCGTCGTGCACGGCGAACTCCTGACGCTGGCGCCGTTCGGCACCGCCGACGGCGTCGTCGCCCGGGCGGTGTCCCGTTTGGTGACGATCTCCAGCGGCCTGGATCCGCATGGGCTCGGGGTGCCCGAGGTGTACTGGATGCGCCACTCGGGCGACTACCGCGCCGCGGCACGTGGTTTCTCGTCGGGTACGGCCGACGGCCTTGCGGCGTGGCTGCTGATGAGTTGTCGTGCGCTGCACGCCGGTGCGCGAGAGGCGCTGTCGATCGCGCAGGCCGCGTCGGCAGCCGCTCCGGGCCCACGCGCAAGCCGGGGACAACGCGAAGCGGGCGACGTTCCGAATTGATTCGGCTCGCCGCCCGCTAGCACGGACTCCGGTTACCAAGCGTGCTCTGTTGGGTTACGTGGGTGGCCTCGGCGTCTTGTCGATGCGCTTCGACTGCAACCCCACCCAAGGGGCCGTCATGGCCGTCCGCTTTTCGCAATTACGCAGGCCCGCAACACTTTTGCCATTATCGCGGCATGTGCTCCGCGTGGGTGCCGGGATCCGTGCTGGGTAGCCTGGCTCGGGAGATCCGAGCCTTCTCTTCCGGCTCGGCCTTGGCCTCGTCAGGCTTCCGTGGTTCCTTTGTACTCCGTGACGGCGGTCACATCAAGGGTCAAAACTCGCGTGACGCCAGATCGTTACGAGCGGTGCTTCAGCTACCACCGGTATCCGCGCTCAGAACGCGAAGCGCCGCAACAATGAATACGTCAGCGCGCCGGCGGCCAGCGCGCTCACACCGACGGCGGCGGTGGTTGCCATGGCGGCCCCGGACGGCGCCGGGATGCGGTCGCGCAACGACACCGGTTTCGAGAACGTGAGCACCGGCCAACCGCGGGTGGCCGCTTCTTTGCGCAATGTCCGATCGGGATTTACCACGGTCGGGTGGCCGACGACGTCGAGCATCGGCAAATCGGTGATCGAGTCGGAGTAGGCGTAGCAGTGCTCGAGCGCGTACCCCTCGCGGTCGGCGAGTTGGCGGATCGCCTCCACCTTGCCCTCGCCATAGCAGTAGAACGCGATCTCACCGGTGTACTTGCCGTCCTCGACGACCATCCGCGTGGCCATCGCGTGGGTGGCGCCGAGCGCGCGGGCGATCGGCGCGACGATCTCCTCGCCGGAGGCCGAGACCACGACCACATCGCGGCCGCACAGCTTGTGATCGGCGATCAGTTCGGCGGCCTCCGCGAACACCAGCGGATTGACGATGTCGTGCAGGGTCTCGCCGACGATCGACTTCACCTGCTCGACGTCCCATCCGGTGCACATATTGGTGATGTAGGAGCGCATTCGATCCATCTGATCGTGGTCGGCGCCCGACATCAGGAACAGGAACTGCGCGTAGCTCGACTTCAGAACCGTCCGCCGGTTGATTAGCCCCTGATCGAAGAAAGGTTTGCTGAACGCCAATGTGCTCGATTTGGCGATCACCGTTTTATCAAGATCAAAGAAGGCGGCGGTTCGGACCGGTTTACCGGTCGCTCGCGGTGTTTGCCGTGCACTCGAGCCCTCGGCCGCTGGGTGCGATGCGGTCACAGCGCCAGCATAGGGGCCACCGCGTGACAAGAGCCGAGAGGGTGTGCAAAATGGCAGTTCACGACAGGTGCCGGTGACTGCATCTTTCCTGCTAACACGGTGCTTTCTTTGGCAAGCAGCACTTGCGCCTTTCCCCACTGGCGTGTGTATAGTGAGCATTACTCGGCTTATGCCGGGTGTGCATCAGCCCGACCCCCCGGGGCTGATACACGACGACCTCCGCCTCCTCCCCCCCTGGCGGGGGTCGTCCCTTTTTCAGGGTGCCTTTCGCATAGCGGACAGGTCCGCCATTCTCCCTAGGTTGCGGAACGTGGTTTTCGTTTCCTGGCTCACGCCGTCTATCCCCATATTCGGGTTCATCCACAGACCCGGCCATGCCGCTGGCGCGGTGTCGGTGGCCGCCCGCAGGGTGGGCTGCATGGCCTCAACGAACGGGATCCTGGCGCTGATCGGCGACCCGAGCGCTGCGCGACGACGTCGATCGCGTCTCCGCGGCCGCAGGAGTGCGGGTCGTCCACGCATCCGAGCCGTCGAGCACGAAGGTGTGGGCGGGCGCGGTCGCCGTGCTGCTCGATGCACAGGCCGCCCGGCGCTGCGCCCTGCGTGCACTGCCACGGCGTGATCGCGTGGTCCTGGTGGGTACGCGCCGAGCCGCGGGCCGCCGACTGGGAGGCGGCCATCGCGGTGGGCGCACAACACGTCATCACGCTGCCTGCCGGCGACGACGATCTGATGGCCGAGTTGTCTGACGCCGCGGAGGCGGCACTCGAGGACGGCCCGACGCGGCGCGGTGGTCGCCGTCATCGCCGGCCGCGGAGGTGCGGGCGCCTCGGTGTTCGCGACGGCACTGGCGCGGATCGCGACCGAATCGTCCGAGGCGATCCTCGTCGACGCCGACCCGTGGGGCGGAGGCATCGACCTGGTGTTGGGCAACGAGGCCGATGCGGGACTGCGTTGGCCCGATCTGGCGCTGCAGGGCGGGCGGCTGAACTACACGGCGTTGCGGGACGCGCTGCCCCGGCATCACGGGATCAGCGTGTTGTCCGGTAGTCGTGCCGGTGGCGACATCGACGCCGCGCCGCTGGGCGCGGTGATCGACGCGGGCAGCTCGTGGCGGCGCGACGGTCATCTGCGACGTGCCGACGACAATCGACCGCCGCGGCCGAAACCGCGCTCGGCTCGGCGGATCTCGTCGCGTGGTCGCTCCCGCCGATGTGCGCTCCTGTGCCGCGGCCGCGGCGGTTTCGCGCTGGGTGTCGACGGTGAATCCCAACGCGGGCTTGGTCGTGCGTGGGCCCGCGCCGGGCGGATTGCGGTCGTCGGACGTCGCCGAGATCGTCGGACTCCCGCTGCTGGCCGCGATGCGCCCGCAGTCCGATGTCGCGGTGACACTCGAGCGCGGCGGCCTTCGCCTGCGGCGCCGGTCCCCACTCGCCGCGGCTGCACGACGGGTGCTTGCGGTCCTGCGGCAGCATCCGGCGGTGGACGCGGCATGAGCGCATCACTGATCGACCGCGTCCGCGAGCGGTTGGCCGCCGAATCCGTGCCGCTGCGGCCGAACGTCGTCGCGGCAGCGATCCGGGCGGAATCGGGTGGGCTGCTCGGCGACACCGAGGTGCTGAGCAACCTGCGCGTGCTGCAGACCGAGCTCACCGGCGCGGGTGTGCTCGAGCCGTTGCTGTGCGCGGACGGCACCACCGACGTCTTGGTCACCGCACCCGACGCGGTCTGGGTCGACGATGGAAACGGTTTGCGCCGCAGCTCGATCCGCTTTCCCGACGACGCCGCGGTACGCAGACTGGCGCAACGGCTCGCAATGTCGGCCGGGCGACGGCTCGATGAGGCGCAGCCGTGGGTCGACGGTCAGCTGACCGGCCTGGGCAGCGGCAAGTTCACCGTTCGGCTGCACGCGGTGTTGCCGCCGATATCGCCCGGCGGAACCTGCCTGTCGCTGCGGGTGCTGCGGCCCGCCACCCAGGACCTGGCCGCGCTGATCCGAACGGGCACCATCGAGGCTGTCGGCAGCGGACCTGCTGGACTGACATCATCGGCGCGCGCCTGGCCTTCCTCATCTCCGGCGGTACCGGCGCCGGCAAGACCACCTTGTTGGCGGCGGCGTTGGGCGCCGTGCCCGCCGGCGAACGCATCGTCTGTGTGGAGGACGCCGCCGAACTGGAGCCCGCGCATCCGCATCTGGTGAAACTCGTTGCGCGGTGCGCCAATGTCGAGGGCGTCGGCGAGGTGACCGTGCGAGACCTGGTGAAGCAGGCGCTGCGGATGAGGCCGGACCGGATCGTGGTCGGCGAGGTCCGCGGCGCCGAGGTGGTCGATCTGCTCGCGGCGCTCAACACCGGGCACGACGGCGGCGCGGGCACCGTGCACGCCAACAGTCCGGCCGAGGTGCCGGCCCGGCTGGAGGCGCTGGCAGCAGTCGGCGGCCTGGACCGGGCGGCGCTGCACAGTCAGCTCGCGGCGGCGGTGCAGGTCGTCGTGCACGTCAGCCGTGACCGCGCCGGGCGGCGCAGGTTGAGCGAAATCGCGGTCCTGAAGGCCGGCGACGACGGCAGGGTGCGAGCGGTCACCGCATGGCGCATCGGCACCGGATTCGGCTGCGGCGCCGAGCATTTGCGGGGCTTGATGCAAGAGCGGTGGCGGGATGAGCGTCGCGGCACTGGCACTGGCCCTCGCACTGTTGATCGCGCCGGCCTCCTCGCGACACAGGATCCGACGCGCCGACGGGCAACACGGCGCGGTCGCCACCCCGGCGCGTGTGGCACTGCCCGCCGTCGTGGCCTGCGGCCTCGTCATGGCGATCGTCTCGCACCAACCGGTGTCGTTGCGGCCGTGGCGATCGTCGGCGCGACGGTCGAGGTGCGCCGGCGGCGCCGGCTACGGCGCGCGGCACCGCGCAGCCGAAGCGGCCGCGCTCCAGGGTGCGCTGGACGTCCTCGTCGGCGAGTTGCGCGTCGGCGCTCATCCGGTCGCCGCGTTCGGTGTCGCCGCCGAAGAGGTCGACGGCGCGGTCGCCGCATCATTGCGGACCATCGCGGCGCGGGCACGAATGGGCGCCGACGTCGCCGCCGGGCTGCGCAGCGTGGCGCGGCGATCGTCGCTGCCTGCGCATTGGGAACGCCTCGCGGTGTGTTGGCAACTCGCGCAGTCACACGGCCTGGCGATCGCGACCCTGATGCAGACGGCGCAGCGGGACATCGTTGAGCGGGAGCGATTCTCGGCCCGCGTCAACGCCGGAATGGCCGGCGCCCGCGCGACCGCGGCGGTGCTGGCCGGCCTGCCGGTGGTCGGCATCGCTCCTCGGCCAGCTGATCGGCGCCGATCCGCTTGGATTTCTGCTGTCCGGCGGTGCCGGCGGATGGCTGTTGGTCATCGGGGTCACGCTCGCCTGTGCCGGCCTGCTGTGGTCGGACAGGATCACCGGCGGGGTACTGAGATGACCGGCGCCGCATTGCTTTTGGCCGCTGCGGTGCTGATCGGCAGCGACATGCGGGGCGGCTGAGAGTCCGGGCGGGCCTGCGAGTGCCGAAGCCGATGCGTCGGTCGCCGATCCGCGCCCGGGCGATCCGTTGGCCGCCGCGTTCACACTCGATGTGCTGGCCGCGTGCCTGCGCTCCGGCATGGCGGTGTCGGCGGCCGCGGTGGCGACGGCGCCTTCGGCGCCACCGCACCTCGCGCACATCTTGCGTCGGGCGGCGCGACCTGCTCGCACTCGGCGCCGATCCGTCGACGGCGTGGTCGACTCCCGGCGGGCGCCGTTGACGACCGCGCCGAAGCCCTGCTGCGGCTGGCGCGGCGATCGGCATCCTCGGGAACCGCTCTGGCACAGGGTATTACGGAGTTGGCCACGCAATTTCGCGAGCGATGCGGCGGATGCGGCCCGCGCTGCGGCGGAGCGGGCAGCGCGTGCTGATCGCCGGGCCGCTGGGGCTGTGTTACCTGCCTGCGTTCGTGTGTCTGGGCATCGTGCCGGTCGTCGCGGGGTTGGCCGGCGACGTGTTGCGATCGGGAGTTCTGTGACGTGCGAACAACCGAACAATGAGGAGGAGAAACATGGGGATGACCAACTGGTCTCACGCGCGGGCCGGGAGCTTCAGGCTTGCGGGCGCGGCTCACTCTGCTGATGGTGGACGAGGACGGGCATGTCGACGGTCGAGTATGCGATCGGGACCATTGCGGCGGCGGCATTCGGCGCCATCCTGTACACGGTGGTCACCGGCGACTCCATCGTCAGCGCGCTGACCAACATCATCACTCGCGCGCTGAACACCAACGTCTAGGCGACGAGGCCGGCGGTGCGACGGTTGAGGCGGCGTTCGCGATCGGCCGCTCTGGTTGTGGTGCTCGTGCTGTGCGTATCCGGGCTCACCGCGGTATCGAGTGCAAATCCGATGTCTCGATGCGGCGCGCGAGGCCGCGCGGCTGGCGGCGCGAGGGGACGACGGCTCGGATGTCGCACGCAGCATCGCGCCCGACGGCGCCGCGGTGCAGCTGCACCGCGACGGCGAACTCGTCGTCGCCACTGTCACGGCCCGATCGGTGTTGCTTCCGGGTGTCACGGTCGCCGCGCGGGCGGTGGCCGCGGTGGAGCCCGGCGTGCGCTGATCGCGGGTCGGCAAGCTTGATGGCGGTGGCGATGATCGCCGTGCTGCTCGCGATCACCGTCGCGTGCGTGTACGTCGGCGCGGCGGTGATCGCGCGTCACCGCGCTCAGGCCGCCGCCGACCTGGCCGCGCTGGCGGCCGCGGGCCGGCTCGCCGACGGTGCGAACGCGGCGTGCGCGCATGCCTCTGCTGTCGCCCACGGCGATGCAGGCGACGGTCGCGCGATGTGCCGTCGAGGAACTCGATGTCGTCGTCGCCGTGGATGCCACGGTCACGCTGGGCAGATTCGGACTGGGCCCGGCACGCGCCTTCGCCCGCGCGGGACCGGCCGACTGCAGACGGCTAGGAGACTTGGCGGCCTTGTCCCTGCGGGACTCAGCATTCCACTTGCGAACAAAAGCCCGCACCCGATGCGCGCCTCCAACACAAGGCCCAGGCACATGGGCAACGCCCACCACTAGTAGACAACGGGGACCGCCCGAATCGCATGGGCCGTCCCCTGCGGGCGTCGACAGATTCAGGCTAGACGGACTCGGAAAAGTACTCGAAATTCTCAGCGCAGAAGACTGCCTGCGACGGCGCATTCAGCGCCAAGGCGTGGGCTGCGTCTGCCCCGTACGTATCGTAATCGCCGGTGCCCCCGCGTGCATGGGTCCACTCGTGGGTGAGGATGCTGCGCTTGCTGCTGGGATACCCGCTTAGTTTGGCGTCGCGGTACCCCTTGCATAAATAGATCGTCCACGAGCGGTGATGGGTATAAGCATTCAATCCGGGCCGGTTCGCTGTGAGGTCATAGGTGGGAACGATCGGGAAGACTGCGTTAGGTAAGTGGGCGAGAAGGTCGAAAGTGTTTCTGACGACGGTGGAGCGATTCATACCTCCCCAAGGTAAAAGTCTTCCGTCTTTACCGAACCACTCTCGGTAAACTGGGTTCGACCCAATACTTTGATGATATCCCTTTATCGCGTGCTCTATCACGCCCCAGTGGGCGGTCATAGTATCGGCACGCTGCTTCTTAGTGCCGCCAATGATTATCGGGTTAAATACGAATCCGCCGCTACGGACGGCCAGGCCACCCGCGCGCTCCAGCTCAGCAACCCGGGCCACCTGTCCGTCAGTCATTTTCGGCGCATTACCGGACTCGACTAAGAACATGACCTTGGTCTCGTCGAGAGGATGTGCCTGACACTCGCCGCGGCTGCGGATATTCCGTTCTGCCTTATTCGTTACGGGATAGGCGTCGGCCAACGTCGTGGTCAACGTCGCGGCGTACTCGCCCGGCAAATCGACGGGGTAGAGGCGTGAGATGTCGACTTCGGCTGAGCGGCAGGCGCCCGGCTCCAGTGTGATGTAGTCGTCCTTGGCGGGATCGCCATGGTTGACCAGCCGACCGTCGTACTCAAGCTCGACGTCGTCTTGAGTAACCGTCAGGAAGTTGAGTGGGTCACCGCCGAGCGGCGTGCCCCAAGTCAACATTCGGCAGGTTTCTCTCCCGGTATTGCGGATTTCAAATTTCACCATGATCGGATCCCCGAGCCGGTAGCGGTCCGCTGCGGTGAGGCTGCATTCAAAGTTTTGATTCTGCATCTCTACTGCCCTCCCGAAACAAATAGAGTATTTGGCTGAGGGCATCTCTAACTGCCCTACGGGAAGCTCAACACAGGAGCGTTGCGTTGACGTAAGTAGGCCACTACTGCATTCTCGAAGTCGGGCGCGGGCCACTACCCACTCGACGTGAAGTTCGGGCGTTTTGAAAAGCGAGCCACCTCTACGCCACCCAGGTTGTTGGCGGAAGCGCTGAACAATTCCAATCCCCAACGTCGTCTAGTACCCCAGGGGTATACCCCGCCCCGTACCACGGTGACCGGTCGGTAAAGCGTGTGCGACATCCGCCGAGGTCTAGAACCCCTGTTTTTCGACAGTGCGCACCCGTCATTACCACCAGTCCTGATGAGTTCGTCCTACCTTGTTTCTACCGGGCGGATTTGCTCCATGTCTGCTGGGCGGTTGCGGTGCCAAAACTGATGAGCGCTAATGAGTCCGCAGGGTTCGGCGATCTGAGCGGCCGATGCCAATCCCTTTACTCTGGGGATATGACGACATCGCGTGGGTCCTCCCCGGCGCCACGTCCCGGCACTGGCAGATTCCCAACCGCACCGCCTTCTGGTTATCTCGGCGGACCACCGGACGATCACCGTCGTAGGCGACTGACCACCGCGGCCATCGCGCTCGCCATCGTCGTCGCAGTGGCTGCGCTGGTGATCGCCATCATCGGATTGGTTCGCGGACCCGAGCCGGCGCAACCGGCAGCGACGGCGCAGGCCCCGCAGGGCAATACAACCGACGCCGATCGCGCGCTGTGCCAGGCGATCGCGCCCCTGATGAAAGAAAACGACGACCGCAGCAACGCCTTTCTCGCTACCGGTCAACCGGGCTCACCGGAACAGGACGCGGCGCTGCCGAAGTTCGTCAGCGACACCCAAGATTGGGTGCGGCGAACTCAGCAGGCGCTGGATGCCCATGCCAACCCGCCCCGCTTCACGGCTCGGACGCTGCAGCGCTACATCGACGACATGCAGCTGTTTGTGTCAAGCGTCCGTCCAGGTCCCGGCACGAAATACGACGAGGCGGCTTGGACCGACAGCATTGTCGCCTACGGTGGCCCGCTGGCGGCATGCCAGGCGCTCGGAGTCCAGTGGTAGCGCCCGTTCAGGGCTGATACGGCAATGGGATCCAAAGGCCGAACAGCCAGAAGCCCCACTGGTCGTAGTCGGGACCCCACACCGGGTAAACGGTGAATCCCCAGTAGTCAAACGGCGGGGGAGCCGGACCCCACGGCGGCGGCGGCGGTCCGAACCACGGCGCTGGTGGCGGTGCTCCCCAACCCCAGGGCGCCGGCCCGAGGCCCCAGGGCGGCGGCCCTCCGTGCCACGGCGGCGGACCGAGTCGCACGTGCAGCCAGCCTAGATCTGCGCGGAAGTCCAGCGGGATGAGCGGGGCGAAGTCCACGCGTATCACCGCGGGCGGCAGGCCGCGCCAATGGAATCCGTGCCGGAAAGCCTCAGGCGGCCGGCCCCGCCACAGTGAGTCGAGGCGGATATCGACCGGATGGCGGCCAAGCCCCCGCAGGTCGATCTGGAAGCCGGCTCGAAAGTCTCCTGGGGGATGGCCTGGCCCGCGCAGGCCCAGGCGGACGTCGCCCCGAACTGGACCAAACCTGCGGTCTACCCGAAAATCGCCGCGCACATCTGCCGGGGGACCGCCGGGCCTGCGGGAGTCCAGGCGCAAGTCGGCCGTCGTATGTCCCGGTCCACCACTCAGATCCGCCTGAAAGCCGCCGCGGAAATCGCCAGGACCCCCGGGACCGCTGCCTGGACCACCTGGACCGCCGGGACCGCCGCCAGGCCACCGCCGCCGGGACCGCCGTGGACCGCCTGGACCGGGACCGCCGTGGCACCGCCTGGACCGCCGGGACCGCCGCCAGGCCTCCGCCGGTGACCGCCGCCATGGACCACCGGGACCGCCGGGACCGCCGCCAGGCCCGCCAGGCCCGCCGTGACCGCTGCCGGGACCACCTGGACCGCCGCCGGACCGCCGGGACCGCCGCCTGGACCACCTGGACCGCGACCGCCGCAGGCCCGCCAGGCCCGCCGTGACCGCTGCCTGGACCACCGGGTCCGCCGGCACCGCCCCCAGGACCGCCGGCTCCGCCGGCGACCGCCCCGGGACCGCCAGCCTGCCGCCGGGACCGTCACCGGTCCACCGGGTCCGACCGCCAGGACCGCCGGGGCCGCCACCAGGTCCGCCGGGACCGCCGGTCCGCCGGGGCCGCCACCTGGTCCGCCGGGACCGCCACCGGGTCCGCCGGGACCGCCGCCTGACCGCCGGGACCGCCGCCATGACCACCGGGACCGTCACCAGGTCCGCCGGGACCACCAGGACCGCAGTCCGGCGGGCAAGGCGCCGCGCGTGCCACACCCACGCTCGGCCCCGGCAGGACGCCGCTGAGTAGACCCCCCGCTGTGCCGAGAGATGCGACGATGGCCAGCCCCGCGACCAATTGATTTGTCGACATAATGAAACCTGTTCGGTGAATCACGTTGTGTCCACCCCAACCCTCCTCAAACTTTAGTCCACTCGCGCCTGCCTCGCTGCTGCGAGAGAGCCTCCGCACCTTTCGACGGGCGTCGAATCGTTCCGCACCTAGCGGGCGGCGGCGGGTGAGTCGATCGGGTCTGTGTCATGTCATACGGAGGGATACGCCATCGGACGGCTCACGTCGACTACGTGATCATTGGCACGATGTAATCCGAGACAGTCGACTATGCGATCGGAACCAGTACGGTGGCTGCATTCGGCGCCATCCGCCGCGGTGGAGCCCGGCGTGCATGCATGCCTCTGCTGTCGCGCAAGGGATGCGGGTGACGGTCGCGCGGTGTGCCATCAAGGAACTCGATGTTGTTGTCGCCGTGGACGCCCCGGTCACGCTGGGCAGTACGGCTAGGTGTCGCTCTTCTTGGACTTCCGGGAGCGCCCTCTCGGCTTCTTCCCATTGGTCTCGCCGTCGTCCTCGAATCCGGCGAACGCGACCTCCTCTGCGGTCGGCAGCCGCAGGGCCACCAGTCCCGCGTAGGTGTCCACATCGAGTTCGACCCGATTGATGGTCACGTGCACCGGTGTCCAACCGCCGTCGGTGGCGCGCAGCCGCAGCACGCCGGTGGCCGCACCGGAGCCGAAGTCGAGTGTCATTCTCGCCATATGCGGGAGATCATCCGGATGCACCACGGATTCGCCGAATTCGCGGGGCCGCCAATCGAAGAACGGCGCCGGATCGTCGAGCCACTTCAACAGCTTCCAGTTGTCGACATCGACGAGCACGCGGTGCACGCCAGATTGGGCCAGGCCGTGGAGGATTCGCGTCGCCAGATCGTCTTCCGGGACCGTCGACGCATCCCGCTCACTGCGCCAGTTCATCGCCCGGCAGATCAGCCGTTCGCTGCCGTCGTCCTGACTCTCCTGCAGAACACGGGAGACGAATCCGATGGTGATCGGCTCGCCATTGAAATCGGTGATGTCCCAAGTACTCGAAAACGCTGTTCCGGGTTCGGGTTTGATCGCCATCGACAGCACTCGAGCTTCGCTCGGGTTGAGATCGCGTCGCGGCAGATCGTCGGCGAACGCCCTGCCGTGCGTGGGTGTCTTGTCTGGATCCCACCCGCTGTTGAACAGCGACTGCGGTGTGTCGGTGGCAACGCCGTCGGTGAGGTCCCAGATCAGCGGCCCGGGTATCGGGCGATCGGGTGGTTCCATATCCGGCGGCCCGATCCACACGTGCACGCCGTGGATACGCCCGTCGGACATCTGAACGACTTCGGTGCGAATTACGCGGTCATGCTTCGGTGTGATGCTGCTCAGGCCCTGACCTGCGCGCACCGTTTCTCCGATGGCCGTCTGGATCGCCATCAGATGGGGGTTTCGCCTTAGAAACGCACTGATCGGAACCATGTTCTTGGTTCGACGACCCTGCGCGACCACGGCGGGCTCGCTGCCCAGCGTCTCCACGAGCAGCCAGTCGTGGGTCATAGGCGCATCTTAATGGTGGTCACGCGGCCTTCTCTGAGCAAAAGGCGGCCTACGGAATTCGTCGGGTCTTGCCGGGCGGTGGCATTTCGGTGCCATCTTCGGCACCGTCAGTAAACCGTCTTGGAGTTGCGATTACCCCTCCGACAAGGTACTTTACGACTGCACCCGGCTTTCCCGGGATTGGGAACGGATCGCGTTGTCCGGCCGTTCTCGGCACCATACTGTGAGTCTTGGCGCGTCCGCCTTCAAGCGTCCCGGCCACGGATCCGTGGGGGGCGATCGTCGAGGGGTCGGTCGCCCTCTTTCGGAATGTCTCACGACTCCGCGACGGGCGAGCTGCATCGAGCACCAGTCGCAGCACCTGCACCGCACCCTGCTTGTCCAGCGGATCATTGCCGCTTCCGCACTTCGGCGATTGCACGCACGACGGGCAGCCCAGCGGGCATTCGCACGCCTCGATCGCCGCGGCCGTCGCCGCCCACCAGGTCGTCGATCTTGCGGAAGCCGCGGGCGGCGAACCCCGCGCCGCCGGGGTAGCCGTCGTAGACGAATATCGTCGGCAAGCCGTGCTACCGGGCCGACCGCGGTCGACACCCCGCCGATGTCGCCACGGTCGCAACTGGCGACCAACGGCAACAGTCCGATCGCGGCATGTTCAGCGGCATGCAATGCGCCGGGCACCCGCAGCAAATCGATTCCGTTGTGCTGCAACGCCTCCGGGGTGATCGTGCACATCACCGCGATGGTGTCCAGCGTGCGCGTCGGCATCTCGAGTTCGACGAAGTCGATCACCTCGCCGTTCAATCGGCGCCGCAGATAGCCGATCACCGTGTTGGTGACCGACACCGGCACGAGCCCAACTGTGACCGGCCCGTATGATATTTCGCTCGCCCTCACCGGTGACCGCGATGTCGGTCAGTTCGCGGGCGAATGTCGTGTATCCCGGATCGTCGGCGTGCACGAACGCGACGCCGTCCTCGAAATCGAGCGAGTCGACGACGTAGCTCTCGCCCTGATGCAGATACACGGCCCCTGGATGAACCGACGCGGGTGCCTGGCCCGCGCCCGCGCTGCCCAGCAGCCGCCCGGTGCCGGCCTCCAGAATCGCGATCTGCCCACCCGATGACCCGCGAATGTCCACCGCCGGATGCGGGTCCACGCCGGGGGTCGGGAAGTAGCCGCCCGCCCGTCTGCGCAGCAACCCGTCGTCGACAAGGGACTCCGCGACCGCGTCGGCGTTCCACATCCGCACCTCCGCGTCGGTCAGCGGAAGTTCGGTCGCCGCGCAGAGCAGTTGCGGCCCGAGGACATACGGGTTGGACGGGTCGATCACGACGCGCTCGATCGGCTTGTCCAGCAGCGCCGCAGGGTGATGCACCAGGTAGGTGTCCAGCGGGTCGTCGCGGGCGATCAGCACGATCAGCGCACCCTGTCCGCGGCGGCCGGAGCGGCCGGCCTGCTGCCAGAACGAGGTGACGGTGCCGGGGAACCCGGCCAGCACCACGGCATCCAGTCCGGCGATGTCGACACCCAACTCCAGCGCGTTGGTTGTGGCCAGCCCGCGCAGTTCGCCGTCCGCCAGTGCGCGTTCCAGTGCGCGGCGGTCCTCGGCCAGATAGCCGGCGCGATACGACGCCACCCGATCGGCGAGATCGGGAGCGATCTCCTCGAGTCGTGGCCCGCGCGCCCAGCGCGGTGAGTTCGGCGCCGCGGCGCGAGCGCACGAACGTCAGCGTGCGGGCACCCTCGGCGATCAGGTTGCCCATCACCGTCGCGGCCTCCGCGCCCGCGGAACGCCGTACCGGAGCGCCGTTTTCGCCGACGATATCGTCGCGCAGCGCCGGCTCCCACAGCGCGACGGTGCGGGCGCCCTGCGGTGATCCGTCCTCGGTGACCTCGGCCACGGTCTGCCCGATCAGCTCCGAGGCGGTGGCCGAAGGCGACGCGGTGGTCGCGCTGGCGAAGATCACCGTCGGCATGGAACCCGAGGCCGAGTACCGAGTGCACAAGCCGCAGCAGCCGGCGCAGCACCATCGCCACATTGGAGCCGAAAACACCTCGGTAGTAGTGACATTCGTCGACGACGATGTAGCGCAGATTGCGCAGGAACACCGCCCAGCGGGCGTGGTTGCGCAGCAGCGACAGGTGAATCATGTCGGGATTGGAGAAGATCCACCGCGATCGCTCACGCGCGAAGCGCCGAACCTCGCCCGGGCTGTCGCCGTCGTACGAACTCGGCGCGACATCGCGCAGCGCGGGAACGGCATCGGTCAGCGCCACCGCGGCGCGCAGTTGGTCGTGGCCGAGCGCCTTGGTCGGCGACAGATATAAGGCCCTGGCGCGCGAATTATCCTTCAGCGCCGTCAATATCGGCAATTGATACGCCAGCGACTTGCCCGACGCGGTGCCCGGTGCTGAGCACGACGTGGCGGCCGTCGTGTGCGAGGTTGGCGGCGGCGAGCTGATGCGACCACGGCGCCTCGATGCCCCGATCAACAAACGCCTGCACCACATCTGGATCGGCCCACTGCGGCCAGGCCTGCGGCCGTCCCTGACGCGGCGGCAGATCCGCCACATGGCGCAGCGGGTTCTGCTCCGTCGGCGCTGACGCCCTCGACCGCGCAAGCGAGCAGGTCGCGGCCGAAATCCGCCATCGCACGCCCTCCTGAGCCCGCTCGTAGGTGAATTGTTCCCCACTTGCCCGCGTCCAGACTGTTGCCGCAGCGCAGAACGTGATTGACTATCGGCGGTCGCAGCTTCTGTGTTCGTGTATATGCACTCGCAGGATCGACGTTGCGATCGCGGTTCCTGCGAGGGTTGTAGGTCGGGTCGAGTTCCGACGACTCCACGAAGGTATGGCGGTCGGAACGGGCCCGGTGTACCGGAAGTCGGTGGACCGCACCCGGTTGAAGAGAAGGAAAGTACGAGAGATGCCACAGGGAACTGTGAAGTGGTTCAACGCGGAGAAGGGCTTCGGCTTTATCGCCCCGGAGGACGGCTCCGCCGATGTTTTTGTCCACTACACGGAAATTCAGGGCAGCGGCTTCCGCACCCTGGAGGAGAACCAGAAGGTCGAGTTCGAGGTCGGCCAGAGCCCCAAGGGGCCGCAGGCCACGGGCGTTCGCGCCGTCTGAGCAATCAGACTTCTACAGGACACCCCCGCGCATGTCCGGTAACGGACACCGCGGGGGTGTTTCTCGTTTCGTGCGTGCGGCCCGGCCGACACGTGTGTTGCCGACGACTGGCTTACTGTCGATTTGTGAGCCAGCTGTCCTTCTTCTCGGCAGAGTCGGTGCCGCCTGCGGTCGCCGACCTCACCGGGCTGCTCGCCGCACCGGGCCAGGTGGTGCTGGTCGGCTCGGGCTCACAGCAGGGCGCCCGGCTGTCGGTTGTCGTGGATCGGCTGTGGCGCGCGGAGGCGCTCGCCGAGATGATCGTCGAGGCCGGCCTGCAGCCGGAGATCGCCCGCACCGACGAGAACACTCCGCTGGTGCGCACCGCCGTGGATCCGCGTCTGGTCGCCATCGCCGGCGGACTGGACCCGCGGCGCGGTCAAGACCGTGCCCCCGCAGTGGCTGCCCGGCCCACGGGAACTGCGGGCCTGGACCCTGGCGGCAGGCACGCCGGAGGCCGATCGCTATCTGCTCGGTCTGGACCCGCACGCCCCCGACACGCATTCGCCGCTGGCATCGGCGATGATGCGGGTAGGGATAGCCCCCACATTGATCGGCACCCGTGGGGTCGCACCCGGCGCTGCGGATCAGCGGCCGCCGACGGCTATCGCGCCTGGTAGAGAACGTGGGGGAACCTCCGGGCGACGTGGAGGCGTTTGAGCAATGGCCCCGCCTTTAGACGGCCGAGAACCGGGGGGTCAGTTTGCGTCGGCCCGCGCGGGGTGCGAAATTGTCAGTTGCCGACAGGGTCGGACGGACCGCAGACGCGGGGCGCCCGGCACTGTAGGCAGTTGAAGAAGTGGAGCGTAGGCACAGGTGGCTGACGGGGACCGCGGTAGCGGCCGCAACGGAAGCGTGCGGCGACTCGTCATAGTCGAGTCGCCTACCAAGGCGCGCAAAATAGCTGGCTACCTGGGCTCCAACTACATCGTCGAGTCCTCCCGCGGCCACATCCGCGACCTGCCCAGGGCGGCCGCCGACGTGCCCGCGAAGTACAAATCGGAGCCGTGGGCGCGCCTCGGGGTCAACGTCGACGCGGACTTCGAACCGCTCTACATCATCAGCCCGGACAAGAAGAGCACCGTCACCGAGCTCAAGGACCTGCTCAAGGACGTCGACGAGCTCTATCTGGCCACTGACGGCGACCGCGAGGGCGAGGCCATCGCCTGGCACCTGCTCGAGACGCTGAAGCCGCGCATCCCGGTCAAGCGGATGGTGTTCCACGAGATCACCGAGCCGGCCATCCGGGCGGCCGCCGAGGACCCGCGGGACCTGGACAACGACCTGGTCGACGCGCAGGAGACCCGGCGCATCCTGGACCGGCTGTACGGCTACGAGGTCAGCCCCGTGCTGTGGAAGAAGGTCGCGCCGAAGCTGTCGGCCGGCCGGGTGCAGTCGGTCGCGACCCGCATCATCGTGCAGCGCGAGCGCGAGCGGATGGCGTTCCGCAGCGCCGGCTACTGGGACGTCACCGCCGAGCTCGACGCCAGCGTCTCCGACCCGCAGGCATCCCCGCCGACGTTCACCGCCAAGCTCAACTCGGTCGACGGGCGGCGGGTGGCCACCGGCCGCGACTTCGACTCGCTGGGTGCGGTCCGCAAGCCCGACGAGGTGCTGGTGCTCGACGAGGCCGCCGCCGGTGCGCTGGCGACCGGGCTGCGCGGCGCGCAGCTGGCCGTGTCGTCGGTCGAGCAGAAGCCCTACACCCGCAGGCCCTACCCGCCGTTCATGACCTCGACGCTGCAGCAGGAGGCCGGCCGCAAGCTGCGGTTCTCCTCGGAGCGCACGATGAGCATCGCGCAGCGGCTGTACGAGAACGGCTACATCACTTATATGCGTACCGACTCGACGACGCTGTCGCAGTCGGCGATCAACGCCGCGCGCAACCAGGCCCGCCAGCTCTACGGCGAGGAGTACGTGCACCCGACGCCGCGGCAGTACACCCGCAAGGTGAAGAACGCGCAGGAGGCGCACGAGGCCATCCGGCCCGCCGGCGACGTGTTCCAGACGCCGGGCCAGCTGCACAGCCAGCTGGACACCGACGAGTTCCGGCTCTACGAGCTGATCTGGCAGCGCACCGTGGCCTCGCAGATGGCCGACGCCCGCGGCACGACGCTGTCGCTGCGCATCGCCGGAGCAGTCCAGCGACGGGCGAGCAGGTCGTGTTCAGCGCCAGCGGCCGCACCATCACCTTCGCCGGCTTCCTCAAGGCCTACGTCGAGAGCCTCGACGAGCAGGCCGGCGGCGAGGCCGACGACGCCGAGAGCCGGCTGCCGCAACCTGACCCAGGGCCAGCGCGTCGACGCCAAGGACCTGACCGCCGACGGGCACACCACCTCGCCGCCCGCCCGCTACACCGAGGCGTCGCTGATCAAGGCGCTGGAGGAGCTCGGCATCGGGCGGCCGTCGACGTACTCGTCGATCATCAAGACCATCCAGGACCGCGGCTACGTGCACAAGAAGGGCAGCGCGCTGGTGCCGTCGTGGGTGGCGTTCGCCGTCACCGGTCTGCTCGAGCAGCACTTCGGCCGGCTGGTCGACTACGACTTCACCGCCGCGATGGAGGACGAGCTCGACGAGATCGCCTCGGGCCACGAGCAGCGGACCAACTGGCTGAGCAACTTCTACTTCGGCGGCGACCACGGCGTGGCCGACTCGATCGCCCGGTCCGGCGGCCTGAAGAAGCTCGTCGGCGTGAACCTCGAGGGCATCGACGCCCGAGAAGTCAACTCCATCAAGCTCTTTGACGATGATCAGGGCCGCGCGGTCAACGTGCGGGTCGGTAAGAACGGGCCGTACCTGGAGCGCATGGTCGCCGATCGAGGACGGCGAGGCTGGAGAGCTCAAGCCGCAGCGGGCCAATCTCAAGGACGAGCTGACACCCGACGAGCTGACCCTGGAGCTGGCCGAAAAGGCCTTTGCCACACCGCAAGAGGGCCGCTCGCTCGGTGTCGACCCGGAGACCGGCCACGAGATCGTCGCCAAGGACGGCCGCTACGGCCCGTACGTCACCGAGGTGCTGCCGGCGCCGCCGGAGGAGCCCGAGGACGGCGGCGCCGGCCAAGAAGGGCAAGAAGCCGACCGGTCCCAAGCCGCGTACCGGTTCGCTGCTGCGGACGATGGACCTGGAGACGGTGACGCTCGAGGATGCGCTGAGGCTGCTGTCGCTGCCGCGGGTCGTCGGCGTCGACCCGAACACCAACGAGGAGATCACCGCGCAGAACGGCCGCTACGGCCCATACCTCAAGCGCGGCACCGACTCTCGCTCGTTGGCCACCGAAGAGCAGATGTTCGACATCACCCTCGACGAGGCGCTGAAGATCTACTCGGAGCCGAAACGCCGTGGCGGGCAGGGCGCCTCGGCGCCGCCGCTGCGCGAACTCGGCAACGATCCGGCGACCGGCAAGCCGATGGTGATCAAGGACGGCCGGTTCGGCCCGTACGTCACCGACGGCGAGACCAACGCCAGCCTGCGCAAGGGTGACGACGTGCTGTCGATCACCGACGAGCGCGCGTCCGAGCTGCTGGCCGACCGTCGCGCGCGGGGTCCGGTGAAGCGCACGAAGAAGGCGCCCGCCAAGAAGGCCGCCAAGAAGACCGCGAAGAAGGCCGCCAAGAAGTCTTAGGACTCGGCGAGTCTGAGCTTATGTGCGTGATTCTCGCGATTCCTCGATAACGGCTTCGGACTCGGCATCGACGTCCGCGGCTGACACCAGGTTCAGCGGGCGGGCCAGCTGGGTCGGCGCGGTGCGTCCGCGCAGTTCGACGATCTCGCCGACGTCCCAGCACAGCGCCTCGGCGTCCAGGGCGCCGCTGACCGCGATCGCCGACGCGAGCACGTGGCCCTGCTCGAGCTTGGCCAGCTCCGTCAGCCGGGCCGCCTCGTTGACCGGGTCGCCGATCACGGTGTACTCGAAGCGGGCCTGCGCGCCGATATGGCCGGCGATCGCGCGCCCCGCCGACACCCCGATGCCGAAATCGCTCTGCCCCAACACCTGTATCAGTTCGTCGTGCAACTCGCGCGATGCCGCCAGCGCGGCGCCACACGCGTCGGGATGTTCGATCGGCGCACCGAAGATCGCCAGGGCCGCGTCGCCCTGGAACTTGTTGACGAAGCCGCCGTGGCGATTCACGGTGTCGACGACCACGCGGAAGAAGTCGTTGAGGAGGTTGACGACCTCGGCCGCCGGCAGCGTCGCCGCGAGCTGTGTCGACCCGACGAGGTCGACGAAGAGCACTGCGACATCGCGCTCCTGACCGCCCAGCTCGGTGCCGCGCTCGAGCGCGCGCCGGGCCACATCCTCGCCGACGTAGCGGCCGAAGAGGTCCCGCAGCCGCTGCCGCTCGGCCAGATCGCGCACCATGTCGTTGAAGCCGGCCTGCAGCAGGCCCAGTTCGCTGGCGTCATAGATCTGCATGTGCGCGTTGTAATTGCCGCGCTGCACTTCGCCGAGGGCCCAGCGCAATTGGCGCAGCGGGTCGGCGATCGACATCGCCACCAGCACGGTGCCGATCAGCCCGATCACCAGCGCGGCGATCGCCAGCAGAAGGATCGGCGTGGTGAGTCGTTCGGCGGGCGCGGTGAGGATCTCGACCTTGCTGGCCACCAACGCCAGCACGATCGCCAGGATCGGCACACCCGTGGAGAGCACCCACGTCATCACCTGGCGCAGAATGACGCCGGGGGCGTGGAAGTTCTCCGGAACGCCGCCACGCAGTGCGGCCACGGCGACCGGACGCAGCACCCGCTCGGATTGCAGGTAGCCGATGATCGCGGTTGCGGTGGCGCCCAGCCCGGTGGCGACGGCGACCACCGGTGCCGACTTGCTGGCGACCGGCCAGCTCGCGACGATGAACACCACCGATCCGAGCAGCCAGTTCGTCACGTTGATCACCGAGCGGTAGAACGGCATCTTCAGCGCCCGGGTGCGCGCCGCCTCCGTGTCCGCCGGGTCGCGGTCGCCGAGCAGCATGTCGCGCCGCTGCCAGCGCATCACGGGGATCAGCAGCCGCAGGCTCAGGTAGGACGCGACGGTGAACGAGACGAACAGGTAGCCGAGGAAGACCGCCAGGTTGAACGCGGGCAGGTCCTGCAGCTGGATGCGGTCCTCGGGCGGCAGCCCGAAGCGCAGAAAGCCCAGCACGAGCAGCGCGCCGATGATGTCGGCCTGCAGCATGCCGAGGGTGAACACCGGCCACGGCGTACGCGCCACCCATCGGACGAATGCGCTGATTCGCCCGATCGGAATGGCCTCCGCGGTCATCCGTCAACCGTATCGGTCCATGCGGACGGGAAACGGTCCAAAAGGGCTCAGTGGGACGGACGTGTCGGTTCGCAGCATTACTGTTATGTGTGATGGCCGGGGTTTTTTCGCGTCTGGTGGGTCAAGACGCTGTTGAGGCGGAACTGGTGGGTGCGGCGCGGGCCGCGCGCGGTGATTCGGCTCACAAGCCGCCGGTGGTGGCCACCGGGACCATGACACACGCCTGGCTGATCACCGGTCCGCCCGGATCCGGCCGTTCGATCGCGGCGCTGTGCTTCGCCGCCGCGCTGCAGTGCACCTCCGACGGGGTGCCGGGCTGCGGCGAGTGCCGGGCCTGCACGACGACGATGGCGGGCACCCACGCCGACGTGCGGCGGATCATCCCCGAGGGGCTGTCGATCGGCGTGGACGAGATGCGCAACATCGTGCAGATCGCGTCGCGGAGGCCCGGGACGGGGCGCTGGCAGGTCGTGCTGATCGAGGATGCCGACCGGCTGACCGAGGGCGCGGCCAACGCGCTGCTCAAGGTGGTCGAGGAGCCGCCGCCGTCGACGGTGTTCCTGCTGTGTGCGCCGTCGGTGGATCCCGAGGACATCGCGATCACGCTGCGCTCGCGCTGCAGGCATGTGGCCCTGGTGACGCCGCCGATCGAGGCGATCGCCGAGGTGCTGATCGACACGCGACGGGCTGCCCGGAGGCAGGACGCGCGCTGGGCGGCATCGGTCAGCGGCGGCCACGTCGGCCGGGCACGCCGGCTGGCCACCGACGAGGAGGCGCGAGAGCGCAGGCAGCGGGCGCTGGGACTGGCGCGGGACGCGGCGACCCCGTCGCGCGCTTACGCCGCGGCGGAGGAGTTGGTGGCTACGGCCGAGGCCGAGGCGCTGGCGCTGACGGACGATCGCAACGAGGTCGAGACGGAGGAACTGCGCACGGCGCTCGGTGCCGGCGGCACCGGCAAGGGCGCCGCGGGCACGTTGCGCGGCGCCGCGGGTGCGCTCAAAGATCTTGAGAAACGGCAGAAGTCGCGACAGACACGCGCGTCGCGGGACGCGCTGGACCGTGCGCTGATCGATCTCGCGACGTACTTCCGGGATGCGCTGTTGGTGTCGTCGGGCGCAGGCGACATTGCAGGCGCAACCATCCCGATATGGCGCGACCAGGTGGCCACGATGGCGGCGCACGCGTCACCGGAAGGCTGCTGCGCTGCATCGAGGCGGTGCTGGAGTGTCGCGAGGCGCTGGCCGTCAACGTCAAGCCGAAGTTCGCGGTCGACGCGATGGTCGCCACCGTGGGGCGGGCCCTGCGCGACTGACTTGGGCCGTCGCCGCGCCCTGTCGTAGACTCGTGCCGCCCACGGTGACGTCTGCTCTTCGCGCAAGCGCTCATCGGAAGGCGCGCCACCTTAGCTCAGTCGGTAGAGCGATTCACTCGTAATGAATAGGTCAGGGGTTCGATTCTCCTAGGTGGCTCCACTAGTCTCCGGCGAGCACCTCGCCGGCCACCTTGAGGGCGGTGTTGGCTGCGGGGAAACCCGCGTAGCCGCTGGCGTGGTAGATGACCTCGGCGATCTCGTCCTCGGTGAGCCCGTTGTTGCGGGCGATCTGCACATGCAACTTCAGCTCGTCGGTGGCGCGCAGCGCGATCAGGATGCCGAGCGTGACGAGGCTGCGGTCGCGGCGGCTCAGCCCGTCGCGGGTCCACAGGCGGCCGAAGACGTTGTCCATGACGAGGTCGAGCATCTCGCCGCCGAACGAGCCTTCGGCGACGTCTACTTCTCCGTCGGGCAGCACGCCGGGAAGCAACTCACGGAAGACCTGGAAACCTTGCTCGCGCACATCTGTCATGCCGGTAAGCGTGGCAGATCGATCCGCAGCGGGCTCAACGCGAACCGAGGCCGCGGTCATACTCGTCCTCGAACGAATCCAGTGGATCCGCCCACCCGTTGCGCGCCGAATAGTCCCGAAGCTCTTGGTATTCGCTACCCAGGATGCCGATCCGCCCGCCGATGGCGTTGGACTCCGAATTCGACTTCTTGATGATCTCCTGAAGCTGAACAAGACCTTCTGCGCGATGGCCATCTTGATCTGCTCGCCGGCTTTCCCCGGCGGAACGCTGGCCGCAGCGTCCACCACCCACTGCCGCACCGCCTCGAGGCTGCGCCGTCCGGTGTCGACCACCCGCGCCGAGTTGGTCACCTCGGCGGCCAACCGTTGATCCAGCCCGGCCAGCGCTCCGATGACCCGGCAGTGGTCGGCGTTGGCAGCGTCGTACTTGGTGGCGGCATCACCGGTCCACCGCGAACCGGGTGCTGCCGCCTGAAGGCCAGAACTCAACTGCCCCAGCGTCGTGCTGTTGTCGTACTGCTCACCCGTTTGTGGACTTCCTTGGCCGTACGTCTGCCGGGCGCTCGACCACGTGGAGAGGAAGCCGTCGATGGCGCTCATGCGTCAAGTATCCCAGCCCCCGAACTACCTCGGCGCAACAAATCCGACCGGCCCGGCCGCGACGCAGACGGACAGTGCGGCGGTGTTCGCGCGGACGTTGATCGCGTCGCCCGCGCCGGAAAGGCGCACGAAAACGCGGTTGAGGCCCGGCCGCACCGGCACCTTCACCTCGGTGCCCTCCGACAGCGACATCGTCATGGAGCCATCGCTGTTGGCCAGATAGTTGATCTCGGCCGTCCAGTCGGCAGGCAGCAGTGGACCATCCAGCGGCATTCTCACCGGGAAGTCGGGCTGGACGAGGTAGCCGCACTGCGGGGCCGGACCCGGGACGATGCTGCGGACCCAGGTGACCTGCGCGTCGACCAGCCGGCCGGTGCTGTCAAGCATGCGCAGTTCTGTTGTCGCCGGGGCGAATTCGGGCCGGTCGCGCAACAACGCGAACATGTGGCTGGCCAGGTTCTCGGGCCCGACGACGCGTTGCAACACCATCGGGTCGACCTCCTGGTCGAGCAGCGGCGCATTGGATGTGCGCGAGGCTGCGGCAAGGCCGGCCTGTGCATTCTGCAGATACGACTGTGCCGGATTGTCTCGCCAGCTGGTCAGGAAGGTCGCCGTCGAGTACAGGCTGCTCGCCACGAAGGCCGCTGTCGCGCCGCAGATTACGACTGTTCGCCGGCGCGACGAGTCGAGCCACCGCGCGCCCTCCCGGTTCGGCGCGCACAGCCCGACCGCGGCCAGCAGCGCCAGGACTACGACGAGGTCGGGCAGGTAGCGCAGCGTCTGCGCCAGCTCGAGTGCGGTGAAGCGCGAGGACCGCATGAGGTAGATCGGGATCTGGCATAGCACCGCATAGCCCACGGCCACCAGCCACACCGCGCCGATGCGCTGTTTTCGCCGCAACGTCACCGCTACCACCGCGGCCAGCACCACCCAGCCAAGCACCATCACCGTCACGGGCGGCGTGCCCCATGGCGAGGCGGGCGCCCAGCGTTGCCAATCCCACGGTCCCCCAACCAGACCCGGCACGATGCCGTGCGTCACCGAGCGGCTCAGCAGGTCCCACGTCATCGCCAGATCGCCGCTCCACCGCTTCTGATCGACGACGACCAGGTACACGACGATCCACGCGACCGTCACCACGAGCATCGGCACCCATAGCCGAATTCCACGGCGCCATACTGTTATCGGCGAACCGGTGCCCGTGACATATGCCAACAGAGCCGCGATCGTGAACGCGACGAATCCGGATGACGGCCGCCTTTTCGAAGAACAACAGCCCGCCCAGATACACGGCAAGTCCGGTGACGGCATAACGCCGGCTGCCGGTGCGCACCAGCAGGATCGCGTCGGCGCACACCCACGCCATCGCGGCGAGCATCGGCAGCGAGTTCAGCGCCGCCGCCCACCACGCGAAGCCGGGCACACCCAGCGGAGTGAAGAGCGCGAACGTCAACGGCAGCAGCAGGACCGGTCGCCAGCCCAGGATCACGTGCAGCGCCCGCAGCAGCGCCAGCGACGCGAGCAGCTGCAACACGATGAGGCTGATCGCCGGCCCGATCCAGTTCAACGGCGCAAGCCTGGAGATGCCGCCCGCGACGAGGAACGCACCCGGCATGACGTGGCCGTCGTGGTCGTCGAACAGGTATCCGGGTGACAGCAGACCCTGGGTGCCCGCCCGGCCGATCAGGATCAGGTCGTCCCAGTAGAAGTAGCCGCCGAACGCCAGCACCGCCCGGATGGCCAGCTGGACCACGATCAGCGCGGCAGCGGTGCGGGCGACCCAGTTCATCTCGGGTCGAGACTACGGTCCGAGCAGACGCGACGCGGCCGTCGGTATGGTGAGCCGATGCGAACACTGGTGACGGGGGCAGCCGGTTTCATCGGATCGACCCTGGTAGACCGCTTGTTGGCCGACGGGCACAGCGTCGTCGGCGTCGACGACCTCAGCTCGGGCCGCAGCGAGAACATCGCGCAGGCCGAACGGAGCGCCGAATTCGAGTTCGCCAAGGCCGACATCACCGACGCCGACCTGATCGGGCTGCTCGCCGACACGAATCCGGAGGTCGTCTTCCACCTGGCCGCGCAGATCTCGGTCACCCGCTC
>CAVYCT010000015.1:0-292220 GCA_963766945.1 uncultured Actinomycetota bacterium
ACACCGACGACGGCGGACAGACCTGGATGTACGACGGCCAATCGCTGCCCAACGTGGGCTTCAACGCGGTCGTCGGCCGGCCGGTGTCCGAGTACGGCTTCGAACCTGCCCGGTTCGACGAAATGCGGCGCGGCGCATGGGACATCCACGAGCGCGTCAAGGACATGGATCTCAACGGTGTCTACGCGTCGCTGAACTTCCCCTCGTTCCTTCCCGGTTTCGCCGGACAGCGACTGCAGCAGGTCACCGGCGACCACGAGCTCGCGATGGCCGCGGTGCGGGCATGGAACGACTGGCATATCGAGGCCTGGGCGGGCGCATACCCGGACCGCATCATTCCGTGCCAGTTGCCGTGGCTGCTCGATCCGGAAGTCGGCGCGAAGATGATCTACGAGAACGCCGACCGCGGATTCCACGCGATGACCTTCAGCGAGAATCCGGCGATGCTGGGCCTGCCGACCATTCATTCGGGCTACTGGGACCCGTTGATGGCGGCCTGCGCGGACACCGGAACGGTGGTGAACCTGCACATCGGATCGTCGGGCACGTCACCGTCGACGACGGATGACGCGCCACCGGACGTCCAGGGTGTGCTGTTCTTCGCCTACGCCATCACGGCGGCGGTGGACTGGCTGTATTCGGGCGTGTGTACCCGATATCCGGACTTGAAGATCTGCCTGTCCGAAGGTGGGATCGGCTGGGTGGCAGGGCTTCTCGACCGCCTCGACCACATGCTGAGCTACCACGAGATGTACGGGACCTGGCGGGACCTGGGCGAGGGACTGACTCCCTCGGAGGTGCTCAAGCGGAACTTCTGGTTCTGCGCAGTCGAAGATCAGTCGTCATTCATCCAGCACGAGCGGATCGGCGAGGACAACATCCTTCTCGAGGCCGACTACCCACACTGCGACTCCACCTGGCCGCACACCCAGGCCACGATTCACGAGCAGATCAGCGGGCTACCCGAAGCCATCATCCGCAAGGTGACATGGGAGAACGCCTCCAGGCTTTATCAGCATCCCGTGCCCGCGACGGTCCAGGCCGATCCCGACGCATTCTGATCTCCTCGAGGAGGACAGGCGGCTCACCAACGCCATCGGCGGTTTGTCGGCGGCCTCAAGCCGAAGGATCAGGGCTCGTCTACAGGCAGCACCGGATCCGGCGACATCACGCAGCGTCGAATCTGCTGCCTGACGCGGCTTCTTCGCTCCGGTGAGCCACGGGCGAAAACTCTTTGCCGCGCAAAGAATCTGCGCGAGAAATCGCCGTAGAAAGATTCGCATCCCGGCTTGCGGACCGGATTTTTTCCTGAAAGATGCATTCCAGCCCGGCGAGAGGCGTACAGCTGTACAAGGAATCAACCCGCGCCGGTCCCGAGGGAGTGAGATGAGCACATTGCGTAAGGTCTTGGCGATCACCTGCACCATCGCGTTCGCAGCGTTCGGAGCAGCCGCGTGCGGCAGCGAAAAGAGCGAGGGTGGCGGCGGCGGTGGCGGCGGTGGCGGTGGTGGCGAGATCAACATCGCGTTGACCTCATTCCCCGACTACGTCGACCCGCAGCTCTCCTACACGGTCGAGGGGTGGGAGGTGCTCTGGAACGTGTACACCCCCTTGCTGACCTACAAGCACGCCAAGGGCAAGGAAGGCACCCAGGTGGTTCCGGGTCTGGCCGAGGACATGCCCCAGATCTCGCCGGACGGCAGAACCTACAAGCTCAAGCTTCGGCCGAACATGAAGTATTCGGACGGAACACCGATCAAGGCATCCGATTTCGCGTACGGCATCCAGCGGCTGTTCAAGGCCGACTCCGGCGGCTCGGTGTTCTTCGACGTGATCGTCGGGGCAACCGAATACGCCGACGGCAAGGCCCCGACCATCACCGGCATCAAGACCGACGACAACACCGGCGACATCAGCATCGAGCTCAAGGAGCCGAACGGCACCTTCGAGAACGTGCTGGCACTGATGTTCGCCGCGCCGGTGCCCCCGAGCACCCCGCTGGACAAGGATGCGACCAACAATCCGCCGCCTTCCAGCGGGCCGTTCATGATCACCAAGGTCAACGCGCCGCGCACCCTGACCATGGAGCGCAACCCGAATTTCAAGACCGTCAAGGACGCCGGGGCCACCGAGGTGGCCGACGCGAACGTGGACAAGATCATCATCAACGAGAACAAGAACAACAGCGCTCAGGTCACCGACATCGAGCAGAACAAGGTCGACTTCATGGTCGACCCGCCGGTGGCCGACCGCCTCGCCGAGGTCAAGGCCAAGTACGGCGATCGATTCCGGTTGGAGGATTCGATCAACACCTACTACTTCTGGATGAACACGCAACAAGCGCCGTTCAACGACATCAAGGTTCGCCAGGCCATCAACTATGCGGTGGATCCCGAGGCCCTCAACAGGATCTTCGGCGGCCGCATGCATGCTTCGCAGCAGATCCTGCCGCCAGGCATGCCGGGCTACGCGGAGTACAAGCTCTACCCCGGTCCCGACATGAACAAGGCCAAACAACTTATCGCCGAGGCGAATCCGGCCGATCGCGATATCACGGTCTGGACGGATGACGAGCCCGACCGCAAGCGGATCGGCGAGTACTATCACGATCTGCTCACTCAGCTGGGCTTCAACGCGACGCTGAAAGTGGTTGCAGGCGACGTCTACTGGACGACGATCGGCAACCAGTCGACGCCGGATCTGGACACCGGCTTCGCGGACTGGTTCCAGGACTTCCCGCATCCCGACGACTTCTTCCGCCCGCTTCTGCACGGAGACAGCATCCTGCCGACCAACGGCAACAACTTCTCGCACGTCAACATCCCCGCCAACAACGCCAAGCAGGACGAGCTGCTGACGAAGCTGATCGGCGACGGCGGTGTCGAGGAGCAGTACGCCGCACTCGACAAGGCGTACATGGAGCAGGCGGTGTGGGCGCCCTACGGCAACGAGCAGTACTCCACGTTCCTGTCGGAGCGGATGGACTTCGACAAGTCGTATCACCATCTGCTGTTCAACCAGGATTACACGTCATTCGCGATCAAGTAGCGGGCAGGTGACCGCATCGATCGACTCGCTGGAGGCTCCCGGCGAGCCGCCTCTCCCGTCGGGTGTGCCTGCGTCGGCGATCCAGGGCCGTAGCCCCTGGTATCTGGCGTGGCTTCGCCTGCGGCGCAACAAGATGGCATTGGCATGCGCCGTCCTGTTCGTGTTGATCGTGCTCTTCTGTCTGGCGGCGCCACTGTGGGCCGAGCACGTCGCACACACCGGACCGAACGAGAACCACCTCACGGAGAAGGTGTTCATCGGGGGCGAGGAGGTCAACGTCGTCTCGCCCGACGGCACACCGATCGGACCGGGTCTGCATGGGCGATTCCTGCTCGGCGCCGACCAGAACGGCCGAGATGTCATGGTGCGCTTGATGTACGGCGGCCGGACGTCGATATACGTCGGCCTGGCGGCGGCGGCGGTCACCACGGTGCTGGCCGTGATCGTCGCACTACTGGCCGGCTACTACCGGGGCTGGATCGACTCGGTGCTGTCGCGGGCGATGGACGTGATCTGGGCGTTTCCCGTGCTGCTGCTCGGCATCGCGTTGGGCACCACCCTGTCGGTCGGCGGCCTCAAGGCCGGCCCCATCGCGATCGCCGGCGACTCGATCTGGATTCCGATTCTGATCATCGGGTTCGTCTACGTGCCCTACATGGCCAGACCGATACGCGGTGAAATCCTCGCGCTTCGCGAGAAGGAGTTCGTCGAAGCGGCCGTGGCCCAGGGCAAGGGCCCGATGCAGATCATGTTCTCGGAGCTGCTGCCCAACATCATCTCGACGATCATCGTGTTCTTCACGTTGAACATCGCCAACAACATGCTTCTCGAGTCGGCGCTGTCCTTCCTCGGCGCGGGCGTGCGGCCACCCAACGCATCGTGGGGTTCCATGATCTCCGACGGCTACCAGGTGATCTTCACCGCACCACACCTCACGGTCGTGCCGGGGCTGATGATCGTCGCAACGGTGTTGTCGCTGAACGTTTTCGGTGACGGACTTCGCGATGCGATGGATCCCAGGGCCAAGATCCGGTTGGAGCACTAGACGATGGGCCGCTTCGTCGCCAGACGCCTACTTGGGATGCTCGCCGTGTTGTTCGCGATCTCGGTGATCGTGTTCCTGATATTCAACGTCATCCCGAACTCCGACCCGGCGGCGCGGATCGCGGGCAAGAACGCCGACCCCGCGCTGATCGCCAGGGTCAGCGCCGATCTCGGCCTCGACAAGCCATTGGTCGTGCAGTACCTGACGATGATGAAGCAGATCTTCACCGGCCAACTGACGTCCTACGCGAAGGATCGCAACGTCGTCCAGCAGATCTGGGAGGGCGTACCCGCGACCTTCTCGTTGTGCATCGGCGCCGCCGTGTTGTGGATGTCGTTGGCGATTCTGTTCGGATACCTGAGCGCTGTTCATGCCGGCCGCTTCACCGACCGCGCGCTGACAATCCTTTCGCTGGTCGGTATTTCGATGCCGGTGTTCTGGCTCGCGGCGATGCTGCTCTACTTCTTTTCCTTCAAGGTCGAGCTGTTCCCGACGGGTAGTTATGTGCCGCTGACGGAGAACCCGCTGCAGTGGGCTTATCACCTGATCCTGCCGTGGTGCACGCTCGCGGTGCTCTTCGTCGGTTTGTACAGCCGCGTGCTGCGGTCCAACATGCTCGATGTGATGAACGAGGACTACGTGCGCACCGCACGGGCCAAGGGCCTGAGCGAACGTCAGGTGCGGATGCGCCACGTATTGCGCAACTCGATGATCCCCGTCATCACCCTGTTCGGGCTCGACTTCGGCATGGTTGTCGGCGGCGGCGCGATCCTCACCGAAACCGTCTACAACCTCGACGGCGTCGGGCTGTACGCGGGCGAGGCCATTCGGTCCCTCGACCTGCCACCATTGATGGCGGTGGTCATGTTCGGCGCGTTCTTCATCGTGCTGTTCAACACGATCGTCGACATCCTCTACGCCGTGATGGATCCGCGCATCCGGCTCGGAGAGGCGGCGCCGGCATGAGCGCCATCCTGTCGGTCGACGATCTCCGCGTCAGCTTCGCCACCGAGGACGGCGTGGTGCAGGCCGTCGATGGGGTCTCGTTCGAGCTGGCGGCAGGCGAGGTCCTGGCGATCGTCGGCGAATCCGGTAGCGGCAAAAGCGTTACCGCCCAGACCATCACCGGGCTCACTCGTGCCACCAACGCCAGGATCACCGGCTCGGTCAACTACCGCGGACGCGAGCTCAACGGGCTCGACGACGACCAGCTGCGCGACGTCCGCGGCGAGCAGATCGCAATGGTCTTCCAGGATCCGATGTGCGCGCTGAATCCGGTCTACCGCGTCGGTGACCAGATCACCGAGATGATCCACGCACACCGCGACATCTCCAAGAACGAAGCCCGGTCCCGCGCCGTCCAGCTCCTGCGGTCGGTCGGCATCCCCAATGCGGAGCGGCGGGTGCGCGACTATCCCCACGAATTCTCCGGCGGGATGCGCCAGCGCGTCATGATCGCCATGGCGCTGGCACTCGAACCCGACGTGCTGATCGCTGACGAGCCGACCACCGCGCTCGACGTCACCATCCAGGCCCAGATCCTTGCGCTGCTCGACCAACTCAACCGCGAGCGCGACCTCGCCGTCATCCTGATCACCCACGACCTCGGGGTCGTCGCCGAGATCGCCGACCGCGTGCTGGTGATGTACGCGGGCCAGGTCGTCGAAAACGCCACCTTGGACGAGATCTTCTACAAGCCACTGCATCCCTACACGTGGGGACTGCTCGGCTCGATCGCACGGCTCGATCAGCCACGAACCGCGCGGCTGGCGCAGATCCCCGGACAACCGCCGTCGCTGCTGGCGCCGCCGTCGGGTTGTCGATTCGCGCCGCGCTGCCCGCATGTCTTCGACGAATGCACCGCGCTACCGCCACTCGAAGCCCGCACGGGCGGCACGCATCTCGATCGATGCTGGCTCGATGACGCCGAGAAGGCCCGTCATGGCTAACGGCGACCCGCTGCTGGAGGTGACGGACCTCGTCAAGCATTTCCCGATCAGATCGGGGGTGGTCATCGATCGCGAGGTGGCCAGGGTGCGCGCCGTGGACGGGGTCAGCTTCACCCTGCATGAGGGAGAGACGCTGGGACTGGTCGGCGAATCGGGGTGCGGCAAGTCGACGCTGTGCCGCGCCGTCCTGCAGTTGACGACGCCGACGTCGGGGTCGGTCCGGTTCGCCGGGCAGGAACTCGTCGGCCGGTCCCGGCGCGATCTTCGTCCGATGCGCCGCCAGATGCAGATGATCTTCCAAGACCCGTTCGCCTCGCTCAATCCGCGTAAACGGGTGGGCCAGATCGTCGGCGATCCGCTTGAACTGCACGGATTGGCCAGGGGCGCCGAGGTGAAGCGACAGGTCCAGGAGCTGCTCGACCGCGTTGGGCTGCACCCGGAGCACTACAACCGCTATCCGCACGAGTTCTCCGGTGGCCAGCGCCAGCGGATCGGCATCGCCCGCGCGCTGGCACTGCGGCCGAAGCTGATCATCGCCGACGAACCGGTCTCGGCACTGCGATGTCTCGGTGCAGGCCCAGATCATCAACCTGCTCGAGGAAGTGCAGGCCGAGTTCGGCCTGAGCTACCTCTTCGTGGCGCACGACCTCGGCGTCGTCCGGCACGTGTCGGACCGCGTCGCGGTGATGTACCTCGGCAAGATCGTCGAGAACTCCGATTCCGACGAGCTGTACGACAAGCCGATCCACCCGTACTCCAACGCGTTGCTGTCGGCGGTGCCGATCCCCGACCCCAAGCGCAACGCCGCGCGTGAGCGTCTGGTGCTCGAGGGGGATGTGCCCAGCCCGATCGACCCGCCACCGGGCTGCTCCTTCCACACGCGCTGCCCGTGGGCCACCGAAATCTGCACCACGGAAGAACCGGCTCTGGTCAAGCACGAAACCACGCACCTCGCCGCGTGCCATCACCCGCGAAATGTGGCCGCGGCGCAGCTTTGACGTCGATTGGGCTTCACGCATAGGCCGGGCACTGGTTATGCTCGCTCCCAGCAAACACCGGGAGGGCCGACAGCATGGCGATCGAGGAGCAGAGCGCCACCGTAAAGCCGGCGATCTCTGCTCGTCGATCCGACGGCCTCTTCAGCGGTCTGATTCCGCGCCTCTTCCAGCCGATAGACAACGCCTCCATCGTCTTCTTCCGGATCGCCTTCGGCCTGACGGGCTTCTTCCACGTCTGGGGTGTCCTGGATGGGAACCGCGTGCGGGACCGGTACCTCAACCCGCCCTTCTTGTTCACCTATCCGGGACTCGACTGGCTGAAGCGCCCGCCAGGCGACTGGTTGCTCCTCCTGTGGTTCGGTCTCGCGGCGGCCTGCGTGCTGATCATGCTCGGACTCTTCTACCGGGCGGCGATCATCTTCTTCTTCATCGGCCACACCTACGCGATCCACCTGGATGTGTCGGTCGCCTGGAATCACTACTACGTGGTCTCGCTGTTCGCGTTCCTGATGATCTTCGTGCCCGCGAACCGGGCCCACTCGCTGGACGTCGTCTTGAAGCGCGTGACCCCCGCGGACACCATTCCGGCCTGGTCGCTGTGGATGCTTCGAGCCCAAATGGGCATCACCTACTTCTTCGCGGGTGTGGCCAAGATCAATTCGGATTGGCTGCATGGCCGACCCGATGGACACATATCTCAAGGGTGAAAAGTCGGTTCCCGTTCATATCGCCCTTGTTCAACCAGCACTGGGTAGCATCTGGCGCTCAGCTGGGCCGGAATCGGCTTCGACCTTCTGATCGTGCCGCTGTTACTTTGGCGTCGCACCCGTGTCGTCGCATTCATCCTGGTGCTGATCTTTCACTTCACCAATTCGCTGATCTTCAATATCGAGGTGTTTCCCTGGTTCGCCATCGTGGCGACCTCGCTGTTCTTTGCGCCGAATTTCCCACGCAGGATCGGCCTGTGGAACCACGACCCGGAGCCCGAACTCTCGGACCAAAACGTGCCGCAGCAGTGGGGTCAACTCAGGTCGCGCCAGAAAATGGGCTGCGCGCTCATGGCGATCTATTTCGTGATCCAGATCATCATGCCGCTGCGGCACTACGCCTACCCCGGCGACGTCAACTGGAACGCCGAGGGAGACCTGTGGGCCTGGCGGATGCTGCTGGTCGATACGAAGCACAAGACCACCTTCACGGTGGTGAACAAACAGACCGGCGCCGAATGCCGGTTGGACGCGCTGGATTTCATCGACGAAGACCAATGGCGCAGGTTGGGCTGGCGAGCCCGACATGATGGTGCAGTTCGCTCATCGAGTGGCTGATTCCTACTGGGAGCGCCATCACGTACGGGTGGCGGTGCACGTGTATTCCGCCGTGTCGACCAATGGCGATCCGTACGCCGCACTCGTTTCGCCGGTTACCGATCTGGCCAGTGTGAAACGTCAGCTGCACTACGACTGGGTCCTGCCCAGGAACCCACCGACCCCTCCGGTGCAGCCGCCGAATCTACCGATCTGCAAGCCGTGATCATCGCCAATTTGCTGATCGGCGATCATCCCTGCTGATTCCACTCAAATTCGTGCGTCAGATGTGAGAGCCTTGTCGCGGGTCGGGGATGCATCAATCAAAGGATTGAATAGTGGGTGCATCTGCGTATGTCGGCCGCGTCGGTGGATTGGCCGTAGCCCTTGGAGTGGGAGCCGCGGTGGCCACTGGCCACGGCGTGGCCTGGGCCACGGAAACCGAATCAAGTTCGTCCACCTCAGAGCATTCGGCGTCTGAGGGGTTGCCGAATGCCGATGCGGCGGCTTCCACCAAGTTGGGCGATCCCGCCGATTCGTCCGACCAGACGGCAGCGGCGGGGGCCGACGGCGCTGACGGCGAGGACGGCTCTGACGGCGATACGGCTGACGACGCCGACGCAGCGGAGGACATCGACGCGGCCGCCGACGTTGAGGACGCCGACGTTGACGACGCTGATGTTGACGAGGCTGATGTTGACGACGCAGCCGCGGACGCCGACGCGGATGCCGCTGACGACGAAGACGTCGCCGATGAATCCGCGACCGACACGACTGACGAGGCCGAGACCACCGACGAAGAGACCGCGGTAGAGACCACCAAGGACGAGACCACCGAAGAAGACCGGAACGCAGGGAATTCGGCACAGGGCGCCGGCCCGCCTCGCGGCGGTGCCGTCCGACGTCGACGGGGAGACGGTCGAGGTGACCCGCGACATCGGCTCCGGCGATGATGAAACCGACGCCGATGTGCAGCTGTCCTCGGCTACCGAGTCGACGTATCAGATGCAGTCGTTGACGACGACGGTGGGCGACATCGCCCCCGTTCCGACGGCTGCCGCGCAGGCCCCCTCTGTACAGGCGGTATTGCAACGCGTGGTGGTCGATCTGTTGTCCGGCCTCGGCGCATTTGTCGCGAACCTCCCGGGTGCTCCGATATGGTCACCGATCGTCATGGCCGTGCTCGGCTTGGCGTCGCGCCGCGAGTTCACCGAGCCTGTTACCGCGCTCAGCAAAACCGTGGACAGCATCCCGGCCGCCGCATCGACGCTCACTAACCTCGCGACCGCGGCCGTCACGTCTTTCCCGGGAACGACCAGAACGCCGGTGCCGGTCAGCGCCAACACCGCGTGGATCGAATTCGTCACCGGTGCGGGCAACCTGAACAACACGACCACACGATTCGGCATCGGCGGCACCGACCTCGGCATCATGTGGGACAACGGCATCAAGGACGACCCGGCGACCACCGATGTCGACGAGCATCAAGTGTTGATCGCGTTCGGCGACACCTTCAGCAACACCACGCCCGTGCGAACCGGGGTATGGCGGTTCAACACGTTGTTCCGCAGCGCGGACGACGTTCTGTCCAACGGGTTGTACGTACCGGACGGCGTACCGGTCAGCCACCTTGTTTCGACGCCGAACCTCGCCTGGTTCAGCGGCTCACCGATGGAGACGACGAACTGGGCGGATCCAATTCTGCCCAGCCCTGGCGACCCCGTTCATCCGCCCTACGCCATCGGCCCCGAGGTGACGATCATCCCCACCGCGGGCATATCGACTCCATACAACAACGCCTATGGCGCAAGGCAATACATGAGTTTCATGTCGGTCAGGTCGTGGGACACTCCCGGTCGGTGGACCACGAACTACTCGGGCATCGCGTATTCAGATGACAATGGTCAATCGTGGACCATCGCACCGACGAGTGTCCGCGCGGCGGCGCCCGGTTGGTCGATCGCGCCCTACATCGCCGGAAACCAGAACTTCCAGCAGGCTGCATTCGTCAAGCCGCCCGCCGGGTCGGCGGAGGCCGCAGATGGATGGGTCTACTCGTACGGCACTCCCTCGGGCCGCGCAGGCACGGTGTACCTGTCGCGCGCAAAGGAGGATCAGCTCCTCGACACCACCAAGTACGAGTACTGGAACGGGTCGACATGGGTCGCCAACACACCCTCGGCCGCGACGCCGGTCCTGCCGGGGACGACAATAAGCTTCTTCGGCTTGTTCCCTCTTTTCACGTTCTATCCCAGCGCCAGCGAGATGTCGGTGCAGTACAACCCCTACCTGAACAAGTACGTGATGTTGTACGGCGACTCGTGGAACAACGTCGTGATGCGGACTGCGGATTCACCACAGGGGACGTGGTCCGCGCCGAAGCAATTGGCCTCGTCGTGGACGATGTGGGGGCAATACGCGCCCTACGTGCACCCCTGGTCGGGCACGGACAACCTGGCCGCGTCGGAACAGCAGTACCTCTACTGGAACGTGTCGACATGGGACAACTACCAGGTGCGGTTGATGCGGACCGATCTGACCAAGGTGTAGCGCGACGCCATGAAGCGCGCCATCTCGGTCGGCCTGGCCCTTATCGGCGTACTGTCGGCCCCGGCCGTCGCTCACGCGCAACCCCTTGTGCCACAGCCGGATACGGCTTGCTCGACAGATCTCGCAGGCGCGCTGACCCAGCTTCCAGACCTCACCACACTCCTCGTGTGCGACGGCAGATGGCGGCTCAGCGACGATCCCTATCCCAACAGTGACCGGTGGCTCACCTACGGGCCAACGCTGACGCTGCACGGTGAGGGACAGCGAAACCGGGAGATCGACTCGGGCGACTGGACCGGCTACCCCCAGGACCCAGATGGCCGGTGCACCGCCGAACAGGTGGTGCTCGCCTCCGAGGGGCCCGGTCCGCCCCAGCTGTCGACCGGCGAGCCGGGGCAGCCGCTGAGGTTGCGCCTGCAGCCGCTACTGTTCACCGTCGAACTGAACGGGTTCTGCCTCTGGCAGAAGGGGTAGCCTCGAAACTTGAGTGACAGCTTGATCGGGGGCACCGCCATGGACCTCGTGCTCGGTCTATCGATGACATCCAGGGCCGTGCGCTGGGTGCTCGTCGAGGGCACCACCGGCGAAGGTGACACCATCGACCGCGGCGCATTCGAGCTGGTCACGGCGGTTGACCCGGACGAACTGCTGGACGTGCTGCTCGTCCACGAGGTCGACGATCGGATCCACGCCATCGGCGTGACCTGGACCAACGAGGCCGAGGATGCGGCCTCCGGGGTTCTGCAGGCCCTGACGGCCAGGGGACTTCAACAACGTCATCGCGGTCTCGGAGCTCGAGGCGGGCGACGAGCTGGCCGCGGGCATCGCCGCGTATCGCCGAATACGAGAATGTCGCCGTCTGCATCGTGGAGCCCGACGCCGCTGTCGTCGCCGTTGTCGACGCCGGCGGCGTGACGGTCGACCGCATCGGCCGGCCCCTGGACGGGGCCGATGTCGTCGAGCTGCCGAGCGCTGTCATTGCGATGCTGGAGCTGAACGACCGGCAGCCGGAGGCGATCTTCGTGCTCGGCTCGGCCGATGACCTCGACCTCATCGTGTCGACGATCGACGGCGCGACGGAGTCGCCGGTCATCTCCGCGGCCGACGCCGGCCTGGCGCTCGCCCGGGGCGCGGCACTGGCGTCGGCGCGCGCCGTCAACTCGCTGGCGCCAGCCGGGCCGCATCTGCCGTCCAGGACCGGCGCGCTGACCTCCGTCCTGGTCGCGGCGGTGGTGACCTTCGTCGTATCGCTGTCAGTCGCCGTCGGCCTGCGGTCTCCCGTCGGGCTCGAATCATGAACAGCCGCAGGCTGCCAACGCCGGTCGAGGCGCCCGCGACCGAGCACCGTCACCTGCCGCACAGGCCGCGCAGAAGGCCCGTCTCACCGGATCACTGCAGGGAGGCGCGGCCGATTGGTCGCGCAGACCATGGTGGTGGCTGTTCCCCCGCGCCCGAAGCCCCGCCCGCAGAACCGGCCTATCGCCTCCCGCGGCCGCGCCTGCTGCGCCACCGCCGGCGCTTACGTACCGCCCCGCGCCCGGCGTATGTGCCGCCCGTCCCGCAGCCGCGACTACGCGACCGGATCATCGAACGCATCCCGATCATCAACCGGTTCCATGAGCCGGATTACCAGTACCCGCAATAGATCTCACGGGCAGGCCGCGGGCGCGTCGTCCCGAATCGGGCCGATCGGCCGGAAGCGTGTAGGTGACGATGGCCTCCGCATCCTGGGTTCCTCGTTGGAGACCACGTGCGGCACACCCGGCCGGGATGAAGATCGCCTGGCCGGACCGAATGAAGGCCGGCGCGCAGTGGTCGCGGTCTGCAGGTGCACCGTGCCCTTGTTCACGAGCGCAGTACTCCGGCCCGGGATGGGTGTGCCATCCGCTGCTGGCGGCCGGTCCGAGCGTGATGTTCTGCACGTAGAGCGTCGTCGGCTGCCCGACCGCGACGATCGCGATCGGTGCGTCGGTCGTGCCCTTGGCCACGTCGGTGCGCTCGACGTCGCCCTGCCGGCGGGGTGGCGGCGGCCGTGCCGGCTGTGATCGCAGCGGCGAGGATGCTCGCAGCGCCGGCACCGAAGATTCGCATGCAATGTCACAGTGACCCCCAAATCGCGATTTTGCTGACGGCAAAGTATGCGCGGGTCCGGCGCCGCCGGCCAAGCGTCAGGGGAACAGCGGCGGCGGCGAAAGGGTTCTGCGGTGGCTGGTACGGGTTCTGCGGCACCTGAATCGGAATCGGCACCGGAACGAACGGCACAGTCAGGTATGTCGTCGTCATCGTTGGCGTGGTCGTGGTGGTCGTCGTCGTGGTTGGCGTCGTGGTCGTGGTCGGTGGCGTCGTGGTGGTGGTCGTCGTCGTTGTTGTCGTCGGTGGTGGTCGTCGTTGTCGTTGTCGGTTGCGTCGTCGTGGTGACATACGTCGTCGTCACCGGTGGTTGCCGTGGTGGTCGGCGGCGGCGGTGGCGGAGGAGGTGGCACCTCGCTGGTGACCGTCACCGTTCCGGCGGCGTGGTCGGCGGCGGCGGTGCGGCACTCGTCGGTGGCGGTGGGCTCACGGTGGCGGTGTGGCTCCGTGGCGTTGGTGCTGTCGGTCACGCTCGTCAGCGCGATCGCCACACCGCCGACGGCGATCAGCGCGACGGCCGCGGCCAGGCCGAACACCAGCTGCGGCAGCCGCTGCCATGTGCGCGGCTCCTCGATCGGCCCGGTCGGCGCCACATACTGCACCGGCGGGCGCATCCCCGTGATGGTCGGCGGCGTAGGGATTCTCGCCGGTGTACGGCACAGGCTCGTCGGAGCTGTCGTCGTCCTGCGACCACGCCAGCGCCGTGGCCGCCCCGGTCGTGGAGGTCCGCCACGGGCGCCGCCCCGGTCTGGGCGTCGGCCGCAGGCGCCACCCCGGTCTGCGCATCGGCCGCCGAACCGTATGCGGCGAACACGCGCGGCCCCGACCGCCGCGTCCAACGCGGGTTGCGGAGTCGTCACGACCGGCGCTTTCGAGTGTTCCGACAGTCGCTGGGTGATCAGCGGAATGCTCGCACCGCCGCCCACAGTGACAACCGTGGAAACGTTCTGCCAACCAATCCGGTTGTGCTCCAGCGCATTTTCCAGCGCCGCAAAGACACCCGCGAGTGGTCCGGCGATCAGCGCCTCCAACTCGGCTCGCGTAATCCGAATCCCGGACCGGTATCCCGGAAGTTCGGCGACGAGCTCGGTGACCGGCTCCGCGGACAGCCGCTCCTTGGCAAGACGACATTCCTCCCGCAACCGGGCGAGCGACCCCACCGCGGCGGTGCTTGCCGGGTCAACGGCGCCTGTCCTCGCGATTCCGTCGAGCACGTGACTGAGCAACGCCTGATCGATCTGGTCTCCGGAGAAATCCGCGTACCGCGTCGTCTCGCCGATCGGCTCGAACGCCGCCGCGGCGTCGGCCAATGTGATGCTCGTGCCGCCGCCACCGAAATCCAGCAGCACCACCACGCCGTGTGGCGCGAGGCCGGGGTTGGCCTGCAGTGCGCGTCAGTGAGGCGACGGCATCCGAAATCAGCCGCGCGGGCATGCCGTTGGGAGCGAGGGCCGGATTCGCGCAGAAGCGCGTCACGTAAGGCAGCCAGGGGTCGCGGCCCCCAGTGCGCAGGCACCGCGATGGCGATGTCGGCCGGCGACCGTCCACTGCTCGCGTTCACCAGCGGCGCCATCGCGTCGACCAACAGCCGGTCTGCCAGATGGGTCGATCCATCGGGGGCGACGATCGGCACCGTGTCACCGACTCGCTCCACGAAGCCGCTCAGCATCATGCCATTGGCAAGGGTCAGCACCGAACGGCGTGTCACAGGTTGATTGCCGACGCGCGCCGCGACCAAGTTCGTCGTCCCGATCGACAACCCCAACGGGTCGCTCATAACGGAGGCACACGATAGCCGTCCGGTCCGGTGAAATCGGTTAGACACTCCGTACGAACAGCGTTCCGCCATCACGGTTTTGGGGCATCACAAAAGGGTAACGACGTCGCCATGAAGACCGCGCGGCCAGCAAACCACACGAGTACGGCGGAGTGGTCAACGGTCTGCCGTGGCAACTGGAGGTAGCCCGTCGGCACCCCCGTGTGTTGCAATGTCGGCCATGGGTGACATCGAGGAGATTCAAGCAGGTCAAGTACCGGTACCTTCGGGCGCTGGACACGAAGCATTGGGACGATTTCGCCGAGACGCTCACCGAGGACGTCGTCGGTGATTACGGCGAGTTCTCTCGGCGAGGAACACCACTTCACCGACCGCGATTCGCTGGTCGAGTTCATGCGCAACGCGATGCCGGCGAGCATCCTCACCGAGCACCGGGTCACCCATCCTGAGATCACGGTTGACGGCGACGAGGCCACGGCGATCTGGTATCTGCAGGACCGGGTGATCGTGCCCGACTTCAACTTCATGCTAATCGGCGCCGGCGTTCTACAACGACCGGTACCGGCGGACCCCCGACGGTTGGAAGATCTGCGCCACCGGCTACAACCGAACGTACGAGGTCACATGTCGACCGAGTCACCTCAACTTCAAGGTGAAACCCGGTCGGGCACTGAATATTTGACGGCTATTGGGAGATGGCGATCAGCGCGCCCGGCCTGAGCCAGGCCATGATCTTCACCAGGGTGGCGTCGTCGATGGCCACACACCCGGCCGTCGGTCCACCGTCGGTGGCATGGAGGAAGAACGCGCCGCCATTACCGGGGACACGGGCCTTGTTGACACCCATCACGACGGCATGCACGTACTGCGGTATGTCGAGGTTCTCGGTACCGCTGGCGGGGTTGGTGTCAAACGGGCACTGAGCCTCCTGACATACCTGCATGGTGTTGTACGTCGGGCTCTTCATGTCGCCGTCCCACCAGTGGTTGTCACCGACCTGGACGTACTGCAGGCCACCACCGGGATTCGGCGCGGTGCCGAAGGCGAAATCAAGGGTGAATATGCCCATCGGCGTTTTCATCTCGCCGTCATGGGTTTCGGGCGCCATGCCTTTTGCGCCGATGAACGCGGGAATGCCTGCCGCGATCGGTTGCCAGCCCGCGGCGGTACGCTCGTAGACATCCATCTTTGCCTTCGAACCGCCAACGCCCACAACGGAAATCACTTGGGTAGCGGCACCGACGGATTGGGCGAACCACGGCGTGACCTGCGCCTGGCTCAACGGCGCAGTGCCGACCAATGCCACCACCGCGCACAGCACGAACAAGAGTCGACGCATCGCTACATGCTAGGTGGTGGCGAGTTGCCCCTTGGCAGGCCACGCCTGAGATCGGCCGTCAGCACCAGTGCCTCGGATTACTTTGCCGATGATGTGGATAAGTTACTCAGATGAATATGCCGCGCATCTGGCGTCGACGAGGCATCCGGCAGATCGGCCAGGGTCTCGGAACGCTGGACCGCGAGGTCTTCGAAGCCGTCGCAGAGTCACCCAGCCCACTGCTGGACTCCCTGATGCCACGCCTGACCCGCGCCGCCGACCACTCCAAGCTGTGGTTCGGCATCGCCGCGGTCCTGGCCCTGGTGGGTCGGCCGTCGGCCAGGCGGGGTGCGACGCGCGGGGTGGTCAGCCTCGCGTTGACGAGCCTGTTCACCAATCAGGTGGCCAAGCGGGTGTGGGTGCGGCCGCGACCCAGTCGCCTTCTGGTGCCGCTGGCGCGCCAATCCCGTCGCACACCGACATCGAACTCCCTGCCGTCGGGCCATTCGGCGAGCGCCGCGGCGTTCGCGGTCGGAGTGGGGCTGGAGAGCCCACCGCTCGGGCTGGGGCTGGCGCTGTTGGCGGGCCTGGTCGGGATGTCGAGGATTGCGACGGGCGCGCACTATCCCGGCGACGTGTTGGCCGGATTCGGCATCGGGGCCGCCACGGCTGTGCTCGGCGGGCGGGTGGTGCCGCCGGTCGTCCCGACCCGGATTCCGACCGCCGACCCGCTGCTGGTGGACACACCGGAGCGCCCCGACGGTGCGGGCGTGGTGTTGGTCGTCAACCCGGCTTCGGGCGGCGGGTCGGGCGCCAACGTGATCGAACAGGTTCGAAAAGCCCTGCCGCGCGCGGAGATCGTCGAGATCGACGAGGGTGACGACGTCGAGAAGACGCTGCGCGACGCGGCGCAAGAAGCAGAAGTGCTCGCCGTGGGAGGCGGGGACGGAACTGTGGCGTGCGCGGCAGCCGTCGCGGTCGAGGCCGGTGTTCCGCTGGCGGTCTTCCCCGTCGGCACCTTCAATCACTTCGCCAAGGACATCGGCTGCGACACGGTGGCCAAGACCGTCGATACGATCCGCCGGGGCAGCGTCGCCTGCGTCGACCTGGTCTGCCTCAACGAGGGCCAACTGGTGCTCAACACCGCGAGCATCGGCGCCTACCCGATGTTCGTACAGACCCGCGAGAAGTTCGAGCACAAGATCGGCAAGCCGCTGGCGGGGATCTACGCGATGTTCCATACGCTGCGCCGCGGTGTGCCGGTCCGCATCCAGTACGACAACAAGTCGCTGCAGACGTCGCTGTTCTTCCTCGGGAATTCGGTCTATCTGCCATCGGGATTCGCGCCGTCGCGACGGACGCAGATGGATGATGGCCTGCTCGACGTTCGGATCCTGGAGACCGGCCGCAAGTTCAGCAGACTGCGCATCCTGGTGGCGCTCGCGCTCGGCCGGCTGGACACGCAGTCCGCTGTATCACGAGATGCGCGTGCCGGAGTTCAGGTTCACTGCGGTCGACGGGCCGACGGTGCTGGCCCACGACGGTGAGGTGGGCACCGAGTTCGCCGAGGCCAGCTTCAGCGTGCGGTACCGGGCGCTTCCGGTATTTCGTCCGGTTGCGTGATCGGCCGCGACGGCGGCACCAACAGCAGGCAGAGAGCGAAATACGCGTAGCCCAATGCCCATCCGGCCAACACGTCGGATGGGTGATGCACGTTGAGCACGACGCGGCCGATCCCGATCGCGATGACGATCAGCGCGCCCAGCGCGATGAGCCAGGACGCAGCGGCCGACGTACCACGGGCAGCGCGACGGTCAACAGCGCGAGCACGCCGACGATCACACCCAGCGCATGGCCGGACGGGAATGCCGTCGACGACGCGGCGACCAACGCGGTGGCGGGCCGCGGCCGATCGGCCGCCCGCTTGGCGACTTCGATGACGAGTCCGCTGAGTTCCACACTGATCAGCAGGAACATCGCGACGCGCACGTTGCGACGCGCCAGCGCCACGACGATCACCACCAGGGTCACCAGCCGAAACGTGGTTGGACCCAGCACGGTGCAGAAGACGTCCCACGCGGTCACCCAGCCGGGGTGCGCGACTCCGTAGCGATGTGCGCTGTCCAGCGCGGACGAATCCATGGCGGCCAGCCAGTTCCACTGCAGCACATAGCCGATCCACAGCAGCGCGTACAGCGCGACGGCCGCCAGGGCCGACCCGAGCAGCCAGCGCTTCTGCGGTGTCACCTCAATAGCTCTACCACCCGTATTAGGGTGACTGCCCATGGCTGTGTTTCTGCGCAAGCTGCTCCGCATCGGCGGTCTGCCCGACGAACTGCGTGCCGAGGTGGAGGCCGAGGGCATCATCCACCTCGCCGAGTACGTGCCGGTGACGCGCCGGTTCTCCGGCAAGATTCCCGGAAAGCGCGCGAAGGGGGACTTCTCGAGCTATGTGGGCTCGCTGGTACTCACCAATCAGCGGGTGCTCGGCACGCTGTCGTCGGTGCCGAAGTTGGCGGGACGCACCATCGATCAGCGTTGGGACGCACCGCAATCGGGCACTGTGACGGCTGACCTCTCCGAGACCGGTCTGCATCTCGAGGTCGACATCAACGCGGTGGACCCGCGCTGCGAAGGTCAGCTCTCGCTGCAGTACAAGGCGCCCATTCCACAGGACGTGCTGATGCGGCTGCCCCGGCGGTCACTGGCATTCGACGTCCCGCCCGAGTACGTGTTCCGCGCGGTCGGGGTGCCCTACCACCCCTAGAAGGAGACTTGTGATGGCATCCGGCAACTCGGCCCTAGTGCTGCTGCACGGCATTCTCATGTCGGGAAACGGTTGGCAGGACGTGGTCCCACTGCTGTCCAACCATCACCAGGTGTACACGCCAACCACTGCCGGGCACCGCGGTGGACCGCCGTTGCCGCGATCTCCGGCCACCGTCGACGATCTGGTTGACGCCGTGGAGCGTTTCCTGGACGAGCGTGGTCTCGAGCGACCTCATATTGCCGGCCTCTCGTTGGGCGGTTGGATGGCCATCGAATTGGCCCGGCGGGGCCGCGCGGCAACCGTGTGTGCGTTGGCCCCTGGGGGCTTCTGGTCGGCCGGCGACAGCGCACAAACCCACGTGAAGAAGCAGATTCATAAATTCGTGACGATGGGGCGCCTCGCCCGTCCCGTGCGTCCTGTGGTGGCGCTCGCGATGAAGTCGGCGACTGTGCGTCGGATCGGCTTTCGCGACGCCGCCTGCCACGCGGACCGAATTACTGCGGCGCAGAGCGTTGACGCTGTCGACGACATCATCGGCTGCACCGTCAACGTCGACGACCTTCTCGGGTCCGGTGAGCACATCGCGCCGCTAGATCCCCTGCCATGCCCGGTCACCATCGCATGGTCCGGGAACGACAGGGTCATTCCGGTCCCGGCGTGCGACAAGATCGCCCGCGAACGGGTGCCCCAGGCGTCATTCACAACCCTGCCCGGCGTCGGGCACGTCCCCATGGTCGACGACCCGGACCTGGTGGCCCGCACCATACTTGAGGTGACGGGCGCGGGATGAGAGCGTCGTACGGGAACGCCTAGCGGTCAAGGACTCAGTCGATGTCGTCGAGCGAACAGAGCACCACGTTGTTCCGTGATGTCCGGGTCTTCGACGGACGATCACCGGTGTTGTCAAACGGCTCGAATGTCCTCGTCCGCGGCTCCACTATCGAGTCGATCTCCACTCAGTCCATCGACCCTGGCGACAGCGAGCATCGAGTGGAGATCGACGGCGGTGGACGAGTGCTGATGCCGGGCCTGATCGATGCGCACTGGCACGCGATGCTGGCGTCGATGCCAATCGCGGCGATGATGACCGCCGATATCGGATACCTCAACATCGTCGCCGGCGAACAGGCCACCCGCACGCTGCACCGCGGATTCACCACCGTGCGCGACGCAGGGGGGCCATCGTTCGGGCTCAAGCGGGCGATCGACGACGGAACTGTTGCGGGGCCCCGGATCTATCCGTCAGGCGCGTTCATCTCACAGACGTCCGGTCACGGGGACTTCCGGATGCCACACGAAGTGCCACGCGGGATCTGCGGCCACCTCAGTCCGTCGAAATCATGGGCGTATCGACGATCGCCGATGGTGCCGACGAAGTGCTGCGGGCGGTGCGCGAGCAATTGATGCTCGGGGCGACGCAGATCAAGATGATGGCCGGCGGCGGTGTGTCGTCGACCTACGACCCGGTCGATGTCACGCAGTACACCGAGGCTGAGTTGCGCGCCGGCGTGGAGGCGGCCGAGAACTGGGGAACCTACGTCCTGGTTCATGCCTTCACGCCGCGGGCCGTACAGCAGGCGTTGCGGGCAGGGGTGCGGTCCATCGAGCATGGATTCCTGCTCGACGACGCCACCGCGGCGATGATCGCCGAGCGCGACGCCTGGTGGAGTTTGCAGCCGATGCTCGACGACGAGGACGCGATCCAATTCTCCGAGGCGGCGAAGCGAGCCAAGGCGACGTCAAGTGATCGCGGGAACCGACCAGGCGTATGGACTCGCCAAGAAGCACGGCGTCAGGCTCGCGTGGGGCACCGACACGCTCTTCGACGGCGGGCTCGCCGCGCGGCAGGGTGCCCAATTGGCCAAGATGACGCGGTGGTTCACGCCGGCAGAGGTACTCAAGATGGCCACGGCGGACAATGCCGCACTGTGTGCGATGTCCGGTCGAGCGCGACCCGTACCCGGGTCGGCTCGGCGTCGTCGAAGAGGGAGCCCTCGCCGATCTCCTTCTCGTCGACGGCAACCCGCTAGAAGACCTCGAGCTACTCGCCCACCCGGACCGAACCCTGCTCGTAATCATGAAGAACGGAACGATCTACAAGCAGCTCACAAGTGAACTCCCCGGATGACACGAACCTCCACCGGGACGGCGCGATCAACGACCTTCCGGCGTCAGGCGGAGAACCGGAATGGTGCGAATGCCGTCAGTGTTCGCTGCATACGAGGTGAAGTTGGAGGCGTAGCGCTCGACCATTGCGAACAATCGATCATGGTCCGCGCCTTCGGTCGGGCGGGCTATAAAGGTACCGCCCCGGTCGCGACGACCGTCGGCGAATAACTGGCACTTCGGATTCTTGAGCAGGTTGTAGTACCAGCTTGGGTGCTTAGCCTGCCCGTAGTTCGAGGCGATCAGAATGACGTCATCGCCATCTGTGCAGTAGGCCAGCGGCACCTCCCGCTCCACACCCGACCTCGCCCCCGACGTACGTAGCAACACAAGCGGGAGCGTGCCCTTCGCGAGATGTAGGCGCCCATTGGTCAGGTGCATCAGACGCGTATCGAGCGGCGCGATGAACATGCGATGGATGGCAGAGCCGGTCGTCGTTGCGAGGATTCGGGCCACCGCACTTCGCATCATCGTCGGCTTGCTCGTCGGGTCCACCCGTGGAATGCCGTTCAACGGACCAGTCATGATGGGCGATGCTAGCGCCGGTGCGCCGCCCGGCGAGGTCCTATTTCGCTACATATTTTGGAGTGCATCGTCTGGGTGTTCAGCCCGCGGGAGTTTCGCGGGGATCGCGTGGCGCGAGCGTCGTTCTCGACAACGAGGGGTAAGTCGCGCGGTAGCCGCGACGGCGGGCGAGCGGCGCGAGGATGCCGAATAGACCGCGCTGAACGGCGGTCGGTGGCTTGCGGAACACGATGATGTCGGAGAACTCGGTCGCCAAGAGCGCCAGCTGGAGTGGGTGTGGCATCCCGCGCTTGTTTACGTGCCCTTCGCGGGCGAGGCCGAACAGCGTTTCAATCAGGTGGACGAATCGCTCACCGGGCGTGATCTCCACCCGCACGGTCGCCGTGCTGTATCCCTCGTTCCACCAGTCGTGCCACACGCCCGGCTGGATCTCCGCCTGCTCACCCGCTCCGAGAACCGACTTTCGACCGTCGAGCAGCACCGTCAGCTCACCGTCCTCGACGCTGAATCGCTCAACCAAGGCGGGATGCATGTGCTCACCCACCACGCGGGTACCGGGCACGGCGGTCATGACTGCGGCCGCGCGGCCTTCGTCGTTCGACCAGGGCAGATCAACGAGGACGGCGTGCTCGCGCGTCACCGGGTTTTCCCAGACCTCGCCTACCTCGATCGGGCGTGTATCAGATGGCGCAAGCAGGTCGGGATGCGACATCAGGTCAGGCTATATCTCCGCGATGATTCCCTAATCCCAATTTTGCGTGAAAGCGCTGACCGGCCGTTAGAACGGCGGGGGTTCATCCGGGTCGGGGTTGTAGTCCGGTGGTGGGTTGGCTCGCAGGGCTTGGGCTCGAGCTGCGGCTTGGCGAGCTTTGTGGATAGCGCGGTGTTCGGCGATGCGGTAGGCGCGGTCTTGGGAGCGGGTCCCATCGGCCAGTTGCCGCTCGGTCCAACCCCAGAACGTTTTCACGATGTGATGACACCGAATTGGCGAACAACACTTCAATGTGTGGCATCAACGGTCCCTACTGCAGGAATTCGGTGAGCAGCTTCTCGACGGCCTCGGGTTGGTCGGACAAGATCATGTGGTTGGCATCGCTGATCAGCTCGATTCGCGCGTCGGGCAGTTGGTTTCGGAATCGGGTTGCTGCCTTCGGCCCGTTATGGCACGAGTCGTCCCTGCCCATGATCGCTAGAACTGGAATCCGAGCCGCCGCGAGCTGTTGAAGATCGCAATCGGGGCGCATCGGCCACGGCTTCATCAGCGGCCTGCTGCCAGGTGCCTTGAATCCCACGGTGCCGTTGACCATTTGCTGCATGATCGGTCGCCAGGGCTCCTGGCGTAGCGCGCTTCGGGTCGTCGGCATGACCATGGCATCGAGAAACGACCAGACTCGCTGTTCCGTCGGCCTTACGCCCATGGTTGCAAGCCCACGAATGAGAAAACTCAAACTCAGCCCGGTGGCGATCCCAACCGGGCACACAAGCGCCAAGCGCTCCACCCTCTCGGGAAAGGCAGTCGCGTAGTGGGTGGCCATCCATGCGCCGCGCGAAGCGGCCACCACCGCGGATCGCTGAATTTCTACCGCGCACAGCGCCTCGTCGAGCCACGTCACTAGATCAGCGCTCTTGGTGGTCGGCTCCGTGGCGATACTCCTACCCACCTCGTCAATAGCGTCAACCATCGTCACGCTGTACCGGGCAGCAAGGAAGGGCAGAAGCGGCAGCCACATCGTTGAACTGATCTCCAAACCATGGAGCGCAACAAGTGGAGGCCTGGACGGATCGCCCGCCTGAAGCACGTGCGTACGTCCGAACGACGTCTCAACGTCCGATTCCGTCACCGGGACTGTGCTGGCCGCAAGCGAAGCCTCGTATAGCTGGACGTATGCGGCTCGCGCGTCACCCGATCGAAATGCCGAAATCCCGCCCATCCCGCCTCCTCATGTGTCGTACGGGATCGATAACACGGTCCGCGCGGTGGCGCAGGGTTTTCTCGAAGTGGTGGGTTGGCTCGCAGGGCTTGAGGTTTAGCAGCCTGGTGCGCCCCCCACGACCCCACCTGTGGATGAATTCGCGATTGGGGATAAGTTGCGCGCGGAGCCAAAGGGTTGCGGGATCGGCGCATCGTACCTGTTCGGTGGACCGGACGAGCGAGAAAGGACATGCGGTGACCGGGCAACGAGACAACGTGCTGGTCGTGCACTGGCATGACCTGGGGCGCTATCTCGGCGTATACGGCCACGCGGACGTCTCGAGCCCGCGACTCGATCAGCTCGCCGCCGAAGGCATTCTGTTCACGCGCGCGCACGCCACCGCCCCGCTGTGCTCGCCGTCGCGCGGGTCCCTGTTCACCGGTCGCTATCCCCAGAGCAATGGTCTCGTCGGCCTCGCCCACCATGGCTGGGAGTACCGCGCGGGAGTACGCACACTTCCGCACTACCTTGCCGAATCCGGCTGGTACACGGCACTATTCGGAATGCAGCACGAGACGTCCTATCCGTCGAAGCTGGGCTTCGACGAGTTCGACGTGTCGAATTCATACTGCGAATACGTCGTGGAACAGGCAACGCGCTGGCTGGCCAGCCCCCCTGATCAGCCGTTCCTGCTCACGGCCGGTTTCTTCGAGACGCACCGGCCGTACCCACGCGACCGCTACGAACCTGCCGACGCCACCGACGTCGTCGTCCCCGACTACCTGCCCGACACTCCCGATATCCGGCAGGATCTCGCCGAGTTCTACGGATCGATCTCCGTCGCCGACGCGGCCGTCGGCCGGCTGCTCGACACACTCACCGAGACCGGGCTCGACCGCAGCACCTGGGTGGTGTTCATGACCGACCACGGTCCCGCGCTTCCGCGCGCCAAGTCCACGCTGTACGACGCCGGCACCGGGATCGCGATGATCGTGCGGCCGCCGCGCGACGCCGTCGATCGCGCCGCGGGTCTACGACGAGCTGTTCAGCGGCGTCGACCTGCTACCCACCCTGTTGGAGCTCCTCGGCGTCGACATCCCCGCGGAGATCGACGGGATGTCGCATGCCCGAAATCTTCTGAATCCGCCGCGAGACGACCAACCGGTGCGCGGCGAGGTGTACACCACCAAGACCTATCACGACTCGTTTGATCCGATTCGGGCCATCAGGACAAAGGAATACAGCTACATCGAGAACTACGCCTCGCGGCCCATGCTCGACCTGCCGTGGGATATCGCCGAAAGCGCGCCCGGCCAGACCGTCGCGCCACTGGTCCTCGGACAACGTCCCGAAGCGCGAGCTGTACGACCTCGTCGAGGATCCGACCGAGTCGCGAAACCTACTGGCCGCCGATATCACCGACAAGACCGAAGCCATCGCCAATGACCTCGCGTTGCTTCTGGACGACTGGCGGCAGAAGACCAAGGACGTCATCCCGTCGGAGTTCGCAGGCACCCGGATTGCGGACCGCTACACCGAAACCTATCTGCGTGATCCACGGCCAACAGATCACCAGCCGCTCCGCCATCGCGGCCGACCGCGGCATCGAAGACGACCTCAAGACCGGGCAATAGTTTTACTCACGGTGAACGTTATCGCCCGCTATGCCAGGCGATTTGATTGCGGTTAGGCTCACGCGCATGTCCGGCCCACGCGACCGCCTATCTGGTGCTCGCGTCACAGCGCAGTGGCAGCACGCTGCTCGTCGAATCGCTGCGGGCCACCGGCGTGGCAGGCGAACCGGGCGAGTTCTTCCAGTACCTGCCGACGACCAGCCAGTCGCCACAGCCGAGGCAATGGTTCGACGGTGTGCAAGACGAGTCGATCCTGCGACTGCTGGACCCGCTCGACGAGGGCAAGCCGGATCTTGCGCCGCCGGAGATCTGGCGCGACTACATCCGCACAGTGGGTCGCACACCCAACGGAATCTGGGGCGGCAAGCTGATGTGGAATCAGACGCCGCTGCTACTCGAACGGGCCAAGGGGCTGCCGGACCGCTCCGGCGACGGACTGCTCTCGGCGATCCGCGACGTCATCGGCAGCGACCCGGTGCTCATGCATGTCCACCGTCCTGACGTGGTGTCCCAGGCGGTTTCGTTCTGGCGCGCCGTTCAGACGCGCGTCTGGCGCGGTCGGCCCGATCCCATGCGTGACTCCCGTGCCGAGTACCACGCCGGCGCCATCGCCCACGTAGTCACGATGCTGCGCGAGCAGGAAGAAGGGTTGGCGGGCCTGGTTCGAGGAGGAGAAGCGTCGAACCGATCGAAGTCGCGTACCCGGTGTTGTGGCGCAATCTCACTCAGATCGTCGGCGACGTCCTCGAGGCGCTCGGGCAGGACCGCGCGGTTGGCGCCCGCACCCGCGCTGGAGCGCCAGGCGGATCAGCGCTCCGACGAGTGGGTGGACCGGTACCGCGAGGAGGCCGAGCGCGAGGGCCTTCCGACCTGACGCTCAGTTCACCTGAGCGACAACGAATATCCGCCGGAACGGGAAGAACGTCTTGCCGTCGGGCCGGGCAGGGTAGGACTCGTCGAGCAGCGGGATCAGCTCCTGACGGAACTGCTGCCACTGCGGCTCGGTGAGCCGGCTCTTCACCGGCCGAAGTGCCGTGCCGGTGATCCACTCCAGAACGGGATTCTCGCCGGTGAGCTCGTGAACGTAGGTGGTCTCCCACGCATCGACGGTGCAGCCCGCCTCGGTGAGCAGTTCGGCATATCCCGCCGGGCCGTCGACCTGTCCATCGCGGAACGGGAAGTCCTGCAAGGGCTCCGACCATCGATCGCGACGCGCGAGCTCACGAACCGCCCGGTGGGACGGGGCGTCGAAGTTGCCCGGCACCTGCATCGCGATCCACGATCCCGCCGCCAGTTGACCGGCCCACCGCACCAGCAGCTCGGAGTGTTCGGGCACCCACTGCAGCGTGGCGTTGCTCATCACGACATCGGTGTCGGGTTGCGGCGCCCAGGTCCCGCACATCGCCGACGTGCGCATCGACACCACGTTCGCGCGCCGACTCGACCATCTCCGGTGAGCTGTCCCAGGCCTCGACGACGGCGCCGGGCCATCGCTGCGTCAGCGTCGCGGTGAGGTTGCCCGGCCCGCAGCCGAGGTCGACCACCCGCCGCGGCTTCTCGGCAGCCACCCGCGACAGTCAGATCGAAGAACGGGCGACCGCGGTGGTCGGCGAAGGTCAGGTAGACGTCGGGATTCCACATGCCGCCAGTCTGGCACTCACGGCACTCCCAGCGAGTTCGCAGGCCCGACACAGCCTGGCAACCGCAAAGACCGGCACGGTATGCGACGTGACCTGGCCCCGCGAGCGGTGGGCGCTGATCGTCCTGCTTGCGGCGACGGCTGTCCTGTATCTGTGGAACCTGGCGGCCACCGGCTACGGCAATACCTTCTACGCCGCGGCCGCGCAGGCCGGCTCGCAGAGTTGGTCGGCGTGGTTCTTCGGGTCCCTGGACGCCCACAACTTCATCACCGTCGACAAGCCGCCCGCCTCGCTGTGGGTGACCGGGTTATCGGTGCGTCTGTTCGGCATGAACAGCTGGGCGGTGCTGGCTCCCCAGGCGCTGATGGGGGTGGCCGCGGTCGCGGCGCTGTACGTCACGGTGCGCAGGGCGTTCGCCGACGCGGGCCAGGGCGCGGCGGCGGGCCTGCTTGCCGGCGCTGTGCTCGCATGCACCCCCGCGGCGGCTCTGATGTTTCGCTTCAACAATCCCGACGCGCTGCTCGTGCTCCTGTTGACCACGGCCGCCTACTGCGTGATGCGCGCGGTCAGCGCGGCGTCGTGGCGGTGGCTGGCACTGGCCGGTGCGGTGATGGGCTTTGCGTTTCTGACCAAGATGTTCCAGGGCTTCCTCGTGCTGCCCGGATTTGCGTTGGCCTACTTGATTTTTGCGCCGACAACGCTGGCCGCGGCGGGTGCTCCATCTCCTCGGCGCCGTGGCGTCGATGGTGGTCGCGGGTGGATGGTGGGTGCTGGCGGTGCAGTTGGTGCCCGCGAACGCGCGGCCCTACATCGGCGGGTCCACCGACAACACCGTGCTCGATCTGGCGTTCGGGTACAACGGGATCAGCCGAATCCTGGGCCGCCATCCGGAGTCCAGCCATCTCAGCGATTGGACGCACCTCACGGCGTTCGGCACCCGCACCGGGTTGCACCGGCTCTTCACGGGCGAGATGGCCAACGAGATCGCCTGGCTGCTCCTGGCTGCGTTGTTCGCATTGGCGTTCGGCGCCTATCTGGCCGTGCGGCGGTCACTCGACCGTGGCGAGATGTGCGCGTTGACGATGTGGGGCTGTTGGTTCGTCGTGACGGCCGTGGTTCTCAGCTACATGGGCGGAACGGTCCATCCGTACTACACCGTGGCACTGGCTCCTGCGATCGCGGCGCTGATCGGTCTCGGCGGCGTGTGGGCATGGCGGCGTCGAGCGGCATGGGATGGCCGGTTCGCACTCGCGGCGTTCGTTGTGCTGGCCGCGATGCCTTCGGCAATCATGCTGCACCGCAATCATTTCAATGCGGCGTGGCCGTTGCTTGATCGCATTGCTCGCCGTCGCGGCCGTGATCGGTGTGATCGTTCCCCGTCCGCGGGTGATTGCGGCCGGTGTGACGATCGGAGCCCTCGCCGGACTGGCAGGCACCACAACGGTTTCCGTTCTCACCGCGGCCACCCCGCATCACGGTGTCGATACCGGCGGCGGCGAGCCTCGAGTGCCGCGGACTCGCGGCAGACAGGACGCCAACGCGGAGCTGGCCGGGCTGCTCGCGGCGACGCACACCCCGTGGTCGGCGGCGACCAACGGCTCGCAGTCGGCCGCCGCGCTGGAGGTGGTATCCGGTACATCGGTGATGGCGGTGGGAGGGTGGAGCGCCGACCCGGTGCCCGACCTGCAGCAGTTCATCGACGACGTGCATGCCGGCAAGGTGTCGTACTACGTCGAGGCGGGCCGGAGCGCGGCCGCCGGAGGCTGCACGGCGAGGTCATCCGAGGGCCGAACCACAGCACCGCGCACACCCGTGAGATCGCCGACTGGGTGGCAACGCACTACCCGGGCACCACGATCGGTGGATCGACGGTTTACCGCCTGAACTGACCGGGCGGGCTACCATGCGGACGTGACCAGCACGGACACCGACCCGGTGGATCCCCCGATCCCCGTCCCCGACGTCGCCGGCGCCGATGCCAGCGCACGCGCGGACTGCCGCGTCGCGTGGATCTGACGTTGCGTCAGCGCGTCATCGTGGACTCCTCGGCCGCCGCCGACATCGCGTTGCGCACCGCAATCGCGTCGCTGCTGGCGGCGACGATGCTGCCGACCATGCTGGGCGGCTTACGGCGGTCGGAATCTCGCGCCGAGCACGAGCAGCTGCGCTTCTACGCGGAACTGGCCGCCGCGAAGGATCCCACGCTGTCGTTTCCGGCGCCGGCTTCGGTGCCACGCGTCTCGTCCCGCGCAGCCAGCCCATTCGCCGAATGGATGGCCAAGGGCAACGTGCACGAACATCCGATTCAGCAGCAGCTTCGAGGCCGTCAATCCGGCACTTCGCGAGCAGTGCCGCGGATTTGAGCGCAACAACGTGGTGCACGCTCAGCACTGGCGCCATGACGACGGGCCGCACCCGACACTGTGCCTCATCCATGGCTTCATGGGCTCGCCCTATCTGTTCAACGGGCTGTTCTTCTCGCTTGCCGTGGTTCTTCCGGTCCGGATACGACGTTCTGCTGTACACGATGCCGTTTCACGGCAGCCGAGCCGAAAAGGGTTCTCCCTTCAGTGGTTACGGATTTTTCGCCAACGGATTCTCCGGCTTCGCCGAGGCGATGGCGCAGGCCGTGCACGACTTCCGATCGGTCATCGACTACCTGGAGTTCACCGGCGTCGACCGGATCGCGCTGACCGGGATGTCGCTGGGCGGGTATACGTCAGCGCTGATCGCCAGCGTGGACGACCGAATCCAGGCGGTGATCCCGAACGTTCCCGTCGTCGCACCCGACCAGACCGTCGACGAGTGGTTTCCCGCCAACAAGGTGGTTCGGCTTGCGCAATCTGTTGTCCAGAACGGACGCCGAGCTCACAAAGGCCGCAACGCAGTTTTCGTCACCGCTGAACTACCAGCCGTTGGTGCCGAAGAGATCGGCGGTTGATCATCACCGGACTCGGCGACCGACTCGCGCCACCGGAGCAGGCCGAGATGCTGTGGAACCACTGGGACCGCTGTGCTTTTCACTGGTTCCCCGGCAATCACATCCTGCACGTCAGCCAGCCGGACTACCTGCGCCGGATGACCCGGTTCATGAGTGAGTTCATGTTCGACTGAGCTCGACCGCTCCGACCGGCCAGCCGATTCGCTCCAGCAGCCCGACTCGCAGCGGTTTACTCGGCACGCCGAGCCGCCCGACCGCTGTCGGAACCAATGTGGCGAGCAGCGGGCCCTGGACGCCCGGATGGGCGACGAGACCGGAAAGCGGCGCGCGTCGTACCACCTCGTCGGCGCGCAAGGCACACATCGCCGCGATAGTCGGATGCTTCGCCGTGCCACCGAACTCCATCGCGGTCCACGATTCACCCTGCTGCACCTCTGCGAGTCGCTCGGCCAAGCGGTCATCGACCGGGATCCCGTACGCCGACACGATCCCGCGCTCGTCGCGGACTCCGCGCCACAACTCACGGCTGGGTCCGGCGATGGGTGCGTCGGCCGCGTCGACGATCCTGGCTACCAGACCCGTCTCACGAAGATGATCGGCCAGCCACGGTCGTCGTCACAAGGGCGGCGGCGGCGACCTCTTGACCGCGGTGACCAGGCTGATGGTGCCGGTCATGGACCCGGCTTCGGAATCCGGCGCGGGGACGGGTCGCCCGTTGGCGCGCATATAGTCCGGCAGGGAAATGGCCTCGGTTCGCCAGCCGCGGGCGCCGAACCACTGCACGGCCGGCTCGTTCCGCTCGTTGTAGACGAGTTGGAAGAACGGCCCGCCTCTGGCCAGGCCCTCCTGGGGCGTGGCGCGTTCCTCGGCCAGCCTCGCCGCGAATGTGTCGGCGCCCAGCGGGACCGCGTCCTCGATCGCGGCGCGGCTTCCCGGCGCAGACAGTGTGTCGATGCCGGTGAACAGCTGCCGCTGCGCGGTGGCGGGGAGGTAGATGATCAGGCCCTCGACGATCCATGCCGAGGGCTTGGACGGGTCGAATCCGTTGTCCCGCAGGGCCTGCGGCCAGTCATTTCGGAGGTCGACGGCAACCTCACGGCGTTCCGCGGTGGGCGTGTAGTCGGCCAGCACGCGGCGCTTGAACTCGAGCACCTGTGGTTGGTCCAGCTCGAACACCACGGTTCCGTCCGCCCAGTCGAGCCGGTAGGCGCGCGAGTCCAGCCCGGCCGCCAGCAGGACGATCTGGCGCACACCGGCCGCGGCGGCCGTACGGAAGTAGGTATCGAAGTACTTGGTGCGAGTGCCCTGGAAGTTGACGAAGTGCTCGCCGAACTGCGGTTTTCAGCGCGTGGTTCGGGCGCCTGGCCGTCGAGCAGGTCGGCCCACCGCCCGCCGACGGCCCGGCAGAAGACCTCGGCGAACGGATCGACCGCGGCCGGGTTCGGCTTCTGTGCCTCCAAGCGCTCGCGCCGCGGCGACGAACAGGGCCGTCGACCCGACGCTGGTGGTGATGTCCCAGGTGTCGTTATCGGTACGCATGTCCCTGTTTGTACGCGCCCAATCTGACAGCACGCTGAGCCGCGAGGTGACACCGTTACGACGGTTCTAGACCAACGGGCGGCCGGTCCGGATTCGCCAGTCGAGATCCCTCAGCATCCAGTTGAACGGGAACCTGCCGGACGCACTCGCGGCATGAGGTTGTTGACCCTGCCCAGGGCCGCCATCACCCGATTGAACCGCCGCTGTTTGGCAGCATCCCAGGGCAGCCGCATCTCGTCGCGGAATCGTTGTGGCAGAAAGCCTGTCGTGATGAAGAGATTGACCGCATCCAGCCGTCGTTCCACCGCGCGGGGCAGTTTCACGCCTGCGATGCGGCCCGCAGCGATCGGGAACAGGTACTCGCGCACCGCGTCGTCGATGTGCACCAGGTCCAGTGACTGCTGCCAGTACTCGTCGAAGGCCTTGCGGTCGGCCGGCCACATCTCCGGAGTCACCTGCAAGGTGGTGCCGAGCGCCATGCCTTCGCGATAGTGGTGGTCGGCCGCGTCGTCGGCCAACTCGCCGACGAAGATGCGATGGACGTCCACAAAACCCTTGTAGAGGCACGCGGCGACCCACAGCTGCAGATCTTTGTCGAACGCGTTGTACTCCACCGGGCTGTCGGGCGTCGAGTAGACCTGGGCGTGGGATCTGTTGACCGCGCGGCGATACCTGGCCTTCTGCTCGTCGCGTACCCGAGAGCGCAACCGCGAGGTAGGTGAAGGTGGTTCTCGCCCGCTTGATGGGGTGCCTGTCCGCGCGTCCACTCTCGACCCGGCTGTCCTTGACGCCGTAGCCGACGCCCGGTCGGGCCAGCTCCATGATCACGTTGGCGGCACCGGACAACAGCCCGATGAACGCGGCGTCGTCGGCCGCGGCCATCCACCGGGGCGGGCGCCTCCCGCCAGGCAGGACCGGATCGTTGAGCGGTCGTGCGACGTGGTCGATCGGCTCACTGACCGTCATTGGTCCACCCCTTGTTCGACAAATGTGATAACGCGTGTTTCCTGATCTTGCCGTGCGCAGGCAGACGGGTGTCAAGATGGCAGGTATGGCACAGGTCCGGCCCTATCGCGGCGTCGACGCGGCCGACCGCATCGCGCAACGGCGTCGACAGCTGCTGGACGCCGGCCTTGACCTACTCGGCGTCGGAGTCCGATGCCTCCGACCTCACGGTGCGCACCATCTGCAGGCAGGCGGGGCTCGACCCTCCGGTACTTCTATGAGAGCTTCACCGACAAGGACGAGTTCGTCGCGGCGGTGTTCGACTGGGTGATCGGCGACATCGCCGCCACCACACAGGCGGCGGTGTCCGCGGCGCCGACGAAGGAGCGCAACCGCGCAGGCATGGCCAACCTGGTCCGAACCATCGCCGCAGACGCCCGCATCGGCCGATTCCTGGTCAGTTCGCAGGGCCAATTCGGTGCTCGTGCGGAAGCAGGCCGAAACCGGTGCGCTGCTCGCGATGCTCTACGGCCAGAACGTCGCCGAGGCACTGGGCGTGCAGCAGACCGAGCGGGGCAAGGCGACCGCGCATTTCGCCGTCGGCGGCGTGGTGCAGATGGTCAGCACATGGCTGGCCGGCGACATCGACCTGAGCCCCGATGAACTCGTCGACCAGCTGGCGCTGATCCTCGACGATCTCGTCGACCCGAAGCTGTACGGAGGCTAGACCGACACCCGCGGCCGGCGATCGGCCTGCGGTCTTCGGCGCGGTCTTGGCGTCGCTCTCGGTGAATTCCTTGGTCCAGCAGGCGAACTCGAGGGTGATGCCATCGGGATCGAGGAAGTAGAACGAGCGCACGTAGACGCCGGGGTGCACGGTCGCCGAGACCTGCGCGGGGCTTTCGTCGTGGTTGAGCACCGGGCCGACCCGCACGCCCTTGTCCTTGAGTCGCTGCCGGTACTCGTCGAACTTCTCGGCAGGCACATGAAATGCCAGGTGGTTCATCGTGCTCACCGCGCTGACGATGTCCCCGATGCCCGGGATCGCCTCGGGCGACGAGATGCCCGGCCACCCGGTCCGGCGCGTCGGCGAACCAGAAGAACGCGACGCAGTCGCCGTTGCCCGCGTCGAAGAAGAAGTGCTGGCCCATGCCGCCGGGCAGGTCGAGCGACTTGATCAACGGCATGCCGAGCACATTGCTGTAGAAGTCGACGGTCTTCTCCATGTCCGAACACACCAGCGCGACATGGTTGATGCCACCGAGCTCGAACTCGGAATTGGGGTTGTTCGGCTTGATCATCTTGGGCTACTCCTCTGGCCAAGCTCGAAATCTGAATCTAACATCAGGTTCAGTTTCGATCAATGGTCGAGGAGAGGCCAGTGACCGTCAGTCCGCGCGTGCAGTTGCCGACACTGCGTGGCCGGCAGACGCAGGCCGCGATCGACGCCGCGGCCCGGGCCGTGATTGCCCGCAAAGGCATTCTCGCGACCACGATTTCGGACATCGCCGCCGAGGCGGGCAAGTCCACCGCCTCGTTCTACAACTACTACGACTCCAAGGAAGCGATGGTCCGCGAGTGGGCCGTGCGATTCCGCGATGAGGCACGCGAACGATCCCGGGCCGCCGCCGAACCCGGCCTGACCAACTGGGAGCGGTCGCTACCAGGCCGCGGCGGCGCACTGGCACACCTACCGCAACCGGCTGGCCGAGATCATCAGCGTGTCGCAGCTGGCGATGGTCAGCGACGACTTCGCGGAGTACTGGAACGACATCTGCTCGCTGCCGATCGCGCTGATCACCGACATGGTGAAACAGGCTCAGCGCGAGGGGTTCTGCGCACGACGATGATCCGCACCTGATCGCGGTGGCGATGGTGTCGATGCTCAACCAGTTCTGCTACACCCAGCTGTCCGGGGACCAGGCCGAGTCGGTCGACGACGAGGCATGCGTCACCACCCTGGCCAAGATCTTCTACCGCACGATCTATGACAAGGGGGCGACATGACCAGAACACCGGCGAGTCGCCGGCACACCGGGCGTCACCCGCGAGTTCGTCGGGCTGCCGTCGCCCACCGCGCGGCGCGCAGGCGCGGGCGGCCACCCGTGCCAGGGTCTCTACCACCGCGGCGTGGGGCGCAAGCCGAAGGTCGCAATGATCGCCACCCACTACCAGATCGACTTCTCCGAGCACTATCTCGCCGACTACATGGCCACCCGCGGCATCGGATTCCTCGGCTGGAACACCCGCTACCGCGGATTCGAGAGCAGCTTCCTGCTCGACCACGCGCTGGTCGACATCGGCGTCGGTGTGCGCTGGCTGCGCGAGATGCAGGGCGTGGAAACCGTTGTGCTGCTGGGCAATTCCGGCGGCGGTTCGCTGATGGCCGCGTACCAGGCGCAGGCTGTCGACCCGCATGTCACGCCCCTGGAGGGCATGCGGCCCGCGGCCGGGCTCAACGACCTGCCGCCCGCCGACGGCTACATCGCCAGCGCGGCGCATCCCGGCCGACCCGACGTGCTGACCGCGTGGATGGACGCGTCGGTGGTCGACGAAAACGACGCCGTTCGCAACCGATCCTGACCTCGACCTGTTCAACGAGCGCAACGGCCCGCCGTACTCCGACGGAGTTCATCGAGCAGATACCGCGCGGCACAGATCGCCCGCAACAACGCGATCACCGACTGGGCCGAGGCCGAACTCAAGCGCGTCCACGCGGCCGGCTTCTCCGACCGGCCCTTCACGGTGCTGCGGACCTGGGCCGACCCGCGGATGGTCGATCCCACGCTGGAGCCGACGAAGCGTCCCGGCCAACATGTGTTACGCCGGCGTCCCGGTCAAGGCCAACCGCTCGGCGCACGGCATCGCCGCGGCGTGCACGCTGCGCAATTGGATCGGCATGTGGAGCCTGCGGCACGCGCAGACCCGCGCCGAACCGCATCTCGCCCGCATCACCTGCCCGGCGCTGGTGATCAACGCCGAGCAGGACACCGGCGTGTACCCGTCGGACGCGCAGCGCATCTACGACGCGCTGGCCAGTACGGACAAGGCACGGTGCTCGATCGACACCGACCACTACTTCACCACGCCCGGGGCGCGCAGCGAGAAGGCCGATACCATCGCCAAGTGGATCGCGAAGCGGTGGCGCTAAGAGTCCTCGCGCACTTCGTCCCCGGCGAGAAGGTCGACGGATTTCCTTGCGCCAGAACCGATTGGCTCGACATCCGCTACTGCGCCGAGGACGACGACGAGACGTTCTATCGCGAACTCCCCGACGCCGAGGTGATCTGGCACGTGCTGCGGCCGATATCCGGTGACGGATCTGGAGAAGGCGCCGCGGCTGCGGCTCGTGCACAAGCTGGGCGCCGGGGTCAACACCATCGACGTCGACACCGCGACCCGGCTGGGCATCGCCGTCGCGAACATGCCCGGCGCCAATGCGCCGTCGGTCGCCGAGGGCACCGTGCTGCTGATGCTGGCCGCGCTGCGCCGGCTGACCGAGCTGGACCGGGCCACCCGCGAAGGCCGGGGCTGGCCGTCGGACCCCAGCCTCGGCGAGACGGTCCGCGACATCGGCGGTTGCACCGTCGGGCTGATCGGCTACGGCAACATCGCCAAGCGGGTCGAGACCATCGTGATGGCGATGGGCACTCCGCCGTCCCAGGTGCTGCACACCAGCACCCGCGACGACGGCCATCCCGGCTGGCGGCCGCTGCCCGAGCTGCTCGCCGCCAGCGACATCGTCTCCCTGCATCTGCCGCTGACCGACCGGACCGCCGGCATGCTGGACCGTGCGGCGCTGGCCCGGATGAAACCCGACGCGGTCCTGGTCAACACCTCGCGCGGCGGCGTGGTCGACGAGGAGGCGCTGGTCGACGCGCTGCGCACGGGCGGGCTGGCGGCCGCGGGCCTCGACGTCTTCGCCGTCGAGCCGATTGCTGCCGACAATCCGCTGCTGCGCCTCGACAACGTCGTGCTCACGCCGCACGTCACCTGGTACACCGCCGACACCATGCGGCGCTACCTGGCCCACGCCGTCGACAACTGCCGACGGATGCGGGACGGCCAGTGAATTGGCCAATGTCGTGAACGGTATCGTGGTTCCCAACCGACCGGTTAATAGGGAGACTCCCCCAAGCAATGAGGTGCAGCTATGCCCATCGCAATCACCCCTGAGCACAACGACCTGGCCGATTCGGTGCGGTCCCTGGTGGCGCGGGTGGCGCCGTCGGAGGTGCTGCACGAAGCCCTGGAGACGCCCATCTCCGAACCCGCCGCCGTACTGGAAGGCCGCTGCCGAGCAGGGCCTGCAGGGCGTGCATCTCGCGGAATCCGTTGGCGGACAAGGCTTCGGCATCCTCGAGCTGGCGATCGTCATCGCCGAGTTCGGCTACGGCGCGGTGCCGGGCCCGTTCGTCCCTTCGGCGATCGCCAGCGCGCTCATCGCCGCGCACGACCCCGAGCCAAGCTGCTCAACGACCTGGCCTCCGGCGCGGTCATCGCGGCGTACGCCATCGACTCCGGGCTGACCGCCACCCGCCACGGTGATGGCCTGATCATCCGCGGCGAGGTGCGCGCCGTCCCGGCGGCCGCGCAGGCGTCGGTGCTGGTGCTGCCCGTGGCGATCGACAGCGGCGAAGAGTGGGTGGTGCTCGACGCCGACCAGCTGGAGATCGAGCCGGTCAAGAGCGTGGACCCGCTGCGGCCGCTGGCCCATGTCCGCGCCAACGCCGTCGAGGTCGGCGACGACCGCGTGCTGAGCAACCTCAGCCGCACCCTGGCGCGCGCGCTGATGTCGACGCTGCTGTCCGCCGAGTGCATCGGCGTCGCGCGCTGGGCGACCGACACCGCCACGGCCTACGCGAAGATCCGTGAGCAGTTCGGCAGGCCCATCGGCCAGTTCCAGGCCATCAAGCACAAGTGCGCCGAGATGATCGCCGACACCGAGCGGGCGACCGCCGCGGTGTGGGATGCCGCGCGCGCGATCGACGAGTCCGCGAAAGCGGTCTCGGAGGACAGCGCTTTCGAGTTCGCCGCCGCCGTCGCCGCCACGTCTGGCGCCCGCCGCCGTGTCTGCACTGCACCCAGGACTGCATCCAGGTGCACGGCGGTATCGGATTCACCTGGGAGCACGACACCAACGTCTACTACCGCCGCGCGCTCGTGCTGGCCGCGTGCTTCGGTCGCGCCGCCGACTATCCGCAGCAGGTCGTCGACATCGCGACGACGACCGGAATGCGCAAGCTCGACATCGATCTCGACCCGGAGACCGAGAAGCTGCGCGACGAGATCCGCGCGGAAGTCGCTGCCCTCAAAGCGATTCCGCGCGAGGAGCGCACCACGGCGATCGCCGAGGGCGGCTGGGTGGTGCCCCATCTGCCCAAGCCGTGGGGACGCGCGGCGAGTCCGATCGAGCAGATCATCATCGCCCAGGAGTTCACCAGCGGTCAGGTCCGCCGCCCCACGATGGGCATCGCGACCTGGATGATTCCCGTCGGTCGTCGCATTCGGCACCGAGGAGCAGAAGCAACGCTTCCTGCCGCCGACGTTCCGCGGCGAAATGATCTGGTGCCAGCTGTTTTCCGAGCCGGGCGCCGGTTCGGACCTGGCCAGCCTGACCACCAAGGCGACCAAGGTCGACGGCGGTTGGCGGATCACCGGACAGAAGATCTGGACCACCGCGGCGCAGGTGTCGGAGTGGGGCATACTGCTGGCGCGGACGGACCCGAGCGCACCGAAACACAACGGCATCACCTACTTCCTGCTCGACATGAAGAGCGACGGCGTCGAGGTGAAGCCGCTGCGGGAGCTGACCGGCAACGCGATGTTCAACACCGTGTTCATCGACGACGTGTTCGTTCCCGACGACCTGGTGCTCGGCGAGGTGAACCGCGGCTGGGAGGTCAGCCGCACCACGCTGACGGCCGAGCGGGTCTCGATCGGCAGCAGCGAGGCGCCGTTCCTGGCCAACCTCAACGGGTTCGTCGAGTTCATCCGCGACGGCCAGTTCGACCAGATCGAGCAGAACCACGCGGGACACCTCATCGCCGAAGGGCACGCGGCGAAGATGCTCAACATGCGTTCGACGCTGCTGACGCTGGCCGGCGGGGACCCGATGCCGGCCGCGGCCATCTCCAAGCTGTTGTCGATGCGCACCGGCCAGGGCTACGCGGAGTTCGCGGTGTCGTCGTTCGGCACCGACGGCGCGATCGGCGACGGCGGCCAGATCCAGGGCCAGTGGGCGGAGATGCTGCTGGCCAGCCGGGCCACGACGATCTACGGCGGCACGTCGGAGGTGCAGCTCAACATCATCGCCGAGCGACTGCTGGGGTTGCCGCGCGATCCCTAGGGCCACGGAGCTGCTAACGACTACGTGAATACGGGTCTACTATCGAAATAGGCAATTGCCTGTAACGGTTGGTGATACGTATGAGCAATCTCAGCAGACGAATCGCTTCCGTGGTCTTCTCGGGAGCGGCCGCAGTCGCGTTTCTCGTTGCGCCCTCGGCGCTGATGATCGCGCAAGGCAGCGGACAACCCCTCCGCACAGTGCTACAACGGCGTGACCCGCCTGGACCCGTACGGCCGGAGTTGCACGATTCCCGGGCCGACCAACAAGATCCGGGGTTCGGCGCCCGACGCCAACGCGATCATCGCGTGCAGAGGCATACCGGGCTGCCTGTCCTGGTACGTCAACAATCCCTAGGACGTTCAGCTCTGTTCGGCTTCGGCCTTCTCGTCGGCTCCGCCGCCGTCCGCCTTTTCGTCGGCTCCGCCGCCGTCTGCCTTCTCGTCGGCTCCGCCGCCGTCTGCCTTCTCGTCGGCTCCGCTGCCTTCTGAACTTTTCGTCGCCTTCGGCTCCGTCAGCCTTCTGGCCGTCGATCTCCATCTCGCGCAGTTCGCGCTTGAGGATCTTGCCGGTGGGGTTGCGCGGCAACTCGTCGAGGAAGACCACCTCGCGCGGCACCTTGTAGCGGGCGAGGTTGTCCTTGACGTAGGCCTTGATCGTGTCCTCGTCGACGGACGCGCCGTCGGTCTTGACGACGAAGGCGCGCAGGCGGTGACCCCAGTCCTTGTCCTCGACGCCGAGCGCGGTGGCCTCGACGACGTCGGGATGACCGCTGATCAGATCCTCGACTTCGGCGGGGAAGACGTTCTCGCCGCCGGACACGATCATCTCGTCATCGCGGCCGCTGACATAGAGCAGGCCGTGCTCGTCGAAATATCCGACGTCGCCCGACGACATCAGCCCGTCGATGATCTGCTTGTGACCGCCGCCGGTGTAGCCCTCGAACGGGAAGGTGTTGCCGACGAAGATCCGGCCGACCTCGCCCTGCGGTAGCTCGTTGCCGTTGTCGTCGAGAATCTTGACCTTCACGCCCTTGACCACCGGGCCGACGGTGGCGGCGTTCTTCGACAGGTCCTTCGGCCGCGCGATCGTGGCGAACGCGATCTCGGTCGACCCGTACAGGTTGTAGATGACGGGCCCGAGGTCCTTGAGCGCCCGGTTCGCCAGTTCGGCGCCCAGCTGAGAGCCGGACACGAAGACAATTCGCAGCGACGACAGATCCGGCTTGGAATCCATCTTCTCGATCGCGTCCAGGATGCGCGACAGCATCACCGGGACGACGACCATCGCCGTCACCTTGTGCTTCTCGATGTCCTCGAGGACGTGCGCCGGCTTGAACCGGCGCCGCAGCACGAGCGTCGACCCGAGCATCATCGCGATGGTGGCGTGCAGATACCCCAGCGCGTGGAACATCGGCGCGGGCAGCGAGGTGACCTCGCCCGCCTTGAACGGCACATGCGACAGGATGCCGCCGATCGGCGCCAGCGAGGGCGGTGTGCTGCGGTTGGCGCCCTTGGGAGTGCCGGTGGTGCCGCTGGTCAGGATGATGATCGACGAGTGCTTGGTCACCTTCGGCGCGGGTTTGCCGCTGCTGCGATCGATCAGGTCGGCCAGCGTCTCGTCGGTGCTGCTCCGACGACGAGTCCTTGTCGGGGTTCTTACCGAGGGCGCGAAGGTTGCCCAGTTCCGGCTTCGCGGCCGACACCGCCTCGTGGTACTCGTCGTCGTAGATGATGACCTTGGCGCCCTCGCGCTCGGACACCTCTTTGATCTGCGGGCCCGAGAACTCGCTGTTGAGCAGGATGATGCGGGCGCCGGTGCGGGCGGCGCCGTAGACCGCGATGAGGAACCACCGGTGGTTGCGCGCCAGGATCGCGACGCCGTCGCCGCCCTTGATGCCCATGGCGAGAAGTCCGTTGGCGACCTCGTGGGCGGCCTCGTCGAGTTCCTTGAAAGTGATCTCGCCGTCGTCGTCGATGACGGCGGTGCTTGTCCGGAGTCCGTCGCGCGTTGAGCGCGGGGATCATGCCGAACTCGCCCCACCGGCGGATGTCGGCGAGCATGGCGGCGACGTTCTGCGGCGGCTCGATCTTGAACGCGCCGGCCTCGAACATCTTGCGGGCGTAGTGCAGTTCGGCCGAGCCGCGCTCTAGGTACTGCTGGACTTTGGCCGCTGCCTGGAACGGAAGATCAGTTAGCTTAGGCATGGCCCCCACACTATGTGACGACCGTCGCACCTTGGCCCGGAACCTACGATGGCGATATGGCCGGTCCCGTGTCCATGGAGGTGGGCGGTCAGACAGGTGTCTGTCACCAATCCGGACAAGGTCGTCTTCCCGGATGCCGGCGTCACCAAGACGCGATCTGATCGACTACTACCTGGCCGTCGCCGACGGCGCACTGCGCGGTGTGGCGGACCGGCCGATGATCCTCAAGCGGTTCGTCAAGGGCATCGGCGAAGAGGCCGTCTTTCAGAAGCGGGCACCGGAGAAGCGGCCTGACTTCATCGATGTGGCCGAGCTGAAGTACGCGTCGGGAACGTCGGCGAAGGAGGCCGTCATCCACGACGCCGCCGGGCTGGCGTGGGCGGTCAACCTGGGATGCGTCGACCTCAACCCGCACCCGGTTCGCGCCGACGACCTCGCCCACCCCGACGAGCTGCGCGTCGACCTGGACCCGATGCCCGGGGTGGACTGGCGCCAGATCGTCGACGTGGCGCTGGTCGCCCGCGAGGTGCTCGAGGACTACGGACTGACCGCGTGGCCGAAGACGTCGGGATCGCGGGGCTTCCACATCTATGCCCGCATCGAACGGCAGTGGCCGTTCAAGCAGGTGCGGCTGGCCGCGCAGACGATGGCCCGCGAGGTCGAGCGGCGAGCTCCGGAACTGGCGACGAGCCGGTGGTGGAAGGAGGAGCGCGAGGGCGTCTTCGTCGACTTCAACCAGAACGCGTTCGACCGCACCGTGGCCTCGGCGTACTCGGTCCGGGCGACACCGGACGCCCGCGTCTCGACGCCCCTGCTGTGGGACGAGGTCCCGATTGCCGTCCCGAGGACTTCACGATCGCGACGGTGCCGGACCGGTTCGCTGACCGCGGCGACCCGTGGGAGGGCATCGACGACAGCCCCGGCGCGTCTTGACGGCTTGCTCGAGCTGGCGGACGGAGCTGGGCCCGCCGGAGAAGGCACCCCGCGGCGCCAAGAAGGGCACGGGTCGACGGGAGTCGGTGATGCCGCTGATCGAGATCGCCCGCACCAAGACCAAGGACGAGGCGATGGCCGCGCTGGACGAGCCTGGCGCGAGAAATGGCACGTCGGTGGCCGAAAAGCTCGAGCCCGCCGATGTTTTGGTCGACGGCATGCGGGGTCCCAGTTCGATCTGGTACCGAATCCGGATCAACCTGCAGCACGTGCCCGAGAGCCAGCGGCCGCCGCAGGAGCCGTTGCTCGCCGACTACAACCCCTGGGAGAACTACTCCGGACCGCAGTGGATGCGCAGCGGTTGAGCTGATTTGCTCCGCGATCCAAAATAGGTTCCTTACCAAAGTATTAGCGTTGGCACCCGGTTGCCTTACTTTGGCTCGTTAGCTTGGGCAATAGCTGATGAGAGGGGAGGCGCCATGTACGGCAATCCGGCTTTCGACTGCGCGGGCGCCCAGCTCCACGCGGTGTGCCGCCAGTTGGCAACCGTGGTGACAGTCGACGGGGTCATCGACGACACCAACATCGAACGCGTCACCGCGCTTGCACTTCGGTTCGTCCTCGCGGAGAAGGCCTTCGTGCTCGACCTCAGCGGCGTGAATTCATTCTCGGCGCATAGTGTTTCGCTGCTTTCCGCCGTCGATGAGAGCTGCTTCCACGTCAGGAGTGGAGTGGTCGCTGATCACAAGCGAGCCGGTGCGGCGGGTGGTACGCACGTCCGGGGTGAGCTTCCCGACAGCGGACGCGGTGCCAGACGCCCTTCACCAGTTCGCCGACAACATCGACGAACGCCGTCGACTGCTGCCCCTGCTGACCAAGAAAACCGCATAGCGGAGAGGTCCATCACACATGCTTCTCGATATTCGCTGGCTCGGATACCTGCTGGGCCGTCGGCACGTGCCGGCAAAGCGGGCGGTGCACGCCGCCCGATAGCGCACACCCTCGGGTATGCGGTGGATCGTCGACGGCATGAACGTGATCGGGTCTCGGCCCGACGGCTGGTGGCGAAACCGGCACCTTGCAATGACCACCTTGGTGCAACGCCTCGAGCAATGGGCGACGGCCGAAGGCCACGACGTCACTGTGGTCTTCGAGCGCCCGCCCTCGCCCCCGATCGAATCGGCCGTCATCACCGTGGCGCACGCGCCGCACGCGGCCGCGAACTCGGCTGACGACGAAATCGTCCGGTTGGTGCGCGCCGACGACGACCCGGCGCAGCTTCGCGTCGCAACTTCTGATCGCACACTGTCGGACCGGGTCCGAGCGGCCGGGGCGACCGTCTGCCCCGCCCAGAGCCTGCGCGACATGATCGACCCGCGCTGAGGACGCTCGCACTTTAGGGTCAGGGCATGCAAGCCCTGGACCGCTTCTTCGAGATCTCGGCGCGCGGGTCGACGGTTGCCGGCGAGTTACGCGGCGGCCTGGTCACGTTCATCGCGATGGCCTACATCATCATCCTCAACCCGATCATCCTGTCCGACATCGACGACGTCGCCGGGACGAAGCTGGGTTTCGCCCAGGTTTCGGCGGTGACGGCGCTGGCAGCAGGCGTCATGACGATCCTGTTCGGCCTCATCGCCCGTCTGCCGTTCGCCTTCGCCGCAGGCATGGGCCTCAACTCGTTCGTCGCGACGACGTTGGTCGGGTCCCTGACGTGGCCCGAGGCGATGGGTCTGGTCGTCATCAACGGGATCATCATCTTGATCCTGGCCGCGACCGGCCTGCGCAAGCTCGTCTTCGACGCCGTGCCGATGGAGCTGAAGCTGGCCATCACGGCAGGCATCGGTCTGTTCATCATTTTCGTCGGGCTCGTGGACGCCGGTTTCATCGGTTCGACCGGCGTACCGTCGCCGCCCGTCGGCCTCGGCGCCGGCGGCATCGGTTCGATCAACACCGTGCCGACGCTCGTATTCGTGCTCACGCTCCTGGTCACGGGCGTTCTCGTTACCAGGAAGGTGCGCGGCGGAATCCTCATCGGACTCGTGGTGGGCACGGTAGTTGCGGTGGTCATCGAGGCGATCTGGCACCTCGGCTCGGCGGTCGAGCGGCCCGGCGGCTGGAGTTTGTCGGTGCCGACATTGTCAGGCTCACCGTTCGCCCTGCCCGATCTGTCGCTGGTCGGCGCGTTCACCCTGGACGGCTTTGGCCGCATCGGGGTGATCGCCGCGGTCATGTTCGTGTTCACACTGGTGTTCGCGAACTTCTTCGACGCGATGGGCACGTTCACCGGACTGGCACGTGAGGCCGACCTCGCCGACGACCAGGGCACGTTCCCCCGGCTGCGCTCGGCGCTGATCGTCGAGGGCGCGGGCGCGGTGGTCGGCGGAGCGGCGTCGGCGTCGTCCAACACGGTGTTCATCGAGTCGGGTGCGGGCATCGGCGAGGGCGCACGCACCGGATTGGCGAACCTCGTCACCGGTCTGCTGTTCCTCGCCGCGATGTTTGTCTCTCCGCTGGCGTCGATCGTGCCGACCGAAGTGGCCGCGGCGGCACTCGTTGTGGTCGGCGTGATGATGATGTCGCAGCTGCGACACATCGAGCTCTCCGAGGTCTCGGTGGCCGTGCCTGTCGTGCTGACGGTGGCGATCATGCCGTTCTCCTACTCGATCGCCAACGGTATCGGGGTCGGCTTCATCGCATGGGTCGTGCTGCGCTCGGCTGTCGGCAAGGCGCGCGAGATCAGCCCGTTGCTGTGGATCGTCGCCGCTGGATTCGTCGTCTACTTCGCGCGCGGCTGGATCGAGTCACTCATCGGCATGTGACGTCCGGCAGGTTTGGCGCACCGAGCCATGGGAACCCACCGCTCGTGGGCCCGGCACAGATGCGGCCGGGACGAAGCCTGCGACGGAAGGAATGAAATGGCAGACGATAAGAGCGGTCCCGCCGAAGGCGTCAAGGGCGCGGTTGAGGACGTAAAGGGCAAGGCCAAGGAAGCGGTCGGGGCGGTCACCGGACGCGACGACCTCCAGCGTGAAGGTGCGGCACAACAGGACAAGGCGGACGCCCAGAAGGACGCGGCGAAGAAGGAAGCCGAGGCCGAGGCGGCACGCGGCGGTGCGAAGGCTGCCGAAGAACGGCAGAAAGCCGAACAATAGTCGCTCGACAGGACCGGCCCACTCCGTCCGCGGGGTGGGCCGGTTTCACGTGAAGGGTACGAGCGCGTGGTACCGGTTTCAGGATGGCTCAGGCACGTTCACGCCTGCGCAACGGCGCCCGTCCGATCGGCTGCGACGGTTCGGGCAACAGGGCCTCGCGCTTCTCGAGCCGGACGATCGTCGGCGCTTTGGTGTCGATTTCGACATCGTGACCGGCGTGCCGGATGACCAGTCGTCCATCGGGACCGTCTCGCAGCTCATAGCTCGCCTCGTCGTGGGAGACATCCACGGTGACGCGAAAACCCTTCCAGCGCAACCGGAATCGCAGCCGGGTGAGGCCGTCGGGCAGTTGCGGATCCAGCGCAAGCACTCCGCCGTCGTCCCGCAGCCCCCCGAAACCTGCGACGAACGCCGTCCAGGCACCGGCCAGCGACGCCATGTGCAGGCCGTCTCTGGTGTTGTGGTGCAGGTCGCGCAGGTCGATCAGCGCCGCCTCCGCGGCGTAGTCGTACGCCAGGTCCAGGTGTCCCACCTCGGCGCACAGCACCGCCTGCGTACAGGCCGACAGCGATGAGTCCCGGGTGGTCCGGCGCTCGTAATAGTCGACATTGCGCGCCTTCTCTTCGATGGTGAAGGCGTTGCTCAGCCAGTGCATGGCCAGCACGAGGTCGGCCTGCTTGCACACTTGCGACGAATACAGCCGCACGTAGGGCTGGTTCAGCAGACAGGGGGTAGGTGCTGTCCTCGGAGAAGGGCCATTCACGCAGCCGGGTGAAGCCCTCGGACTGTTGATGAACCTCTAGTTCGTCGTCGTACGGAATGTGAACGGCGTCCGCCGCTCCCCGCCACGCCGCCGTCTCCTCCGCGGTCACCTTGACCGAGTCGGCAACGTCCGGGTGGCGCTCGCACGCCTCCGCTGCGACCCGCATATTGTGCGCCGCCATCAGGTTGGTGAACACGTTGTCGCACACGACGGCCGTGTACTCATCCGGACCGGTGACACCATCGATGTGCCATCGGCCGTGCCGGTCGTGATGGCCCAGCGACAGCCACATCCGCGCGGTGTCGACCAACACCTCCAGACCGCAGTCGGCCTCGAGCGAGTCGTCTCCGGACACGATGCGGTACCGCTCGAACGCCATCGCAATGTCGGCGTTGACGTGCCATGCGGCCGTGCCCGCCGGCCAGTACGCCGAACACTCCTGACCGCGGATGGTTCGCCAGGGGAACGCAGCGCCTGCGAGCAGGAGTTCGGCGGCCCGGTCCCTGGCCAGGTCCAGGGTCGAGGCGCGCCACCGCAGCGCGTCGGCGGCGGCGCTCGGCGCGGTGTAGGTCAGGACCGGCAGCACGAAGCCCTCGGTGTCCCAGAACGCGTGGCCGTCATAGCCGGTACCGGTCAGGCCCTTGCCCGCGATCGCGCGACGCTCGGCGCGGGCGCTGGCCTGCAGGACGTGAAAGAGCCCGAACCGCACGGCCTGCTGGCACTCCGCGTCGCCCTCGATCTCGACGTCCGCAGAGTCCCAGAACTCGTCGAGACACTCGCGTTGGGTGTCGACCAAACCCTCCCATCCGGTATAGCTGGCACCGGTGAGCGCGGCGGCCACCTGATCGCGCAGGGCGGGCCGGGACCGGACGCTTGACCACCCGTAGGCGAGAAACTTCACGATGCGCAACTGCTGTCCCGGCCGCAGGCCGCAGATCACGGTCGTGCGGGCGAGATCCTCACGTGCCTCGGTGCCGCATTCGACGCGGCCGGGTACTTCGATGATGTGATCCATCGCCGCCGCCATCATCAGGCCGCTCGCTCGGGTGCGGTGCATGAGAACTGCGCGGTTGTCTGTGACCTCATGCGCTACCGGTTCCAGCGGGCTGCTCAGCACGGCGGCGACCCGCGGGTCCGCGGACGGCTCCGGTTGATCCTCGTTGGCCACCAACTCCGATTGGACCGTGACTCTGGTGAATTCGTCGAGCGCCTCGACGACGTACTCGATCGCGGCCACGCTGCGTTGCGCCAGCGAGACCAGGCGGGTGGATCGCACGGAGATGTGCTTACCCGTCGGTGAACGCCACTTCGCGTTCCGCGTCAGGGTGCCCGCGCGTAGGTCGAGAACCCTTTCGTGCTCGAGCAATTCGCCGTATCGCACGTCGAACGGTTCGTCATCGACCAGCAACCGAATCACCTTGCCATTGGTGACGTCGATCAGCGACTGCCCTTCCTCCGGGTAGCTGAATCCCGCTTCTGCGTAGGGCAGTGGTCGAAGCTCATAGAAGGAGTTGAGGTACGTACCCGGAAACCCGTGCGGCTCGCCTTCGTCGAGATTGCCCCGCAAGCCGACGTGGCCGTTGGAGAGCGCGAACACCGATTCCGTCTGGGCAAGAATGTCCAGATCGAGGGTGGTTTCGCGCACGCACCAAGGTTCGACCGGAAAGACATCGCTGTCTATCACTGGGCCGCCAGCAGGTCCGCGAGATCGGTGACCACGACGTCGGCCCCGTTGCGCCGCAATGCTTCCGCGTGGCCCACACGGTCGACTCCGACCACCAACCCGAATTTTCCGGCGCGGCCGGCCTGCACACCGGAGAGCGCATCCTCGAAGACGACCGCCTGGTCGGGCGGCACGTCAAGCAGCTTCGCGCCCAACAGGTATGAGTCCGGCGCGGGCTTGCCTGCCAGATGCTCCTCACGGATCGTCACGCCGTCGACACGGCAATCCACCATCGACGCCAGATCCGAGATCTCCAGCACCTCGCGGGTGTTGGCGCTCGAAGAGACCACAGCGACGCCGAGGCCCGCGGCGCGCACCGCCTCCATGTACTTGCGCGAACCCTCGAACACCGTCACCCCGTCGCGGTGCAGTTGCTTCTGGAAGAACTCGTTCTTTTGATTCGCCAGCCCATGGACCGTCTCGGCGGTGGGCGGGTCGTCGGGATCGCCGTCGGGTAGCTCGATGTCGCGACTGGCCAGAAAGCTTCGCACACCATCATCGCGAGTCTTGCCGTCCACGTATTCGCCGTAGTCGCGGTCGGCGTCGAACTCGCGAAACTGCTCACCGGAATTCTCGGATCGCTGGCGCAGGTACTCGTCGAACATCGCCTTCCACGCGCCGCGGTGGACGCTGGCAGTGTCGGTCAGCACGCCGTCGAGATCGAACAGACAGGCGCGCACGCCCGCAGGTAAACCCACGTCGGACAGATCTGCCACACCGGACTTGTTACCCGATGGCCGGACGGCTCAACCCTCAGCGTTTGCCCAGGCGCAGCTCAGCGTGGTTTAGCTGCGCTTTCTCGGATACTGGTCCTCGTCGAAAGCGTTTGCGATCCGCCGATCGGGGGGCAATGATCCCCGCGGCCGGGATTGGTTCGGGGCGGAGGCGCGATCGCAGTGTCCTGCTCGAACAGCTCCGACGGGAGATGCCCGTTGCTCTCCGGACCTTTTCCCCGGCGACGACGTGGACTGAATGGTTTACGCCGAGAGACGCCCGCGCGCGACCATGCTTGCGCGACTACTCATTTCGTCACGCAGCCGCGGCGTCGTCAAGAGGCGGAGCAACTTTGCGGACATCGCCGAAACGTCGTTCATTCGATAGACCAGACCCGCGCTGCTGGGCACCACGAGCGCAGCGAATCTCGGGATCGCCGGTGCAACCACGGGCCTGCCCACCGCCAGCACATCGAGCAATGTCTCGGATCCCGTTGTGGTGCTGGGGACCACAACGTCCGCGGCGGCGATCAGTTCCAACCAGCGGTGCTTCGTGAAGATCTCGACTCCTTGAAAGACAAGTTGGACAGCGCAGCGCCGATTGACCGCGGCGACCGCGGCGCGCAGCTGGTCGGTGTGCGCAGGGTCGGCGAAAGGCCCGATGCCGACAACCGTTGGCATGTCTGCAAGGCCGAGAAGTGAACGGGCCGAAGCCTTGTCCAAGACCGGCGCAGGTGCGGCTTCGTTCGAGATGACCATGGTCCCAGCATCGCCGATCCCCGGGACAGTGTCGTCGATGCTGGCGCCCGTGTGGGCCGCCTGCCAACCTCACCTTGCGCTACCTGGCAGCGGTAAAACATTCGAAACCGCGGTAGATGGGCCGAAGCCATGGCCGTGTCGTAGCAGGATGTTCATCGACAGGGTGGAAGGTGACACAGCGATGACGGCAGCACGCGTGGTTGTGGCAGAGGACGACGTCCTGCTCCGCGAGGGGTTGGCCAGCCTTCTCGAGAGCTCGGGTTTCGACGTTGTGGGGCGCGCAGGCGACGCCGAGCAGCTGCTCGCGCTCGTTCGGGATCTGAGACCCGACCTCGTGGTGACCGACATTCGGATGCCGCCGACGAGTACCACCGAGGGCCTCGACGCGGCGCGAGCGATCCGTGAAGAGCTGCCCGGCACCGGCGTTCTCGTATTGTCGGCGTATACCGACGTCGATCAGGCAATGGAGCTGTTGGCCGGTGGCCGCGGTGTCGGGTACCTACTCAAGAGCAGGATCACCGACGTCGCCGAATTCATCGACGCACTGGAACGGATCGGCAAGGGTGGCTCGGTAGTGGACCCGGCGCTGGTTCAGGAGTTGGTGTCCGCCAAGCGCCGCAACGATCCGCTTGGCGAGCTAAGTCCGCGAGAGCGAGAAGTCCTCGCGCTGATGGCCGAGGGTCGATCCAACGCAGGGATCGGCCAGCGGCTGTGGGTCACCGAGGGAACCGTCGAGAAGCATGTGCGCAGCATTCTCACCAAGTTGAACCTTCCCGAGACAGGCGACGACCATCGCCGGGTGCTAGCGGTGGTCACATTCCTCGAGGCTCGCTAACCCACCGAGCAGATCGAGGATGGCCCGCCCGGACAAGCGGGGCTTGGAGATGAAACCCACCGCGGGGCTGTCTGCAACCATATCGACGAAGTCTGCGCCCGCGTGGGTCGAGATCAGAATCGCTGCCGCCGACGACCCCGCCGCGTGCAGCTGCTCGGCGACCTCGAAGCCACTCTCACTGCCGAGCTCGACATCGATCAGAACCACGTCCGGCCGCAAGTCATCACAACGGCGCAGTGCGTCGGCGCCGCTCGAGGTTGCGCCGACGACCGTGACGCCCTCGGACGCCAACAGACCACGGGCAGCGTCGACGAAATCTGAACTGTCGTCGACGATTAACAGCCTCATGGTGAAACTCTCAGTGACATTTCACCAGCTTCCCAACTCCGAATCCGTCGTGCATTGCCGCTAACTGCAACTTCCAACCCCTGGTACCAATTGCGGCCAGCAGGTAAAACGGGTTCCGTATTTCCGCACGAATTGATGGTGATCAGCGGCAACGACACGCACAGGAAAACGAGCAATGCTGGAGGACGTGACGACAACAGCGTCCGAGACCGGCGCGTCTCCGGTTCGCGGACGGTTGATGGCCGTCTTGGTCCGCCCGACGGCCCCGCCATTGTGGCTCGGGGTGGCCGTCGCCGCCGTCCTCATCGCGGTGGAAACGCTTGTCGTGCATCTGCTTCGGCAAGAGATGCCCGAGAGCACCTTTGGCGCCATCTTCTTGTTCGGAGTCCTGTTGGTGTCGGCCGGGTGGGGACTCGGCCTGGCTGTGACGATGACGCTGGCGAGCACACTCGTCTACGTCTATGTCCATCTCGGGATGAACGGCGGTCACCTTCCGGTGACGGTCGCGGAATGGGGGGCGATCCTCATCTTCCTGCCGGTCGCACTGCTGGCCAACGTCCTCGCGGGACAGGCGCGGTTGCGCACTGCGGAGGCCGATCAACGCCGCAGCGAGGCCGAGGAGAGCCGCGATGCGGCCCGCGTGCTTGCCGAACAACAGGCCTCGATACGGCACATCGCGACGCTGGTCGCGCGTGGGGTGCCACCGACGGAAGTCTTCATGGCCGTGGCTGAAAGACTCGCCCGATGCCTGGGCGTGAACCACGCATCGGTAGTTCGGTATGAGTCGGATGGTGCCGCAATCGTGCTCGCTTCCTGCGATGCCGACGGGTCCGGTGTGATGCCGATAGATATGCGCTTCTGGTCCGGAAGCGAGAATGTGGCCTCGGTCGTGCGTCGCACCGGCCGTGCAGCCACGCGAGATATTGATCCGGATACCGGCGATCCCGATGCCAAGTTCCTCGCCGGCTTGGGATTGCGCTCGGGAGTTGGAGCGCCGATTGTCGTGGCCGGCCGCCTGTGGGGCGCTGCCATCGCCGGGTCGTCTGCCACCGCGCCCCTCCCGGCCGACGCCGAGGAGCGGGTAGCGGATTTCGCTGACCTCGTCGCGACCGCGCTCGCCAACGCCCAGACTCGCACCGACCTCACGGCATCGCGGGCGAGAATCGTCACAGCCTTCGACGCCGCAAGGCGACGGGTGGAACGGGATCTGCACGATGGTGCGCAGCAGCGGCTTGTTGCGCTCGGACTGCAACTGCGCACCACCGAGGCGTCGATTCCACGCCAATTGCCTGAGGTGAGGCAGCAGCTGTCCGACCTCGCTGCGGGGCTGACGGCTGTATCGGAGGAGCTCCAGGAAATATCGCGCGGAATTCATCCGGCGATCCTGTCCAGAGGAGGCTTGGGTCCTGCGCTACGGGCAATTGCCCGCCGATCCACTATTCCGGTCGAGCTGTGGGTCGACGTCGACCACCGGTTGCCGGAGTCGGTTGAAGTGGCCTGCTATTACGTTGTTGCTGAGGCACTTACAAATGCGGCCAAATATTCCCAGGCATCCGTTTTGAAAGTGACAGTCAGCTGCGAAGGCCAGTCTCTGTGCGTCACAGTTGATGACGACGGAGTGGGTGGGGCCGATTCCCGCAGAGGCTCCGGGCTCACCGGTTTGGTCGATCGCGTCGAGGCCCTCGGTGGACAGTTGAATATGTCCAGCGTGAATGGCCATGGGACATCCCTGGTTGCGAAAATCCCGCTGGAATCCGCGTAGTCTCGGCGACGGCATGTGGCGCGGCCATGGTGACCGCAGCAGCAGCTGCGGCCACCACAACCTCGGCAATGACGAAACTTCCGATTCCGAATCGCAAGATCACCTGTGGCCGCCACCGCCGTGGCCACCACCGCCGTGAAAACCACCGCCACCGAATCCGCCACCGCCCAAGAGGAATGCGTCGCCTCCGTACGGATAGAAGTCGGTGGCCGGCGGAGCGTCATTGATCTGAACGTTGCCAGGCGACTGACACGTGCTGGTGGGTCCGGCGCTGGTGCAGGTTTCCTGGCTCGTTGTGGAAGCAGCCGCTGATGCGGCGAATGGAATGGCGGCCGCTGGCATGGCGCTGATTGCAAGAACGGCCGCTGCAGCACCCAATACGGGTGTCAGGCGGGTCAGGTTGATCCTCATGGCGAACTCCTTCGATCGATCTGTGTCCTTCTCCTTCCAGGGTCGGCCCCCGACCCTGCGATGTCGTCACCGCTGGCCACCCAATGATGTTGTTGCTAGCCCCAATCGACACCCGCCGGACAGCGTCAGCATCGATCCTATTGCAGCTAGCCGGTATACGGCATGTGCGGCTGACGGCGGTCGCTCTGGTGGGTAGCCGCGAAGACAGCGACCCCCGATCGGACGAGGCTTGAGGCATGCCAATGTCCGGCAACGGCTCGAAGACACCGTGAATAACGGTGCTAGAACAGGAGAAATCAAATGAAACTGCGCTATATCGCATCCGTCGTTCTCGCCGCCGCATCAGCGGGAGCGATCGCAATGGCGCCTATCGCTGCGGCTGACTCCAACGTGAAGCAGAACCCGGGCAACGCCGAGATCGTCGCCACTCCCGGGGCAGCTGCACACGAGGCCGCCCAAATCCAGGAGCCATTCGGTGGTAGTGGCTCCGCGCTGATCTTCCATCACTGACACGAATGTCGCTTCTGGAACGGCCCGTCACCCGTTAGGGAGACGGGCCGTTTGGTTTGGATGACGTGAATCGGCCGGGTGGCGACCTATCCGTCGACCTACGTGCCTCCGCCCGCGTACGGGAAGTAGTCGACCTGTGGGGGCGCGTCGTAAACCTCCGCGTTGCCGGGTGATTGGCACTGGCTTTGGGTGCCGCCGAGACTCACGCATGACCGGTGCGGCTGGGCGGACGCGCTCGAGTTCGCAGACCCGCTGCCACGGGACGCACCCAGGCTCGTCGCCGCCGCGGCCATCGGTGCGAAGGAAATGGCGGTCACCAGTGCGCCCGCCGCTGCCAGCGACGCGATGTAGGTCAATCTGACTCGCATCCGTAAGACTCCTTCAGCGGTCTTCGTGTACCCTTCAGGTTCGCACTGCTGAATACCGATGCCATCACGGGCAGCACCCAGGAGGGGTGCCTGCCACCCCGACCACGCTCCTACTGCAATCACCAGACAGGGCCCATCGACACACTCCGCCGACTGTCGTTCGTTGTCGCGCAGTGTATTCCAGCTAGCAGCAGGACCAGATTGGGTGTCAGCGTTGTCGACCGCTGTTTGCTGAAGCGCCACAATCGAATTAGTCCGAGTGGGCGAACAAGCGGAATCGGAGAGCATCATGAAGATGACACGAAAATTGACGGCAGCATGGTTGGTCGCAGCGGCGATCGGTGGCGCAATCGCTGTGGCGCCGGCCGCCAGTGCCAACACCGATCCGCTCGTGCCATATGGCACCGATCCCCACAGCCGATACCTGCTGGGCTACCACGTGTCGAACCACGACGAGGCCAACACGACGAACGGCCAGGTCGACGCGCCGTTCTGAGGCAAACTGGACAGAGCTGGATGAAAGTGTTGCACCGCCAGGGGAACTGAACACCACAGAAACCGTGGACCTGATCACCAACCGGGTCTACGACGCGGTCGGTACCATCCGCGCGGTCCACGATGCTGTCGGCGCGATCGACCCGGACCCCATGGGTCGTGCTAACCGGTAGGCGCGATTGGTGTCAGCGATAACGACAGCGTTCAGTTGCCGTGCAACTGTGGAAAGGCATGTGCTTGCTGCCGTCCACCAAGAAAGGCACCATGATCCGCCTCGGGAAGCGACTGAAGATCGCTGCGATGACACTCACGCTGACCTGTGCCGCGGTCGGCGCCCTTGCAACCGCAGGCACCGCCGCCGCGTTCTCCCGACCGGGCTTGCCCGTCGAATACCTGATGGTGCCGTCGGCGTCCATGGGCCACGACATCAAGGTGCAGTTCCAGGGTGGCGGAACCCACGCGGTCTACCTGCTCGACGGCCTGCGGGCCCAGGACGACTTCAACGGCTGGGATATCAACACACCGGCGTTTGAATGGTTCAACCAGTCGGGACTCTCGGTGGTGATGCCCGTGGGCGGCGAGTCGAGCTTCTACTCGGACTGGTACCAGCCGGCCACCGGCAAGGGCGAAACTCAGACCTACAAGTGGGAGACGTTCCTGACACAGGAGCTGCCGGCCTGGCTCTCGGCCAACAAGGGTGTCAGTGCCAGCGGCAATGCCGCAGTGGGTGTTTCGATGTCGGGCTCGGCCTCACTGGCATTGGCGGCGTATCACCCACAGAATTTCATCTACGCGGCCTCGATGTCCGGATTCCTCAACCTGTCCACCGGAATGTGGCCCACGCTGGTCGGTTTCGCGATGAACGACGCCGGCGGATTCAATGCCACCGAGATGTGGGGGCCGGGCAGTGACCCGGCGTGGGCGCGCAATGATCCGACGCTCCAGGTCGGCAAGCTGGTCGCCAACCACACTCGATTGTGGATCTATGCCGGCAACGGCACGCCCACGGATCTCGGCGGCGCCAACATGCCTGCAGAATTCCTCGAGAACATGCTGCACCAGAGCAACGTCGACTTCATGAACGCTTACCAGGCCGCGGGCGGCAACAACGCCACGTTCAACTTCCCGGACAACGGCACCCACGACTGGGCCTACTGGGGCAGCCAGCTGCAAGCCATGAAACCCGACCTACAGCGGGTGCTGGGTGCCGGCTCGGCCACCTCTGGGTAACGGCACTGAACCTGTTTCGGCGACTACCAAAGCCGGCTGAAGCTCTTGGCGTACTCGTCGGCGATACCCCTGAGCCGGTTGTGCACTCCCCCATACGCGGTGGCGTCGAGATAGCGCTTCGGGAACTTGGCGACGAAGGTGTAGTTCGGATCGCAGACGTTGGCCACTGGCGACACCCCGAGCTGGCTGACCAATTGGTAGGCGTCGAACACGTCCAGCCCGAGCAGTTCGCTGACCCAGCCGAGCAGATCCTTCTGGCTGATCCGAAACGCGTCCTCCAGCGGCCGGATCGACCCCGTGCTCATGACGAAGTCGTCGTTCTCCAGCCGTGGCCAGTCAAGCGGCCCGGCTCCCTTGATGACGTCGACGGTGATTGCGGTGCGCATCGCAGACTCGAGGCCGGTTCCGGTCACCTCACCCTCGCCCTGGCGGGCGTGGCCGTCGCCCAGCGCCAGCAGCGCGCCGGGCACGTTGACCGGCAAGTACAGCGTGGTTCCGGCCCGCATCTCCGGCGTGTCCATGTTGCCGCCGTACGTCGACGGCACGAACACCAGCCGGCTCTCCCCGAACGGCGGCGCCACGCCGATCGTGCCGTGCATGGGATCCAGCGGCAAGGTCAGCCGGTAGTCCGACCGCACGGCGCGGAACGTCGCTGTCCACTTCTCGACATCGATGTCGTAGAACCACACCAACTCCGGCAGTGCGTCGTGCAGCAGCGCGGTCTCGTGGGTTCCCGACAAGGCACCGAAATGTGGGAACAGCGATGACACCGCGTACTGTCGCGCCGGCACGATGTCGACGAAGTGCACGGCCAGGATGTCACCCGGCTCGGCACCCTCGACGTGGATGGGTCCGGACACGGGGTTCATGTCCTCGAACGCCACCAGCTCGCTCGGAATGTCGCCCGGGCGTTGCACATTGCCGCCGAAGCAGTCTTCGGTTCCCACCCGTAGGACGTCGCCGGGTTTGATCGACAGTCTGGCCGGATAGCCGCCGAACCGGTGCGCCCACTCGTCGGGGCCGGGGGTGTACTCGATGAGGTTCATGGCCACCGCCTCCTACTCCGCCGCAGCAATCGTGGTGTCGATCCCCCTGCGGCGCAGCACGATGCCGAGCACGACACCGATGGCCAGCCACACCAGACCGACGATCTGAGCGCTGCTGCGCGCATTGATCAGTACGAACACCAGCACCACCAGTCCGAGCAACGGGCAGATGAGGTGCACGAACCAGCGCCTGCTGTGCTGCTTGCCGATGTAGTACCAGATGACGGCGACGTTGAGAATCGCGAAAGCGGTCAGCGCGCCGAAGTTCACCAGGGACGAGATCACGGTCAGTCCGTCTGGCAACAGCGTGAGGTAGATGCCGAACCCCAGCGAGATCACTGCCACCAACAGCGTCGCCGCGACGGGGACGTTGTGCTTCTGGCTGATCTTGCGCAGGAAGCCGGGCAGCTGCCGGTCGCGTGCCATCGCGAACAGCAGCCGTGACGTCGCCGCCTGGGCGACCATGGCGTCGGCGAACCCCCATGCGATCGCCGTGGCCACCGCGGTCAGCACATAAAGCCAGTGTCCACCCGCGACGGCCGCGGCGTCATAGAACGCCACCCCGGCGGAATCACCCTCGGCGACAAGCTTTTCCGGATCTTCGACCAGCATCGAGGCCACCCACGTCTGCACGATGAACAGCACGCCGACCAACATCAGCGACACCAACATCGAGCGGCCCAACTGATGCGCGGTGCCCTTGTGTTCCTCGGCAAGTGTCGAGATGGCGTCGAAGCCGAGGAAGGACAGCGCCGCCACCGACACCGCCGACAGCACCATGGACAGCGAGAACGAGCCCGAGTCGAAGAACGCCGAGAAGCTGAAGCCACGCCCCTTGCCCTGCCCGACGGCGACCAGGCCGATCACCAGGAAGATGGCCAGCACGATCAGCTCGAGCACGATCATCACCCGGTTGATCCGCGCGGTGAGAGTGATTCCCAGATAGTTGATGACGGTGTTGAGCACGACGAAGCCGACCAGCCAGACCCACACCGGGACTGCGGGAATGGTCGCGTTCATCGCCAGGGAGCTGGCCAGATAGAGCAACGCCGGCACGAAGATGTAATCCAGGAGCATCGCCCAGCCCGATAGGAAGCCCACCGGTTTGCCGATGCCGCGGCCCGCATACGAATAGACCGATCCGGCGATCGGGAAGGCCCGCGCCATCTGCGCATAGGAGTTCGCGGTGAACAACATCGCGACCAAGCCGATGCAGTAGGCCAGCGCGACCATGCCGCCGGACAACGAGAAGACGCTGCCGAAGATCGCGAACGGCGCGATCGGGACCATGAAGATCAGGCCGTAGATGACCAGATCGGCGGTGCTCAGCGAACGGCTGAGCTCCTGTTTATAGCCGAAACGCTCGATACCGGTTGGGCCGGTCTCGGCTCCGGTGTCTTCTGGCTCTGCGGGCACGGAACTAGTCACGCGAAAGCAATACCCCTTTCGGCGGAAAAAGGCGAACCGTACGGCCCGCGTCATCCCGCGATCCGGCGGCGGGCGAGTTGCGCCACCTCGTCTGCGAGCGCGTCGGCGGCCAGGATGCCCGGCAGGAGTTCGGGTTCCGTCATCATCGCGCGGAACACGCTGACCGATGGTGATGTCGTGGTCGGGGCGCTCGATGATGGTCACGGCGTCGCCCGCCCGCAGCGAACCGGGCTCGATGACCCGCAGATAGGCGCCCGGCTTCGCGGCGCGCGTGAAGGTCTTCATCCAGCCTTTGATGCCGAGGAAATTCGTGAAGGTGCGGCACGGTGTGCGCGGCCGCGACACCTCCAGGATCAAGCCGCTCGCGCCCACCTGCCATCGCTCGCCGATCACCGCATCTGTGACGTCCACTCCGATGGTGGTGAGGTTCTCGCCGAACATGCCATTGGTCAGTGACCGGCCCAGCTGCGCTTCCCAGCCGTCGAGATCCTCGCGGGCGTACGCGTAAACGGCTTGATCATCCCCGCCGTGAATCTTGCGGTTGCCGATCAAGTCGCCTGCCAGGCCGCTTCCGAGCCCGTTGCGCATACTGCCGGGCGCGCGCACCGCGATCGGCCCGGCTGTCGGGCGCTTGTCGAAGCCGGTATTGCCCGACGGACCCTGCGAGTAATGGTGAGCGATGTTCACCGAGAGAACTTCCGGCACAACGCCACACTACGGCGAGCCGATCGTCGGCGCGCGCCCGCTGCTCAACCCTCAGTAATCACGCAGCCGCTGATCAGTAGGGTCGACCGCCTTCGGGCATCACGTAGTCCGAGATCGGCCCGGAGGCACCGTTGATCGTCGTTCCGCCGTTGTTGAAGCTCGGGGCCATCGACAGCATGCTGTGCGGGAAGCCGAAGGTGGGCTGGGTGAGCGTGCTCGAGCCGCGCCAGTTCGGTCTGTCGTGAGGTTCACGTCGGCCGCGCGGACGTTGTCCTCGAGCTGCGAGAGCCTGCGCGCCCCGATGATGACCGAGGACACGGCCTGCTGCGCGCGCACCCAGGCCAGAGCCACGCTTGCGACGTTCGTCTCGTGCGCCTTGGCGATGACTTGGAGCTCGTCGATCACCTGATAGGTCGTCTCGTTGAGAAACTCTTCGACCATCGCTCCGCGACCGGCCGTGTTCTCGCCGGCATTGCTCCGGGTGTACTTGCCGCTCAGCGCCCCGCTCTTGAGGGGTGACCACGGTGTGATCCCAAGGCCGAATTCAGCCGCCATGGGGACCAGATCTTGTTCGATGGCACGCTCGAGCAGCGAGTATTCGACCTGCAGACCGATGAACGACGACCACCCGCGGAACCGCGCAATGAGGTTGGCTTCAGCGATCTTCCATGCCGGCGAGTCCGAGACACCCAGGTAGCGCACCTTGCCGGCGCGGACGAGGTCGTCGAGTGCCGCCATCGTCTCCTCGATGGGGGTGTTCGAATCCCACATGTGCAACCAGTACAGATCGATGTAGTCGGTCTGCAGGCGGCGCAGCGAGTTCTCGCAGGCGTTGATCAGCGATTTGCGCCCCGATCCGCCGCCGTTGGGATCACCCGGGTACAGGTTGCCGCTGAACTTGGTGGCGATCACCAGCCGATCGCGGCGGGCAGGGTGGCGCCCGATGTGGTCGCCGATGATCTTCTCGGAGTGGCTCCTTGTGTAGAAGTTGGCGGTATCGATGAAGTTGCCGCCCAGGTCGATGTACCGGTCGATAATCTGTTGGGACTCTTCCACACTGGTGCCCCAGCCGAGGTCTTCGCCGAATGTCATCGCCCCTAGGCAGAGCGGACTGACGCGTAGGCCGGATCGGCCGAGTGTCACATAGTCATTCAGAGGCATAGCGGGGCCCGTTCCTGATAGATTGTTTATTTATGCGTTCGTCTACTTCTAAACTAGTTTAATACTGAACTAACTAGGCGGCAAGTCGATGGCTCGGGCCGATGCAGTCAAGATCTGGTCGCTCAACTACCGCTTGCTGCTGTCGGTGATCTCTTCCGTCGAGCCCGACCTCACCGCGTTGGGGCTCGACTCCAAGGAACTGTTCCTGCTCGCAGAAATCGACGAGCGTCCCTACCCAGCCGAGCTCGCCGCGGCGATGTGCATGCCCAAGGCGACGGTGACGGTCTATCTGAAGCGCCTCGAGGCGGCGGGCTTCATGCGCCGCGAGATCGACCCTGCCGATCTGCGGCGCCATCGCCTGCTGCTCACCGCGGCCGGCCGCCGGGCCACCGCGGACGGGCTCGCGCTGTTGTCGGACGCGTTCGATCAGCGTCTTGGCCAACTCACCGCCACGCAGCGAAAGCAACTCGAGAACCTGCTCGAACGAATCGTCTGACTCGACCGGAATTTATTGCCTACATGTTACTCGGTTAGCCGTTATTGTTAATTTGCGTGTATTTGTTAAGCGAAATCTCAGGCACCTAATTGCCAGACTAAATTCAATAGGTTGCCAGACTATGGGTCCACACGGATTCACGTGCGCAGCCGAAGCAGCTAAATTGCGCTGTTGAACTGGTCCAACGCTAGAAATGAGCCATGCGGAAACGGCGTGTACATTATCCCTTGAACTCGCAAGCCTAATTCGATCGTGTTTAATTTCACCTTTGCTCTGATCGGTGAACGATCGCCAACCGCCTTGTCGTATTCATGTTTATGACCGATACAAAGTTCTCGACACCTTTGGACCCACAGGCCGTGAACAAAAGCGGTGCTCCGAACATCGTCGGCACCGGGGTGGCGTTCACACCGCACCGCTACAGCCAGGACGAAGTTTCGCGCGTGCTCACCAAGGTCGGCGGGCCGGACTTCATGCGCTTTTCCGAAACGGCCGGGGTCGACTACCGCAACCTCGCGCTACCGCTGCCGCGTTACCCCGCCATGAGCGGCTTCACCGAGGCGAACAACGCCTACCTCGAGGTTGCCACCGACCTGGGTGAGCAGGCGTTGCGATCGGCGCTCGACGACGCCGGCCTGCGACCAGACGAGGTCGACATCATCGTGATGGTGTCGAGCACCGGGGTGGCGGTGCCGACTATCGATGCGCGAATCGCGTCCCGCATCGGGCTAAGGCCAGACGTCAAGCGAGTCCCGCTGTTTGGTCTGGGTTGTGTTGCGGGCGCGGCCGGGATGGCGCGCGTCCATGACTACCTCCGCGGCTTCCCCGGCCATGTGGCGGTGCTGCTCTCGGTGGAACTGTGCTCGCTGACGCTTCAACGCGACGACACGTCGATCCCGGCCCTGATCGGTGTGTGCCTGTTCGGCGATGGCGCGGCGTGCGTCGTCGCCACCGGAGCGGACCGCGCTCCCAACAGCCCCCAGGAGAAGGCGGGCCCCAGGGTGCTGGACACCCGCAGCCGGCTGTTTGCCGACACCATCGACGTGATGGGTTGGAATGTCGGCGCCAACGGATTTCAGCTCGTGCTGTCCCGCGACGTCCCGAAGATGGCCGATCGCTACCTCCGCGAGGAGGTCGACCTGTTCCTCGCGGACAACGGTCTGTCCGTCGAGGACATCTCGACGTGGGTGTGCCACCCGGGTGGTCCCAAGGTGATCGAGTCGATTCAGGACGTGATCGGCCTGCCGCCGGATGCGCTTGCCCACAGCTGGAACTCCATGCGGGAGCACGGCAATATTTCTTCGGCGTCGGTGCTCGACGTCCTCGGACGGACCATCGCCGACCCACCGCCCGACGGCTCTCTGGGAGTCATGCTCGCGATGGGACCGGGCTTCAGCTTCGAACTGCTCCTGCTGAGCTGGTAGGGCGTGACCGTGTACTACTACGTGTTCATCCTTGCGGTGGGACTCGAACGACTGGTGGAACTCGCCGTATCCCGAAGGAACGCGGCGTGGTCGATTGCGCAGGGCGGCAAGGAGTTCGGCCGCGGTCACTATCCCGCGATGGTTGCGATGCACACGCTTCTGCTGCTCGGGTGCGTCATCGAGGTCTGGGCACTGCACCGGCCCTTCATAGGTTGGCTGGGCTGGCCGATGGTCGGTGTCGTTGTGCTGAGCACCATCACTCGCTGGTGGTGCGCGGCGGTGCTGGGCAAGCACTGGAATCCGCGCGTCATCGTGATCCCGGACGCGCCGCTGGTGCGACGCGGACCCTATCGGTGGATGCACCACCCCAACTACGCGGCGGTGGTCGCGGAGGTGCTTGCGCTGCCGCTGGTGCACTCGGCGTGGCTGACGGCCATCGCGTTCACCGCGGCAAACGCAGCGGTGCTGACCGTGCGGATCAGAACGGAGAACAGGGCGTTGGGTTACGCGTGACGTCAAGTGCGGCTGTAGATGGCCTCGTCGTCGATGTCCGCGCGTGAACGATCGGCCAGGGTGCGGCAACAGATCACGGTGATCACCGCGGCGATGACGATGTAGATCGAGACCGAGTACGGCGTACCCGTCTCGTGGAGCAGCCAGGTCGCGATCAGCGGAGCCGGGCCGCCCGCGAAAACCGAAGCCAACTGGTAGCCGAGGCCGGCGCCGCCGTAGCGCAGGTGTGTCGGGAAGCTTTCGCCGATCATCGCGGCCTGCGGTCCGTACATCATCGCGTGAATGATCATCGACAGCACGACCACGACGAAGATCATCGCCCCGCTCCCGTGGGTCAGCACGAAGAAGTACGGGAACGCGAACACTCCGATGGCAACCGCACCGAGCGTGTAGATCCGTTTCCTGCCATAGGTGTCCGATAGATGCGAGAACAGCGGGATCGCAGCGAGTTCGACGGTGGCGCCCACCAGGACCGCGGACAGCACGAACGTCTTGCTGTAGTGGTGGCGCTCGACGACGTACGTCAACACGAATGTGGTGAACAGGTAGAACGGCATCTGCTCGGCGAACCGGACGCCCGCCGACAGCAGGATCTCCCGCCAGTGGTGCTTGATCGCGTCCTTGACCGGTTTGGTCGCGGCCTTTCCTTGCTCGAGCACCTTGGTGAACATCGGCGTCTCGAGGATCTTCAGCCGGATCACCAGGCCTACCGCGACCAGAATCAGGCTGGCCAGGAACGGCACCCGCCAGCCCCACGAGTCGAACGTCTCATCCGACATCGTCGCGGACAGCAGCGTCATTCCGCCGGTGCCGAGCACCAGCCCGACCGGCACGCCCACCTGGGCGAAACTGCCCAGCAGACCGCGCCTCTTCTGGTCCCCCCATTCCATCGTGAGCAGCACCGAGCCACTCCACTCGCCGCCGACGGCGATGCCCTGCAGCACACGCAGCGTCACCAGCAGCAGCGGCGCGGCGACGCCGATGGTTGCGGTCCCGGGCAGGAGGCCGATGACGGCGGACGACAGACCCATCACCAGCAGCGTGATGATCAGGGTGGTCTTGCGGCCGATCCGGTCGCCCCAGTGCCCGAAGATGGCGGCGCCGATCGGACGCGCGGCGAAGCCCACGAAATAGGTCGCGAACGACTGCATCGCGCCCGCATAGCTGCTCGATGCGGGGAAGAACAGGGCCGGAAAAACGAGCGCGGCGGCCGTGTTGTAGAGGAAGAAGTCGTACCACTCGATGGTCGTGCCGATCGTGCTCGCCATAGCCGCGCGCCGTACCTGCACCCGCTGCGAAGCAGGCTCAGCTTGGGTCGTGCCGCGGATTCCATCGTCTTCGGTAACCATCGCGCGCGACCTCCTGTGACTGTGAGCCAGCTCATAGGGACTAACCGAAGCGACCGATTTAGAAACCCCGAAGTTCTAGAGCTTTGTGGCTGCAGACCGCACCGCTTCGGTGATGCGGCCGATCATCGCGCTGTCGAGCTTCCAGCACTGCCAGAACAGCGGCACGTCGAGATAGACGTCGGAGACACGCACGAACGACCCGTCCGCGAACTGCGGCGCGGCGAGATTCTCGGGGAACATTCCCCACCCCAGGCCCGCTCGTACCGCGGCGCCGAAGCCCTCGGCCGTCGGCACGAAGTGCTGCGGTCTGCCAACGTGGCGACGAAACGCCTTGCGCACCAACATGTCCTGCAGCGCGTCCTCGCGGTTCCACGCCAGCGACGGCGCTTCGGCGACCGCCTGCGCGGTGAATCCGTCCGGCAGGTGGCGCCGGAGGTAAGCCGGGCTCGCCACGGGCACATACCGCATCACACCGAGTGCCTGCACCCGGCAGCCCGGTACCGGCGTGCGCTCGGTCGTCACCGCCCCCATCACCACGCCCTCCCGCAACAGCCGCGTCGAGTGGTCCTGGTCTTCGATGCGCACGTCGAGTAGTACGTCGTCGAGCGCGTTGAACACTCTGGTGAACCACGTCGCCATGGAATCGGCGTTGACCGCCAACGTAATCCGGGGTGATGTGCTGTCGCCGCCGCCCATCTCCGCCAGCGCCTCGGACTCCAGCAACGCGGTCTGCGCGGCCAGCCGCAACAGCGGAACGCCTGCCGCGGTTGAGGTACACGGCTTCTCGCGCACGACCAGCACCTGTCCCACCCGTTGTTCGAGCGCCTTGATCCGCTGGCTGACCGCCGATGGCGTGACATGCAGCCGCGCCGCGGCGGCGTCGAACGAGCCGTGTTCGATCACCGCGGCAAATGCCGCGAGCTGCTGACCGTCGACCTGCACATTAGCGATTCTAATGCAGATGAAGAAGCATTAGCTGTACTGATGTACTCCGGGTCCCTACCGTCGAGGTATGAGTTCGCCCCTGCTTATCGGCTTCCTCGCCTCCCTGACGCTGATCGTCGCGATCGGCGCGCAGAACGCGTTCGTACTGCGCCAGGGCATCCGAGGCGAACACGTGATGGCGGTGGTGGCGGTCTGCGCCGTTTCCGACATGGTGCTCATCGCAGCGGGCATCGCGGGCGTCGGTGCGCTGATCACCGCCCACCCCTCAGTCGTCAACGTCGTCAAGATCGGCGGCGCGATCTTCCTCGTCGGCTACGGACTGCTCGCCGCGCGCCGCGCCTGGCGGCCGTCGGCGTTGACGCCGTCCGAGAAGGCCCCCGCCCGGCTGCTCGAGGTGCTGGTCACCTGTTTGGCGCTGACGTGGCTCAATCCCCACGTCTACCTCGACACCGTGGTGCTGCTCGGCACGCTCGCCAACGAGCATCAGGGCCAGCGGTGGCTGTTCGGCATCGGGGCCGTGACCGCAAGCGTCGTCTGGTTCGTCAGCCTCGGGCTTGGCGCCCGCAAACTCGCCGGGCTGTTCGCCACGCCGCTCACCTGGCGCATCCTCGACGGGCTGATTGCCATAACAATGATCGGACTCGGCGTGTCGCTGGCCCTGTCCTGACACAATCCCCTCATGGGGGAGTCAAATCGGGCACTCGGGTTGCGCGATCGCAAGAAAATCCAGACCCGCGAAGCCATCCGTCGCGAAGCCATGCGCCTCTTCGAGGCAAACGGTTACGCCCACACGACGATCGAACAGATCGCCGACGCGGCCGAGATCGCGCCGAGCACCTTCTTCCGGTACTTCCCGACCAAGGAATCGGTGCTGATTGCCAACGACCTCGACGAGGTCACCATCAACGCTTTGGCTCAGCAGCCGAAGGACATGCCGTCCCTGCAGGCGTTCCGACGCGCGATCGAGATCACGTTCGACACGGTGTCCGCCGGCGAGTGGCAGTTCGAGCGCGCGCGGATCCGGCTGGTGTTGTCCGTTCCAGAGTTGAAGGCGGCCCAGTTCGACGAATACCACCGCACGGTCACGCGGCTCGCCGAGGCGGAGAGTCGACGCACCGGTCGCGACCCGCAGGATTTCGGTCCGCGCATTTTCATCGGCGCCTTGGCCGGTGGCCTGATGGCGGCGTTGGACGGCCCTCCGGTCGGCATAGTCGAGCGGATGTACCGGGCACTCGACTTCATGGAAGCTGGTATGCCTCAGTGATGAGCCTGAGGCCCCCACAACAGAAGGCCGTGTTCATCACCGGCGCCGCAGCCGGGATCGGCCGGGCGACCGCGCTGACGTTCGCGCGAAAGGGCTTCACCGTCGGCGGCTACGACATCGACGAGGTCGGGCTCAAGACCCTTGCCGATGAGATGGATCAACTCGGCAGCAAGGCGATCGTCGGCCACCTCGATGTCACCGACGCCGACGAGATGGCACAACGGGTCGCTGAATTCGCCAAGGCGGCCGGTGACCGCCTCGACGTGCTGATCAACAACGCGGGCATCCTGCGCGCGGGCCGATTCGAGGAGCTGGATGTCGGCGGCCACTTCAAGGAGATCGACATCAACGCCAAGGGCGTCGTCAACGGTCTGCACGCCGCATTCCCCCACCTGAAGTCCACGCCGGGGTCGGTCGTCGTCAACCTGGCGTCCGCGTCGGCGATCTACGGCCAGGCCGAACTCGCCAACTACAGCGCGACGAAGTTCTTCGTCCGCGGCATCACCGAGGCGCTCGACATCGAGTGGAATCGGTACGGCATCCGGGTGATCGCGATGTGGCCGCTGTACGTGCAGACCGCGATGACCGACAACATCAAGACCGGAACCACCGATTCGCTCGGCATCCGCCTGACCGCTCAGGATGTCGCCGACGCGATCGCCGCGGCCGTCGAACCGTCGTGGTGGCGCAGGGCGGTCCACCAGGTGCACTTCCCGGTCGGCTCCCAGACCAAGGCCATGGCGACCGGCTCCCGGTTCTCACCCGCCTGGCTGACGCGGCTGGCCAACAAGCGATTGGCGCGCTCCTGATGTTCAAGATGACCGTCGAGGACGTCTTCGTCATCCGCAATCGCGGCGTCGTCGCGACCGGCCGGATCGAAGCGGGCACGCTACGCGTCGGCGATCTGGTGAACATCAACGGCGGGCCCGGGGTGCGCGTCGACGCGATCGAGCAGTTCCGCAAGCAACGCGACGAGGCGACGGTCGGTGAGAACGTCGGCGTGCTGATCAAGAGCATCGACAAGGGTCAGCTCAACCGCGGTGACGTGCTCACCTCGTCGTCGTCTTCGTCCTCGTACGGCGAGGCGCCGCCCATCTGAGTTTCGGTTCGTGCTGAGCGCAACCGGTGACGCCTGTGGAGTCGCTGAATACGTTCTGCGCATGAATGAGGATTGGCTCGCCGTCATCGTCGGCCTAGCCCTGCTGGCCCTGGTGCTCCTCGGCGCGATCCCGGGCAGCGTGATCCCGTGACCGAGCAGACCGCGGACGCCAAGGCCAACACGGACGTCCCGGATGAGGCTCGTTCTCCGGGCATCGGTTATGCGGTGGCCGGGGTCGTCGTCGTACTCGCGCTCGGGGCCGCAACGCGGTTCCTCGAGCAGGAGGTTCCGCTGTGGGCCGCGGGCACTCCATTCGCCAAAATCGCCAAGTCGATCGAATTCCCGGTCTACGCAATCGCTTTGGGTTTGATCGGCAATGCGGTGCTGTCCCGGCTCGCCCTACGTGACGCCCTCTCGAAAGGGTTTCGCACCGAGTTCTTCATCAAGACCGGACTGGTACTCCTCGGCGCGTCGATCAACCTGAAGGTGCTTGTCACCGCGGCGGGTCCGGCGATCATCCAGGCACTCCTGTTGATCTCCATCGTGTTCGGCTTCACCTGGTGGCTCGGCGGCCGGCTGGGGCTGGACGACAAGCTGCGCGCGTTGCTGGCGTCGGCCGTCTCGATCTGCGGGGTGAGCGCGGCGATCGCGGCGGCCGGGGCCGTGCAGGCCAAGCGTGAACAACTCGCCTACGCCGCGTCGTTGGTGATCGTGTTCGCGCTGCCATCGATCTTCCTGTTGCCGTGGCTGGCCGACGTTTTCGGCCTCTCCGACGAGGTGGCGGGGGCGTGGATCGGCGGCAATATCGACACCACCGCGGCCGTCGCGGCGGCCGGAGCGATCGCAGGCGAGGACGCACTGCAGATCGCCACGATCGTCAAGACGACCCAGAACGCTTTGATCGGTGTCGTCGCGATCGCCCTGACGGCCTACTTCGCGTTGAAGGTGGAACGTCGCAGCGCCGAGGATGCGCGCCCGACGCTGCGCCAGTTCTGGGAGAGGTTCCCGAAGTTCGTGCTCGGCTTCATCGCCGCGTCGATCATCGGCACGCTCTACGTGCAGGCGGTGGGCAAGGCCTCGGCGGCCAACATCGCCACCGTCAACGACCTGCGCACGTGGTTCCTGATCTTCGCCTTCGTTTCGATCGGCTTGGAGTTTTCCCTCAAGGGACTCAGAGAGGCGGGCTGGCGGCCCATTGCTCTGTTCGCCTCGGCGACCGTGGTCAACATCGTCGTCGCACTTGGACTCGCGACCGTGTTGTTCGGCGGCTTCCAGGTCCGCTGACGCCTACTCCTCGATCGCGAGCACGGGCGTCGGCCGCTGAAATCCACGCGTGACCGCGAGCAGCCACACGAATCCGATTGCCAGCCAGATCAATCCGACCCAAAGTGTCAGTGCCGACAGGTTGAACCACAACCACACCGTCAGCGCAAAGCCGATGAGCGGCAGGATGACGTTGTTGAGCACGTTCTTCTCGCCGCTGTCGATGTAGTAGTGCTTGATGACGGTGAGGTTCACCGCCGAGAAAGCCACCAGCGCACCGAAACTCACGATCGAGGCAAGGAATCCCAGTTCGAATCCAGAGCGCGACGAGCGAGATCACCGACACCACCAGGATGGCGAACGTCGGGGTGGAGAATCGCGCAGACACGTGGCCGAAGATCTTGCGCGGCATGATGCCGTCACGTCCCATCGCAAAGAGGATGCGCGCGACCGAGGCCTGCGACGTGAGCGCCGATCCGATGCAGCCCGCGACATACGCTGCGGTGAAGAAGATGTTGAGGAACTGACCGCCTGCCGCCAGCATGACGTCCGTCGAACCCGCATCGACGTCGGCGAACTCATTCGACGGGAACGCCAACTGGGAGACGTAGGACAACCCGAAGAAGATGAGCCCCGACACCACCGTGGCGATCATGATGGCCTTCGGCACGGTGCGGGTCGGGTCCTTCGCCTCCTCCGACAGGGTCGACACCGCGTCGAACCCGAGGAAGGACAGGCAGAGAATGGCTGCGCCGGCGAAGATCGGCGTCACTCCGCTGACCGTGCCGTCACCGCTGAACGGCGCCACCAGGTTCACACTTCCGTATCCGGCTATGGTCACGAAGGCCATCACCACCAGCACGACGATGAAGATGATCTGCAGCGCCAGGAGCAGGAAGTTGGCCCGCGCGACCGACACGATGCCGATGATGTTGAGCACCGTCACCAGGGCGATCGCGATCAGGATCCATACCCACGGGGGCACCGCAGGGACCGCCGCGCTCATGTAGATGCCGATGACGAGGTAGTTCAGCATCGGCAGGAAGAGATAGTCCAGGAGCAGCGACCAGCCGGCCAGGAAACCGATCGGCGCCCCGAACGACCTCTGCGTGTACGCGTAGGCCGAGCCGGCCACCGGAATGGCCGCAGATCATGCGGGCATACGACCGGCGGTGAACACCATCGCCGCCAACGTCACCAGATAGGCGACCGACAGCCGGCCTCCGGTCAATTGGGTCACGATGCCGTAGGTGGTGAACACCGTGAGCGGCACCATGTAGACCATGCCCGAACAGCACGAGGGAGGGCGTGCCAAGGGCGCGCCGGAGATGACCTTCAGCCTCCGACTCCGACGGATGCGGGACAGTGGAATCCGTTGGCGCCGTTGACGACATTGGCTTACTCCTTCACTTAGTAGCCGAGTAGACCGGCTGGCCGTTCAGATATGTGCCGAGCACTGTCAGTGCCGGAAGGCCGAGGGCGGGGGTGGTCCGCGGGTCGCGGTTCAGGCACACCAGATCAGCACTGGCGCCGGGCGTGATCCGGCCCCAACGATCCTCGGCGAAGGCCTGGTAGGCAACTCCAGCCGAATACGCGGACAACGCCCGCTCGATGGGCAGGATCTCGTCCGGGATCCACCCGCCATCGGGACTGCCTTCGCTGGTCTGCCGTGACACCGCCACCGCGATACCGTCGAGCGGGGCCCCGGACGACACCGGCCAGTCCGAGCCGAATGCCAGTGGCGCACCGGACTTGTCGATGCTCTGGATCCGGTACTGCTTGTCTGCGCGATCGGCGCCGAGGCGCGGGATCGTCAAGACTGTCATCAGTGGGTCGAGCTGAGCCCACAGCGGCTGCATGTTCGGGATCACCCCGAGCTCGGCGAAGCGGTTGATGTCGGCGTCGTCCACCAGCTGCGCATGCGCGATGACGGGCCGACGGTCGCGGGGCCCGTTGCGGCGCGTGACCTCCTCGACCGCATCGAGGGCCTGACGCGCCGCGGCGTCGCCGATGGCGTGGATGTGGATCTGCAGGCCCAGCTCGTCGACGCGGCAGGCCGCTTCGGCCAGCGAGTCGCCCTCCCAGGTCCTCATGCCGTGGTCGTGTAGCCCCGAGCAGTAGGGCGCGAGCAGTGCCCCGGTCTCGTTCTCGATGACCCCGTCGGCGAAGAACTTCACCGTCTGCGCGGTCAACAGCGGAGAGGCCGCGTCGTCGACCCGGCGCCGGGCGTCGGCGAATTGTCCGACCTGAGAATCGAAGTGACGCGGGTCGGCGTAGAAGGCCAGGTTGAAGCGGACCCGCAACGCATCGCACGCGGCGGCTTCGACGTAGGTGTCGACGTCGGGGGGATCGACCCACGCGTCCTGCACCCAGGTCACACCGCGGGCGAGGTAGTAGTCGGCCGCCGTGCCGAGCGCAGCCACCCGTACCGCCCCGTCGCGGGCCGGCATGACGGCGTTGATGAGGTCCATCGCGCCCCACTCACGCAGCGTGCCGAGCACCGACCCGTCGTCGCGGTGCGGTATCGCCCCCAGTACCGGATCCGGCGTATCGGCAGAGATGCCCGCGCGTTGCAACGCGGCCGAGTTGCACCACATGGTGTGGTAATCCCACGCCCGCAGCACCACGGGGCGGTCGGGCACCGCCGCGTCGAGCCACCGCGCATCGAACAAGCCGTCCGGCGCCAGGCTGCCGTCGTAGGACGCGCCGACGATCCACTCCTCTTCCGGGTGTTCACGCGCGAATGTTCCTACTGCGGCGACGATTTCGTCCACGGAGTTACACGGCCGCACCGGTGGCCCCGCGGACTCGAGGCCACCGTAGAGCGGATGCGCGTGGCCGTCGCCGAACGACGGCATCATGAAGGCGCCTGCCAGGTCGACTTCGTCGGCTCCGGCCGCCGACGCCCTGGCCGCCTCGCCCACCGCGCGCACCACCCCGTCGACGACAAGCAGCGAATCGGTGTCACCGGCCGAGCCGGTCCAGATCACGCCGCCGGTGAACAGGGTGGCGGTCATCCGCGCGACCCTACGCCGGAAGCGATTCTCGGCGAGGTCATTTGACGACCGCTGTCGCAATGTGGCCAGCCCCGTATGGCCGTTCCGCATCGACGGGCGCGGTCAACGCCGCATAGCTGTCCGGCCGACGGGTCAGCAGGAAGGGAAACAACTCCAGCCAATCGCGACGCTGATCCAGGTCGAGGTCGGCCACCAGCACCGCCTCCTCGTCGCGCGGCGCCTCCACGAGTACGCGGCCGTACGGATCGGAGATGAACGACGAGCCGTAGAAAGTGACCCGGCCCTCGTCTCCGGTCCTGTTGGGCACCACCATGAACAGGCCGCTGTTGATTCCGTTCGCCACGATCACCTGCTGCCACAACGGCTTGGTGTCGAAGGAGGGGAACATCGGCTCGGAGCCGATCGCGGTCGGGTAGACGACGATCTCCGCCCCGCCGAGTGAATAGTTGCGTGCTACCTCCGGGAACCACTCGTCCCAGCAGGTCGGCATCCCGATGCGGGCATCCAGGTCGTCGGGTGCGTACACCGGGTAGGAATCACCGTCAGCGGGACCTGCGCGAAAGTAGGTGTCCTCGTAGTAGCCGGCCGAGATGGGGATGTGCATCTTCCGGGTGCGGGCCACCAACTCACCGGCAGGCGATACCAGGATCGCGGTGTTGTAGCCGAGGCCGTCGTCGGCCGCCGCGTTCTCGTACAACGAGGCGTGCACGTAGATGCCGTTGGCGATCGCCGCCTGTGCAGCCAATTCGAAGGTAGGCCCGCCGACGAGGTCCTCGGCCACCGCACCCGGGTTCGGTCCCGCCGGAGCATCGGCGGGATAGCGCAGCAGCGTGATCTCGGGCAGGAAGACCACTCGAGCGCCCTCTCCTGCGGCCCGGTCGATGCCGCTGCGGAGGACCTTGGCCAGCTCGTCGGCATCAGCGCGCCACCGATGCTGCACCAACCCGACGCGTAGGTGAGGCCGGTTCGAGGGGGTGGTGCGCGACAACGGCTCGGGGGCCGCCGCGGTCAATGTGATCATCCGACTCCTAAAACGAATATGATTCGTTTAGTGTGAGGGGCGACACGCTTATTTGGCAAGAGGTGAAAGGTGACTTTCATGGGTCGTCCGCCGGTGCCGCTGCTGTCGACGGATCGGATTGCAAGCGCCGCAATGGATCTGGTCGAGTCGACGGGTGGATTCACGATCCCCGAGCTGGCTCGCCGCCTGAAGGTCAGCCCGTCGTCGCTGTACAACCACGTGTCGGGTCGCGCGCAGGTGGTCGAATTGCTGAGGGAGCTGGCCATGTCCGAGGTCGAGTTGCCCGTCGACGACCCGAAGCGGCCGTGGACCGACACCGTCGCCGAAATCATGAGGTCCTATCGCCGCAGCTATGCCCGCTATCCCCGGCTGATCCCACTGCTCACCGGCCACGCAGTGAACAGCAGCCAGGCCTACACGATGTACAACGCGCTGGCCGTCACGCTGGCGCGCGCGGGATTCGCCGCCGCCGACACATTGCGCGTCATCACGCTGATGGACTGTTTCGTGCTCGGTGCCGCGCTGGACGTCGCCGCGCCCGTCGAACCCTGGGAGTGCGGCGTTGAGGTCGGCCCCGAACTCGCGGCCGCGCTCGCGACCGGGGGCCCCAAACCCGCGCGTGCCGACGACGCGTTCGAGTTCGGCCTTGCGGTGTTGCTGCGTGGACTCGCTGATTCGGCGGCGGGGTGGCTACGCTCGCAAAGTGCCGATTGATTGGTCGCGGCGGCGATTTCTGGCAATGGCCGCAGGCGCTGCGGCCGTTGCCGCGTGCAGCTCGCAGAAACCCGGTGAGGTCGCCAAGGACGGATCCGTCACCGTCAAGCACGTGTTCGGTGAGACCAAGATCCCGAAGCCGCCGACACGTGTCGTCAGCGCGGGCCTGACCGAACAGGACGACCTGCTGGCGCTCGGCATCGTGCCCGTCGCGGTGACCGACTGGTTCGGTGCCGAACCGTTCGGCGTATGGCCCTGGGCGCAGGCGAAGCTCGGCGGGGCGCAACCGGTGGTGCTCAGCCTCGCCGACGGCATCCAGGTTGACCAGATCTCCTCGCTGCGGCCGGATCTGATCGTGGCCACCAACGCGGGCCTCGACCAGGACACCTACTCCAAGCTGTCGCAGATTGCGCCGACGATCGCCCAATCCGGGCAGGACGCGTTCTTCGAGCCATGGAAGGACCAGGCCGACACGATCGGCCAGGCCATGTTCAAGCACGACGACATGGCTGCGCTCGTCGCAGGCGTCGAGGACAAGTTCAAGAGCGTGTCCGAGAACAACCCGCAATTCACCGGCAAGAACGCCCTGCTGCTGGAAGGCCGCCTGGAAAGGGACAGCGCGCGGGTCTTCACGCCGCACTGGCGCACCGACTTCCTCACCCAGATGGGATTCACGATCCCCGACACCGGCGGCGAGTCGATCCCGCGCGAGAAGATGGCCGCGGTCCTCGGTTCGGCCGACGTGCTGATCTGGGCCACGGAGAGCGACGAGGAACAGGCCGCGCTGCTTGCCGATCCGTCGTTGGCCAAGCTGAAGACGCGCCACATGTTCACCGGCAAGGACCTCGCGGGTGCCATCGCGTTCGCATCGCCGCTGTCCTACCCGCTCGTGGCCGACCAGCTGCCGGCGGGAATCGCCAAAGTGCTCGGCTGACAAAATATCCCGATGACCAGCGACCAGACCGCCACCGAAGAGAAGCACGCCGCCTTCGCCCAGGTCGGGTCGGCCTTCTATCCGGTCCTCGTGGCGGTCTTCACCGCCCTTGTCATCGTCTCCAACGTGACAGCCACCAAGGGCGTCGCGTTCGGTCCGATCATCACCGACGGCGGGTTCATCGTCTTTCCCCTCACCTATGTGATCGGCGACGTGTTGTCGGAGGTGTACGGATTCAAGGCCGCCCGCCGCGCGATCGTCCTCGGGTTCGCGATGAACATCCTCGCCGCGCTCGTCTTCTGGGTGACGATCTATCTGCCCGCCGCCGACTTCTACACCAACGAGGAACACTTCGAGAACATCGTGCACGCGTACACCCAGTTGATCATCGCCGGGCTCGCGGGTTTCATCGTCGGGCAGACCATCAACGCCTGGGTCGTGGTGCTCATCAAGGAGCGCACCAAGGAGAAACACCTGTGGGCGCGGCTGGTCGGATCGACGTTTGCCGGGCAGCTCGGCGACACCCTGGTGTTCTGCAGCATCGCCGCCCATACGATCGGGATCACCACCTTCCGCCAGTTTGCCATCTACACAGCGCTGGGCTGGTTGTACAAAACCGCGGTCGAGGTCGTGCTGCTGCCCATCACCTATCGGGTCATCGCTTTCATCAAACGCCGCGAGCCCACCTATCAGCCCGTGGTTTGAGGCTTCGATAAGGCTCCTCTGGCAAGGCTCACAGAGCAGGAGTACTGATAGCTACTCGCGGGTAGTTTCATGCCATGAGCGTGACTGCCGATGTGACCATGCCGAAGGCCGCGGACACCGGCCCAAGGACCACCTATGACTACGGCGACCAAGCGCTGCTGCTGGAGTTCGAGAACACCACCGAAGTGCTGGCGTGGACCGATGCGATTCGGGACGCCGAGCTGCTCGGCGTGCTCGACATCGTTCCGGCATCCCGCACCGTGCTGGTCAAGCTGGCCGGGCCCCGCTATCTGGCACCGACCCGGCAACGGCTGAGCAAGCTGCACATCGCGGCCGAAGAGGGCACGGATGTCACTGCCCCGACCGACGCGGATGTCGACGTGCAGATCGACGTCGTCTACGACGGGCCCGACCTCGAGGAGGTGGCACGGCTCACCGGATTGACTTCAGAGCAGGTGGTGGCCGCACACACCGGCACCCCGTGGCGGGTCGGATTCGGCGGATTCGCACCGGGTTTCGCATATCTGGTTGGCGGCGACTCCCGGCTCGAGGTGCCGCGACGGTCCGAACCGCGGACAAAGGTTCCCGTCGGGTCCGTCGGGCTCGCGGGTGAATTCAGCGGCGTCTACCCGCGGGAGTCGCCGGGCGGCTGGCAGCTGATCGGGCGAACTACCGCTGTGCTGTGGGACCTCGACCGCGAGAACCCGGCGCTGTTGACTCCCGGTATGTGGATGCAGTTCCGGGCGGTGGAGTCATGACGACTCTGGAGATCCTGCGTTCGGGGCCACTGGCGCTGATCGAGGACCTCGGCAGGCCCGGCATGTCGCACATGGGCGTTGGCCGGTCCGGCGCCGCGGACCGCCGATCACACGCGCTGGCCAACCGCCTGGTCGCCAACTGCGGCGCCTGCGCCACGATCGAGGTGACGTTCGGCGGGCTTTCGGCACGGGTGCGCGGCGGCGACGTCGCGATAGCCGTCACCGGAGCCGACACCGATCCGGCGGTCAACGGAGTTCCCTTCGGCACCAACAGCATTCACTACGCTCATGACGGTCAGGTGATCTCGCTCGGCGCGCCGCACGCGGGACTCCGGAGCTACCTGGCGGTACGCGGCGGCATCGACGTCTCGCCCGTTCTCGGCTCGCGTTCGTACGACGTGATGTCGGCGATCGGCCCGCTGCCGCTTGCGCCAGGCGACGTGCTGCCCATCGGCGAGCACAGCGACGACTTCCCCGAACTCGACCAGGCACCGGTGGCCGCCATCGAGGACGACATCCTCGAGCTCATGGTCGTCCCGGGCCCGCGTGACAACTGGTTCGTCGACCCGGACGTGCTGGTCCGCACCAACTGGCAGGTCACCAACAAGAGCGACCGGGTCGGCAGCCGCCTGGTCGGCATGCCGCTGGAATACCGGTGGCCCGATCGGCAACTGCCCAGCGAGGGCGCCACCCGCGGCGCAATTCAGGTGCCGCCGAACGGCTTTCCGGTGATTCTCGGCCCGGACCACCCTGTCACCGGCGGCTACCCCGTCATCGGCGTGGTGACCGAGGAGGACATCGACAAGGTCGCCCAGATCCGCCCCGGCCAGACCGTGCGGATGCACTGGTCACGTCCGCGGCGGCCGGTCGCGGTCGATACATAGAAGACGCGCTCCTTTTCAGAACGCGCGTCTGGTAGAACGAGGTTGTGCACGCGCACGAGCACGGCGCATCTCACGTGCGCGGGGACCTAGCCACTGGTGTCCGCGGCGTCTACACCGCCCGTCTGGTCCACACCTCCGACCTCGACAACGAAACCCGCGAGGACGCCCGCCGAATGGTGATCGAGGCGTTCGCGGCGGGTGAGATCGATTTCACCGACGCCGACTGGGAGCATTCGCTCGGCGGCATGCACGCACTTGTCTTCGACCACGGGGCGCTCATCGCGCACGCCGCGGTCGTGCAGCGGCGGATGTTGTACCGCGACGCCGCGCTGCGCTGCGGCTACATCGAGGGTGTCGCGGTGCGCGAGGACTGGCGGGGGTATGGACTCGGGCGGGCCGTGATGGATGCCGCGGAGCAGGTGGTGCGCGGCGCCTATCAACTCGGGGCGCTGAGTGCATCCGAGGCCGGCAGGAACATGTACCTGACCAGGGGGTGGTTGCCGTGGCAGGGGCCGACATCGGTGCTCGCGCCTGCGGGGCTGATGCGTACTCCCGACGACGACAACGCGTTGTTCGTCTTGCCGATCACCGTCGAGGTGGACACCACCGCGGAGATCACGTGCGATTGGCGTGACGGCGACGTCTGGTGACCTCACCAGCTCATCCCGCGCGGCGAGCGGAAGGTCACGTCCAGACACAACGGACACGTCAAGGCAACGGCCGAGTAATCGCTGCGAAACATGACGTGAATAGACATGTGGGATGAGTGAGCCCGACTGGGCCCCGCTCACCGGATTCAGGGTGGCGGTGACGTCCGCCCGACGCGCCGACGAGCTGAGCGCGCTGCTGCAGCGCCGCGGAGCCACGGTGACCAGCGCGGCCGCGATCACCATGGTGCCGCTGCCTGACGACGCCGAATTGCGGGTGAACACCGAGGCGCTGATCGACCTGCCGCCCGACGTCGTGATCGCCACCACCGGTATCGGCTTTCGCGGCTGGGTCGCAGCGGCCGACGGCTGGGGGCTGGCCAATGAGTTGATCGCCGCCCTTGGCAAGGCACGCATCGTGTCGCGCGGCCCGAAGGCGACGGGCGCGCTGCGCGCGGCCGGGCTGCCAGAGGAATGGTCGCCTGAGTCGGAGTCGTCACGTGAGCTCCTGCACTATCTCGTCGAGGGCGGGATCGCCGGAGCGCGGATCGCGGTCCAACTGCACGGCGCCACCGCGGACTGGGATCCCTTCCCCGAGTTCCTCGACGAACTGCGTGCCGCAGGCGCCGAAGTCGTGCCGATCCGCGTCTACCGCTGGCACCCGGCGCCCCGCAACGGCGAGTTCGACCAACTGGTCGTGGCCATCGCGGAGGAGAAATTCGACGCCGTCAGTTTCACGTCGGCACCCGCGGTGGCCTCGGTGCTGCTACGCGCGTCGGAGATGGCCATCGAGGACAGGGTGCTCTCTGCTCTGCGTACCAATGTGCACGCGATGTGCGTCGGCCCCGTCACCGCGCGACCACTTGTGCGGCTCGGCGTGCCGACATCGGCGCCCGAGCGAATGCGGTTGGGCGCGTTGGTCCGTCACATCACCGATGAGCTGCCGATGCTGTGCGCGCGCACGGTGAGGGTGGCAGGCCATCTGCTGGAGATCCGCGGGACCTGCGTCCTGGTCGACGGCGTCGTCAAACCGGTGTCACCCGCCGGGATGGCCACCATCCGGGCGCTCGCGCACCACCCGGGTGCAGTCGTGTCGCGCAATTCCCTGCTCGGCACGCTGCCGGGCAGCGGCACGGATACTCACGCGGTCGAAACCGCGGTGCTGCGGCTCCGAACAGCATTGGGGGACAAGAACATCGTCTCGACCGTCGTCAAGCGCGGCTACCGACTGACCGTCGACGACGATTCCCCCGCAAGCGGGCGGTACCCCCAGGCCAACGCGCTGTGAGCCACGTGCTCGTCGCGCACGGCACCCGCAAGCACAGCGGCGTCGAGATGATCGATGCACTGGCACAGCGGGTTTCGGCCACCCTGGGGTCTCGGGTCCATGTGGCGTTCGTCGATGTGCTGGGCCCGACACCCGATGAGGTACTGCGCAACGTGACCGGACCCGCCATCGTGGTGCCCGCGTTCCTGTCACGGGGCTACCACGTCAACTCCGACATCCCGGCGCACGTCGCAGCCAGCGAGCATCCAGCCGTGACCATCACCGAAGCGCTGGGCCCCAGTCCGCAGCTGGTCCGTGTGCTCGCCGATCGGCTCATCGAATCAGGTTGGCGGCCCTGCGATTCGGTCGTGCTGGCGGCGGCAGGGACCTCCGATCCGATGGCTCGGCGCGACCTGCACCTGATGGCCGCATCGGTCTCGGCCATCACCGGCTCGCGGGTTGAGCTGGCGTTCGCCGCCACGGGTGCGCCGACGGTGGCCGATGCGGTCACCGCACTGAACGAAAGTGGCGCCCACCGGGTGGTGGTGGCGTCGTATCTGTTGTCCGACGGCGTGTTCCAGGATCAGCTGCGGGACAGTGACGCGGATGTGGTGACGGATCCGCTTGGCACGCACGATGGTCTGGTGCGACTGATCGTGGACCGATTCCGCAGAGCGATTCCCACGAAACTCTATTCCAGTACCGAAAGTGTGAGTAGCGGCGTACCGGAATACAGTTTCGGCGACTAGGAGCCCGACTTCGACGATGCCGTCGGCGGCGACGCGCGTGGCGTAGACCGGAAGAGTGAACTCGGGATCGTCGAGGCAGGTGCCGTCCTCCAGCGCGAAGGCCTGCTTCTTGATCGGTGACTGCACCGCAGGACGACCGCCGCGGTCGCCGACGATGCCGCGCGACATCACAGCGGCGCCGGAGAACGGATCGATGTTTCCGACCGCGTGCAGTGAGCCGTCGTCGAGCCTGAACAGTGCCACCTGGGTGCCGTCGGCGAGCAGCACCCCTACGCCGCGGCACGGGATGAGGCGGTCATAGGCACACGCGACCGTCCACGTTTCGATGTCGTTGAGCAGGGTCATTTCTGCGGCACCTTGGGCATTCCGATGGGGACTCTGCGGCCGGACCGCTCGGTGAACTCGACGGTGGGATCGGCGACGTCGGGCGCGTTGACGAAGGACACGAATCGCGACAGCTTGTCGGGATCGGTGAGCACGCCCTTCCACTCGCACGCGTACCCCTCGACGTGGCGGGTGACGGCATCCTCGAACTCGGCGGCCAGGCCGAGCGAGTCGTTGCAGACCACATCGCGCAGATGGTCCAGCCCACCGTCGAGCTGCTCAACCCAGGGCGCTGTGCGCTGGAGCCGGTCGGCAGTGCGGATGTAGAACATCAGAAACCGGTCGATGTAGCGCACCAGCGTTTCGTCGTCGAGGTCGCCCGCCAGCAGCTGCGCATGCTTGGGTGTCATGCCGCCGTTGCCGCCGACGTAGAGGTTCCAGCCGTTCTCGGTCGCGATGACTCCGACGTCCTTGCTGCGCGCCTCCGCGCATTCCCGTGCGCAGCCCGACACGCCCATCTTGATCTTGTGCGGAGCCCGCAACCCGCGATAGCGCAGCTCGAGATCGATGGCCATCTGCACCGAATCCTGTTGGCCGTAACGGCACCAGTCGCTCCCGACACAGCTCTTCACGGTGCGAAGCGCCTTGCCGTACGCGTGCCCGGATTCCATGCCGCCCTCGACCAGCCGGCGCCAGATTTCCGGGAGCTGATCGACCCGCGCGCCGAACATGTCGATGCGTTGTCCACCGGTGATCTTTGTGTACAGGTTGAAATCCCGTGCGATCTCGCCGATCAGGATCAGCTGTTCGGGGGTGATGTCGCCACCCGGCACCCGCGGCACGATCGAGTAGCTGCCGTTGCGCTGGATGTTGGCCAGGAAATGGTCGTTGGAGTCCTGCAGTGAGGCCTGTTCGCCTTCGAGGATGTGCTCGGAACTGGTCGAAGCGAGGATCGAGGCGACGGCGGGTTTGCAGATGTCGCAACCCTTTCCGGTGCCGAAGCGCTCGATCAGCGCCGAGAAGGTGCGGACTGATTCGGATGGGCCGGCGGAGACGATCTCGAACAGCTCGGCGCGGGACTGGCTGAAGTGCTCGCACAGTGCTTTGGACTGCTCGACACCCTCGGCCTCCAGCAACTGCTTGAGCAGCGGAACGCACGAACCGCAGGACGTGCCCGCCAGCGTGCACTTCTTGAGGCCCGCCACATCGCCACAACCGGCGGTGATGGCCTCGGTGAGATCACCCTTGGTGACGTTGTTGCACGAGCAGATCTGGGCCCCGGCCCCAAGTGCGCCCACGCCCAATCCCGCACCGGCGCTGCCGGATCCGGCAGGCGCGATCAGTGCTAGCGGATCGCCGGGCAGCGGTTCGCCGACCATCGGCCGCAGGATGCCGTACGACGACGCGTCGCCCACCAGAATGCCGCCGAGCAGTGTGCTGGCGTCATCGGAGAGCACAAGCTTCGCGTAGGTCTGGTTGACGGCGTCGTTGACCACCACGTCGAGGCAATCCGGCGTGACGCCCATCGCGTCGCCGAAGCTGGCCACGTCGACGCCGAGCAGCTTGAGCTTGGTCGACATGTCGGCCTCGGGAAACTCCGCGGCCCCGCCCAGCAGGCGGTCCGCGACGACCTCGGCACTCGTGTAGCCGGGGCCGACCAACCCGTAGCAGCGGCCGTCGATCGCGGCCACCTCGCCGACCGCATAGATGTCGGGATCCGATGTGGCACAGGACAGGTCGGTCAGCACACCACCGCGCTGTGCGATCTCCAGCCCGGCATCGCGGGCCAGCTCGTCGCGGGGACGCACACCCGCGGCGAAGACGACCAGTCCGGCGTCGATCGCCGTCCCGTCGCTCAGCGTCACCCGCACCGAGTCGTCGTCCTCGGATCGCCGGACGGGCCGATTGCGTTGTGCCGGCGCAATGGCATCGGTGCCCACGCCCACGTGCACGGAGATCCCGAGTTCGGCGATCATCCGGGCCAGCAGGGCGCCGCCGGCCTCGTCCAGCTGCTGCGCCATCAGCCGTGGCGCCATCTCGACGACGTGAGCGGCCAATCCGAACGAGCGCAGCGCGTTGGCGGCTTCCAGGCCGAGCAGCCCACCGCCGATCACCACGCCGACGCGGGCGTGACGCGCGTCCTGCGTGCGTTCCGCGCCCGCGCGGATCGCGTCGAGATCGTCGAGGGTGCGATAGACGTGGCAGGACGGCAGGTCATTGCCCGGCACGGGAGGTACGAACGCGTACGACCCGGTGGCCAACACCAAGGCGTCGTAGGAGATTCGACGGCCGAGCTTCGTAGTGACGTACTTGCCCGCGCGGTTGATGCGGGTCACGCGGTCCTTCAGCAGCAGTTCGACGAGGTCGTCGCCGATGTAGTTGTTCCCCGGCAGGCTCATCCGGGCCCGGTCCCAGTGCTCGGTGTAGCCGGTGAGGCCGACCCGGTCGTAGGCGGCGTCGGCTTCCTCCGCGATCACGGTCACCCGCCACGCGCCGTCGGTATCGCGTGATCGCAGGGCCTCGACGAATCGGTGACCGACCATGCCATGGCCGACGACGACGACCTTTCTCGCTGACCGCATGGCACCGAGGCTAAGCAGCCGATATTGCGGCGATGTCGCCTCGTGTGAAGCGCCCATCACGGTGTGCTCACCATTGCCGGGCTCCGGATGTGAGCGGGATTCGTCGGCTAGAGGTGCGTCAGCTGGTACTTGAACACCTCTTCGTTCTTCGGGGCGAGGTACTCCGAGGACGTCCGCTCCTTGAGCCGCAGCGTCGTGCCGTCGTCGAACACGATGGTGGCCTTGACGATTACCGTCCCGGAGACCTTCGCCGAGTCCATCGACGCATACGGCACGAAACGGTGGCGGGCGATGATCCCGGCCGTCGAGGAGGAGCGCTGCAGTAAGTCCAAGCGGGTGACGCCACGTTCGGCGGTCTCGCTCGGCACTTCCGCGAGGACCAGCCCGGTGTCGAGGATGAGGACGTCGTACCGAGCACCGTCGGACTCCATGTCGGAGATGCCACCGAGGACATTGCCCGCGTTCGCGGGTTCTGGCGCGTCAAGCGCTCCCACCGCATCGATGTCGACCCCGAGAGCACCGAGGCGGTCGGCGGCCTCGGCGGCAGTGCTCGCGTCGGCCAGCTGGGCGCCGAGGTGCTCGTCATCCAAAACCTCCCCGTCGGCCTGCACCAGCTCGGCCGTACCGGACCAGGAAGCCCTCCAGCGTGCCGCGCCGGTGTGGACGATCGCCGCGCGTACTAGCGAGCTGAAGACGATCTTGACCGTCTCCTCCAGTTCCCCGTCGGCGACGTCGGGGAACGCCAGCCGCACCAGGTTCTGCGCGCGACCGGCTTCTGAAAGGGCCACGACCGTGCCAAGGGTCGCCGTCGGTTCGTTCGCGAGCCAGGCGGCCGACTTGTAGACCGCGTTGGCGGTGTACTGGTCGCCCATGGTGGCGACGCGGCCGACAAGGTCGTCCCACTGGAGGCGTTCGCGGTAGCCGAACACGTACGACTCCTCGGCCGTTGCGGCCGCGATCTTCGCGAAGTCGGGTATGAGCGCGCAGGCGCGCCTGCCATCGTCTGGCCTCGCATCGGTGCGATCGGGCAGCGTCTCCATGGCGGCGATGCGCACCGCGATCGGAGGGTGGGTGTTCAGCAGCTCCATGGCGAGTTCCTTGGTCGATTTCTCCGCGGGCTCCTCGCGCGGGCCGCTCACGCGGAGAGCATCGACATCGGCGGCGCGCACAGTGAGCAGCTTCTCGAACCCGCCGAAGAAGTCCTCGGCGGTGGGTGCGAGATCGTATCCCCAACCGAGGCCGAGGAATTCGCTGTTGTAGTGCGACCAGAACACGGTGAGAACGTAGATCTCCCGCAGCGCCGCCCGGGCGTTCGCGCGACCCACGGTCTGCACCATCAGGCGGTCGGCCTCACGCTCCTGACTGCGGCTCATCCCCTGCGACAGCAGGATGTAGACGGCCATGTAAAACCGCAGCGGCCACTGGAACACGTTGCCCTGCAGCTGCTGCACGGTGCTGACGATCGCCTGCCACCCGCGATACGCGACCGGGCCGAGCCGGGTGTGGGTACCCGAGAAGTGCCCGAACTCATGGGCGAGCACAGCGCGCAGCTGGGTCACGCTCAACCCCTGCAGCAGGGGCACGCCCAGATACATCCGGCGTGGCCCGCCAAAAAGGCCGAAGAACCGGGCGTCTTCGCTGACCGCCGCATTCACCTCGCTCACCAGCCGAACCTGTTCGGGACCCCGGGTGCCGGTGGCCTCGGACAACTCGGCCACCAGCGCCCAGAGCTCCGGGGCGTCCCGGGGTGTGACGTCGACGCCGGGCTGCACGCCCGGCCGCCAGGTCGCCAGCGTCCACAGCGAGCCGATGACGATGAGCCCGGCGCCCGCCGTCAGCGCCATGACCCAATACATGCCGGGCAGGGTGTGCCGGAGCTGGAATGCGCCGAACATGACGCAGGCAATGAGTCCGACGGCGAACACGTAGAAGCCGATCAACGCCAGCAGCGATACCGCCGCGCGGAATGTTGCGAACACGGCCGTTCCTTCAGATCACCGGGACGTCCCCGGCCCTGTGGCGCCGGACGCTACCACCGCGGCCGCCACCGCCTGAGCCGGTCCGCTAAATGTGCCCGGCGTTGGACGACGTCGTGGTGACGTACGGGTTGGTGGTCGTCGTGGACGTCTCGGTCGCCTCATCGTCGGCGGCGCCGTCGGAAGGCGGCGTGGCCGGGGGCGGATTGACGACGGGATTGTCCTCGCTCGTGGTCACCCTGGGCACCGAGTAGCTGGTGGTGCTGGTCGACGGGGTGGTGAAGGTCGACGGGGTCGCCGAAGACGAGGGCACCGGCAACGTGGCCGGGCTCTGGGACGAGTCCGAAGTGCGGATCACGGCGTAGACGAGCAGGGCGACCAGGATCAACGCCGCCACCCCGGCGGCCACGATCAACGGCTGTTGTTCATGCCAATCGGGCTCGTCGTCATCACCCACCACGGCCCGAATGCTAAGCCCAGCGTTGCAGTATCTCTGTGGCGCGCCCCGAAAGCGCCCCCTGCAGGAACGGGCCGAAGCTGATCCTGGCGACGCCGAGCGGGCCGAACGACGCGGGGTCGTCCCGATCGGGGAAGGCGATCGCATTGACCGGCAGCGGAAGCTCAGAAGTCAAGCGCCGCAGGGCATCCGGCTCATGGAAGCCCACCGGGTACAGCACGTCGGCACCCGCCCCCGCGGCCTGGGTGAGCCGCGTGATGGCTCGCTCGACCCGGTCCGACTCGTCGCCGTCCTGACGCATGAACAGATCCGTGCGGGCATTGACCACCACGTGCACGCCTGTGGCATCGGCGGCCTGGCGCAGCGCGCCGACGAACTCCGCGTGCTCGTCGGCAGAGCGCAGGCGGCCGCCCTCGCTGTGCACGGTGTCCTCGATGTTCAATCCGACCGCGCCCGCAGCCAACAAGCCCTCGATGAGCCGCGCGGGTGCCTCTCCGTAGCCCGCCTCGATATCGACCGAGACCGGCACGTCGACTGCCGCGGTGATCTGCTTGACGCGCGTGACAACGTCGTCGAACGTCATGCCCTCCTTGTCCGACTTGCCCACCGAGTCGGCGAGCGGATGGCTGCCGATCGTCAGCGCGGCAAACCCCGCATCGACCGCCAGGCGCGCCGACCAGGCGTCCCAGACCGTGGGCAGGGTCACCGGATTGCCGGGCTGGTGCAGGGCAAGAAGAGCCTCGGCCCGTTGTTTGAGAATGTCGTCGGACATTCGGTCTTACCTCCGCTTCGGACGTGATCGGTCTCACTCTGTACTGCGTGTTGTGACTACCATCGTGTGTCGTACCGTGAAGCTGACACCCTTCAGCCCAAGGAGGTCAAATGTCCAGCACGACCGAACTTGCCGAGCTGCACGAGCTAATCGGCAGAATGCGCCGGTGCGTGACATCGTTGGCGGCGCGGTACGGGGACAGCCCCGCCACCCGTCGCATCGTCAACGATGCCGAACGCATCCTCAATGACATCGATCGGCTCGACATCGACGCCGAGGAACTCGAGCTTGCCCGCGGAGTGAGCCACCAACACCATGGCGGCGATCGAATCCCCATCCCGGACACCCAGTACGACACCGACTTCTGGCGTGGTGTCGACGACGAGGGGCTCGGCGGCACGCGTTGATCGCGTGACGTCGATAGCACCGGGTTTCATCAACACCGAAAGGGAACAGTGAGCGCACCCACCGCCGACCGCGAGGCGACCGGCGTCTTCTCGCCGAGCCGTGCCCAGATTCCGCAGCGCACCCTTCGCACCGACCGCTGGTGGCAGTCGCCGCTGATCGTCGATCTGGGCTTCGCCGCGTTCGTCATCTACGCGACGGTGCGGGCGTTCCTGCAGAACAACTACTACGTCGCCGAATACCACTACCTGACGCCGTTCTATTCGCCGTGCATGAGCAAGGGATGCATCCCGGAGGCCAGCCACTTCTGGCCGCAGATCATTCCCGACGTGTGGTGGATTCCGTTCGCGGCGTTCTCGTTGCCGTTCCTGCTGCTGTTCCGGCTCACCTGCTACTACTACCGCGGTGCCTACTACCGCTCGGTGTGGCAGTCCCCGACCGCGTGCGCGGTGGCCGAACCTCACGCCAAATACACCGGGGAGACCCGCTTCCCGCTCATCATCCAGAACCTGCACCGGTACTTCTTCTACATCGCCGGGATCATCTCGATCATCAACACCTACGACGCGATCGTGGCGTTCCACTCCGACAAGGGCCCGGGCGGCTTCGGATTCGGCTTGGGCAACGTCATTCTCGTCGTCAATGTCGTGATGCTCTGGATCTACACACTGTCGTGCCACTCGTGCCGCCACGTCGTCGGCGGTCGACTCAAGCACTTCTCCAAACACCCCGTCCGCTACTGGTTCTGGACACAGGTGAGCCGTTTGAACACCCGGCACAAGATGTACGCGTGGATCACGCTCGGGACGCTGATGCTGACCGACTTCTACGTCGCGCTGGTGGCCAGCGGCACCATCAGTGATCTCAGATTCGTTGGCTGACAAGCTTATTCACGATTTAGCGAGGTTGATTTATGTCTGAGCCCGAGGCTCTTCGCGCGAGCGGCTCATCGGAGTCTGATGCTCTTCGCGCAAGCGGCTCATCGAAAGTCGAACGGCACGAATACGACGTGGTCGTGATCGGTGCCGGCGGCGCGGGTTTGCGTGCGGTCATCGAGGCGCGGGAACGTGGTTTGAAGGTCGCCGTCATCACCAAGTCGTTGTTCGGCAAGGCCCACACGGTGATGGCCGAGGGTGGCTGCGCCGCCGCGATGGGCAACGCGAACTCCAAGGACAACTGGCAGGTCCACTTCCGCGACACCATGCGCGGCGGGAAGTTCCTTAACAACTGGCGCATGGCCGAGCTACACGCCAAGGAAGCCCCCGACCGCGTCTGGGAGCTGGAGACCTACGGTGCGCTGTTCGACCGCACCAAGGACGGGCGCATCAGCCAGCGCAACTTCGGCGGCCACACCTACCCGCGGCTGGCCCACGTGGGCGACCGCACGGGCCTGGAGATCATCCGCACCCTGCAGCAGAAGATCGTCTCGCTGCAGCAGGAGGACAAGGCGGAGTTCGGCGACTACGAGGCCCGCATCCGGGTCTTTCACGAATGCACCGTCACCGACCTGATCAAGGACGGTGACCGGATCGCGGGCGCCTTCGGCTACTGGCGCGAGACCGGCAACTTCGTCCTGTTCGAGACGCCCGCCGTGGTGCTGGCGACCGGCGGCATCGGCAAGTCGTACAAGGTGACGTCGAACTCGTGGGAGTACACCGGGGACGGTCATGCACTGGCCCTGCGCGCAGGCGCGACGCTGATCAACATGGAGTTCGTCCAGTTCCACCCGACCGGCATGGTCTGGCCACCGAGCGTGAAGGGCATCCTCGTCACCGAGGGTGTGCGCGGCGACGGCGGAGTGCTGAAGAACTCCGAGGGCAAGCGGTTCATGTTCGACTACATCCCCCCGGTCTTCAAGGGCCAGTACGCCGAGTCCATCGAAGAGGCCGACCAGTGGCTCAAGGACAACGACTCCGCGCGCCGGACTCCCGACCTGCTGCCCCGCGACGAGGTGGCCCGCGCCATCAACTCCGAGGTGAAGGAGGGCCGCAACTCTCCGCACGGCGGCGTCTTCCTCGACATCGCGTCGCGGCTACCCGCCGAGGAGATCAAGCGGCGGCTGCCGTCGATGTACCACCAGTTCATGGAGCTGGCCGAGGTCGACATCACCAAGGAGCCCATGGAGGTCGGGCCGACGTGCCACTACGTGATGGGCGGAGTCGAGGTCGATCCGGACAGCGGCGCGGCCAAGACACCCGGACTCTTCGCCGCAGGCGAGTGCTCGGGCGGCATGCACGGCTCCAACCGGCTGGGCGGCAACTCGCTGTCGGATCTGCTGGTGTTCGGCCGTCGCGCCGGGCTGGGAGCCTCTGACTACGTACGCGCCCTGGCCGACCGGCCGAAGGTGTCCGAAGATGCCCTCACCGAGGCCGCCAAGCTTGCGCTCAGCCCGTTCGAGGGGCCGAGCAACGGCGACGCGGCGGAGAATCCCTACACCCTGCAGCTCGACCTGCAGGACACGATGAACACCCTGGTCGGCATCATCCGCAAGGAAGGCGAGGTGTCCGAGGCGATCGAGAAGCTCAAGGAGCTGCGCGAGCGGTACAAGCGCGTGCGCGTCGAGGGTGGCAGGCTCTTCAACCCGGGCTGGCATCTCGCCATCGACCTGCGCAACATGCTGCTGGTCAGCGAATGCGTGGCCATGGCGGCGCTGGAGCGTACCGAGAGCCGTGGCGGACACACCCGCGACGATCACCCATCGATGGATTCGACGTGGCGCAAGACGCTGCTGGTCTGCCGTGCCGAAGGTCAGACGGTCGTGCCCGAGGTCACCATCACCCGGGAAGACCAGGTACCGATGCGGGATGACCTGCTCGAGCTGATCGAGATCGAAGAGCTGGAAAAGTACTTCACACCCGAAGAACTCGCCAACCACCCGGCAAGGAGCAGCTGATGAGCTACGAAGCGAAGATGCGGGTGTGGCGCGGGGACGTCGACGGCGGTGACCTACAGGACTACTCGGTCGAGGTGAACGAGGGCGAGGTCGTGCTCGACATCATCCACCGGCTGCAGCAGACGCAGACCGGTGACCTCGCCGTGCGGTGGAACTGCAAAGCGGGCAAGTGCGGCTCCTGCTCGGCCGAGGTCAACGGCCGGCCGCGGCTGATGTGCATGACGCGGATGTCGATCTTCGATCCGACCGAGGTCATCACGGTCACGCCGCTGCGGACCTTCCCGGTGATTCGCGACCTCGTCACCGACGTGTCCTTCAATTACGAAAAGGCAAGGGAGATCCCCTCGTTCACGCCTCCGAAGGATCTGCAGCCCGGCGAGTACCGGATGATGCAGGAGGACGTGAACAGGTCACAGGAGTTCCGCAAGTGCATCGAGTGCTTCCTGTGCCAGAACACCTGTCACGTGGTGCGGGACCACGAGGAGAACAAGAAGGCGTTCTCCGGGCCGCGTTACCTGATGCGCCAGACGGAACTCGACATGCATCCGCTGGACACCCGGGAGAACCGGTCGACGCAGGCGCAGGAGGAGAACGGCCTGGGCTTCTGCAACATCACCAAATGCTGCACCGAGGTCTGCCCCGAGCACATCAAGATCACGGACAATGCGCTGATTCCGCTCAAGGAGCGGGCGGCCGACCGCAAGTACGACCCGGTGGTGTGGCTGGGGAGCAAGCTCTTCCGGCGGTAAGAGGTTGAGACGGGGTCTCGCGGGTAGCCTTTCGATAGCAGCCAATCAACGCGAAAGGCAGCGCGAAATGGGACAGACCGACAGCGTCAATGACATTCGCACCGCGATCCGCGAGCTGACCGCCCGCGCCGAGTTGGCCAGAAAAGAGGGCCGGCCGGGGGATGCCGACGAGCTCGAAGCGCGTATCGCGGCGAAACGCCAGGAACTCGGAGAACGTCCCTAGGCGGATGACGATCAAGCGGCGAGGGACGAGCCGCGCTGAGGAATCCGACCCGAAGACCTAAGCACCCAGCCGACGAAACGTGCTGCGGTGAAACACGATCGGCGGCACTTCCGGATGCACCGTGATGTCGTTGACGCGCAGTATGACAATGGTGTGATCCCCGGCCGGGATCAACTGTTCGATCGCGCTCTCCAGCCACACGCTGGTTCCCGCGACGAAAACCGCGCCCGATTCCCGAGACACGGTGTCTAGGCCGGCGAACCGATCTCCGGTCTTGGCCGCCAGGGAGCGCGCGGCGTCGTCGTGGGACTCTCCGAGCAGGCTGATGCCCAGGAAGGGCAGGCCCTTGAGCTTCGGCCACGTCTCCGACGTGTTCTGCACGCAGAAGGAGACCAGCGGCGGTTCGAGAGAGACGGGGACGAAGGTGCTAGCCGCAAGTCCGACGCGGATGCCCTCGACTTCGGCGGCGATCGCGATCACACCGGACGGGAAATGCCCGAACGCCTCTCGAAGCGAGGTCGGGCTCAGATCAGGTGAGCTCATATGCAATCCATTTTCACACGCAGCCGTGCGTGGTGGCCACGTCGCAGGGCGGTAGCCTGACGACTCGTCATGTGGATCACGCTCCTTGCGATGGCCGTTGCGGTCAGCCTGGAGCCGTTCCGGGTCGGCATGACCATCCTGATGATCAATCGGCCCCGACCGCTGCTGCAACTCCTGGCCTTCCTCACCGGCGGTTTCGCCATGGGCATCGCGGTCGGCGTGGTCGTGCTGTTCGTTCTGCGGCCGGCCTTGGGGTCGGCCCATTTCACCTTGCCCAGAGTTCAGATCGTGGTCGGCGTCGTACTGCTGATCAACGCCGCGCTGGTGGCCGCGGGCGTCGGAAGTAAGCGCGCCGAAGGATCTGCGGGCATTGCCGATGGGAGATTCGGGCCGCTCGCGAGACGCGCCAGGCAACTGCTCGACGGCCGTTCACTCTGGACAGCGGGGGTCGCGGGTCTGGGCATCGCACTGCCGTCCGTCGACTATCTCGCCGTGCTGACGCTCATCGCGGCTTCCGGTGCGGCGGCCGCCACCCAGGTCGGCGCCTTGATGCTGTTCAACGTGGCGGCTTTCGGGTTCGTGGAGATCCCGCTGGTCTGCTACCTGGTGGCGCCGGACCGTACCCGCGCAGCGCTGTCGGCCCTTCACGACTGGCTGCGGTCGCGGCGCCGCCGCGCTGTCACCGTCCTGCTGGCCGTGATCGGCTGCGTGCTGCTGGCCGCGGGACTTGCCGGGCTCTAGCCGCCCTGGTGGTTCAACACGTACTGGGCGCCGGCGAGGAGCTGGGAAATGGGGTCGGTGCCGCCGCCGAAGGCGGCCTGGGTGGCCGGTGCGGTGACGGCAGCCGGGTCGTAGCCGCGTACCGGGTCGACCGTGATCGGAGCGGTCAGCGGATTGTCGTTTCGTGAATATCCCGCATCCACCATCGGCTTCAGCACACCGTCAAGCTGATTCAGCGTTCCTTCATCCACCCCGAGATATTTGAAGGGCAGACACCAGGGGAAGGTGCTGCTCGGGAATCAGATACGTCGTCGTCTTGGCGCCCTTGGAGTTGACGGTCGTCCTGATGTTCTCCGGCGGCACCATGCTCGGGTTGGTGAACGCCACCGCGGTGTGACCGGTCGCGAGACCCACGACCGCGTTGGCGAGGGACATCCAGTTGTCCGGCCTGTCCGGCCAGTCGGCGATGCTGTCGTACGCGGAGACGAACTGGTGGGTGTCGTACTGGCTTTCCACCGGAGCCGGCATGCGGAAGTCGAGTGAGGGTACGACGCTGCCGACGGGAAACATCTGGGTCAGGAAACTCTCACCGAAGGCGTGCTTCGCAAGCGGGTCGCCATACGTCGCGAAGCTCAATGTATTCGGAGGCGGCGCGGTCGGATCATTCGCGAGCTTCGACCCTGCACGGCGTCGAGCACCATCGCCCCCTCGGACAAGCCGATCGCGGTGCCGGGCCCACCGTTGCGGATCGCCGCTTCCAGGTTGCCCTCACCCTCGTCGACCGACTCGCCGATGCTGGGGCCGTCAATACCCAGGCCCGGAAAGCCGGCGTCCAGCCGGCCGATGCCCGGGAACATCCGTTCCAGGACGTGGCCCTGAACCTGACCCGCGGGATAGTCGACGATCGTGCCGATCCAGACCTGGGAACCAGTCCGCGCCCGTGCGCTTGATGTACTCGTCATAGGGAATACCCAGAACGTGCGCGCCGCCCAGCGCGTACGCCCGCCCCGGCGTACCCAGCGGCGGTGGCCCGTTGTCTGGGCCCCGTGGTCTGGCGTCCAGCCGGCTTGCGTGTCATCGGCTGCCGCGACGCCGGACCCGGAAACACCCTGTGGCGCCAACGGTTATCAGCGCGGTGACCGATGCGAACAGTCTCCGCATTCTCACTCCCGCCCTGCTCCACGAAGCGTCTGGAATCAAACCGGACCTTACTCCGCCTACCCGGCCGACTGCTGTGACAGCGACCGCTGGCGGGCTCAGGCGTCCAACCGAACGAATTGGTCCTGCCGATACTGCTCGACGCAGGCGGCGCGCCGGATCTTGCCGCTCGTCGTCGTGGGAATCGACCCGGGAGGTACCAGGACGAGATCGCCGACATTCAGTCCGTGCGCATTGGATATCGCGGAGGTGACATCGCTCTTGACCCCACTGAGCCAGCCCATCGCGTCTCCCGTCGGAATTTCCTCGCTTCTTGACCTCGATGACGGTGACCAGCTTCTCGGTGCTGTTCATCGGAACCGAAATCGCCGCGACCCGGCCACGCGTGATCTCTTGGACCGTCGCCTCGATGTCCTCGGGATAGTGATTACGACCGCGAATAATGAGCAAGTCCTTGATGCGGCCGACGATGAACAGCTCACCCCCGGAGATGAAGCCCAGATCGCCGGTTCGCAGCCAGGGTCCGTCAGCCGTGCCAGGCGAAGGGTCGATGAGCGTTGCGCCGAAGCAGCCGTTGCTCCTCCGGTGGCCTGCTCCAATAGCCGGCCGCGACATTGTCGCCATGCACCCAGATCTCGCCGACCACGTCCTGCGGGCATTCCCGGTTTGTGTCGACGTCGACGATTCGCACCACGGGTGACTGCGGCAGTTTGTATCGCACCAGCGCCGAGCCGGCCCGGCCCGCACACCGCTGAGCGCGGCCGGCGGACAATTCGTCGGCATCGAAATGAACCGCCTCCGACGAATCACTCCAGGTGCCGGATGCCACGAAGACGGTTGCCTCCGCCAGCCCGTACGAAGGACGCAGCATGTGGTCCCGAAAATTGAAGTGAGCAAACCGATCTGCGAAGCGTTCCAAGGTGGCCGGCTCGACACGTTCGGCGCCATTGATGATGCCAAGCACCCCGCCGAGGTCGAGCCCGGCGAGGTCACTGTCGGTGGTTTTGCGGGCGGCCAGATCAAAGGCGAAGTTGGGTGCTCCCGAAAAGGCATGAGGATTCTGCGCCCAGCGCTCGCATCCATCTGGCCGGCCTTTCCAAGAACGCAAACGGGCTCGTAAGGTCGACCGGCTGGCCGCTCAGGATGGGCGCGCAGATGCCCAGCATCAAACCCATGTCGTGATAGAAGGGCAACCACGACACGAAGGTGAGATCGTCGTGGACGTTGACGTGCGGACTCCGCGAAATAGGTTGCGCATCAGCTGCTCGAAATTCACCTGGAGGTTGCGGTGCGAGATCATGACCCCGGTTGGCAGCCGGGTCGAACCCGAGCTGTACTGCAGATACGCCGTGTTGGGAAAATCGGCCGTCGAAAGGCCGGGTCCGCCGTCGACCAGCGGGGCCGTCCAGATTCATCGAATCGATTTCGACGATCTTCGGAACAGCGTCCAGGCGTGCTCGATGCGAGATATTCGGCGACGTCGTCCGCAACCGCGGACGTCGTGAGAACAACCGAGGGCGTCGTGTCGTCGAAGACCGCACTCACACGATCATGACTCGAGCCGCGGTGCGGCATCGGAAGCGGAACCGCGATCAGCCCGGCCTGCATGGACCCAGGAAAGCCAGCGACGTAGTCGAGGCCCTGCGGGGCCAGGATCACCGCCCTGTCGCCGACCGACGCATGGAGGCTGAGCTCGCGTGCCACATTCAACGTTCGGCGGGACAGTTGCGCCCACGTGAGACTCTCGGAAACACCCGCCGGAGTCGCGCGTCGTAATCGGTGAATGTGAAAGCGACGTCGCCGGGGCGCAGGCTGGCGCGTCCGTGCAGCATCGAGAGAAGCGATGACTGGGGCGTAAGCGTCACATTCCGTCCGTATTAACTCGTCGAATCCGTCGGCTCGAAGTGGTCGTCAGGCGCGCCCCATCCCTACCCCTGACCGCTCGGCGCTTCGTTTCGTAGTTTCACATACTATCACGTGGGCTGTGCGCTCCCGTCGCTGCATGCTCAGTCGTGACGGCCACCAGTTCGCCCGCCCCACCAAAGCGGCCATGGCGGGCACCGTGATGGTCCGTACCAGGAAGGTGTCCAGCAGGACGCCGACACCGATCACGAATCCGCCCTGGACCACGGTGGTGATGCTGGAGAACAGCAGGCCGCACATCGAGGCGGCGAAGATCAAACCGGCCGCGGTGATCACCCCGCCGGTCGACGTCAGGGTGCGAATGACGCCGTAACGCATGCCGTGCGGAGACTCGTCGCGCATTCGCGATACGAAGAGCAGGTTGTAGTCGGCGCCCACCGCGACCAATACCACGAAGGCCAGTGGGGGCACGCTCCAATGCAATTGCTGGCCGAGTAGGTATTGAAATGTCAGGACGCTGATACCGAGTGCCGCAAAGTACGAGATGACCACGGAGCCAACCAGATAGAGCGGCGCGACGATCGCACGCAATAGCGCCATCAGGATCAGTAGGACGACGACGAGGGTCACGACGATGATGAAACGGATGTCGTGCTCGTAGTAGTCGCGCGTATCCCGCAGCGAGGCGGGGAATCCGCCCATCGATATCTTGGCGTCCGCAAGTTGGGTGTTCGGTTGGGCGCTCCGAGCGGCGTCAGTGATCGCGTTCACCTGATCCATCGCTTCGGCGCTGAACGGATTGAGTGTGGTTTGCACCAGGTATCGCGCCGAGTGGCCATCAGGAGAGATGAAGATCTTCGCGGCCTCCTTGAAGTCGTCGAGCTGGAGAATTTGGGCCGGAAGATTGAAACCCGCCATCGACGGATCTGCCGCGTCGTTTCGCATCGCCAGCAGGAACGCGGCCGCCTCATCGAGTCCGGCACCCATCAGCTTGACTTGGCCGACGAGTTGGTCCACTCCGCCCGCCACCTGCTGGCTACCCGTCTGCCAAGCGGTTGGCGTCCTGCTTGACCTCGGTCAGGCCCGCCTGCAGGCCTCCTGGTCGATCGAGACCCATGGTGCGCACCGCCGAACTGAACTTCGAGAGCGCATCGTTGAGTTGTTTCACCGTCGCGTTGAGGGTCTGTTTGTCTCCGAAGCCCTGTAGTTGGCCGGCCAGCGCGTTGATCTGGTCGAGGCGTCCGTCGTCACGCGCGGCGATCAAGTTTCTGAAACTGGATGCGGGTGTCGCTGCACGAGGGGTTGGCATCGCAGATCGCGTTGCCGTTCAGCGCCGCCAGCACCGGACCCACCCACGCGAACATGTCCTTGACGGTGGAGAAATTCACGCCCATGGAATTGCCGAGCGCATTGACGCTCTGCACGAGCTTGGCAGCGGTTTCGACCTGCTTGACCAGTTTGTCTCCGCCGAACTGGCTTCGCATCGACGTTGAAGGCGTCGATCAGCCGCTGCATGCTGGGAGCGATCCGGTTGATCTGAGCGCGCACATCGCCGAGGCTGGCGGCCAGCGTGCCTGCCCCGTTCGTCAGTCGGTTGAGATCCTTGGTGTTGCCGGTGATCACGTCCGAGCCTGCGGCCATCCGATCACCGACAATGCCCGCCTGATAGGTGGCCCTGAATTCCTGCGGCACAACTCCGGTGGGTCGGGTGATGCCGCTGACCAGGCCGATGTTCGGCAGTTGGCTGACCCGCTGGGCCATCTGCTCGAGGTCTGCGAGGGCCTGCGGCGTGCGCAGATCGCGCGGCGACTGAACGAGGATGTATTCGGGTACGGCCCGACTGATCGGGAAATGGCGTTCCAGCGCCGCGTAGCCGACCGAACTCGGTGCCGAAGATCCGACGGCTTTGCGATCGTCGTAGTTGAAATGCACCAGGCTCGCGCAGCTGGCGAGAATGATCAGCACGAGCAGGCTGCCAACCAGATGGGCCTTCGGCCGCCGCACGATGCGTATCCCCGAACGCCGCCAGAACCGGGCGGTGAGTTCGCGCCGCGGCTTGACCCAGCCGCGCGGACCGGCCAGGACCAGAAGGGCCGGCAGCAGCGTGAGCGCGGAAAGGAATGCCAGCGCGACTCCGATCGCACACGCCACCCCGGCAGTGGAGAACACACCCATATCGGCGAAGCTGATCCCGAGAAAAGTGACTCCCACCGTGGCCGCGGACGCGGTGATCACCTTTCCGATCGAGAGCCAACGCCCGCCGCACCGCGTCGTTGACGTCCGACCCTTGTCTCAGATAGTCGTGATAGCGACTGATGAGAAAGACCGCGTAATCCGTTCCAGCCCCCGCGATGATCGCGCTCAGGAGTATGACGGACTGGTTTGAGACGCCCACTCCGAAGAGATCAGAGACCCCGGCCACCACCGCCTGCGCGGTCACGAACGACGCGCCTATCGCCGCCAACGGCAGGAGCATGGTGACCGGGTTGCGGTACACCAGCAGCAGAACCAGGAGCACCAGGACGGCGATCGCGATCTCGATGGGCATGCGGTCCTGCTCGCCCGCGACAGTGAGGTCGGCAACGGTGGCGGCGGGTCCGGTGACGTGCACCGTCAGTGGGCCGCCGTTGGGGACGTGGTGTTCGACGATGTCGGCGACTCGGTTGTAGGACTCGTAAGCACGCGGCGTGCCCAACTCTCCCGCAAGTCCGACAGGCAGCACCCAGGTCGTCTTGTCCTCACTGGTGAGGAACGGGCGCAGTTGCGGTGTGGTGAAGAAGTCCTGAACCATCGCGACATCAGCCACGTCGAGACGCAGCGCGTCCACCACTTCGCGGTACGCGGCTTCGTCGGCGGGCTTGAGCCCGGTTTCGTTGATGAAAGCGACGACGAGGAGGTTGTCCGAGCCCGATTCGTGAAATGCGTCGGTCATCTGCCGGGCCGCAACGCTCGAAGGGGCGTCGCTGGGCAGGATGGACAGCGGATGCCTCTGTGCCATCTCGTTCAGGCTCGGGAACGTCAGCGGAAGGGCGACCGCGATAGCGATCCAGACCCCTATCACCGCCCAGGGCCACCGCACCACAACATCGGCTAGCCGTCGCATAACGTCCTCACCCTCTAGCCTTCGACCTGCCACACGCTAGGCGACGCGGCCCCAGTGTCCACTGTCGGCTACCTGTACGGACATGGACTTCATCGCTTTCATGTAGCGAGTGACTGACTTCTTGGCGACCGGGTCGTCTGGGTGCAGGATCGCCATCACCGTGCCCTCGCCGTACCGGAATATGTAAATGGTCTGCTGATAGGAAAATCGACCGTCAGGGTAGATGCCGATATTGTCCGCAAGCCCCAGGTCAGCGGCTGCGAGTATAGCGTTGAGCGGAGCGGCGCCGCCGTGGAAGAAATTCGACACGGGGAAGTTCGGCCGTGGCCAGCTCAGCCACGGCGCCAACTCCAACACGCGGTAGTACGGCACCCTTGCCATGTTCAGGCCTGAGTCGAAGGAAGCCTGCGCTGCCACCGCCACGTCCCCGAACGGGTTCGCACCCACCGGGACGGTGATCGGGATCAATCCGGTGAACCAACCCTGCGTCATGAAGTTGTCCGTGGCGGTGCGTGAGTCTCGCGGGGTGAGCCCGTAGTACGTCAGAGCACCTGTGAATTCGTGCTCTACCTGGGCCAGGCAGGCGAACAACCCACCGACGAAGCGCGCGTCCGCCGCCGCGCACGCCGATTCGAAACGCTCCGTCTGTGCCGGGTCCATCAGAACTTCAGTGCTCATGTCGCTGCGGGTCGCCTTTTGCGGGTTACCCAGCGGAAGCGGAAATTCAGGAAAGCCACCACCGCTGCCCTCGGCGAAGTCGATCCACGCCTGCACCTCGGGCGAATCCACCGTCAACTCCGAGGTCGACTCGCGCTCGCGGACGCAGAAATCGTCGAAGCTGCCTGCATCGGGAAGCGTCAGGGCGTGGCCGCCTCCACTCAACGCCGAATACATTCCGTTGGCTTCCAACATCGTCGTGCCGATCAGCGTCGCGTCCCCGTGGACATGATCCATGGCGGCAAAGAACGTGAAGTGGTCCTCGTTCTGGACGACTCCGAAAGTGAAGCAGCCCCACTCCAACGGACTCGGTATGGCGACGACATGGGCATGGATCTGCTCGATCGTCATGTTGCCGTGATCGATCGGCACGAATTCGATGTCATCCGGATTCTTGATGGCATGCCGGATGAACTCTCCGTCTGCGCTGTGCTCGAACCAACTGCGGAATGTGTCATGCCGACGTAGGTATGCGTTGACGGCCTGGTCCATGGCCGAGATATCGCACTGGCCCGCGACGTCACAGCTGGCGATGATCTGCCGGGAGAAGTTCAGCCCCGCTGCCGTCCGCTCGCAGTAGTTACGAAGATGCTGACGCTGCATGTAGCTCACCGGCACCGAACTGACCGGCGCCTGCCGGGCTTTTTCGGCGGCCACGGCCGTCGGATGCCAGGAGGTGACCGAGCCCGGATTCAACGCCCACTCATCGAGGGCGCCAACAGTAATTTTGCCGATGCGCAAAACGTCGTCCTCCCGGCTTGGCCGGCGTCCGTCCGGCAGCACCACTCATCGCGGGACCAACATACCCAAGGTTCAACGACCTCCGCCGGGAGCCGACCGGACGCCGGGCCGCGACGTTTCGCATGCCACAGGTCTGCGCAATAGTTTTCCGTCGGCGTAGGGTCGGCACGCTGTGAGCCTGAGGTGCCGAAGCTAGGAGGGCAGCCATGGTATCCGCAGAAGGTCCGACCGAGCCGGCGCCGCGCTTTGCCATCGTCGGCTATGCAGCGCGTTTTCCGGGGGCGCCAGACGCCGACGGATTCTGGGACGTGTTGCGCGAGGGCCGCGACGCGATATCGGACGTGCCCGAGGACCGCTGGGATGTCGACGAGTTCTTCGACCCCGAACCCGGCGCCCCCGGCAAGGTCGTGACCCGCCGTGCGGGCTTCGTCGATGACGTGACCGGGTTCGACGCGCCGTTCTTCGGCATGTCGACACGCGAGGTCAGGTTGATGGACCCGCAGCACCGCCTCCTGCTGGAGACGGCGTGGCGCGCCGTGGAACATTCCGGCACCGCGCCGACGGCTTTGGCGAACACCAATACCGGCGTGTTCGTGGGTTTGGCCACCCACGACTACCTGGGCATGGCATCCGACGAACTGAGTTACCCCGAGATCGAGGCCTACATGGCCATCGGCACGTCGAATGCCGCGGCAGCGGGACGGATCAGCTACCGGTTGGGGTTGCAGGGTCCCTCGGTCGCCGTTGACACCGCATGCAGTTCGTCGCTGGTGGCGATCCATCAGGCGTGCCAAGCACTGCAACTTGGTGAATGCGACCTCGCATTGGCCGGCGGCGCGAACGTGCTGCTCACCCCGGCGACCATGATCACCTTTTCCCAGGCGCGCATGCTCGCACCCGACGGCAGGTGCAAGACGTTCGACGCGGCCGCCGATGGCTACGTGCGCGGCGAGGGTTGCGGTGTCATCGTCGTCAAGAGGCTCGAGGACGCGATCCGCGACGGCGACCGGATTCGGGCCGTGATCCGCGGCAGCGCGATCAACCAGGATGGCGCATCGGGTGGCCTGACGGTGCCGAACGGCGTTGCGCAGCAACGGGTTATCACAGATGCGCTGAAGCGCGCAGGCATCGAGCCCATCGAGGTCGACTACCTGGAAGCGCACGGCACCGGGACATCGCTTGGCGACCCGATCGAGGCCCAGGCCGCAGGTGCGGTGCTCGGCGCCGGTCGCGCGGCGGGCCAGCCGCTGTTGATCGGCTCGGCGAAGACGAACATCGGACACCTCGAGGCGGCCGCGGGGATCGCGGGTGTCATCAAGGTCATCCTGTCGCTCGAGCACGAGACGCTGCCCAAACACCTCCACTTCGAGAACCCGTCGCCGCACATCCCCTGGGACCGGCTTGCGGTGGAAGTGGTGAAGGAGAGCATCCCCTGGGAGCGCAACGGCCGATCCCGTATCGCGGGTGTCAGCTCGTTCGGGTTCGCCGGGACCAACGCCCACGTCATCCTCGAGGAAGCGCCGGTTGGCGCATCGGTGGCGGTTGAACAGCCTCGGGATGGGTTCAGCATTCTTCCGCTCTCGGCGCGGACACCGGCCGCCTTGGTCCAGGTCGCCGATCGATACCGCACATGGCTGAACGCGCATCCGGAGGCCAGTCTGGCCGACGTTTGCTTCACCGCCGGGGCGGGCAGGGCGCATCTCGAGCACCGAGCCGCATTGGTGGTCGATTCGCGGGACTCCGCCCTCGAGCTACTCGGCGCGCTCGCCGACGACCGTCCGGCACCCGGGTTGGTTCGCGGAGAGTCCCATGAGACACCGAAGACCGCGTGGCTGTTCACCGGTCAAGGCAGCCAGTACCCCGGAATGGCCCGCGAGTTGTTCGACACCGAGCCGGTGTTTGCCGAAACGCTGGAACGCTGCGCGGAGACGGTCGCCGGCATTCTCCAAAAGCCTTTGCTGGACGTGATTTTCGACCTCGACAGCCCCGACGCACAAGAAACACTGCGTCAAACCTCCTACGCACAGCCTGCGCTGTTCGCGGTGGAGATGGGCCTGGCCCGCCTCTGGCAGTCGTGGGGCTTCGAGCCCGACGTGGTGTTGGGCCACAGCGTCGGCCAGTACTCGGCGGCCTGCGTCGCAGGCGTTTTCAGCCTCGAAGACGGTGCACTGCTGATGGCCGAGCGTGGCCGCCTGTTCGGCAGCTTGCCTGCAGGCGGCCGGATGGTTGCGGCGTTCACCGCCGCAGACCGTGTCGAGAAGCTGACCGAGGAGTTCCCGAGTCTGTCCGTCGCCGCCTACAACGGCGCCAACACCGTGCTGTCTGGACCCGCGCACGATCTGGAGAACGCGGTTGCCGGGTTGGCGGCCGACGGTGTCCGGTGTGACTGGCTGGAGACCAGCCACGCATTCCACTCGGCGCTACTGGACCCGATCCTCGGCGATTTCGAAACGTTTGCGCAGCAGTTCGATTTCGGTACGCCACAACGCATTCTCATCGACAACCGCACCGGTGCCGCGCTCGGCAGGAGCGTGAGACTCGATGGCGCCTACTGGCGACGTCACGCGCGCCAACCGGTGGAATTCGCCAAGAGCGTGCGCACCCTTGCCGATCTGAATTGCAAAGTGTTGCTCGAGATCGGCCCACGACCGGTGCTCACCGCGGCAGCCCTTGGGGCATGGCCGGACCCGGCCACCGCACCACAGGCGATCGCGTCCCTGCGCCGAAACACCGCCGACCACCGACAGATCGCCGAAGCCGTTGCCGACGCCTATGTCTTGGGCCATCTGCCCGACTTCGCCGCCTTCCGGCAAGCGCACGCGCGAAAACTCGACCTGCCCACCTATCCGTTCGAGCACCGTCAGTACTGGTTTCGCGACAATCGAGACCAACCCGAGCCGGAACAACACCATGCCGCGCGCACCGACGCCCTTCGCCTTCTCGAGGACGGCCAAATCGACGAACTCGCGGCGCTGCTCGACGGTGGAAGCGGCGATCATCAGACCCTGAATGTGCTGACACGGTTTGCGGCACAACACAACCAGCAACGGTCGACCCAGTCCATCGCGGACGACCGCTACGATATTCACTGGGTGGAGTCCACGGCGGCGCCGATCGTCGGCGCGGAACCCGGGCAGGGCTCCTCCTGGATTCTTGTCGGCGATGACACCGATGCCATCCAGCCTCTTGTCGACGTGCTGACCGCACGTGGGCATCGGCACCGGATCCTGGCGTTGCCGGTATCCGACGCAGACGAGGAAAAACTTGCAGACGCGTTGCGCAGTGCGGCAGTAGACGATTCGACGCTACGCATCCTGCACGTCGCGGCCCTCGACTCCGAGACCGCATCGCCGATGCGGTCACTCTTGCGGATGCAACACCGAGTGTTGGGCGGAACGCGGCGACTCTTCCGCGCCGCGGTCGCCGCCGAACTGCGCAGGCCCGTCTGGGTGGTGACCCATGGCGCACAGCGAGTCGCCGACGCGGACACCGTCGCGCCGGATCAGAGCTGCCTATGGGGATTCGGTCGGGCCGCAGCGCTGGAGCTTCCACAGGTGTGGGGCGGCCTGGCGGACCTGGCCGACGGCACTGCCGACGAATGGTCGCGGTTGATCGACGAGATCACGGCGGAGCGCGACTCAGCCATCAGGGAGGACCAGATCGCGCTGCGTGATCAGGCGGTCTATGTTCCCCGGCTTGTCAGACGAGTTGGGCAGCCGAGTGGTACACCGCTGGAATTACGCTCTGACGCAACGTATCTGGTGACGGGCGGACTGGGATCGATCGGGCTGGAAATCGCCGGATACCTGGCCGCGCACGGCGCCAAGCACCTGGTGCTGACCAGCCGTCGCGCGCCAACCGACACCGTACGACAGCGGATTGACGAACTCAGCGAACAACAAGGCTGCGAAGTCCGCGTCATCGCTGCCGATGTCGCCGATGCGCACGACGTTGCGCGGTTGTTGACGACAGTTTCGGCCGAGCTGCCGCCGTTGGCAGGCATCGTCCACGCCGCGGGCGTGCTCGGTACTACACCACTGTCCGACCTGGACGACTCCGAATTGGATCGTGTCCTGGCTGGGAAGGTCTGGGGTGCCTGGTATTTGGTGAGGCAGCCGCTGACCTGAAGCTGGACTTCTTCCTCAGTACTTCATCGATCGCCTCGGTTTGGGGCGGATTCGGACAGACCGCGTACGGCGCGGCCAACGCCTTCCTCGACGGGCTGGCCTGGCGCTTGCGCGAGCAGGGCGTCCGTGGGTTCAGCGTCAATTTCGGGCCCTGGTCGACGGGAATGGCTGACGCAGAGTCCCGCGCGCGACTTGACAAGCGCGGGGTCCGGACCTTGTCGCCAATCGATGCGCTGGCGGGTCTCGCCGATGTCATGGCGAGTTCGACGACACAGGGGGTGGTGGCCCGGGTCGATTGGGCTCGCTTCCTGCCTCTCTACCAACAGGCGGGTAGGCGCGCGTTCCTGACCGAACTGGAGCGCGAGGCTCCTTCCGAGAACGCTGCGGTGGTGCCCGTGACGCCGAGCGGGAAGACCCCGTTCGTCGAGTTGCTCACGAATGCGCCTGTGCAGCAGCGCAGAAAGCTTCTGACCGACTACCTGCGTGACGCGGTCGCGGAAGTGACGCGGGTCGACGCCTCGGAGATCCGAGAGGACGCGGGATTCTTCGACCTCGGCATGGATTCGCTGATGGCGGTCGAGTTGCGACGCCGTATCGAACAGGGCGTGGGCAAGGAGATCCCCGTCACCCTGGTGATGGATCACCCCCGACTGTCGGATGCCGCCGACTACCTACTCGGCGACGAGGTGCTCGGCCTCGGTGCGCAGGTGTCCGCGCGCGCTGAGGCGTCAGTGACGACGACGCGCACGGACGAACCGATCGCGATCGTTGCGGTGTCGTGCCGATTCCCTGGCGCACCTGACCCGGAAGCCTTCTGGGAGGTGCTGTCCGGTGGTGTCGATGCGATCCGAGAGGTGCCGGAGGAGCGCTTCGACATCGACGAGTTCTACGACCCGGACCCAGAAGCTGCGGGAAAGACGTACACGCGCTTCGGCGGATTCCTCGAAGGGATCGACGGATTCGACCCCGAATTCTTCGGCATCTCCCCGCGGGAGGCGGTCTGGATCGAGCCGCAGCAGCGGCTGATGCTCGAAACGGCATGGGAGGGTCTCGAAAGGGCCGGGTACGCGCCCGCCACCTTGCGCGGCAGCCGAACCGGCATCTTCGTGGGTGTGGGTGCCAATGAGTATGCGCATCTGCTGTCCGCCGAATCGATCGACAAGATCGAGCCCTACTTCATCACCGGAAACGCGCTCAATGCCGTATCCGGCCGAGTTGCCTTCGCGTTGGGACTCGAAGGACCGGCGGTAGCGCTCGATACTGCATGCAGCTCGGCCTTGGTGGCCGTCCACCAGGCTTGCCAGGCGTTGCACTCGGGTGACTGCGACTTGGCGTTGGCCGGTGGGGTGAACGTGCTGCTGAGTCCGGTGACGGTCATCGCCGCTTCCCGAGCCAGGATGCTTTCACCGGTCGGGCGATGCAAGACGTTCGACGCCTCCGCCGACGGCTACGTGCGCAGTGAAGGCTGCGGAATCCTCGTGCTCAAGAGGCTGAGCGATGCGGTGCGCGATGGCGATCGGGTCTGCGCGGTCATTCCCGGCAGCGCGGTCAACCAGGACGGCGCATCCAGTGGTTTGACAGTGCCCAATGGCGGTGCACAGCAACGGCTTATCGGGGCGGCGCTGGCCCGCGCCGGTCTGGCAGGCGGAGATGTCGACTATCTCGAAGCACACGGGACGGGCACCCCGCTGGGTGATCCGATCGAAGTGCAGGCAGCCGCGGCCGCCTACGGTGCCTCGCGAGACGCAGACCGACCGTTACTCATGGGATCGGTCAAGAGCAACATCGGTCACCTCGAATCGGCATCAGGGGCAGCAGGTCTGATCAAAGTCGTATTGTCGCTCCAGCACGAAATGCTGCCCAAGAGCCTGCACTTTGACAATCCGTCACCGCACATCCCGTGGGACACGCTACCGGTACAGGTCGTGGACAAGGCGACTCCGTGGCACCCCAGCGGCAGACGGCGTCGCGCAGGCGTGAGTTCCTTCGGCTTCACCGGCACGAATGCACACGTGCTGATTGAAGAGGCGCCACCGCAACCGGCGGAACCGGCAGGACCGGAAAGTTCGGAAAGCGATGTCGAGGCAGTCCCCGAGCCCGGCACCCACGAGCGGCCTGTCAATGTTCTCGCACTGTCCGCTCGGACGCCGGAAGCGCTGGCGGCGTTGGCGCACCGCTACTCGGACTGGCTGACCGCCCACTCGGATGTCGACCTCGCCGATGTATGCCTGACCGCCGGGAGGGGCCGCTCGCATTTCGAACACCGCGCTGCGCTGGTCGTGGACTCGGTGGAGGGTGCGCGCGAGGGCCTGGCCGAATTGGCCGAAAACCGCGTGCGGCCCGGTGTCGTACGTGGCGAGCACACGCGCCCCCCGACCACGGCGTGGTTGTTCACCGGACAGGGCAGCCAGTATCCGGGGATGGCGCGTGAGTTGTTCGACTCTGAGCCGGTTTTCGCCGAGACCGTGACACGTTGCGCGGACGCCGTCGAGGCCATGCTGGATCGTTCGCTGCTGGACGTACTGTTCGCCGCTGATCGTGAAGCCGGAGAATCATTGCGGCACACGTCATTTGCGCAGCCGGCGCTTTTCGCCGTCGAGATGGGCCTTGCCGAACTGTGGCAATCATGGGGCATCAAGCCTGACGTGGTGCTTGGGCACAGCGTCGGCCAGTATGCGGCGGCATGCGTGGCCGGAGTTTTCAGCCTCGAGGACGGCGCACGGCTGATGGCCGAGCGCGGTCGGCTGTTCGGCAGCCTGCCGGAAGGTGGGCGAATGGTGGCCGTCTTTGCCGACGCCAAGCAGGTCGAGGAGGCCGCAAGCGAGTTCCCGCGAGTATCGGTCGGCGCCTACAACGGACCCAATACTGTGCTCTCCGGTCCAGGTGAGGATCTGGAACAGATCGTCGCCGGCTTCGCTGACGAGGGAATCCGCTGCACCTGGTTGCAGACCAGCCACGCCTTCCACTCAGAGTTGATGGATCCGGTGCTCGACGAATTCGAGTCGTACGCGGGGCGGTTCCAGTTCGCCGCGCCGACATTGCCGTTGGTCTGCAACCGCACGGGCACCGTACTGACGGCCCAGACCCCCCTCGACGCGGGGTACTGGCGACGTCATTCCCGCCAGCCGGTGCAATTCGCCGAGAGCGTGCGTACCGTGGCGGCGCTGGGGAGCTCGGTATTGATGGAGATCGGTCCCCAGCCGGTGTTGACCGGGGCTGCGGTGCAGGTCTGGCCGGAGCACCTTGCCGCGCCGCGGGCTATCGTCTCGCTGCGTAAGGGCGTCGGCGACCGCCGCCAGATCGCCGATGCGCTTGCCGCCGCCTACGTCGGCGGCCATCAGCCCGATTTCGCTGCGCTGCAACGTCAGCCCCGTCGCAGGCTCGAACTGCCCACGTATCCATTCCAGCGTCGCCGCTTCTGGCCCAAGACATCCGGAATGGCCATCGACGGCCCCGCGGTGTCGGGAATCCTCGGCAGCGCAAAAGACCTCGCCTCCGGTGACTCCGTCTACACCAGCAGGTTGTCCGTCAAATCGCAGCCGTGGTTGTCCGACCACGTCATCTACGGCACCGTCGTCGTCCCTGGCGCGACGTACGCGGCGATGGCGTTGGCCGCGGTAGGTACTCCGTCACGGGTGAAAGACGTCTTCTTTTACGAGCCGATCATCTTGCCCGAGAAGAGTTCTCGCGAAGTGCAGCTGACTCTGCATCCGCTCGACGATGGCGCAGACTTCAGCTTCCAGGTACACAGCCGCCCGTACGGTGAGCGCGGCGCAGAATGGTCGTTGAACGCCGAAGGCACCGTCGTCACCGGTGTCGATGACGAGCCGGTTTCCGAGGACGCAGGTCCCGTCGACGAAGCGATCGAGCGGCTCAATCGCATGCGCCCGCAGGAGTTGTTCGAGACGTTCGCTGACCTGGAGTTGGCTTGGGGCCCCACGTGGTCCGGTTCCCTCAAGTCGCTGTGGCTCGGTGAGGGCGAGGCGATCGGTGACATCCTGGTCGGCGAAGAACTCGCCGAACATCTCGGGACCGAGCCGATGCACCCGGTGCTGATGGACCTGTGCACCGGCGTCGCCTTTCCGGCGTTCCCCGCACTTCTCGCGGCGGAACAAGGTGTCAACGATCTGTTCTTGCCGTTGCGGTACGGCCAGGTGATGCTGCGGGAGAAGATGCCTCGGCGGTTCTACTGCCGCGCGAGGTGGCACACCAATGGCTTCGACAGCGAGACGCAGGTCTTCGATCTCGATTTCATCGATCGAGAAGGCCGCCAGCTCGGGGGGATTCGCGAATTCACGGTCAAGCGCGCGCCTCGAGAGGCGCTGTTGCGCGGGCTCGGCGGCGACGCGACCCGGCTGCTGTACACCCTTGGCTGGCACGAGGTTCCGCCGCCATCGTCCGGCCAGGACGCAAGTGCGAACGGCACCTGGCTGATTGCGGGATTCGATGAATTGGCCGTCAAGGTGCCAGGGTGCATCCCGTTCGATCGCGTAGGCAATCCGGAGGCCCTCGGACAGGTGCTGGCGCAGGCGCACGAGCGCGGAGTCGGGTTCTCCGGCGTCGTCTGGCGCAGCAGCGCGGCGAGTCGCCGACGAGTCGACCGCCGAGGCCTGGGCACGGCTCGAGACCGAGATCGTGAACCTGCTCAGTGCCGTGCACACGGTGCAAGCCGGCTCACAAAACGGCAGCGTGAAACTTCCCAACGGGCTGTGGATAATCACGGAACGGGCGGTGGCGACCGAATCCGGTGAGCCGGTGGACCCGGTGCAGGCGGCGCTCTGGGGATTCGGGCGCACCACGATCAACGAGGAACCGGCGCTGCGCTGCAGACTGGTCGACTGTGACGGATCACCAGAGGCTGTGCACGCACTGGCCACTCTGCTTTCGACGCCGGTCGACGAGCCGGAACTCGCAGTGCGCCAAGGGAAGCTGCTGGCTTCGCGGTTGTTGCCGTGGGCACGCAGCGGTCATCTCGCCGTGCCGCGCGGAGGCGACTACGTGCTGGCGCCCACCGAGCGCGGCGCAATCGACAACTTGCGGCTGACCGAGACGGACGTACCGCCGCCGGACGCGGGCTACGTACAGGTCCGGGTGGAGGCCGCGGGCCTCAACTTCCGCGACGTGCTCAACGTGCTCGGCCTCTACCCGGGCGACCCCGGTCCCATCGGCGGTGACTTCGCGGGCGTCGTCACGCAGGTGGGTGACGGCGTCGCCGGACTCGAAGTGGGTCAGCGCGTCTATGGCTTCATGCAGGGCGCGTTCTCCAGCCGGTTCAACGTCCCGGGCCAGTTGCTGGCGCCGATTCCCGACGGGGTGAGCGCCGTCGATGCGGCCACCGTTCCCGCTGCAGCGCTGACAGTTCGGCTCGCGTTCGACTGGGCGCAGGTCAAGCCCGGTGACCGGGTGCTCATCCACGCCGCCAGTGGTGGTGTCGGCCTGGCGGCGATCCAGATGGCCCAGCAGCAGGGTGCCACGGTCTTCGCCACGGCCAGCACCTACAAGCGCGCGACGCTGCGCAGGCTCGGCGTGGAGCACGTATACGACTCGCGCACGACGGATTTCGCCGACCAGATCCTTGCGGATACCGACGGCGCCGGGGTCGACGTGGTGCTCAACAGCCTCACCAACGAGGGATTCCTCGAAGCGACCGTGCGGGCCACCGCCCAGAACGGCCGCTTCGCCGAGATCGCCAAACGCGACATCTGGACACAGGAGCAGATGGGCGCCGCCCGTCCCGACATCGCCTACGAGATCGTGGCGCTGGACACGGTGACCATCCAGGAGCCGGAGCGCATTCGTGCCTTGCTGACCGAGGTGTCGCAGGGGTTGGCCAAGGGTGAGTGGACGCCACTGCCCGCCGAGATCTACCCACTGACCGAGGCGCGGGCGGCGTTCCGCCGGATGCAGCAGGCTCGCCACATCGGCAAGATCGTGTGCCAGATTCCGAATCCGCTGCAGCCACAGAGCGATCGGAGTTACCTGATCACCGGCGGGCTCGGTGCGATCGGCCTGCACACGGCGTCGTATCTGGCCCAGCTCGGTGCCGGTGACATCGTGCTGACCAGCAGGCGCGCACCGGATGTGGACGCGCAACAGTCGATCGATGACATCACCGAGCGCTACCGCTGCCGCATCCACGTCTTCGCGGCCGATGTCGGCGACGAGTCCGAGGTCGAAACGCTGCTGGAGCGGATCCGCTCGGAGTTGCCGCCGCTCGCCGGAGTAATACATCTGGCCGGCGTGCTCGACGATGCGCTGCTGTCGCAGCAGAGCCTAGAGCGCTTCCGAACGACGTTGGTGCCCAAGGGGCTTGGTGCCTACCACCTGGACCGTCTGACGAGGGACGACGAGCTGGACTTCTTCATCGTGTCCTCCTCGGTGTCCAGCCTGTTGGGCCCACCCGGCCAAGCCAACTATGCGACCGCCAACGCGCTTGCTCGACGGCCTGGTCGCGCGCAGGCGCGCGGAAGGCCTACCGGCCACGGGTGTCAACTTCGGCCCGTGGGCCCAGGGTGGCATGGCATCTTCAGAGGCCGCGAGCGCCAATGTCAGTGCGCAGGGTCTTATTCCGCTTGAACCCTCGGCGGCGCTGGGCGCCCTCGCCGAGGTCGTCGCCAACGGAACCGGCCAGGCAGCTGTCATCAAGGCCAATTGGCAGCGGGCCGCAAAGGTGCTCGGCACTTCCCGTCCACCACTTCTCGATCTCGTGTTGCCCAGTGCCGTCGGGGAGGTCACCGGTGATGCCGAGTTGCTTCGGCAGCTGCAGGAGATACCGGTGCCGCAGCGCGCCGGGTTCGTGACCGAATTTCTTCAGCGCGAGGTACAGAACTTCCTGCGTCTCGCGCAACCGCCCGCCGCAACCAGTCGGTTCCTGGACCTCGGAACGGATTCTCTGATGGCGATCGAACTCCGCAACCGGCTGCACAGTCAGTTCGGCGGCAAGTTCACGATCAACGCGACGGCGGTGTTCGACTATCCGACCATCGGGGGACTCGCCGAGTATCTGGTTGGTCAGCTGCCCGAGTCGGACTCGCCGGAGTCTGCCTGAGCGTCAGGACATCCCGGCTGCCGGCGTCCTAATCGGCCCAGCGCGTCGCTTCCACCTCGGGGGGTCGACCCGTCTGCATCGGGACGTCCAGCCCGTCGTAGATTCCCGGCTTCTGGGTGGACAGCCAATCGAGCGCGCCAAGCAGCCGATTGGTGGCGGTCGTGTTGCCGCCGTCGGCGCGGGTGCCGCCGGGCAGGTCGGCCCGGCTGAGGAGGGTGAGTTCCGGATCGCCGTGCACGATCACGCGATGATCGCCGACTCCTTCATCGGGATACGGCCAGTCCGGCGCACACGAAGCGTGGATGCGGGTGATGTGGTCGATGACGATCCGTTCGCGTCCGCCCGATTTTCCGATCACCTTGAGCCAGAACGCACCCTGTGTCCCCTTCTCGAACCGACCCATCACGGTGTCGACGTCGTCCTCCAGTGGCAGCCGCTCGACCTCCTCGGTGATCTCGTCGATCTCCAGCCCGAGCCCCCGCCCGATGAGCCGGATGTTGCCGCCCCACACCATGGTCGGCACGGACGGCAACAGCATCATCGGGATCTCGTCCATCGACCCGCCGAAACCGCACGACACCTTGACCGCGTAGGGCTGGTCGTAGGTCGAGTAGTCGAAGATCTCCTGGCAATGGATGGACTGGATCCTGGTGCACAGGCCGGCGGCGATGACGGCCAGGGCGTCGTTGCCCCAGCCGGGGTCGACACCGCTGACGAGCAATGTCGCGCCACCTTCGTCGGCGGCCTGCGTGAGCCGCTCCACCCATTCCGGCGGTGCGGAGCGCGGGTCGTAGAGCGAGTACAGCGACGGGGTCACCACATGCTTGCCTGCCCGCAGGCAGCGCTCGATGTCGGTGACCGCGTCGTCGGGCCGGATGTCGCCCGAAGCCATATAGGCCACCGCGTCGCAGGCCCCCAACGCGGCATCGACGTCGGTGGTGGCGAAGACACCCGTCGGCCCTTCCAGCCGCGCGAAGCTCGCGGCGTCCCGGCCGGCCTTGTCCGGCGACGAGGTGATCACCCCGGCCAGCTTCAGCCCGGGAAACGCCGCCGCGCTCCGGATTGCAGTAGCCCCCATATTCCCTGTTCCCCAGACCGCGACGCGTAGCACCCGAACACCCTAACCGGGGCGCCCGTGACGATTCTCACAGCGGCGTCGAAGCACTGCTCAGACAGTTGTCAACTGGGCGTTTGGGTACCCGACCAACCACCGGGTTAGTTAGGTACTGGAAATTGCTCGGACGTGCTTTGCGTTGAAGTTACTGAGCGGTATAGTTCCGGCCAGTTACTGGTGGGTAACTTGCATCGAGTACCCAACCGCAAGTGGCCGTCTCAAAGAGGAGGAACAGTGAGCCACTACAAGAGCAATGTGCGTGACCAGGTATTCAACCTGTTCGAGGTCTACGGCGTTGACAGAGTTTTCGGCGAGGGTGAGTACGCCGATCTCGACGTCGACACGGCCCGGGAGATGCTGAGCGAGGTCGCCCGACTGGCCGAGGGTCCGGTTGCTGAGTCGTTCGCCGAGTCGGATCGCAATCCCCCGGTGTTCGATCCCAACACGCACTCGGTGACGCTGCCTGAGGCGTTCAAGAAGTCCGTCAAGGCCGTGACCGATGGCGACTGGGACAAACTCGGCATGGATGAAGCCCTCGGCGGTATGCCGATGCCCCGCGCGCTCACCTGGGCGCTGCAGGAGCACATCCTGGGCGCCAACCCGGCCGTCTTCATGTACGCGTTGGGCGCCGGCTTCGCTCAGATCTTCTACAACCTCGGTACCGAGGAGCAGAAGAAGTGGGCTGTGCTTGCAACAGAACGCGGCTGGGGCGCAACGATGGTGCTGACCGAGCCCGACGCGGGCTCCGATGTCGGTGCCGGGCGGACCAAGGCCGTCAAGCAGGACGACGGCAGCTGGCACATCGACGGGGTGAAGCGGTTCATCACCTCCGGTGACTCCGACGACCTGTTCGAGAACATCTTCCACATGGTGCTGGCCCGCCCCGAGGGCGCAGGACCGGGCACCAAGGGTCTGTCACTGTTCTTCGTGCCGAAGTTCCACTTCGACCCCGAGACCGGTGAGCTCGGCGAGCGCAACGGTGTGTTCGTCACCAACGTCGAGCACAAGATGGGCCTGAAGGTCTCGGCGACCTGCGAGCTGTCGCTCGGCCAGCACGACGTTCCCGCGGTCGGCTGGCTGGTCGGCGAGGTGCACGACGGCATTGCGCAGATGTTCGACGTCATCGAGCAAGCCCGAATGATGGTCGGCACCAAGGCGATCGCCACTCTGTCGACCGGCTACCTCAACGCGCTCGAGTACGCCAAGGAGCGCATCCAGGGCGCCGACATGACCCAGATGGCCGACAAGACCGCTCCGCGCGTGTCGATCACCCATCACCCGGATGTGCGCCGGTCCCTGATGACCCAGAAGGCTTACGCCGAGGGTCTGCGAGCGCTGTACCTCTACACCGCCACGCACCAGGACGCGGCGACAGCCAAGGCCGTCCACGGCATCGATGCCGAGCTGGCGGTCAAGGTCAACGATCTGCTGCTGCCGATCGTCAAGGGTGTCGGCTCGGAGCAGGCCTACGCCAAGCTGACCGAGAGCCTGCAGACCTTCGGCGGTTCCGGCTTCCTGCAGGACTACCCGATCGAGCAGTACATCCGTGACGCCAAGATCGACTCGCTGTACGAGGGCACCACGGCCATCCAGGCGCAGGACTTCTTCTTCCGCAAGATCGTCCGCGACAAGGGTGTGGCACTGGCGCACGTGGCCGGCCAGGTCGAGCAGTTCGTCAAGAACGAGTCGGGCAACGGTCGGCTCAAGGCCGAGCGGGCGCTGTTGGCGACCGCGCTGGAGGACGTCCAGGGCATGGCCGCCTCGCTGACCGGCTACCTGATGGCGGCGCAGGAGAATCCTGCCGAGCTCTACAAGGTGGGCCTGGGTTCGGTGCGCTTCCTGATGAGCGTCGGCGACCTCGTCCTCGGCTGGCTGCTTCAGCAGCAGGCGGCGGTGGCGATCGAGGCGCTCGATGCCGGGGCGAGCGGTGACGACCGCGCCTTCTACGAAGGCAAGGTCGCGGTGGCGTCGTTCTTCGCGAAGAGCTTCCTGCCGCTGCTCACCAGCACCCGCTCGATCATCGAGAACCTGGACACCGATGTGATGGAACTGGACGAAGCGGCCTTCTAACCTTCTCAGCCGCTTCGGACACAAAACGCCCCCAGACTCTTCCTGGGGGCGTTTTGCATTTCCCGGGCAATATCCAGGTGCCATCGCCAAGAATTCGCCAAGGCGGCAGACGCAGCATCTCGGCAGACGTTAAGCATCCCGATGCGCCGCCCGCGACCCCAGAGGAGCCCGATGATCACCCGAAGTCTGTCGATCGCGTTGATGGGCGCCGCAGCCGTCGCCGCGGTCGCGGCGTGCCAGGAGACAAGCACCCCGACTGCGACCACAACGGTCGCGCCACCCCCGGTCTCGACGCCTGCAACTGGCGCAACAACTTCCAGCGTCGCACCCTCGAGCACTGCACCTTCGGGCACCGCATCACGAGCGCCACACCGACGGGCGCTGCACTGAGCAAGCAGCCGTGCGACCTGCTCACCCTGGCGGTCGCCAAGAAATACGTCGGCGACGACGCCCAACGACAGCTCACCTACGACTCCGATCCACCGGTGCCCGTCGGCGACGACGCGTGCTACTACAAGGGCAGCACCCGCGAGGTGTCTGTCGAGATCTACCCACGACCGACAGACCCCACGGCGCCCGTCAATCACTTCCACGTGATCCAACCGCAGAACCAAGTCGACGCCCTCAGCTACGAGGCCTATTGGTTCGGGCCCGGCGAAAGCATCGTGGCGGTGAAAGATGGACTGCTGATCAGCGTGAAGGTGGCGAATAGCGAAGGCGGTTGGACCGATCAGGACCGGGCCGACGACATTGAGCTCGCCAACCTGGTGGTCCCGCAAGTCGGCTGACACTTTCTGAAGCCGTGGCCTTCCGACAGCGTGGGACGCGCCAAGAATTCGCCAAGGCATTGGCTGCAGCATTCGTGTTGACCGAAAGGGATCAACCGTATCCCCACCTGACAGCTACACCCGAACATTCACGAAAGGGAACGTCATGAAGCATGTTTCGACTCGAGCCGCCGCGTGGCGTGCCAGCCTCGGTATCGTCGCCTCCGCGTCACTGTTGCTGGCCGGCTGCTCGTCGTCATCGAATTCGACTGCGAGCCAATCCAGCCCGAGTAGCTCGGCCACATCGGCGGCGGCCTCGCCCGCTGCGACGCCCGCCGTCGCTCAAGGCGCCGAGCATGGCATCGGCGACGTGCCGTGGTCGCAGGTCGGACCGGGGTGGATGCTGGCCGTCTGGACCCCCGTCACGCCGCACAGGCCCGGCGAGCAACCCCCGCCGGGTGACCCGACGCTCGAGACCGCCACCAACGTGTTGTATCTCGTCAGCCCGGCCGGTGACCGGTACTCGATCACCGAGTTCCCACCGGCCGACCGCTTGCCGGTCCTGGTCGACTGGTCGGCCGACGGCAGCCATGCCCTGTTCCAGTCGGTGCGCGGGTTCGATTACACGGCGATCTCCATCGATCTGCGCACCGGCGCGCGGACCTCGGTTCCGGTCGACGAGACCGTGACATACGCGAGTCCGGACGGCAAGGCGCTGCTGGTCACGGACTTCTCCGGGGACGAGTCCGCCACGCTCAAGCGGATCGACATGGCGGGCACCGAGCAATTCGTCTACCCGATCAAGGATCTGGGCGGTGCGGGACAGGTTCGGTGGCGACTACCTGCGACGCCCGACGGGACTCAGCTCGTGCTGGCCACCGAGAACCTCGGCAACCAGATCTCGCCGAGGACCGACCAAAGCCTGGTGGTGATGAGCAACGACGGATCGATCGTCCGCACGCTGCCGGCGCCGATGCCCGAGGCGGAGTGCACCCCGGTGAAGTGGTGGACTCCAGGCGTGATCCTCACGCACTGCGGCGGCGGAGGGGAGCAGCTATGGAAGGTCCCGCTCGACGGCAGTAAGCCCACCGCGTTGACCGGGGTCAACCCGCGCGAGGAGAACGATCCTCACTTCGAGGACAACCTGGGCAACTGGAACGCATACGAACTGCCCAGTGGCACGTTCCTTCCGACCGCGGGAGCATGCGGCACCGCGTTCGTGTCCCGACTGACGCCGGACGGGGGCACTCAACGGGTGGACATCCCCGGCGTCTCCGACAGCGCCGAACTCGCAGGCGTGAGCGGTGACAAGCTGGTGATCGTCGGCGAGGTCGGCTGCGGCGGTGGGACATCGCTGGTGACCTACGATCCCGTGGCCAACACCTCGACCGTGCTGCTCGGGCCGCCGATCACCAAGGGCGGCGACATCGAGTATGTCCGTCTCTACCCGAGCGAGAAGTGAGCAGTCCGCGTCGCCGGACTTAGAGAGCGTCGACTCCGGTCCTGCCGCCGTCGCTGACGTTCTCGGTCCATCGGCTGCCGTCCCACCACCGAAGCTCGATGGCGCGCCGACGGGTCCGGCAGCCACGCCCCGCCAGGGGTCGGCGAGGAGTTCCGCGATGCGGCGGAAGAGTCGCTCGATGTTCGCGCGATTCTTGCCCCAGTCGACGAGGCCGATCTTCAGCGCCGAACGGACGGTCACCTCGACAGTGTCCGGGCCCACCGGCCGGAGGTTGACGTCGAGATTCTCGCCCCAGGTGGCAAGGGAGACACCCGATGAGAGCCGGATATGGCCTGCGGCCGGGTCGGCGGACTGCACCGTCATCCCCTCGGCCCGGACGGCATCGCACACGGCCCGGAATACAGCGTCATACGTGCCCGAGAGCACGCGCGCTTCTGACTTCGACATCGCCACCGGAACAGTATTCACGGCGAAACAAAAATGGGCGGGTCCGGGAGTGACACTTAGGTGCGTCTCATTAGTCTCGCGCGTCCGGCTTTCAACCCTTTTGCCGGCTCTTCGGAATAGTCACTCCCGAACCCGTCGTGGGCTCGATGCTACGCCTGTGACTGCCGTCACACCAGACCGATTTTGGTCCTCAGGAGTCTTTTGTCCGGAGCAGCGCCCGGGTGCGTGCACGAACCTCGGGGGAGGCGTCGAACATCACGGCGGTGAACTCGTCCACGCCCGCGGCGCTCAGTTCGTCGAGCCGCTCCGACACGGTCTGCTCATCGCCGATGATCGCCGCGTCCTCGGGTCCGGCATACCCCTCGCGGTCCAGCATCGCGCGGTACGACGGCAGCGTTCCGTAGAGCGTGAACTGCTCCGCGGCCTGTTTACGCGCGGCGTCGACGTCGTCGGTGACACTGATCGGCAGCGATGCCACCACCCGCACGTCACTCTCGGTGCGGCCCGCCTCAACCGCCGCCCCACGCAGCGTCGGCGCGATGTGTTCGGCCAACGTCTTGGGTCCGGTCATCCAGGTCAGAGTCCCCTTGGTGCGCCGACCCGCCAGGCGCAGCATCTGTGGGCCGAGTGCGGCGATGTACACGTCCGGCGCCGGGGCGCCCGGAATCTGCAGCGATCCGCGGGTGGTCCAGATTTCGCCTGATGCATCGGCGGCTTGACCCGCCAGCAGCGGCTGCAGGCCGTCGAGATACTCGCGCATCTGACGTACGGGCTTGTCCCACGAGATGCCCCACACCCCTTCGGCGACGATGCGATGGCTCATCCCGACGCCGAGCGCGAACCGCCCACCGCTGATCAGGCTGAGCGTGAGGGCGCGCTGTGCCAACTGCATCGGATGCTGCACCTGGATCGGGATGACGGCGGATCCCACCTCGATATTGGCGACCTCGCGAAGCGCGACCGCGAGCACGGACACCAGGTCCAAGTCCCATGGCATCTGGGCCAGCCAGACTCGGCCGAAGCCCTCGTCCTGCAGGTCGGGCAAGGTTCTGAACGACTGTGTCGACGGGCGAGGGGCCGCCGGTGGATATGCCGGCGATGGTGAGGCTGGTCTGCATGCTCTTCATCGAAGCACGCACGCCAACGGCGAGTCTGCGTTCGCGGGTTCCAGGTGCACGAACATACTTTGGCCATGACGACCGAACTGGCCCGGCTACAGCACTTCGGCCCCAACTGGTTCGCCTCGGTGATGGGCACCGGCATCGTCGCGACCGCGGGTGCCACCCTGCCCGTGCATGTTCCCGGCCTGCACGTGTTCTCGCGCGTCGTGTGGGTCGTCGCGTCGGTGCTCCTCGTGGTGCTCGTCGTCGCGGTGACGGCCCAGTGGGTCCGGCATCCAACGGTGGCGCGCAGTCACGTGCGCAACCCACAGATGTCGCACTTCTACGGTGCCGCGCCGATGGCCCTGATGACGGTCGGCTCCGGTGCGCTGCTGGTGGGCAAGGACCTCATCGGTGAGGGCATCGCCATCGACCTGGCCTGGGTCTTGTGGACTGCGGGCACCATCGGCGGGCTGTTCACCGCGGCGACCATCCCGTTCGTGATGTTCACCCAGCTCAATGTCGAGCCCGACGCGGCGTTCGGCGGCTGGCTGATGCCGGTGGTGCCGCCGATGGTGTCGGCCGCGGGGGGTGCGATGCTTCTCCCGCACATGGCGCCGGGCACCGGCCGCACGACGATGCTGTACGGCTGCTACGCGATGTTCGGCCTGTCGCTCGTCGCGGCTCTGATCATCATCTCGATGGTCTGGAGCAGGCTCGCCCTTTACGGCACGTCGGGTACCACCCGGGTGCCCACGCTGTGGATCGTGCTCGGTCCGCTCGGCCAGGGCATCACGGCGGCCGGCCTGCTCGCCGCGAACGCGGCGTTGGCCGTACCGCCCGAATTGGCGAGCGGCATGAACGTCTTCGCGGTTTTGTTCGGAGTCCCCGTGTGGGGCTTTGCATTGCTGTGGATCGTGCTGGCCACCGAACTCACCGTGCGCACGCTGCGGCGCGGGATGCCGTTCGCGCTTACCTGGTGGAGCCTGACCTTCCCCGTCGGAACATTCGTCACCGGCACCACACAGCTGGCGAACCACACCGGGCTGCCTGCCTTCAGGGTGGCCGCCGCGGTGGCTTACCTCGGCCTGTTGGGCACGTGGGGATTGGTGGGGGCGATGACCGCGCGCGGCAGTGTCGGCGGAAGCCTGTTCACTCCGCCGCCTGCGTCCGGGCCGATCAAGGCGAAGAAGGATCCGCCGCCGAGCGGCTAGCGGCCGATCACGGCCCGCGCAGAATTAAGAGCCCCGTGCTGACGTCGGGTCGGGGGGTCAGACGCCAACACGGAGCTACCCCTTTATCGACAGTGCCCGCATAGCCGTTACACGCGATGCGGATCATTTTTCTCAGGCCGTTTGGGCCTGATGTCGGCTACGCCTCCAAAATCGCGGCGACACCCTGTCCGCCCGCGGCGCAGATCGAGATCAATCCGCGCACCGGCTGACCGGTCTCCGCCTTCTTCTCGGCCAGCTGTTTGGCCAACTGCGCGACGATGCGACCTCCGGTGGCCGCGAACGGATGGCCCGCGGCGAGCGACGACCCGTTGACGTTGAGCTTCGTCTTGTCGATGCTTCCCAGTGCCTTGTCCAGACCGAGTCGCTCCTTGCAGTACTCCTCGGACTCCCATGCCTGCAGGTGCGCGAGCACAACCGACGCGAATGCCTCGTGGATCTCGTAGAAGTCGAAGTCGCCCAGGCTCAGCCCATTTCGGGCGAGCAATCGGGGCACCGCATATGTGGGCGCCATCAGGAGCCCGTCCTTGCCGTTGACGTAGTCGACCGCGGCGGTCTCGCCGTCGACGAAATACGCCAGCGGTTGGATCGAGCGCGCGGCGGCCCACTCGTCGGTGGCGAGCAGGCTGACCGACGCACCATCGGTCAGCGGCGTCGAATTGCCCGCCGTCATCGTCGCGTCGCCGTTCTTGACACCGAACACCGGTTTGAGGTTGGCCAGCTTCTCCGGTGACGAGTCCGCGCGCAGGTTGTTGTCGCGGTAGAGGCCGAGGAATGGGCTGACGAGGTCATCGAAGAAACCGCGGTCATAGGCGGCCGCCATGTTGCGATGGCTGGCCGCTGCCAGCTCGTCCTGATCCACTCGCTTGATGCCCATCGCCTTGGCGGTGACGGCCGCGTGCTCACCCATCGACATCCCGGTGCGCGGCTCACTGTTGACGGGGATCTCCACGCCCAGCGATGCGGGCAGCTTGCCGACCAGCTTGAGCCGGTCGACGTTGGACTTCGAGCGACGCAGGCCGAGCAGCACGCGCCGCAGGTCGTTTCCGAACGCGATCGGCGCATCGGAGGCGGTGTCCACCCCGCCCGCCGCGGCGACGTCGTAGCGCCCCGCCGCGATTCCGTCGGCGGCCGCAATCGTGGCCTGAAGGCCGGTGCCGCACGCCTGCTGGATGTCGAAGGCCGGGGTGTAGGACGAGAGCGCACTGCCCAGCACGCACTCGCGCATCAGGTTGAAGTCGCGGCTGTGCTTGAGCACCGCGCCGCCGATGACCGCGCCGAGTGTCTCGCCGGACAGGTTGAAGCGCTCGATCAGGCCGCCGAGCACGGCGGTGAACATATCCTGGTTGGAGGCGTTGGCGTACGCACCGTCCGAGCGTGCGAACGGAATCCGGTTGCCGCCGAGGATGGCGACCCGCCGACTGTTGTTACCGGTGGCCATGTTTGCCTGCCTCCATAGTTGGGTTCACTAGGGCCATAGTACCCACGGTTCTTACTCTGGAGTAAGTTCGTACCCATGGCTTCGGATCTGTACACCCAAATCGTCCATTCGGCGCCCGGATCGTTTCTGGCCAAGCAACTCGGCATCCCGCAGCCCGAAACGCTGCGCCGCTACCGGCCCGGCGATCCGCCGCTGGCAGGCACGCTGCTGATAGGCGGCGAGGGCCGCATCGTCGAACCGCTACGCACCGCGCTGGGCGAAGACTACGACGTCGTGTCCAACAACCTCGGCGGTCGCTGGGCCGACGCCTTCGGCGGGCTGGTGTTCGACGCCACCGGCATCACCGGGCCCGAGGGCCTCAAGGCGCTGTACAAATTCTTCACCCCGCTGCTGCGCAACATCGCACCGTCAGGGCGCGTCGTCGTCGTCGGCACCACCCCGGAGGACACGGGCAGCGGTGCGGAACGGATTGCGCAGCGCGCGCTCGAGGGGTTCACGCGCTCGCTCGGCAAGGAACTACAGCGCGGAGCCACCGTCAACCTGGTGTACCTGTCGCCCGACGCGAAACCGGCCGCAACCGGTCTGGAGTCGACGGCGCGGTTCCTGCTGTCCGCGAAGTCGGCCTACGTGGACGGTCAGGTCTTCCGCGTCGACGCGGCCGACTCGGCGCCGCCCGCGGACTGGGACCGGCCACTGGACGGCAAGATCGCGCTCGTGACCGGCGCCGCCCGCGGCATCGGCGCGACCATCGCGGAGGTGTTCGCCCGCGACGGGGCCAGCGTGGTGGCCGTCGACGTGGAGGGATCCAACGAGGCCCTCGGGATCACTGCCTCGAAAGTCGGTGCCACGGCGCTGACGCTCGACGTGACGGCCGACGACGCCGTCGACCGGATCTCCGAACACCTGCGCGAGCACTATCACGGCAGCGGGCTCGACGTTCTGGTCAACAACGCCGGCATCACCCGCGACAAGCTGCTGGCCAACATGGACGAGGCGCGGTGGGATTCCGTGCTCGCAGTGAATCTGCTTGCGCCGCTTCGGCTCGCCGAGGGCCTTGTGGACAACGGCACCCTCGGCGAGGACGGCCGGATCATCGGGCTGTCGTCCATGGCGGGCATCGCGGGCAACCGCGGACAGACGAACTACGCGGCCACCAAGGCAGGCATGATCGGGCTGACCGACGCGCTGTCGGCCGCCTATGCCGACAAGCGCATCACCGTCAACGCGGTCGCGCCCGGCTTCATCGAAACCAAGATGACCGAGGCGATCCCGGTGGCCACCCGCGAGGTGGGCCGCCGACTCAACTCGCTGTATCAGGGCGGTCATCCGGTCGACGTCGCAGAGGCCATCGCCTACTTCGCCAGTCCCGCATCCAACGCCGTCACCGGCAACACGATTCGGGTATGCGGCCAGGCGTGGTTGGGTGCCTAGCGTGACCCAACCGTCCGGGCTGATGAACCTCGTGCGCGCAGCGGCGGGCGCACTTCCATTCGTGCCGCGCGGTGACACGCTGCCCGACCGCACGCTGACCGTCGACGAGTTGGCGATCGACCGGGCCAATGTCGCGGCCTACGCCAATGTCACCGGGCTGCGGTTCGGTGATGCGGTGCCGCTGACATACCCGTTTGCGTTGACGTTCCCGACGGTGATGTCGTTGGTCACCGGGTTCGACTTCCCCTTCGCTGCAATGGGTTCGGTGCACATCGAGAACCACATCACCCAGTACCGCCCGATCGCGGTCACGGACACCGTCGCGGTTCGTGTGCACGCCGAGAATCTGCGCGAGCATCGGCGCGGTCTGCTCGTCGACATCGTGACGGACGTGAACGTAGGCAACGAGTCGGCTTGGCACCAGGTGACGACGTTCCTGCACCAGCAGAAGACCGGCCTGTCCGACGAGCCGAAGCCACCGCCGCAGAAGCAGCCGAAGCTGGGTCCGCCGAACGCGGTGCTGCGCATCACGCCCGGCCAGATCCGGCACTATGCATCCGTCGGCGGCGATCACAACCCGATCCACACCAACCCGGTCGCCGCGAAGCTGTTCGGCTTCCCGACGGTCATCGCGCACGGAATGTTCAGCGCCGCAGCAGTTTTGGCGAACATCGAAGGCCAGCTACCCGAGACGGTGAAGTATTCGGTGAAATTCGCCAAGCCGGTGGTGCTGCCCGCACAGGCCGGGCTCTACGTCGACCGCAACGCCGATGGATGGGAGCTCGCGCTGCGCCACCTGACCAAGGGCGATCCACACCTGTTCGGCACGGTGACGTCGCTCTAGGCGAGGTCGTATCCGTAGGTGGACGCGACCATGTGGAGTTCTTCGTCGTCGATGAGGGCGTGCATCGACTCCGGAAGATCCGACCACTCGCGAAGCCTGCGGTCGACCCGGCCACGCGCGCCCGCGGTGTGCACCCGCTGCCCGAAGACCGAGTTGTCGAGAAGATCGGCCTCCAGGCTGCAGTGATCGGCGATGGCCTTGGTCCACCCCTGGTTGAACCGGACCAGGTCCTCGTAGCGGACGGGCAGGATGAAGCTACGCAGATGCGGATCGGTCGCGGAGCCGACGAAGCTGCCCGCGACGCTGAGCCAGTTCCGAAGGGAAAGTTCGGTGTCCACGCGGTCCCATCCGCCGCTGCGTTCCCATTCGTCGAGACTGCGGAGAACGTCGCGCGGGTCTCGCACCACATGGACCACCCGTAGGTGCGGAAAGAGTTCTCGCAGCGACAGCACCTCGGGTAGGCCGTAGCGGACCTCTTTGAAACCCCAGATGGGCCTGCCTGCATCGCGCGCCGGCGTGGCGAACAGCGACTCGATGAACGCGACGCAGGCCTTGTCGATATCGTCTCGCTCAGGGGTCAGGTTGGCGATGAAACCCTGGTATCCGCTGGTGGCCAGCTCGTTTCGGCCTGCCATGCCGTTGGCTTCGGTCCACAGCCGAAGGCGCCGCCCGGCCGTGAGCACGGGCCGCAGCTGGCCGACGTGCTCACCCCAGATCCGCACCCTCGGGTGCGAGCAGAGCAGTCGCTGAATCAGCGTGCTGCCGCAGCGCTGTCCCGCCGCGAGCACGAGCAATGGTGCAATGTCATCGGTCATCGGTTTGCCGGATGCTACCGACCGAGAGGCATGACGGATGCGGATATTGCTGTCCACGATCGGATCGCGCGGCGACGTGCAGCCGATGGTGGCGCTCGCGCTGCACTTGCGCGAGCTGGGCCACGACGCCCGGCTGTGCGCGCCGCCGGGGTTCGAGGAGTTGCTCGCCACCTACGGGCTGGCCTTCTCTCCCGTCGGACACGACCCCCGGCTTGGCCCCCGAAGGGTCGGGGGCGGCCCGGCAGGCACCGCCGGCCGGCAGTTCGCCGCGATAGGCGAGGCGGCGGCCGACTGCGATGTGATCGTCGGCTGTGCCGCGATGCAGATCGCGGGGCGCTCGATCGCCGAATTTCTCGGGATGCCTTACTTTTACGCCACGTATGCGCCGGTCGCCCTGCCGTCGACACACCACCCGCCGCCGCCCGTGTCCGGGCCCCCCAGACCGGAGGGCGCCGGCAATGACCGCTTGTGGGAGCTCAACGCCCGATGGTGGAACGACACCTGGCGTGACGGGCTCAACGCCGCGCGCGCCAAGATCGGGCTGGAGCCGGTGGACGATGTGCGCGGCCACGTCATCACCGACCGCCCCCTGCTGGCCGCCGATCCGACCCTCGCACCGTGGCCGTCGCCGTCGGAGCTGGCGGTGGCGCAGACCGGCGCCTGGCTGATGCCCGATCGGAGGCGGCTTTCGGCTGAGGTGGAGGCGTTCCTCGACGCCGGAGAACCGCCGATCCTGTTCGGCTTCGGAAGCATGCTGGCGCCAAGGGCATCCGGCTCCACAGTGCTCGCCGCGGCCAGGGCGGTCGGGTACCGCGCGATCGTCCTGCGCGGCTGGGGCGAGCTGGCACCGTCCGACGATTCCCCGGACTGGCTGTCCGTCGGCGAGACCAACCTGCAGGCGATACTGGGACGGGTCGCCGCGATCGTGCATCACGGCGGCTCCGGCACCACGACCCAGGCGATGCACGCGGGCACACCGCAGGTCGTCGTTCCGCACAACTACGACCAGCCCTACCACGCGCAACGCGTCGCGACGCTGGGCATCGGGTCCGTGCACCCCGAGTCGGAGCCCACCGCGGACTCGTTGGCGGAAACGCTCGACGGAATCCTCACTCCGACGGTCCGGGCACGCGCCGAATCGCTGAAAAGCGCTGTGCGCATGGACGGTACCGCGGTCGTCGCCCGGGAGATCTCGGGCGGCTAGTGGCGGCTAGGTGGCGGCCGTGCTGTTCCGGACGAATGCGGGGTCCACGTTCTGCGCATCGTGCAGCTTCCGGTACACACCCCCGAGGGCCAACAACGCCTCGTGGGTGCCCTCTTCCGCGGCGCGCCCGCCGTCGAGGACGATGATGCGGTCGGCGACTGCGGCGATGAAATCCATGTCGTGGCTGATCACCAGGCAGGTCCGCGCGCGGGCGTAATCCCGGATGACCCTGGTGAGCCGCGCTCGCTGATCGGCGTCGAGGTTCTCGGTCGGCTCGTCGAGGAGCAGCACCTCCGGCTTGCGCAGCAGGCAGCGCGCCAACGCGATCAGCCGCTTCTGACCTCCCGACGGCACCTGCACGTCGACGACGGTGTCATAGCCGCGGTGGATCCTCGCCGGGTCGACGATGATCGAATGGATCTGGGCCAGCTTGCCCGCCTCTTCGACCGCCTCATCGCTCGCGTCCTGGCGCGACATTCGGATGTTCTCGCGGATGGTGTCCTTGGCGAAGAACGGGAACTGTGCGAGCCGGGAAACCCGTTCACGCAGACTCGATATCGTGACAGTGCTGATGTCCTGGCCGTCGAGCGTGATCCGCCCGTGCTGGGGATCGAGGAAGCGCAGGAGCAGGTTGAAGACGGTCGACTTGCCGCATCCGATCGGCCCGACGAGCGCCACCGTCTCGCCCTCGTTGACGGCGAACGACAACCCGCCGAGAACCTTCTGAGCCGGCGAATAGCTGAAGCACACGTCCTCGAACACGATGTTGCCGCGAACGTCTCCAAGCGGCAGGGCATTTGGCCGGTCTCGCACGGTCGGCTCGGTGTCCAGCAGTTCATATGTCGAGACGACGTTGGGCAGAATCGACTTGAAGGCCGTGTACGCCGTCGCGATTCGTTGTACCGCGGCGAACATGGTCGGGACGAACCCCACGAACACCACCAGACCGGCGAAGGTCAACCCGAAATCCCGCCCCGAGTGCGACAGCCACGACCAACACCATCACGGTACTCAAGGCGATCAGGATCTGAGCGCTGGTGGTGGCCGTACTCGACCAAATCGTCATCATCGCAACGCTTTTAGCGGCATCCTCGGACGCTTCGTTGAACCGCTCGCTGCGTCTCTGCTGGGCGTTGAAGACCTGGACCTCGGAGATGCCGCTGACGGTCTCCTCCAGTTCACCGCCCATCCGCCGGTGTGCCATCATCATCCGCTGTGTGGCCGCCTGAAGGCTCCTGCCTGTGAACCGAAGGGCGGCGAAAGCCAGCGGCGCCAGGATGAGCGTGACGATCGTCATCTGCCACGACAATGCGACCAGGTACGCCAGCGCGACCGCAAGCACAACGGCATCGATCATCGGCGGGATGACGCAGACAGTCAGTAACCGCTGAACGCCCGCGGCTTCCAACTGAACCCGCTGCATCAGCACGCCGACGCGCGCACCGGTGAAGAAGTCCAGCGACAACGACTGGATGTGGTCGTGAACGCGGCGACGGATCACCGTCAGCAGCTTGGCCTCGACCTGTGCGTCGATCCAGGCCTTGACCAAGCCCAGCACCTGCGCCGCCACCAGGCCCACCGCCCAGATGGTGAGCAGCACGGCGAAGGGCAGCGGGGTCGTCAGCCAACCGAACGGACCGGAGGTTGCGCCGTCACCGCGGCTGAGCATGGCGCCCTTCAAATCCCATACCCCGGAAAGGCTTCCGCCTATACCCGCATCGGCGACCGCCTGCATCACCGGGCCGAACGCCGCGTTCGACACGAACGGGAGGGCCGAAACGACGAGGCCGAGGATGATCGACGACGCGACCGCGCCCCTGACCTTGCCGAGCATGGGCGCGCTGCGCCAGATGTAGGACCGCGCGCTCATCGGCTCGTGCATGGTCGGTTACTCCCAGACCAACACGTTGGGCAGCGAGTGGTCGACGGCGCGCAAAAGCGTGTAGCCGACACCCGCGATGCCGCGGAAGAGACCGAGGTTGAATCGATTGGTGCCGTTGCTCCAGTGGTAATCACCGCTCGCTTGGGCGGTTTGGACGACCGCGAGCAGTTGTTGGTTGGCGCGGTCGTGCAGGTCGCGACGGCCCAGCACGTCCGCGGATTCCCACAGGAGTTCGACGCTGCCGAGCGTTCCGCAGCACAACGTGTCGGTTGCCACGGGCCACCCGCGTTCGGCCCCGGCGAGGGCCCGATCGATGTCGGTCGCACACGATTCGAGCGGCACCCCGGCGAGCTTCGTCATGGCCAGTCGCGCCAATCCGATGCCCGGTGCGCCGTAGCACCACTTGCACGGCCAGCCGCCATCGACGGTGTCGCGCAGATCGGCCCACCCGTGGTGGTCCGCGTCGAACGTCGAGTCCTCGAAGGCGATGCATTCGGTCGCCGCGCCCGCGTAGTCCTGATTCCCCGTGGCATCGGCCAACGCCGCCAGGCTGTACGCGTAACCCGCCGCTCCATGCGACATCCCGTTGAGCGGGCGGCCGAAGGCCGGGCTGGCCCAGGTTCGCTGACCCGACGACCCGATGCGGTCGTGCGCCAGCAGACGCCGTCCGCACTTCTCGGCAAGCCGCAGGACGTCCTCGGAGCCGGTCTGCCTGTACAGGCGGAGCAGACCGAGGATCGCCCCCGCACTCCCGCCCAGCACGTCGAACTGGCGGTCGGCGGCAACGACTTCGTCGGTGATCAACGCGGCCGCGGCCGCAGCGTCGGCGAGGATCGCGTCGTCGGCCAGCAGCCCGGCGATCGCCGTCAGGCCGTAGACGATCGAGCCCATACCGAGACCGCCGCCCACGCCGACCGACCGGGCCATCCGCGCCGGGTTCCGGCCACGCAGACTTTGACGCAAGCCGGCCAGTGCCGCTCGCGACAAAGCCTCCGACGACGCGTCGCCCGTCACGGCTGCATGCGCGGCGAGGAACACGGCGACACCGCAGGCCCCGTTGTAGAGATCCGGGCCGAGCACGACGAGCTGGGACACCTCGGAGTCGCCGAGCCAATCGAGTCCGACCCACGCCGCGCCCGGCCCCTCTCGGATGGCGTGGTCGGACAGCATGGCGGCGAGGGTGTCGGCCTCCGCGATGAACAACTCCTCGATCGGCTCGCTGATGGCGGCGGGCGGCGCCAACTCACGCGCGGTGATCGAACGAGGCCGCAGCAGTTCGGTGTTTTGCCGAATCACCTCGATTTGCCAGGCGATTTCGTCTTCACCGAGACCGCGAATACGCGCTTCCGCGCGACCGCGGTCGGCGACCGCCGTGAAGTGCGGCACGTTGAGGTCGACGAGGGCCATGCGCTCGGAGCGCTGCAACGGCCAGGTGGGATCCGAGTCGTTCTCCCAGTCCGCCAGCCTCGCGGTGAAGTCGGCCTGCGCGGACCACACCACGCCGTCATCCATGGTGCGGTGGTCCCGCAAGCGAGACAGCAGCATGCTGTAGAACCTGGTTGGCCGGATGACGGTGCGGACAACCGAGCCGGCGAAGTCGTCCACGAGGTCCTGCAGGCGTTGATGTTTCAGGAACCTCGCGTACTCGCCGAAACCCGCCATCAAGTCATCGAGGTGATCACCGAGGCTCGCGCGGCCGCCATCGATGAACGGCAGATTGGAGGTTGTGCTTGCGGTGTCCGCCACCTTCACGGGACGCATGTCGTCGGTGTTCACGTCGATCCAGCGCAGCGTCACGCGCGGTGAGGAATTCGAGTTCACGCCGCCGATCACGAATACCTGGCTGGTGGACTGCCGCCCATACGCCGGAAGCAACCCGATCGTGGCGACCGAATCGATGACCGTCTGCATCGCAGATACGAAGGCTTGACCCGTCTCGTCGGTGTGATCCGGGTGGATTCGCGAATCGTCGGACTGCAGAATCATCTCCAGGTCTATCGGGACCGGATGCGACCCGGACGCCACGATGTTCTCCTGGTGCATGTCGACCCCGACGAAGACGTAAAAGAGCGCGAGCCATGCCCCCGCGCGCCGGTAGAACAGCGGAAAATCCTGCGGGCCATCGCAACTCGCGTGCTCGATGAATTCGGTCCACCCGTAGCCCGCACGCGGGACCACCCGCATGGCACGAAGGTCGACGGGCGGCGCACTGTCGTTCAGCCTGTCGACCAGCGCTGCCCATGCTGCGTCGGCGCCGAGATCCTTGGGTTTGTAGACGATGCGCGTTCCGTCCTCGAGCCCGATGATCGCGACCGTGCGACCGAAGTTGTGTGGATCGGAAAGCCGTCCCTCGACTCCTGCGACCCGACAGGTCGTATTCACGCCGAGCAGTTCGCGCCGGACCGACGGCAGGTCGGCGGCCAGCCGGGTGCACAGTTCGCGCGACGTATCGATCCATTGCCGAGTCACCGACGCCATCAGACGCAGCAGAACCGGCTTGTCCTCGAAGAGGCGGCGAAATCCTGTCGCCCGCATCTCGCGGACGAATTCGTGGTAGCCCACACCACGTTCGCGCGCCTCGGCGAACCGAACGAAGAGCGCCGGCGCTGCAAGCACGGACAGGTCGGCCATCAGAGCCGTGCGGAGGTCGGCATGCGCGGTTTCGGTCAGCGTGGCGCGAACGCCCGCATCTACGTCTGCCCACAGACGGTTCTGCGCCTCGCGAACCACCGGCGCGAACAGCTCCTCGAATGGCACCGCCACCGCGGCGTGCGCGGGTTCGGGGTCGGGGTCGACGGGCAGGTGCAGGGCCGCAGCGACCCAGCCCGCATCGTCCATCCATCCCTGCGCTGGCACGGCGGGGTTACGGCGGACGGTCGCGAACCGAGCGAGGACATCCTCGATCGACAGCCCGTCCCGTTGCAGCCGCCGGCTGAACAGCGACCAGTCGCCGCTGGCCGAGGCACGGCACCAGGCCGCCAGTCTGCGTCCGGCCAGGTCCGCGTCGCTCTTCTGCCCGGGCTGCGGCCTAAAGGCGTCGGAGAGCAGCTCGTCGACGGTCAGGGCACGAGCCAGTACGAGTTCGAGGCCACCCTCCATCCAGATCTCCCCGGTCGTAGGACAAGACAGGTACAAATCATTTAGCTACGCACCGCCCCGGCGAATTCACAGAGAACCCACAGAGTATTCAACCATCGGTGGCGCTGGCCCTGCTCATACTGCTAGAAAATTAACTTTTCCGTCAGCAAAGTTCGGGGACAAGCTGGCGGCGGGAACCGAAGGGGACTTAGCCATGACCGCACCGACCATCACGTGGGATGACATCTTCAGCAGTGATATTTCCGACGAGGCGCTGGAGAATGCGGGAGGTATGTCGGCGGCGGCCGAGGCCGGTTCTTCGCTCTACAGCAGCTACGACGCCTCGGGTTGTACCTGCTGAACTAGTTGGCGGCGATCGCAGGCGCGTCCTTGTCGGACGGCTTGCCCTTCAGGCCGCGCCAGAACAGATTGATCATCAACTCGGCGGCCTCATCGACCCCTGCGTCGCCGGTACTCACGCGCGAAGCGATCGCCTCACCCGCACCTACCAGCGCGACCGCCATCATGTCGAAGTCCGTGTCGGGCTCCGGATGGCGGGTGCCCGACTGGAGCAACCTGCCGACCAGGTCGATGATCTTTTCGCGGCCTTCCCGCACGGTGTGCGCGAACGCCTGCGAGCTGGTGGCCTGGTTGTAGAGCACCATCCACGATGCGCGGTTGGCGTCGATGTAGGTCAGGAATGCCAGAACGGCATTGCGTAACAAGTCTTTCGGCGTCTGTTTGAAGTCGATCTGGTTGCGGACCTCGTCGACGAACCGCGACAGCTCCCGATCCAGACACGCGCCGAACAGCTCCTCCTTGGAGCCGTAGTAGAGATAGAGCATCGGTTTGGAGATCTGGGCCTCGGCGGCGATCGCGTCCATCGAGGTCTCGTGATAGCCGTTGACCGAGAAGATCTGCACCGCGGCGTCGAGCATCTGCTGCTCACGCACGGCGCGCGGCAACCGCTTGGTCCCACCTGCCATTACTCAAGAGTAAGCAACGGGTGACCAACGGGCGTCAGCAGCGCGGATTCGGGCCCTTCACCGCCGCCAACCGCAGCACCGACGCATTCACGTTCGACATCGTCAGCTCGCCGGCCGCCAGCGCCTTCTCCAGGCGGTCCAGCACCGCGGGCACCTCGTCGGTGGTCACCCACAGCGCGGTGTCGGCGCCCGCCTGCAGTCCGCGCAGCGCGGCCTCGGCGACACCCATGCGATCGGAGATCGCCTGCATCGACGACAGGTCATCGGTGAACACCGGGCCGTCGAACGGCGGGCCACCGTAGTTTCCCGACCGCAGCAGCGCGTAGGCGGCCGGGTTCAGGCTCGCTGGATCGCTGCCGGTCAGGCCGGGCACCTGCATGTGCCCGACCATCACGCCGACCGGCACCTGCGTGGTCAGCGTCCGGTATGGCACCAGGTCGACGTTCTGCAGCTCCGCGATCGGCGGCGTGGTGACCGCCCCGGTGTGTGAGTCACCCGAGCCGTGTCCGTGGCCGGGGAAGTGCTTGAGCACCGGCAGCAGGCCCGCATCGCGCAGGCCGCGCGCATACGCGCCCGCGTAGTCGGTGACCGTCGCCGGATCGGAGCCGAAGGACCGGTCGCCGATCACTTCGTCGTCGGCTTCCTCGGTGACGTCGGCCACAGGCGCGAAATCGATGGTGATGCCCAGGTTCTTCATGGCTTGGCCGCGCTGCAGTGCGATCTGGTACACCTGCTCGGGCGTCTGCGTACGCGCGAGCACCCGGGGCGAGGGTTGCTCCCCGATCAGCGGGGCCAGCCGCGACACCCGGCCACCCTCCTCGTCGACGGTGACCGCCAGCGGCAGGGGGACCGCCGCACCCGCGATGGCCTTCAACGAACCGTCGGAGACCATCGACAGATCCGTCCAGCTGCCGATCATGATGCCGCCGACGTGGTGGTTGTCGACGACCGCGCGGGCGTCGGCCGCGTCCTTCACGCCGACCGTCAGCAGCTGCGCCAGCTTGTCGCGGGTCGAGATGTTCGCCAGCAACGCGGGCCCTTCGCCGCATGCGGGCGCGGAAGGTGACGGGCTTGGCGGCACGACCGTGCCTGCGGCCGCGGCGGACGACGAGGGTGCGGCCTGCTGATCCGCGTCCGACGAGCAGGCGGACACGAGCGCGGTCAGCGCCATGACGGCACACAGTGCGCGGCAGCTCGAAGCTATTGAAGCCATGGGCCCCGACACTAGTGGGAACTGAACCCGCGTTGGATTCCGTCGTCGTCCAGCCAGCTCCGCTGCCCGCGCTTCAGGATCTCGTCGACGTGGTCGCACACCAGGTCAACCACCTCGATGCTGCGTTCGACACCGGGCACGAAAAGCATTGTCTGCTACTTTGGCGGGACCCTTGAAATCCGTACAGTTCGCACCAGCCCAGAGGAGTTCGGTCTTGACGACTTTCGACCAGTCGCTCATATACACAGTCCTCATTGGGGTCGGCGTCCTTCTTGCCGTCGTTTTCGCCATCGGATCGAGGATGGAATCGCCGTGGGGCGCATTGGTCGTCCCGGCGTCGGCAAGCCTTGTGGTCGGTCTTCTGCTGGGCGCGGCGGCCGTGTTCGGGGTGACGCTGATGGTGCAGCAGGACACCAAGCCTCCGCTGCAGGCGGGCGACCCGGCGTCCTCGGTACTCAACAGGGTTGAGTACGGCGACCGAACCTAGTTTCTCCGCGCCGTCCCCCTGCCCTTCGGGGGGCCCCCAGTCACGGCGCTGGCTGTGGGTGGTAACCGCGGCGGCGCTGATCCTGACATTCGCCCAGTCGCCCGGACAGATTTCGCCGGACACCAAGCTCGACCTCACCGCCAATCCCCTGCGGTTCCTCACCCGCGCGTTCAATCTGTGGAACAGCGATCTGCCGTTCGGGCAGGCGCAGAACCAGGCCTACGGCTATCTCTTTCCGCACGGCGCGTTCTTTCTCGCCGGTGAAGTCCTCGGGCTACCAGGGTGGGTGACCCAGCGGTTGTGGTGGGCGCTGCTGCTGGTCATCGGCTTCTGGGGCCTGCTGCGGGTGGCCGAGGCACTGGGCATCGGCAGTCCGACGTCGCGTGTCATCGCCGCACTCGCGTTCGCATTGTCGCCCCGCGTGCTCACCAACCTCGGCGCGATCTCGTCAGAAACGCTCCCGATGATGCTGGCGCCGTGGGTGCTGCTGCCGGTCATCCTCGCGCTACGCGGAGCCGCCGCGGCGGCGGCATCGGGCTCGGGTCGGGGTCCGATCCGCGTTCTGGCGGCGCGGTCGGCCCTCGCGATCGCGTTGATGGGCGCCGTCAACGCCGTCGCGACGCTGACCGCCTGCCTGGCCGCGGTGATCTGGCTGGCCTGCCATCGGCCCAACCGGCTGTGGTGGCGATTTGTCGGCTGGTGGGCGGTGTGCATCGTGCTCGCGGTGCTGTGGTGGGTGGTCGCGCTCGTGTTGCTGGGCCGGATCAGCCCCCCGTTCCTCGATTTCATCGAATCCTCCGGCGTCACCACCCAGTGGATGTCGCTGACCGAGATGCTGCGCGGCACCGACGCCTGGACACCGTTCGTCGCACCCAACGCCACCGCAGGCGCCTCCTTGGTGACCGGGTCGGTCGCGGTGCTGGCGACCACGCTGGTGGCCGCCGCTGGTCTGGCCGGGCTGGCGATGCGTTCGATGCCTGCAAGGGGACGGCTCGTCACCATTCTGCTGTTCGGAGTCGTCGTACTGGCCGCCGGCTACTCCGGCGGACTGGGTTCGCCTGTAGCCCTTCATGTTCAGGCATTTCTCGATGCCGCGGGACTCCGCTGCGCAACATCCACAAGCTCGAACCGCTACTGCGGCTGCCGCTGGCGCTTGGTCTGGCGCACCTGCTGGGCCGCATCCCGTTGCCAGGGAGCGCACCGCGGGCCGTGTGGATCGAAGCGTTCGCGCATCCGGAACGCGACAGGCGCGTCGCGGTCGGTGTCGTGGTGATGGTCGCGTTGGCGGCCGCCACCTCGCTGGCGTGGTCGGGCCGTCTCACACCGCCGGGGACGTTCGACGCGATCCCCCACTACTGGCAGGACACCGCCGACTGGCTCGACGAACACGGCACGGGTGGCCGCGTGCTGGTGGCCCCTGGCGCCCCGTTCGCCACCCAGGCGTGGGGCACCAGCCACGACGAACCGCTGCAGGTGCTCGGCGAGAGCCCGTGGGGGGTGCGCGACTCGATTCCGCTGAACCCGCCGGAGACCATCCGCGCCCTCGACTCCGTGCAGCGCCTCTTCGCCGCGGGCAGGCCATCGGCAGGCCTCGCGGATACCCTTGCCCGGCAGGGTATTTCGTATGTCGTGGTGCGCAACGACCTGGACCCGGAGACGTCGCGGTCAGCGCGGCCGGTGCTGGTGCATCGGGCCATCGACGGTTCGCCCGGCCTGCAGAAGGTCGCGCAGTTCGGCGACCCGGTGGGCCCGGGCACGCTGGCCGGATTCGTCACCGACAGCGGTCTGCGCCCGCGATATCCGGCCGTGGAGATCTACCGCGTGAACGGCACCGGACCATCAATTCCCGTCGGGCCATACCTCACCGACACCGATGCGATGGCCCGCGTCGACGGCGCGCCCGAGGTACTGCTCCGCCTCGACGAACGACGCCGGCTGCTCGGCCAACCGCCGCTCGGCCCGATGCTGCTCACCGCCGACGCACAGCGTGCGGGCCTTCCCGCCCCGGTCGTCACCGTGACGGACACCCCGTTGGCTCGGGAAACCGACTACGGCCGCGTCGACGACCACTCCTCGGCGATCCGCACTCCCGACGATCAACGGCACACCTTCAACCGGGTGATGGACTATCCCTCCGCAGGAACCGACCCGGTGTACGGGCAGTGGAACGGGGGACGCGTCTCGGTGTCGAGTTCTTCGTCGGATTCGACCGCACTGCCCAACGTCGCCGCCGCCGCAGGCCCGGCCGCCACCATCGACGGCGACTCCTCGACGAGCTGGGTGTCCAACGCGCTGCAGTCCGCGATCGGCCAATGGCTGCAGGTCGATTTCGACCACCCGGTCACCAACGCCACCATCACCATCACCCCGAGCGCCACCGCCGTCGGCGCACAGATCCGCCGCATCGAGGTGTCGACCGTCAACGGCAGCAGCACACTGCGATTCGACGAGGCGGGTAAGCCGTTGACGGCGGCGCTGCCGTACGGGGAGTCGCCATGGGTGCGGATCACGGCCGTGGCCACCGATGACGGGTCGCCGGGAGTCCAGTTCGGCATCACCGACTTCGCCGTCACGCAGTACGACGCGAACGGCTTCGCGCATCCGGTCAATCTGCGACACACCGTGTCAGTTCCTGGACCCCCGCCGAATTCTGCTGTGGCGCAGTGGGATCTGGGTTCTGAGCTGTTGGGTCGGCCGGGGTGTGCGCAAAGCGCGACCGGGATCAGGTGCGCAGCGGCGATGGCAATGTCGCCAGAGGAGCCGGTGAACCTCAGCCGAACATTGACGGTGCCCGAGCCGACCACTGTGACGCCCACGGTGTGGGTGCGGGCCCGACAGGGGCCGAATCTGGCCGACCTCATCGCCGAGCCCGGCACCACGCGCGCGATGGGCGACGCGGATCCCATCGACGTACTGGGGTCCGCCTACGCCGCAGCCGACGGCGATCCGGGCACCGCGTGGACCGCACCGCAACGCGTCGTCCAGTACAGGTCGCCGCCGACGCTGACGTTGAAGCTGCCCAAGCCGACCGAGGTCGCCGCCCTTCGGGTGACGCCGAGTACATCGGAGTTGCCTGCGCACCCGACGCTGGTGGCCGTCGACCTCGGCGGCGGGCCACAGGTGCGTCGGATGGCAGGCGACGAGGGTCGCAGGACCTCGACCTCGAGCCCCGAGTCACCGACACCGTGAAGCTGTCGATCCTGGATTGGGACGACATCATCGACCGCACCGCGCTCGGATTCGATCAGTTGAAGCCACCGGGCCTGGCCGAGGTGGTCGCACTCGACGCGCGTGGCGTGCCGATCGCCGCCGCCGACGCATCACGTAACTCCAAGCGCGCCATCGAATTGCCCTGCGGCCGTGGGCCGATCATCGGTGTAGCGGGCCAGTTCATCCAGACATCGATCAAGACGACAGTCGGCGCGCTGCTCGACGGCGGCCCAATCGCGGCGCAGCCGTGCCAGACCCAGCCGGTCACTCTGCCCGCCGGCCAGCAGGAGTTGCTCATCAGTCCCGGCGCCGCGTTCGTCGTCGACGGTGTTGCGCTCGCCGGGCCGCTGGCCCATCAACTGCGCTCGGCGACAACGACTCCCGCACAAACGGGCGCATGGGCCGACGATCGCCGCGAGGTGGATGTCCCGCCGTCTGCGACGTCGCGGGTGCTGGTGGTGCCCGAAAGCATCAACCCCGGGTGGATCGCGCGCACGGCTGACGGGTCCCGGCTGACCCCGGTCACGATCAACGGCTGGCAGCAAGGCTGGGTGCTGCCGCCGGGGACGGCAGGATCCGTCACACTCACCTTCCCGTCGAACGGGCTCTACCGCGTCGGGTTGGTCGGCGGCCTGGCGCTGCTGCCTGTGCTCGCGCTGCTGGCCTTCCCGCTGCGCAGACGCCGACCTCCCGATGAACCCGCGGTGGTGTGGCAGCCCGGGTGGCTCCCCGCGAGTGTCGCGGTCCTCGCGGCCGGCGCGGCGATCTCGGGAGTGACCGGCATCGTCGTGGTCGGCGCGGCCCTTGGAACGCGCTATTTGCTGCGCCGACGCGAAAAGCTTTGCGACGCCGTCACGGTCACGACCGCTGCGGGTGGGCTGATCCTGGCAGGCGCCGTGCTCAGCCAGAACCCGTGGCGATCCGTCGACGGGTACATCGGGCACTCCTGGGGAGTTCAGCTGCTGGCCCTGATCTCCGTCGGAATGCTGGCGGCGTCGACCGTGGAGGTCCTAGTCTCGGCAGGGTGCCGCAATTGAATACCGCCCGGGGCGAGATCGACACCGCGAACCTGGGAACCACGCTGATGCACGAACACGTGTTCGTGCTGTCCCCCGAGATCCACGACAACTTCCCCGAGGTGTGGGGCGAGGAAGCCAAACGCGAGGCCGACGCGGTCACAAGGCTGAATGAACTGAAGTCCCGGGGCGTTGACAGCATTGTGGATCTCACGGTCATCGGGCTCGGTCGCTACATCCCGCGCATTGCGCGGATCGCGGCCAAGACCGACCTCAACATCGTGGTGGCCACCGGCGTCTACACCTACAACGACGTGCCGATGTACTTCCACTTCAGCGGACCGGGAACCCCGCTCGGCGAGCCGATGGTCGAGATGTTCGTCAACGACATCGAACAGGGCATCGCGGGCACCGACATCAAGGCGGCCATCCTGAAGTGCGCCACCGACGAGCCCGGAGTGACGCCGGGCGTCGAGCGCGTATTGCGCGCGGTCGCGCAGGCGCACCGGCAGACGGGTGTGCCGATCTCGACGCACACCCACGCCGCAACGAAGCGCGGACTGGAGCAGCAAGCCATCTTCGCCGAGGAAGGCGTTGACCTGTCCAGGGTGGTGATCGGTCACTCCGGCGACAGCACCGACCTCGGCTATCTCGAGGAACTCATCGCCGCCGGCTCCTACATCGGCATGGACCGGTTCGGTGTGGACGTCTACCTGGGAACCGAGGAACGGGTGAACACCGTCGCGCAGATGTGCGAGCGCGGGCACGCCGACAAGATGGTGCTCTCGCACGACGCGTCGTGCTACATGGACTGGCTGCCAGAGGAGATGGTGCCGGTGGTGATGCCCAACTGGCATTACCTGCACATCCACAACGACGTCATCCCCGCGCTGAAGGAACGTGGCGTCACCGACGAACAGCTCACCACGATGCTGGTCGACAACCCGCGCAGGATCTTCGAGGCAAAGGGCGCCTACTGAGATGGCTCACCCTTCGCCCATCCCACCGATCGGCACGCAGTTCTCCCGGCTGGCCGAGCAGGCCCCGGATGAACCGGCCGTCACCTGCGAGGGTCGCACGCTCACGCGTGGCCAGCTGGACAGTTCCACCAATCGGCTCGCGCGTGCTTACGCGGAACTCGGTGTCGGACAAGGTGATTACGTCACCGTCGTCATGCCCAACTCGATCGAGTGGGTGCAGGCCGTACTCGCCGCCTGGAAGCTCGGCGCGGTTCCGCAGCCGCTCTCGGCTCGGCTCCCCGACGCTGAGCTGGCCGCGCTGCTGGAATTGAGGCCACCTGCACTGCTGGTCGGCCGCCATGACCCCAACGGTAAATCACCCAGCGTGGCAGGCGATTTCACGCCAGATGCCGCCATCTCCGACGCTGCGTTGCCGGAGGCGGTGTCTCCGATCTGGAAGTCGATGGCCTCCGGCGGCAGCACCGGCAGGCCCAAGCTGATCGAGGCCGGCGGCGACAGCCGGTTCCCTGCGGCCGCGGGATATCCGCTCGGCGCGCAAGATGGCGATGTCAACCTGCTCTCGGTGCCGCTGAGCCACAACACCGGGTTCACCACGTTCGCGATCGGCCTCGTCCAGGGGCACCATCTCGTCCTGATGCCGCGGTTCGACCCGGATGAATTCCTTCGGCTCGTCACCGAGCACCGGGTGACCTTCCTTGCGACGGTGCCGACGATCATGCAGCGCCTGCTGCCGGTTTACCGTGCGAACCCGGACGCATACGACCTGTCCTCGATCCGCCGGTTCTGGCATCTGGCCTCCGCGTGCCCGCCGGCGATCAAGCAGGCCTGGATCGACCTGCTCGGTCCCGAGGCCATCTGGGAGCTCTACGGCGGCACCGAATTACAGGCGCTGACGTTTGTTTCGGGTGACCAGTGGCTGACGCATCCCGGCTCCGTGGGTGTCGTCGTCGCCGGCGAGATGAAGGTCCTCGACGACGACGGCAACGAATGCCCTCCTGGCGTGAGCGGCGAGATCTACATGCGCCCGTCACCGGGCAGCGCGCCGACCTATCGATACATCGGGGCGACGGCCAAGAACCGCGACGGCTGGGACTCACTGGGTGATCTGGGGTATTTCGACGCCGACGGCTTCCTGTATCTCAACGACCGCCGGGTGGACATGTTCACCGTCGGCGGCCGCAACGTCTACCCCGCCGAGATCGAGTCCGCGCTGTCCGCGCACCCGAAAGTATTGTCCTGCTTGGTCGTCGGTGTTCCTGATGGCGATCTCGGCCAGGTCCCGCATGCGATCGTGCAGGCCGACGGGCTCGACGGAGCCGCGGTGATCTCGTTTTTGACCGATCACATCGCTGGTTACAAGGTGCCACGCACAGTGGAGTTCAGCGACACGCCGCTGCGAGACGACGCCGGCAAGGCCCGCCGCTCAGCGGTGCGTGATCAGGTCATCGCGCGGCGGGCCGCGCAATCCAGCTAGTGCGCGATTGCAGGCTCAGGCGAATCGCTGACCGAACTATCTAGCGGCGGTGGAACATGGCGATACTCCCAGCGCCGCAACGCGTTACGGCACGGCGACTCGATCAGTGCGTAGCTCACCGCCGCGATCGCGAACCCGAACACCACGGTCAGCACCAAGATGACCGGCATGTGGCCGTTGAACGCGAACTCACCGATGATCGGGAAGACCATCGCCAGCGCCGCCAGGTGCCAGACGAACAACCCGTAGGACCACCGCCCCAGCGTCACCATCGTCGCGTTGCCCAACAGTCGGTGCTACGTGTCGGGCCGATCCAGCACCAGCGGGGCGATCAGTGCCGCGGCAACCACCGCGCCCATCGCGATCTTCACGATGAACTGGCTGACTGTGCCCGGGGTCAGCCGCTCCGGACCCGCCAACGGCGACGCCGCGACCAAGTACGCGGCCACCGCGATGACCGCCATCACCACCCGCCGCCGGGCCAGGCGGTGCGGCCACCCGACCGGCGCGACCGTCAGCTCCGCCAGCAGCATGCCCGCGGCGAACCACGAGAAGAAGGCCGGCGGCCAGTTCCACGGGCTGATGCCGTAGGGCGCGTCGAGCGGGATCAGTGCCCAGCACAGGCTGGCCAACGCCGTCGCCGCGATGACCGGTATCCGGGCGCGCACCGGCACGCGCCGCGCCAACAGCGCCAGCACGGGCAGCGCCAGATAGAAGGCCACTTCCACCGACAGGCTCCACATCTGCGTGAGGCCCGCGGTCAGGGTGAGCGGCACGTAGATCTGAGTCAGTGTCAGATTCGCCAGCCACACCGTCAGGTCGGCCTTGACGTCAGGCAGCAGCGCCAGAATCACCACGACCGCAACCAGGTAGCCGGGCATGATGCGGACGATTCGCGACCGCAGGTAGTGACCGGTCGGTGGCGCCTGCCGCAGTCCCCGTGCCGCCGCGGCATGGCCCCGCCAGAGCAGGAAGCCCGACAGCCCGAAGAACACGGCGACCGCGAGGTCGAATCGGCCGAACAGCCGCCCGACGAGGCCGCCGGTATGGCCGGTCTGGAACGCCACGTGGGTGAACACCACCCCGAGGGCGGCGCAGGCCCGCATCCCTTCGACGGCGGGCAGGAACCCACGGGTCCCGCCGACAGATGGAGCTGGGGCGCTCCCCTCGTCCGCCGACGGTTCCGTCACGGCAACCAGTGTGCCGCGTCGGGCAAAAGGCCCTGAATATGGGTAGTCAAGCGACCGCGCTGGATGCAGTCGGTGTAAACACCGACCTTAACTTGTGCTGTTAGGGTCGAACGGGTTTGCGGGAGGCCCGCAGGTTGAAGGAGGCACGGTTTGAACCGCGCAGTGGCGCTGCGGATAGCTGCATGCGGGCTGATGGGTCTGGGCGCTGCCCTGCTGATCGCCGCGCTGTTGCTGTCCACCTATACCGACAGCAAAATCGCGAAGATTCCGCTCGACGTGGACGCCACCCTGGTGAGTGACGGCACGGGCACCGCGTTCAACCCCGGGTCGCTCAACGAGCCGAAGTTCGTCGTGGATCGCAACGTGCCACTGGCGCAGCAGGAGGACCTCACCGTGGAGTCGCCGTCCGACGCGGACGTCGTCACCCTTCAGGTCGGCAGCACGCTGCGCCGAACCGACGAACAGCAAGACAACGGCCTGTTGCTCGCACTGGTCGACACGGTCACGCTGAACCGCAGGACCGCCACCGCGGTCTCCAGCGAAAGCAATCCCGGCGGCGCCGTGCAGAAACCGCGCGCCATCGACGACGAGCAGCCGCCGACCAACATCGCGCTGCCGCACGAAGGACTGGCCTACCGATTCCCTTTCGACACCGAGAAGAGGACCTATCCGGTCTTCGACCCGATCGCGCAGAAGCCGTATGACGCCAACTACGACGGTGAGGAAGACGTCAACGGCCTGACCACCTACCGGTTCAGCCAGAACGTGGGCTACGACGCCGACGGCAAGCTGGTCGAGCCGGTCAAGTACGCATCGCTGTACGACGACGATGCCGACGCCAAGGTCACCGCGCCCGCGGGGATGTGGGGCGTGCCGGGCAATCCGGACGAGCCGATCACGATGACGCGCTACTACGCCGCGCAGCGCACGTTCTGGGTCGACCCGGTGTCCGGCACCATCGTGAAGAAAGAGGAGCACGGCTACCACTTCTACGCTCGTGAGCCCCTCAAGCCCGAGGTGACGTTCGTCGACTACAAGGTCGCGTTCAACGAGGAGACTGTCGAATCCCAGGTCGCCAGTGCGCGCGACGAGCGTGACCGGGTGGCGCTGTGGGGCCGCATCCTGCCGATCACGTTCACCGCGATGGGGTTGGTGACGCTGGTAGGCGGCGCACTGCTGGGATCGTTCAGCATGCGGGCCGAGTCCACGCTCATCGATCCCGGACTCGACGAAGCCGATCACGGCTTCTTCGACACCCAGGGCATACAAGTGCCGGGCGCCGAGGCGAAGACCGAGAAGCTGCCCACACAGCGGCCGACCGACCTTCCACCGGACAGACCGGTCTGACCGCACCGCCAGCCGCGCCTGTCTGGGCGCGATCGTTCGTAGCGCCCGCCTATGCGCTGCTGCTGACCCTCGCGGTGACGGCGCCGCTGTTCGCGCCGGGCTATCTCCTGCTGCGCGATGCGGTTTCGACGCCGCGCAGCTATCTCTCCGATGCCGCCCTCGGGTTGTCGGAGGCCGCGCCGCGCGCGCTGCCCCAGGATTTCGCGGTCGCGCTGGCGTCGGCGGTGATCGATGGCGGCGTGGTGGTCAAGCTGTTGTTGGCGCTCGGGTTGTGGTTGGCCGGCTGGGGCGCGGCGCGGCTGGTGAATGTGGTGCTGCCCGAGGGCGGCATCGCGGGGCAATGCGTGGCGGCCACGATCGCGATCTGGAATCCCTATGTCGCCGAACGGCTTTTGCAGGGGCACTGGAGCCTGCTCGTCGGCTACGGATGCCTGCCGTGGGTGGCGACGACGATGCTGCGGCTGCGCACATCGACACCCGACTGGGCCGGTGTGTGGGCGCTGGTGTTCTGGATTGCGCTGGCCGGGCTGACGCCGACGGGCCTGATGATGGCCGCAACGATGGCGGTGGTTTGCGTGTTCACCCCGGGGGCCGGCAGGCCGCGGTGGTTGTGTGCGACGGTGGCATTGGCAGCGGCGGTGGTGGCCGCATTGCCGTGGCTGACCGCCGCGATGGTGGCGGGATCGCTGTCGTCGTCGCAGGCCGAGGGGGTACCTGCGTTCGCCGCGCGGGCCGAGCCCGGTCTGGCCACGATCGGCAGCCTGGCCGGCCTCGGCGGGATCTGGAACGGCGATGCCGTACCCGATTCCCGGACAACACTTTTCGCCGTGGTCGGGACCGCTGTGCTGATCGGCATCGTGGCCGTCGGGGTTCCGGTCGCAATGCGACGGCCGCTGGCCGTGCCGCTGTTGTGTCTGGCCGTCGTCGCGGTGGTGGTGCCCGCGGTCATGGCGACCGGCCCCGGTTTGGCCGGCGTCGAGGCGACCATCCGCGCGCTGCCGGGCCTCGGGGTGTTACGGGACGCGCAGAAATGGGTGGGTCTAGCGGTACCGGGTTACGCGGTGGCGGGCGCGGCCGCGGTGCTCACGCTGCGGCGCCGCATTCCTGCCGCGGCGATCGGCGTTCGTGTGCTGTGCCGTGCTGATCGCGACGCTGCCCGACCTTGCGTGGGGCGTTGGCGGCAAGGTGTCCGCGGTCCGGTACCCGGCGGGTTGGTCGGCGGCAGCCGCGATGATCAACGCCGACCCACGCCCCGTCGCCGTCCTTCCGGCAGACAGCATGCGCCATTTCGAGTGGGCGGGTGACGCGCCGGTGCTCGACCCGCTGCCCGCGGTGGGTTCGGGCCGATGTGCTGGCGACCGGCGACCTGATAATCGGCGGGCGAGTCGTGCCGGGTGAAGGCGAACGCGCCCGCACCGTCCAGGAGATGCTGTTGCGCGATGCCGATCGCGCCGAACTCGCGGACGCGGGCGTCGGCTGGGTGGTCGTCGAATCACCCAGCGGGCCAACGGCTTATCGCGTCGGCGGTGACCATCCTGCGGCGTCGGGCCGGGGCATTGTGCTCGCCGCGCATCTCGCCTGGCTGGGATTGCTGTTCGCGGGGCTGGTCGGAATGCTCATAGGGAACAGACGTCGGGGGCAACGAGCAGCACCGGCCACATCAGACTGATCTGTCCGAAGGCGGCGATCTCAGAGCCCGCGGGTATCCGGGTCTGCAGCACCGTCTCTATCTGTTGCACCTGCTCGGCGTGAAAGAACGCCCACAGCAGACCGATCACGACATATGGGATGGCGAGCCACATCCCGGCCTCGATGACTGCCTCGACACTCACCCGGCGGCTGAGCACGCCACGCAGAGCCGTGCGCATCACACGAGCCGACGGTGGTCGCGGACCCGCGCGCGCAGATCCGCCAGCAGTACGTGGCTACCGCCCTGGCGGATGAACCCGGGCAGGAATCGGTTCGCGAAAGCCACTAGCAGGAACAGCCTTTCGAACCAGCGTTGCCTGGCGTCGCTCCACGACACACCGAGGGCGTCACGGAAAACCGGGGCGAGAAAGCCGGTGGTGAGAAACTTCAGCAGCGGGCGGAACGGAAGCCGCAGCACAGGATTGATCATCTTGAGATTGATCAGATCGGTCAGGTAGGCCCGGACGCGGTCGTCGATGACCACGCGGCCGCACGCCGTGTTCCAGTAGTCGTCGAATTCCCTTCGGGTGGAAGGCCATTGGTCCTCACTGACCTGCAACGTGGTGCCCAGCGGCCATGCCGATCGATAGAACTGCTCGGCCTGATCTGCGGTCATCTCACCGCGTAGCAGTTGGTAGGTGTCTTCCAGTCCGACGAACAGGCAGGCCGCCACCCACATCTGGAGTTCACGGTCGAACGCGTTGTAGCGCGACCGGACTCTCGGCGGTGGATTTGACGTGCCGGTGCGCCGAGTTGACGGCATCGCGGTACGCGTCGCGGTCACGGTCGGAGCCCAGTATCGCCACGGCTATGTACGTGAATGTGGTGCGGGCACGTTTCCACGGGTGCTTCAGCAGGTTGCCGGAGTCGACCTTGCTCTCGACCACGCCATAGCCGACTTCCTGCCTCGACAGCTGCATGACCACGTTGGCCGCGCCCGCGGCGAAGGCCCAGAAGTCCATCGCCTCGGCGGCGCTGACCGGGTCCGCGGTCCAGCGCGCAGTGCGCCTGCCGATGCTGATCCGGCAGTCCGCGGTGGAGGGCGCGGTCATGACATGCAGACGTTCGAGACGAGCAGCACGGGCCACGACGCAGTCGAACCGAGGAACGAGATGACCCGGTCGGCGCCGTGTGTCTGGCTGAGGTGGCCGGTGTGGGTCGCGGCCCAGACGACTCCGACCACGAGGTAGGGGATGCCGACCATCAGGGCGGCGCCGATCCATTCCGCGATCGTCATTTGATAACTCAGGACCCGCCGCACGATGTCGATCATTCGCAGACCCCCGCCCGAGAATTAGCTGGTCATACTGCCGCAGAATCAATCTCAGCCTGCATTATGTTAACGGTGATTCTCGTCATGGGACCGATTACGACGATCTCGCGCGCCGAAACACACCAGGCCTGTGGACAATCTTTCTGTTTGTCACCCTGTTGCCTCACGTCAAGATGCGCGCGTAAGGCGTATTCGTTGCCTCACGTAAACGTGCGCGCTTGTTGATTGGCGATTCGGCGCCGGGTGTCGGTTTTGCTGGTGGTCAGGGTGAAAAGCTGGGCGGTCAGGGCTTGGACTTGGCGTTGGGTGGCGGCGGGATTGATCAGCGAGTAGGTCCGGGTCAGCGCCACGATGCGTTCCACAGCCATGGTGGGGTGGTCGATCGCGCGATGGAATGGGGTGGCGGCTTCGTCGTGTTTCTTCGATACCTTCGCGCCGTGACGGACCTTGGAGATCAGTTTCTGCTGGGGGTAGAAGTAGTTGGTCAGCTTGGACTGCAGCTGCCAGATCTCGTTGAGTAGCAACAGTTCTGCAGCGGTGTCGTAGCGGTGGTAGCCGACCACGGTGCGTACCACGGTCCAGTTCTTCTGCTCGACGTGACAGCCGTCGTTCTTGTTACCCGGCCGCGACCGGGTGAAGGTGATCTGGCGCCCTTGGCACCATCGCAACAAGAGGTCGTTGATGAATTCTGATCCGTTGTCGGAGTCCACGCCCAGGATCGGAAACGGCATCTTGCGGGCGATGTCATTGAGTGCGGCCAGCACGCATTTGGCGGTCTTGTCCGGCACGGAGCGGTTCTCGGTCCAGCCCGTGGCGACGTCGGTGACGGTCAGCGTGAACGCATGAGCCCCACCCCGGATACCACCGTCGTGCCACACCAGGTCGATCTCAATGAACCCGGGTCGAGCATCGTCCCATTCGGCCCAGGTGCGCACCGGGATCTGGCTTTTGAGCAGCGATCCCGGTTTGGTGCCAACACGTCCCCGGAGCCGGTATTTGGCTCGCTCAGCGGCCAGGCGGCGATCGATGGTGGCTGCCGACATCGACACCAGCAGTTCGGCGGTGTCCTCATCGATGGCCAGTTCCCCGAAAAGACGTAGCACCGCCACCAGTTCGCCCAGCATCGGCGCCAGCCGTTTGCCGGCGGGCATTCCCAGCACTGTCCAGCAGACCGTCAGTGCCGCGATGACATCGGGCCCGTACGTCACTGGCCGCGGACTGCGCGGGGTGACGATCTTGGGCCGCAGCGCCGCTGTGAGCGCCTTGCGGGCATGGTTTCGGTGCCATCCGGTGTTGGCGCACAACTCGTCGAGAATCCGACTCTTACCGCGCTTACTCGCCTGCTGGTAGCGGGTCGCGGCCGTCTCGGTGATTGCTCTGCGCTCTGTCAACGTCAACCCCATCCACTGGGCGTACGCGCGCATTTTCAGTGAGGCAACGAATCACCCTTTCGCGCGCATTTCTGATGAGTCAACGCGTCGTAGGCGCTGGCATAATCGAACATATGTTCGATTCAGAGTTTGCGTCGGCCAGCAATGCGACGGTCGTGGCAGCGATCGCAGACGAGACCCGCGCCGAGGCTGCGGCGGCGGCGCGTCGGCTGGCGGCGATCGCCGAACTGGCGCGGCGGCGGGTCGATGATGACGACGAGCGGGCGCGCCGGGCATTCGATGGCTGGGACTCCGCTGCCGCCGAGGTGGCCGCGGCGATGGCGATCGGGCACCGTCGGGCCTCGGGACAGATGCGCATCGCCGTGACCCTGCGCGACCGCTTGCCTCACGTCGCCGCACTGTTCCTCAACGGCGCACTCAGCTTGCGCATCGTCTCGACGATCACGTGGCGCACCCAACTCGTCGAGGACCCCGAGGGACTCGCGATGATCGACGCCGCAATCGCCGAACGAGCCACCAACTGGGGCCGGCTCTCCGACCATAAACTCGACCAGGCCATCGACGCCTGGATCGACCAATACGATCCCGACGCACTGCGCTGCACCGAAGCCGCGGCACGCACCCGTGACTTCACCATCGGCGACATCGACGATCCGGCCGGGGTGGTGTCGGTCTGGGGTCGGCTGCGGGCCCACCCACGCCGCAGTGCTCCGCCGCCGGGTCACCGACATGGTCCAAGGTGTCTGCGCCGACGATCCCCGCACCATGAAAGAGCGCCGCGCCGACGCCGTGGGGCGCATTGGCCGACGGCACCGACCACCTCGTCTGCACCTGCGGATCCGATACCTGCCCGACCGCTGGCGAACCAACAATTCCACCAACGTCATCATCCGGGTCTTGGCCGAACAGGCCGCCGTCGACGCGGCGACTGCGCCCGCGACCCACGATGCGACGCCTCAGCGCGAGACCCACGACGCGACGCCGACCAAGCCATCGGCCGCGCTGATCCTGGGCGGCGGCGTTCTTCCGACACCTCTGCTGAGGGAAGTGATCCGCGGCGGCGCCAAAGTCCGGCCCATCACGCTGCCCGGCGCCGAACCCGAATCGCACTACCGGCCGTCAGCCGGAGCTGGCCGAGTTCGTCCGGCTGCGAGACCTGTTCTGCCGCTTCCTCGGCTGCGATGTCCCCGCCGACCGCTGCGACATCGACCACACCATCCCCTATCCCCACGGCCCGACGCACGCCTCGAACCTCAAATGTCTGTGTCGCACTACATCATTTGGGCAAGACCTTCGACGGATGGCACGACGTTCAACTACCCAGACGCCACCGTCATCTGGACCTCGCCCAGCGGCCACACCTATACCACCAAACCCGGAAGCCAACTGTTCTACCCGACGTGGAATACCACCACCGCCGATATCCCCCCACCACCGACCCTGATACCGCACGGCCGCCGATCGGGGACTGAAGATGCCAAGACGACGACAAACCCGAGTCGCCCAAGAAGCTGCACGCATCAAAGCCGAACGCGCACTTAACCAGACAGCCGCCCCGTTCTAGGCTAGGGCCGGCTAGACGACGCCGCTGATATGCCTGCCCGCGTGCATCGACTCCAGCACCGTGCGCATCGCATCGGCGCTCTGCCGCCAGGAGAACTCGCCACTGCGAACCTGCAGCCTTGGCGCCGAGCTGTTCGCGCAGCACCTGATCCGACAGCAGCCGCTCGAGGCCGTCGACCAGTCCGTCGTAGTCGTCGACCAACATGCCGGTGACGCCGTCGACGATCGAATCCGTCAGTCCACCCGAGGACCGGTAGCCGACGGTGGGCACCCCATGCTGCGCGGCCTCCGTCACCGCCAACGCCCAGCCCTCTTTGCGCGACGGCAGCACATGCACCCAACACTGTTGCAGCACCTCGTGTTTGGTGTCGTCGTCGACGTGACCGTGGAAGGTGACCGCATCGGAGATGCCTCGCAGCTGCGGCGTGGTCGACCAGGTGCTGGTCCCACCAGCCGCCGCCGAGGACGTCCAGGTGCACATCGGGGATCCGCGCGCGCAGTTCGGCGATCGCGTCGAGCGCATCCTCGATCTGCTTGTGCGGCACCAACCGCGACAGCACCGCGACCCGCGGCGTGGCCGACCGCGGCGCGGTCAACGTCGTGCGCCGGCGCCTCGTCGAGCCCGTTGCGCACGACGGCGATCCGATGCGGAGTCGACACCGAGCTCCGTCAGGTCCCGCGCCGACGGCAGCGACACCGTGACGTACTGGTTGCGGCGGTGCACCCGCGGCGACAGCCTCGACTCGACGAACCAGCCGATTCTGCCCAGCACCGGACCCGCCACCGGCCACTGCTCGCGGTGGCAGTGGTGCACCAGCACCGCTACCCGTCGGCCGAACGCCAACCGGGCCATGAACGGCAGGCCGTTCTGGGTGTCGATCACCACGTCGGGCCGCGCCCGCCGCAGCGGGCCGAGCCCGAGCCGGGCCGACGACCATCGCCAGCCCCGCCCAGATGTAGACGGAGTAGCGGCCGCCCGCGCGGCTGATCTGCACGCCGTCGACGACCTCGCGGCGCGGCGAGCCCGGGTACCGGGCGGTGCGCAGCGTGACCTTCGATGCCCGACTGCGGCCAACTGAGCGCCGATGCGCTGCAGGTAGGTTTCGCTGCCGCCGCCCTGCGGGTGCCCGGTGTCGCGCCAGCACAGCAGCAGCACGGAGCGACATTCGGCGGTCAGACATCGCGTTCACCCTAGCCGCTGGCTAGGGTTCGATCCGATGGCCGTCACCGACCTGTTCGCCCGTCGGGCGACGCTGGCGCAGGTCGTTGCGGCTGCTGCAGCGAGTTCCGCTTCGAGCAGCGCGACCCGGCCCGGTTCTACGGCGCGCTCGCCGACGACACCGCCGCAATGGTCGCCGACCTGTGGCAGTCGGCGACGGCGACACGGCCGGCGGGCCGCACACTGCTCGACGTCGGCGGCGGCCCCGGTTACTTCGCCGCGGCGTTCAGCCGACGCCGGCATGCACTACATCGGTGTGGAGCCCGACCCGGCCGAGATGCACGCCGGGCCCTGCGGCGGACGATCGCGCCGCCACCTACGTGCGGGCATCGGGGATGGCGCTGCCGTTCGCCGACGCCAGCGTCGACATCTGCCTGTCGTCCAACGTCGCCGAGCACGTCGCGGCAGCCGTGGCGGCTGGGCCGCGAGATGCTGCGCGTCACCAAGCCCGGCGGCCTGGTGGTGCTGTCGTACACGGTGTGGCTGGGCCCGTTCGGCGGCCACGAAACGGGGCTGTGGCATTACCTCGGCGGCGCCCGCGCGGCCCGACGATACGCCCGCAAGCACGGCCATCGCACCGAAGAACAACTACGGCTCGTCACTGTTCGCGGTGTCGGTGGCCGACGGGCTGGACTGGGCCGCCAGCACCGGCGCGCTTGCTCGCCGCATTCCCCCGCTACCACCCGCGATGGGCGCTGGTGGATGGCGAACGTCCCGGTGCTCAGGGAGTTCCTGGTGAGCAATCTGGTGCTGGTCTTGCGTGCGCCCGCGCCCGTTGACTGAAACAGGTTCTCGTTTTCAGCGTTCGTGGGTAGGGTGGCGCCAGGACACCGCGCACGCGAGGAGCACCGAGTTGACACAGAGCACGGCTTTCAAGACCGAGTGGGACAAGCTGTTCATCGGCGGCAAGTGGGTCGAGCCCGTCGACCGATCCGAGGTCATCGAGGTGCACTCGCCGGCGACCGGCGAGCTGGTCGGCAAGGTGCCGATGGCGTCGCAGGCCGACGTCGACGCCGCCTGCGCCGCCGCACGCAAGGCCTTCGACGAGGGGCCATGGCCACACATGTCGCCGCAGGAGCGCGCCGCGATCCTCGGCGCCGCGGTGAAGCTCATGGAGGAGCGCGCCGACGAGCTGAAGTTCCTGCTGGCCGCCGAGACCGGCCAGCCGCCGACGATCGTCGACATGATGCAGTACGGCGCCGCGATGTCGGCGTTCCAGTACTACGCGGGCGCGGCCGACAAGTTCACCTGGCGCGACTTCCGCGACGGTGTCTACGGCCAGACGATGGTGGTGCGCGAGCCGATCGGCGTCGTCGCCGCCGTCACGGCATGGAACGTGCCGTTCTTCCTGGCCGCCAACAAGCTGGGCCCCGCGTTGGTCGCCGGCTGCACGATCGTGGTGAAGCCCGCCGCCGAGACCCCGCTGTCGCTGTTCGCGATGGCCGAGATCTTCGCCGAGGCCGGCCTGCCCGAAGGCGTGCTGTCGGTCGTGCCCGGCGGCCCGGAAACCGGCCGCGCGCTGACCGCCAACCCCGAGATCGACAAGTTCACCTTCACCGGCAGCTCTGCTGTCGGCAAGGAGATCGGCAAGATCGCGGCCGAGAAGCTCAAGCCGTGCTCGCTGGAACTCGGCGGCAAGTCGGCGGCCATCATCCTCGAGGACGCCGATCTGGACTCCACGCTGCCGATGCTGGCGTTCTCCGGCTTGATGAACTCCGGGCAGGCATGTGTCGGCCCAGACCCGCATCCTGGCACCGCGGTCACGCTACGACGAGGTCGTCGAAAAGGTCAGCGCCGCAGCGGCCGGAATGCCGGTCGGATTGCCCGACGATGCCGGCGCCATGGTCGGCCCGCTGATTTCCGAGAAGCAGCGCGAACGCGTCGAGGGCTACATCAAGAAGGGCGTCGAAGAGGGTGCGCGACTCGTCACCGGCGGCGGCCGCCCCGAAGGCCTGGACAGCGGCTGGTTCGTCCAGCCGACGGTGTTCGCCGACGTCGACAACTCGATGACCATCGCCCAGGAGGAGATCTTCGGGCCCGTGCTCGCGGTGATCCCCTACGACACCGAGGACGACGCGGTCCGCATCGCCAACGATTCGCCGTACGGCCTCGCGGGCAGCGTGTTCACCACCGACAACGACAAGGCGATGAAGATCGCGTCGCAGATCCGCACCGGCACCTACGCGGTCAACATGTACGCCTTCGATCCCGGCGCGCCGTTCGGCGGCTACAAGAACTCCGGCATCGGCCGCGAGAACGGCCCGGAGGGCATCGAGCAGTACACGCAAGCCAAGAGCATCCTGCTGCCGTTCGGATACACCCCGCGACGTAGACGTCAGAAGGCTTCTTCGCGCATGTCCATGACCGTGAGATCGATGCCTTCGATGACCTTGCGTTCGGCGGACAGCCGCGGCAACACGTTCTTCGCGAAAAACTTTGCGGCGGCTATCTTTCCGCGATAGAACGCGTGGTCGGCTTCTGCCACGGATCGCCGTCGAGCGCATTCAGGGCGACCTCGGCCTGCCGGAGCAGGAGCCACCCGATCAGCAGGTCGCCCACTGCCATCAGGCAGCGCCACCGAGCCGAGCCCGACGCGGTACACCTCGCGGGGTTCCTCGCGGGACTTCGCGAAATAGCCGGTCAGCGCAGCGATCATGGCCTGCACGTCGGTCAGTGCCGCCGCCAGGAGCCGGCGACCGTCCACCAGCTCGGGGCGAGCCTGCGGGTGACGGATGAAGTCCGTGATCTGCGCGGCGATGTGGCCCAGCGCTTCACCCCCGTCGCGCACGATCTTGCGGAAGAAGAAGTCCTGCGCCTGAATGGCCGTGGTGCCCTCGTACAGCGAATCGATCTTGGCGTCGCGGATGTACTGCTCGAGGGGATGATCCTGCAGATACCCTGCGGGACCGAGTATCTGCAGCGATTCGGCCAGACACGTATACGACCGTTCCGACCCCATCCCCTTGACGATCGGCAGCAGCAGCTCGTTGACCCGGGCGGCCATGGCGTTGTCGGCACGGGAAACGACGGCGGCAGCGGCGGCATCCTGATGCGCGGCGTTGAAGAGGTACAGCGCGCGCATGCCTTCCACGTAGGCCTTCTGCATCATCAGCGACCGGCGGATGTCGGCGTCGCCGAGACCGTCGGGCAGCGCCTTCGCATAGTCAAGGGCGGTCAGGTACCCGGTCGACAGAGTGGCAATCGCCTTGGAGCCAACCGCCATTCGGGCGAATTCCATGATTTTGAACATCTGCGCGATGCCGTTGTGCACATCCCCGACCAGCCATCCGACGGCCGGTGTCCCATGCTGGCCGAATGTCAGCTCGCAGGTGGCCGATGCCGTCAGCCCCATCTTGTGCTCGAGACCGGTGACGAACACGCCGTTTCGTGGGCCCGGCGCGCCGGTATCGGGATCGGGAAGGTACTTGGGCACCAGGAACAGGCTGAGCCCCTTGGTGCCTGCGACCGCCCCGACGGGCCTGGCGAGGACGAGATGCGCGATGTTCTCGAACATGTCGTCGCAGTCACCGGAGGTGATGAAGCGCTTCACGCCATCGATGTGCCAGGTGCCGTCCGGCTGCTGGACGGCCTTGGTGCGGCCCGAGCCGACGTCGGACCCGGCGTCGGGTTCGGTGAGCACCATGGTGGCGCCCCAGTACCGCTCGATGCCCAGGGCCGCCCAATGGCGTTGCTGCTCATTGCCTTCGGTGTACAACACCTGCAGCATCGGCGGGCCTGCCAGATAGAAGAACGCCGCGGGCTGGCCGCCCACGAGGAACTCGTTGATGGCCCACCTGACGGTCGCAGGCGCCCGGATGCCGCCCATGGCATCGGGCAGGCCGAGGCGCAGCCAGGGAGCGTGGTGCCAGATCCGCACGGACTCCTTGAACGATTCCGGCAGGGTCACCGCGTGTGTGGCCGGGTCGAACGTCGGCGGGTGTCGGTCGCCGTCGGCGAAGGGCTCGGCCAGTGGCCCCTCCGCCTGGTCGGCAGCCTCCCGGATCATCGCGCGCACCGCTTCGGGGGTGAGATCACCGAATTGCCCACTGTCCAAAGTCTTCTCGAGATCGAGAACCTCGAACAGGTTGAACTCGAGGTCACGCACGTTGCTCTTGTAGTGACCCACGGTGCTTAGAAGGCTTCCTCTCGCAGATCCATGACCGCGAGGTCGACAGTCTCGACGATCTTGCGGTCCGACGCCAGGCGGGGAAGCACGCTCTTGGCGAAGAACTGTGCCGCAGCGACCTTCCCGCTGTAGAACGCACGGTCGGCGTCCTTCGGGTCACCGTCGAGGGCGGCCAGCGCGGTCTCTGCCTGGCGCAGAAGGAGCCATCCGATGAGCAGATCGCCGACGGCGAGCAGGAACGGCACCGACTGGAGCCCGAGACGGTAGAGCTCGCGGGCATTGTCCTGTGCGGCGAGCAGGTATCCCGTCATGGCCGCGGCCATGCCCTGCAGGTCGGCCAGCGCGGCGGCCAGCAGCGCGCGCGCGTCGGCCAACTCCGGCCGGGCAGCTTCGGCGTCGAGGAACTGCTGAATCTGCCCGACCACATGCGTCAGCGCGGCGCCCTGGTCGCGGGCGATCTTGCGGAAGAAGAAGTCCTGCGCCTGGATCGCGGTGGTGCCCTCGTACAGCGAGTCGATCTTGGCGTCGCGGATGTACTGCTCGATCGGATAGTCCTGCAGGAATCCCGAACCGCCCAGCGTTTGCAGCGATTCGGTGAGGCATTGGTAGGCACGTTCGGAGCCAACGCCTTTCACGATCGGCAGCAGCAGGTCGTTGACCCGCTCGGCCATCTGAGCATCGGCGCCGGACACCACTTCGGCGACTGCGGGATCCTGATGCGCCGCGGTGTAGAGATACAACGCGCGCAGCCCCTCCGCGTAGGACTTCTGCACCAGCAGCGCGCGCCGCACGTCGGGGTGGTGAAGGATGGTGACGCGCGGGGCGTTCTTATTGGTCATCTGCGTCATGTCCGCGCCCTGCACGCGGGTCTTCGCATAGTCCAGCGCGTTCAGATAGCCCGTTGACAACGTGGCAATCGCCTTGGTGCCCACCATCATCCGGGCATACTCGATCACCTTGAACATCTGGGCGATGCCGTTGTGGGTGTCGTTGACCAGCCACCCGACCGCAGGCGCGCCGTGCTGGCCGAAGGTGAGTTCGCATGTCGCGGAGACCTTCAGGCCCATCTTGTGTTCGAGGCCGGTGACGTACACGCCGTTGCGCTCACCCAGTTCCCCTGTCTCGGGGTCGAAATGGAACTTCGGCACCAGAAACAGGCTCAGCCCCCTGGTGCCCGGTCCCGCACCCTCGGGTCGGGCAAGCACCACGTGCATGATGTTCTCGAACAGGTCGTCGCTGTCACCGCTGGTGATGAACCGCTTGACGCCGTCGAGGTGCCAGGTGCCGTCGGGTTGTTGAACAGCCTTCGTACGGCCCGCAGCCGACGTCGGATCCGGCATCGGGTTCGGTCAGCACCATGGTGGCGCCCCAATCACGCTCCACCATCAGAGTCGCCCAGTGGCGTTGTTCTTCGTTGCCGATGCCGTAGAGGATCTGCGCCATCTTCGCGCCGGCCTCGTACATGAATGCCGCGGGCTGCCCACCGAGGACGATTTCGTTGATCGCCCACTCCACCATCGACGGCGCGGGCACCCCACCGATCTCCTCGGGCATGCCGACGCGGAACCACTCACCCTGATGCCACGTCCGGAACGACTTCTTGAACGGCTCGGGCAGGGTCACCTGATGGGTGGCCGGATCGAACGTCGGCGGATTGCGGTCGCCGTCGGCGAACGACTCGGCCAGCGGGCCCTCGGCCTGCCGCGACGCCTCGTCGAGCATCTGATGAACCGAATCGCCGTCGAGGTCACCGAACTCGCCTGTGGCCAGAATCTTCTCGAGGTCGAGCATTTCGAAGAGGTTGAACTCCAGGTCACGCACGTTGCTCTTGTAATGACCCATGACTAGCGCCTTTCGACGTCCGACAGGGCCGAGCGTAGCCGCCTGGATGGCGGTGAAACCGCGCTTCGCGCTCAGCGACCCCGGAAGCGCGCTTCGCGACGCTCGATGAACGACTGCACGCCCTCCGCGGCGTCGGCGGTGGCGAACAGCCGCCTCAATTATGCAATAAACCATAATCTCGCCGATGCCATTGGTCGATGGCAGAGTGGCAAAGCGCAGGGTTCACCTGGAGTTAACCGCGGTTGCGGCGTTTTACGGGAATGCAGTTATTGCGCACGTGTGTTATCCATTCTATGGTGAAGGTCATAGACAGGGAGGCGCCGATGTGGATCGTTGAGGTCAACTTCGCCGGTCGCCGATTCACGCACGAGGTGCATGCTCCGCGAGCCATGTTCCGGTTCAGCCCGCGCAGCTTCGGCTGGCGTCCGTCGCAGCTGCGGCAGTCCCGCGCGGCCTGACCGCACCCGTTGGAGGTTTGTTCTGTCTGCCACCGCGACCAAGACGCGCACGAAGCGCGGCTCCACCCGCACCAACATGGTGATCAGCGCGGCCGAGGTGTTGCGTGAGCGTGGCGCTGCGGGTGTCACGATCGACGAGGTGCTGGCCCGCAGCGGCGCACCGCGCGGATCGGTGTACCACCACTTTCCCGAGGGCCGGAATCAGATCCTGACCGAGGCGCTGCAGTTCGCCGGCGAGGCGATCACCGAGGTCATCGACGAAGCCGCCGCGAAGGGCGGAATGTATCTGGTCCGGCAGTTCGTCGAGTTCTGGGAGGAACTGCTCGTCGAGAGCGATTTCACCGCGGGCTGCCCGGTGGTGGCGGCGGCGATCGGCTCGACCGATCGACGAGCCACAGCTGACCACCGTCGCGGGCGGCATCTTCCGCCACTGGCGTGACGCGCTGACCCGGGCCTTCGTCGCCGATGGATTCGAGGAGCCCGACGCCGCGTCCCTGGCCATCACATGCATCGCCGCATTGGAGGGCGCGGTGGTGCTGTGCCGGTCCACCCGCAGCGTCGATCCACTGCGCGACGTCGCCTGCCAGATCGAATTCCTGATCAAGTCAAGGGAATTCGTCCGCCTGTACGGCCTGCCGACCGTCGGCCGCGCTTAGGCCTTTCGCCACCGAGCACATACGAACTCGCCGTTGACGGCCGACTCCGCAAGGACCCATTCGGAGCGGATCGGCAATACCCGCGCGCCGCCGCCCAGCGAGCACGGGGCGTACGTGACGATCATCTCGTCGATCAGTCCCGCCGTCACGAACTGCGCGGCCACGTCTCCCCCGCCGACCACCCACACATCCTTGTCTGCTGCGGCCGAAACCAATTTCGGATGCAGCTCGGCGACGTCACCGTCGAACGTCTGCACCGCGTGGCCGTCGGCGATGATGTGCGGGCGGTGGGTCAGCACCCACGACGGCTGCTCGTACATCCACGCACCGGGTTGGTCCTTGAGTAGCCACTCGTAGGTGGCCGATCCCATCACCAGCGCGCCAATGGATTTCATGAATGCCTCGATACCCGAACGGTCCGTCGGCGTCGACGTCGCGGGTAACAGCCAGTCCAGGCTGTCGGCCTCGTCGACGATGTAGCCGTCCAGGCTGGACGCGGTGAAGTACACGGTTGCCATGTCAGTTGCCTCTCATCCATTCGAGCGGGTCACCGCCGCCGGCGCGGACGCCGTGGCGGGCGAGCATTGCCCGGGCGAGCCCGCGACGGTGTGCGGAATAGGTCAGCACGTGTGCGACGATGCCGTACAGCTGAAACGACTCCGGCGGATCGCACAACGCGTCGATGACGGTGTCGCCGAGCCGGCCTTCTGCGGAATACTCTGAAACCATTGCACTCCAGCGCTTTCCGATGTCTTCGTGATGTGCGGCCAGTTGCTCGGGTGTCGTCGAATCGGGCTGTGTCGCCTGCTCGTCCCGGAAAGTCGCGGCCCTCGATCGTGGCCAGCCACACCTGTTTCGTCCACACGATCGCGCCGAGCACCGCACCGACGCTGGGTTCGGGCCGTCCCACTCGAGCACCTCTTGCCCGGGTGAAATCTCGTCTGTCCATTGCTCTTTGGACAGCGCCGTGGCCTGGTCGATGAGGTGGGCGGTGTCGGCGATGTCGTGGGCGACCATCAACTGCGAAATGTCGGGCTCCTTTGTGTCACCGTCGCTGTCCAGCCACAGCGACTGCGGCGGGTGGAAATGCAGGCCGTTGGGCGCGGGCAGGCGGAAGCCGATATCGGCCGCCCGCGACGGTGGCACCCCGAAGGTGCGGCTGAATGCGCGGGAGAACACCTCCGCCGACGACCAGCCTTCGTCGGCGGCCACTGCGGACACGCTCTCGCCGCGGTGCAGCCGCCAGGCCGCGCGCTCGAGCATGATGCGCCGCCGCAGTGCGGCGGGCGACTCTCCGGTCAGCCGGCGCACCTCCCGCGAGAAGTGGAACTCCGACGCGTAGCTGCTGCGCGCCATGTCGCCGACGTCGGTGTTGTCGGCGTCGACGACCGCGTCCAGCAGTTCCCGCAGCCGGTCGCGATGTGATCCGTCGCTCACGGTTATCGAGTATGGTCGCGCCGGCCGACAGATGGACATGACAATTCCTGCTCAGCACGCCGGCGAGCGGGTCCTTGAGGGACCTGTCGGATCACCGCTCACTAGTGTCGTGCCCAGTGAGTGAATTCGACGCGCTGTGCGCCAACGACGCGGACCTGGCCGAACTGCGGGCGGCGATCCGGGAGTTCCTGGCCGCCGACCGCGCCGAGTTCGGCTGGCAGCCGGCCGTGGACTCCTGGCTGGCGAGGTGGGACGCGCGACTTCTCCGCGCGCCTCGGCGATGCGGGCTTCGTCGGCCTGACCATCCCGACCGACTACGGCGGCCGCGGGCTGGGCCATCTGCACCGCTACGTGGTGACCGAGGAACTGCTGGCGCAGGGCGCACCGGTCGCGGCGCACTGGTTCTCCGACCGCCAGTTCGCGCCCTCCCTGCTGTCCTACGGCACCGAGGAGCAGCGACGCGAACTGCTGCCCGTCATCGCGGCGGGCCGGATGCACGCGGCGATCGGGATGAGCGAGCACGGCGCGGGGTCGGACCTGGCCGCGGTGTCGACGCGGGCGAGCGAGGCCGACGGCGGCTGGTCACTGAGCGGGACCAAGGTGTGGACCAGCGGCGCGCACCTGGCCCACCGGATCGTCGTGCTGGCCCGCACCAGCCCGCTCGATCCGGAGCACCGGCACGCGGGCTTCAGCCAGTTCATCGTGCAGCTGGATTCACCGGGCATCACCATCGACCCGATCGTCCAGATGGGCGGCGAACACCACTTCAACGAGGTCACGTTCGACGACGTCTTCGTTCCCGACGCCGACGTGCTCGGCGAGATCGGCGACGGCTGGCGGCAGGTCACCTCCGAGCTCGGGTTCGAGCGCAGCGGTCCCGAGCGCATCCTGTCGACCGCGACCCTGATCTTCGGCGTGATCCGCGCGCTGGGTACAGGACGACGTCGACGACGGGACCGCCGCCGACGTGGGTGAACTTGTGGCCGGGTGATTTCGTTGCGCCAGCTGTCGGTCTCGGTGGCCCGCGCCCTGGCCGACGGCGAGGATGCGGCGACCCGGGCGGCGCTGGTGAAGGACCTCGGCACTCGCTTCGAGCAGGACTCGGTCGAGCTGGCCGCCGATCTGCTGGACCACGTCGATGCCGCGGTCACCGGAGGCAGGGCGGTTGCGCGCATCTGCTGGCCACCGCCCAGCTGCATTCGCCGCTGTTCACGCTGCGCGGCGGGACGAATGAGGTGCTGCGCGGGAGTGGTCGCTCGAGGGATGGGGGTGCGATGAGCGCTTGCGCGAAGAGCCGAGGACAGCGATGAGCGCTTGCGCGAAGAGCCGAGGACAGCGATGAGCGCCATGAGCGAGCTGGAGCAGCTGGTCGACGACCTGGGCCGGCGGTCGTTCGAGGCCAGGGTCGGCAGCCGGGGCTTGCCCGACTCATTCGACGAGGCGCTGTGGCGCAACCTCGAGGAGACCGGGCTGAGCCGGCTGACCAGTGCCGAGGACGCGGGTCCGGCCGAGGCGGCGATCGTGTTGACGGGCCTGGCCAAGCACGCGGCGCGCGGTGCCGATCGCCGAGACCGACCTGCTCGCAGCCTGGCTCGCGGCGACGGCCGGTGTCGCGGTGCCCGACACCGGGCCGCTGACGGTCGCGATCGCCGACGCCGACGTGCGGCGACGGCCGGGTCGCCGGACCGCCCGCGATGTGCCGTGGCCGCGGCGACCGTCGTGTTGGCCGCGCGCACCCCGGACGAGCTTCACGTCGCGATCGCCGATGCGGGCAGACATCGTCGAAGACCACGATCTGGCCGGGCGAGCCGCGCGGCTCCTTCACGTTCGACATGGCGCGTCGACGACTTCGCGTCTGTCGACGCATCCGGTCGCCGACGAGCTGGTCCGCCGCGGCGCGTGGGCGCGCTGTGTGCAGATCATCGGCGCGCTTGACGCGGCGCGCGACATGACCGTGAGCGCACACCGGTGAGCGCGTGCAGTTCGGCCGCCCGCTGAGCAAGTTTCAGGCCGTGCAGCATTCGCTGGCGGCGATGGCAGGCGAGATCGAGCGGGCCCGCGCCGCCACCACACTGGCGGTCGCCGCCGCGACCGACTACGGCTTCGACAGCGCCGCAACCGATTACGCGGTGACGGTGGCCAAGGTCGCGGTCGGGCGCGCGGTCGGCCCGGTCACCACCATCGCCCACCAACTGCACGGCGCGATCGGTGTCACCGTCGAGCACCGGCTGTGGCTGGCCACCATGCGGGCGCGAAGCTGGGTCGGCGACTTCGGCAGCACCGGTGAATACGCGCGGCGGCTGGGCCGCATGGCGCTGGCGGCCGACGACCCGTGGGACGTCGTGGTCAGCTGTCCAGCACCGCGTTGACGCGCGCCTCGACGTCCGACAGGGGGCCTGCGTCGGCCACGTCGATGCCGAACCGCTCGGTCAGCGCCACCAGAACATCCGCGGCGGTGTCGAACCTGATCCGTTCCGTGCCGCCACCGCTGTGGATCGCGAGATTGCGGCCACGCATGTTCCACCTGGCGTCGTCGGTGACGAGTGCGACCATGAGACCGGTGACGAAAATGCGAATTGGGATGCGTTGACACATACCAACTTCCGACTTCCCGGTCGATCGGTGGGCGCAGGCGCGTGTCGAACGTGTAAAGGGGTTGCCACTTGCCGCGGACCTCGGTCTCGAGCAGAAGCTCGTCACCGTGCTCACGCACCGGTAGGGCTCGTGGCGGGTCTGCTGAACGGGACCGACTTCGAGCCTGATCGGCGACGACAACGTCGGCCCGCCGAATCCCACGTCGACGAGCCACGGCCCGTCCACCCCCGGCACCGTCACCGACAGCGCCTCGTGCGTCTGCGCAGGCAGCTCCTCGGACGTGCTCATCCACACCACGCGGCCTGCGAGGCGGTCGACTCCGAACCCCATCTCCGCCAGCACATATCCCATCAGCCCGTTCTGCTCGTAGCAGTAGCCGCCGCGGCGCCGGTGCACGAGCTTGTCGGCGAGCGCGGCTTGCCCGAGGTCGGCGACGGGCGTGCCCATCAGCGGATCGAGGTTCTCGAACGGGATGGCGCCGTTGTGCGCGGCGACTAGCGCGTGCAGCGCCTCGAGCGTCGGTTCCGGTGCTCCCGTGTATCCGACGCGGCTGAAGTAAGCCGATAGGTCCGTCATACCTCCATCAACGACGACGGATCAGGTACCCGTCCACTTCGGCGGCCGCTTCTCGGCGAATGCGACCGCACCCTCCCTGGCGTCGTTCGACATGAAGACCGGTGCGAGGATCTTGGTCTGCTTGTCCCACATCTCCTCGGGGCTCCAGCCGCGCGACTCGACGATGATCTGCTTCGTCGCGGCGACGGCCAGCGGCCCGTTCGCGGTGATGTTCTCGGCCAGCTCGATCGCCGCATCCAGCACCTTGCCGGGTTCGGCGAGGACGTTGACCAGGCCGAGCTCCTTGGCCCGCGTCGCCGGCAGCCTGTCGCCGGTCAGCGCGAGTTCCATCGCGATCGCATAGGGGATGCGCTGCGGCAGCCGCAGCAGTCCGCCGCCGCCTGCGACGAGCCCGCGCTTCGTCTCGGGAATGCCGAACGCCCCGTCCTTGGACGCGACGATCAGATCGCACGCCAGCGCCAGTTCCATTCCGCCGGCCAGCCCGAAACCCTCGACCGCCGCGATCAACGGCTTGACGGGCGGACGCTGGGTGAATCCCATGCCGCGGCCCTCGACCACGACGTTCTCGCCGCGCGCGAACGCCTTGAGGTCCATCCCGGCACAGAACGAGCCGCCCGCGCCGGTGAGGACGCCGACCGAGAGCCCGGCGTCGCCGTCGAGTCGGTCCATCGCATCCGCAAGGCCCTGGCTGACCGCGGCGTTCACCGCGTTCTTGGCCTCGGGACGGTTGATGGTGATGATCAGGATGCGGTCGCGCTGCTCGACCAGTACCACTTCTTCGCTGTTGTCAGTCACGCCGGTGATCGTAACGACCGAAAGCAGGTTCGAGGTCTGGGTGACCCGCGCGGGGTTATCCGTGCTTCTTGTTTCCGTTGCCGTTGCCTTGGTTGCCCTTCTTGTCGCCGCCCTTCTTCCCCTCCCCGGGTTCCGCTGTGGGCTGCTCCACCACCGGTGCTGCGCTCGGCGCCGGTGGAACCGGGGTGGGAGCGGGAGGAGCCACGGTTGTGCTGCCGCTGACCGGGGCGGTCGGCTGTGAAGTCGGCGACGGGTCCACCGCCAACGCGACTGCCGTGACGCTGAGGGCGACCAATGCTCCTGCACCCAGCAGCAGTTTGCGTTCCAGGCTCATCGGCTTACGCCGGGCCTGCACGGGAACGAAGTGACTGGTCGACGGAGGCACGGTTCGGCGAGCACCTTGGTCGCGGGCCGGGACGGCAGGGTGACCGGCTAGCGCGGCGCGCATCTGATCCGCGCTGCTGTACCGCCGACCCGTATCGCGGGCCATCGCGCGATCGATGACCTCGCCCATCACGAAGTCGACGTCCGGCCGCATTGCGCAAATCGGCGGCGGAGGGTCATACAAGATGGCCCGAACAAGCGCCGCCGGGTTCTCCTGGGGATACGCCCGTTGCGCGGTGAGCGCCTCGTATGCCATGACGCCCAGCGCATACAGATCATCAGCGACGGATGCCGGTGCGCCTGCCACGCGCGCGGGACTCATGTACGCCATCGTCCCGATGACCTGACCCGTCGCGGTGTGCGCGGCTCCGGCAGTTTTGGCGATGCCGAAGTCCGCCACCTTCATCGCGCCGGTCGGCGCGACGAGGATATTCCCGGGCTTGATGTCGCGATGGACGATTCCCGCCGCATGCGCCGCGTCCAATGCGCCGAGCACGTCCCGAAGCATCGTCCGCACCCGCTCTGGCGGCATCGGGCCTTGCGCGATCACATCGGCGAGCGTCTGGCCCGGCAGTCGCTCCATCACGATGAACGGAGTGCCGTCGTGATCCCCGGAGTCGTGGACCGAGACGATGTTGGGGTGGTTGAGGCCGGCAGCTGCGCGCGCTTCGGCCTCGAACCGGCACCGTAGGACGGGGTCGGCGACATAAACGGGATAGAGAAGTTTGACGGCCACCGCGCGGTCCAGTCGGGTATCCCACCCTTCGTGGACCTCAGCCATCCCGCCGCGACCGAGAACGCCCCGAAGTTCGTAGCGGCCCGCAAGTAACTCGCGGCCGTTCATACGGATACGGTAGCCGGAACGGTGCGGCGACAAACCCATGAAGGGTCTGCCCTGTTCATGAGGTAAACTAGAACACGTTCTAATTTTTGAGCCAGGGAGACACATGGCCACGACCAAGAGCGAGCCGTCGGAACTCACCAAGTGGGACCCGGGCCTCACCGAGCGCGTCATGGGTATCTGCAGGCCCTTCCTCAAGCGCTACTTCCGGTCGGAGGTGCGAGGGCTGGAGAACATGCCCGCCGGTGGCGCGCTGCTGGTCTGCAACCACTCCGGTGGCATGTTGCCGATGGACGTCCCGATCCTGGCGGCGGACTTCTACGACCACCACGGCTATGACCGTCCCCTCTACACGCTGAGCCACGACATGCTCAGCGTCGGGCCGACGGGGGACTTCTTCAAGAAGATCGGTTACATCAGCGCCAACCATGAGAACGCCGATGCGGCGCTGCGCTCCGGCGGCCTTGTCGTGGTGTTCCCCGGCGGCGACTACGACGTGTACCGGCCGACGTTCACCGAGAACGTGATCGACTTCGGTGGCCGCACCGGCTACATCAAGGCCGCGCTCAACGCCGGGGTGCCGATCGTTCCCGCGGTCGGGATCGGCGGTCAGGAGACGCAGATCTTCCTGACCCGCGGGACGTGGCTGGCCAAGCGTCTCGGGCCGATCGCGCGGTTGGCGCGCACCAAGATCGTGCCGATCTCGTTCGGCTTCCCGTTCGGCCTATCACTGGTGGTTCCGCCGAACATCCCGCTGCCGTCGAAGATCGTCATGCAGGTGCTGCCGCCGATCGACATCGTCGCCGAATTCGGCGAGAACCCGGACATCGACGAGGTCGACGCCCACGTGCGGCACGTCATGCAGCGGGCTCTGGACGAGCTGGCCGACGAGCGCCGGCTGCCGGTGCTGGGCTGACTCGGTTTTGAATCGCCAGCGCTTCGGCTATCAAGGACCTCAATGAGTAAGCGTCGACATCCGCTGCTGCGCGCGGTCGCGGAACTCGTCAACGCCGCCAACGGCGTGCGGCCGATCGGCCGGGAGGGTTACATCACCCTGCCGGTCTTCGCGTTCGGCTGGCCGACCACCGAGATGTCGCCGCTGTACATGGCGGTCTCGGTGCTCGACGCGGTGCGCCGCGGCCTGCGCGGCGACTTCAAGGGCGCGCGGGGCCGAATCGCGTTGCTGCTCACGGCGATCGCGTGGGCGTCTGTTGTGGCTCATCCAGCGCCGCAACATGGCGTCGCAAGCCGGATTTCGAGGAGCCGCTGCGCGAGGCGCTCGGCGACGACTACGAACGGATCGCCAACCAGTCGCAACCGCGCGGCGCCGGCGGCTGGGCCGCGATCGGTGTGTGGCCCAACGAGTTGATTCGCCGGCGCTACGTCGAGAAAGACAAACACCGTGCAATACGGCCCGCACCGCCGGGTCAACCGCGCCGACATCTGGCGACGCGCCGACCTGCCGCGGGACGGCAAGGCGCCGGTGCTGCTGCAGGTGCCCGGCGGCGCCTGGGCCATCGGCATGCGGCGGCCACAGAGCTATGCGCTGCTGAGCCACATGGCCGAGCGCGGCTGGGTGTGCGTGTCGATCGACTACCGCGTCAGCCCGAAGAACACCTGGCCGGACCACATCGTCGACGTCAAGCGGGCGCTGGCGTGGATCAAGGAGAACATCGCCGACTACGGCGGTGACCCCGATTTCGTCGCGATCACCGGCGGTTCGGCGGGTGGCCATCTGTCCTCGCTGGCCGCGCTGACTCCCAACGACCCGCAATGGCAGCCGGGTTTCGAGGACGCCGACACATCGGTGGTGGCGGCGGTGCCGATCTACGGTCGCTACGACTGGGTCACCGCGCACGGTCGGGCCGCAGGGAGTTCATCGCGTTCCTGCAGAAGTTCGTGGTCAAGAAGCGGTTCGCCGAGCACAGGCAGGTGTACTCGACGCATCGTCGATCAAGCGGATACGGCCCGACGCCCCACCGTTTTTCATCCTCCACGGCCAGGACGACTCCATCATTCCGGTGCAGGAGGGCCGCGAGTTCGCCGAAGCGCTGCGTGCCGTGTCGACGTCGACCGTCGCCTATGCGGAGATCCCGCACGCGCAGCATGCATTCGACTTCTACTACGGTTCGCCGCGGGCGCACTACACCGCCAGGCGGTGGAGAGTTCCTGTCCTGGGTGCACGCCAAGCGCGTTCCGAATGCGGCAGTCGGCCACTGTCGGACTCGAGCCGACCATCAGGCCACCGTCGGCCGAGCCGACAATCAGCCATAGCGGATTCGATAACCGTCAACTTCTCGGAAAGTCCTGCGGCCCGGCGGATTTCGACAAATGCGTCGACCATCGCATCGGTCAGCTCGTGCGCATCGGTCAGCGTGGCGCCGTCGGAAAGCACCGAGACGTTGAGCTGGTCGACGTAGCTCCAGACGGTGATGTTCAAACCACTGCCCGTCGTGAGCGGGCCGACGGAGTAGATCTCGGTCACCAGCGCTCCGCCGACGCGCCCGGGCTCCCGCGGCCCCGGCACGTTCGAGATCGGGATGTTGAGCACCTTGTTCTGGCCGTCCTTGTCGGCCAGCCAGTGGAACAGCCGCTCCGCCGGTGCGGGCGGGAAGTACGCCGCCCACCTGCTGACGAGCTCGGGGCCCAGGAGCTGGTGGGCCTCCTTGGCGTCCACTGCGGCCTCGTGCACGGCCTGCACCCGCTCCAGTGGATCGTCGAGCTCGATGGGCACCACCATCATGACGCCACTGAACCGATTACCCGAGATGCGATCCCTGGAGAAGTCGAAACTGACTGGGACAGAGGCCAACAGCGGGTGGTCGGCGTGGCCGTCGTACTTGAGCGACAGCTGGCGCAACGCCCCTGCCGAGATCGCGAGCACCATGTCGTTGATCGTGACGCCGAGATGCTTGCCGGTCTCCTTCACGTCGGCGAGGGCCAGCGTGGCGGTGGCGAACTTGCGCTGCGCGTCGACGCGGTGGTTCATGAACGACGGCGGCGGAGTGAACGGCCGGGTCAGTTCCGGCGACAGCTTGCGGGAGCTCTTGCGCACCCGGCCGATGCCCTGCGCGGTGTAGCGCATCACCCCGGGCAGCTGGCCGATATGCCGCACGTGGTCGGCGATCGCCGTGCGCACGAGTTCGCCCTTGGTCGGCGGCGGCTCACATGCATAGGAGTCACGGTCGGCCTGCGGAGTCTGCTTGCAGGTCCATCCCGCGCGCCAGCAGGTTGGCCGACGCGACGCCGTCGGCCAGTGCGTGGTGGATCTTGCCGAGCACCGCGATGCGGCCGTTGGCCAGGCCCTCGATGAAGTACATCTCCCACAGCGGCTTGCTGCGGTCCAGCGGGGTGCTGGCGATCCGGCCCGACCGCCTCGTCGAGCTGGCGGCGGCCGCCGGGGCTGTCGACGCGGTACGGCCGGACGTGGTACTCGAGGTCGACCTCGCAGTTCTCCCGCCACATCGGGTGGTGCATCTTGAGCGGGATGTCGACGAGCTGATAGCAGAACGGCTCGAGCTTGTGGAGCCGGCCGTCGGATGACCTGACGGAACTCGTCGATGCCGAACTGCCGGCCCTTCAGCTCGGAGACGTCGATGACCGCGAGCTTGAGGGTGTGCATGTGCACGGTCGGCGTCTCGCTGTACAGCAGGACCGCGTCCCACCCGCTGAGCCTCTTCAAAAGCTACCTCCTCCCCGGAGGTAGCCTATATAACCTTCTTCGCCCCGATCAGCGACCGGTTTCGGTGAATCTGGTTGAGGAACAGGCCGATTGCCGTCGCCGCCGAACCGGTCCTGGCGCCGTCGATCATGTCGAACGCGTGACCGGCGCCCGGCAGCTCGACGTAGCTCACCACCGATTGCGACACTGCGCGCATCCGCTCGACGAAGCTGCGGGCCTGCGCGACGGGGATGACGCTGTCACCGGTGCCGTGGATGACCAGGAACGGTGGCGCGTCGGCGTGCACCCGTGCGATCGGCGAGGCCTTGCGGATAGATGTCGGGGTGCTTGGCGAGCTTGCGCTTGACCACCACGCGCTCCAGGAAGTCCACGAACCGTGCCCGCTCCGCAGTCGAGCGATCCTCCCAGTCGTAGCGGCCGTAGATACCCACCACCGCGTCCACCGAGGTATCCGAGCCGTCCGGCAACTCAGCACTGCATCTCCGGGTCGTTGGCGGTCAGACCGGCCAGTGCCGACAGGTGGCCACCCGCCGAAGTCCCGGCGATCGCAACGAAATTGCGGTCGCCGCCGAACTTGTCGACGTTCGCCCGCGCCCAGGCGATCGCCGTCTTCACGTCGGTGATGTGCGACGGCCACGTGTGGTGCGGCGCCACGCGATAGTCGATGGACAGGCACACCCAGCCCTTCTCGGCCAGGTGCGACATCAGCGCATAGCCCTGCAGCAGGCGGCTGCCGTGTACCCAGGCGCCGCCGGGGACGAAGATCAGCACCGGCGCGGGTTCGGCAGGCAGGTCCTTGGGCCGCCACACATCGAGCAGCTGGGACGGACGCGGGCCGTACTGCACGGATGTGCGGTACACGCTGCGGCGGTGCTCGCGCATCTTCCACAGCGGGGGCGCCTTCTCCGGCGCGGGCCACTCGATCTCGAGGTCCTTGGCGTTCACGATGCCGCGCAGCGCGGCCTCCGTGACGGTGTTGGTCTGTCGCGTTCGGAACGCTTCAGCTCGGCGTTGCCCGGGCTAAACAACGATTTGGCCGTCGCGCCGACGAAATCGGGCAGATGGCGATAGCCCCAGACGCCCATGGCGGTCGCGGCGCCAAGTGGCTCAAGGTGTTTCCCGATGACGGGCAGGGATGCCGACGCCACGCTCATCGCCAGCATGTAGTCGGCGGGACCGGCCCTCAGCAACCACCGGGCACGTGTCCACATGGTCGGTCCGGGGTACCGGGTATCCGGTCTTTCGGCGACATTGCGCGACTGTACCCCGCACGGCCAGCTTCTAAACGACAACATTCCGCAACTTGTCTCACTGATCGACACAGTCACGATTAGATGTGACCCGGATCACGTATACGTTGACCTGGGCAAAGGGGCTAGCGTGAATTGACGAGTCAACGTCAGCGAAACGTAATTGAGGACTTCCACCGTGAGTAAGTCAGCCCTTGCCATCACCGAAGAACACACCGACCTCGCCGATGCGGCGTTCGGCCAGCTCAACAGGCTGAACAGCCGCGCCGCGGCCCGCGCGACCCTCGAGGACGGGTCATCGCATCCGGCCGAGATCTGGTCGGCGGCCGCCGACCTGGGCTGGACCGGCCTGGCGATCGCCGAGGAGCACGGCGGTTCGGGGTTCGGACTCGCCGAGTTGGCGGTGGTACTGGAGGCCCAGGGCCATGAGCTGTGTCCCGGCCCGTTCCTGCCGAGCGTCGCCGCGGCGGTGGTGATCGACCGCTGCGCGCCGGATTCCGTTCGCGCCGAACTACTTCCGGGCTTGGCGGACGGCAGCACCGTCGGCGCGCTGGCCGTGTCGGGCAGCGTGACGGTCGGGTCCGATCTGGTGGTCACCGGCGAGAGCCCCGCAGTCCTTGGCGCACCGGACGCCGACCTGCTGGTCGTCGTCGCCGGCGACGACGTGGTGGTCGTCGACGCCAGCCAGAAAGACTCAGCCGAAGGGGTCACGATCACGGCGCTGACGTCGCTGGACACCACCCGCAGCGTCGGGTCTGTCGCACTGCGCGGCGTGACGATCGCCGAGGACCGCGTGCTGCGCGGCGCCGCGCGCAAGGCACGGACCGTGTTCCGGATCCTGGCGTCGGCCGAAGCGGTCGGCGTCAGCTGGGCCACCCTGGAGATGGCGGTCGAGTACGCGAAGGTGCGCGAGCAGTTCGGCCGCACCATCGGCACGTTCCAGGCGGTCAAGCACCACGCCGCCAACATGCTCGTGAACGCCGAGGAGACGACCGCGGCCACCTGGGACGCGGCGCGCGCCGACGACCTGGACAGCGCGTGGTTCGCCGCCGCGGTCGCCGCGTCGCACGCCATCCGGACCCAGATCTTCAACTCGCAGAACAACATTCAGCTGCACGGCGGCATCGGTTTCACGTGGGAGCACGACGCCCACCTGTACCTGCGCCGAGCCCGCACGCTCGCGGCGCTGATGGCCGGAAAGCGCCGATCCCGCTGCTCGACATCGTGGAGGGTCAGCGCAGCGGCCAGGCGCACGGCGCCTCGTTCACCCTGCCCGCCGAGGCCGAGCAGTACCGGGACCAGGCCCGCGAGGCCGTCACCACACTTCGCGGCCTGCCCACCGACAAGCAGCGTGACTTCCTCGTCGACTCCGGCTACCTGGTGCCGCACTGGCCCAAGCCGTGGGGCCGCGCCGCGGACGTGCTCGAGCAGCTGGTCATCGAGGAGGAGTTCGGTCGGGGGCAGGAGCGAGCGACCGGGGAATCAAAACCGGTCGAGCGGCCCGACATGGGGATCACCGGATGGGTGACGCTGACCATCGCGCAGGCGGGCACCGACGACCAGCGTGAGCGCTGGGTGGAACCGGTGCTGCGCGGCCAGATCATGTGGTGTCAGCTGTTCTCCGAGCCGGGTGCGGGCAGCGACGCCGCGGCGGTGCGCACCTCGGCCAAGAAGGTCGACGGCGGCTGGCGGGTCACCGGGCAGAAGGTGTGGACCAGCCTGGCGCACCTGTGCCAGTGGGGCCTGGCCACCGTGCGCACCGATCCCGACGCTCCCAAGCACGCCGGCGTGACGATGATGGCGATCGACATGAAAGGCCCTGGCGTGACAGTCAATCCGCTGAAGGGGCTGACCGGACACGCCCACTTCAACGAGGTCTTCTTCGACGACGTGTTCGTCCCGGACGAGGACGTGGTCGGCGACGTGAACAAGGGCTGGCTGGTGGCGCGCGCGACGCTCGGCAATGAGCGCATCTCGATCGGCGGCGGTTCGGGCGGGGCGACCGGGTTCAGCGCCGACGACCTGATCAAGCTGCTGGACAACGCGCCCGCCGAAACGGCCGCGCACTACATGCGACGGGCGGGCGAGGTGATCGCGGAGTCGCACACGCTTCGGCTGCTGAACCTGCGCCGGGTGACCCGCGCCATCGCCGGCTCGGAGCCCGGGCCGGAGGGCAACGTGACCAAGCTGCTGGTGGCCGAGGCCGGCCAGCGGATGACCGAGTTGGGCCTGGAGTTGGCGGGCTCGGCGGCCGTCGTCGGGCAAACGCCGACGCTGACGCAGGCCTACCTCGGCAACCGGGCGATGACGATCGCGGGCGGCACGTCGGAGATCACCCGCAACACGATCGCCGAGCGGATTCTCGGGCTGCCGCGCGACCCTTTGCTGAAGTAGGCCCAAAACATAGGGAAACACCCGATTCCTCGCGGCGGTCCTTCGGCGCACACATGAGAGGCATGGTCGAGAGGTTCGCCCTCCTATGGGGGTTATCGCAGCGGTGGCGATGGCCCCTGCGGTGGCAACGGCCAGCCCTTACGCTCCCGGCGCCGGCCCGGACAACGCCGGCCCGCCGGTGCCGCTGAACGGCCAGTACGTCATGAACACCGCCCTGGACCGGCAGACGTTCAACGGAGCCCCGACTCCGGCCATACCATTTGCCAGCGAGGTCACGTTCACCACCAGCTGCACCGATACCGTCTGCGTCGCGCATTCGAGTATGTCGGCGCGGGACGTGCCGTTCGACTTCCGCTGGACCGGAACGCAGTGGCAGTCCGCCCAGCGAATCCAATGGACCTGCGGGGGCAAGCCCGCACCCGCGACGGTGACCTTCACGCTGACGCCGAAGCGAAACGGGACGTTGTCCGGGGAACGCAGCGCGGTGATCGACGCACCGGGATGCGGTAGCCCGCGCGTACCCGGAAAGGTCGTCGCGCCGCTGAGCGCGGTTCCGGCGTGACGGCCGGCGGTTGCGGCTTCTAGATCGCCATCGTTGGTCGTCTGTCCCAGGGCATTCCTCCGACCTCGAGCGCGGTATAAAAATACCGATGGACGGAGGTCGACCATGATCGAACTCAAGACTGCGGCCGAGATCAACAAGATGGCAGTGACTGGTGCATTCGTCGCGGAAACGCTGGCGACGCTGTCGATCGAGGCGCAGCCAGGAGTGAACCTGATGCAGCTCGAGCGCCATGCCCGCACGCTTGTCGCCGACCGCGGTGCGACGTCATGCTACTGGGACTACGCGCCGTCATTCGGTCGCGGTCCATTCCGGAACGTCATCTGTCTGTCGGTCAACGACGCTGTGCTGCACGGCATGCCACGCGACTACATACTCCGTGATGGCGACGTGTTGAGTCTGGACTTCGCGGTGTCGATCGACGGCTGGGTAGCCGATTCTGCGGTCACGGTCATCGTCGGCGACAGAGCCGACGCCGCTGACAAAGCACTGATCGAGTCGACCCAAAGAGCCCTTGACGCCGGCATCGCCGCGGCGGTGCCCGGCGGTCGACTCGGTGACATCTCCGCGGCAATCGGCGAAGTCGCCACTGGCGCCGGATATCGCGTCAATGCCGAATTCGGCGGGCATGGATTGGGTCGCACCATGCACGAGGATCCCCACGTCTCCAATCGCGGACGGCGTGGGCGCGGATTGCTGCTGCGGCCGGGCATGACCCTCGCGCTTGAACCGTGGTGGGCACGAGGCAGCGATCGTCTGGTGATGGATGCCGACGGCTGGACCCTGCGCTCGGCAGACGGGTCGAACACGGCGCACTCCGAGCACACCATCGCCATCACCGAAACCGGCCCGCGCGTACTCACGTCGCACAATGCGCACACGCGGCTCAGTGACGTGACGCTAGCCCTGTTGCCCGATGATCCGGCCGAGCTCCGCGCGGGATCGGATATCGAGCTTGCGGTAGATCTGAGTCAGGTTGGCCTCGACGGTTTTCGCGCTGACGAACAGCGCTGCCGCGATGTCACGGTTGGTCATGCCCGACGCCGCCAGTTCGGCCACGCGTTGCTCCGATGGCGTCAGGACGTTCACCCGGTCCCGCGTGAAGGTGGTCCGTCCCAACTCTGCGCGAGCACGCTCGGCCCACAACGGTGTGCCAAGGATTTCGAACACTTTCAATGCCTCGCCGAGAGTCGCTGCGGCGCCGTGCTTTTGACGTTGCCGGCGCTGTAGCTGGCCCAGCAGCAACAGAGTGCGGGCGCGTTCGAACGGCATCGCCAACCGGTCGTGCTCGGCCATCGCTTGTTGCGCCGCCCGCTCCGCCGCTACGACATCGCCCGCCGCGGCCAGGACCATCGCCCGGCACCTGGCCGCGATCGCCAGCATCCACGATCTGTCGAGCCGGCTGCCGTTGCGCTCCAACGTCTCGATCATCGGCCGGGCCTCGTCGCTGCGACCCAACGCGACCATCGCTTCGACGGCGTCAGGCACGAATCCGGCCTTGATGATCTCCGTGCAGGTGAGCTGATCGAACGCCGCGACCAAGGGGGCCAGGTCCGTCAGCGCCTGCTCGTAGTCACCGAGCGACACGCTGACAAAGCCCAGCGTCATCATCGGCCATTCGGCGAGCAGCGGTGCGCCAAAGCGTTCGGCGGCTTCGATGGCCGCATGGGCATCGGCGCGCGCCTGATCGACGCGGCCGGTGTACGCCGCCACCAAACCGCGCACGGTCAGCGCGATCACCAAGCCGTGGTCCCCGCCCATCTGCTCGGCCCGCTCCATGGCATCGTCGGCCGTTCGGCCACCCTCGGCGAAGCTGGCCCGCCAGACATTGATCAACGTGTCCCAGACCGCGACGAACAACATGTCGCTGTCGGCACCGCGGTCTATGCACCTGCGGCGCAGCACCTGCATGTGCTCGTGGGCCTCGTCGAGTCGGCCGGCCCATGAAAGCACCTGCGCGGCAGCGGAATGGCCGCGGAAGGGAATCGGCACATCGACGTCGGGGTCCTCCAGTTCGACTGCGCGACGCAGGCTGTCTTCGTCGAAGCCGTTTCCGCAGAGCGCGCTCAGGATCTGCCAATCGGCGAGCGCCTGACTGGTCAGGACTCCGATACCGAGTTCCTCGGCGTACTTGACCGCTTCCTCCGAATTGCGCAGCGCTTCAGCGTATTCACCCGCGTTGGCCTGTGCGAACGACAGCATCAGCAGCGTCTGTGCCAGCACCGCGGGGTTGTCTTCGGCGTCCCGCACCGCATCCGTGAGGGCCTCGGCTGCCGCGTCGAAGCTGCGGCGGTAGATCCAGATCCCCGCGAGGAGATTGAGTGCGAGCGCCCGCAGCGTGCCCGGCCGCATCTGCTCGATGCCCGGCGCGAGCACGGCGTGGGCCTGGTCGGTGTCCCCGGCACGGAAGTGGTGGCCGGCCGACCGTAGCCGGCGCGAGGGCGTATCGCCGCCGAGTTTTATTGCCAGATCGAGTAATTCGGCGGCGGCGGCAGGTGCACCTCGGGCTCGCGCGGCGTTGGCGGCGTCATCGAGAGCCTGCAGGATCTCTGGATCCTTGCGTGACGAGGCCAGCGCCAGATGGCGCGCCTTCAGCTCGGGCTGGTCGACGACCTCGGCCAGCGCGCGGTGCATCCGCCTGCGGCGCGCGGCGCTCGCACCCACGTACACCCCCCGGGCCAGCAACGGGTGCGCGTAATCCACCCGGTTGCCGTTGATTTCGATGACACCGCGGCTTTCCACCTCTTCGAGCAGCGAAGCCATGCGTTCGGCGGTCGTGCCTGCGACGCGGGCGAGCATGTCCACCGTCGGCTCGGCCACACAGGCCGCGGCGAGCAGCGCGTCGTCGGCATCCTTGTCGAGATCGGCGATGCGGATCCGCACCAGGTCGGCCAGCGTGCGGGGCAGATCGGGCTCGGTGTCGATGGCACGAGCCATCTCCAGCGCGTAGAACGGGTTGCCGCCGGAGATCTCGGCGATCCGCACCATCGTCGGCCGGGAGAACGATCGGCCCAATCGCTCAGCTCACCAACTCGTGCAGCCCGCCGAGGCTCAACGGACGCACACGGATCCGGTCGACCGCGTCGGGTCGCGCGAGTTGCAGCCAGGAGATCACGCTGCCGCGGTCGGGCTCCGTGCGCTCGGTGGCGATCAGTCCGACCCGTCCCCGCAGCCGCCGCGCCGCGAACGCCACCACGGCCTGGCTGGACGCGTCGAGCCACTGCAGATCGTCGATGCCCACGATGACCGGCGCGTCGGCGGCGAGCGCCTCGATGACCGACAACAGCGCCGCCGCGACGACGTGTTGATCCGTTTCCGGCCCGCCGCCGAGGCCGCGCAGCAGTACCCGGTCCACCGCGAGGCGTTGCACGTCGGGCAGCGCCGTCGGGCGCGCCGGCGTCGATGTCGGCCAGCAGGTCGGCCACAGTGCCGTAGGCGAGCACGGACTCCGCCTCCCACGCCCGGGCGGACAACACGTGAAACCCTTGCGCCCGCGCCTGCTGCAACGCGGCCAGCCACAGCGTGGTCTTGCCGATGCCGGCCTCGCCCTCCAGAAGAAGACCCGAGGGCTGCTGGCCGACCGCCGCGAAGAATCGCGCAATCGACCGCATTTCGGCGGACCGGCTCACCACACCGGCAGACACGCCGCCAATCATGCAGCCAGCAAACCCTGCCGGAAGTCCGAACGTGTAGCTTTCGCTCGCGCTGGTAATACTTGTCGGGTGCCGATCGACGACTTTCATCCCGACCTTCGCCGCGTCGCGCGCGTTGATTCCCAAGCAGGTGATCACACCCGGTGACGTTTCCGTTCATCCGGATGGCGACGCGCATGATGTGGCGGCGGGTGCCCAAGGACATCGAGGCGCTGACCCTGTCGTCGGGTGTCGGGGTGCGCGTTGTACCGGCCGGCAGGCGGATCCGGTACGGGGCCGGCGCTGTTGTGGATTCACGGCGGCGGATACGTCATCGGCCACGCGGCGCAGGACGACGTGCTGTGCCGGCGCTACTCCCGCGAGCTCGGCGTCACCGTCGTCTCGGTCGACTACCGGCTTGGCGCCCGAGAACCCCTATCCCGGCGCCGCTGGAGGACTGCTATTCGGCATTGACGTGGTTGGCGGCGACTGCCGTCGGTCGACCCGGCCCGGGTCGCGATCGGCGGCGCCAGCGCGGGCGGCGGACTGGCCGCGGCGCTGGCCCTTCTGGCCCGCGATCGCGGCGAGGTGGCGCTGGTGGCCCAGCTGTTGGTGTACCCGATGCTCGACGATCGCACGGTGGACCGCGAGGGCTGGACAACGCGGGCCTTCGGCTGTGGAACCAGTCGAGCAACAAGTTCGGGTGGTCGGCCTACCTCGGCGACGCCGACCCCGAGGTCGCGGTGCCTGCGCGCCACAAGGATCTCAGCGGGCTGCCGCCGGCATGGATGGGGGTCGGCACACTCGACCTGTTTCACGACGAGGACCTGGCCTACGCCGAGCGACTGAAGGCCGCGGGAGTGCCGTGCGAGGTCGAGGTCGTCGCGGGCGCGTTCCACGGCTTCGACGGGATCGTTCCGAAAGCTCGAGTGTCGCAGTCGTTCTTCAAGAGTCAGTGCGCGATGCTGCGGCAGGCGTTGGCGCCCGCCGCGGCCTAGCCGGGAACGGTCAGGTCGAGCAGTTCCGGATGTCGTCGAGCTCGAGGAACTTCCAGCTCGCCGCGGCGAGCTCGTCGGTGCGCGCACGGCCGAGCACCGGCGAGGCCAAGGCGTTGAATTTGTCCTCGAGCTGCCCATCGGTCATCGGGTTGTCCGGGGTGCCGAGGTTGTGGGGCGACGTGGCGCTCGAGCGTTCCGGCCGTCGCGCAGCGACAGCACGACGCGCGCGGAATCCTTGGTCTGCTCGGGGTCGACATGGACGTGTCACCCGACGGCGGAGCGCCGCCAGCTCGGGATCGGCGACCCGTTCGTCGGTGAACTGGTCGAGGAATGCCGCGCCGTCGGCGAGCGCGACCGCGAGCACGTGGTAGATGCTGAACTTGCCCTCCAGCCCGGTGCGCGGCTCGGCCAGGCCGGTCGTGGTCTTGACGTAGTCGTGCACGATAGGCGTCGACCGACTCGACATCGGCGGCGGTCAGGCCGTGTTCGGAACGCAACTCGAGAAGGGCCTGCGCCGGCGGATGGGTGAGCGAGCCGCAGGCGTAGGGCTTGAAACCGTCGCGCGGCAGGTACCAGGTGTCGCCGAGTCCCCTCGACCGCCCGCTCGGGGCGGGTCGGGCGAGAAGAGATGGAGAAAGCCCCGGTGTCCCTCGATCGGCCTCGGTGCTGGACGTGAAGCCGTCGCGCGCAAGGAAACCCGAGATCAGCCCGTCCATCGCGGCCTTGCCTGCGTGCAGCGACTTGCCCATCGAGCCGTAGACGACCTTCATGCCCGCAGACTGGGTGGCGCCGGTGCCCATCGCCGCGAGCGTCTGCTCGGCCGACAGCCCGAGCAGGCGTGCCGTGGCGACCGCCGCCCCGATGTGGCCGACCGTGCCGGTGACATGCCAGCCGACGTCGTAGTGTCCCGGGCCCCGCGGCCACCGCGACCCGGGTCTGCACCTCGAATCCCGCGACGAACGCCGCGACGGCGGCCGCGCCGGAGACCGTGACCAGTTCACTGGCCGCGGCGATGGCGGGCCACAGCGGGGCGCTGCCGTGGATGGTGGTGCGATCGGGATTGAAGGTGTCGTCGAAGTCGAGCACGTGCGCGGCGATGCCGTTGGCCAACGCGGCAAGGCTCGCGGAAGTGCGGTCCGGGCGTGCCGACGAGCGTCGCCGCGCGCGACCCGTCGGGGTCGAGCGCGCCGATTCCCGCTCGCACCCGGGCGCTCTCGGGGGTGGCGGACCCGCCGATGGTGCAGCCCAGCCAGTCGACGAGGCAGCGGACCGCCTGCTGCACCACGTCGGTCGGGCAGATCGTCTGTCCGCACGCCCGATGCGAACCTCGGCCAGGGCGGCGCTTAGATCACCGGGCAACCACGACCAAGCAACTCCAGTCTGTCAGACGGAAAGAAATTCTGTTATACAGACTACATGGGAACTGACGTGTTCGACCTACGACGATCGCACATCCGTCGAAACGCGCACACTCCTTGACTTCGTGACGCACACCGCCGCAACCGACGTTCCCGAAGACGTCCTGCACGAAAGCACCCGTTGCCTGCTCGACCATCTCGGTCTCGCGGTCGCGGGCGCCCAGGAGCCCGCCGCGCGGATCGCCAGCGAACAATGCGAGCTGATGGGTGGACAGCGAGCAGGCCACGAGCGCTCGGCACGACCCACCGGCTGCGCGTGACCGACGCCGCACTTGTGAACGGAATCGCCTGTCATGCATTGGATTTCGACGATACGCACGTGCCGACAATTCTGCATCCCACCACGCCTCTGTACGCCGCGGGAACGGCGCTGGCCGAGCTGCGGGGCACCCGCGGAGTAGACCTGCTGGCCGCGCACGCCCTCGGCTACGAGCTGGCCGCCCGCGCGAGCAATGCGCTGTATCCCGAGCACTACGACGCCGGCTGGCACATGACCGGCACCACCGGGGCGCTGGCGTCGGCCACCGTCGCGATCAGGCTGCTCGGGCTGACCGGCGTGACGGCGACCCACTGCCTGAGCATCGCCGCGACGCAGGCGGCCGGTCATCGTGAGCAGTTCGGCACCATGACCAAGCCGTTTCACGCAGGCAACGCCGCCGCATCCGGGGTGTGGGCGGGCCTGCTCGCGGCGGGAGGATTCACCGGCGCGCCGGATCCGCTCCAGGGACGGCGCGGCATGTTCGCGGTGATGTCGTCGGCGAGTACGCCCCGCCGACCTGGTCGACGGGCTGGGTGAGCGCTGGCAGATCTTCGACAACGGCGTGAAGCCCTACGCGTGCGGTGTGGTGATCCACCCCGCGATCGATGCGGTGCGCGACCTTGCCGTCCGCCGCGGGCTGTCGGCCGATCAGATCGACACGATCCGGCTGCGCGTGCACCCATTGGTGCGCGAGCTGACCGGAAAGACCGACCCGCGAACCGGTTTGGAGGGCAAGTTCTCGGTGACGTTCGCGTGCGCGATCGCATTGCTGGACGGGCAGGCCAGCGAGGCCCAGTTCTCCGACGAAGCGGTCATGCGGCCCGATGTCCGTGCGCTGATGGCGCGCATCGAGGTGGTGCCCGACGCCGACGTCCCGCACACGCAGGCAGGCGCGACGGCGGTCACGGGTGACGGGACGACCGTGGAGACGTGGGTGGATCATGCGCGCGGGACGCCGGGCAACCGGCTCACCGACGACGAGCTGCGCGACAAGTTTCACGGCCTCGCCGACGACGTCCTCGGCCGGGATCGTGCGGAAAGACTTGCCGATGCCGCGTTTTCGCTCAAGGACACCGGCGACGTCGAGGGGATGCTCGACCTCACCACGCCTGAGAAGCGCTGACGACCTCGGAACCCTCGCAGTCCACCCGCACGACCGTCCCGGTGAGCTCTGCAGCGTCGGCGAAGGCCAGATGTGCCACCTGAGACGGCGATCTCGGCGCGGCACCCGTCCAGCTCGGGGCCATCGGCATCGACGCCCGGCGACACGGCATTGACCGCCACGCCGTCGTCGCGCAGGGCCGCCGCCAACGACAGCGTGAGCCCGAGCAGTCCGTGTTTGGCCGCCGAGAGGTGCACCCGCTGCGGGTCGCCTGCCAGTGCGTTGCGGCCGAGGATGTTGACGATGCGCCCACCCGGGATGAGGGCCGGTAGCGCGCAACGGATACACCGGAAGGCGCCGTCGAGCGTGACCGACCTGACCTGATGCCAGTCCTCCTCGGTGATCGTCGTGACCTGCTGCCGCGGCCGGTAGGAGGCGTTGTTGACGAGCACCCGCAGCCTGCCGTGAGCCGCGACGGCCTCGAACATGCGACGCACCGCCGCGGGATCGGTGACGTTCGCCGTGACAGCGAACGCGCTGCCGCCCCCGGCGCGAATCGCGGCGGCCACCGCGTCCGCTTCCTCCGCGCGGGCGCGAGTGTTCACCGCGACCGTCAATCCTTCGCGCGCAAGGCGTTCGGCGATCACCGCCCCCAGGCCGCTGCCCGCGCCGGTGACAAGCGCGATGTCAGTCATCGGCACCCGGGACGGTTTGAGTCAGCAGGACCGAGACGTCGGGAAGTTCATCGATGCGCCAGCATGTCGCCAGCAGCTGCTCGGTGCGTTCCGCCCCGAGAACCGGTCCGACCAGCTCGCGGAACTTCGCGTCGAGTTCGTCATCGTCGAGCGGGGCCGCCGGCGTACCGCGGTTGCCGCGCACGCGGGTGGACAGCGTCCGGCCCGAGGCCAGCGTGAGTTCCACGTCGGCGTCCTGCTTTCCAAGCGCCGCGTCGGCGACGACCTTCACCCGGTCGCGCAGTTCGATCACATCGGGCCGCGCCAGCACGGCGTCGGCGAGCTCGTCCGTGCCGACCCGCCGGAAGATCACCGCAGCCGCCGCGCAATGGCGCAGGCTGAACTTCGCCTGCATGCGCGTGGTTGGTCGCGGCAGGTCGGTGAATCGCGCCGCGGGCGGGGCGACCCGGACGTCGATAACGGTGACATCGCCTGGCGCAAGGTCGTTTTCGGTCACCAGGGCGATTACACCGTCGATCATCGGGTGAGTCAGTGACCCACTCGGATAGAGCTTGTAGCCGTTGTGGGTCAGGTTCCACGTCTCGCCGAGCCCCGCGCTGATTCGATCGGGTGCCGGGTCGGCGCTCATCACCGCGAGGTAACCGAAGTCACCCTCGAGCGCCTTCGGACTGGCGCCGAGACCGTGTTCGACGAGGGTGGCCGCCAGCACGCCGTCCATGGCGGCCTTGCCGGGATGCATGCTCTTGAGGTCGCTGCCCGCCATGATCCTCAGGCCGGCGGCCTGGGTCGCGCCCGCGGCGATCGCATGCTCGACCTGCTTGCGGCCGAGGCCCATCGTGCGCGCCGCGGCGGCCGCCGCACCGACATGGCCGGACGTGCCCGTGACATGCCATCCGGCGTCGTAGTGCGTTTGGCCGGCGGCGAGGCCGACTCGCGTCTCGACCTCGAAACCGAGCGCGAAGCTCGCAAGTGCATCTCGCCCGCGTGACGGGCCGGGTATCGGCGACCGCAAGGATCGCCGGCCACACCGAGCAGCTGCCGTGCACCGTCGTGCCTGGCGGGTTGTACACGTCGTCGAGGTCGAGCACATGCGAGGCGAAGGCGTTGAGAAACGCGGCGAACGGGGCGGAGACCCGCATCCGGTCCCCGACAACCGTTGCGCCGCCGCCACTTTCACTCGCCGTGATCGCGTCGCGGGCGCGACGGGAGGCGTCGTCCGCCGAGCCGCTGACCGTCACCCCGACGTGGTCGACCAGAGCGCGCCGTGCGGCGTGCAGGACGCCTTCGGGGATCCGCTCGCACCGGTGCTCGGCAACGAACTTCGCCAGAAGCGACGTCGCCGGTTCCGCAGAAGTCACTGATCCTTCCTCAGGCCGAGTCCCTGCAGCAGGCCACCGACGATGTCCGTCTGTTCCTTCAGATACGCCGTGAACTTGTCGTCCTGCAGGTTCTGGGTAACCAGGCCGTCCTCGTTGATGAGCTTCTTCCAGTCCTCGGTCTCGACCATCTTGGTCAGGTCGTCCTGATAGCGCTGCACGGCGTCCTCGGGCATATCGGGCGCGCCCATCACGGCGCGGAACTGCACCGGCACCTTCGACGCGTCGATGCCCTGATCCTTGGTGGTGGTGGCGTCGGGGAAGGCGCTCCAGCTTCTGGTCCCCGATCACCGCGATCACCTTGAGCTGCCCCGCCTTGACCTGCTCGGCGACGTCGGACGCGCTGCCGAGCATGATGTTGGCGTCGTTGCGCAGCAGCGCGGTGATCCGGGACCCGGTGTCCTCGAAGGACAGGAACTTCCACTTCGCGCCCAGGGTGTCCTGCAGCACCAGGCGGGTCAGCGCGTCGTTGGCGGTGCTGGAGCCGCCGGCCTGGACCAGGGTGTCCGGCGCGCCCTTGGCGGCGTTGACGAAGTCGGCGAAGGAGTTGAACTGCGACTTCGCGTTCGTGACCACGACCTGCGGTTCGGTGGCGACCAAGCTGATCGGCGTCAGGTCCGCGAGGCTGACCTTCGCGTTCGCGACGGTCATCGGGGTGGCCAACCAGGTGGGCGTCACCTGAGCGATCAGGCCCGCGTTGCCCTTCTTGTCGACCATGTACGACATCGCGCCGATCGAGTCGCCGGCGGGCACGTTGCGGACGGGCCAGTTGGTGTCGATGATCTTGTTCTCGTACATCACCTTGATCATCTGGCGGGTGAACACGTCGCTGCCGCCGCCGACGGCGTTGTGCGTGACGACCTCGACGGGGCCGGACTTGCCGCCGCCGCCTGCCTCCCCCGCTCCCGCAGGCCGCGAGGGCGACGAGTGCCACCGCCGCGAGCACGACGGTGAGGAGTTGCCTGATTCGGATCATGATCCGATTCCTTCCTGGTGAGGTTAAAGCGTTGAAGCTCACGGTGGCTCATGCGTCGATCTCGATCACCTGCTCGCGCACCTTGCGGGTCGCGGCCCGAACGTCAGCAGACCACCAGCAGCACGACCGCGAGGCCGATCAGCGTCGCCGAGATCGGCCGCTGGAGGTAGATGATCGGGCTGTTGTCGGAAAGCAGCAGCGACTGCCGGATGGAGTTCTCCGCGATCGGTCCGAGCACGAACGCCAGAACCAGTGGGGCGGGCGGGATGTCGAGCTTGCGCATGACGTACCCGAGAAGCCCGAACACGACCAGCAGGCCGACGTCGAAGATCGAGAAGTTCACGCTGTAGACGCCGACCACCGAGATCAGCAGGATCGCCGGGTACAGCACCTTGTACGGCGTGTTCAACAGCTTCGCGAAGAACGGCACCATCGGCAGGTTCATCACCAGCAGGGCGATGTTGCCCAGGTACATGCTGGCGATGATCGGCCACACCACGTCGGCGTGTTCGTGGAAGAGCAGCGGGCCCGGGTTGAGTCCGTAGAGCACCAGTGCGCCGAGAAGCACTGCGCCCGTGCCGGATCCGGGGATACCCATGGTCAGCAGCGGCACCATCGCGCCGCCGGTCTCGGAGTTGTTCGCCGCCTCCGGCGCCGCGACGCCCTCGATCGAGCCCTTGCCGAACTCCTCGGGTGTCTTCGACGTCTTCTTGGCGATGATGTAGGAGACGAACGACGCGACCGTCGAGCCTGCACCCGGGCAGGATGCCGATCAGGAAGCCCACGATGCCGCCCTGCAGCATGGCCGGCGTCGACTTCTTGATGTCCTGCGCTGGACGGGAGCAGTTCGCGCATCTTGCTGGGCACCTCGAAGAGTTTCTTCTCGGTCTTGTCCTCGATGTTGACCAGCACCTCACCGACGGCGAAGATGCCGACGCTCAGCGCGATGAACTCGATGCCGCCGGCCAGCTCGATCTGGCCGCCGGTGAAACGCTGTTCGCCCGAGAACAGATCGGTGCCGATGGTGGACAGGAACAGCCCGATGAACATCGAGATGAAGCCCTTGAGCATCGAGTCGCCCGCCAGCATGATCACCAGCAGCAGCGCGAACACCATCAGCGCCGAGTACTCCGGTGGACCGAAGTTGACCGCGACGTCGGCCGCGATCGGAGCCAGGAACGTCAGGCCGATCACGCCGATGGTGCCCGCGACGAACGAGCCGATCGCCGCGATCCCGAGGGCCTTGCCCGCGCGGCCCTGTTTGGCCATCTCGTAGCCGTCGATACACGTGACGACGGATGAGGATTCGCCGGGAATGTTCAACAGGATCGACGTCGTCGAACCGCCGTACTTGGCGCCGTAATAGATGCCCGCCATCATGATCAGGCCGGTCGCCGGCTCGAAGCCGGTGGCCAGCGGCAGCAGGATCGCGATCGTCGCGGGCGGCCCGAGGCCGGGCAGGATGCCGACGAGCGTGCCCAGCAGGCAGCCGACGAGCAGCCACAGCAGGTTCGTCGGCGTGATCGCGGCCTGCAGGCCGTGCAGCAGGCCGTCGACCGCGTTCACCGGCGGGCTCCCTGACACCGCCGGATTCACGAAAGTGGTTCAGTACCACAGGGTTCCTCCTGGAAGTTGAACCTCGAGCAGGGTGTCGAACAGGAAGTACAACGCGGGGGGAAGCAGCAGCAGCGTGATGATCAGGGGGATGGACCGGATCCGCTCGACCACGACGATCACCAGCAGGACTAGAACCTCGCCCGCGACCAGGAAGCCCAGCGGCTCGATCAGGAATGCGCAGACCAGCCAGCGCGACCCAGACCAGCAGGGCGCGGCCCATGCCCGGGGTCGACAGCGAGAGGGTGGGCGCTTCACCGTTGCGGGCCGTGGCCCCGAACAGCCACACCGCCGACAGCGCCAGACCCAGCACGATCAGGCAGATGGTCAGCAGGACGGGCAGGTAACCGGGCCCTGGCTCGTTGTTGGCACCGCGGAATGCCAGTTCGGTGCGGCTCCGGTACAGAGCAGCCATGCGCCGACGGCGGCGATCACGATGCCGAGGCACGACGTGGACGCGACGGGTCACCCGCTCGTCGTTGGCCTTTGCCTTATCGTCGACGGCCTTATCGTCGACGGCGTACCGGATTCCTGCCGGCGTTATCGTCGCGGCCACGGGCGGCTCTGAGGTGGGTTTCTGACCGGCCTTCGTGGGGCTCGTCGGAGCCGGCTTGGCGGCCGAGTCCTCGGGGCGCTCGGTTGTACGTCTTGATCCATGCGGACCTCTTCAGCGGCGATGTCTTCAAGATGGAAAGTTTTCTGCTGTGAGGAAACCTAGGGGCGGCGCCCGATGTGTCAAGCGTCACTTTCGAGCACGATGCGGGTCTCGGCGAGTCGGCAAAGCCTAGACGAAATATGGCCGGTAGGCTTCTTCTATGCAGAAGACACGACCGGAGAGCGATACTGGCCCGGCCTATCCCATAGCCTCGGTGAACAACGCGCTGCTGTTGCTTCTGCTGTTTCGTGAGCAGCCAAGGGTGCGGCTCACCGACGCCTGCAAATATCTCGGCGTCGCCCACTCGACGGCGCATCGGCTTCTGGCGATGCTCGCCCACCACGGCTTCGTCCAGCAGGAGCCGGTCACCCGCGCCTACATCGCGGGCCCGGCACTGGTCGAGGTGGGCCTGGCCGTCGTCGGTTCGCTCAATGTGCGGGAGCAGGCCCGGCCGATGATGGAGGAGCTTGCCGCCGAGACTCGGCGAGACCATCCACCTCGGCGTCCTCGAGGGCAATCAGGTGCGCTACGTCGACGCGGTGGAGTCCGAGCGAGCGCTTCGGGTGGTCGCGCGAACGGGGACCCTGGTGCCCGCGCACTGCACGTCGCTGGGCAAGGCGCTGCTGTCGCTGCTGCCCGACCAACAGGTGGCCGAGCTGTATCCGGCATCGGCCGAGCCGTTCGCCGCCAGCACCGAGCGGTCCATCACGACCCAGGCCAAGCTGATGAAGGAAGTGACGACGCGCGAGGGCGCGTGGATACGCGGTCAACGCCGGCGAGACCGAGGACGACGTCGGCTCGGTGGCCGTCGCGTTCCGCGATTTCGCGGGGCGGCCCGGCGGCGATCGCGGTGGCGGCACCGACGAGTCGCCTTAGCTCGCACCGGATTTCGCATATCGGCGGATCTGATGAACCAGACGATCGCCAAGACCCCGGAGTCGCCGAGGGCTCGCTCAGGCGTCTGTCGGACTGAGGGCCGCGCCGCGCGCTCGAGTGCGCCGGCGCCCGCCGTCATGAACATGACGACCGCCAGCAGCGCGAAGGCCGTCTCGACCCCGAACCACTGCGATGCGGCGCCGGCCGCGGCGAGGATGAAGGTCTGCCCGACGCGGTTGGTCGCCACCCGCAGGCCGAGCGCCGACCCGCGGCTGGTGTCGTCGACCAGATCGACGACCCAATCCATGGTGGTCGTCTGCGTCAGGCCGAGGGCGAAGCCGAGCACCGACATCGCGAGCATCATCGGCGTCAGGTTGTGGCTCAGCGCCACGATGAGAAGGCACATCGCCGCGACGACCGTGGCGACCACGGTCAGGTTCACGCTCGGGATCCGGCGGACGAACAACGGTGTCGCCGCGCGCGCCAGCAGCGCACCGCTGGAGCTGATGCCCAACAGGATGCCCACCTGGGACGACGTCAGCCCGACGGAGGCGCCGAGCAGCGGCACATAGACGAGGAGAAGGTCGTTGCCGCCCTTCGCGGAGAAGCTCGTCATCAGGGCGGCGGGCATCCCGCGCAGGCGCAACAGACTCCACACCCGCTCGGCCTGCCGGTCCGCACGGTCGACTTCTGGATCGTCGTGCGCATCGCGAGCACGGCGGCGGGCAGACCACCGACGAACACCCAGGCCGCGACGAGAAGGGCCGACGACGTCGAGCCGAGGCTGGGGTCGTCGGTGTGGCCGATGATCACGCCGCCGAGGACGGGCCCGACGATCTGGCCCAGCGCCGAAATCGTGGTCAGCGTGCCGAATCGGCTGATGCGCGCGAGCGAACTCTGCGCCTGGGCCATGATGCTCTGGCCGCCGATGGTGGCCGACATGTGTCCGATGCCGAGCGCGGTGGTGGCGAGCGCGAAGGCCGGGATCGCCTCGACGAACACGAGCGCGAAGGCGCCGACGGCGGCGATGACGAAGCCGAGCACCATCAGGATCGCGGGGTGGTGGCGCTCGGTCCAGCGGCCGAAGCCGACCGCGAGCAGCATCGGCGGCACGGCGAAGCACGCGGCCGTCAGGCCGAGGGTGGTGCCGTCGGCGCCGAGCGCCAGCAGCCGGTAGGTCGACACCGGGCGCGCCAGCGTGACCGCCACCTGCAACAGGAAGATGCTGGCGATGGTGCCGACGAGCCACAGCGGAGGGAGTGACCGCTCCGCTGAGTCGGACCACGGCTCAGTCGAGCCCCTGCCCAGGAAGGCTCCGGGCAGGGGCTCGCGTCGGTCAGAACTTCCAGCCACGCTCCGGCGTGGCGACGTCGACCTCGACACCGTCTGGATCGCGGAACTTGAAGAACCGCGGCGGGTCCGCCTGCTCCGCGCCGTACACCTCGATTCCGCGGTCCTTCAGCGCGGTCACCACGGAACCGGTGTCCTCGATCGTCACGCCGATGTGGTTCGGGCCCATCGCTCCGTACGTCCAATCGGAGCGCTCGATGTCCGGATTGGGCTGCAGCAGCGAGTAATTGACCTCGCCATCGCTGAGGTCGAGCGCCTTGCCGGGGTAGTGGCCGGGCGTGCGGGCGTCGCCGAGACGCTTGAAGCCCAGCACGTTCTCGTAGAACTCCGCGGTCTTCTCGAGGTCCTGGACCACGATTCCGAGATGTCGGATGCGCACTGCTTCCTCCCTGTTCTGCTGGAGTAGATCGTCTTCCGTAATGTAGACATGATTTCTGCAAATCAGACTCTAGGCCGATCTTGTGTCTGTCCGTCAAGAACTCAGCCGCGCTCGAAGACCAGCTGTCCGGCGACGATCGTGGCGGCCACCACGCCCGAATCCAGCGCATCCAGGGCCTCTGCCGGCGGCGCCGCCAGGATGCACAGGTCACCGGGCTGGCCGGGCGCGATCGTGCGTGGTGAACCGGGCGATCCGCCGACCCGAAGAACATCGTCAACGCCTCTCGCGCCGAGACGCACTCGTCGGCACCCAGCACTGCGCCGCCGCCGGTGGTCCTGCGGACCGCGGCACGCATCGCCTTCCATGGATCGTCGTGCGCCGAAGGGCATGTCGGTGGACAGCGCGACCGGCACCGACGGCCCTGCGCAGCGAGGCGACCCGCCACAGTTCGTGATGTTCGGCGGCGGGGACATCGTCGAGATACTGGTCGCCGCGCTCGGCGACGAAGTTGGGCTGCGTCACCACGGTGACCCCGAGGTCGGCGAGTGCCGACAACGCTGTCGTCGGGCACCACGGCCGCGTGCTCGATGCGGTCCTGCGGGTGACGGCCGGCCGATCGCAGTGCGGACAGCGTGATGACGAGTTGCGCGGCGGTCACGCAGTGCAGCGCGACCGGGGCGTCGTCTGCGTGGCGCTCGGCGATCCAGGCGGTGAGATCTTCCAGGTCGAGATCGGCGTCGTGAAGGATCTTCTTGCCCGGCGCCAGGCAGTGCACACGCTGGCTCAGCTCGCCGTGACGATGCGCCTCCACCAGCTTCACGATGTCGCCGACTTCGAGCTCCGGGGTGGCGTCCGTGACGCCGGTGACCCCGTATCCGCACAACCGCCGACTCACTTCTCGAGCCCGGTCTCGTTGCGCTGCAAAGTATCCGACCAGTCCGGGATCCGCGCTGCGCAGCCGGCCGTCGGGGTGATCGGCAAGCCCGACGCGGGCCAGCCCGGCGGAGTTCAGCGTCCAGAGCACGCCGCTGCGGTGCTGGATGCGCACCGGCACGGGCGGCGAGACCTCGTCGAGCACAGCGCGGTCCAGCGGGCCCGCGACGGCCTCGTGGTATCCCACCGCCCTGATCCAGCCGTCCCCGCCGACGTCGGCGGCGGCCAGCGCGCGGGCCAGATCGGCGCGGTTGTGACCTCGGCCGGGCCCACCCGCGTCGACGTCAGGGCCGCGGCGGCCGAGCGCAGATGGACATGGTGGTCGTGCAGGCCGGGGATGACGGTCCTGCCCCGGCGTCGTAAACCTGCTCGCCGCGTTGCGGTGCCAGCCGATCGGCGACTTCGGCGATCCGGTCCTCGACGCGGATGTCGACGGCGCCGCCGTCGAGTAGCGCCGCCCGCTGGATCAGCATGAGGCGGGCCGCCTTTCGGTGATCAGTCGCTCGACGGCGGCATTGTCTGCGCCCAGCGCGGACGCCGGTCCTGTGATTGTGCGGGCTTGCGGCACAACGGGTTTCGGCGGTGCGCGACAGTTCGGCGTACCTGGCGGCAACCGTGGCCATCGACATCTCGATCAGCTCGCCGCCACCCCGTTGCAGCGATCGCACGACCGCTACCGCGGCGTGCAGACCCGTCAAGTGGATCGGCGATGGCGTCACCGCAGAAGACGGGTGCGTCGGCAGGGCCGCACACCAACCCACCGGATACGGCGGCGTCGTCGCCGAAGGCCACCCAATTGGCGCGTTCGCCCTCGGTGCCGTGGCCGGTGATCCTCAACCAGACACGTCCATCGCGGGGCTCGACAGACAGTCGGGTCCAAGCCCGCGGCGGGTCAGCGCGGCCGGGCTGGAGGATTCGATCACGACGTCGGCGGCGGCCAGCAGTTTGAGCAAGCCCGACGGCTGATCGAAATTGGTGACATACGAGAGCTTTCCGGCGTTCATCCAATCGAAGAACATCGGTGAACCCGGACCGGGCACCGTCAGGGCGGGCGATGCTCTCGACCTTGACCACGAGTCGCGCCGGCCCGCGCCAGCAATTGCCCGCACAGTGGGCCCGCCCACATCGCCGATAGGTCGGCGACCAGAAGTCCCGACGGCCGCCGAGGCGCGGTCGCCGCGTCCGAACGGACGGACGCGCGGCGGCTCGGAAGGCGTTTCACCGAGCGACGCGACCGGAAGGCCGAGCAGGCGTGCCCGTTCGGTGACATCGGCGGCATCATTGGTCGGCGACCCAACTGCTGCACGCCGGCCACGGGTCGCTGCCGACGTCGTCGGATTGCAGCAGCGCCGGAACCGCGTCGACGTCGTCGGGCCGCGACAGCGTGAGCGCACACCACCCGTCGCGACTCGGCATCAGCCGCGTCGCCCCGCCGGCCGAGATCCGGCCCTTCGGCGACAGGCCCAGCAGTGCGGCACGGCCTGCGAGAAGCGAGTCGGCATCGACCGCGGCGCCGGTGAGGACGCGAAATGCCTCGGCGATCGACCGGACATGCGACAGCACCGCGGCAGGGAGCGGCCAACGACGTCACAGGGCCATTGTGCTCAGAACTGCAGCGCAGTGAATCGCCAGTCCAGCACCTGGCGATCCGGCTCGCCTTGGACTGTCCCACCCCCGCCGACCGCGTAGACCAGTGAGCGCAGCTTGAGCACGCCGCCGCGGCCGTCGGGAAGCGGCACCGCGGCGTCGACATGCAACTCGCTGTAGAGCGTGTCGCCCTCGTGCACGGGCCCGGTGTGGTCGCAGGACTGCCAGCCCAGCACCGTGACGAGATTGGGCAGCAGCCGGGTCGCCTGCGCAAGGGCCAACGCGATGGTGTGGCCGCCGTAGACCAGCCGATGGCCACTGACGCGCCAATCATGGTGTGTGGCAGCGATGTTCAGCGTAAGCCGGGCCAGTTCGGGCGCACTGCTCACCACGTCGGCGGTGCTGTTGAGCACCGAGCCGGCGATTCCGGAGTCGAAGTGCGCGCCGGGCACCTTGGCGCGGTAGGCGTCGGCGTCCCAGTCGACGGTCGGATCGGGCGCGGCGCGGCTGATCCGCGCCGATCGCGGACAGATCGTCGGCGTGGCCGGTGTCGGCCGCCCCGTCGCGCAGCGGCAGCATCGCGCAGCGGTAGAAGTCGAGCACCAGTCGTCCGACGTTGTCGACGGTGGTCATCCGCAGCGCCGCCAGCCCCGTCGGCGCGCGTCCGGGCTTGGCCGAGTTCTGCTTGAGCCCGACCACCTCGGTGCGGGTGAACAACGTGTCGCCGATGACCGGGAACCGGTGAAACGCCAGTCCGCGATAGAACAGGTTGGCCTTGACCCGCTGCGTGGCCAGGGTCGTCTGGCCGATCGCCACGTCGCATACCAGTGCGGGATGCGCCAGAGGTCCGGTCGCGCCGGTCACGGCCCTGGCCAGCTCGGCGTCCAGGGCCAGTCGCAGCCGATCGCCGACGATCGACTGATGAACGGCGGCGGCACCGCCCGTCAGGGTCATCGACGGCGCGGTGTCGAAGACCATGCCGACCGCGAGATCCTCGAAAAAGGGGCCGCTCACGGCGCCCATGTTGGCACTAGGCCGCACGAGGTGTCGAGCCGACGGGTCTGCCCAGCACCGCGGGCAGACACAGCGCCGTTTGAATCGCGGCCGCGGCGAGGAGCAGACGCCAGCGCCGGCGTCCACGACGACCACCACTGATGAAACAACCCCACCGCGACCGGGGCGCACGCGGCGAGCAGGTAACCGCCGGTGTTCGCCATCACCGACAGTCCCGCGGCATCCGCATCGCTCACCGCCCGATTGGCCATCAACAGAAGCGCGACCGCCAGTGCGCCACCACTGCCCGGCGCGGCGACCAAAGCCACACCAGCGGCCAGCGGTCTGTGAGAAGCAATCCCAGTGCTGCCACGGCCATCAACGCGCTGACAAGGATCGCCGTCGTCAGATAGCGGCCCGACCGCTGCAGAAACCAGCTCGTCACCAGGCTGAACGGCGCGCCGAGAAGCTGGAAGATCAGCAGGTGCAATCCGGCGTGCCCGGCGCTGACCCCGCGGCCCATCTCGATGCTCGGAAACCAGGTCACGATCAGGTAGAAGCACAACGACTGCATCCCCATGAATCCGGTGATCGCCCATGCCGTCGGGGATCGCGGCGACAGACGCGCGCGGTGGTGACCGTGTCCCTGCGTGCGCCCGCCCTGCATGCGGGATCCCGCCGCGCGACGGATCAGCCAGAGGACGCCGATGAGCGCGGGCAGTGCGGCCCACAACAGCAGCGGTTGTCGCCAGCCGCCGGTCCAGCCTGCGAACACCACCGTCAGTCCTGAGCCCAACGCCGCAAAACCGCCGAGCATCATCGCGCTCACACCCGAAGCCATGGCGGTGTTGGACGGATAGTCGCGTCGCACCAGGACCGGTATCAGCACGTTGCCCACGGCGGCGGCCGCTCCGATCACAGCGGTGCCGGCCCACAGGCCACCCATGCCCGCTACCGATCGGGTGGCGATCCCCGCAATCAGGCCGACCGTCACTCCCAGCGCGACTGCGTCGATGCCCAGGCGGCGCACCGCGAAACCCGCAAGCGGTGCGACTGCCGCGAACAGCAGAAGCGGCAGCGATCCCAGGATTCCCAGCGCCGATGACGACAGCCCCGTGGTTGCACCGATCTCGGGAAACAGCGGGCCCACCGCAGTGATCGCCGGACGCAGGCATGCCGCGAGCCCGAAAACCGTCACCGCGACCAGAAGTCGCTGACTTGAGAATTTCTTCGACGAGGTCTTGATCGACGCGTCCCTACGCCCTAATGTACGGATACGTAACAGACTAACGTATCCAAAAAGGATGTTGTGGACACGCAAGCTACCGGCACCGATGCCGGCCCGACCGCGGGAGCAGCGGATACGTCGCTGCCCGACACGCAGGTGCAACGGCTCGGCCTCGCTGAGATCGACCGCGCCGGCACCCAGTCGGTGGCGACCGCCGTCTTCGAGGCCATCCGCCAGGCGATCGTGACGGGGCGACTGGAGCCCGGACAGCGCTACTTCGAGCACGAACTCGCGGCGGAACTGAAAGTGAGCCGCACGCCCGTCCGTGAGGCGGTGCGCAGTTTGTCCGCCCAGGGTCTGGTGATCAACACCGAGGGCCGACGCGGGTTCGTCGTCGTCGATCCCCGACAGGACGTCGAAGTGGTCTACGAAATCCGCAAGCGCCTGGAGGGCCTGGCCGCGCGACTGGCCGCCGATCACATCACCGTTCCGCAGCTGCAGAATCTCGACGGGATTCTGGAGGAAATGTGGGCGATGGTCGACGCCGCCGATATCGACGAGAACCGCGAACGAATCGCCGAGCTGAACCACACATTTCACATCGCCATCAACGAGGCCTCGGGAAGTGCCCGGCTGGTTGCGCTCATCGAACAGCTTGCGCCCATCTATCGGTCACGGCGCCTGGTCAGGTACTACTCCCCTGAGACTCTTCGTAATTCGCACGAATCGCATCACAAGATTCTTCGCGCGCTGTGGAGCCGAGACGGCGACCTTGCCGACCAGTTGACGCGCGACCACATAGGTCACGGACAGAACTTCATGCTCAGCGACGAAGACGACTAGCACCACCCATTACTTCCATCTCTCGGTAGCCGATGTCAGAAGAGAACTGGAGCGCAGAGTTGCGAACACGATTTGATCTATTCCGTCGCGTGGCAGCGGCCACCGTCATGGTGCTCGTCATGCTGGTTGCGACCGCATGCTCGGGGTCCGAATCATCCTCGGGCGGCGAAGGAGGATCACGCACCCTGCGTGTGGCTTTCGCGTCCAGCCCGGACTTCACCCAGGTGAGCAACTTCAAGTGGATCGACGACATGCGGGCCAAGGGCGTCGACGTCAAAGACCTCTACTTCCAGTCCTCGCAGGATGCGTTCCGCGCCCTGGTGTCCGGTGAAGCCGACGTCGCCCTCGGCACCGTCACGTCGGCGATCCTGCTCAACATGTCGGCCGGCGAGAACGTGAAGGTCATCGCCAGTGATCTGCAGGCTCCCGACTACATTCTTGTCACCACACCCGAGATCACGAAAGACACTGACCTGCAAGGGAAGCGGATCGGGATCTCAACACCGGGCGATGTCAGTGACACGCTCACTCGGCTGGTACTGCAAAGCCGCGGCGCGGACACCTCGAAGATCGACTTCGTCGAGATCGGCGGCACCGGTGCACGCATGCAGGCGCTGTTGTCCAACCAGATCAGCGGTGGCGCGGCACACGCCGCGGAGGGACTCTCCGCAGTCCAGAAGGGCTTGAAGAACCTATTCGCCTACGGCCAGACGATCCCGGACTACCTGCAACACGGTCTGATCGTGCAACAGAGCTGGATCGAGAAGAACAAGGACTTCGCCCAGGAGATGGTCGACAGCTTCATCGAGGCCACCCGATGGGCGGCCGACAACAAGAACGGTTACATCGACCTCTCCAAGAAGAACGTCGAGGGCATCGACGACCAAGTGCGATCACAGGCCTACGACATCTTCAAGTCGATCAACATGTTCGCGATCAACGGGGGCATGGAAGACCGTCAGCTCAACACCACCGTCGACATCGAGAAGAAAGTCGGCACCTTCGACGACAAGCAGATACCCCCGCTGTCCGCGTGGTCGGACCCGACGTATGTGAACAACTACCTGCAGCGCAACGGATCGGTGTGACGGCGATGACGGTGAACTACGCCACTCCAGCAGCCACCGGCACCCAGGCCGGGTCGGTCGAACTCCAGGGCATATCAAAGATATTCACTGGGCAGGAAGAGCCGGCCATCACGGGTATCGACCTGTCGATCGCCGCGGGTGAGTTCGTCTGCCTGCTCGGCCCGAGCGGCAGCGGCAAGACCACCCTCTTGCGGATCGCCGCCGGCCTGCTGCAGCCGACCACCGGCACAGTCACCGTCGGTGGCAAGCCCAGTAACAGCCCATCCCGCGAAAAGTCGATGGTCTTCCAGCACTTCAACCTCTTCCCGTGGCGCACGGTGCTGGACAACGTCACTTATGGGCTGGAACTGCAGGGGATGCGGCGCGCCGAGCGCAAGCAGGTCGGCCGCGAGTTTCTCGGTAAAGTGGGCCTGCAGGCATTCGAATCACGTTATCCGGCACAGCTTTCCGGTGGCATGTGCCAGCGGGTCGGCATCGCGCGTGCATTGGCGATCAAGCCCAAGGTCTTGCTGATGGACGAGCCGTTCGGCGCCCTCGATGCCCTCACCCGCGAACGGCTGCAACAGGAACTCGAGGCGCTGTCCACCGACCTGGGTGTCACCACGATCTTCGTGACCCACTCCCTGGACGAGGCGCTTTTCCTGGCCGACCGGATCGTGGTGATGGGCCGAGATCCCGGCCGAGTGGTGTTGGAGCGCAAGGTCACATTCGCACGGCCACGCGCGTCCACAGACTTCCGCGGCACCGAGGAGTACACCTCGATGCGCTCGGAGATCTGGGAGCTTCTGAACGCCGAACTGCGCCGCGGCAACGCGTTCGAGCAGGGGCAGGCACATTGAGTCAGGTCGCGGCCGACGAGCGCCCCGCTCTGTGGCGCCGGTTGGCGGATTCACCGACAAGCTGGAAGCTGGGCACGCTGATCGTTGGACTCGGCCTGTGGCAGCTGCTGGGCCCGCTTGACCCGATCATCCTGTCGTATCCGACCCAGATCCTCGCCTCAGCCTGGCAATTGGGCGTCGTCGACAATGTTCTCCTGCCGGCCTTTTCAGCCACGTTGCAGGCATTCGCAGTCGGCGTGGTCATCGCGACGGTGCTCGGCATCGGGCTCGGTTTCCTGATGGGTCGGTCCAGTACGGCCGAGGTGCTTCTCAAGCCCTATGTGTTCGCGCTATACGCGACTCCTCGAATCGCTCTGGTTCCGCTGCTGGTCTTGTGGTTCGGCATCGGCTTCGAGATGCGCGTCGTCGTCGTCGTGTTGAGCGCGATGTTCCCGATCGCCGTCAACGCATACCAGGGCGCCCGCTACATCAACCCCGACTACGACGAAACGGCCCGTTCCTTCGTCGCCTCACGCACGCAGTCGTTGCGTACCGTGGTGATTCCCGCGACCGTGCCGTACGTCTTCACCGGTCTGCGGATCGGTCTCATCCGCGGCTTGGTCGGGGTGATCGTCGCCGAGATGACCGCCGCCGTCTCCGGTACCGGTCGGCTGCTGATCGAACTCGGACAGTTCTTCCAGACCAACAACGTCTTGGTTCCCACGATCCTTCTCGGCATCCTCGGGATCGTCCTGATTCGGCTCCTCGACTTGGTTCAGCACAGGGTTGCGCCGTGGTCGGTCGTCGAGATCGGCGCGCGAGCATGACCCAGACCGCCGTCGAGGCACTCATCGACAACGCCGAACCCGACCATGCGCCGCGGGCCGGAAACCCGTTGACCCGCACTGCCCTTCGCCGGTGGATCCTGCGGATCGCCTTCCTCGCCGCAATCCTGATCTGTTGGCAGCTGTACTCGAACACGGTCAGCCGGGCGGTACTGGCCGGCCCGATCGAGATAGGCCAGGCCTTCTGGACCCTGTACGTGGCGCGGCCGGCCATGTACGGCCCGCTGGGCACCACGTGCCTGGCACTGCTGCTGGGCCTGGTCATCGCCGTGGTCCTGGGAATTGCATTGGGCATCGGCGTCGGCGTTAGCAAGCGGTGCGAATGGATCGTCGGGCCGTACCTGACCTTTCTGTTCGCCATCCCGTCGATCGCGCTGATCCCACTGCTGATCATCTGGCTCGGCATCGGCTTCGAGTTGCGGGTGTTCCTCGTCGTCATCGCCGCGGTGTTCCCGGTGATAATCAACACGGCCGCGGGTGTGCGGGGCGCCGACGTTCAACTGGTGGAGACGGCGCACTCCTTTGTCGCCACACCGCGTCACGTCCTGACCACGGTGCGCCTCCCGGCGGCGCTGCCGTTCATTTTCGCCGGAATCAACCAGGCGTTGAGCCTGGCCCTCGCGGGCATCATCGTCGCCGAGATGACCGCGACGGTGACTGGCCTCGGTGGGCTGATCATCACCTACGCCAACATGTTCCAGACGGCCGACCTGTTCGTCCCCATCCTCACTCTGATGGCGGGCAGCGTCGGACTCAACTACCTGTTCGCCGCGCTCGAGACCCGGCTGATGCCCTGGCATTCCGTCGGACACGGGAGCTGACCCATCGATGATTGAAAAGGAGATTGACGTCGTGCAAGTTGACCCAGTAATCGTGAGATCGGGCGCCGGGCGGAGGAAAGGAGCTCCGCTACGGGCGCGGGTCGATGGAGGTCCTGGTCGACAGCTCGGACGGGGCCAGCCACATCGATGTGCACGTCAACGCCATTCACCCCGACACCAGCCCCGGCCCACGGCACTACCACTCCGGCAACGAGAACGCGTACTTCGTCTTGTCGGGCGAAGGACTGATCGGTGTGGGCCGCGAGGAATACACCGTGGGCACGGGCGATTTCATCTTCATCCCGCCGGGGGTTCCCCATTTCGTTCACAACGCGGGCAGCGACCCGCTGCGTCTGATCGAGATCTACGCCCCGGCAACGGTCGACTTCGTTGAGGTCTGACCGCTCTAACACAAATAGCAGAAAGGAAGTTCGTGGCTGACTACGCGACCAGAATCAAAGGCGGAAAGGTCTATGTTCGTGGCGATCTCGTCGAGACAGACGTACTGATCGACGACGGCAAGATCGTGGGCCTGCTCCGTTCCGGCGACAACGCCGACGCGCAGGAGGTCATCGACGCGACGGGCAAGCTCGTGCTGCCCGGCATCATCGACACCCACGCCCACACCCGCGAACCTGGCTACACACACAAGGAGGACTTCTACACGGCGTCGGCGGCCGCCGCCGTCGGCGGCATCACCACGATGATCGACATGCCCAACGTCGAGCCGCCGACGGATACCGTCGAGGCCTTCTTGGAGAAGAAGGAACTCGCCGCGGGCAAGTCGATCGTCGACTGGGGCCATTGGTGTGCGGGAACGAACCCGATCGAGATCCCGAAGCTGGCCGCGGCGGGCGCGACGGGTACAAGACGTTCCAGGTGTCGGGCGCGTACCCACACGACCCGCGATTGGCACTCAACGATGAGGCCAAGCTGGTCGCGTCCTTCCGGGCGATATCGGAGACCGGTCTGCCGTCGCTCATCCACCCGTTCAACCAGTCGCTGTTCGAGAAGCTCAGCGAGGAGGCCTTCGCGGCTGGAAAGCCCACGGACTGGCGCACTTTCGGGGAGGTGTACACGACCGAAGAGATCTGGCACACCGCGGTGAACACCCTGATCAACCTGCAGCGGCTCACCGACGTGCGGCTGCACATCGTGCACACCCACTCCGGGAAGAGCCTCGACCTGGTGCGTGCCGCCAAGGAAACCGGACAGCGAGTGACGTGCGCGGTGGACCCGAAGTACTACCACCTGACGTTGAAGGACCTCGAGGAGAAGAAGGGCAAGGCATGCCCCGGCGGGTTCATCACCGAGGACCCCGACCGCATGGCCAAGATCTGGCAGGCGCTCGAAGACGGCACGATGGACATGATCGACGCCGACCACGCGCCGCACACGGAAGAGGAGATCGCCGAACTCGACACCGACGCGTGGAACGCGGCCATGGGCTCACCGCAGTACGACTGGCAGTACAGCATCACTCTGACCGACGTCAACGACGGCAAGCTGTCGCTGCGCCGCGCGGTCGAACTGCTGGCCGAGACACCCGCGAAGTTCCTCGGCATCTACCCGAAGAAGGGCGTGCTCACCCCGGGCGCGGACGCCGACCTGGTGATCGTGGACATGGAGCGTGAGCACACGTTGACCGACGAGGGCCTGCAGACCAAGTGCGGGTGGACCCCGTATGCGGGATGGACCGTGCAGGGCATCGTCGAGTTGACGATGTTGCGGGGCGCGGTGATCGCCAAGGATCGAAAGGTACTCGGCAAGGCCGGCTTCGGTGAGTACATTGCAGGCGTCGCGCAGTGACACTGACGACTCCTGAATCGTTCCGACCGCTCGATCGGACCGATGCCGGAATGACGTACGGCGTGTTGCTTCCGCACTTCGGTGCGGAAGCGACACCGTCGCGCATCATCGACGGTGCGGTGCTCGCCGAGCAGATCGGATTGGACGCCGTGTGGGTCCGCGACCACTTGCTGTGGACCCCACACGGAATGGAGGGCACCGACCCGACCTTCGTCGAGCCGCTGGCGGTGCTCGCCGCCATCGCGGCGCGCACCTCGCGGATCTACCTCGGCAGTGCGGTGCTGATACCCCTGCGCTGGCCGCTGAAGCTGGCGCAGGACCTGGCCTCGCTGTCCTATCTCGCCGGAGGTCGTGTCATTGCCGGACTCGGCCTGGGCAGCGGCGAGAAAGAGTTGGGCGCAGTCGGTTTCAAACGCAGTCAGCGCAAGAAGATCTTTGTGGAGACGACCGAGATCGTCCGCAAGGTCTGGTATCAGGAGCGGATGGACTACGACGGTGAGCTGTTCTCCTACGAGGACATCGGGATCTACCCGAAGCCGGTGGACCCCATCCCGATCTGGTACGGCGGCACCACCACCATCTCGGTGAAGAATGCGGTCGAGTACTGCGATGCCTGGATGCCCGGCCGAATCCCGTTGGCGACTCTCGACGATCGCCTCGGCACGCTGGACAAGCTGGTCGCCCAGAAGGGCAACAAGATCACCAAGTCGATCATCCCGCTCGTCAAGGTCGACAGGGACCGGGCACGTGCCCGCGCCGACATCCCGCTGGAGGCACTTGCCGGCTCATCGGAGGCGAGTGCGACGTGGATCCTGCCCGAAGGCGGCCTCAACGAGATCGACGACCTGCGCGGGATTCTCACCGTGGGCAATCCCGAAGAGGTCGTCGAACAGATCACCGAGATCGCCGAGCGGGGAATCGACCACTTCGTGTTCGACCTGCGCATGCAGCACGACAGGTTCGAGGAAACCCTCGAACTGATCGCGGAGGACGTCCTGCCGGCACTGAAGAAGAGCCGGATCTAGAGATATGTGAATTCGGCGTGCTGGGTCGCGGTCAACGCGACCCAGCACGCCCGAATCGTCGGAAATTGACCAAACCGGCTATTTTGATCGCCAAAGTTACTAAGTCGGTGCTGTGTGGCTTTAGGAATTGCCATAGCAGACATTATTCGGTGCCATCGGCCGGTCATTCAAAATGGCCCCGCCGCCGGGCAAGCTCCGGCATACTCGCGTTAGAGGAAATCTTTACGCGCACGTCAATACCGATTCTGCGCAGTGGCCGCCCCAGGATCACCGGATTCATGCGGCGTTTTCCCGTCGCCATAGTCATCGAGACACAGTTCTCAACAGCTCCGATAATCGCATTCTATGAATTTGCTGAATTGGTCGACCTCTAGGCCTTGACCACGTACACAGCAAACTCTACGCTCCGTTGTGATTGCAATCACAATCACGCCCGTTCAGCGGGTCGAACGTCTCATCTAAGTGGGGTTGGAGATGTCAAAGAAGCGTCAGACCAAGCGCACAGCTCGGATGTCGGCACACCAGTACGTCAGCGTCGGGTTGGGCGGCGTGGCGATGTTCAGCATCGGAGCCATGCTGGCGACATCGCCGAGCGCGCCTGCACCGACCACAGCCAGTCCGGAGGTGCAGCTCGCGAACTTCGACTCGGTGTTGGCGCCGTTGGCACCGGCGGACGAGTGGTGGCTGAATCTTGGCGGCGGCGGGGCCAATCCCTCTTCGGGACGTCCGCCGCTCCCACCGCCCTGGTCGGCAACGCCGGTACCTTCGACCTCTTCAAACCGATCGGAACGGGTGGGTGGTTCTACGGTGACGGCGTCGACGCGGCGGCTAATTGCACAGGCGACGCGTGCAACGGCGGCAATGCCGGGTTCTGGGGAGGCACCGGCGGTGACGGCGCGAACGGTGGTCGCGGCGGGAACGGCGGATTGTTCTTCGGCGCCGGCGGCGCAGGTGGACAAGGCATTACGGGTGGCACCGGTGGTCGCGGCGGCGACGGCGGGTTCTACTTCGGAACCGGCGGGGCCGGCGGCAAGGGCGGAACAGGCGCCGACGGCACCAGTGAGGCCTTGACGGGTAAAACCGGCGGGACGGGCGGCGTCGGCGGAACCGGCGGGTACTTCTTCGGCGCCGGCGGCATCGGCGGCCAGGGCGGAACGGGCGGCCTCGGCTTCGGCAACGGCATACTCGCCCCCGGTAACGGCGGCGAGGGCGGAGACGCGGGCGCCGGCGGGGCCCCCGGGTTCTTCGGCGCCAGCGGCGCCGAAGGCAACGGCGGCACCGGCGGCCAGGGCGGCGCGGGCATCAACGGCGGCACGGGCGTCGCCGGTGGCACCGGTGGCACCGGCGGCGTCGGCGGCGACGGCAGAGTCGGCGGCACCGGCGGCCAGGGCGGTGGCGGCGGCACGGGCGGCAGTGACACCAGTGCGGGCGGCGACGGCGCCGGAGGCGGCCAGGGCGGCCTGGGCGGTAGCGGCGGCAAGGGCGACGTCGACGGCGGTGTCGGCGGTAAGGGCGGCACCGGCGGCGGCGGCGGCGAGGGCGGCACGGGCGCCGGTGCAAACGGCGGCCTTGGCGGCACGGGTGGCGGCGGCGGCGACGGCGGCCCCGGCACCGACAACGTCGGCGGCAAGGGCGGCGACGGCGGCACCGGCGGTGTGGGCGGCTCCACCGGCGCCGGCGGCACCGGCGGCGACGCCGGTACCGGTGGCAAGGGCGGCACCGGCGGCGCCGGCAGTGCCAGCCAGATCGGCAGCCCCGGCGGCAACGGCCAGCCTGGTGCCGGCAATGTGGGTGCAAACGGAGGCACCCCCGGCGGACCGGGCGGAGGCGGCGGCACCGGCGGTCCGGCGGCCCCCTGATCGAGTTAGGTGGGGATTTCGGCGCGCTTGCGGTCGCTCAGCGGCCGTGAGCGCGCCGAAGTCATTTGATCTCGTCGATCAATCCCCATCGCAGTGCTGTCGCGGCGTCGATCGTCTGGCCGGACAACACCAAATATGCTGTGCGCCAACGGCCGATGCGGCGGGTGATGCTCACGGTTCCGCCGGCGCCGGGGATCAGGCCGAGGCTCAACTCGGGCAAGCCGAAGACTGCGTCGGGTGTGGACTCAATCCAGCCGCAGAAGGCGGCCATCTCGAGGCCGCTGCCCAGCACCTGACCATGAACCTTCGCGTGGCACCGCCTGCCGAGACGTGCGGTCAGTTCGTCGAGCACGAGCGCAGGGCTGTGCCGGGTGCGGGCGAGGTGTGCGCTCGCCGGATCGGAGAAGGTGCCGAACTCGGCGAGGTCGCCACCGCTGCAGAAGGATGGACCGTTGCCCGACAACACCACCTCGGTGACCGACGGGTCGAGGCGGGCCACCTCCAGCGCCTCGAGCAGCGCCGCGCGGGCGTCGGTCGAGAACGCGTTGTGCCGCTGCGGCCGGTTGAACCGCACGAAGAGGGTGTCGTCAATGCGCTCGGCCTGCACCGGATCTGGGAGGTCGGGCGATGTCGCCGGTCCGCGTTCGGCCAGCCACCGCGCGAATTCCGGTCCCGACTGCAGCGTCGAGTAGGCCAGCGACTCGGTGATGACTCCGCCGGACGCGGGACCGGCGGGGTCGACGGCACGCAACACATCGGCGCAGACCGCCGCGGCATGGGGCCATCGACCGCAGCGCTCCCGTAAGTTCCTCGAGCGCGTTCGGCACCGACGCCACCGTCACGATGCGGCGGTCGTCGCTGTCCTCGTCGGTCAGGGTGAAGATCGCGTCGTCGGAGGGCGATCCGACCGCGACGACAACACCCGAGCGCAATCTCGACGTGAGTCACGAGTACTTGCTTATCAGCTCCTGCTTGTACAGCTTGCCGGTGTCGGTGCGCGGCAACTGCGCCTCGAAGGAGATCGACCGCGGACACTTGTAGTGCGCCAACCGATCCCGCAGCCAGCCGAGCAGCTCCTCGCCGAACTCGTCGGTGGCATCGGCGGAGTCGATCGTCTGGACGACTCCCTTCACGGTTTGGCCCATCTCGTCGTCGGGGATGCCGAACACCGCGGCGTCCATCACCTTCGGGTGGGTCACCAACATGTTCTCCGCCTCCTGCGGATAGATGTTCACCCCGCCCGAGATGATCATGTGGTGCCGCCGGTCGGTCAGGTAGAGGTAGCCTTCTTCGTCGAGATAACCGATGTCGCCGACGGTCTTCCAGCCGTGGTTGTCACGTGACTTGGCGGTCTTCTCCGGGTCGTTGAGGTACTCGAAATCGATGCCGCCCTCGAAGTAGATCTCCCCCGCCTGGTTCGCAGGCAACTCGTTGCCGTCCTCGTCGAGGATGTGCAGCGCGCCGGTCATCGGCTTGCCGACCGAACCGGGATGCGCCAGCCAGTCTTCGGCGAAGATCAGTGTCGACCCGATCGCCTCGGAGGAGGCGTAGTACTCGTCGACGATCGGCCCCCACCAGTCCATCATCTGTTTCTTGATCTCCACCGGGCATGGCGCCGCCGCGTGCATCGCGCGCTTCAGGCTGGAGAGGTCATACGAATCACGCACCCCCTCAGGCAGTTTCAGCATCCGGACGAACATCGCAGGGACGAACTGGCCGTGGGTGACGTGGTGACGCTGAATCGCGTCGAGGCAGCCCTCGGCGTCGAACTTCTCCATCACCACGGTCGTGATGCCCGCGCTCTGAATCGTCATCGACCACACCGACGGCGCGGTGTGATACAGCGGCGCCGGGCTGATGTAGACGGCCTCGGGATCCATCCAGAAGCCGACGAGACCCGACATCATGCCCGGCGCCTCGGCAGGCGGCACATGTGGAAGCTCCCGCTTGATGCCTTTCGGACGGCCGGTGGTACCCGACGAGTACTGGAGCAGGTCGCCCTCGATCTCGTCGCCGATAGGCGTATCGGGTTGGTCCGCAACACATTCGGGATACCGGTGCCAACCGTCCAGATCGTCGTCGGCGATGATCCGCAAGTCGGGCACGTCGTGTGCTCGGCCAGACTGCTCGCATGTCTTGCGCAGCGCCGCCGAGCCGATGATGGCCTTGGCGCTGCTGTTGTCGATGATGTAGGCCGCCTCGGCCGCAGTCAGGTGGGTGTTGATCGGGACGTAGTACAGACCGCAGCGGCGCGCCGCCCACATGACGGCGTGATAGTGCTCGTTGTTCTCCATCAGGATCGCGACGGCGTCGCCCTCGCGCAGGCCATGGCTGCGGAAGAAGTGGGCCAGGCGGTTGGCGCGCGCCTCCAACTCGCCGAACGTGACCACCGTTCCCGACGGATAGAGGATGACGGCCGGCTTGCCCGGGTTGGCCTCGGCATGCTCACGAATCTGCATGCGCCGACTTTACGACGCCGACATTTGACAGGTGTCAAGTGGTCATAAAACGCATGTCTTACCCCGCTCGCGACCTAGCATGAATCCGCAGGGTAGCGGGGGTGCGACGGTGAACGGATGATAGCGGCCAACGCGTGCAGGCCGCGCCGTCGGGGGTCGTCACCTTCCTGTTCACCGACATCGAGGGCTCGACCCGGCGATGGGAGGCCGACGCCGACGCGATGCGGTCGGCGCTCGCGACTCACGACGAGGTGCTGCGCGAGGCGGTCGAGGCGCACGGCGGGCTGGCTGTTCAAGCACACCGGCGACGGGATGTGCGCGGTGTTCGCCTCCCCGCGCGCGGCCGTCGATGCCGCCGTGGCCGCGCAGCGGGCGCTGGAGTTGCCGGTGCGGATGGGCATCGCGACCGGCGAGGCGGAACTGCGCGGAGACGACTACTTCGGCGCCGTGCTCAACCGCGCCGCGCGGGTGATGGCGGCCGGCCACGGCGGCAGATCCTGCTCGACGGCGCGACGGCGGGTCTGCTCAGCGGCGTCGACCTCGTCGACCTTGGGCCACGGCGGCTACGCGACATCGCCAAACCTGTCGACGTGTTTCAGGTCCGGGCCGCCGGCCTGCGCACCGAGTTCCCGCCGCTGAAGACGCTCGATTCGACGCCGGGCAATCTGCGGCCGCCGACGACCAGCTTCGTCGGCCGCGAGGCGGAGATCGCCGAACTGGAGACCGCGCTCAAGGCGCATCGGTTGGTGACGCTTGACCGGCGTCGGTGGGGTCGGCAAGACGCGGCTGGCGCTGGAGGTCGCCGCGCGCTCGCGCAATGACTTCCCCGACGGCGTGTGGGTGGTCGAGCTGGCCGCGGTCGGCGATCCGGCCGCGGTGCCCGAAGCGGTCGCGGCCGTCCTCGGGATCATCCAGCAGCCGGGGATGAGTCTGGCCGACAGCGTCGCGGCAGCGCTGGAGGGCCGGTCGCGGCTGCTGGTGTTCGACAACTGCGAACACGTGCTCGACGCCGCCGCCGACCTGATCGAGGCGATCCTCGCGCACTCGTCGACCGTGACGATCCTGGCCACCAGCCGAGAGGGACTGCGGGTGCGCCGACGAACAACTCTGGCCGGTGCCGTCGCTGGACGTGCGCACCGGTGCGACTCGAGCGCCGCAACGCTGTTCGTCGAACGCGCCCAGCGCCGTGGCGCCCGGCATCTCGCTGACGCGCCGACGACGCCGAGCGCAGTCGTCGAGATCTGCCGCCGCCTCGACGGCATCCCGCTGGCGATCGAGTTGGCGGCCTCGCGCATGCAGTCGATGACTGTCACCGAGGTGCGCGACCGCCTCGACGACCGGTTCCGGCTGCTGGTCGGGTCGCGCCGCGGGCTGGAGCGCCATCAGACGCTGCGCCACGCGGTGCAGTGGTCCTACGACCTGCTCGACGACGCCGAAAAGACTCTGCTGCACAGCTGTTCGGTGTTCGCCGGCGGATTCGACCTGCCGGCGCGTGCGCGGTGGCCGGCTCCGACGACGAGTTCGCCACCCTGGACCTGCTGGATGCGCTGGTCCGCAAGTCGCTTCTGGTCGCCGACCGGTCGTCGGGGCGGACGCGGTTCTCGATGCTGGAGACCATCCGCCAGTTCGCCGAGGAACAACTCGTCGCCACCGGTGCGGCCGATGCAGCGCGCGTACCGCGCACGCCCGCTACTTCGCCGGCCGTGAAGCCGACGTGCTTGCGCTGTGGGACAGTCCGCGCCAACGCGAGGCCTACGAGTGGTTCACCGTCGAGCTGGCGAACCTGCGCGCCGCGTTCCGCTGGGCCGCCGACCGCGACGACCTCGACACCGCCGCCGCGATCGCCGTTTCGCGGCGTTCCTTGGCTACTGGGTCGAACAGTACGAGCCCATCGCGTGGGCGGAGGAACTCATCGAACCCGCGAGGGCGGTCGGACATCCGCGGCTGGCGCAGCTCTACGCGATGGCCGCGCAGTGCTACACGGCCGGACGCGATCGACGACTGCGATCACGATACGATGAGGCCGGTCGCAAGCCATCGATCGGCGGGCGTTTCGACGAGGTCTGTCGCGGTTCGAGTCCTTGCTCGGCGGCTGGCTACCTACGCAGTCGGTCGAACCCGAGCGATGGGTCGAGTGGTGCCGCAAGTGATGATCGCGACGGACCGCGGGCCACACAATTTTGCTCGAGCCATGCTGGTTATTGCGCTGATGATTGACTGGCGCCCACGACGAGGCGGTGGCGGTCTCGGAAGAGCTACTCGCCGCCGCTGACGTCCACACAATCCCGCAAAAGATCTGCTGCGGCATTCTTGCATACGGCTAGCCCACGCGCGAGATCGATCCCGCCGCCGCATACGAGGCCCTCCGGCGCGGCCTGACGATCGCCCAGGACAGCGGCAACCGACAGCTGAGATCGGTCCTGCATCGCAGACCTGTCACGGCTCGCGTGCGATCACGGCGAGCCCGCCGACGCTTTCGACTTCATCAGCGCTGGCGATCCGCAGCTACCACGACTCCGGCAGCTTATCGCTATGCCGGGCCCGCTGGCGTATCCTCGCCGTCACTTCTCGACCGGCTCGGACATGTACGAGCCGCCGCCACCATCAGTGGATTTGCCGACGACGCCGATCGCTCGCGACGACCATCCCCGAGATCGACACTGCACGATCACCCATCTGCGTGAGGTTCTCGGCGACGAAGCGCTACGACGCACTTGCCGCGCGCCGGCACGAACATGACCAACGCCGCATGGCGGAATATGCGTTCGAACAGATCGACCGTGGCCGTGCGCGAGGTGACTCCGATGACACGGCTGACCTCCGGAGTTGTCACATTCCTGTTCACCGACATCGAGGGGTCGACCCGGCGGTGGGACGCCGACGCGGACGCGATGCGGGTAGCGCTGGCCGCTCACGACGAGGTGCTGCGTGACGCGATTGAATCTCACAATGGCTGGTTGTTCAAGCACACCGGTGACGGTATGTGCGCGGTATTCGCCTCGCCGAAGGCAGCCGTCGACGCGGCGGTGGCCGCACAGCGGGCCTCGAGCTGCCGGTGCGGATGGGCATTGCAACCGGCGAGGCCGAACTGCGCGGCGGACGACTACTTCGGCGCGGTGCTCAATCGTGCCGCGCGGGTGATGGCTGCAGGCCACGGCGGCCAGATCCTGCGTCGATGGCGCGACGGCCGAACTGCTCGCCGGAGTCGACCTCGTCGAATTGGGACAGCGGCGGCTACGCGATATCGCCAAAACCGTTGCAGTGTTTCAGGTTCACGCCGCCGGCTTGCACACTGACTTTCCACCGCTGAAGACCGCTCGACGCCGACGCCGGGAAATCTGCGGACGCCCACGACAAGCTTCGTCGGCCGCGAGTCCGAGATCGCCGAAGTGGCAGACGGCGCTGAAGGCGCACCGGTTGGTGACGTTGACCGGCGTCGGCGGGGTGGGCAAGACGCGACTGGCGCTCGAGGTCGCGGCCGCTCGCCGAAAGATTTCCCCGACGGTGTGTGGCTGATCGAGCTGGCCGCCGGTCGGTGATCCCGCGGCGGTCCCCGAGGCAGTCGCGGCCGTACTTGGGCATCACCCAGCAGGCCGGCATGAGCATGGCCGAGAGCGTCGGCCGCAGCGTTGGAGGGCCGAACGCGGCTGCTGGTGTTCGACAACTGCGAGCACGTCTCGATGCCGCCGCCGACATGATCGAAGCGATCCTCGCCCGGTCATCGACACGTGACGGTCCTGGCCACCAGCCGCGAGGGCCTGCGGCTGCCCGACGAACAACTCTGGCCGGTGCCCTCACTGGATGTCGGGACCGGGTCGACTCGGCGGCCGCAGCTTGTTCGTCGAGCGAGCCCGAGCGGTCGCGCCCGGTGTCTCGTTGACTCGGCGACGAGACGGCACGCGGTAGTGGAGATCTGCCGGCGCCTCGACGGCATCCCGCTGGCCATCGAATTGGCGGCATCGCGCATGGTGTCGATGACCGCCACCGAGGTACGGGACCGGCTCGACGATCGGTTCCGGCTGTTAGTGGGGTCGCGGCGCGGGCTGGAACGCCACCAGACACTGCGCCATGCCGTGCAGTGGTCCTACGACCTGCTCGATGCCGACGAGAAGGACTTGCTCACAGCGATGTTCGGTCTTCGCGGGCGGTTTCGATCTGGCCGGCGCGTGCGCAGTCGCCGACTCCGACGACGAGCTACGCACGTCTGGATCTGCTCGATGCCCTGGTGCGCAAGTCGCTACTGGTCGCCGACCGGTCGTCTGGCCGGACACGGTTCTCGATGCTGGAGACGATCCGGCAGTTCGCCGAAGAACAACTCGTTGCCTCCGAACGGTGCGGCCGATCGTGCGCGCACCGCGCATGCCCGATACTTCGCCGCACGGGAGGCTGACGTGCTGGCGCTGTGGGACAGTCCGCGACAGCGCGAGGCCTACGAGTGGTTCATCCTCGAGTTGGCGAATCTGCGCGCGGCATTCCGATGGGCTGCCGACCACGACGACCTCGACACGCGCCGCCGCGATTGCGTTCTACGCCGGCATTCCTCGGCACGCTGGCTCGAACAGTACGAGCCGTTGGCGTGGGCCGAGGAACTCATCGAACCGGCGCAAGCCGGTCGCAGCACCGCCGCCTGGCGCATCTGTACGTGGTAGCGGCGCAGAGCTACCTGATCGGCCGAATCGATGACGCCCTCGCTACAGCGAGGCAGGCCGATAGCCTGATCTGCAAGTGGACATTTCGACAACGTTCCCGTTCGGCTACCGAGGCGTATCACGGCAGTCGCGTACATAGCGACGGTCGGCCTGAGCGACTGGGCCGATGCGTGCCGCGCGATGATCGCACGAGGACGAGCGACAATCTCGTTCACGCCGGGCATCCCTGGCATGGCACTGACGATCTCCGGCGATCGGACGAAGCGGAGGCGGAGTCGCAAGTCCTGCTTCGCGGCGCGTCGAGGCCATCGACAATCCCGCATGTCCGATCGCACGCGCTGCTCGCCTAAGGCTTGGCCAACCCGACACCGATCCGGATGCTCGCGTACGACGTCCTCCGGCGGTCGTTGAAGGTCGCTCAGGACAGCGGCAACCGGTTCAACGAATCGCACATCGCAGTCACTCTGTCGCAGCTGGAGGCTGCTCACGGCGATCCGCAGACGCCTTCGACCACCTCACGTTGGCGATCCGCAACTACTAGGATTCGGGCAACCTCGCGATGCCGCAGTCCGCTGGCCATCCTCGCGGCATTCTTCGACCGACTCGGACACTACGAACCTGCGGCCACCATCGCCGATTTCGCGGACGGCCCGCTGACCCGCATGGCGTTTCCCGGAGATCACCACGACGATCGCGCATCTGCGCGAGGTTCTCGGCGACGAGGTCTACGAATCATTCGCCCGCACAGGCGAGGCCATGACCAACGCTGCCATGGCCGCCTATGCGTTCGAGCAGATCGACCGCGCGCGCGCCAGCCGTTCTGCAGGCGGATGATGCCGTCATGAGCGTCGTCACGTTCCTGTTCACCGATATCGAGGGGTCGACTCGGCGGTGGGAAGCCGACCCAGACGCGATGCGGACAGCGCTGGAGACCCACAACGCGGTGCTGCGTGAGGCAGTCGACGCCCACGACGGGAAGGTGTTCAACTACACCGGCGACGGAATGTGTGCGGTCTTCTCCTCTCCGCGTTCAGCCGTCGACGCCGCAGTCGCCGCGCAGCTGGCGCTGGAGTTGCCGGTGCGGATGGGAATCGCCACCGGCGAAGCCGAACTGCGCGGCGGCGAGTACTTCGGCACGGTGCTCAACCGCACCGCCCGGGTGATGGCCGCCGGCCACGGCGGCCAGATCCTGCTCGACGGCGCGACCGCCGGTCTGATCAGCGGGATCGACCTGATGTCGTTGGGGCCAAGGCGGTTACGCGACATCGCCAAACCGGTCGATGTCTTCCAAGTCCGAGCCGACGGGCTGCGCACCGAGTTTCCGCCGTTGAAGACCGTCGATCCCGACACCAGGGAATCTTCGGCGGCCGACTACCAGCTTCGTCGGACGGGAAGCCAGACCTGGCCGAGCTGGAGACGGCGCTGAAGGCGCACCGGTTGGTGACATTGACCGGTGTCGGCGGCGTCGGCAAGACGCGGCTGGCGTTGGAGGTCGCCGCCGCGATCGGCGTTCACATTCGCGGACGGAGTGTGGGTGGTCGAACTGGCCGCCGTCGGCGATCCGGCCGCGGTGCCCGAGGCGGTTGCAGCCGTGCTCGGAATCACCCAGCAGCCGGGGATGAGTGTCGCCGACAGCGTCGCCGCGGCATTGGAGGGCCGATCGCGGCTCCTGGTGTTCGACAACTGCGAACACGTCCTGGACGCCGCCGCAGAGCTGATCGAGGCGATCCTCGGCCACTCGGCACGGTGACGAATTCTGGCGACCAGCCGCGAAGGACTGCGCGTCTGCCGACGAACAACTCTGGCCGGTGCCCTCGCTCGACGTCGGCTCGAGCGCCGCAGCGTTGTTCGTCGAGCGCGCCCAGGCTGTGGCGCCTGGCGTCTCATTGACTGAGACAGACGAGCGCGGTCGTGGAGATCTGCCGCCGCCTCGACGGGATACCCACTGGCGATCGAGCTGGCCGCATCACGAATGCAGTCGATGGCTGTCGCCGAGCTGCGGGACCGGCTCGATGACCGGTTCCGGCTGCTGGTCGGGATCGCGACGCGGACTGGAACGCCACCAGACGCTGCGCCACGCGGTGCAGTGGTCATACGACCTGCTTGATGGACGCCGAAAAGCACCTACTGGCAAGGTGTTCGGTGTTCGCGGGCGGCTTTGACCTCGCCGGTGCGTGCGCGGTGGCCGGTTCCGACGATGAGTTCGCCACGTTGGATCTTCTCGATTCGCTTGTCCGCAAGTCTCTTCTGGTGGCCGACTCGTCATCGGGACGGACCCGATTCTCGATGCTGGAGACCATCCGTCAGTTCGCCGAAGAGCAACTTGTACAGACCGGTGAGGCCGATGACGCGCGCAGCGCACACGCCCGCTACTTCGCGGGTCGGGAGCCGGATGTCATGGCGCTGTGGGACGGGCCGCGCCAACGGGAAGCCTACGAATGGCTCAGCCGTCGAGCTGGCGAACCTGCGCGGTGCATTCCGTTGGGCCGCCGACAACGATGACCTCGACACGGCCGCCGCCATCGCCAATTCTGCGCAGGGTTCCTCGGCATTTGGATCGAACAGTATGAACCCGTCGGTTGGGCCGAGGAGCTCATCGATCGCGCGCGGGCCGTCGACCACCGGCGGCTGCCACAGCTCTACGTCGATGGCGGCGATGTGCTACGCGACCGGACGGGTCGGCGACTCCTCGGATATGCCACAGCCGGCGCGGCTGGCCATCGAAAGCGGACGTTTCGACGAGGTGCCGTACGAGTTCGAAGTTGCACTCAGCGCTACGTATGCCACGGCAGGAGAGCCCGACCAGTGGGTTGAGTTGTGCCGCAACATCATCGCACGAGAGACCGGGCGCCCATGCCCTCGCCCGGGCATTCCTGGTCATGGGACTGACGTTCGCAGGCCCTGCGGACGAGGCGGTGGCGATGCTGGAAGACTTGCATACCGCTGCCGATGCCACCGACAATCCCGCCGTGCTCGGGTATGCGCTTCATGGCACGCGGCATTGCTTACCGCTACGTCGACGGCGCCGCCGCGTACGACGCGCATCGCCGGGGCCTGACGATCGCTCAAGACAGCGGCAATCGAACTGATCGAGTCACACCTTGCGGGGACCCTGGCGCAGCTTGCGGCCGATATACGGGGAGCCGACGGACGCCTTCGACTACCTGACGCATGGCCATCCGCCACTTTACGACGCGGGCAGCTTCTCCCACCTGCGGTGCCGTTGGCAATCCTCGCCACCGTCTTCGACCGGCTCGGACACCACAAACCGGCCGCCACCATCAGCGCGTTCGCGACAACGCCCCTCACGCGGGCTTCGGTTCCTGAGATCAACACCACCACCAGCCATCTGCGCGAAGTACTCGGCGACAAGGTCTACGAATCACTCGCCCGCACAGGCGAAACCATGTCCAGCGCCGAGATGGCGAAATACGCACTCGAGCAGATCGAGCAGCGCGCGTGCACGCTCGATAGCGTTCGGCGGTCGCCCGCAGTCGCGGAGCTAGTTAGTCGGCTTCGGCGAGGCGGTGCTTGAGCGCGTCGAACTCGTCCTTGATGCCGGTCGGCAGCTTCTCGCCGACGAACTCGAACCACTCCTCGATCAGCGGCAGTTCCTCGCGCCACTCGTCGGCGTTGACCGCCAGCGCCTCGTCCACGTCAGCCGCGTCCACGTCGAGGCCGTCGAGATCCAGGTCGCCCGCTGTCGGCACGATGCCGATCGGCGTGGTCTTGCCGTCGGCCTTGTGCTCGATGCGCTCGATGGCCCACTTGAGCACGCGGCTGTTCTCGCCGAAGCCGGGCCACAGGAATCGGCCGTCGTCGCCACGGCGGAACCAGTTGACGAAGAAGACCTTCGGCATCTTGGACTCGTCGGCGTTCTTGCCGATGTTGATCCAGTGCTGGAAGTAGTCGCCGACGTTGTAGCCGAGGAACGGGATCATCGCCATCGGGTCGCGGCGGACGGTGCCGACCTTGCCCTCTGCGGCCGCGGTCTGCTCGGAGCCCAGGGTGGCGCCGATGAACACGCCGTGCTGCCAGTCGCGTGCCTCGGTGATCAGCGGCACCGTCGTCTTGCGGCGGCCACCGAACAGGATCGCCGAGATCGGCACGCCCTGCGGGTCGTCCCACTCGGGGGCCAGCGTCGGGCACTGCGACATCGGGGTGCAGTAGCGCGAGTTCGGGTGGGCGGCCTTGCTCGTCCGACTCGGGCGTCCAGTCGTTGCCCTTCCAGTCGATGAGGTGCTGCGGGTCGCCCTCGAGGCCTTCCCACCACACGTCGTTGTCGTCGGTCAGCGCGACGTTGGTGAAGACGGTGTTGCCCGCCTCGATCGTCTTCATCGCGTTCGGGTTCGACGACCAGTTGGTGCCGGGCGCGACGCCGAAGAAGCCGAACTCGGGGTTGACGGCGTACAGCCGGCCGTCCTTGCCGAACCGCATCCAGGCGATGTCGTCACCGACGGTCTCGGCGCGCCAGCCCGGGATGGTCGGCTGCAGCATCGCGAGGTTGGTCTTGCCGCACGCCGACGGGAACGCGGCGGCGACGTAGTACGCCTTGTTCTCCGGCGAGATCAGCTTGAGGATCAGCATGTGCTCGGCGAGCCAGCCCTCGTCGTGGGCCATCGCCGAGGCGATCCGCAGCGAGTAGCACTTCTTGCCCAGCAGCGCGTTGCCGCCGTAGCCGGATCCGTAGCTCCAGATCTCGCGGGTCTCGGGGAAGTGGCTGATGTACTTGGTGTCGTTGCAGGGCCAGGGCACGTCCTTCTGGCCGGGCTCCAGCGGCGCGCCGATCGAGTGCAGCGCCTTGACGAAGAAGCCGTCGGTCGCCCATCTTGTCCAGCGCGGCCTTACCCATCCGGGTCATCGTGCGCATCGACACGACCACGTACTCGGAGTCGGTGATCTCGACGCCGAGCTTGGGATCCTCGGCGCCGAGCGGGCCCATGCAGAACGGCACCACATACATGGTGCGGCCGCGCATGCAGCCGCGGTACAGGTCGGTCATGATGCCGCGCATCTCGGCCGGGTCCATCCAGTTGTTGGTCGGGCCGGCGTCGATCTCGCGCTCGGAACAGATGTAGGTGCGCGACTCCACGCGCGCCACGTCGGACGGGTCGGACAGCGCCAGGTAGGAGTTCGGCTTCTTCTCGTCGTCGAGCCGCTTGAAGGTGCCTGCCGCTTCGAGTTGCTCGCACAGCCGCGCGGCCTCCTCCTCGGAGCCGTCGGCGAACACCACCCGGTCGGGCTGTGTGAGTTCGGCGACCTCCTGGACCCAGGCGAGCAGCCCCTTGTGCTTCGTCGGTGCGGTGTCCAGACCCGGAATGGTCGCTGCGGTCATCAAAATCTCCTGTGTACGTGTCTGCCAGGACCCAGGCTCCAGAGCGCGCGCCCGACAGAAAGGGCAGCGCATCCGGTCGTCCCTGTAATACAGAGGTTAACGTGAGGGACATACCCGCGGTAAATCGGGAGTATGTCCGATCACTCACAAGAACGATTCAGAAAACCGTTCTGAGCGGTTTATCGATTCAGTTAGATAGGCGTCCCATTCGTCATTTCGCCGGTTCGGGTTTGTCGGCATGCAACACGTGATCGACGGCGTCGTTTCCGTCGCCCGACGCCGGCCCGTGCAGCTCGGTCCGGACGTCCTCCAACGCCTGCTGCAGTGACGGCAGCCGCCGGTCTCTGACCGCTGCCGCGCGAGCGGTCTCGATGGCATGCTCGCGTAGTTCGGCGTCGATCTCTGCGACCCGATCCGCGGCGGTGGCGCTCTCGGCCTCATCCCGGGCGGCCAACTCGGAGGTGAGCGCCGTCTCGGCGACCAGCACTCGGGTGGCGACCCGCTCCTCGACGGCGGCTCGCAGCGTATTGGTGACGTCGGTGACCCAGCGGTCCAATACCGCCCGGTCGTGCAGAAGGCCCCGGATTCCCACCACCCACACCGTCAGGAGCAGCCCCACCAGTCCGCCGGCCACCAGCCCGGCGATGGTCAACCCGGGCGCCAGGCCGGCGAACAGGCGGGTCACCGCCAGCGCCACGCCGAGCCCGAAGCCGGCGCCGAGGATCATCATCAACTGCGTTTCCAGCCGCCGTGACTTCAGCGGCGGAGCGGGGACCTCCGGCTTCGGCGGCGGCGCGGGCAGTGGCGGTTCCGGCAGGCTGAGTTCGGTGGCGACGTCTCCCAGGTGTCTGGTGATGCCCTCGTCCACCTCGTCGACGACCTCACCGGCCCGGGTGCGCACATACGGCTCGAAGCCGGCGAGCCGGCGGCGGCTCAACTGTGCAGCGTCCTCGGCCAGTTCGCCGCGCACCGACGCGCAGCGGTTGCGTGCGAAATAGCCGAGCTGCACCCGCGCCTGCTGGATCTGGCTGCGCAGCGCGATGGTGCGCTCGGTCTTCGAGATCCGCCGACCACGCAGGATCGTCGTCACGCTTCTTGCGCAGCGCGGTCACCCGGGCCTGGCGGTCGATCCGTCGCCGTCGGCCTCGTGGCGGCTGATCACGGTCTGCAGTCGGGCTTCCCACGCGCGCAGCCGGTTTCGGCGCTTCGCATCGGGGTCGGACAGCCGCTGCCGCAACACGCCGACGAGTTCGTCCATCCGGGGCTCACCGAGATCCGGGGCGGCAGCGGCGCCCACCCACTGCACATGCGCATACCGCGGCGCGCGTTCTGCCAGCCGCGCCCGGTCGGTCGCCAGCACGTCGCGCCAGTTTCGGTGGGCGTCGATCTTCGACACCACCCCCACCACCAGATCGGTGTAGTTTGTCGCTGAATCGATTAGCGCACAATCGGATTCGGTCAGTGGGGTGATCGCCGACACCACGAACACCACTGCGGCGGGTGCGTCGGCCGGTCCCAGCTCGTCGGCCTCGATGAACGTGTGCTCGGGCATGCGCTCGCGCAGCGCAGCGATCAGGCTGGTGGTGCCGGCCAACCACGGGCCTGCCACCAACACCACGTCACGGCTCTGCACGCCGGGAGAGTTCAGGCCCGGCTCGATCGCCGCCACCATGGCATCGGCCGCCGCGATCGGGTCGGTGCTCTCTGCGCTCCACGCGTCGGTGCGTTCGCGGGTCACCGTGACTCCCCGAGGAGGCGCAGCGAGCCCCGGCAGATGTCCGCAGAGCACCTTCGATGCAGGTCGTTCACCGGACCACGGCCGTACCGACGCCAATGCACCGCGCGGCGAAGATGCGCATTCGGATCGTCGGTGCGGTCGACGTGGACACCCGCCGCCTCGACAACGTCCACCGCCGCAGCCATCATCGCGAGCACGGTGTCGTCGGTCGACAGGAATTCAGCGAGCTGGTCGTCACCGGATTGCGTTGCAAGCAAACGTAATTCGGTGACCGCCGACCTCAGCCGCCGGTAGCGGACCGGCGCGCCCGCGGCCTCCAGGTGCGCGACCACACGGTCGATGAGGCTCAGTCTGCGCAGCAACGCACACAGCGTGGCGGCGTCTGACCCCTCCACCTCGTGCGAGGGATCACCGATAGCCAATACCGCATGGGCGATGCCGAACCGATCCAGCGTGTCGAGCAGCCGACGTCGCACGTCGCACGGCAGCGGATGCGCGCAATGCACGAACGCGTCGGTCGAGGTCAGGTCGGCAGGCTCGTGGACCAGGGCACGCAGCGCGCCGATCAGCTCGTCGTCCAGATCTGCGGTGGCGAGCAGGCCGACCATCGGCACGGTCGGCACCGAGGTCAGCGCGCGATAGTCCGCGGCGCGGCGATGGGCAACAGCCAACGGTCCCCCCGCACCGAATCCGCTCAGGTCGGCCTTGTTGAGGATGATCAACGCCGGCCCGTCAACGGACTCGATCAGAGCCCGATCCTCGGGTTTGAGCGCCTCGGCGATGACCACCGCGTCGACGTCTGCGGCCGCCTCGTCGTCGGTCACCGCAACACCGGCCGCGGTCAGTGCTTCGGCCACCGTCGTGCGACCAACTCCGTCTCGACCCCGCACCGCAATGCGCAACGGCGCAGCGATACGCCGGATGATCGGCGTCAACCGCGGATTGCGGCTCTGCTGCGAGAATCGCGTCAGCGCGTCGACGAAAATCTGGCTGCCTTCCATATTCCCCAGCCGGGCAGAACCCGGTCCCCCACCCACGATGTTGGCACCTCCGCGGCGACGACGCGAGCGCTGATCCGGCGGCCTGGGGGTAAAGGTGTCTCGACCAGATGGCCGACTACGTCATGGCCTGAACCGACGGCAAGCTCTTGCGATTGAGCTTCTGCGTTTCCTTCAGAACGTCTTCCGGTAGGCCGTGCTTGAAGACCTCGGCTACCTCCCACATCTCGCCGGATGGCAGGAGTTCAACGGTCGCGCCGACTTTGGCGCCGCGGGCTTCGATCCAGCCGGTTGTCTCCGAGGCTCCTCGTTGTAGACGGCACTGAAAATACTGCTTCATTAGGCTTGGGCCTCCTGTTTCTGGTCTTCACGCTGGCGTAGTTTCCGGGCCGGCGCAAGCGAATAGACGGCTGGGTCGCCGCGGAGCCGGCGTATGAGGCGGCCCGGCGGGCGACCCAAGCTCGACCGGCCGGATAGGGCGTCCACGGCTCGTCGTCCCACATCAACTGGCGGTCAGGGGGCAAAAGTCCGCCAGTACCAGCCGAAAGCAACTGTTGGGTATCAATCTGTACCACGATGCGGGTACTCAGGCTCCGATGAGCGACCATGGAGCAATGCATTCGCCAGCGTCCGATGTCGTCGCCGGCGCCCATCTGCATCCGCGGATCACGAGCTTCCGGACCCGGCGGACGACACTCTCAGGCGCCCAGCAGGCGACCTGGGAGCGACTGTGGCCCGAGCTGGGCATGCACGCGCGCGACGCGGGCGGACCGGCACCGCTGCTGGACACCGAAGCATGGTTCGGGCGATCGGCGCCGGTCGTGCTGGAGATCGGATGCGGCGCGGGCACCTCGACGCTCGCGATGGCGCAGACCGAGCCGCACCTGGACGTGGTGGCGGTGGAGGTTTACCGCCGCGGGCTCGCGCAACTGCTGTCCGGCGCCGACCGCGAAGGCATCACGAACATTCGGCTCATCCGGGGCGACGGCGTGGACGTTCTCGAGTACATGTTCGGGCCCGCGTCGCTGGCCGGCGTGCGGGTGTTCTTCCCCGATCCGTGGCCGAAGGCGCGCCACCACAAACGCCGGCTACTGCAGCCGGCCACGGTCGCGCTCATCGCCGATCGGCTGCAACCCGGCGGAGTGCTGCATGCGGCGACCGATCACGCGGGTTATGCCGAGCACATCGCCGAGGTGGGTGACGCGGAGCCGCGGCTGTGCCGGATCACGCCAGAAGACGCACTGCCGATCTCTGTCGAGCGGCCGACCACCAAGTACGAGAACAAGGCGCAGGACGCGGGCAGCCCGGTCGCGGAATTGCTCTGGAAGAGGTCGCGATGAGCCTCACCGAGGACATCCAACACATAGAGGAGGTCGCGCCGCCGCCGGCGGTGGCTCCCGACGCGACCTCCCGGGTGCTGCTGGTGTGGGACGCGCCCAATCTCGACATGGGCCTCGGCTCGATCCTCGGCGGCCGGCCGACCGCCGCGCACCGGCCGCGGTTCGACGCGCTGGGCCGCTGGCTGCTGTCGCGGACCGCGGAATTGTCGGCCACTCGACCCGACGTGACGCTGGAGCCCGAGGCCACCGTCTTCACCAACATCGCCCCAGGTAGCGCCGATGTCGTTCGACCGTGGGTGGAGGCGTTGCGTAACGTGGGCTTCGCGGTCTTCGCCAAACCGAAGATCGACGAAGACAGCGACGTCGATATCGACATGGTCGACCACATCGCGCTGCGACGCAGCGAGGGGCTGGCCGGCGTGCTGGTGGCCTCCGCCGACGGGCAGGCGTTCAGGCAACCGTTGGAGGAGATCGCCCGCGACGGCGTACCCGTCCAGGTGCTGGGATTTCGCGAACATGCGAGCTGGGCGCTAGCGTCGGATACCTTGGAGTTCGTCGATCTGGAGGACATTCCTGGTGTTTTCCGGGAACCGCTACCGCGAATCGGCCTTGATTCGCTGCCTGAGCAGGGGGCTTGGCTGCAGCCGTTCCGGCCGCTGTCCTCGCTACTGACCTCGCGCGCCAATAACTGAAATGCGCAGGGTCGCCTAGAGATTTTGTGAACGTAAGGAGCTGACTTGTTCGCCTGGTGGGGTCGAACGGTGTACCGGTACAGGTACATCGTCATCGGCGTCATGGTCGCGCTCTGTCTCGGCGGCGGCGTCTTCGGCATCAGCCTCGGCAGCCACGTCACGCAGAGTGGCTTCTACGACGAAGGCAGCCAGTCCGTTCACGCATCGGTGACCGCGGACGCGGCCTACGGACGCGACACATCGGGCCACATCATCGGGATCTACACCGCGCCCGACGGCAAGACCGTCGACGATCCCGACTTCAAGCAGAAGATCCTGGACAACCTGGCCCAGGTCGAGAAGGACCACCCCGACGAGATCTTGCGGTCGATCGGCTATTTCAAGAGCCCCGACGTCCTCAAGAACATGTCCGATTCGGACAAGACAGCACGCGTTCATGTCGATCCAGCTCAAGGGCGACAACGACGACGCGATCCTGAACGAACTACAAGAAGGTCAAGGACGACCTGCTCAAGGTCGGCGACGACGGCGTCAACGTCAAGCTCGCCGGGATTGCAGCCGCTGGCGGCCGAGTTGACCGGCACCATCGGCGACGACCAGCAGCGCGCCGAAGTCGCCGCCATCCCGCTGGTCTGCGTGGTGCTGTTCTTCGTGTTCGGCGGCGTGGTCGCGGCCGCCCTCCCGGGCATCATCGGCGGCCTGACCATCGCGGGCGCGCTGGGCATCATGCGACTGCTCGCCGAATTCATGCCCGTGCACTTCTTCGCCCAGCCGGTGGTGACGCTGATGGGCCTGGGCATCGCCGTCGACTACGGCCTGTTCATGGTCAGCCGGTTCCGCGAGGAGATCGCCGAGGGCTACGACACCGAGGCCGCGGTGCGGCGAACGGTCATGACGTCGGGCCGGACCATCATGTTCTCCGCGGTCATCCTGGTCGCGTCGTCGGTGCCGCTGCTGTTGTTCCCGCAGGGCTTCCTCAAGTCCATCACCTACGCGATCATCGCCTCGGTCATGCTCGCCGCGATCCTGTCGATCACCGTGCTGGCCGCCGCACTGGCGATCCTGGGCCCCAACGTCGACGCGCTCGGTGTGCGCACGCTGCTGCGGGTGCCGTTCTTCCGCAACTGGAAGCCGATGCGGATCTATCTGACATGGCTGGCCGACAAGACGCAGAAGACGAAGACCCGCGCCGAGGTCGAGAAGGGCTTCTGGGGCAAGCTCGTCAACCGGGTGATGAAGCGGCCGATCGCATTCGCCGCGCCCATCGTGATCGTGATGATCATCCTGATCATTCCGCTGGGGCAGTTGGCCCTGGGCGGCATCAGCGAGAAATACCTTCCGCCGGACAACGCGGTACGCGTGGCGCAGGAGGAGTTCGACAAGATCTTCCCAGGCTTCCGCACCGAACCACTGACCCTGGTGATCGAGAGTGACAACGGCCAGCCGGTCACCGATCAGCAGATCGCCGAGATCCGCAACAAGGCGATGCGGATCCCCGGCTTCATCGATGCCGACAACGACCCGTCCAAGATGTGGCAGGAGCGCCCGTACCTCGATGGCGCGTCGAAGGATCCGGCCGTGCGGGTGATCCAGAACGGTTTGGAGAACCGCAACGACGCCGCGGCGAAGATCACGCAGCTTCGGGCCATCCCCCCGCCGCGCGGGATCACTGTGTCGGTGGGCGGTACGCCCGCCCTCGAGCAGGACAGTATTCACAGTCTCTTCGACAAGCTGCCGTTGATGGTGGTGCTGCTGATCACCACGACCACGATCCTGATGTTCCTGGCGTTCGGATCGGTGGTACTGCCGATCAAGGCCGCGCTGATGAGTGCGCTGACGCTCGGCTCGACGATGGGTGTACTCACCTGGATGTTCGTCGACGGCCACGGCTCCGGCCTGATGAACTACACGCCGCAGCCCCTGATGGCGCCGATGATCGGCCTGATCATCGCGGTGATCTGGGGCCTGTCCACCGACTACGAAGTGTTCCTGGTGTCCCGCATGGTGGAGGCGCGCGAACGCGGCATGTCCACCGCGGAGGCGATCCGCATCGGTACCGCCACCACCGGCCGGCTCATCACCGGCGCGGCTCTTGTCCTGGCGGTGGTCGCGGGCGCGTTCGTCTTCTCCGATCTGGTGATGATGAAGTACCTGGCGTTCGGCCTGCTCCTCGCGCTGCTGCTGGACGCCACGATCGTCCGAATGTTCCTGGTGCCCGCGATCATGAAGATGCTCGGCGACGACTGCTGGTGGGCGCCGAAGTGGATGAAGCGTCTTCAGGAACGGCTCGGGCTCGGCGAGACCGAGCTGCCCGACGAGCGCAGGCGGCCCGCCGTACGCGAACCGGACGAGGCGTTGGTCGGAGCGGGCGCACCGGTCGCATCGCGGCCCCGTCCGCCTCACGATCCGACGCATCCCGCGGCAGAAGGTGCCTCACGCCCCGGCGCGACGAACCGCATTGCGTCGCCGGCGCGCACCAATGGGCCGTCGGGTGCGGGCACGACGCGGATCCCCACCCCGCAACCCCCGGCCGACGAGCCGCAGACCACGCGACTGTCGGTCGCCAAGAACGCCGTGCGCAACGTGGTGAACAACGCCGCCGCCGCCACCCGTCAGGCCGCCAAGCCTCCCCCGCCCCCGCCGCCGCGGGAGGACCGCGAGATCGAGTCATGGCTGGGCGAACTGCGCGGCACCGGTGCACCTGCCGGCCCGCCCGCCCCGCCACCGGCGAAACGGCCGTCTGCTGAGGCCACCCGCGCGATGCCCGAGCAGGGCGGACGGCCGCTGCCGCCACGCCCGAACCCCGCAGAGCGACGCGACGACCGCCATTCCCACACTGGGAACCCCACCGGAAGGCAGGGGAGATCCGGACGCCACCGAGAAGCTCAACACCGGCGAAGACGAGCCCAAGCGGCGCGGCGGCGGCATGAGCGCCCAGGATCTGCTGCGCCGCGAAGGTCGTCTCTAGTCCTTCTTGGAACTGGTGGCTTCGACGTCGTCCGCCTCGGACTTGACGCGCGGTCCCTCTTCGGACGCCTGCGCGGCCTCTTCCTCCGCGGGGTCGTCGGCCAGTAGTACCCGCACCGCGCTGTTGAAGAATGCCACCGCGGGCACCGCGAGCAGCGCTCCGACGATTCCAGCGGTGTAGCCGCCCGCCGCGATCGCCAGCACCACCGCGAGCGGATGGATCGACACGGCGCGGCCCATCACCAGCGGCTGCAGAACGTGGCCCTCCAGCTGCTGCACGAGGATGATCAGTCCAAGCGTGATCAGTGCGAAGATCCAGCCCTTGGCGATCAGGGCGACGATCACCGCGAGGAATCCCGCGATCACCGCGCCCACGAGGGGGATGAACGCGCCGAGGAACACCAGCGAGGCCAACGGCAGCGCCAGCGGCACGCCCATGATGGCCAGGCCGGTGCCGATACCCACCGCATCCACGAGCGCCACCAGGAACGTCGCCCGCACATAGCCGATCAGCGAGCGGAACCCGGCGCGCCCGGCGTCACGCACCCGGTCACGCACATTCTCCGGAAAGACCTTGGTGACGAACCCGAAGATGTTGCGCCCGCCGTGCAGCAGGAAGATCAGCGTGAAGAACACGAGCACGGCACCCGTGACGATCTCGGTCACCGTGCCTGCAGTCGACAGCGCGCCGGTGGTCAACTTCTCCGAGTTGGCGCGCAGCGCCTCGATGGCCGCGTCGCCGGGCCTGTTGAGCTGGTCCTCGTTCAGGCCGAGCGGCAGCTTCAGCAACCAATCCTTCGCGCCGTCGATGCTGCGGCTCACCTGCTCCACCAAAGCCGGTGCGCCCTTGATGAATTGGTTGATGACGAAGGCGAGGACGCCGCCGACCGCCGCAAGCCCGGTCAGCAGCATCAGGGCTACCGCGAGCCCGCGCGGAGCGCCGAGCCGGTCGAGGAAGTCGACTGCGGGAAGAAGCAGGGCGGCCAGCATCGTTGCCAGCGCGACCGGCACGATGATCAACTCCAGATGCTTGACCATCCATAGCAATGCGATGACCGCAGCGAAGATCGCCAATAGCCGCCATGACCACGCCGCGGCCTTGCGGACCAGCGGGGTCACCGCCTCGTCACCCATAGAGAGGCCTTCCGGCATCCCGATAGCGTAACGGCCCGCCCCGCTAATCCGGGGATCTCGGGAATCGGCTACCACACGCTTTACCCTGTAGGTCGTGTCTCAGGACGCGCCGGCGCGCGCAGGCAGCGACGGAGAGGCCCGCACGCGGCAGGTACTGGTGGCTGCGGTGGGTGTTCATCGTCGTGGCCGTCGTCGTGCTCAGCGTCGAGCTGACGGTGGTCTGGGACCAGCTCGCCAAGGCGTGGCGCAGCCTCTACTCGGCGAACTGGTGGTGGGTTCTGGCCGCGGTGGGCGCGGCGATGATGTCGATGCACTTCTTCGGCGACCTACAGCGCAAACTGCTGCGGTCGGCGGGGGTGCCGGTGCGGGAATGGCGCTCACAAGCCGCGTTCTACGCGGGAAACTCGCTGAGCACCACCTTGCCGGGCGGCCCGGTGCTGTCGGCCACCTTCATCTATCGACAGCAGCGGATCTGGGGCGCGTCGCCGGTCGTCGCGTCGTGGCAGCTGGTCATGTCCGGGGCCCTTCAAGTCATCAGCCTCACCTTGCTCGGGTTGGGCAGCGCGTTCTTTCTCGGTGCGAAACACAACCCGTTCTCGCTGATCTTCACCCTCGCCGGGTTCCTCATGCTGATCGTGCTCGCCCAGGCCGTCGCGTCCCGCCCCGACCTGCTCGACGGAATCGGTGTGCGTGTGCTGTCGTGGGTCAACTACCTGCGCGCCAAACCATCCGACAACGGGCTGCACAAATGGCGCGAGACCCTTGAACAGCTCGAGTCGGTGAAGCTCACCCGGCGCCAGTTGGGCGTCGCGTTCGTCTGGTCGACGTTCACGCTCGCCACCGGCGTCGCGACCCTGCTGTTCGCCTGCTACGGAGCCGGCGGGCACCCATCGCTGCTCGGCGTGATCGTCGCCTACGTCGCCGCACGGGCGGCCGGGTCGATCCCGCTGATGCCAGGGGGCCTGCTGGTGGTCGAGGCGGTGCTGGTGCCGGGCCTGGTATCGAGCGGTATGACGCTGGCCTCGGCAATTTCTGCGATGCTCATCTACCGCTTGATCAGCTGGATCCTCATCGCCGCGATCGGCTGGGTGGTGTTCTTCTTCATGTTCCGCACCGAGAATGACATCGATCCCGATGCCTCGACCGAAAGCGACGCCACATGCAAACCCGAGCAGCCCTAGCCGTTCTCGGAGCGGTCGCCTTGCTCGCCGGCTGCTCGACGCCGTCGGAGCAGCCATCGGCGACAGCCCCGTCCTCGTCGACGTCCACCACCGCGTCGACCGGGGCGGGGCCGTTGCGCGGGCCGGAACCCTCGGTCACAACGCCGTTGCTGGCCGAGGTCGTCGCCGAGCCCATCCCCGTGCCTGCCACCGACGACAAGGTGCACCTGGCGTACGAACTGCAGCTGACGAACGTGACTTCCCATGACGTGACACTCACGACGATCACGGTTCTCGATCGCGATGTCGCGCTGTTGAACCTGACCGGCGAGGAGTTGGGGCGCTGGACCAAAGTCATCGGAAACCCCGCGCCCACAACAAAACTGGGTGCCGCGCAGGCGGCGGTCGTGTGGATCGACGTCGCGTTGGAGAAGGGCTCACCGGTGCCTACCCGTCTCACACACGCGATCTCGCTGTCCAACTCGCAGCCGGCACCGCCGCTGTTCCCCGCCACGATGACAGAGAACGTCGCGCCCGTCGCGGTGCAGAACCGCAAACCCATCGTCATCACGCCGCCTCTGTCCGGACCGAACTGGGTCGACGGCGTTGGCTGCTGCGGCATCAGTGGGCACCGCGGCGCGCTCAACCCGATCAACGGTCAACTGTGGGGCGCGGAGCGGTTCGCGATCGACTACGTCCAACTCGACCCCGAGAACCGACTGTTGACCGGCGATCCCGAAAAGCTGGAAAGCTTCGCGTATTTCGGCGCCGACATCCACGCCGTGAGCGACGGCCCGGTGGTCGCCGTGCGCGACGGGCTGCCCGAGCAGGTGCCGGGTACGAGCCCCACGGGTCTACCCCTCGACCAGTACCCGGGCAATCATGTGGTGCAGGACCTCGGCGACGGCAACTACGCGCTGTACGCCCACATCAAGACCGGGACCGTCAAGGTGAAACCCGGCGACCGGTTGACCACAGGGCAGGTGATCGGAAACGTCGGCAACACCGGCAACTCCGATGCGCCGCATTTGCACTTCCATGTGATGAGCACGCCGGATCCGCTGCGCTCCGACGGCCTGCCGTTCGTGTTCAACGACTTCCGCCTCGACACACGGATCGCGACCGCGGAAGTACTCGAGGGCATGTTCGATGGGCAGCAGGCACCACTTCAGCCGGGCTTCGTCGCCAGGGACGAAACCGATGTCATGCCACTGGAACTCGACGTGATGACCTATGCCGATCGATAGCCGGCAACGCACCCGGCCGGCGCTGATCGCGCGTGGCCGCCGATGTCGTCTGCGTCGTCGTGTTCTGCGCGATCGGCAGACGCAGTCATGCCGAAGGCCTGACCCTGGCCGGCGTCGCCGAGACCGCGTGGCCGTTCCTGTCCGGCACCGCCGTCGGCTGGCTGTTGTCGCGGGCCTGGCGGAACCCGGCGGCAGTGGCGCCCACCGGCGTCGCGGTGTGGGTGTGCACCGTCGTTGTGGGAATGCTGTTGCGCAAGCTCACATCTGCCGGAGTGGCACCGAGTTTCATTGTGGTGGCGTCGATTACGACGGCCGTGCTGCTACTCGGCTGGCGCGTCGCCGTCGGGCGCAAGACCCGCGACTGACACCGTCAGCGTCGCGCGCAGACCGCCGAGCGGGCCGTCGGACAGCTGGATGTCGCCACCATGCAACTGCGCCTGCTGCGCGACGAGCGCCAGCCCGAGTCCCGAGCCTCCCGGGGCCGCGTTGCTGCCACGCGAGAACCGGCCAAGGACGGCTTGATGCTCCTCGACGGGTAGGCCGCGTCCGTTGTCGTCCACGATGATCGTCATCGCATCGCCCTGCCGGTGCGCGGCCAGGACGATGCGCGTCGCATGGCCGTGCGTGACCGCGTTGCGCACGAGGTTGTCAACGGCGAGCCGCAGCCCGCCCGGCCAACCCCAGATGGTGCCGAGGTCGTCGTGGGCCTCGACCACGACCTCCACCGCACCGCCCGGCCGCATGTTCTCCCGGGCGACGCGGTCCAGCAGATCGGTGACGTCGATGAGCTCGCGGTCCTCGGCCTGCGCCAGCTGACCCGACGCCAGCTGACCGAGTGCGGTGATGATCGCCTCGACCCGGCGCTGCGCACGCGACAGGTCAGCCACCACCTCCTCGACGTTCCTCGGCGGGCAGGTCGTGGATCCGCAACGTGTCCAGATCGGCGCGCATCGCCGTCAGCGGGGTCCGCAGTTCATGCGCGGCGTTGGCGGCGAAATCCTGGGCCGCCTGCAGCGAGTTGGTGGTGGCCTTCTGTGCGGCGGCCAGCCTGCTCAGCATCGCCGACATCGCCTCCGAGAGATCCTCCGCCTCGCGCACGCCGCGCACCGCGGGCATCTGCTCGCTGTCCTTGCCGAGCTGCTTGGTGTGCTCGGTCAACCTGCGCAGCGGCCGAATCGCCGGCCCCGCGAGCATCCAGCCCAGGCCGCCCGGCGATCAGCACGGTGACAAAGCCCACCGCCGAGTAGATCGGAATCCTGGAGCGGCTCAACAGGATACTGTCGGCGCGGATGCCGATCGACATCACCACGCCGCCTTCCTGGTCGACGGGGATGGTCCGCACCCGGTACTCAACGCCGTTCACTTCCACAGTGGCGGTGCCCAGCGGAAGTTGGGGCAGTTGAAAGCCGCGCTGAAACACCACCTCCCCGGTGGACCGGAACGGCCGGTCGTCAACACACCGCGTCGCGGATCCTGCAGCTGCTCCGGATACATGCTGGCGTCGATGATCGAATCGAGTCGCCGATCCAGTTGCGCGGCATCGTTATTCGCCAGCACGACGGAGGTCAGGATGGTGAAGCCCGCAACCACGGCAGCGGCGGCCGCGGCCGCAGCGATGGCCACTCGCGTGCGCAGTGATGCGGAGCGCAGGAAACGCGGAAGCTGCACTTCCTAAGGCTCGTCTCTGTGCGATGCTCGACTCACCATCGGCTCGTACCTCGCCTCTGGGCCCAATGTTCGGCTCGCTGCGCTCGCCTCACGGCTCGTCTCGCAGCACGTACCCGATCCCGCGAACCGTGTGGATGACCCGCGGCAGGCCATCGCGTTCGAGCTTGCGCCGCAGATAGGAGATGAACACGTCGGCGACGTTGGTGTCCACGTCGAAGTCGTAGCCCCAGACCAATTCGAGTAGCCGCTGACGGCTCAGCACCACACCGGCGTTCTCGGCCAACACGGCCAGCAGATCGAATTCGCGCTTGGTCAGCTCGACACGCTCGCCGCCGACGAACACCAGCCGGCGGGCGGTGTCGATGGTCAGCGGCCCAACGGTCATGGTGTCGGAGTGCGGATCGGAATGGCTCGACCGGCGCAGCAAGGCGTGCAACCGTGCCACCAGCTCACCCAGATCGAATGGTTTGGTCAGATAGTCGTCGGCACCGGCTTCCAGCCCCGCGATGCGGTCGTTGACGGTGTCGCGCGCGGACAGCACGCAGATCGGGATGTCGTTTCCCAGCGCCCGCAGGGCGGTGACGACCGCGACGCCGTCGAGTTCCGGCATCTGCACATCCAGAACCAACGCGTCATGGCTTTCGTTGGACAACAGCCGCAGCGCTTCTTTACCGTTCGCAGCGACCCGAACGTCAAACCCCGAATGGCGCAACCCGCGCGCGACAGAGGTCCGAACGTCCGGGTCGTCGTCGACCATCAGCACGGTACGACCCGCGCCTTCCGCCGCGGAAGGCTCCAGTGCCACTCGAGCGCTGGCTTAGCTGTCTGCTATGCCGTCGCCGTTGGCGTCGCCGCAGCGGTTCTTCAGATCGATCAGCGGCTGGCGGATCCCGGTCAGGTCCGCCTTCACCATCGGATTCTGATTCAGGTAGGTGTCGACATCGTCGCGGATGTCGTCGCGGCTCTGGCCCTCCAGGCTGGTGAAGAACCAGTTCACGTCCGGATGTGTGAACAGGTACGTCGAGGTCGAGGCCGAGACGCCGGCCGCCACGCCGGCCAGATCGGCCGCGGTGCAGTTCGGCGGGCCATCCTGAGCGGCAGCCATTGGAATGGCGCCGAAGAACATCGCGCCGGCAATCGCGCCGGTGCCGAGCGCACCAGCTACCGCACGTCCGGCAGTACGGGCCGATAGCAACATGGACAAGCTCCTTCATCGGAAGTGGAGAGGCCGTAACCGTGGGCGGTTACAGACACCGAACAGCTAAGCAGAATCGCTGCCGACTTTCTTGCCTTGCGCTCAACCCGTCGCGAGTTTGTTCGAAATTGCAGCTCAGTGGCCCCGTGTGCGGCGGTTTCAGGCGGTTTTTGGTCAAGGCAAGCCGGCGATGGGCGGCACGGGAAGCGCTCCGACCCCTTGCGATGCCGACGAAGCCGCTGATGACTGCGTCGGTGCGGTGGCGGTCGGCGGCCCCACCTTCTGCGCGGTGGACTGCACGCCTGGCAAAGCGGCAGGGGCGTCGAGACTCTGCTGCGCGTTCTGCATCAGGCCCATCAGCTGCGGAAGCGTCACGGGCAACTTGCACCGGGCCGACAGGGTGACCAGCGGCCGCTGCAACTGCTGCATGTCCTTATCGCCGCGACGCGTCACGGCCCGCTAACTCGCCGATCAAACGTGCAGGTGAACCACAGGGCGTCGGCAGCTATGCGTAACGCGACGGCCGGTTTATACGAGAACGGTTAGAGCAGGGTTAGGGCGTTGCTGAGGCCGGAGCACCCTACCTCACGCTGTTGTACCCTCACGCTAGGCAACGCCGGGCAGAAAGCGGGGAGTTCGCTATCCAGCAGTTCATGATGCGCTTGAGTGGCACCCTGCGCAGATATCGCTGGGCGGTGTTTGCTGCGTGGCTGCTTCTCCTGGTGCCGGCGATCTACCTCGCGATCAACCAGTCCAGCCACCTCACCGGTGGCGGGTTCGAGGTCGAGGGCTCGCAGTCGCTGCGCGTCCAGCGCGAGCTCGAGAAGTACTTCCCAGACCAGGGCGCCTCGCCGTTGGCGCTGGTAGCCGCCCCGCGCGCGGACGCCTCGTACGACGATATGAACATCGCCGTCGCCCAGTTGGAGCGCATTGCCGCCGAAGTGCCCAGCGTCAAGGTGATGCCCAACCCGCAGCAGCCGGCACCGCAGCCCGACCGGCCCTACGTCATCACACTGCAGCTGGACTTCAACAACACCGGCGCGGTCGACGTCGCCAAGCAGCTTCGCCAGAAAGTCGGAATCAACGGCGAGGACCCGGGCCAGATCGAGAACGGCAAGGTCAAGCTGTACGTCATCGGGCAGGGCGCGCTCGGCGCCGCGGCGACCCAGTCCACCAAGCACGACATCGCCCAGGCCGAGCAGTGGAACCTTCCGATCGTCCTGATTGTCTTGCTCGCGGTCTTCGGATCGCTCGCGGCGGCCGCCATGCCTCTGGTGCTCGGCATCTGCACGGTTGTCGTGACGATGGGCTTGGTCTACCTGCTGTCGATGTACACGCAGATGTCGGTGTTCGTGACCTCAACGGTGTCGATGTTCGGCATCGCGTTGGCCATCGACTATTCGCTGTTCATTCTCATGCGGTTCCGGGAGGAACTTCGCGCCGGCCGCGATCCACAACAGGCCGCCGACGCGGCGATGGCCACCTCGGGTCTGGCGGTGGTGCTGTCCGGCGTGACGGTGATCGCGTCGGTGACCGGCATCTACCTGATCCATACCCCCGTCCTGACGTCGATGGCCACCGGAGCGATTCTCGCGGTCGCGCTGGCCGTGCTGACGTCGGCGACGCTGACGCCTGCCGTGCTGGCGACGTTCGGGCGCGCGGCGGCCAAGCGCTCGTCATACCTGCACTGGTCGCGCAGGCCCGATACCACCCAGTCGAGGTTCTGGACTCGTTGGACCGGCTGGGTGATGCGGCGGCCATGGCTGTCGGCACTGGCGGCGGCGGTGTTGCTGCTCACGCTGGCCGCGCCGGCGTTCTCGATGGTGCTCGGCAACAGCATGCTGCGGCAGTTCGACCCGACCCACGAGATTCGCGGCGGGGTCAACGCGGCGGCCCAAGCGCTGGGGCCCGGCGCGCTCGGACCGGTGCGGGTATTGGTCGGCTTCCCGGACGGCAACGCCGCGTCTGCGCCCTCCAAGGCTCCCCTGCTCGATGCCGTGCGTCAGCGAATGGCCCAGGGTCCCAACGTCGTAACGGTGGCGCCGCCGGTCTTCGGCGAGGACTACCGACACGCCATGCTGTCGGCCGTGTTGTCGGTCGACCCGGAAGACGCCGGCGCCCGCAACACCATCGACTGGATGCGCGCGGAGCTACCGCAGGGTGCCCGGGCTCGACGGTGCCCGCGTCGACGTCGGCGGGCCGACGGCGCTGATCAAGGACTTCGACGATCAGGTGTCGGCGACCCAGCCGCTGGTGTTCGGGTTTGTCGCGCTGATCGCGTTCGTGATGCTGCTGGTCTCGATCCGGTCGGTGTTCTTGGCGTTCAAGGGCGTGCTGATGACCGTGTTGTCGGTCGCCGCCGCCTACGGCAGCCTCGTCGTCGTCTTCCAGTGGGGCTGGTTCGAGGAACTCGGCTTCAAGCCGATTTCGTCGCTGGACAGCACGATCCCTCCGCTGGTGCTGGCGATGACGTTCGGCCTGTCAATGGACTACGAGATCTTCCTGCTGACCCGAATCCGGGAGCGGTTCCTGCAGACCGGGAACACCCGCGATGCCGTCGCCTACGGGGTCAGCACCAGCGCCCGCACGATCACCAGCGCCGCACTCATCATGATCGCGGTGTTCATCGGGTTCGCATTCGCGGGCATGCCGCTGGTGGCACAGCTCGGGGTGGCGTGCGCGGTGGCGATCGCCGTCGACGCGACCATCGTGCGACTGGTGCTGGTGCCCGCACTGATGGCGATGTTCGACGAATGGAACTGGTGGCTGCCCGCTTGGCTGGACCGAATCCTGCCGTCGGTTGACTTCGAGAAGCCGCTACCGAAGGTCGATGACCACCGACCTCGTCATCATCCCGGACGACATCTCGTCGCTCGGCCCGACCGGGTCGGATATCCGGATGGTCGTCAGGTCCGCGGCCAAGCTGAAAAACCTTGCTCCCCATGCTGTTACGGTTGCCGATCCGCTGGCGTTCAGCGGCTGCCTGCCGGCCAAACAGCTGCGCAGCGCAGAACGGCTCAACGGTACGCATCGCAATGGCAACAACGGCAGCAACGGAAGACGCGCACGGCAACGGCAACGGCAAGGCGCTCAGCGACCGCAATCTACCCATGCACCCGGTGACGATGTGGCGGGGCCGCCTCTCGGTCGCATTGGACGCCCTGGAGGCCGAGTCCGAGTACGGGCACACACCGATGGAGCGTCGCAGCCCGGTGGAGACGACCAATGTGCAACTGCCCACGGGAGATCGGCTGCAGATCCCGACGGGCGCCGAGACGCTGCGGATGAAGAGCTACCTCATCATGTGCAGAAACAGCACCCGGGACTACTCGGAGTTTGCCGATTTGGTCGAGTCGATGGAGACTCATACGGCCGCGGAGGTGCTGGCTGGAATGGACCGGTACTACTGTGGACAACATTCGAGAAAGCAATGGGTGGCCACCCAGTTGGTGCGCCGACTGGCTGACCCCCAACCATCCGACGAGCACGACACGCGCATGTCGGGACCCGAGGCGGAAGCCGATTGGGCCAAGGTGAGGGAGCGCTGCCTGTCGGTGGCAGTAGCGATGCTGGAGGAGGCGAGGTGACGGTGACGCCCGAGACTCGGGACGCCCGCCGCCGCGATGCCGTCCCCGGACCCAAACGCCCCGCGACACCACCGCGCCGGCCCGCCGGTGACGACCGGCCCGTGGAGTTCTGGCCCACCGCCGCGATCCGCGCCGCGCTGGAAACCGACGACCTGCCCGTATGGCAGCGCATCGTCGCAGCGATCAAGCGTGATCCCTTCGGCCGGACCGCTCGCCAGGTGGAGGAGGTCCTGCAGACCGCGCGGCCGTACGGCGTGTCCAAGGCGCTCGCCGAGGTGCTCATTCGCACCCGCGAACACCTGGAGGCCAACGAGCGCGCGGAGGTCGCCCGTCATATCCGGGCTCTGCTGGACATGTCCGGTCTCGGACCGCAGGAGTTCGCGTCGCGCATCGGCGTGCCCAGCGATGACTTGGCGTCGTACCTGAAGGGTGAGACCAGCCCGTCGGCGTCGCTGATCGTGCGGATGAAGAAGCTCGCCGACCGCTTCGAGAAGATGCGCTCGACGCGCAGGGACAGCCGGGACTGAATCGGCCCGTGCCGACCACCTATGCGCTCATCCCCGGCGCAGGCGGCCGCGCCTGGTACTGGCACCGAATCATCCCGCTGCTGTCGGCCCGCGGCGACGAGGCGATCGCGATCGACCTTCCCGCCGACGACGACACCGCGGATCTGATCGCCTATGCCGACGTCGTTTCCGACGCGGTCGCCGATGTCACCGGGCCACTCGTGCTGGTCGCCCAATCGATGGGCGCCTTCACCGCGCCGATCGTCGCCGGACGCTTGCGGTCCACCGGAGGCACGCCGCGGCTGGTGCTGGTCAACCCGATGGTGCCTGCGGTCGGAGAGTCGCCAGGCGGATGGTGGGAGGCCAGCGGCCAACAGGCCGCCCGCATCGCCTACTTCCAGCGAATCGGTCTGACCCGCAGCGACTTTGATCCGGTCGAGGACTTCTTCCACGATGTGCCCGAGCAGGTGCGCACCGAGGCGTTGAGCCAGCCCGAGCCGCAGCAGTCCGACACTCCATTCGAGAAGCCATGGCCGCTGGACCATTGGCCGGATGTGCCCACCCGCGTGATCGTCGGCAGCGACGATCGCCTGTTTCCGCTGGAGTTTCAGCGTCGGGTGGTGCGTGATCGGCTCGGACTGGACGTCGACGTCATGCCGGGCGGTCATCTCATGGCGTTGAGCCAACCCCGCGAACTGGTCGACCGGCTTACGCTCGACACTTGAGCGCACGCGATTCGGAGAGGACGACATGAGCAGCACCAACAAGGCCGCGATAAGTCTCACGACGGGACTCGAGGATTCCGAAAAGGTCACGGTGGCCTTCCTGGTCGCCGTGGGCGCCGCCGAATCGGGCCGCCCCACTGTGATGTTCCTGACCAAGGAGGCCGTCCGCCTGGCCGTGCCCGGCGTCGGCGTCGGCACCGCGTGCGACGGTTGCCCGCCATTGGCCGATCTGATGGACCGCTACGCGAAGGCGGGCGGCCGCTACCTGGTCTGCCCGATCTGCGTGCAATCCAAGAAGCTCGACGGGGACAACTTCATCGACGGCGCCGAACTCGGCGGGACCGTGCAGCTGTGGGAGTGGATCGGCGACGGCGCCACCACGTTCAGCTATTGAGCACCATCGACATCGAGCGCATTCTGCGAGAGACCCGGAGCGTCGCGATCGTCGGCGCCTCGGGTGATCCACTGCGGCCCAGCTACGGCGTCTGGCAGTACCTCAAGGCGGCCAGCGACTACGACCTGTATCTGGTCAATCCGACGATCAGCGAGGTCGACGGCACCACGGTCTACCCGTCGCTGGCCGATCTGCCCGTCATACCCGACCTCGTCGACGTGTTCCGCCGCCTCGACCATTTGCCGTCCGTGCTCGCCGACACGATCGACGTCGGCGCGAAAACGCTTTGGCTGCAACAGGGGTTGTGGCACGAGCAGGTCGCGCGCGACGGTGCGGCGGCCGGCCTGCAGGTCGTGATGGATCGCTGCCTGAAGATCGACCACGCCCGCCTGCTCGGTTAGCGGGAGTGGATCGGCGACACGTCGTCGACCAACCAGCGGCCGTCCTGCTTGGACAGCGTCACCCGCAGTGCAAGCACCGCGGTGTCGGGCGGCTTGCCCGGCGAGTTCTGCGTCCCCCGGAGAACCACCGCGACGCTGGCCGCGGCCGGCCCGATCGCCTCGACACCCGCGGACACGGTGCTCGCCTGGGCCGACACGTTCCTGCTCGTCAGTTCCTTTGCCACGGCGGCGAATTCGCTCTTGAACGCCTCCGCGCTCTTCGGTGACATCATCGCGGTAGCCCGGTCGATCGAGGTGGTCGGGCTTTGCGGGGTGAACGTCGCGGAGGCTTCAGCGACGCTGCTGGCGATGCCGACCACTTCGTCGGTGTCGTTGTGCAGATTGCGTTCGGGCACCGACCATTTCAGGTATCCGACCGCGACACCGGCCACCAGGGCCGCGGTCGCCAGCGCGGCCACCGCCAGCCGCAGGCCGGGCCCGTCGTCGTCGGTGCCGACGGTCACCGCGTCGCGGCGTGCGAGCACGACGTTGACCGCGACACCCTCGACGATCAGCACGCACAGCACCGAGCAAACCGACACCCACCACAGCGGCCACGCCAACGCGATGCCGATGTACACCAGCGCCGCGACCGCGGCCAACGGCGCTGCGACGTCGAAAGCCAATACGCGCCAAGCGTTTCTCATCGGATCGGCTCCAGCCGGGAGATCAGCAGGCTTGCCGTCCACATCGGAGACGTCCAGCCGCAGCGTCCAGCGCACGGTCTGCGGCTTGTCGCCGCCGGCGTTCTCACTGATCGAGGTGGCCACCACCATCACGGTGTCGGTGCGCGACGCGGACGCTGCCAACTCGGGCTGACGTTCGGGCGGCGCACCATTCGGCCGCTGGTCGTGGTGGATCGATTCGACCGCCACCGAGTCGACCTGGCCGGTCGTGCGTGACTGCAACGTCTGGACCAGCTCACGGTAGGGCTTGACCGCCGCGTCGAAGTCGGCGTTGAGCTGCCCGACGGTGCCCTCGTGCAGCTTGGCCATGCTCGCGTCGACGGTGTCCTTGTTCATGTTGATCAGGACGCCGGTCCAGTCGGCGGCGGCCTGCATGGCGCGGGCACGGTGATGCAGCTCGTCGACGTCGCCGCGATGCTGCGTCCAGATCAGCGTGGCCAGCACGACCGCTGCCACCGCGATCACCCCGAGCACCGCCGAGGCGATGCCGTAGCCGGTGAAGACGGAGCCGTCGTCGGTGGACTCCGGCGTTGGCTCGTCTTCGGGCATGCGCGTGAGGGTACCCGGGCACTTCTGGCACCCTGGTGGGGTGACGGTAGAAGCCATTCGCTCGGGTATCGACCTGAGCCACGTCGAGTCCGATGCCCGCCCGCAGGACGATCTGTTCGGCCACGTCAACGGCCGCTGGTTGGCCGACTACGAGATGCCCGCCGACCGCGCCACCGACGGCGCCTTCCGGTCGCTGCACGACCGCGCCGAGGAACAGGTCCGCGACCTGATCACCGGAGCCGCCACCGGCAGCGGCAACGGGCACCGACGCGCAGCGCATCGGCGACCTCTACGCCAGCTTCATGGACGAGCAGACGGTCGCCGAACGCGGCGTGCAACCGCTGCTGGACGAGCTGGCCACCATCGACGGTGCATCGACACCCGACGAACTCGCCGCGGTGCTCGGGACGCTGCAGCGCACCGGCGCCGGGGGCGGGGCGGGCGCCTACGTCGACACCGACTCCAAGGACTCCACGCGCTACCTGCTGCACCTCAGCCAGTCTGGGCTCGGCCTGCCCGACGAGTCGTACTACCGCGACGCAGCAGCACGCCGAGATCCTCGCCGCGTACCCGGAGCACATCGCGGCGATGTTGCGCCTCGTCTACGGCGCCGGCGAGTACACCGAGACCGCGGCGCGCATCGTCGCGCTGGAGACCAAGCTGGCCGCGGCGCACTGGGACGTCGTGAAGCGCCGCGACGCCGACCTCACATACAACCTGCGCACCTTCGCCGAACTGCCCACCGAGGCGCCGGGCTTCGACTGGGCCGGCTGGGTCGCGGCACTGGGAGCCACACCCGGCAGCGTCGCGGAACTCGTTGTGCGCCAGCCTGACTACTTGACGGCATTCGCGGCGGCGTGGTCCGGCGAAGACCTCGAGGACTGGAAGTCGTGGCTTCGGTGGCGGCTGATCAACGCCCGTGCGGCCCTTCTGACCGACGATCTCGTTGCCGAGAACTTCGCGTTCTACGGCCGCAGGCTCTCGGGCACCGAGGAGATCCGCGACCGCTGGAAGCGCGCCGTATCGGTGGTCGAGAGTCTGATGGGCGACGCCGTCGGAAGGCTGTACGTCGAGCGGCATTTCCCGCCGCAGGCCAAGGCGCGAATGGACGAGCTGGTGGCCAACCTGCGCGAGGCCTACCGCGTCAGCATCAACGACCTGGAATGGATGACGCCGCAGACCCGCGAGCGCGCTCTGGCCAAGCTGGACAAGTTCACCCCGAAGATCGGCTATCCGGCCAAGTGGCGCGACTACTCGCAGCTCGTCGTCGAGCGCGACGATCTCTACGGCAACTATCTGCGCGGTTACGCCGTCGGATACGACCGTGAACTGGCCAAGCTCGGCGGTCCCGTCGACCGCGACGAGTGGTTCATGACGCCGCAGACCGTCAACGCGTACTACAACCCCGGCATGAACGAGATCGTCTTTCCCGCAGCGATTCTGCAGCCGCCCTTCTTCGACGCCGAGGCCGACGATGCCGCGAACTACGGCGGCATCGGTGCGGTGATCGGCCACGAGATCGGGCACGGTTTCGATGACCAGGGCGCCAAGTACGACGGTGACGGCAACCTGGTGGACTGGTGGACCGATGAGGACCGCGCCGAATTCGGTGTGCGGACAAAGGCTTTGATCGAGCAGTACGACGAGTACGTGCCCCGGGAGCTGAGCAACGGCACACCACATGTCAACGGCGCGTTCACCGTCGGCGAGAACATCGGCGACCTCGGCGGCCTGTCGATCGCGCTGCTTGCCTATCGGCTGTCGCTGAAGGGCGAGCAGGCGCCGGTGATCGACGGACTGACCGGTGAGCAGCGCGTGTTCTTCGGCTGGGCGCAGGTGTGGCGCACGAAGTCCCGTGATGCCGAGGCCATCCGGCGGCTCGCGGTGGACCCGCACTCGCCGCCCGAGTTCCGGTGCAACGGCGTCATCCGCAACATGGATGCGTTCTACGACGCATTCGACGTCAGCGAGTCCGACGCGCTCTACCTGGACCCGCAGCTGCGGGTACGGATCTGGAACTAGCCGCCGATACACGAAACCCCCGCCGCGGCGGGGGTTTTGTGTTGGTCGAGACCGGCTAGAAGATCTGCCAGTCGGATGCGCCGTCGGGCTGGTTGTAGAGGCCCTTCGAGTTCTTGATGACGACCGGATCGCCGCTGCCGAAGTTGTCGTAGAACCACTTCGCATTGTCCGGACTGATGTTGATGCAGCCGTGGCTCACGTTGCGCTTGCCCTGGTCACCGACCGACCACGGCGCGCTGTGCACGAAGTTGCCGCTGTTATCGATTCGGACGGCGAGCTGCACATTCAGCTTGTAGCCGTTGGCCGAGTTGACAGGCACGCCGTACGTCGAGGAGTCCATCACGATCGTGGGGAACTTCTCGAGCACGTAGTACGTGCCATTCGGGGTCGTATGTCCGCCGGCCGCCATACCCATCGACACCGGGATCGTCTTCTCCACCTTGCCGTTGCGTACGACCGTCATCTGGTGTGTCGCGTCATCGATGGTGGCGACCAGCTGCTCGGGAACGGTGAAGCTCGACTTGGTGCCGCCGGCGTCGATGTTGACGACGGTGCCTGCGGGCCAGAAGTCCTGGGGCCGCCAGCGCAGCTGGGTGTCGCTGGTCCAGTAGAACCTGCCGGGCACCGGCGGAACCGACGAGATGTGGACCGCCTGCTCGGCCATCGCCCGGTCGGCGATGGGCCGCTGGAAGTTGATGTAGATCGGCTTGGCGGCGCCGACCTTGGAGCCGTTCGTCGGATTGAAGGTCGGCGGTGCGAACACCGGCTCACCTACGTACGGTGTCGGGTTCTGGCCCGCGGGCGTGCCCTCAGGGATGACCTGCGGCGCAGCGAGCGGATTCCCGAACCCGGGCAGCCCCGGCACGCCGGGCAGTCCAGGAGGCGGCACCGCGAGCGGATCGGCAGGCGGAGGCGGCTGGGCCGGGAGTGCGAACGGATCCGCAGGCGGAGGCGGCGGCGCCAGCGGGTCCACCGGGGGTGGAGCGTCCGCCGCGGCCGGGTCGACCGGCGCAGGCGGGGGTGCCGGAACATCGGGCTGGGCCAGGGATGACGGGCTGCTCAGCACCATTCCCCCAACCAGTCCGGCCGTCATGATCGCGGTGAGCAGTCGCCTCTTCATGGGCCGCCGCATACGTAACCTCCAAGTCGCACAAGTTGCGTCCAGTGTGGCACAGCGCGAGCACCGGCTATCGCCGTCGGGGTGTTGCACGACCCCCGCCTGCCGCCGGATTAAAGGCGCTGACCTGGTGTCTTTATCGCCGCGGCGAGCCGAACGTTACATCCTGTCGGTTACTTCGAAAAATGCTGTGAGCGGCCCGGCAGGGATGGGAATCCTGCCATCACGAGTTGTCAGTGATAGTCGATCGCTGCGCCCAAAACGAGAGGATTCTGATGGATGCAATCCCGGACGGATACGAGTCGCTGTTGCAACGCCCGCTGTACGGACACCTCGCCACCACGAGGCCGGACGGGAACCCTCAGGTGAACCCGATGTGGTTCGAGTTCGACGGCGAAGTTCTGCGCTTCACCCACACCGCCAAACGGCAGAAGTATCGCAACATCGCCGCCAACCCCAACGTGGCGATGTCGATCAGCGACCCGGACAACCCGTATCGCTACCTGGAGGTGCGCGGTGTGGTCGAGGAGATCGTGCCCGACCCGACAGGCGCCTTCTATATGCACCTCAATGACCTCTACGACGGCCCGCTCACCGAGGCGCCGCCGGACAAGGCCGACCGGGTGATCCTCGTCGTGCGCCCGAACGGGTTCAGCAAGCAGTAACTGCGACGCACTGTGTCAGGCTGGTTTTCGTGATTGTGGCCTTCAGCGTCAGTCCGTTGGGCGGCGGCGACAGCGTCGGCGATGCGGTGGCCGAAGCTGTCAGAGTTGTGCGCGCCTCGGGCCTACCCAACGAGACCAACGCGATGTTCACCAACATCGAAGGCGATTGGGACGAGGTGATGGCCGTCGTGAAGCGGGCGGTCGATGCTGTCGCCGCCGTGGCCCCGCGGGTCAGCCTCGTACTCAAGGCCGATATCCGCCCCGGGCACACCGGCCAACTCACCGCCAAGGTCAAGCGCCTCGACGAGGCGCTTGGCGACTAGTCCTAACCGTCGACGAACGTCACGGTCTCGTCGAGCGGCGCGCGGCCGGTGCGGATGTAGGGCACGGTGTCGTCTTCATGGCCGATGGACATGCCGCAGAACAGCATCTGCTCCGCGGGTGGTGAGAGAACGTTGTCGACCGTGGTGTGGACCTGCGACCACGCCATCTGCGGGCAACTGTCCAGCCCTTCGGCGCGCAGCAGCACCATGACGGTCTGCAGGTACATGCCCAGGTCCGCCCACTGGGGTCGGCCCATGTCGCGGTCGATGTAGCAGAACAATGCGGCGGGGGCGCCGAAGCAGTCCCAGTTGGCGATCGCGGCGCGTTGGCGGGCTTCCCAGTCCTCGCGCGCGACGCCAAGGGCGCTGTAGCGCTCCTTGCCGAATGCGGATCGCCGTTCGCCGTAGGGCGACTTCAGCTCCGGCGGGTACATCACGAACTCGCGCTCGTCCCAGGGGTCGCCGGCCGCGACGCGCTCGACTGCGAGCTTCTTGAGCTCGGCGAGCGGCGCACCGGTCACCACATAGATGTGCCACGGCTGAATGTTCGATCCCGACGGCGCCCACGCGGCGGCGGACAACACACGCTCGATCACTTCCCGCGACACCGGCTCGTCGGTGAATCCGCGGACTGCCCTTCGGCTGGTGACTGCCTCATAGACGTCCATGACCCTGCCTCTCCGTCTCGTTTCAACCTTCTGTATCATTCAATACCGTATCGAATGATACTATTCCCGTGGCGACGGGGATCACGGGTCTTTCCCTCAGACGACTACGCGTCGCGATTCGGCGGATGACTGAAGCGGGTGAGCAGATCCGTCAGCTGCTCGGCCTCGCCCGGTTCCAGCTCGGCGACGAGGCGCTGCGCCAACGGCTTTGCCGCCAGGTGGGCGGCATCGTAGAGCTCCAGGCCACGCGCGGTGATCTCCACCTGGCGCACCCGCCGGTCGCCGGCGACAGGCTTGCGCACGGCGAGTCCACGTCGCTCCAAGTCATCGACGACCCGCATGATCCCCGCCTTGTCCGAGCCCGTCGCCTCCACCAAATCGCGCTGGAGTGTCGGCCCGCGGTTGACCAGAACCATGAGCACGGCGAAATGCCGCAACTCGATACCGAGCGGGCGCAGGGCCTCCGACATCACCGCGGCCGCGTGCCAGTGCGCCCTGCGCAGCAACAGCCCCAGCGCGAAGGGCGAGGGGTCGCCGGGGCGATCGGTCGCGCGCGAAGTGGTCGCGCGCCGAGCAGCATCGCCGGTCATGCAGTGAGGCTATGCGGTGCGCAGCTAGGACCGCACCAGCCGGGCGATGGCGGCGGACGCCTCGGCCAGTTTGGCGTCGGCCTCGGTGCCCCCCTCGGTGACGGCCTGCGAGACGCAATGCCCGAGGTGTTCGTCGAGCAGCCCCAGCGCTACCGACTGCAGGGCGCTGTTGACCGCACTGATCTGGGTGAGGACATCGATGCAGTACTTGTCCTCGTCGATCATCTTCGCGATGCCGCGGACCTGACCCTCGATCCGGCGCAATCGCTTGGCGTAGTTCTCCTTCTGCGGCGAATAGCCATGGGCGGCGGAGCCGCCCGAAATGGCCTGGCCGGCAATCTCGTTAGCCATTCCTATCCGCCTCCAAGCATCTGCTTCATCTGGTCGATCTCTGCCTGTTGCGAATCGATGATGGTCTGCGCCATGCGCTTGGTGTCGATGTTCTGGCCCTTGGCGACCTCCGCCTTGGCCATTGCGATTGCCCCTTCGTGGTGCCCGATCATCGACTGCAGCCACAGTGTGTCGAACTCTGCGCCCTTCAGCGACTGCAATTTCGTCATCGTGGCCTCGTCGACCATGCCCTCCATGGCGCCGTGTGCTTCGTGCCCGCCGGCGGTGTTGTCTTGAGGGTTCTCGTTCCACTGCACCAGGAACACCCGAAGGGCGTTGATCTCGGGCTGCTGCTCGGCGGAGATCTGGTTGGCCAACGCGATGACCTCCGCGTCGGTCGAGTGGTCCGGCACCATGGCCGACAACTCGACGGCCTGCTCGTGGTGCGGAATCATGTTGGTCGCGAAGGCGACGTCGTCGGCGTTGAAACCGGCGGGCTGCTCGGTGATCATGGGCGAGTCGGTCGCGTGGTCGGCGTGGCTGTCCGTCGAGTTTCCAGCCTGGCTGGAGCACGAGGACAGGAACAACGCGGCAGCCATGGCGCCCACGACGGCGGCGATGCGAGCGGTGCGAGACGTCATGACACCACAGTACCGTATACCCCTCCGGGGTATCGATATCGGTTTGGCCGGGGAAACGCCGAAGGCATACTGAGCCTCATGCCCTCAAAGCCCTCAGCCCCCGACGTTGAAGCCCACCGTCGGGCGGAGCCCGACATAAAGCCACGAAGTCGCGACGTCACCGATGGTCTCGAGAAGGCCGCCGCCCGCGGGATGCTGCGGGCGATAGGCATGGAGGACGAGGACTTCGCCAAGCCGCAGATCGGTGTCGGGTCGTCGTGGAACGAGATCACGCCCTGCAACCTGTCCCTGGACCGGCTGGCCAAGGCCGTCAAGGACGGGGTGTTCGCGGCGGGCGGGTATCCGATGGAATTCGGCACCATCTCGGTGTCCGACGGCATCTCGATGGGCCACGAGGGCATGCACTTCTCGCTGGTGTCGCGCGAGGTCATCGCCGACAGCGTGGAAGTGGTGATGCAGGCGGAGCGGCTCGACGGCTCGGTGCTGCTCGCCGGCTGCGACAAATCACTGCCGGGCATGCTGATGGCCGCCGCGCGGCTCGACCTCGCGAACGTCTTTCTCTATGCCGGTTCGATCCTGCCCGGCAAGGCGAAGCTGTCCGACGGCACCGAAATGGACGTCACGATCATCGACGCCTTCGAGGCCGTCGGCGCCTGTGCACGCGGGCTGATGCCGCGTGAGGACGTCGACGCGATCGAGCGTGCGATCTGTCCCGGCGAGGGCGCATGCGGCGGCATGTACACCGCCAACACCATGGCTTCGGCCGCAGAGGCCCTGGGCATGTCGCTGCCGGGCAGCGCCGCCCCGCCTGCCACCGACCGCCGCCGCGACGGATTCGCCCGGCGCAGCGGGCAGGCCGTCGTCGAACTGCTGCGCCGCGGCATCACCACGCGCGACATCATGACCAAGGAGGCCTTCGAGAACGCGATCGCCGTCGTGATGGCGTTCGGCGGGTCCACCAACGCGGTCCTGCACCTGCTGGCGATCGCCCACGAAGCGAACGTCAAGCTGACGCTGGAGGACTTCACCCGCGTCGGCGCAGAAGGTGCCGCACCTCGCCAACGTCAAGCCGTTCGGCAAGCACGTGATGTTCGACGTCGATCGCATCGGCGGCGTCCCCGTGGTGATGAAGGCGCTACTGGATGCCGGCCTGATGCACGGCGATTGCCTGACCGTCACCGGCGAGACGATGGCCGAGAACCTTGCCCACATCAACCCGCCCGATCCGGACGGCAAGGTGCTGCGTGCGCTGAGCGACCCCATCCACCCGACGGGCGGCATCACGATCCTGCACGGGTCGCTGGCGCCGGAGGGTGCGGTCGTCAAGTCGGCGGGTTTCGACTCCGACGTGTTCGAAGGCACCGCAAGGGTTTTCGAACGCGAGCGCGCCGCCCTCGATGCGCTCGAGGACGGGACCATCACCGCGGGCGACGTCGTCGTCATCCGCTACGAGGGACCCAAGGGCGGCCCGGGCATGCGGGAGATGCTCGCGATCACCGGCGCCATCAAGGGTGCGGGCCTCGGCAAGGACGTGTTGCTGATGACCGACGGCCGGTTCTCCGGCGGCACCACCGGGCTGTGCGTCGGCCATGTCGCGCCCGAGGCCGTCGACGGCGGCCCGATCGCCTTCCTGCGCGACGGTGATAAGATCCGCCTCGACGTCGGCAAGGGCACGCTGGACGTGCTGGTGGATAAGGCCGAATTCGACTCGCGCAAGGCCGGTTTCGAGCCGCTGCCGCCGGTTTACACCACCGGCGTGCTGGCCAAGTACGTCAAGCTGGTCGGCTCAGCCGCCACCGGCGCGGTCTGCGGCTAGGCGTTCACCATCTCGTCGATGCGGCGCAGGGCGACCGCCAGCACCGGCAGGTAGCCCGGCGCCCACACCGGGGCGCTCATCCAGACCCGGCATCCGCCGGCCTCGGGGTCGACCCCGTGGCTGGTCGCGGGAACTCCGGCGACTCGCCAGGCCCACAGGCGTCCTGGGTCGAACTCGGTGATCGTGAACGGCAGCGCGACCCCGATCGGTGTCCACACTCGTCCGTGGGAGCCCAACGCCGAGTTCGCCCGCGTTGGTCAGTTCAGCACCGGAGACCGTCAACCCCCACTGCGGCCAGGCATCGAGGTCGATCAAGGCGCTGCCACACCTCCACTGCGGGCGCGGACACGGCCCGTTCGACGGTCGGCATGCCGTTGCGCAGGGCGATCTTCATCGCCGCATGATTGCCCGGCGACGGTGTTGCTAAACGCGCGCTACCCCTGGCCCGGCGGTGGTGGATCGATGGGTGTGGCCGATATCGGCACCAAATGGGTGCCCGGTCCCTCACCCGGGCATCCGGCGCCCTCAACGAGGAGGGTGCGCTCTCCGAAGAAGCTGCCGTCAGGGTTCGGGATCCAGTAGTCCGAGCGTTGGGCCGTCACGGCGCTGTTGGGGTCGTTGCGATCGCAGAAGTAGGGATACTCACCGCTCGTTTCCCAACGGTCGTTGTTCCATCTGTACTCATAAGCCAAGGGAGCGCCTGGATTGCGGGCATGGTCGTCCGTGTTGTCAAAGCGTCGCGACACAACCGTTCACGTCACATTGCGTGGTGAACTGGACAGGAAAGGTCTTCGATTCCATCGGTGTCGGCATACCGTTGAACGTCTGCTTCGAGAAGTCGATGAACACGTCGTAGTACCCGTACAGCGGCGGTGGTTCGGCTCGATCCGCGTGAGCGACGGGCGAGACGATCAGCGCGGCGCATGCGGCAAAAACGCCTATCGGCAGAGTCTTTGACATATCACTGCGGTAACACACCCACGCGGTCAATCGTTGGCGAATCCGGATAAGAGCGCGCAAGGAACCCGGCGAGGTGATTCATCTCCTGCGCGCCGCGACGAACACCTCCCGGAGCCCCTAGTTGGGCGGCGGTGGCACCGGGTTGAGTGAAATGGGCAGCCAGTAGATGCCTGGACCCTCACCCGGGCACCCCGGAGCGCCTACCGTGAAAGTCCTTTCGCCGGAGAAACTTCCATCGCCGTTGGGCCTGAGGAAGTCAGACCGGAAGGACGTCACCGTTTCACTGGCGTCGGTCGGATCACAATGGAAGGGGTAGTCGCCGCTTGACTCCCACCGATCGTTATTCCACGTGTAGTCATAGAGCGCGGGCGCGTTCGGGTTCTCGGTGAGCTCGGTCTCTCGCAGCCAGTGCACGATGCAGCCGTTGACGTCGCAGTGTGTGGTGAACAAGCCCAATTGTGTTGCGGGATCCGATGGGGTCGGCCTGCCGTTGAATGTCTGAAGTGAGTGGTCGAGATGGGCGTCGTAGTAGCCGTAAAGCGGCGGCGGTTCAGCGCGGTCGGCGTGCGCGAGCGGCGACAAGACCAGCGAAGCGCATCCCACAACGGCCGCCGTGGACAGAGCCCTGGACACCATCGGCGCCTCCTTTCGTTCGCAAGCCCTGGGCCGCACGAGAGATTCCTCTGGGTTTGGATAACACACCGCACGAGTAGTCCGTCGCCGAATCGGCCGCACCGCTCTAACCGAAAACCCGCAGGGTCCACAGTGGGAGGAACGAGTGGGGGCCCTGAGGGGGTGGCAGCGATGGGACAGAGATCGACTGCGACGCGTAAACGGGTCGGCTCAGTCCACCGGCTTGACGATCGCCACCGCGAAGCCGTCCCAGCCCTTGGTGCCGACGGTCTGTATGGCCGCGGCGTCAAGGCGCGGGTGATCACCCATCATCTCCAGCATGTCGCGCACGGCGCGGGCCTGATGATCGTCGGCGGCGGGCTCGAGCACCCGGCCGAAGCGAGCGATGTTGTCCACCACGATGATTGAGCCCGGATGACCGAGTTTGATCGCCCACTCGACGTAGGCGACGTTGTTCTCCTTGTCGGCGTCGATGAAGATCAGGTCGAACGTCTCGCCACCCGCAGCCAGCCGCGGCAGGGTGTCCAGTGCGGCGCCGACGATCACCTCGACGCGGTCGCCCACACCCGCGCGGGCCAGGTTCTCGCGGGCCACGTCCGCGTGTTTCGGTTCGTACTCGAGAGAGACGACGCGGCCTCCGCTGCCGACGGCGCGGGCCAGGTTGATGGTGCTGTATCCGGCGAGGGTGCCGATCTCCAGCACGCGGGTCGCGCGCGACACGGTAGCCAGCAGATACAGCAGCTTGCCGTGCTGCGCGGACACCTCGATCGCGGGCATCCCGGCCGCTTCGGCCGACTCCCGCGCCGCCGTCAGCGCGGCGTCCTCGGTGTGCAACACGCGGTTGAAGAGTTCGTCGAGTGCTTTGGGGTCTGGCTCTGCCACGCGGGACACGCTATCGCACACCTTCTTTCGCGTACACCACTCGCAGCACGTGGGCGACCTCGGGACCCATCACAGCCTCGGCGAGCTCACAGAATGTGGCGACGAACTCCGGTCCATGCGGCGGTTCGGCGGTGGACAGATGGTGCGCGATCTCGTGCAGCACGACCAGTTCGCGCAACGCCCAGTTGGTGCCCCTGTCGGGAACCGCGATGCCCGCGTCGTCGCCGGCGCGTTCGTAATGCGCGGCGGTGGTGCCCCGTCGCGCGCGCACGCTCAGCGGCGCGGTACCGGGCCATCGTTGACGGACCGCCGGATGGGCCAACACGTTGTCGACGTAGCGCTGCACGGAATCCGCCGACGCGAACCGCCCCTCGGGCGGCAGCGTCAGCGCGGTACCGAAGAACTCGACGACCCGGTTGCCACGCTCTCCCGCCCGGTCGAACAGCGTCCGGACGAACTCTTCTGCGGCGTATACCTTCGCCCGCTGCGAGTCTCTGGCGCTCACCTGTCCAGTGCCGAGCGGGCACCGGCCAGCTCATCGCTATTGCTCAGCCGGGCCTTCCTGCCCGCCCGATCGCCGGCCCGTCGCGCCGAGGACGAGTACCCGGCGGTGGCACTGGTGGCTCGCCACGTGCCTCGCGCCGGTGAGGCCTCTCGGTAGAAGTCCTTGAGCTCGATATCCTTGTCCCGCAACGCGATAGCAGTTCCGGGGCGGCTGTCACGACCTCTGGTCGCTTCCTGCTGCGCCTGCTCGCGGGCCCGCAGCAGGCGCTGGCCGACCCGTGAGCCGAACGCGAGCTGGAAGTTGATCCGCGCGGTGATCGTCGGGGTCGGCCGGTGTGCGCCGGAGGCCAGGTAGCTCTCCGACGCCTTCACCATCTGCATCACCAGGCTGGCGTACAGCGCATGGCTGGCATCGATGTCCTCGGCGAACCCGTAGGCGTAGACGAACGTCGAGTTCGAAGCGACGTCACATTTCACATCGTTGGCCTGCGCGATCATCACGAACAGCTGCACATAGGTCCGCAGACCGCGCGCGCCCGCATTGCCGATGGTGATGGTCCGCTGAACCGGCATCTGCGCCTTGGTGCGCTTGTCGGAGTGGGACCGCGCGACCGCGAGGTCGATCGACGTCGCCGTGGCCAGCCGTTGCGCGGCGGCCATGAACGCGTCGGCTTCGTGCGTGTTGTCGGTGCCCTCGGCCTGGCGCAGCAGCGCGGCGATCCGGGCGAGCATCTTGTCGTCACTCATGGCGCCAGACTAGGTCTACTTGGTGACAAACCCGTCGAGGGCACTGACGAGTTGTGGAGAAAGCGGGTCTTTCTTCGCATAGTTGGCGACGTTGTCGCTGGGGTCGTCGCGCAACACGTGGTTCACGCCCTTGAGCTCGACGACCGTCAGGGCGGTGTGGCCGAGCGCCCCGATGAGCGGCTTGAGCGTGTCGCACTTGGCCTGACCGTCGGAGTCCGAACACGTCAACAACACCGGCGTGCCCGGGGACACCTTGGCGGCCAGCGCCAGGGGATCGATCTTGTCCGCTGCGATGACGGCCCTGACGTTGCCCGGGTTGAGCAGCGCGCCCAGCCCCTCGGGAAGCGCCGGAATGGTGCCCTTGGTGCGGACCTCGTCGACGGCGGCCAGCCACGTCTTCAGGACGACGGGGTCACCGTTGTCTCGCACCCGGTTGGTGATGATGTCCAGATATCTGCCAGGCAGCGGCTGTAAAAGCCCGAGCGAGTGGATCTTTGGCGCGCCCGGCGCGGTGTCGGTGGCCAGTGCCATCGCGTGGATGGCGCCTTCACCGACGGCGTACACCGAGATGCGCGACTTGTCGGTGCCGGGCTGCTCCGCGAGATAGCGCACCGCGGCCGCCGCGCCCGAGGTGTAGGTGGCGCTGACGACATCCTTGGGCCGCAGCAGCGTACGGGCCGAGGCCGGTCTTGCCGGTGCCGATCTTGTCGTAACGCAGGCTGGCCACGTTCCGGTCGGAAAGCAGCTCGGCGAGCTGGCGCATATTGCCGACCGGACCCGCGACCGCGTTGTCGCCGTTGCGGTCGGTGTTGCCGCTCTCCGAGATGAGCAGCGCCGCCGGGCCGGGAGCCGCATTCTGCTGGTGCCGGTAGGTGCCCGTGGATGGTGAGCCCGTCGGCGACGAAGCTCACCTCGTCTTCGGCCCAGCCATTGCCGCCGACCCGGTCTCGGGCGACGAACCCTTGTCGCCCGACGAGCATGCGGTCAGCACCAGCATGAACGAAAGAAGGATCGCCGCAAAGGCTTTCACAGCTTGGCCTCGATCCACGCCGTGACGTCGTCGAGCACCAACGCCCGCTCGGGCTCGTTGAAGACCTCGTGGTAGAGCTTGGGATAGACCTTGAGGTGCGCGTCCGTCGACCCCACGCATTCCATCAGCTGGCGGCTGCCCTCGACGGGGATCAGCTTGTCCTGCTCGCCGTGCACGACCAGCAGGGGCGCGGTGAGCGCGCCCGCGCGCTGCGGCATCGTCTCGCCGACATTGAGCAGTGCCTTGGCGATACCCGCGGGCAGCTTGCCGTGGTGCACCATCGGGTCGGCGTTGTAGGCGGCCACCACGGCCGGGTCGCGGGACACCGCGTCGGTGGGCAGCTTCTCGACGGGCAGGCCGGGAAGGACGCTTCCGAGCGACCTTGGCCACGCCGATCATGAACGACGAGACGGCGTCCTGCGCGTAGACGGCGGGCCCGGACAGCACCATCGCGGTGTAGTCGTCGGGATGCTCGACGCCGTAGGCGAAGACGACGCCGCCGCCCATGCTGTGGCCGAGCACGACCCGCGGCAGGTCGGGGTGTTCGGCGGTGGCGATGCCGACCAGGGTGTGGAAATCGTCGGTGTACTCGGAGATGTTGCGCAGGTACACCCGTTTGCCGCCGGAGCGCCCGTGGCCGCGGAGATCCAACGCGTAGGTGATCAGCCCGGCCTCGCCGAAGCGCTGCGCGACGTGGTCATAGCGGCGGGCATGCTCGGCATATCCGTGGCAGAGCACGACGACGCCGCGCGGGGTTGCCTCCGGGGTCCACACGTCGTAGACGATCTTCACTCCGCCGACGCCGTCGAAGCTTCGTTCGCTGCGGGTAGTGGCCACCCAGGGAGACTAGCGGGCGGGCTTGAAAACGACGGTGTCGGTTGTCACAGGTACTGATTAAGCTCGGCGGCGTGACCGTACTGGCCCACAGCCTCGACGACAGCAGCGAAGAAGATGCCTTTCTGGCGGATGCCCAGCGCTACCGCCGCGAGCTACTTGCGCACTGTTACCGGATGACCGGGTCACTGCATGACGCCGAGGATCTGGTGCAGGAAACCTACTTGCGCGCGTGGAAGTCGTACAAGGGCTTCCAGGGCAAATCCTCGGTGCGCACGTGGCTGTACCGGATCGCGACCAACACCAGCCTGACGGCGCTGGACAGTCGCCAGCGGCGGCCGCTGCCGACGGGGCTTGGCGCGCCGAGCTCGGATCCCGTCGACGACATCGTCGCGCGCGACGACGTGCCGTGGTTGGAGCCGCTGCCCGATCGATTCGACGGACCCGTCCGACATCGTGGGCTCCCGCGAATCGGTGCGGCTCGCGTTCGTCGCGGCCCTGCAGCACCTCCCGCCGCGGCAACGCGCGGTGCTCGTGTTGCGCGAGGTGTTGCAATGGAAGGCCGCCGAGGTGGCCGACGCGATCGGTACGTCGACGGCCGCGGTCAACAGCCTGCTGCAACGGGCACGGGCACAGCTCGACGAGGTGGGCCCGAGCGAGGACGACCAATTGGAGGCCCCGGAGTCACCGGAGGCTCAGGATCTGCTGACGCGCTACATCGCCGCATTCGAGAGCTACGACATGGACAAGCTCGTCGAGTTGTTCACGGCCGACGCCATCTGGTCGATGCCGCCGTTCGACGGTTGGTACCAGGGCCCGGAGAACATCGTGCTGTTGTCCAAGACGCACTGCCCCGCCGAGGGGCCAGGGGATATGCGGTTGATCCGTACCACCGCCAACGGTCAGCCGGCCGGCGCGATGTACATGCTCAATCGCGAGACCGGTGTGCACGAGCCGTTCCAGATGCACGTTCTCGACGTCACACCTGATGGCATATCCCATGTCGTGGCCTTCCACATGGAGTCCTTCGAGCAGTGGGGACTGCCCGCCTCGCTCTGATTTCGGCGAGGCGGGCGTCAAGCCAACCGGGCGGCAACCGCCTCCACCACCGCACCGAACGCCCGTAGCTGCGCGGCGGGCATCCCGTCGAACAACGTCCGACGCACCAACTCGGCGTGCCCCGGCGCGGCCGCCTCTATCGCCGCCCGCCCGTGGTCGGTCAGCTCCACGGTCGCGCCGCGTCGGTCGTCATCGGCCCCGTGGCGCAGGATGAGTCCGCGGCCGCGCATTCTGCGCAGCTGATGCGACAGGCGGCTCTGTTCCCACGCCAGGACATCGCCGAGTTCGTTCATCCGCAGTGCACCGCGTTCCGACAGCGCGACCAGGACGTCGTAGTCGGGCAGTGACACCTCGCAGTCCTGTTGAAGCTGCCGCTGCATCGCCGTTTCCAGCCGGCTCGCCATCGCCAGATAGTCGCGCCAGATCCGCTGCTGTTCGTCGGTCAGCCACATGGAATACATGACACATCATCTATGTTGTCGCAGTCAAGGTCGGCCACCTAGGCTGGCGACAACTCCCGAGGAGTGATGCAATGACCGCCCCCGCAGTCGACATCCGGCGCGCCGACGACCGCGCGAAGACGAAGATCGACTGGCTGGACTCCAAGCATTCGTTCTCGTTCGGCGGTCACTACGATCCGGACAACACGCATCACGGGCTGCTGCTGGTGAACAACGACGACATGGTCAAGCCGGGCACCGGGTTTGACACCCACCCGCACCGGGACATGGAGATCGTCACGTGGGTGTTGCGCGGATCGTTGGTCCACCAGGACTCGACCGGCCACTCGGGAGTGATCTATCCCGGACTTGCGCAGCGGATGTCGGCAGGCAGCGGCATCCTGCACTCCGAGAAGAACGACTCGTGGACGCTGACGGGCGAGCAATCTCACAGCGAGCCAGTGCATTTCGTCCAGATGTGGGTGGTCCCCGACGAGAACGGCATCGAACCCGGCTACCAACAGCTCGAGATCGACGACGAGCTGCTGCGCGGCGGGCTGGTGACGATTGCGTCGGGCATGCCCGAGCACAGGGACCAGGCGGCGATCAGTATCCGCAACAAGTACGCCGCTCTGCACGGTGCGCGCATGCAGGCAGGTGACAGTATCGAGCTGCCCGCGGCGCCGTACCTGCACCTGTTCGTCCCCCGCGGTGAGGTCACGCTCGAGGGCGCAGGCCCACTGCACGAGGGTGACGCCGTACGATTCACTGCGATCCGGTGGCCAGCGCGTCACCGCGACTGCACCCGCCGAGATTCTGGTATGGGAGATGCATGCGGGTTTGGCTGCGGCATAAGCACATCGGCAGCCTGGCTGCGCGTCCTTTTGGTGGCGGCCTGCTCGACGAGCCCCACTCCGGCACCGGGTTCCGCCCGGCCGCCGGCACCGGCAGCCGGCGACCGGCCGCACCTCCGACAGGCGAGCGCCAAGTTGGTTCCCGTCACCGTCGAAGTGGGTCCTGAGCATGGCGCAGGCCCCGTTCGACGTGCCGCGGCAGGCACTGATTCCCGCCGGATGGGCGATGACGGTGTGGGCGCGAATTGCGAAGGCACGGATGGCGGTCTGGACACCCGACAATCGGCTCCTGGTCTCGGTGCCCAGCACCGGGCAGATGTGGGCACTGGAACCGACGACCATCACGCCGCGCCCGTCGATACTGCTCGAGGGGCTCGAGCAGCCGCACGGACTGGCTTTCCAGCGGTTCCACGCTGTATGTCGCCGAAAGCGACCAGATCGACGCCTACGACTACGCCGACGGCAAAGCCACCAACCGCGCGCACGATCGCCGGTGGTCTGCCCGACGCCAAGAGTCCCGATCTGCACGGCGCGTACGCGCACGCGCTCAAGAGCGTCGCCGTCGGACCCGACGGCGCCGTGTACTTCTCGATCGGCTCGACGGGAAACATCTCCGCCGACGACCGCGACGCGCCACCCGCCTCGCGCGACGATCATGCGGGTGCCCCCCGGCGGCGGGCCGGCCGAACCGTTCGCCACGGGCGTGCGCAACGGCACCGGACTGGCGTCGCTCCCGACGGCTCGGTGTGGACTGCGGTCAACAATCGCGACAACGTCGAGGTCCCCGACGGCCCGTCGACAGGCGAGGTGGTCCCCGAATACGTCAACGACCATCCGCCGGAGACGGTTGCCCGCCTGACGCCAGGACGCGAATTGGGTTGGCCCTATTGCAATCCGGACGGCGGACCTGCCGATCTGCGGTTCATCCGCGATGTGCAGACCAACGCCGACGGCAGCAAGCTGGACTGCGCATCCCTGCCGCCGGTCGAGCAGAGCCTCGGCGCCCATTCCGCGCCGCTGGGCATGAGCTTCACCGAAGGAGAACTTCCGGCGCCGTATGCGAGCGGGGCCCTTGTCGGCGTGCACGGGTCGTGGAATCGTCAGCCGCCGCGAGCGCCCGAGGTGTCGTTCTTCCCCTGGCGGACGGCGCATCTCGGCAACCAGCAGACCCTCGTCGGGGGCTTTCAGTCGGACGACGGCTCGCGGTGGGGCCGCCCGGTGGCCGCCGTGGTCGGACCCGACGGCGCGATCTACATCACCGACGATTACGCAGGCGCCGTCTATCGCCTGGCGCCGGTTCGCTAGCGGACCGTGGTGCCCCGGCGGCCGGTGATGCCGACGTAGATCGCGATCAGCACGATCGCGACGATGATGCCGACGAGGAACGGAATGATCTCGAATCCGCCGTTGGAGTTGGAATATCCGAACTGATACGTCAGCCAGGAGCCGATGAAGGACCCGAGGGCGCCAAGGACGATCGTCATGATCACGCCGATGGTCTGCTTACCCGGCATGATCAGCCGCGCGAGCGCACCGACGATCAGTCCGACGACGAGCGCTCCGAGAATTGTTCCGATCATTTCTGCTCCTTGGTCGGCAACCGGTTGAGGACCGTCGTCAGCTGTTTCTCGGTGTCGTTGGCCAGCTTTTCGAACGCCAGCTTCATCACCGGATTGAGAAGCTTTGCCAAGCCGTGCATTTCGAGATCGTTTCGGTAGGTGATCACCGAACCCGTATCCGCCGCATCGACCGAGATGATTTCTGTGGACGTCGAAGAGTCGTTCTTTCCGACGAACACCAGCGTGCGGTCGGTGAGCTTGTCCAGCGTGTAGGTCAGCTTCGCGGTGACGCCGAAGATGTTCGAGACGTTGTGCCACTGGCTGCCCTCGACCGAGTGGTCCGCTGTCGGTTCGCGTGCAGCGCTGGGTGCCCGGGTCCCACTCCTCGGCATTGCCGAAGTCCTTGAGGTAGTCCACGACTTCGGCGGGTGGCGGCTTGACAGAGAATGTTCGTGAAACTGTTGGCATGGCGGGGGGTTACCCAGTCTCTGCCGATCTCACCCCGCGGACGCTGCGGCAGCAACGTCGCGACACCCGCGCAGTCGGATCGTGATGCCACTGTTACGAAAGTTGACAGTGAGTTTCCTGTGATTAATTGTTGGATCTTGCTGCTCGAAGGGCTCCGTTCAGCCGCAAACATCCGGCGGCTCGTGGCGTCCGCCGCGGCGCTGGTGCTGTGCGCTGCGCTGTCGACGACGGTGGGAGTGCCGGCAGCCCACGCCGCCGACGCCCGCGAACTGCTCGCCAATGCGATCGCCACCACCCGCGGTTCGTACCTCGTCTACAACTTCGGCGGCGGGCATCCCGCGCCGATGCTCAACGCCGGCGGCGGCTGGTACGAGATGGACAAGCGGCGGGCACTTGATGATCATCAAGTCCGCGTCGACGCGGCTCGCGCCGCGAGACTGCTGGTCGATTCGCACAGCGGCTATCAGGCGCGCTGCGAACGGGATCCGCGGGCGCGCACCGGCGAGGGTCTGTGGCAGGCCTCGGAGATCTTCACGCCGCTGCAGGCCTGGCAGGCGCTCGGCCAGCCGACGATCGCGATCAACGCCAACTTCTTCGACATACGCGGGCAGAAGGGCGGCTCGTGGAAGTCCACCGGCTGCAGCTCGCCGCTGGGCGCCTACGTCGACAACACCCGCGGCCAGGGCCGGGCCAACACGCCGGTCACCGGCACCGTCGCCTACGCAGGCAAGCAGGGCCTGTCCGGCGGCAACGAGACACTGGACAGGCGCTGTCGACGATGATCCTGCCCGTCGGCGGTGCGCCGTACGTGGTGCCGCCGAGCAGCCCGGACGACTACGACGCCGCGACGCCTGTCATCCAGGGTCTGGTCGACAAGGGTGCGCGCTTCGTCGCGGTCGCCGGCATCGGGCTGCTGGCGCCTGGCGACACCGGCCAGCTCAACGACGGCGGCCCCAGCGCCGCCCGCACCGCGATCGCATACGCCAGGGGCAAGGACGAGATGTACGTCTTCCAGGGCGGCAGCTACACGCCGGACCAGATCCAGGATCTGTTCCGCGGGCTCGGCAGCGACACCGCCGTGCTGCTCGACGGCGGCGGATCGTCGGCGATCGTGCTGCGCCGCGACACCGGCGGCATGTGGGCAGGCGCCGGTGTCACCGCGAGGATCGTGCGACACCCGACAGGTGCTGTGCGACTCCGGCGAGCGCGCATTACCCAGCTGGCTCGCTTTCAACTAGGCCGCGTTGCGGCGAGCGCGCTGCGGGCGGCGTCGGCGGTCTGGTTCGCGTACCCGCCGCCGAACAGCACGACGTGGGCGAGCAGCGGGTAGAGCTGATGCAGCCCGATCCGCTCCCGCCAGCCGTCCCGCAGCCGCCGGTGAGCTCTGGTAGCCGTCGATGACCGCGTCGAGGAACGGGCAGCCGAACAGCGCCAGCATCGCGAGGTCGGTCTCCCGATGGCCGCCGTGCGCGGCCGGGTCGATCGAGCACGACGCCGTCCGCGTGTCCACATCACGTTGCCGCTCCACAGGTCGCCGTGCAGCCGCGCCGGTTGGTCGTCCGTCGTCGAAGTCGCCCGCCTCGCAGCGGCGATACACCGCGTCGACCGCCTCTCGCGCCGCCGCGTCCAGGCGCCCCGCCGCGCGCGCCGCCATCGGCGCCAGCCGCTCGCTGGGCGTAGAAGGCGCCCCATCGGTCGTGTCCCGCCAACGACATCGGCAGCGGGTGGTGCAGCGGTCCGAAGTAGCCCGGCCCGGTCCAGCCGTCGGGTGGCGCGCCGAACGCGTCGGCGCCCGCGTCGTGCGTGCGGGCCAGCCGGCGGCCGAATTCGTGCGCGGCGGCCCGGCTCGGGCGCGACGGCGTCCAGCCGTTCCAGGGTGAGGCCTGCGTCGTCGTAGCCGAGTACCTTGGCGCACGGCACGCCGCCGTCGGCCGCCGAAAGCCATTGCAGCCCAGCGGCTTCACAGGCGAAGAAGCCGGCGGGAGCGTCCGGGCTGCGCTTGACGAACGCCGGCATTCCTACGGCTGGCCGGACACCCGCCGCAAGCACACGTCGCGGACCCTGGTCGGCAGGTTCGTCATCACCGCAACCATGCAGTTTGGGTCCGATCCCGACGATGTAGCGGGCGCGCGGCCTGCGGGCGGTCAGCGCCTCCTCGACGACGGCGGCCACCTTCTCGGTCGGGACGGCCATCTTCTGCGACACCGGGATCATCTTCTTGAAGCCCGCGATGTGCTTGGCGTACAGCTCGCGGTGCTCCGGCGTCAGCGCCGCCTCGAGCTCCTCGACCATGGTGTCCGCGGTGCGCCACATGTCGGTGTCGGTCTGCGCGGGCTCGACCACGACGACCGGGATCCTCCAGGCGGCGCAGCTCCATACGCAGCGCATCGGCGGCGGCCTCCAGCGCGAACTTGCTCGCCGAGTAGGCGCCGGTGAGCGGCATCGACAGCCGGCCGTTGACGCTGGAGATGAACACGATCCGGCCATGGGCCTCCCGCAGCCGCGGCAGCACCGCCTGGGTGACCGCGAGTTGCCCGATCACGTTGATTTCCAACTGCTTTCGCCACTCATCGGAACTGACCGTCTCCATCGCACCGCCGACGCCGATGCCCGCGTTGTTGACGACCGCGTCGAGCCGCTGCGGCAGCGACTCGTTCAGCGCCGCGATGTCGTCGGCCGAGGTGACGTCGAGGATGACCGAGGAGATGCGCTGCGGGTTGAGCGCGGTCACGGCGTCGGCGTCCTGCTGGCTGCGGACCCCGGCGATGACGTCCCAGCCGCGTGCGGCCAGATGCTCGACGATCGACTTGCCGATACCGCGGGACGCGCCGGTGACGAGTACTGATGGCATACCGCGAGACTAGCCGCGCGACCTGCGTGCGCCGAACCAGAAGATGGCGGCGCTGGTGGCCACGACGGCCGCGGCCAGCGCGATCACCGGGGCCACGGTGACCGCGTCATCGTCGCACCGACCGCCGCTCCCCCGCACAGCGAGAGCACCACGCTGTAGCGCAGCTTCTCGCGGTCACCGGTGCCGCCTGCCAGTCGGCTGTCGAAGCCGATGCCCGAGATGGTCGTCGTGAGCACCGTCGTGGACAGTTCCTGGATGCCGAACTGGCGGGCGGTCGAGTTCTGGATGCCGAACGCGACGGCCAGGCCCGCGATCAGGATCAGCTTGCTGTTGTCGTGGTAGTCGAGCACACCGGCGCCCGCCAGGATCGACAGCGTCAGCAGCATCACCACTTCCAAGCGAGAGGGTGATGCCGAGCCAGCGTCGGACGTCGCCGTCGAGGTGTCGCGCCAACCGGCCGCCGAGCACGGCACCCGCCACGAAGCTGACGAACGCGACGAGTGCGGCGGTCACGTCGACGCCGGAGTGCGGGGCGAGCCAGAAGCCCAGGAAGATCACGTTGCCCGTCATGTTCGCGACGAACACATGGCCGAGTTCGAGCACGCTGACCGCGTCGACGAGCCCGGTCGCGAAGGTCAGCAGCAGCAGGCGGTGACCGTCAAGCGTTGGGAGACCGGGGATTCGACGGCCACGGCGTCGCGTTCCGGCCTAGAGCTGCGGCGTCAGGTCCAGTGACGTGACGGTCGACATCTGGGTGATCAACCAGTTCGCGTCCTGGCGCTCCATCGTCAGGCGGTACGACAGGTAGCGCAGCGACGGGATGTTCTTGGTCACCGGACTGGTCGCCACCGAGTTGGTGTAGACGATCGCGGTGGCCTCCGACGGGGTGAGCGTCTCCACTGCCGCGCCCATCACCTGGGTGGTGTTGGTGACCTGCGCCTGCTTGTTGGGGGCGACGATCGCGTCGATGTATTTGCGGTACTCGTTCGCGAAGTCCCCGCCAAGGAAGTGGGCCGCCCGGTCCGGCAGCGACTCCATGTTGTCCGGTGTGTAGGTCCACAGCGTGGTGATGGCGCTCGCCGCGGTGCGGGCGACGTCGAGCTTGGTGTCGACGGCCGCGCGGTCGGCGAGGTACGGCTGCAACGGTCGCGCCCGCGAAGCCGGCGGCGCCGACGAACAGGACTCCCGCGGCGACCGCCGCGGCGGTCAGCCGTCGACCCGCGGGCCGGTGCGGAACCAGGACCTGGTTCTCGACCTGGTTCCTCGACTGCCGGCTCGGTTGCTTCGGCGTCCTCGGCCGCACCCGATCTCGTCGGACGGCGCGTCGGGCACCTCGGCCGCCACCTCGGCGGCCGGCTGCCCGGGCCTTGACCGTGCGGGCTGCCTTGCCGACCGGCCGACGCGCTGCCGGGGCGGGCTCGTCGGGCTCGGCGGCCACCGCGCTGTCTTCGGCCGGAACTGCCTCGGGCTCAACTGGTTTTCGCCCGGCGTCTCAGCGCGAACCACCGGCGACGCGGTTTCGGAGACTCCGGTCGGGCTCCTCGGTGACCTCGGTGGTGACGTCGGCCGCCTGCGGCGTCACGTCGACGGCGGTGGCTCGCCTGCTCGGCTCCAGCTGCCTGCGTAGCGGCATGCGATGCCGCGACGGGTCGCCTCGGCTCGGTCCTTCGGCCGGCTCGGCGGCGTCGGTGGTCAGATCACCTGAATCAGCTGGCTGATCTTCCACTGCTGTCCTTCCTTGGTTGCCGTTGCAACCCAACGGTTTCCGCTCTCGATCGTCGACTTTCCGTCTGGGCGACTTGGCTGGTGATCTTGGTCGCGACCAGGACGTCGACGCTGCCGTCGTCGTTCCAGCGCTGCACGCCCGCCTCCACCACGGTGCCCTGCGTCGGCTCCGCCTGCGCGACCTGGATCAGGATCTCGTTCTGCTTCTCCTTGAAATCTTGCGCGAAGTCGCCGGTGCCCTGAGCCGATGATCCGGTCCATGTAGTCGTTGGCGTTGAAACGGATCCAGCGTGGTGTAGGCGGTCATGAACTCCCGCACGTAGCCCAGCGCGGCCGCGTCCTTGACCGACGTGCGGTGGTCCTTCTCGTGGCTGATCAGCATCAGCGTGCCGACGGTGAGCGCCGCGGCGATCAGCACCGTCGCCGCAACCGCGACGAGCGGCAGGCCCCAGCGGCGCGGCGGCTTCGGTGCGACGTCGAAGAAGTCCGGCTCATCGGCCTCGACCTTGCGGCGCGGGCTCATTGGCCCGCCACGTTCATCTGCGGCTTCTTCAGCACGGTGAGATTGGCGACCCGCCAGTGCCCGTCGCGCGACTTCTCGAAGTCCACCCGCAGCGTCGCGGTGATGAACTTCAGATCCTTGGGGTCGGTGCCGCGCTGGCCCTGCATCGCTACCAGCATCGACGCCGGTCGGCGTCGGTCGGGCATGGGCAGCACCGCGCTGCTCACCGCCCAGTACTCGTTGGACGTGCCGCCGGCCTGCGGGATGGCCTGCTGCTGGGCGATCAGCTGTGGCCGGTAGCCGTCGGTGGTCAGCGACTGGGCATGCGAGAAGTCCTGCTGCAGTGTGTCTTTGTTGTAGCTGAGCATCTGCTCGACGATCTCGCGGGCCCTGCTCGGCGATCTGCTGCGCGGGCTGGTGTCGACCGCTCGCTCGGGTCGCTAGACCACCAGATAGCTCAGCCCGACCGCCGCGGCGCACAACACCGTCGCGGCGATCAGCACGATGGCGGTCGCGCGGCGCATATCGCGCCGCGGCCGTTCGACCTCGTGGACCTCGGTGCGCAGCAGCAGATCGGCGAAGGTGCGGTTGCGGCGATCCCACAGCGGCCACAGCCATCCGACGAACAGCGCGGCGGTGTCGAGCAGGTGCGCGAGGTCCCGCACGAGCAGGCGCAGGAGCCCGACCGGCGCCCCGTCCCGCTTGCGCACGGCGATGCCGAGCAGCGCCCTGCCCAGGCTCCAACCCCGAAGCGTCGGCAGCAGCCACCGGTTGACCGCCATCGCCACGAATATCAGCGCCGCGACGCCGACGAAGACCCACCACAGCCAGCCGAGCAGCGGCGCTGTCCAGCCAACCAGCCCCAACGTCGCCAGCACAGCGGCCGGCAGCAGGACATCGACCGCGAACGCGCCCACCGCGCTTGGGCCACGACGCCAACGGCGGCAGGGACTCCGCGTCGGTGTCCGACGCGTCCGCTGCGGAATCGAGGACAGCCGTCACGATGACGTGACCTGGTCCAGCCTGGCCACCTTGTACGTGCCCTCGTCGGGGGCCATCTGCACCCGCAGCCGGTAGCCCTGCTCCTGGTCGGCCGCCTCGGAGTTGGTCACCTTCACCCGCACCGCGACCAGGATCTCGAACGATCCGTCGTCGTTGTGCTTCTCCACCGCGGCCCGGATGTCGGACACCTGCACCTTCGACGTTGGCGGCCTGGTATGCGTCGACCAGCACGCCGCCGTACAGGCTGGCCTGGGCGCCGAAGTCACCCGTCGAGCATTCGATGATCTTCGACTGCGCGGCGCTCATGGCCGCGGTGTCGGGTGCGTGCGTCGCGGCCACGCAGTCCTTGGCGGCCTGCAGGGCGGCGGCCTCGGCACGGGCCACGGCCTCGCTCTGCTGGTGCGACCGCAGCGCCAGGTAGCCGCCGACTGCGCCGCCTGCTGCCAGGACCAACAGTGCCGCGCAGATGGCGACGGCCAAGCCGCGGCCGATGCGCGACGGGCGAACCGCGTCGACTGCTTCCGTGGCGGAATCTGGCTCCGGAAATTCCTCGGCGGTGGCTTCTGCGGTCTGTTCTCCTTGGGATACTGCTAACGACTCGTCGGGCTTTGCGGCAGCATCATCAGGCGCGGCATCAGCATCGGTGGGGTTCAGCTGGCTGGTGCCAGCATCTCCTTCCATCCGTCGTCTCCTGGGTTACTCGAGTTGCTGACGTTGTACCTGACGCCGTCAGGTCCGACCACCTCACCGCTGGACGGGCTGTAGACGGCAGTGGAGCCGGGCGGCCCTGCTGCCGGAGTGTAGATGCATGGGTTGGGTTGTTGTCCACTGCAGCTGACCGTGCCTGAGCCGGGCGGGCTCAGCGGGTCGCTGATCGGCGCGGTGTCGTTGCGGCGGCGGCAGGTCGCTCGCGGGCGCCGGGTTCAGCCCGTTGTTGACCGTCGGCGCCGGGATGACGCCGCGGCCGGGGTTGACGCCCTGATCGCATCGCGCACCGGGCGCCGGGCACGACAGGATCTGGTTCGGGTCGCCGTACCACGGGTTGGTGCCCAGCGGCACGTACGGCTCGTTGCTGCGGCACTCCATCGGCGTCGCGGCGCGCTTACCCGGAACGTCGACGCACGGATAGTTGCGTGCGCCGCGAACCACGTTGCCCTGGTAGTCCTTCGGGATCTTGCAGTAGGTGCCCCTCGGCAGCGGCTTCATGCTCGTGTCGGCAGGCGATCGCCACTCGGACGCCGGCAGGAAGCCCGGTCAGGCAGGGCGGCGGCTGGTTGATGGACAGCGCCAGCGGCAGCTGGCCCACGTCCTCGAAGAGCGTGCCCGCCTGCGCGACCGCGGCACCCTGCGGCAGGATCACCAACGTCTGCTCGAGGCCCTTGTTGTAGCGCTTGAGCATGTCGATGACGACGGCCAGGTTGGCCAGCGTCTGCGGCAGCGAGTCGCGGACACCGCTGAACACCGTGTTGACCTGATCGAGGGTCGGCGCGGCCTGCTGCAGGCCGCTGCGCAGCGCCGCGTCCTGCTCGGCGGTCTGCGAGGCGATGATGTTCAGGTTGCGCGCCCACTGCTCGATGTTGTCGCCCGACTGAACCTGGCTGTCCAGGATCGGCGCCGCGTGGGCGATGATGTCGTTGACCTGAGGCAGGTTGTCCTTGAAGCCCTGCGCGACGATCGGTCGTCGAGTCGACCAACCGCTGCAGCGCCGGCCCCAATCCGCCTACCGCATTGGCGGTTTCGGTGAGCAGCCCGTCGATCTTCTCCTTGGGCAGCACGGCGAGCCCTTGGTTGGCCGCGTCCAGCGCGGGACCGACCTCGCTGGGCACCGTGCTGTCCGTGATCGTCTGGCCTGAACTCAGATACTGGCCGGGGTTGCCCGTCGACACCAGGTCCAGGTACTGCTCGCCGATGGCCGACACCGAGTGCACATTCGCCGACGCGTCCACCGGGATCTTGTACCGGTTGTCGATGCTCATCTCCGCGCGCGCGCCGTTCTCGGTGGGCTCGACCGAGGTGACCTTGCCGATCTGGGTGCCGCGGTAGGTGACGTTGGCGGTCGCGTACAGCCCACCGGACCGCGGCAGGTCGGCATACAGCTTGTACTGCCCGATCCCGGCCAGCGCTGGGCAGCTGCAGGTAGTACCAGCCCAGCACCAGGATCGCGATGAGCGTCAGGATGGCGAACAGCACCAGCTGGATCTTGATGAACCTGGTCAGCACTGCTCACTCACCCCTTTCCACCAGCGGTCCGCCCGGCACGTTGTGCGGGTTCGGCGTGAACCGCACATCCGGGATCATCGTGGCCGGGTCGCGGCCCCAGGCCTGCTCGAGTGCGCGCAGCATGCCCGAGACACCGGTGCCCGACAGGATGCTGTTGTCGATGCCCCGACAGCGTCAGGTCGACCATCAGCGACACGTTGAGGTAGTCGCCGCGCACCACCTTCGGCACGTTCTCGATCGAGAACGGCGCGGTGAGCATCAGCTTGAGCGCACCGATCAGATACGGCGACGCCCTGCCCAGCTGCTTGAGCGGCCGCTGCAGGTTCTGCAGGTTGGTGTGCAGGTTCGCACTCGCCGGAGCCAACGCGTTGTCGGCCGCCACGCTGATCCGGCCGAGCGCCTGCACCGCATCGGCGAACAGATCGCGCGTATCGGCGAAATGCTTGATCAGCGGCGGGAATTCGGTCAGCACCCGGTCGAGCGTGTCGTTGCGCTGGCGCCACGATCGACAGCAGCCGGTTGGTGGAGTCGATCGCGCGCGTGATGTCCTGGGTCTGCTGGTTCAGTTCGTCGGTGAACGTGTCCAGCCGGTTCAGGAACTCGCGGATCTGATCCGCCCGGCCGTTGAGCACGTTGAAGATCTCGGTCTGGATCGTCTCGAGGTTCTGCATGCCGCCGCCACGCAGAATGGTGGCGATGCTCGCCAGCACCCGTTCGGTGGTGGGGAACGCCGAGCTGTTGCGCAGCGGGATCGTGTCGCCGTTCTTCAGCTGCCCCTGCGGATCCGGCGGCGGTGCCAGCTCCACGTGCTGCGAACCCAGGAGGCTGGTCTGCCCGATCGCGGCCAGCGCGTTGGACGGCAGCTTCACGTCCGGCTGCAGATCCAGCGTCAGCGTCGCGACCCAGTTCTTCAGCTCGATCGCGCGCACCCGGCCGACGAAGACGTCGGCCACCCGGACGCGGCTGTTGACGTTGAGCGCCAACGTATCCGGCATCTGCACGTAGACCGTGATCTTGTCCGACCCGGTGCCGGGGCCGCCGGGCAGCGGAACGTTCGCGATGCCCTTCCACGACCCGCACGAACTCAGCACCAGCGCGACGGCAGCCAGCCCGACGGTGCGCCGCGCGATCCGGCCCCATCTGCGCCTCATGGTCATCGCCTTCTGTCCTTCGCGCACGCGCCTCATCACCCACCTGCCTCAGCCGGTAGCGGCGGTCCGGCCGGCGCGGCCGGGGCCGGCCCTGCGGGTCCGGGTCCGGCCGGCAGCGCCCCGGACATCGCCGCGCTACCCGGATCACCCGGGATGACGCCTGGCGCGGGGCCTGGCGGCGGTCCCGGCTGCGGGTACCACGGCGGCGGCAGCGGAGTGTTCTCGGTGTAGGCGTTCGGCGGACCGGCCTGGTGCGGGCCACCGAAGGTCGGCGGCGCGGGCGGGATCGGTGCGTCGGGGCCGCCCATCAGCTCGGCCAGCGACTCCGGCGTCAGCATGTTCGCGGTGAACGGCTGCACGTCCACGCCCTGCATGCCCGGCGCGGTGACCCAGCCCTGCTCGTGGTTGCCGTGCGAGAACAAGGTGTCGCGCGACCAGATGCCCGGCACGGTGGTGTCCTTGTAGCCCGGCGGCGGCTGCAGCCTCGGCTCCGAGTACGCGATCTGCTTGGGCAGCGTCATCGCCGAGGTGAACTGGTTGAGGCCGAACGGCGGGAAGTTGAACTTGATCGCGTCGAGGATCGGCGCCAGGTACTGCGCGCACATCTCGGCCGACTCCTGGTAGCCCAGCCGGCTGCCTGCCTGAATTGCGCTGCAGACGAACTGGATTGGGTTGGCGAAGTTGTTGATCACCGGGATACCCATCACGCCGCCGGTGACCGGCGACACGATGTTCATCAGGTTCGCGCCGAGCGTCGGGAACACGTGCAGCGCGGTTTCCAGACCGTTGAGCGGATCGGGCTGCAGGATCGCGTTCGTCGTGTTCGCGAGGTTGTTGATGTCGTGCGTCAGCACCTCGGAGTTCTCGTCGAGGAACTGACGGGTGGTGCCGAGCAGCTGGTTGAGGTCCTGCAGCGCGTTCGACCACTTCGCGGTCGGTGTTGGTGAACGAGTTGGTGAACGTCGCGAGGTCGTTGTTGAGCGCGACGAACTGCTGGTCGCTCTGGTAGAGCGCGTTGACGAACAGCGCCAGGCTCTTGACGACTCCGAAGAAGTCGCCCTGGCCCTCGATTGAGCGTGAAGAGCGCCTCGGACAGACCGTTCAGCGTCTTGTTGAGCTGCTCGCCCTTACCGGCGAACCCGTCGGCGGCCGACTCGATGATGTCGCCGAACGGGCCCTTGGGCTGCTCCGGCGTCGGGCCCAGATCCGTCAGGATGCGGTTGAGCGAATCGCGCAGCTCGTCGTACTCGACGGGCACCTGGGTGCGGTCGATCGGGATGACCGCGCCGTCCTCCATCACCGGTCCGCCGGTGTACGGCGGGGACAGCTGGATGTTGCGCGACGCCACCAGGCTCGGGTTCAGGATCGATGCGGTGGCGTTGGCGGGGACCTTGTACTTGTTCTCGTAGTCGAAGGTGACCTTCATCTTGTCGCCGGCGGGCTCGATCGAGTCGATCGTGCCCACCTTGACGCCCATGATCGTGACCTTGTCGCCGGGATACAGCGCCAGCGTCTCGGGGAAGTAGGCGGTGACGGTGTTGGTGGTCAGCTTCTTGTACAGGTTCCACCCGACGAGAGCGGCGACCAACGCCAGCACCACGATCAGCGCGCCGATGATCACCGTTGCGCGGGAGAACTTCGGCAACTTCAGGTTTCGGATGTCAAAGGCAGTCGACATCGGTCAGCCCCCCTGTCCCTGCGAGAGTGGCGGCAGGAACGGCGGGTTTCCTGGCAGTGGCGGTGTGCCCGCGGGCCCCGCGTCGGGCCCCGGTCCTGGCGGTGGCGGCGGCCCGTCCAAGGCCGGCGGCAGCGGCGCGATGCCCGGCGTGAAGTCCGGCCCCTCGGGAGGCAACGGACCCACCGGCACGGTGCGTGCACCGGGCGGGGCAGGCGCCAGGGTCCCTGGCACACCCGGCATATCCGGCGGCAACTGGCCGGGGATGGCCGCGGACGGAACACCGGGCGTGAACCCGGGGCCATGCGCGTTCGGGTCGGACGTCACGATGTCGGGCGGCCCGTATTCGGGGCCACCGAACGGTCCGACGGTCAGATCGCGCACACGGCAGCGGGTCACCGGGCCGCGGCAAGACATCCGGCGGCGGCGTGTACGAGCATGGCGAGCCCTTGAGAATGCCGGGTCCGGGATGCTCCGGCGTGCCTTCCAGAATGGCCGGTCCCGGCGCGGGCGCACCGTTGTCGAACCGCGCCGCGTTCGGATCGGGGAACCGCCCTGCGGGCAGACCCGCGTCGCCCCAGAACTTCTCGGGATCGATGCCGCGCTTCTTGAAGGCGGAATCGACGAACGGCTGCAGGATCTGTCCCGGCAGCAGGTTCACCAGCATCACCTTGAAGTACGGCCCGGAGGCGACGGCCTCACCGAGCGACGCCACGAAACTGGCGACCGTGGTCAGCGTGTCCATCAGGTCGCCCCGGCGCTCGTTCAGGACGTCGCTGATGGTGCGCAGCTGTTCGAGCACCCGGTTGAGGTTCGGGTTGTCGTCGATGAATCCCTTGAGCTGCTGCGGAGAACGTGCTGACCCGTTCCAGCAGCATGCTCACCGCGTAGTTGCGTTCGTTGATGGCGCCGAGCAGCGACTGGGCATTCACCAACAGCTTGTTGATCTGTTCGCTTCGGCTGCCGAGGATTCCGGCGATCTTGTTGGCGTTGGCCAGCAGTTGTTTGATCTGGTCGTCACGCTTGCCGATGGTGTCGGAGAAGCGCGCGACCCCGTCGAGCGCGGCACTCAGGTGCGGATACGTCTGGTCGATGGTCTCCGACAGCACGTTCAGCGACTTCTTCACCGTCTGGGTGTCCCAGTTCGATGCGGACTTCGTCACGTCGAAGAACGCGTCGTAGATCTGGTAGGGCGTGGTGGTCTGGCCAAGGGGCAGAACCTGATTGGCGCGCAACGCCTTGGTGCCGCGCGGCTCGATCTCGATGTTGCGGCGGCCCAGGATGGTGTCGGTGCGGATTGCGGCCCGACTCTCGGTGCCGATCTGCGTGCCGTCGAGCGAGTAGCCGATCTTGACCTTGTCGCCCTCGATCTCCATGCTGCGCACCACGCCGACGTCCACGCCCGCGATGCGCACGTTGTCGCCCGCTGCCGATGCCGCCGGTATCGGCGAACTGCGCGTAATAGGTGGGCGACGCGAACAGCATCGGCACGCTGCCGAGGCTCTGGCCCACGCCGATCACCAGGACCACGACGAGGATGCCCATCAACCCGTTGCGGACGCGGTTCGTTCCCTCCAGTGTTCTCATTGCGGCGTGCACCTACCCGACGGCTGGCTGAAGAGTTTGACGGTGCGCACCGGCCCACCGGGCTGCAACCCGTTCATCCGGATCGAGATGTCGCAGGAGTAGAAGTTGAAGAAGTCGCCGTAGATACCGCCCGCGCGACCGATGATCTTGAACGCGGTTGGCAGCCGGGTCAGGATGTCGTTGAGCTTGTCCTTCTGATCCACCAGCGGCTGCTGAACGCCTTCCAGATAGCCGACCGTGCTTTGCAGCAGCGGTCGGTTGTCGGCCAGGAGGTCGCCGATCGTGCCCGCCGCGTCGCTGATGCCTGCGACCGAGGTCGCGATCGGATCGGCGCGGTTGTTCAGGCCGGTGATCAACTTCTCGAAGTCCTGCACGGTCTGGTCGAACTGCTGCTGGTGCTTGACCGTCGTGTCGAGCACGGTATTGAGGTTGCGGATCACCTCGCCGATCGCCTGGTCGCGGTCCGCCAGTGCGGAGGTCAGCGACGCGGTCTGGTCGAGGATGTCGTTGATGGTGCCGCCCTGCCCCTGGAAGATCGTGATGATCGACTGGGCGATCGTGTTGACCTTGTCGGGATCAAGGGCCCGGAACACCGGACGGAAGCCGCCGATCAGCGCGTCGAGGTCGAGCGCCGGCTCGGTGCGTTCTACCGGAATGGTGCCGCCGGCGGGCAGCCGCTTGTCGCTGTCGCCGCGCTTGAGTTCCAGGTACCGGTCACCGATCAGGTTGAGGTAGCGGACCGAGGCGGTGGTGCCCTCGAACAGCGGCAGCGACCGGTCCACGCTGAAGTCGACCTTGGCCTGTGCACCACCGTCGAGAATCTGGACGCTGGAGACCTTGCCGACCTCTACACCCGAGGCGCGGACGAACTGTCCCGAGCGCAGGCCGCTGACATTGGAGAAGATCGCCGAATACCCGGTGGTGCGGTCGAACCGCATCTGACCGAAGACCACGATGATGATCGCGGTGAACAACAGCAGCACCAGGGAGAAGATGCCGAGCTTGATGGCGGTACCGGTGATTTTCATGGGTTGATCGTGTTCTCCCCAATCTGGCGTCCCCAGACGTACTCGATCAGGATCGGCTGGCCGAGCTCGAAGTGGTTGTACGGCGCGATCGATGCACCGTCATCCATCACGAGGTACGGCGCGGGCCACAGGTCGTGGGTGATCGGCTGCCAGCAGCCCGGTTTGCCCTCGGGACCGCCGCGTGCGTTCACGCGCGGCAGGTTGTCCGGGTACACGTACGGGTTGCCCGCGCCCATCAGCTCCGACAGCGTGCGCAGGGAGTACCCGTTGCCGCCGAGCGAGGCCGCCACCTTCGGTTCGACGTCGTGGAAGTTACGCAGCGTGCAGAACAGCGCGGGGCTGTACTCGTCGAGGGTCTTCGAGGTGGGCAGCAGGTCCTGGGTGCCGCGGACCAGATACGGGGCGCTGCGTTCGAAGATGTCGCCGCCGGTGTTGCCGAACCCGATCGAGGCCATCAACGCCTGGTCGATGTTGCCCTGCTGCTGGTTCAGCGTGCGCGCGGTGGTCACCGCGTTCTCCAGCCCGTCGAACAGATCGGGCGCCGCGTCGGCGTACACATCGCCGAGGTCGGCCAACAACTGGTTGTCCTGCCGGATCTGGGGCATCTGCGGATTGAGGTCGCCGAGGATCTCGTTGCCGTGCACGATCGACTGCCCGAACTTGTCGCCCAATCCGTCCAGCGCCTGGGCGGTGGCCGTCAGCGTCTGGTTCAGCTTGATCGGGTCGACTTGCTGCGAAATGTCCACCACTGTTTCGAACAGGGTGTTGAACTCGGTGGTCACCGACGACGCGTCGATGACGTCGGCGGAAGTAATACGTTGTGGCACAGGATTTTTCGGCGACGTGAAGGACACGTACTTGTTGCCGAACACGGTGGTGGCCTGGATGCTGGCCTCGACGTTCTTCGGAATCAGATGCAGGAACTTGCGGTCCACGTCGAGCGTGAGCTTGGCGTGCGGCTCACCGCCGACGTCGACCGCATCCACGGCAGCCGACCCGGCCGATCTCCACGCCGTTGTAGGTGATCTTCGCGCCGGGATCCATCGACAAGCCCGCGCGCGCGGACATCATCGTCAGCTTTTCCCGATCCAGGAAGTCGCCCCGGAACTGCATGTACACGAAAACCAGCACGGCGACCGTCAGGAGTGCCAGAACCAGCCCCGCCAGCTTGTAGGGCGGGGTCTTGGGGTTGTTGAGCGGTGCGGTCATGGCGCTACACCGTCAGGTTGAAGTTCGGGTCGACGCCGTAGAGCGCCAACGCAACCAACAGAACCACCAGGGCGACCGCCACCAGTGAGGCACGCATCGCTCGGCCGACGGCCTCGCCGACGCCCACCGGTCCGCCGCTCGCGAAATAGCCGTAGTAGCAGTGGTTGACCATCACGATGACCGAGATGATCACCGCATCGATGAATGACCAGAACACGTCTCCCGGCCGCAGGAACGTCTGGAAGTAATGCTGATAGGTGCCGGTGGACTGGCCGTAGAAAAGTGTCGTGGTCACCTGGCCGGACAGGAACGACAGGATCATCGCCATCGCGTAGAGCGGAATGATCACCACGAAGCCGGCCATGATCCGCGTCGACACCAGGTACGAGATCGACTTGATGCCCATCACCTCGAGGGCGTCGATCTCCTCACTGATCCGCATGGCGCCCAGCTCGGCGGTCGCGCCCGCGCCGACGACCGCGGCCAGCGCCACACCGGACACCAGGGGCGCGGCGGACCGGACGTTGATCATCGCCGCGAAGAAGCCGGTGAACGCCTCGACGCCGATATTGCCGAGCGACGCGAAGCCCTGGATGGCGACCAGCGACGAACCGGACAGGCTGACGAAGCCGACGATCGCGGAGGTACCGCCGATCACCGCCATCGCGCCGGTGCCCATGCCGATCTCGGCGATCAGTCGCAGCGTTTCCTTGCGGTAATAGCGCAGCGCATGACCGATCGAGCCCACCGCGGTGACGACAAACCATGCGACGTGTCCGACGCTGTCGATGAAGCGGACCGGGGCGGTGACGATGCCCGCCCCGCGCGAAAACGCCCGCGGGAACCGAGAACGCAGGACCTGGGTTGTCGACACGTCAGTTCCCCGTTCCGAACCGGACACCGATCGTGGTCAGCACCACATTCACGGCGAACAGGGCGATCACGCAGAGCACCAACGTCTCGTTGACTGCGGTGCCGACACCCTTGGCGCCGCCGGACACCGTCAGCCCGCGGTAACAGCCGACCAGCCCGGCGATCAGACCGAAGGTCCCCGCCTTGACGATCGAGATGAGGACTTCGGGCAGCCCGGTGATCAGGGTGAGCGTAGAGACGTACGCGCCCGCGGAGACGTTCTGTAGGTAGACCCCGAAGATGAAGCCGCCGACCAGGCCGATGGTGACCACGGCGCCGTTGAGCAACAGCGCGACGAACGTCGAGGCGACCACGCGCGGTACCACCAGCCGGTGGATCGGATCGATGCCGAGCACCTCGAGTGCGTCGATCTCTTCACGGATGGTGCGGGCGCCGAGGTCGGCGCAGATGGCCGTCGACCCGGCCCCGGCCACCACGAGCACGGTCACGAGTGGACCCAACTGGGTGACGGCGCCGATCGCGGCACCCGCGCCGGAGACGTCGGCGGCGCCGAACTCGGCCAGAAGAATGTTGAGCAGGAAGATGAGGAGCACCGTCAACGGTGCGGACACCGCGAGGGTCGGCAGGAACGAGACCCGGAACAGGAACCAGCTCTGCAGGACGAACTCACGCCACTGGAAAGGGCGCGAACAAGGCCCGTCCGGTGAGCACGCACATCCGGGTGAAGCCGCCAACAGCCACCAGGGCGGGCCGAGTCTGGTCGCGGACGTAGCCGGCGATGTCGGTCCCCGCCGTCACCCGTGCACTCCCACGACGAAACTTCGACTGTCGTGGCGCAACGGCAGCCTCTGTCGCACGCCCCCTCCTTGCCCCAAGTCCCGTGGATGTGACCGGCGTCTCCCTACTCGCGGGTAGTAAGGCGGACCACAGGACTGTACCCGATGCTGTACCGCACGTGTACCGCATCGGCAGTATTGAGTTCGTAACCGTTAGCAAACCCACCAGCCCTTGCCTAATTGTCTTGTGCCGCAGTAGAAACCGTTGGCGGAGTGGAACTTTCGCTCGCGTCAATCGAATTTGCTGCGCCGAATCGAGCGCGCAATTCCGTTTTCAGCACTTTGCCAGCAGGGTTGCGGGGCAGCGCGTCGACGACCTCCAGCGCCTTCGGATGCTTGTACCTCGCCAGCCGTTCGGTGAGGAATTCGTCAAGATCAGCGAGCGTGACGGTCGCTTTCCGTCACCGCCGCGACGGCGACCGGCACCTCGCCCCACTTCTCGTCCGGGCGCCCGATCACCGCCACCTCGACGATGGCCGGGTGGCCAGCCAGCACGTTCTCGACCTCGGCGCAGTAGATGTTCTCGCCGCCGGAGATGATCATGTCCTTCTTGCGGTCGACCACCCAGACGTAGCCCTCGTCGTCCTGGCGGACCAGGTCGCCGGAGTGGAACCAGCCGCCGGCGAACGCCTCGGCGGTGGCCTTCGGGTTGTTCCAGTAGCCGGCCATCAGGGTGGGCGCCCGGTAGACGATCTCGCCGACCTCGCCGACCGGGACGTCGTTCATGTTGTCGTCAACGACGCGCGCGGCCACCGTCGGGATGATCTTGCCCGACCGAGCCGAGTTTGCGAATTGCGTCCTGCGCCAACAACATACAGGTCACCGGTGACATCTCGGTCTGCCCGAACGCGGCGTAGATCTGGGTGCCGGGGAACGTTTCGAACATGTCGCGCAGCACGGTGTCAGACGCCGGTGCGGCGCCCCACGACAGGGTCCGCAATGCCAGCTTGCGCGGGTTGGCCCGCTGCTCGGCGCACACCGCCTGCCACTGGGCGGGCACCAGGAACATCGAGGTGACCTTCTCGGCCTCCAGGACGTCGAGCAGCGCCCCGGGATCGAAGGCGCCCAGCGGATAGATGACCGTGGGCAGGCCGAGCTGGAGCGGGCTGATCATGTTGCCGATGCCGGCGATATGGAACAGCGGGACCCCGATGAACCCGACGTCGGTGGCCTCCGGGTGCATCGTGAGCAGATTGGTCATCGCCTGTCCGGCGATGTTGTCGTGGGTCAGCACCGCGCCCTTGGGCCTGCCGGTGGTGCCCGAGGTGTACATGATCAGCGCCGGTGAATCGTTGGGAATGTCCACCGGCCCGGGGTCATCGCCCGCCTCGGCGAGCAGCTCGTCGTAGTCGAGCACCCCGCCATCGGCATTGTCGGCGCCACCGGCCACGATGACGGTCTGCAGCGTCGGCTCGATATCCCGGACCGCGGTCGCCACGCCGGCGAGCACGGACTCGGTGATCACCACCGCGGCCTGGCAGTCGCTCACCAGGAAGGCGATCTCGGGCGGCGTCATCCGGAAGTTGACCGGCACCGCGATGGCGCCGAGCCTGTTGGCCGCCAGAAACGACTCGATGAACTCGGTGCGGTTGAGCATCAGGATCATCACGCGATCGCCGAACGCAACGCCGCGCCTGCTGAGCGCGCCGGCCAGTGCGGTCACCCGACGGTCGAGTTCACCCCACGTCGTGGTGTGGCCGAGGAAGCGCAACGCCGTCGCGTCGGGCTGCATCATCGCGTGCCGCGCGAGCTGGTTGGTCCAGTTCTGCCGGCGCGCCAGATGCGGCTGCGCGGTGGGATCCGGCATTGTGAGGACGTCAACAGCGAGTGCTCCCTCTGGCGCGGGTTGCGCGGCGTTGATATTTGATCAAACATGGTGTTGCCCCGGTCACACTATGGCCTCGGCGGCTCGGGTACAAGCCCACGCCAGACAGACCGGAGACGCCGGTGAACGCACCCGCCAGACCCCGACCGGGGCCACGGCGTGCGGTGCGACGCGAGCAGCTTTCCGACGAGGTCGCCGCCCGACTTCGGGCCGACATCATGACCGGCACGCTGCGGCCGGGCACCTTCATCCGGCTCGACGAGACCGCGGCCCAACTCGGGGTCAGCATCACGCCGGTGCGCGAGGCGCTGCGCACGCTGCGCGGCGAGGGCATGGTGCAGCTGGAACCCCATCGCGGTCACGTCGTGGTGCCGCTGACTCGCAACGACGTCGAGGACATCTTCTGGCTGCAGGCCACGATCGTGAAGGAGCTGGCGGCCACCGCCGCCGACCGGATCACCGATGCGGAGATCGACGAGCTCGAACGCCTCAACGACGCGCTGGCCGCGTCTGTCGACGACGGCGATCTCGACGAGATCACGTCCGCCGAGTTCGCTTTCCACCGCGCGTTCAACCGGGCCACCGGCCGGATCAAGCTGGCGTGGTTTCTGTTGCATGTGGCCCGCTACCTGCCCGGGCAGATCTACGCCGGCGACCCGCAGTGGGGTGTGTCGGCGGTGGCCGGCCACCGGGAGCTGATCGCGGCGCTGCGCCGGCGGGACGTGGGCACGGTGGTCGCGCTGACCGGCGGAGAGTTCACCGACGGCGCGCAGCGGCTGATCGCGCGGCTCGACGAGACGGGCTTGTGGAGCTGAGCGATCCACCGATATCTCGGGGGACGACCACTGCTCTGGTGCCCACCTATGCGCGAATGATTCGCTCGCCGCGAATTCATCGCTCGAGAGCCGGGCACCGTGCATGTGCCGTGCACCGTGCATGTGCTGTGGATGAGGTGCGGCCGGCCACCGACCACTGTCGGTCACCCGCGGCAGGTTATGGACATGACAATCACGCGCACCCTCTATGGCGTCGAACTGCGCTACGTGCTGACCTTCTATCTGTCTCAGCACGGACGGGCCACCGTTCCGGATCTGATCGAGGCGCTCGGATTACTACAATTTCGTTGCTCCGGGCCACCCGTCGAAGTCGGTGTCGGACGCGCTGCGCTGGGAGATCGCACACGGCAGGGTCCGCCGGCTTCGCCGCGGGCTGTACGGGCCGGGAGAGATGCCCCGTTCGACAGAGGACCGGATCCGCAAGCGGGTGCTCGCGCTACGGGCCGAGGCCGATGTGCTTGCCGGGCGCAATTGGAACGCGTGGTGGGATGCTCTGCCAGGCTGAGTGCCCGCGCTAGGTGGCGGCGAGCTGCTCGGCGCGGGCCTTGAGGTTGTCGGCCAGATAGTCCAGCGTGTCGCCGATCGCCTTCTTCACCATCTGTTTCGGGATCGGCAGCTTCGTCTCGACGTCGAGGTCCACGGTCAGCAGTGACGTCGCGCCGATCGGCACCACCGAGAACTTCTGCTCCTGCTTCTCGAAGTGCTCGCCCTGCTGCAGCACCGTGTAGATCTGGTTCTCGCCCGGGTAGTAGACGGCGGTGATGAACGTGCCCGCCTGCCCCTGGACCACGACGTCGAGGCGCAGCTGGCTCGGACGGCCGTCCTCGTAGCGCGCCAGCACCCAGCATCCCTTGATCTCGTCGTTCCACAGCGGGTACGACTCGAAGTCGGCGACGATCGCCATGATCGCCTCGGCAGAGGCCGCGACCTCGACGGTCTTGCTCACGAGCGGCATCGCACGAGCATAACGACTAGGGCGCGGAAGCCTTTTCGAGCAGCGAGCGGATCGCATCCGGGATCGGAACGGGCCTGCGAGCGACCCGGTCGACGTAGACGTGCACCCAGTGGCCCACCGCGGCGACGGGCCCGCCCTCTCCGAAACACGCCAGCCGGTAGGTGACGCTGCTGTTGCCCAGCCGCGTCACCGCCAGACCGACCAGCAGCGGGTCGGGGAACCGCAATTCGGCGAAGTACTTGCAGCCCGACTCGGCCACGACGCCCAGCCACGGCACCGTCAGCGGGTCGATTCCGCAGGTGGTGTTGATCCACCCGTTGATCGCGGTGTCGAACAGCGCGTAATACACCGCGTTGTTGAGGTGGCCGAACATGTCGTTGTCCGTCCACCGGGTCGACACCGGCCAGTGCACGGGAAAGTCGCCGCTGGTCAGCGATTGCTCGCGGCTGGTCATGGCAGCAGTCTGCCCGTCATTCGGTGCGACTGGCCGCCGCCTGCTTGTGATGCCTTCCTCACCTTGTATGATGAGTTGACTACTCATTACACAACCTGTTCGGGAGCCTCATGTCCGACCGCATCCGCCATATCGCCCTCTCCCACGTCGTCCTGCCATTGGCCAATCCGGTCAGCGACGCCAAAGTGCTCACCGGCCGGCAGAAACCTCTGACCGAAACCGTGCTCTTGTTCGCGGAGGTCACCACGGAGCAGGGCCTATCGGGCCTGGGTTTCAGCTACTCCAAGCGTGCCGGTGGCCGGGCCCAGTTCGCGCATCTCGCCGAGGTAGCCGATACCGCGATCGGACAGGATCCCTCCGACATCGACCGCATTTATCAGTCGCTGCTCTGGGCGGGCGCGTCGGTCGGCCGTTCCGGCGTCGCGACCCAGGCGATCGCCGCACTCGACGTCGCACTGTGGGACCTCAAGGCACGCCGCGCCGATCTTCCGCTGGCCAAACTCATCGGCGCTCACCGCGACTCCTGCCGCGTCTACAACACGTCCGGCGGCTTTCTGCAGGCGTCAGTCGACGAGATAAAGGAGAAAGCCACGGCCTCACTGGATTCGGGCATCGGCGGAATCAAAATCAAAGTGGGGCAACCCGATTGGAAAGTCGACCTGGACCGGGTGGCGGCGGTGCGGGAGCACCTCGGTGACACGCCGCTGATGGTCGACGCCAATCAGCAGTGGGACAGGGCGCGTGCTCGTCGGATGTGCAGGGAGCTCGAGGCCTACGACCTGGTGTGGATCGAGGAGCCGCTGGACGCATGGGACGCCGTCGGCCACGCGGATCTGTCCCGAGCCTTCGACACCGCGATCGCGACCGGAGAGATGCTCACATCGGTGTCAGAGCACATGGCGCTGCATCGATGCGGGGTACCGCGGCATCGTCCAGCCCGACGCGCCGCGGATCGGTGGCATCACACCGTTTCTGCGCTACGCGACGCTGGCCGCACATGCTGGACTGGCCCTTGCCCCGCACTATGCGATGGAGATCCACCTGCACCTGGCCGCCGCGTACCCCACCGAACCCTGGGTCGAGCACTTCGAGTGGCTCAATCCGCTGTTCAACGAGCGCATCGACATTCACGACGGCCGGATGTGGCTGCCGGAACGGCCTGGCCTTGGTTTCACGCTGAGCGACGAGATGCGCAGCCTCACCAAGGAGTCCGCCGAGTTCGGCACGCGATGACGACGTCATTGGCCCAGCGAGTCGTCGCCGGCCTGAAGGACAAGATCCTCTCCGGTGATCTGCCGCCCGGTCACAAGCTGCCCTCGGAAACCGAGCTCATCGACGAGTTCGGCGTATCCCGAACCGTCGTTCGGGAGGCAGTGACGCGGCTCCGCGCCGAGGGACTGGTCGAAACCTTCCAGGGCCGTGGTTCGTTCGTGCTCGCGGTTCCCGCGCCCACCCCGTTCGCCGTTGAGTCCGCGGCGATTCGCACCCATCACGACGTCCTGGACATGATCGACTTCCGGCTCGGTATCGAGACCGAGGCGGCGGCGTTGGCCGCCGCACGGCTGGACGCGCACGGCCGCACCGCGATTCAGTCGGCGCTGGACGCATTCTCGGCCGCCGCACCGGAGGACGCCGTCGAGGCCGACTTCCGGTTTCACCGCGCCGTCGCGGCGGCCAGTGGTAATCGGTTCTACGTCGACCTGCTCGACTCACTCGGTCCGATGATGATCATGCTTCCGCGCATGCGACTCGGTGACTCCTACTCGCTCACCGACACCGCTCACGTCGACCGGGTCCGGCGGGAGCACGACAACATCGCCGCCGCTGTCCTTTCCGGTGACCCCGACGTCGCCCGCGCCGCCATGCGCGTCCACCTCGGCAACTCCCGCCGAAGGCTCGACGCCGGCGCCTGATGATCTCCGGCGCTTGATCAGCGCCCGGATCGCGGGCAGCAGTATCAACAGAACGAAGACCGCCAGGATGCCGCCCGAGATCGGCCGGGTGACGAATCCCGTTGCGTCACCGCCGAATATGAGCAGCGATCGCCGCGTGCTCGACTCGATGATCGAGCCGAGCACGAAGGCCAACACCATCGGGCCCGGGTCGAATCCGGCCTTCTTCATCAGGTAGCCGATGATGCCGAACGCCACCATCAAGAAGATGTCGAACACCGAGTTGTTGATGGTGTACACGCCGAGGATGGTGATCAGCGCCGTGATCGGCGCCAGGATCGCGGGCCGGATCTTGAGGATCCGCACGAACAATCCCACCAGCGGGATCGACAGGATCAGCAGCAGGATGTTGCCGATGTACATCGAGTTGATGACGCCCCAGAAGACGTCGGGGTGCTCGTCGACAAGCTGCGGACCGGGCGAGACACCCAGGATCAACAGGGCGCCGAACAGCATCGCCATCGTGGCGTTGGCGGGCAGGCCGATCGTGAGCAGCGGGATGAACGACGAAGTGGCCGCGGCGTTGTTGGCTGTCTCCGGGGCCGCGACGCCCTCGATCGCCCCGCGCCCGAACCGCTCCGGTGTCTTGGAGCGGCGCTTCTCGGTGGCGTAGGCCACGATCGAGGAGAGCACCGCGCCGCCGCCCGGCAGCACACCGAGCACGAATCCGATGACCGAACCGCGACCGATCGCGCCGGAAGACTGTCTGAGGTCCTTGCGCGACGGCCACACGTTGCCGACCTCGGCGGGCACATGCTTCTTGCCGTGCCGCTGTTCGAGGTTGTAGAGGATCTCGCCGACCCCGAACAGCCCCATCGCGACGACCACGAAGTCGATGCCGTCCGCAAGTTGCAGGCTGTCGAACGTGAACCGGGACGCACCGGTGAAGCTGTCGCGCCCCACCGTCGCCAACAGCAGACCCACCAACCCGGCGATCAGCGCCTTCAGCTTGTTGCCGCTGCCGATGGTCGCGACCAGCAGCACACCGAGCAGTGCCAGCGCGGCGTATTCAGGTGGCCCGAAGTCCAGCGCGATACTTGCGATCACCGGGGCGAGCAAGGTCAGCCCGATGATCGAGATCGTCGCTCCGACAAAGGAACCGATCGCGGCGATGCCGAGCGCGGTGCCCGCCTTGCCCTGTTTGGCCAGTGCGAAGCCGTCGAAAACGGTGACGACCGAGGATGCCTCGCCGGGCAGTCGTAACAGCACCGAGGTGATGGTGCCGCCGTACTGGGCGCCGTAATAGATGCCGGCGAGCATGATGATCGCCGACACCGGGTCGATCGTGTAGGTGATGGGCAGCAGGATCGCGATGGTCGCGGCCGGCCCCAGTCCCGGCAGCACGCCGATGACCATGCCGATCAACACACCGATCAGGCAGTACAGCAGGTTCTTCGGTTCGACGACGAGGGCGAACCCGTCCAGGAATGCGGTGAAGTCCATGATCTCGGTCTGCCTAGAAAGCGATCAAGTGGGGCAACGGAATTCGCAACCCGTAGAGGAACAGGAAATAGAACACCGTCACGGTGACCACGCTGATCACGACGGTGTTACGCCAACTCTCACCGCCGAGGAACTTGAGCCAGATCACGCACAGCGCGAGTGCCGGGATCTCGAAGCCGGATAACGGCAGCAGCAGGCCGAACGCGACGAAGGTGACGACGCCGACGACCGTCAGCACGCTGCTGCGGGTGAAGGCCTCGGCGTCGGCCAATCCGCGGCCGACGGCGAGCAGTACGACGGACAGCATCACGATGAGCACGCTGACGACGAACGGCCACAGGCCTGGCCCCGGATCGTTGAAGCGAACCGAGACCGTAGCCGGCCGCGAGCACCGCACCGACGACGCCGATCGCGCCAGCGGCCAGCGCCCCCGCGATCTGGTAGGCCGGACCGCCTGCGGGCGGCCGGTCCTCCTCCATCTCGTGGGCGACCTCGGCCTCGAGTTCGGCGAGGATGTCGCGGGTGTGCGGATGCGGCGACGACTCGGGCACGAGCTCAGCCCTCGTCCGCAGGTCGATGCCGTACTGCTTGACCAGATCGCCGTAGCGCGCTTCTGTCCTGACTTCAGCTGCTCGAGGACCTCGTCACCGGAGAGTTCCATCGGGGTCAGGCTGTTCTGCTTGTTGAACTGCTTGTAGCCCTCGGTTTCGAAGGTGGCCTTCATGCCTTCGGCGATCTTGTCCTGAACGTCCTGCGGGGTGCCCTTCGGCACGGTCATGAACCGGTACTGAGTCACCTCGACGTCGAGGCCCTGCTCCTTGGCCGTCGGCACATCGGGCAGGTACTCGATGCGGTCGGGGCCGAAGACCGCCAGCGGTGTCAGCTTGCCGGACTGGATGTTCTCGATCGCCTCGCCGACCTGAAGGTTGGCCACGTCGACCTGATTGCCGAGAACTGCGGCCAGCGCCGGTGCTCCGCCGTCGAACGGGACCGGCTGGGAGGCACGTTGCTTGTCTTGAACAGCAGTGCGGCGGCCAGTTGCGCGCCGGTGCCGACACCGGTGGTGCCGTAGCGGACCGGACGCGTGGCCTTCTTGATGTCGTCGAGGGTGCGGTAGCCGCTGCCCGGATTGGTGACCAGGACGTAGTCGTCGCGCGAAACGCCTGCACGACATCGAAGTCGTCGATGTTGGTGACCTCGTCGGGGCTGACGGCCATCGGGGTGATGGTGAACAGGGACGCATTCTGGATGGCGATCGTCGACCCGTTGGGTTCGGCCTTGGCGACCTCGGCCGCCGCAAGCGCGCCGTTGGCACCTTCCCGGTTGATGACGGGAAACGACCCACCGAGGTCGTCGCTGAGTCCCTTCGACACCGCGCGGCTGATCAGGTCGCTCGAGCCGCCGGCAGAGGCCCCGACGTACATCTCGACGGGGCCGGAGGGATATGAATCGCCCCCTCCGCCGCCGGTGGAGTTCTGAACGCCGCCGCAGCCGGTCAGGGCCAGGCCGACAGCGGCGGCCGCCGCCAATCCGGCGCGAACACGGTGACGGCGGAGCCTGGTGAGTGTGGGCATGGAATCACTCCTCGTCGTGTGACCTGACGTCCACGGGCTTACCCGATGTGGTCGTTGTCACTTCAACGGTAGGAAACTGTAGTGATACCTGTCCAACGCTCTTATGGCATCACTTGATGCCGCTTTAGGTATAAATGCCCCCGGTTGGCTTAGCGTGCCGCTCAGAACCAGCTGTCGCGCATTTCCAGCGTGGTGCGGTCCAGGCTTTCGAGCAGGTCCAGTTGCGGTGCGGTCTTGGGCAATTCGTAGCGGAAGAAGTACCGCGCCGCCTGGCGCTTGCCGTCGATAGAAGTCACCCGAGCGGCCGTTGCAGGCCAGCAGTTGTTCCAGCCAGATCCAGGCGACGACGATGTGTCCGAACGCCTCGAGGTAGACCACGCTGTTGGCGAGCGCGGCCTCGATATCGCCGGAGTCGAACATCGCGGTGGTGACCGCGACGAGGCGCTGCCACGTGGCGTTGAGCTGACCCGCCAGCTCGGCGGTATCGCCGCCGACGCGCGTTGGCGGCGTCGATGGTCGCGCCGATGGCCGTGCCCAATGCGACCAGGCTGGCGCCGCCGCGCTGGGTCACCTTGCGGCCCAACAGGTCCAGGCTCTGGATGCCGTGCGTGCCCTCGTGGATGGGGTTGAGCCGATTGTCGCGGTAGTGCTGTTCGACGTCGTACTCGCGGGTGTAGCCGTAGCCGCCGTGCACCTGGATCGCAAGGTCGTTGGCCGCCAGGCACCACTGCGACGGCCAGCTCTTGCCGACCGGCGTCAGGATGTCCAGCAGTAGCTTCCGCGATTCGCGCTCCTCGTCGGAGTCCGCGCCGTGCTGCAGGTCGACGAGCTTCGCGCAGTACAGCAGCAGCGCCATCCCGCCTTCGACATAGGCCTTCTGCGCCAACAGCATTCGCTTGACATCGGGATGCTCGATGATCGGGATCTGCGGTGCGGACGGATCCTTGGCCGTCACCGGCCTGCCCTGCGGACGCTCCCGCGCATACTCCAGCGACTTGAGGTATCCGGTGTAGCCCAGCGAGACCGCGCCCATCCCCACACCGAGGCGCGCCTCGTTCATCATGTGGAACATGTAGGCCAGGCCGCGGTGCGGCTCGCCGACCAGATAGCCGACGGCACCGGGCTCGCCGCCCGGACTGAACTTGCCCTCGCCGAAGTTGAGCACGGTGTTGGTGATGCCTCGCTGCCCCATCTTGTGGTTGAGCCCGGCCAGCGCGACATCATTGCGCTCGCCCAGCGAGCCATCCTCGCTGGACAAGGTATTTGGGCACGATGAACAGCGATATGCCCTTGGTTCCCGGCGGGCCGCCGGGAATCTTGGCCAGAACGAGGTTGACGATGTTGTCGGTGAGTTCGTGCTCGGCGCCCGAGATCCACATCTTGGAACCGAACAGCCGGTAGCTGCCGTCGTCCTGCGGCTCGGCGCGGGTGACGATGTCGGCCAGCGACGAGCCGGCCTGCGTTTCGGACAGCGCCATCGTCCCCGAGAACCTGCCCGCCAGCATCGGCCGCACGAACGCGTCGACCTGTTCCGGCGCTGCCGAACTGCGCCAGCAGGTTGGCGTTGGCGATGGTCAGCATCAGGTAGCCGGTGGTGCTGACGTTGGCCGCCGAGAACCAGGCGAAGGCGGCCTCGGCGACCGTCACGGGCAGCTGCGCTCCGCCGAACTCACCGTCCATCGACATGCCGATCAGATCGGCCTGAGTGAACGCGTCGAGCGCCTCCTTGACCTCGGGGATGACGGTGACCTTCTCCCCGTCGAAACTCGGCTCCTGCGCGTCGCTCGTCTTGTTGTGCGGCGCGAAGTACCGCGTGGCCAGCTGCTCGCACAGGTCCAGCACGGCGTCGAACGTCTCGCGCGAGTGCTCGGCGAAGCGTTCCCGCTTCGTCAGCTCGTCGACCTGAAGCCATTCGTAGAGCAGAAAGTCGAGGTCGCGCCTGGACAGCAGGTTGGACTTCACCCTGCCCATCTTGGCACTCGCGTCAACGTGCATTACGTTTAGTCTGTACTGAACGTTCTGTGCGGAGGTGTTCGTGTCACCGGAAGAGGCCGAGTTCGTCGACCGTCTCGGACTGTTCATGGAGATGATCGGCGGTACCCGGACCATGGGGCGGCTATACGGCTGGTTGCTGATCTGCGACCCGCCGCAACAGTCGCTGACGCAACTGGCGGAGACGTTGTCGGTCAGCAAGGCGTCGGTGAGCACCGTCGCCCGTCAGCTGCAGGAGGGCGCGATGATCGAGCGGCTGCCGAGCTCGAATCGTCAGCACCTGTACCGGGTGACTCCAGGCGGATTCTCGAGCGTGCTCGACACCCAACTGTCGCGCATGCGGCTCGGTATCGACGCCGCGAATTTCGGTCTCGCACTGTTGAGCGACGGCCGCGCCGAGCAACGCGAACGCCTCGAGGACTTCCGCGATTTCTGCGCATTCACCGCACAGGACTACCGCGACGAGTTGATGCAGCGGTGGCTGGACTACCGCGCCAGGAGGAGGAGCGATGACGACGACCAAAGTTGACTTCAGCGTCCGTCGGTTGGAAATCAGTGGAGTGGACGAACCTGGTCACCCTGTACCTTCGGGCATACGAAAGCCGTTCTCCGCAGCCGATTTTGGGTGACCGGGCCGCTGCCGAGGCCGTCGACCGCATCGACTACGACTTCAAGCGGATACACCGGTCGTCGCAGCCGTGGGCGAACCAGTTCTGGGTGGCGTTGCGCGCCAGCAAGCTCGACGACTGGACGACCGATTTCCTGCGCGCGGCACCCGACCGCGGTCGTGCTGCACCTCGGCTGCGGCCTGGACACCCGGGCATTCCGGATCAACCCGCCTTCGAGCGTGCAGTGGTTCGACGTCGATCAGCCCGGCGTGATCGAGTTGCGCCGCAGGTTGTACGACGAGACCGAGAACTACCACATGATCGGTTCATCGGTGACCGAAGCCGGCTGGCTGGAACAGATTCCGACCGGCCGGCCGACGTTGGTCGTCGCGGAGGGTCTCGTCATGTACCTCACCGAACACCAAGCGCGGGAGCTGTTCGGGAGGCTGACCGACCGCTTCGGCACCGGCGAATTTCTCTTCGACACGCTGTCGCCGGCAGGCCCGCGACTGTCAAAGCTCCTCAGCGGCGGAATCATCAAGTGGGGCATCCGCGACCCCCGCCAGATCGAGGCATGGAACGTGGGGCTGCGGTTCGTCGAGCAGGCCTCCACCGCGGCGGGCTACGAGGCGATCCCGTTCACGCTGCAGCGCCTGGTGTTCCGGCTGACCTGTGCCACCCCGGTGGCGAACTACGACGTCGTGAACAGGTTCGAGTTCTAGGTCGAGCGAGCGGTGCTTCTGTCTGTGCTTTCTGTGCTTTCCAAGCCAATTCCGAGGGGCGACTCGGCCCGCACGGTCTCGTCGCGGATCAGCCCGCGCAGCAGCGCGGTGCTGAACTCGACGGCGATCTCCTTCGCCGTGCGCCTGCCGTGGGGTCGCAGCCAGCGGTAGGAGCCCAGCGTCATCCCGATGTAGCCGAGCGCGAGCACATGGCAGTCGCAGTCGTAGAACTCCCCGCTGGCGATGCCGCGGTCGATGACGTCGCGCACGTGCTCGTAGACCTGCGTCTCCTTCTCGCGGATGTAGGCGACCTGGTCCTCGGTGAACCACTCGGTGATGTAGGGCCCCTCCTGGAAGTACACCGCCGCACGCTCGATGTCGCTGGCGATGCCGACCAGCAGCCGGCGGGTGAAGTGGTAGATCGTCTCGCGCGCCGACGCGGACGGGTCGTCGTGCAGCGCGTCCACCGTGAAGTCGGCGGCACCCTTGTAGATGTCGTAGAGGATCAGCGACTTGCTGGCGTAGTAGTGGTACACCGTGGCCTTGTTCAGGCCGACCGCGTCGGCGACGTCGTCCATCCGGGTGCCGTGGTAGCCCCGGGCGGCGAAGAGCTTGGTGGCGACGGCCAGCAGCTCCTCGCGACGGGACATCCCGTTGGAGTGGCTTCCGGTGACGAGGCTGGCATCGCGACTCACTATATGCAGGCCCGGAGCGTGTCCGGGGCATCAATCAACTGGTTGGACAGTTTAGGTCTTCGGGGTGTCGCCTCCGCCGATGGCGGGTCTAGACTTCAGCGAGAACGAGCCGCTACGCGAGAGGTGATGACGTGGATCCCAACCCGGACTATGACGCGAGCGACGAGATCGAGTACGGCGCAAACTGGTGCGCGTGGATCCTGCGCGGCGTCTACCCGCCGCCCGCCTATCCCCCCGTCTAGACCTCTCCGGTTCTCCGCGCGAAGACGCACTATCGCTCGACACGACGCATTAGCGGTACCTGTGCGTCTGCTTGCCGTTATAGGGCCTTGCTTCGTCGGTGAGTTCGTGGACTCGCCATATCCGGCGTGTGACCCACAGGACACAAAGTCGATTTCTGTCAACTCTTAGACTGACGTATTCCACTCGTCCCACGACGAGCTGTGTCGGGACGCCTTCTCGCGCTCCGACCGGACCGTGACACGAGAACCTAGATCGGATCGAAATCGATGATCATCGGGATCCCGAGAGAGTCGCTGCCTGGAGAAACGCGCGTCGCCGCGACGCCGCAGACGGTCGGCCAACTCATCAAGCTGGGCTATGAGGTGGTGGTCGAGGCGGGCGCGGGCGCTGCCTCGAGCTTCACCGATGCGGCATACACCGAGGCCGGCGCCGATGTCGGGTCGGCCGAGCAGGTCTGGGCGGCCGACGTGGTGCTCAAGGTGAACGCGCCGGACGACGCAGAGATCGCCGCCCTGCGCGACGGCGCCACCCTGATCAGCCTGATCTCCCCCGCGCTCAAGCCTGAGCTCGTCGAGCAGCTGGCCACCCGGCCGATCACGGTGCTGGCGATGGACGCTGTTCCGCGCATTTCCCGGGCCCAGTCACTGGACGTGCTGTCGTCGATGGCGAACATCGCGGGCTACCGCGCCGTCATCGAGGCCGCCAACAAGTTCGGCCGGTTCTTCACCGGGCAGGTGACCGCGGCGGGCAAGGTGCCGCCTGCCAAGGTGCTCGTTGTCGGCGCAGGAGTTGCCGGTCTGGCGGCTATCGGTGCGGCAGGCAGTCTCGGCGCCATCGTGCGCGCCACCGATCCCCGACCTGAGGTCGCAGATCAGGTCAAATCTCTTGGTGGGGAATATCTTTCGATCGAGTCACCGGAAGCTGAAGTTTCGGCCACCGGCTACGCCAAGGAGATGGACGACGACTACAAGGCCCGCGAGGCGCAGCTCTACGCCGAGCAGTCCAAGGACGTCGACATCATCATCACCACCGCGCTGATCCCGGGTAGGCCTGCGCCGCGAATCATCACCGCCGACATGGTGGCCTCGATGAAGTCCGGCAGCGTCATCGTCGACATGGCCGCGGCCAACGGCGGCAACGTCGAGGGCACCGTCAAGGACCAGGCGATCGTCACCGACAACGGCGTGACGATCATCGGCTACACCGATCTGGCCGGCCGGCTGCCCGCCACGGCCTCCCAGCTCTACGGCACCAACCTGGTCAACCTGCTCAAGCTGCTCACCCCGGAGAAGGACGGCCAGCTCACGCTGGACTGGGACGACGTGGTGCAGCGTTCGGTGACGGTGGTGCGGGACGGCGAGATCACCTGGCCGCCTCCGCCGGTGCAGGTGTCGGCGGCGCCGGTCGTCGCCGCAGCCGCTCCGGTCGAGGCCAAGCCGACCAAGCAGCCGATGACCATCGGCCGCCGGCTCGGGGTGACGTTCGCCGCCGCGGCGGTGCTCTTCGCGCTCATCGCGCTCTCCCCGTCCGCGCTGCAGGTGCACCTGACGGTGTTCGCGCTGGCGATCGTGATCGGCTACTACGTGATCGGCAATGTGCACCATGCGCTGCACACCCCGCTGATGTCGGTGACCAACGCGATCTCCGGGATCATCGTCGTCGGCGCGCTGCTGCAGATCGGGCCGGCAATCGGCGACGTCGTCGTCACCGCGCTGGCGACCCTGGCGATCCTGCTCGCCAGCATCAACGTCTTCGGCGGCTTCGCCGTGACCCGCCGCATGCTGGCCATGTTCTCGAGGAGCTGACGAATGTTCACACTGGAAACCACCGCGACCGCGGCGTACGTCGTCGCGGCCCTGCTGTTCATCCTCGCGCTGGCCGGGCTGTCCAAGCATGAAACATCCAGGGCCGGTAACACTTTCGGCATCGCCGGAATGGCCGTCGCCCTGATCGCGACGATCGCGCTTGCGCTCGCCCGCCACATCGAACCGCTCGGCCTCGCGCTGCTGATCGGCGCCATGGCCATCGGTGCCGCGATCGGTCTGTGGCGCGCCAAGGTCGTCGAGATGACCGGCATGCCCGAGCTGATCGCGCTGCTGCACAGCTTCGTCGGCCTGGCCGCCGTGCTGGTCGGCTGGAACGGCTACCTGCACGTCGAAGGCGATCTCGCCGGATCCGAGGCCGCGCTGCTGAACGGCGAGGGCATGCTCGGCATCCACTCGGCCGAGGTCGTCATCGGCGTCTTCATCGGCGCCGTGACGTTCACCGGCTCGATCGTCGCCAACCTCAAGCTCTCGGCCCGCATCAAGTCCGCGCCGATGATGCTGCCCGGCAAGAACTTCCTCAACGTCGGCGCGCTCGTCGTCTTCGCCGCGCTCACCGTCTGGTTCGTGATCGACCCGCAGCTGTGGCTGCTGGTGGTGGTCACCGTGCTTGCGCTGCTGCTGGGCTGGCACCTGGTCGCCTCGATCGGCGGCGGCGACATGCCGGTGGTGGTGTCGATGCTCAACAGCTACTCCGGCTGGGCCGCGGCGGCGTCGGGCTTCCTGCTCGGCAACGACCTGCTGATCATCACCGGCGCGCTGGTCGGGTCCTCGGGTGCCTACCTGTCCTACATCATGTGCAAGGCGATGAACCGGTCGTTCATCTCCGTCATCGCCGGCGGCTTCGGGATCGAGGCCAGGCCCGGCCGAGGACAAGGACTACGGCGAGCACCGCGAGATCAACGCCGAGGGTGCCGCCGATCTGCTCGCCTCGGCCCACTCGGTGATCATCACGCCGGGGTACGGCATGGCCGTGGCCCAGGCCCAGTACGGCGTCGCCGACCTGACCCGCAAGCTGCGCGATCGCGGCGTCGACGTCCGGTTCGGCATCCACCCCGTCGCGGGCCGCCTGCCCGGCCACATGAACGTGCTGCTGGCCGAGGCCAAGGTGCCCTACGACATCGTGCTGGAGATGGACGAGATCAACGACGACTTCGACAGCACCGACGTCGTCCTGGTCATCGGCGCCAACGACACCGTCAACCCGGCGGCGTCAGAGGACCCGAGCAGCCCGATCGCCGGCATGCCGGTGCTGACGGTCTGGAACGCCGCCAACGTGATCGTGTTCAAGCGGTCCATGGCCTCGGGCTACGCCGGCGTGCAGAACCCGCTGTTCTTCCGGGAGAACACCCAGATGCTGTTCGGTGACGCCAAGGACCGGGTCGACGCGATCAACGCGGAGCTCTCGGTCACCGAGACGGTCTGACGGGGCGGTCGATCCGCGCGCAAGCTCGTTGTGAAGCGGGATCCAGCGGCGCTTTCGCCACGAGAGATTGATCCTCTCGGTGACCCCGGTCCGCTGTCTGCGGCGAACACGTCTGACACAGCTGATCACCGAAATCCCCGCTGTTTCGTTAGCTGTAACCTCGTTCCAGAGATTTGCCAGCGGAATTTACGGCGGCGTAACCGAAAATCATCCGTTGTTTGCTCAATCGCCGTAGGCTGTGTTTACCGCCAGCGAGCTGGACGCTGCGGGGACACGTTGTACGTTAGCCGGAGGTCGCCGCTCACGGTGTATGTCCAGGCCAGAACGGTGCACCGATGTCGCAGGCACCCTCATTGCCGCGGACTCCTTCCTCGGGTTCGCCATGCTGCGCCAGGGCACCGCCCGAGGGAGAGAGCGTCTCGATGAGCACCGCGAGCGAACCGCAGGCGGAATCGGCAGATCTGCTGCGCGATTACCTCAAACGAGCCGCCAAGGAACTCCGAAAAGCGAATCAGCGGATCAGCGAACTCGAGAGCCGCGGACGAGAGCCGATCGCCATCGTCGGCATGGGCTGCCGGTTCCCCGGCGGAGTAGAGAGCCCACAGGATTTGTGGGACGTGGTGGCGTCTGGCCGCGATGTGATGTCGGAGTTCCCCGCCGACCGCGGTTGGGACCTTGATGAGGTCTACGACCCCGACCCCGACCATATGGGCACGTCATACAGTCGGGTCGGCGGATTCGTGTCGGCCACTGAATTCGACGCCGGGTTCTTCGGCATCTCTCCGCGGGAAGCGCTGGCGATGGATCCTCAGCAGCGCCTGCTGCTGGAGATCGCGTGGGAGACGTTCGAGCACGCCGGGATCGACCCCTTATCGTTGCGCGGCAGCGACATCGGGGTGTTCGTGGGTTTGATGGCGTCGTTCTACGCAGTCAACGGATACGGCGTGCGCGCTGGAGCGGCGCTGGAGGGATTCATCGCCACCGGGTTCTCCGCCAGTGTCGCGTCCGGGCGCATCTCGTATGTCTTCGGGCTGCATGGGCCTGCGGTCACAGTGGACACGGCGTGCTCGTCGTCGCTGGTGGCGATCCACCAGGCTTGCCAGGCGTTGAGGGCCGGCGAGTGTTCGATGGCTTTGGCAGGCGGTGCCACGGTGATGGGGACCGCGACGCCCTTCGTGGAGTTCTCCCGCCAGCACGCGCTCTCGGTGGATGGCCGCTGCAAGTCGTTTGCCGCAGCCTCTGATGGCACAAGCCTCTCCGAAGGCGGAGGGTTGGTGTTGCTCGAGCGACTGGGCGATGCCCGCCGGAACCGACACCGGGTGTTGGGTCTGATCCGCGGAAGCGCAGTCAACCAGGACGGCGCGTCTAACGGACTGACCGCGCCCAACGGTCCCTCGCAGGAACGGGTGATTCGCGAGGCGCTGGGCAATGCCGGGTTGTCGGTGAGCGACGTCGACGCGGTAGAAGGCCACGGCACCGGCACCGCGCTCGGCGACCCGATCGAGGCCCAGGCTGTGCTGGCCACGTACGGCCAGAATCGGGGTGCGGCAAAGCCGCTGCTGCTCGGTTCGATCAAGTCGAACTTGGGCCATAGCCAGGCCGCCGCCGGGGTGGCCGGGGTGATCAAAGTGATCCAGGCGCTGCGCCACGAAACACTGCCCAAAACCTTGCACGTCGATGCTCCGAGCCCGCATGTGGATTGGTCGGCAGGCGAGGTGCGTCTGCTCACTGAGCCCACTCAATGGCAACGGACGGACCGGACGCGCCGAGCCGGCGTATCCGCGTTCGGCATCTCGGGGACCAACGCACACATCATCATCGAAGAGGCCCCTTCCGGAACCGACGCCACAGCCTCCGACAAACCCGCGGAGCCAACTGTCGCTCCTGCCCACGTTGCGGTGCTCCTGTCGGCAAAAACCCCTACCGCGCTTGCGGATCAGGCTCTCCGTATTCAGGGCCTCATAGCTTCCGACAGTCCGGCTCTCACCGACCTTGCGTACTCACTGGCGTCGACGCGCGCCGCCCTTGACCACCGTGCCGCGATCATCGCCGCCACCGACGGCCAGCTGCGCGCCGGGTTGGACGCGTTGACGCACGGCACCCCGCACCCCGATGTGCTCACTAGCCACTCCCTGCCAGGCAAGACCGCGATCCTGTTCCCCGGACAGGGTGCTCAACGTCCCGGAATGGGCGCGATGCTCTATAGGCACTACCCGGTTTTCGCCGAGGCGCTCGATGAGGTGTGCACACAGTTCGATCGACATCTGGATCGGTCACTGCGGGAACTGATGTTCGCGGCTGCGGATTCACCTGAAGCCGCGCTACTCGGTCACTCGACGTTCACCCAGCCCGCGTTGTTCGCGATCGAGGTCGCGCTCTATCGCCTAGTGCAGTCCTGGGGGATGGCCGCCGACTTCTTGATCGGTCACTCGCTCGGAGAGATCGTCGCCGCGCACCTGGCGGGCGTGTTCTCGCTGCCGGATGCCTGCACGCTGGTCGCAGCAAGGGCCCGGCTGATGGGGGCGCTGCCCGCAGGTGGCGCAATGGTCGCAATCGCGGCGACCGAGGAGCAAGTGAGCGCCTCCCTGACGGGTTACGCGGACCGACTGTCGGCGGCGGCGATCAACAGCCCGAATTCCACGGTGGTGTCCGGCGACGAGGACGCCGTTCGGTCGTGGATGCAGCAGTGGCCCGAGCACTCGGTGACCCGTCTGCACGTCAGCCACGCTTTCCATTCCGCCCGGATGGAGCCGATGCTGGAGGAGTTCGGTTCGGTCGCGCAGGCTCTCACTTTCGGTGAGCCCCAGATCCCGATCATCTCCAATCGAGACGGAACGCCCGCTTCAGCAGCTGAATTAGCCACGGCCAAGTACTGGGTGCAGCAGGTTCGCGACCCCGTGCGATTCTCAGACGGCGTCCGCTTCCTATCGTCCGCGGGGGTCAGCAAGTACCTGGAGCTGGGTCCGACCGGACCGCTGACTCCGATGGTCGATCAAAGCCTCGACGGTCCCCGGCTTTGCGTATCAGCGTTGCACACCAAGCAATCCGAGGCCGAAGCGATCATGCGGTTCGCCGCGCAGGCTCACGGCTCGGGCGTCGAGGTCGACTGGCCCGCGGTGTTCTCACCGTACGATGCACGACCGCTGGAGTTACCCACGTATCCCTTTGAGCGGCGCCGGTTTTGGTTTGACGGGGGCAAGAGCGGTGTAGGGAACCTGTCGTCGGTTGGGTTGTCGGAGATCGATCATCCGTTCCTGACAGCGGGGGTGCGTGTCGGTGACGGGCAGGGGTGGGTGTTCAGCGGTCGGATTTCGTTGAGCGACTTCCCGTGGCTGGCTGACCACGCCGTCGGTGCGGTGCCGGTGCTGCCGGGAGCCGCGCTGGTGGAGATGGCGCTGTCCGCCGGAGCCCACGCGGGGGTGGGGTGGCTCGACGAGTTGGTGCTGCACACTCCGTTGCTTCTTCCTGAAGATGATTCAGTGGCATTGCAATTGGTGCTGAGCGGTGCCCAACCTGATGGACGTTGCGAGGTGCGCATCTACTTCCGGTTGATCGACAGCGTCGGTGGTCTCGAGCGGCCCTGGGTGCGGTGTGCTGCCGGGATTCTCAGCGTCCCAACCGATATCGCGGCAGACGACAGCGCGACGCCGATGACGGAGTGGCCGCCTGCGGATGCCGTCGGCGTTGAGGTCGATTCTCTGTACGAACAGCTGGCAGAGGCCGGTTTGCAGTACGGGGCGGCGTTTCAGGCGGTGCGGGCGGTGTGGCGCCGCGACGACGTGCTGTTCGCCGAGGTCGCGCTTGATCAGGGCCGAAGCGGCGAGAACTTCGCCGTGCATCCGGCGCTACTCGATGCGGCACTTCACCCCGCCGCGGGAGTGTTCGCGCAGGCCGACGCGTCTTCGGGCCAGGTCTCGTTGCCGTTCGCGTGGACCGGGGTGGGGCTGCGTTCGTCGTCGTCGGAAATCTCGACCCTCCGGGTTGCTCTGCAGCACAGGGGTTCTGGACTGCAAATTCACGCTGCCGATGTTTCCGGAGTACCGGTGCTGCACGTGCAGCAACTGGTCGCGCGTCCCGTCGACCTCGCGGAACTCGCACGCCTTGCCGCTGACGTGGCCCAGTCGCTGTATACCGTGAGCTGGACGGCGGTGTCCCCGACTGCCGACCAGCAAGCCACCGTCGCAATGCTGGGCGAGACCGAGCCGACCGTTGACGGTGCCAGCGGCTACCGCGACCTCGAGGAGTTGACGGAGGCTATCGGCGCGGGCGCTCGCGTCCCGGATGTCGTGGTGACTACCGTCCCCCGCGACGATCAAGATGATTTGGCCGGTGCTGCACGCACCGGCCTCTACGGCACGTTGCGTCTCGTACAAGCCTGGTTGGCACAACCCGCGTTGGCGACGTCGCGGCTGGTCCTGTTGAGCCACCACGCATTGGCCACCGACGACGACGAAAGTCCGGATCTGGCAGTCGCTGCCGCCCACGGACTGCTACGCAGCGCCGCCAACGAACACCCCGGCCGATTCGGCTGGCTCGACGTCGACGCCGCCGCCTCCGGCAATCTCCTCGCCACGGCACTCGCGATACCTGTCGAACCCGTCCTCGCGCTACGAAGGGGAATACTGTTGGCGCCGCGGCTGACTCGCTCCGGCGCATCGCCACCTGTCAGCGATCCGACATTCGATCCTGAAAAGACCGTGCTGATCACTGGCGGTACCGGTGCGTTGGGAATGGCCCTGGCCCGCCACCTGGCAACTACGCACCTGTGTCGTCATCTGCTGCTGTTGAGCCGTCGCGGCGCTGCGGCGCCGGGCGCCCAGGATCTCCAGCGCGAACTCAATGAGCTGGGCTGTCACACCGATTTCGTCGCCGCCGACATTGCCGACGCAGACCAGCTCGAGACGGTCCTGGCCGCCATCGACGTCGACCACCCCCTCGGAGCGGTCATCCACACGGCCGGGGTGTTGGCCGATGCTCTCATCGAAGACCTCGATCACGAGCGCGTCGAACAGGTGCTACGGCCCAAACTCGATGCCGCCGTGAACCTTCACAGTCTTACTCAAGCCCATCCGCTGACCGCGTTCATCCTCTACTCGTCGGCAGCGGGCGTGCTTGGCAATCCGGGACAAGCGAATTACGCCGCCGCCAATGCGTTCCTCGATGCGCTGGCGCAGCACCGACGCCACCACGGATTGCCCGGCGCCGCGCTGGCCTGGGGTCTGTGGGAGAAGCCGAGCGCCATGACCACGAGCCTGGATTCCGATGATCTATCGCGTCTGCACCGTCTCGGCATCACCGCGATGGACACCGACTATGCCCTCGCTCTTTTTGACCATGCCTGCGCTCAGACGGAGTCGGTACTGGTGCCCGCCCAGCTGAACACCACCGCGCTGCAAGCCCTCGCCCGCGCGGGCATGCTGCCCAGCTTGCTGAGCGGGTTGATCACCACACCCAACACCCGCGCCCAGCCCAGCAACCTGGCACAACAGCTCGCCGGACACACCCCGTCCGAACAGCATGCCCGTCTGCTCGACGAGGTACGCGCGCACATCGCCGCCGTCCTAGACCATCCGACACCCGACACCGTTTCGCCCACACAGCAATTCACCGACCTCGGGCTGGATTCGCTGACCGGGATGGAGCTGCGCAGCCGCCTCACCCAGGCCACCGGGCTACCGCTGCCAGTCGCAATGATGTTCGACCATCCGGACCCCACGGCCCTGACGGACTACCTGCTGACCCAGCTCGCTCCGATCCAGTCTCCCGTCGAGGAGACCCTCGAGACCGACGACGAAGCGCTTCCCGTTGATGAGCCGCCCCCGGTTGAGGCGCCCGCGGAGGAAGAGGCGCCACAGGTACAGGAGACGTCCACCGAGTTGGTCGGCGTCGACGATGCCGTTGCACCGGAGGCGCCCGTTGGAGATCTCAATCGGTTGCGACGCCTGACTTTCGAAATGGGCGTGACGCTCATGCGGCCACCGCTGACATCCCGGTTCGTCCATCGCCGGTCACGCAACGCTGTTGATCTACGCGGCAAGCGCATCCTGATCACCGGCGCGTCATCCGGCATCGGCGAGATAGCTGCCGAACTGTTCGCCGACCACGGCGCCGTCGTCATTGCGGTGGCGCGCCGCAAGTACCGACTCGACGACCTCGCGTCTCGTGTCGAGGCTCGCGGCGGCCGATGCCACGCCCTGCCATGCGATCTGACCGACACCGACGAAATCGCCCAGTTGATCGGCTCGGTTGACGAAACGTTCGGGGGCGTCGATGTTCTCGTGAACAACGCCGGCCTTTCCATCTGGCGGCCCTTCCTGGAATCGCTCGAGCGATGGCATGACGTCGAACGGGTCATGAGGCTCAACTACTACGCGCCGCTTCGGCTGATCCGCGCATTCGTGAACGGAATGCTAGAGCGGGGTGACGGTCACATCATCAATGCGTCCACGTGGGCCGTCTACAACCAAGCGCTTCCCAAATTCTCCGCATACAACGCGTCGAAGGCCGCCCTGTCGGCCAGCTGCCGCATCATCGACACAGAGTTGGCAAGCACCGGAGTGCACCAGACCACGCTGTATTACCCGTTGGTCCGAACACCGATGATCGCCCCGAACAGGGCATACCACGGTGTGCCCTCACTATCGGCCGAGGAAGCTGCCGGCTGGATGTTGACAGCTGCGCGTCACCGCCCAGTTCGGATCGCACCGCGAATCGCGTTGGTCGCACATGCAATCGACACCGTTAGTCCGAAGCTCCTCAATCGCCTGATGGGGCGGTGGGACGACAATATGAGCCGAGGCACCCGATGACCGGCCGACCAATCCCCGCGTTGCTCGAACGCCTCGCGCATCAGCAAGCCGACGCCATCGCATACGTCTTCATCGACTACGACATCGATCCGCTCGGGAGGTCCGAGAGCCTGAACTGGGCACAACTGCGCCATCGCGTCTGCGTGGTCGCCGACACGTTGGCGGCGTGCGGCACGGCCGGTGACCGCGCAGCGATAGTCGCCCCTCAAGGTCTCGACTACGTCGTCGCATTCCTCGGTGCGATCCAGGCCGGTTTCATCGCGGTACCGCTCTCGGTTCCGCAGTTCGGCGCCCACGACGAGCGAGTGTCAGGCGCCCTACAGGACTGCACGCCCGTCGCCATCCTGACCACGTCCGCCGTCGTCGACGGTCTGATGAGCTACGCCAAACCGCAACCGGGACAACGCGCACCGCGCGTCATTGAGGTGGACGCACTGGACTTCGATGCACCGTCGACACCGTTAACGCCGGGTGCTCATGCTCCAAGGACCGCGTATCTGCAGTACACGTCCGGGTCAACGCGCGCTCCGAGCGGTGTTGAGATCACCCACGACAACGCGGTGGCCAACGTGGAGCAGATCCACGCTGACTTCTTGGACGGCGACGCACCCCGGCTCACGGTTGTGTCATGGCTACCTCTGTTTCACGATCTCGGCTTGGTCGTGGGCCTGTTCATGCCTCTGGTCCTCGGTCGGAAGGGAGTGCTACTGAGTCCGACCGCGTTCCTGCAGAAGCCTGCACGCTGGATCAAAGAGTTGGCGTCTCATCCCGAAACTCTGACGGCTGCACCGAATTTCGCGTTTGACCTGGCTGCGCGACGCACGTCGGATGAAGATATGGCGGGGTTAGACCTGTCCGACGTCAGGACGGTCGCCAGCGGGAGCGAACGTATCCACGCAGCAACGCTCCGCCGCTTCTGGGACCGCTTCACCCCGTTCAATCTGCCTGCGACCGCGGTACGGCCGGCCTTTGGCCTTGCCGAAGCGACCGTCTACGTCGTCTGCTCACCGTCGGACCGCCTTCCGATGACCACCTGTTCGATTACCAGAAGCTGTGTTCGGGCCACGCCGAACGGTGCGCCGATGGCGCCGCAGGAGGTGGTGTCGAAATGGTCGGCCTCGGGTCGCCTCGTTCGTGCTTGGTCCGGATCGTCGATCCGCAGACGCATGTGGAGAATCAGGCCAACATGGTCGGGGAGGTCTGGCTGCACGGACCGAACGTCGCGACCGGCTACTGGCGCAACCCTGCGCTGACCGACGACACTTTCGGCGCACAGATTTCCAATGCGTCGCCGGGCACACCCCCAGGTCCGTGGCTGCGCACGGGCGACCTCGGCGTGATGTCGGAGGACGAACTTTTCGTCGTGGGCCGCATCAAGGACATGCTTATCGTCAACGGGCGCAACCACTATCCGGACGACATCGAGGCGACCGTCAGCGAGATCACGGGCGGTCGAGTCGCCGCCATCTCCGTGGATGGCGATGCCACGGAGCAACTCGTCGTGATCGCCGATGTCAAGAAGCAGGGCGAGATCGACGACCTGCGCGCATTGAAACGCCACGTGACCGCTGGGGTTTCCGCGGCGCATAACCTCCGGCTGGCCGATCTCGTACTGGTGACGCCGGGTTCGATCCCCATCACCACAAGCGGCAAAGTCCGCTCGGTGCCGACCTGCGTCGAGCGATACCAAGAGGGCGGCTTCTGCCGCTTGGACCCCCTCCTTGCCTAAAGTCAGCACCCCGACGTAGCTGCTTTGTACTTTCTTCCTCGCCGACTATCTGCAGACCGAGATCGGACTCAGCGCTGCGGACATCGATTTCGACGTGTCCATGCCCGAGCCGGGGGTTGGCTCCGGCCTACGTGGTTCGGTTTTCCGCGGAGTCCTTTCAAGAGAAGGCTTCGGGGCCGGGTCGTCTCACCTGTGGAGTTCTGGCGACACCCGACGATTAACGCACTCGCCACGTACCTCACATCACCCGAAGGGTCGGACGCCGTCGGCGCTGCGACCATCCATCGCACATCGGTCGACGAACCGATAGCGATCATCGGTCTGGGATGTTGGCTTCCCGGCGGCATCAGCGACCCGAAATCGTTGTGGCTGTCTCTCGGCCACGGCCGATCGGCGGTCACCGAGGTTCCTCCTGGATCGCTGGACACCATTCAACGACGGTTCGCCCGGCGTCGCCGACAATACTTGCTCTACACCACCCGGTCGGGCTGTTTCCGAGCGACATCGACGCCTTCTATGCGGAGTTCTTCGACAATCACGCCGGGTGAGGCCGCGAAGATGGACCCGCAGCAGCGCCTTCTGCTCGAAGTGGCCCACGAGGCACTCGACCACGCCGGGATCCCGACGGACCTCACTGCGACACACACAGACCGGGAAGATCGGTTGGCGCCAGCCTGCTCCGAGTACGGGCACCTCGGGGGCATGCGCGACCTGAGGCAGACCTCGACTCCTGGTTCGGTACCGGCGGCGCGTTGAGCGTGCTCGCCAACCGCCTCTCCTACCTCCTCGACCTCCGGGGGCCGAGCGTCTCGGTCGACACCGCGTGCTCGTCGTCTCGTGGTCGCGGTCCACCTGGCCTGCCAGAGCCTGCGCACGGGCGACACCGACGTGGCGCTGGCCGGTGGCGTGTCGCTCATGCTGGGTCCCGACATCTGATCGCACCTCTCACAAGATCGGGTTCATGTCCCCGACTGGCCGGTGCCACGTTCGACGCCGCCGCCGACGGCTTCGTACGCGGCGAGGGCTGCGGGGTCGTGGTGCTCAAGCGCCTCGCGACGCCATGCCGACGACGACGCGTCCTCGCGGTCATCGCGGGCTCGGCGGTGAACCAGGACGGGCGCTCGACCGGTGCTGGCGCCGAACCCCGCGGCCCAGCAGGCGGTGCTCCGCGGCCTGGCCAGCGCCGGCGTGCCGCCCAGCGACGTCGGCTACATCGAGGCCCACGGCACCGGGACACCGCTCGGCGACCCGATCGAGGCGAGGCGTTGGGCCCATCGGTGCGGCCGCGCGCGCGTCCGAAGCTCCGCTGCTGGGTTCGGCCAAGACCAACCTCGGTCACCTGGAGGCCGCCGCCGGCGTCGCGGGTCTGATCAAGACCGTGCTCGTGCTGCAGCACGGCGAGATCCCGCAGCAGCTGCACTTCGAGACACCCAACCCGCATATACCGTTCGACGACCTTCGTCTGGAAGTCGTCGCGCAACAACGTGATTGGCCAGCATCTGGCCGTGCGCGCCGTGCGGGTGTTCTGTCTTCGGGTTCGGCGTACAACGCCCACGCGGCCCAGAGCGCCGCAAACCGAACCTGTTCCCGAGTCATCGACACCGCCTGTGGCCATTCTG
>CAVYCT010000016.1:0-119237 GCA_963766945.1 uncultured Actinomycetota bacterium
ACGCGGTGTCGTCCTGGTGGTACAGCGTGAGTTGCCCGATCCGGCCGGAGTACATGTCCTCGGGTACATATCGCTGTCCTCGCCCATTGACGAGGATCCCGCGGACCGTCTGCTGTGGGTCGATCAGGAACGCCACCTCGGTGGCATCCATGTGGGCAAGGTCCGCGCCGAGCGCCTGGGCCATCCGGATCGCTTGTCCGTCATGCTGTTCGATCGATGCGGCCGGCCGGCCGACGAGCCGCGGCGCGTACTGGGCCAGCATCGCGTCGTTGTAGGCGAAGCTTCCCGCGGCGAGGACAACTCCGCGTCTCGCGCGGATCGCCACGGACTTCCCGTACTGGCGGGCGACGAGTCCGGCGACACGGCCGTCGGATTCCACGATCAACGATGAGGCATGGACGTCGTACACCGCCCGCACCCCCAGCGAGGTCGCGGTGTCGACGAGCGGCTTCATCAGCATGTAGCCGGCGCTGGCTTCGCCGGCCTTCTTGTTCGACATCTGCGGAATATGGCCCCGCGGAGCGGGTTTGGCGATGGTGTTGAACGGGAAGGCGTTCTCGCCGCCGGTGAACATCAGGCCTTCGTCGCCGGGCGGCTCCCAGCCGGGCTCGCCCCAGAACACCGGCTTGAAGGGGACGCCGCACCGTAGAAGCCAGTCGAAATGGTCGACGCTGCCTGCGCAGTAATCGCCGATGCGGTTCGCGTCCGCGCCGGGTCCCATCGCCACGTTCAGGAATGCGGCCATGTTGTCGACGGAATCGTCGAAACCACAGGCTTTTGGATTGCGGTGCCGCCGCCGAGGTAGATGAACCCGCCCGCCATGGCGGCCGCGCCGCCCCAGCCTCCGGTGCGCTCCAGGACGAGGACGTCGGCACCGGCCGAGGCGGCCTCGACCGCCGCGGCCGCGCCGGCGATGCCGTACCCCGCGATCACGACATCGGCTTCGAAATCCCAACTCTCGATCGGTCAACTGACTTGGGATAGACGTCGGTATCCATCGGCTACATCCGCATCGCAGCAGGCGGTTCGCCCATCCACTGGTGACCCCAGTAGCTGTCGGCGGTGATTTCCTCTGCGGTGTAATACCTTTCGTCGACTCGCATGCCCTCAGTGCCGAACTCGATGTCCCAGTCGCCTGGCGCCCGGACGTAAAAGGACACCATCTTGTCGTTGGTGTGGCGGCCCAGCGTCGAGGAGAGCTGGAATCCTTCCGAGTTGACGCGGTCCAGCGCCTGCCCGACGGCGTCGAGGCTGTCGACTTCCACCATGACGTGCACGACGCCGGGCTTGTCCTGGTTCATCGCCGGGCAGATCGCCAGGCTGTGGTGCCGCTCGTTGATCCCGAGGAATCGCACACGTATCGGACCGAATTCGGGCGGCGCAGGCACCCGGAAAGCTCCGCGCGAGCGGAAACCCAGGACACCGGTGTAGAAGTCGAACAGACCATTGGCATCCATCGCCGGCATCACCACGTGGCCGAGCCCCTGGTCGCCCGTGACGAACCGCGCGCCGAACGGGGTGATCACCGGGCTGTGGTCGAGCACCGCGCCGTGGAAAACCTCCAGCGTCGTATCCGCAGGATCGGAGAAGGTGATCACTTCCTCGACCCGGCGCTCGTCGGCCTCGGCCGCGGACAGCTCCTTGAACACGACACCGGCGGCGTCCAGGTTGGCTTTGACCTCCTCCAGCGCGGCGTGGTCACGCACTTCCCAGCCGACCGTCAGAACCCGGTCGACGTCGCCGGGTACGACGATGATGCGCGCCGCCCGCTCATCCATCCGCAGGTACAGGGCCGACGGATCGGGACCGTTGCCTTCGGCGAATCCCAGTACACCGAAAGCGAACTGACGCCATCGGTCGATATCGCTGGCCGCAACGGTGATGTAGCCGAGGCTCTTGAGAAGGCTCATCTGTCAGATCAGCGCCCGCAGCGGACCCTCGGGGTCGACACCGAACGAACTCAGCGCCGACGCGTGATAGGGCGTGCCGGGGATGTGGATCGCGTGGGCCAGGCCGGCGTGCGCGTCGCGCCAGAACCGCTGCAGCGGCTTGTCCATCCGCAGCGCGTTGCCTCCGGATCGGGCGAAGATCTGGTCGACCGCGGCGACCGCGCGCCACGCCGCGCGCACCTGCGTCCGGCGACCCGCGGCACGGTCGGCGAATGACACCTCCGCGCCGGAGTCGACGATGTCGTAGATCCGGTCGACGTTGGCCAGCAGTTCCTGGCGGGCGGCGTTGATATCGGCGGCGGCCTCGCCGATGGCGTACATGACGTACGGGTCGTCCTTGACCGCCCCGTAGGCGCCGACGCGGTCACGCTGGTAGTCCAGGTGGGCGGCCAGTGCGCCTTCGGCGATACCGATCACCGCGGATGTGATGCCCAGCGGGAACATCGTCGACCACGGCATCAGGTACAGCGTCGACGTCATCCCGGCCTTGCGCTGGGCGGTGCCGTCCATCACCTCGGTGGCGTCCATCGTCCGGTAGTCGGGGATGAAGGCGTCGCGCACGATGACGTCCTTGGATCCGGTGCCGCGCAGGCCGACCACGTTCCAGGAATCCTCGACGATCTCGTAGTCCTTGCGCGGCAGGATCATGTGCAGCATCTGCGGCGGCATCAGTGGTTTGCCGTCGGCGTCGCCGAGCATCGCGCCGAGGATGATCCACTCGCATTGGTCGGTGCCGGAGCTGAATTGCCAGCGCCCGTTGAAGATGTAGCCGCCGTCGACCGGCTTGGCCACGCCCTGCGGTGCGTAGGGGGACGCGACCCAGGTGTCGACATCGGAGCCCCAGATTTCCTCAGCGACCCGAGGATCGGCGTAGGCCAGCTGGTAGGGGTGCACGCCGACGACGCCGTTGACCCAACCCGCCGCGGGATCCAGCGACGCCGTCGCCATGACGGTCTCGGCGAACTCGCGGGGATGGACCTCGTAGCCGTTGTACTTGCTGGGCTGAAGCAGCCGGATGTTGCCCGCCGCCTTCATGGCCTTGGTCGTCTGGTCGGTGAGCTGGCCGATCTTCTCGGCCTCGGCGCCCTGCTCGCGCAGTTGGCCGGCCATCTCCATCACCCGGTCGATTACCCGCTCGGTCATGTGTGTCGTCCTTACTCTGTGGGCTTGATTCATGGTGTACCGCAGATCGCCGTCGTGCCGCAGCCAATCCCGATCAGCGGAATGTGTGGCTTTCAAAATTCGATGAGCACCTCCTCGGAGACGGGTCTGGACTGGCAGGCCAGGATCAGGCCGGCCTGACGATCCTCGGGTTCGAGCACATCATTCGGCGCCATGTCGACTTCACCGGAAACGACGCTGCACACGCATGAGCCGCAGCGCCCTTCGCGGCACGAGTGGGGCACGTCGATGCCCGCCGCCACCATCACGTCGACGAGTGTGGACTGCGGCGGCCAATCGAGGCGATGCCGTTGTCCGTCGAGATCCACGTCAGCTATGGCCATGCGGGTCAGTGTTGGGCCCCGGCGCCCGGTGCGGACGGTGGCGGCCCGATATCCGGGAGAGGAGATGTCGAGGGTCCGGTCACCGGGAAATTGCCCGGGTCGACGCGCGCAACGACTTACCGTGTGGTCGTGAGCAACGAGGCAGACGTGGACGTCGTCGTCGTGGGCGCAGGGTTCGCCGGAATCTATGCCTTGCACAAATTCCGGTCTCTGGGATTGACGACGCGGGTATTCGAGGCTGCGCCGGAGGTCGGCGGCACCTGGTACTTCAACCGGTATCCCGGTGCGCGCTGCGATGTGGAGAGCGTCGACTACTGCTATTCGTTCTCCGACGAGTTGCAACAGCAATGGTCGTGGAGCGAGAAGTACGCGACGCAGGCCGAGATCCTGCGGTACCTGAACTGGGTCGTCGACGCACTCGACCTGCGCGACGGAATCACGTTCAATACCCGCGTCATTTCGGCGGTGTTCGACGAGCGGACTACGCGCTGGACAGTGAGCACCGACACGGGCGAGTCGGTCAGCGCACGGTTCTGCGTCATGGCGACGGGACCGCTGTCGGCGGCGCTGACGCCGGACTTCCCGGGCCTGGCCACGTTCGCGGGCGAGGTGTACCACACCGCGCACTGGCCGGCCGACGCCGTCGACTTCACGGGTAAGCGCGTCGCGGTGATCGGCACCGGATCGTCCGGCATCCAGTCGATACCGATCATCGCCGATCAGGCGGACTCGCTCGTCGTGTTCCAACGGACTCCGAATTACAGTGTGCCTGCGGGTAATCGAGTGCTGACCGACGAGGACGTCGCCGACTACAAGGCCGGTTACGACGAGCGACGGCGGTTGTCGTGGCGCAGCGGCGGCGGCTCGCCGCACATCGCACATCCCAAGCTGACGATGGAGGCCACCGCCGAGGAGCGCAGGGCTGCCTTCGAAAAGCGATGGGAGCTCGGCGGCGTGCTGTTCTCCAAGACATTCAGCGACCAGATGACCGACATGGATGCCAACGACGAGGCCCGCAGGTTCTACGAGGAGAAGGTCCGCGCCGTCATCGATGATCCCGACGTAGCCGATCTGCTGATTCCGACCGATCATCCGATCGGCACCAAACGGATCTGCACCGACACCAACTACTTTCAGACCTTCAACCGCTCGCACGTCGAACTTGTCAGCGTGCGCAGGACGCCGATCGAGTCCATCGACGCCACGGGTATCGACACCTCCGACGCACGCTTCGATGTCGATGCGATTGTGCTCGCCACCGGGTTCGATGCGATGACGGGTGCCTTGGCCAAGATCGACATCGTCGGGCGCGACGGGCACAGGTTGCGCGACGACTGGGCCGACGGGCCGCGCACGTATCTCGGATTGTGCGTCGACGATTTCCCGAATCTGTTTCTGGTGTCCGGCCCCGGTGCCCCCGCCGTGCTGGCCAACATGGTGCTGCATGCAGAGGCCCACGTGAACTGGATCGCCGATGCCATCACCTATCTCGACGACCACGGTCACACCGCCATCGAGGCGACGGCCGACGCCGTCGAGGACTGGAACGCCGAACTGAACCGTCGGGCGGACGCGTCACTGTTCACGAAGGCGAACTCCTGGTACCTGGGGGCGAATGTGCCTGGTAAGCCACGGGTTTTCATGCTCTTCATCGGCGGGTTCGCTGCCTACCTCGACATCTGCAACGAGGTCGTCAACGCGGGCTACAAAGGGTTCAGCCTGCTGAAGGCGCCGTGATGTCTGGACTTGACGGCAAGGTGGTCGTCGTGACCGGTGCCGCCAGGGGAACCGGACGCGTGCACTGCCAGCGGTTCGCCGACGAAGGCGCGGATGTGATCGCTCTCGATGCCGCCGAGGTCGCCGACGAATTGCACGGCACCGCAACGCAGGTGCGCGATCGAGGTCGGCGGTGCGTGGCCGCGACGGCCGACGTGCGCGACGCCGAGGCGATGTCCGCAGCGATCGACGCCGCCGTCGGCGAATTGGGCCGGCTCGATGTCGTCGTCGCCAACGCCGGTGTGCACACCGCAGGCGCACCGGTATGGAAGCTCAGCGAGGAAACCTGGCAGAACACGCTGGACATCAATCTGACCGGGGTGTGGCACACCGTGAAATCAGCGGTGCCACACATCGGCGACGACGGGGGATCGGTGGTGATCATCAGCTCCACCAACGGATTACGCGGTACCGCCAACACCGCCCACTACACCGCCAGTAAGCATGCGCTGGTCGGTCTTGCCCGCACACTGGCCAACGAACTGGGTCCGCAGAAGATTCGCGTCAACACCGTTCATCCGGGGGCGGTAGGCACCGCGATGGTGCTCAACGAGGCGACGTTTCGACGTCTCTGTCCCGACGTGCCGAACCCGACGGCAGCCGACGCCGCCGAAGTCCTGAAGGCGCGCAACCTGTTGCCGGTGGGATGGGTCGACCCCGTCGACGTCGCCAACGCCGTGGTGTTCCTGGCCTCCGACGAGGCCCGCTACATCACCGGTACCCAACTCGTGGTCGACGCCGGCCTGACGCAGAAGGTATGACCATGGGCCGACTGCAGGGCAAGGTCGCGCTGATCACCGGCGCGGCCAGGGGCATCGGTCGCGCGCAGGCGGTGCGGTTCGCGCAGGAGGGCGCCGACATCATCGCGCTCGACATCTGCGGCCCTGTTGACACCGTCGTCGTTCCGCACGCCACGCCGGCCGATCTCGACGAGACGGCCCGGTTGGTGTCCGAAGCGGGCGGCCGGATCGTCGCGGAGATCGTCGACGTCCGCGATACCGACGCCGTGCAGGCAGCGACCGACCGTGGTGTCGAACAACTCGGCGGCCTCGACGTCGTCTGCGCGACGGCGGGGATCACCTCGCGCGGCATGGCCACAGAACTCAGCGAAAACGCTTGGCAGACAATGCTCGATGTCAACCTGACCGGGGTGTGGCGGACCTGTCGCGCCACGGCCCCGCACCTCATCGAACGCGGCGCCGGGTCGATGATCTTGATCAGCTCCATCGCGGGCCTGCGGGGGTTGGTCGGGGTGGCGCATTACACCTCCGCCAAACACGGTGTCGTCGGCTTGATGCGCAGCCTGGCCAATGAGCTTGCACCGCACAATATCCGGGTCAACACGGTGCATCCGACCAACGTGGACACGCCGATGATTCAGAACGACCATGTCCGCGGGGCGTTCCGGCCGGACCTCGAGCACGTCACCCGCGAGCAGTTCGCTGAGGCGGCGTGTTCGATGAACATGCTTGCCATCCCGTGGGTCGAAGCCGTCGACGTCGCCAATGCGTGCCTGTTCCTCGCCTCCGACGAGGCCCGGTACATCACGTCCGTCTCGCTGCCGGTGGACGCGGGGAGCACCCAGCGCTGAGAGGTCAGCGAGTCAGAAACGACAGCACTGTCGACACGAACGCATCTTTGGCCTCGATCATCGCCCAATGCCCACAGTTGGGGAACACGTGCAGTTCGGCGTTGGGAATGGTGCGCATCGGGATCAGCGCCATGTCCAACGGGCTCACCCGATCGTCGCGGCCCCACGTCAGAAGCGTCGGTGCCGCGAGCTTGTGCATCATCGCCCACGGCATAGGGGCGTCGGATGCCCGCATCCCCGCCATCATCTGTGCGAACGCCGCCTTGCCGTACATGCGTCGGGCGCTCTCCAGCGTCGGCGGGTCGGTCGCCAGCGCCCACCGCTCCTCGATCAGTTGCTCGGTCACCAGCGCCGGGTCGTACACCATCGAGTTCAACCAGTCGACCAGCCGCTGCCGAGTCGGGTCCTCGGTGAACTCCTGCAGGAGCCTGATGCCTTCGCTCGGCCCCGGCGAGAAGATGTTCGTGCCGATCCCGCCGATGGTGACGAGGCGCCGCACCTTGGCCGGCTGGTGGATCGCGTAGTTGATGCCGACGGCGCCACCCATCGAATTGCCGATGATGTCAACGGAGTCCAGACCCAGCGCGTCGACGAAGGTGCCCACGGCACCGAATGCGGTGACCATCGGGTGGCCGCCGAAGTCGTCGCTGACCCCGAAGCCGGGAAACTCCAGCACGAGGCAATGGAAATGCTCGGCGAACGTGCCCAGGATGCCGCGGAAATTGCGCCAGCCCGTCACCCCGGGACCGGAGCCGTGCAGGAGCAGCAGGGGAGTGCCCGCGCCCGCTTCGTGATAGCGAAGAACCCCCGCCTCGGTTGCTATCTCGCGAAGCGTGTCGTCGTAGGTCAATTCCGCTGTCATCACCGATCCCGTCACCGACAATTGGGTCATAACTCAGACTGGCATCGTGACATACGGCAGCGCAGCCACGGTCCCGGTGAGCGGGCTATGAGCGACGGCGGGATTCACTCGTTCACGTTCACCCCCGACGACGGCGTGCCGCCGGGTGTCGCGCCGTTCGCCCACGCCACCGCCGCCGGGCCGACGTTGTACGTGACCGGGCAGATGCCGACCGACGTCACCGGGTCGCGTCGTCGGCGCGGACGTCGCCACCCAGACCGATCAGGTGCTGCGCAACCTGCTGCGCGTCACCGAGTTGTGCGGGGGCGAACTGGGCGACGTGGTCTCGGTTCGCGCTTACCTGACCGATTGGGACGAGTACGGCGCCTTCAACGCGGCGTACGCGGCCTGGTTCCCCGACCGACTGCCGTCGCGCACCTGCGTCGGTGTCACCGGCCTTGCGGTCGGGGCCCGCGTCGAGATCGACTGGGTGTGCTGGCGCAGCGACGGCTGGGGCACCGCTTCGGGCTAGAGCGGCGCGCGTTCGGTAGGCGTCGCGGCGTCGAGGGCTCCTGGCGTGGTGAGTTCGAGTTCGACGACCATCGATTCGAGTGCTTTGCCCCAGCTGTCGTAATACGGGCGCTGCGGGTCAGCGGCGATCTCGTCCATCAGCCGCCGCCGGAAGGTATCCCATGGCAGGTCGAGCTTCTCGACAACGGCGACGGCGATCGCCAAAGCCCGCGCCTGCCACGGCTCATCGAATACCAACTCGCCGTTATCGCGGGGCAGCGACTCGTCGAGCGGGATCACAACCGCTGCACGCCGATCATCGAGTCACGCGTCACCACGCCGGCCAGCTGTTCCTCGGACATGTCGTCCGTCCCCTCCGGGCGCATCGGCAGCACGAGATAACGGGCTTCGGCGCTGGAGTCCCACACCCGGATTTCGACATCGTCGGGGACGATGGTGCCCATCTCGGCGAGCAGCTTGCGAGGTTCACGCACTGCGCGCGAACGATAGGCGGGGGCCTTGTACCACTGCGGCGGCAGTCCGAGCGTCGGCCACGGGTAGCAGGAGCACAACGTGCACACCACAAGATTGTGGATCGACGGCGTGTTTTCGACCACGACCATGTAGTCGCCCTCTGGACCGCCGAACCCGAGTTCCTTGATCGCCGCGGTGCCGTCCGCCAGGAGGTGTTTCTTGTACGCCGGATCCGTCCACGCCCGCGCCACCACTTTCGCGCCGTTCATCGGTCCGAGATTGTCCTCGAAGTGCTGGACGATCTGATCGACGGCGTCGATGTCCAGAAGTCCCTTTTCCACGAGCACAGATTCGATCGCGGCGACCCTGGCTTCGACCGGCGCCAGCTCGGTGGGGTGGTGGTGGTCGGCCGTCATCGCGCGTCCTCGAGGTAGCGCTCGAAAAGGTCGACGTGTACGACGTCGACGTCGTTCTCTGCGGCCTCGCCCCACAACTCGCGCGAGCAGAAGCGCACCGAATACAGCGGGTCGGGCACGGATCCGCCGCCGTGGGCTTCGATGTCGTCGATGGCGAATGCGCCGTCGATGCGGACGACGGTGCCGCGCCTGCCCTGCACGTATCGCGGCGCGCGGGTGTGTCCGGGTGGATGCCATTGTCGGACGCGGACGTCGTCGCCGACTGCAAAGCGCGGCTCGGTGCGCGCGGTGAGGTCGTCGGGCGGCACACCCCGATCCGGCTGTGACAGCGGAAAGCGTCCTCCGGCACGGCGCTCCAGTTCCGATTGCGTCGTAATGCCCGCTTCGACGGCCAACGTGGTGACACCGGTGAGCCAGTGCTCGTAGTACGGCGACGAAAGGTAGTGCGCGGGGGCCATGCGTTCGATCGAGTGACGGAACCTTGCGCCTGCCCCGCCCATCCAGCCGAGCGAGCCGACAAGCACCCGAACCATCCGGCGCTCCCAGGGCTCGTGAAAAAGGGGCTCGGTCACCCGGTGGTCGACTGGGCCGAAGCCGTCGAGACCGCCGAGGTCGTGCACGCCGTCCACGGACAGCATTCTAGGTTGGGCGGCCGCTCATCGAACCTCATTCACGATTCGAAGCCACGGACGAGGGGTCAAGCGACTCCGACGACACCATGGGCCGGCATCAGTCAGAATCAGATTCATCGACGGCGTCGGCCTCGACCGCCTCATCGGGGGCGGGTTCGTCGACCGTATCGGGCTCACCCGGGGGCTCCGGCTCAAGCGACAACGCCACACCGAGCGCCAAGAAGAACACGATGAACAGTGGACCGCCGAGATAGAAGTTCATGGGTCCGCCCGGCGAGATGAAACTCGCCGGGGGGCCGATGATCGTGATTGTCTCGATGAGCTGCTCGACCGCGAAGACGGCGGCGACGATCCCGAGCCATCGCGGGAACCGACCTTCGTTGGCGGCCAATAGGATTGGGATAGCGACCATGATGTCGGCGATGGTCAGCATCGGACCCCACATCGCCACGACATCGGTGACCGTTCGCGCGGTCGCAGAGCCGAGTTGGTCGGGGTGAAGCGCAAGTCCGGCGGTGAACCACGTCGCGATGCCGGTCTGGACGAGCACGACCGCTGAGCCGATCGTGAACACATACGCCGGCGGTCCCGCCAATCGGTCGCGGGCGTAGCCGAGTAGCACCACCAGAGCAAGAGACCCGAATGCCACCAAGAGGGCCTGCGCGCGTATCGCGCCGGAATGCTCGTTGAAGTGGGCGACGATGTCGTATCCCGGCTTGTCGATGCCGGGCACCGTCGGAACGATGAGCAGGGCAACTGCGTACAAGACCGCGAACGCGATACCGGCGATCATCGGGGCACGACGATCCATGCTGCACCCCCTGTGTGCCGGCGCGGGGCGCGGCGCCAGCAAAACGATCGTAGACAACGGATTTATCCACAAACGCGATTTCATCCACAGCACGCCCGGCGTGTCCCCGTGGACGGCCAGGAAAGTCCGGGTCCGGGCCTAGCTTGAGCGCATGCGAACCGAACTGCCTGCCGAGCGTCTGCATCGCCGTCTCGGTGCGGAAAGCGAGTCCGATGCCGATGACGATGACGATGACGACCAGTCCGACACGTTGCTGTCGCGGTGGCTGCCCGACGCCAAGTCCGGCGGCGCAGCCGGCTGGGCGGCGGCGGTGCGGGCCGACCCCGGGCGTGCCGGTGTCATCGCGCTCGGCGCCGTCGGCGTCATCGCGGTGCTCGTGACGTTGTTCACGCTGGTGCGCGACGAGCCACCGCCGGTGATATCGGCCAAACTGCCGCCGGTACAGATGGTTTCATCGGCCACTGCCACACCGAGTACAGCCGCATCCAACCCCGACAAGCCCGTCGTGGTCAGCGTCGTCGGTCTCGTCCACAAGCCCGGACTGGTGACCGTGGATGCGGGTGCCCGGATCGCTGACGCGCTCACCGCCGCAGGTGGACCGCTGGACGGTGCAGATCTGGTGGGGCTGAACATGGCCAGACGTGTCACGGACGGCGAGCAGATCGTCGTCGGCATTGCGGCCGCACCTGGTGAGCCGCCCACGATGGGAAGTTCGATCAGCGCGGGGCCGGGTCCCACGGCCACGGATGCGTCACCGCCGCCCGGAAATACCACGGCGCCAGCGGGTTTGGTGGATCTCAACACGGCGACCGTGGAACAGCTCGACACCCTTCCCGGGCTCGGCCCGGTGACCGCGGCCGCGATCGTGGCGTGGCGCGACGCCAACGGACGGTTCAGCAGTGTCGACCAACTCGGCGATGTCGACGGCATCGGGCCTGCGCGGCTGGAGAAGCTGCGCGACCTCGTCCATGTGTGACCTCGGTGGGCGTCGGTCCGGCCCGACTCGACCTGCGGTTGGTGCCGGCAGCGCTCACCAGCTGGGCGGTCACCGCGGCCGGCATTCTGTGGCCGCTCGCCGGTTTGGCCGCCACCGTGGTCGCGGCGATCGTCGTGACGGCTGCGGCGGCGTGGTGGGGTCGCCGCCGTGAGGCAGGTGAAAGCGATCGTCCGGTTGGCGCAGGCGTTGTCGCGGTCGCGGTGGTGGGCGCCGCGTTCGCCATCGCCATCTGCTTGCGTGTCGACGACCTTGCGCACCATCCGATCGTGCAGCGCTACGGCACGGTCGCCACCGTCGTCGTCATCCCGAGTGAGAGCCCGCGCATCCTGGACGGCAACCGCACGATGTTTCGCGGATCGCTGCAAGCGCTCGACGGGCGCCAGATGAGCGGGCGGGTAACCGTTTTCGCTTCGGCCTCCGACTTCGCGCGATCTGACCGTCGGGCCGACCCGTCGGGTTTCGCGCCCGCGTCGCCCGACCAAACCGTCGCGACCTCACGGTGGCGGTGCTCTCGGCGACGGGCCAACCGACCTGGGGTTCGGCGACGGCGATTCACCGCGCCGCGCAGGGCGTCCGCACCAGTTTCGCCGATGCCGCCCGCGCGGCGTTGCCTGCCGATCAGGCCGCGATGCTGCCCGCGCTGGTACTTGGCGACACGTCGACCGTCACGGATCAGACGACCGCAGAGTTCCGCGCGTCGGGCCTGACCCACTTGACCGCGGTGTCGGGCGCCAACGTGACGATCGTGTGCGGCGCGGTGCTGTTGACCGCCGGGCTCGTCGGACCGCGGATGGCCGTCGTGTTCGCCGCGTTGGCGCTGTTGGCGTTCGTCGTCGTCGTTCAGCCGTCGGCAAGCGTGCTGCGTGCTGCGGTCATGGGCGGGATCACTCTGTTGGCGGTGGCGTCTCACCGCCGCCGCCAAGCGATTCCGGCGCTGTCGGCCAGTGTGCTCGCGTTGATGATCGCCACGCCGGAGCTGGCCGTCGACGTCGGTTTCGCGCTGTCGGTGTCGGCCACCGCGGCGCTCGTGGTCATCGCTCCCGTCTGGTCGCGGCGACTGGTCGACCGCGGCTGGCGCAAGCCGCTCGCCGACGCGGTCAGCGTCGCCGCCGCCGCGCAACTGGTCACGGCGCCACTGGTCGCGGGGATATCGGGCACCGTCAGCGTCGTCTCCGTCGCCGCCAACCTCGCCGTGGCGGTCGTGATCGCGCCGATCACCGTGGTCGGCACCACTGCGGCGGCGCTGTGTCCGCTCTGGCCCGCCGGCGCCGAGCTGCTGATCCGGTTCACCGGGCCCGAACTGTGGTGGCTGTTGCGGGTGGCGCGGTGGGCGGCGGGTGTGCCCGGGGCGTCGATAGCCGGTGCCGTCGGGGATGGGCGGAGTCGTCACCGTGGCGGCGGCGGGCGTGGCGGCGGTGGTGTCATGGCGGTGGCGCTGGACGAGGATCGGTCTCTGCGGTGTGGTCTTCTGCCTGATGGCGTGGACGGTGTCGGGACTGTCGGGCGGCCATGACACGATCGTGGGGTGAGTCAAGAGGATTCGCGCCTTCACCTGGTGCTCGGCGATGAGGAGCTGCTGGTCGAACGGGCCGTCGCCGCAGTGTTGCGCGATGCGCGCAAGCAGGCCGGCACCGACGATGTCCCGGTGAACCGCCTGCGCGCGGGCGAGGTCAGCACCAGCGAGCTCGCCGAACTGCTCAGCCCGTCGCTGTTCGCCGACGAGCGGGTGGTGGTGCTGGAGGCCGCGGCTGAGGCAGGCAAGGACGCGGTCACCCTCATCGCCGCTGCCGCCGCAGACGTGCCACCCGGCACGATGCTGGTCGTTGTTGCACTCCGGCGGTGGCCGCGCGAAGGCGCTTGCCGGTCAGCTCGAAGGTCTTGGCGCACAGGTTCATAAGTGCGAGATCATCAAGGCCGAAGGAGCGCGCCGACTTCGTGCGCGCCGAGTTCCGGGCGTTGAAGGTGAAGGTCAGCGAGGACACCGTCACCGCCGTTCTCGACGCCGTCGGCTCCGACATCCGCGAGCTGGCGTCGGTGTGCTCGCAGCTGGTCGCCGACACCGATGGCAAGGTCGACGGCGCAGCCGTGCGCCGCTATCACTCCGGCAAGGCCGAGGTGAAGGGCTTCGATATCGCCGACAAGGCGGTCGTCGGCGACGTCGCAGGCGCCGCCGAGGCGCTGCGGTGGGCGATGATGAGCGGCGAGCCGCATGTGGTGCTCGCCGATGCGCTGGCCGAGGCCGTGCACACCATCGCCCGGGTGGGGCCGCTGTCAGGGAACCGCTACCAGCTGGCCAGCGAGTTGGGCATGCCGCCGTGGCGCGTGGAGAAGGCGCAGAAGCAGGCGCGGCGGTGGTCACGCACGTCGGTCGCCGAGGCGATGCGACTGGTCGCCGCGCTGAATGCAGATGTCAAGGGAGCCGCAGCCGACGCCGACTACGCGCTGGAAGCCGCGGTGCGCAAGGTGGCGGAACTCGCCGCCGACGGGTGAAGCTCAGATCTTGTTGAGCGCGCGCGACAGCGCCGACTTGCGGTTCGCGGCCTGGTTCTTGTGGATCACGCCCTTGCTGGCCGCCTTGTCGAGCTTGCGGCTGGTCGACACCAGCAACTCGCCGGCCTTGTCCTTGTCGCCGGCCTCGACGGCCTCGCGGAACCCACGCACCGCAGTGTGAAGCGACGACTTCACCGACTTGTTGCGCACGCGGCGCTTCTCGTTGGTGCGGATGCGCTTTTCCTGCGACTTGATGTTGGCCACGCGGTAGTTCCTTCGTAAATCAAGGTTGGTTTGTACAAAAGTCTGTATAGGCGCCCGACCGGCGGGCAGCGAGGGTTCAGATTACCAGCGCAGCGGGTAAATGCCCAAAATGACGCCGCTGGCCTGCCGAAACGCCTCGAGTGGTGCAGCATGTCAATCGTGAGCCTCCGTACCTTGCCGGCAGAGACGGCGCGACCGCCGCGCACCAGCGCAAAGTCGATCAAAACGGTACGACGGCGTCTTCGACGGCTACAACAGCGTGGGTAGCTACTCGAAGGCGTTCGACGAGATGTTCGACGCCCAGGGCAACGTCCGCGGACCGTACAAGGGCATCTATCGCCGAGCTTGCCCCGTCGGACGCCTCCGAGTTGGAGGCGCGCGCGGAGGCGCTGGGGCGCGCCTTCATCGATCAGGGCATCACGTTCTCGCTGTCCGGCCAGGAGCGGCCATTTCCCCTCGACCTCGTGCCGCGGGTGATCTCCGCGGCGGAGTGGACCCGGCTCGAGCGCGGCATCACCCAGCGGGTCAGGGCGCTGGAGCACTACCTCGACGACATCTACGGCGAGCAGGAGATCCTGCGCGACGGGGTCATCCCACGCCGCCTGGTCACCTCGTGCGAGCACTTCCACCGCGAGGCCGTAGGCATCGCGCCACCCAACGGTGTCCGCATCCACGTCGCGGGCATCGATCTGGTTCGCGATGCCAAGGGCGAATTCCGCGTGCTCGAGGACAACCTGCGGTCGCCGTCGGGAGTCTCCTATGTGATGGAGAACCGGCGCACGATGGCGCGGGTCTTCCCGAACCTGTTCGCCAGCCACCGGGTGCGGGCCGTCGGCGACTACGCGTCACATCTGCTGCGCGCACTGCGCAACGCCGCGGCCAACAACGTCGCCGACCCGACGGTCGTCGTGCTCACCCCGGGTGTCTACAACTCGGCCTACTTCGAGCACTCGCTGCTGGCGCGGCAGATGGGCGTCGAACTCGTCGAGGGGCGCGACCTGTTCTGCCGCGACAACGCCGTGTACATGCGCACCACCGAGGGGGAGCGGCAGGTCGACGTCATCTACCGCCGCATCGACGACGCTTACCTCGACCCGATGCAGTTCCGGCCCGACTCGGTGCTCGGCGTGGCCGGCCTGCTCAACGCCGCACGCGCAGGCAACGTCGTGATCTCCAGCGCCGTCGGCAACGGGGTCGGCGACGACAAGCTCGTCTACACCTACGTGCCGACCATCATCGAGTACTACCTCGGCGAAAAGCCGCTGCTGGCCAACGTCGACACCTACCGCTGCTGGCTCGAGGACGAACGCGAGGAGGTCCTCGACCGGGTCGACGAACTGGTCATCAAGCCCGTCGAGGGCTCCGGCGGCTACGGCATCGTGTTCGGCCCGGACGCGTCCAACGAAGGAGCTCGACGTCATCAGCAAGAAGATCCGCAGCGACCCGCGCGGCTGGATCGCCCAGCCCGTCGTGCAGCTGTCCACGGTGCCCACGCAGATCGACGACAACCTGGCCCCGCGCCACGTCGACCTGCGGCCGTTCGCGGTCAACGACGGCGACGAGGTGTGGGTGCTGCCGGGCGGGCTGACCCGCGTCGCATTGCCCGAGGGGTCGCTGGTGGTCAACTCGAGCCAGGGCGGCGGGTCGAAGGACACCTGGGTGTTGGCCTCGCGCACGTCGGTGGCCGACCGCGAGCTCGCGGCCGCCGAGGTGGTGCGCTCGCTGCCCAAGTCGGCCAGGGCGGTCGAAGGCCGAGAACACCGACGGCGCAGTCGCAAGACCAACAGCAACAGCAACAGCAACAGCAGTAGGGCGAGGGGCAATCATGTTGGCGCGCAACGCCGAGTCGCTCTACTGGATCGGCCGCTACGTCGAGCGCGCCGACGACACCGCGCGCATTCTCGACGTGACCGTGCACCAGCTGCTCGAAGACTCCAGCGTCGATCCCGACCAGGCGTCGCGAACGCTGCTGCGGGTGCTGGGCATCAAATCGCCCGACGAGTCGCTGGACGTGTGGTCGCTGACCGATATCGTGGCGTTCAGCCGCGGGCACCGAGACGCGCATGTTCCATCGTCGATGCGATCTCGGCGGCGCGCGAGAACGCCCGTGGCGCACGTGAAGTCACGTCCACCGAGATCTGGGAATGCCTCAACACCACCTTCAATGCGCTGGCCGAACGCGAACGCGCTGCCAAACGCCTTGGCCCGCACGAGTTTCTGTCGTTCGTCGAGGGTCGTGCTGCGATGTTCGCCGGGCTGGCCGACTCGACGCTGTCCCGCGACGACGGCTACCGGTTCATGGTGTTGGGCCGTGCGATCGAGCGCGTCGACATGACGGTGCGGCTGCTGCTTTCGCGCGTCGGCGACAGCGCGTCGTCGCCGGCCTGGGTCACCACGCTGCGCTCGGCGGGCGCACACGACACCTACCTGCGGACCTATCGCGGCGTGCTCGACGCCGGCCGGGTGGTCGAATTCATGTTGCTGGACCGGCTTTTCCCGCGGTCGATCTTCTACTCGCTGCGGCTGGCCGAACACAGCCTCGACGAACTGATGAACCGCCCGCACAGCCGCCTCGGTGCCACCGCCGAGGCGCAACGTCTGCTGGGCCGCGCGCGCAGTGAACTGGAGTTCCTGCGCCCCGGCGTGCTGCTCGAGTCCCTCGAGAAGCGGCTGGCGGGGCTGCAGGAGACCTGCCACGAAGTCGGGGAAGCGTTGTCGCTGCAGTACTTCCACTCGGCGCCGTGGGTGGCCTGGCATGACGCGGGACGCAACGGCTCGGTGGTCATCGAAGAGGGGGAGATCTAGGTGTGGCGGCTGCGGGTGGTGCACTCGACGGGCTACGCGTACAAGTCGCCGGTGACCGCCTCCTTCAACGAGGCCCGGCTGACGCCCGCGTTCGGATTCCCGGCAGAACGTCATTCTCAATCGCGTCGAAACCGTGCCCGCGACAAGGTCGTATCGCTACGTCGACTACTGGGGCACCGCGGTGACGGCGTTCGATCTGCACGCACCGCACACCGAACTGGAGGTGACATCGTCGTCGGTGGTCGAGACCGACCGCGGCGATATGCCCGAAGACGACGTCAGCTGGGACGACCTGCAATCCGAGGCGGTGATCGACCGGTTCGACGAGGTGCTCGGGCCCACCGAGTACACGCCGGACAGCAAGCGGATCCGGCGGGTGGGTCAGCGCATCGCCAAGGACCACGACCCCCGCGAGGCGGTCACCGCCGCAGCGCACTGGGTGCACAGTGAGCTGGAGTACGTCGCGGGCACCACCGGGGTGCATTCGTCGGGGCTCGACGCGCTGCGAGAGGGCAAGGGAGTATGCCAGGACTTCGCGCATCTCTCGCTGATCTTGTTGCGCGGCATGGGAATTCCGGCCCGGTACGTTTCGGGCTACCTCCATCCCAACCGTAAGGCCGTCATCGGTGACACCATCGACGGGCAGAGCCACGCGTGGGTGCAGGCCTGGACGGGTGGATGGTGGAACTACGACCCGACCAACGACGCCGACATCAACGAGCAGTACATCAGCGTCGGCGTCGGCCGTGACTACGCCGACGTCAGCCCGCTCAAGGGCGTCTATTCCGGTGAGGGTTCCACCGATCTCGACGTCGTCGTCGAGATCACCCGGCTGGCTTAGCGCGGAGCCCGCGCCGGCCTCAGGCCCCGAGCGTGCGCTGGATGTCGGGCTTCATCGCGTTCAGCTGCGAATTCCAGTAGGCCCAGTCGTGTATGCCGGTCGGCGGGAAATTGAACGTGCCGTTCTTACCGCCCGCGGCGACGTACTTGTTCTGGAAGTTCTTGTTGCTGTCGAGCGTGATGCTCTCCAGGATCTGGCCGGGGGCACCGGTGTCACCCAAATCGCCTGGCTTGCCGCTGCCGCAGTACACCCAGATCCGGGTGCCGTTGCTCACGAGCTTTCCCACGTTCACGGTCGGATCGTTGCGCTGCCATGCCGGTCCACCACCGGGACCCCACATCGCGGTGGCGTCGAAGCCGCCCGCATCGCGCATCGCAAAGCCCACCAGAGTCGGCCAGATTCCGTCGGACAGGTTCATGAAGCCCGACAGGGATCCCGCGTAGGAGAACTGGCCCGGGTGATACGAGGCCAGGATCATCGCTGAACTGCCCGACATCGACAGTCCAACCACCGCGTTACCGCTGGGCGAGATGCCCTTGTTCGACGACAGATAGGCGGGCAGCTCCGAGGTCAGGAAGGTCTCCCACTGGTAGTTGTAGGTGCCGCCGTTGCCGACAGCCGGAGACTGCCAGTCGCTGTAGAAGCTGGACATGCCACCGACGGGCATCACCACCGACAGACCGGACTGGTAGTACTCCTCGAACGCCGGAGTCTCGATGTCCCAGCCACTGTTGTCATCGCGGGCGCGCAACCCGTCGAGCAGGTACAGCGCATGCTTGCCGCCGCCCTGGAACTTGACCGGGATGTCGCGACCCATGGCCGCCGACGGCACCATCAGCGTCTCCACCGGAAGGCCAGATCGTGAGTAGGCGGCGGCCGTCGGTGAACCCCCCGATGACGGCGACCAACCCTGATAGCAGCAGGGCAACGAGCCCGGAGGCCATCAGCCTGCGGGAAAAGCTGTTAACGAACCTCATATCTGTCGCACATCCTTTTTGGGAAACACCGCAATGAAGCGGGATCGACTGGAACTTGCGATTCCGGCGCACCAGATGTGCCGCCGGAGTCAGATGCTGCTGCTTTACACCTGCCGCAAGACGCGATCGCAGGTTTCCACGCTACGGAGGCGCTAAACGCCGCGCCGGGAACCGTAATTGTTCGGTCACTAAATGCGGCTGCACACCCCGGGGTGAACCTCGACGCGGTGCAGGTCGTCGCCCAGCTCGATCTGCCGGTCGAACTCCGATGCCGCCAGTGCGCGCCACTCTTCCTCCTGGCCCGGTGCCAGCGGCGGCACGTAGTGGGTCAGGACGAGGATGCCGACACCGGCGCGTGCCGCGGTGGACGCGGCCTCCTGCACTGACGAGTGGTAGTCGAGGATGTCCCGGATCCGCTGCTGGGGCAGCTTCTCGACGATGTCCTTCCGGATCACCGTGTGCACCAGCGCGCCTGCGCCTGCAGACAATTGCGTCGAGGCTGTCGCATGGCACCGTGTCCCCGGCCAATACCACTGAGGCACCGTCGAATTCGATGCGGAAGCCGATCGTCGGCTCGACCGGCCGGTGGTACGTCGGCGCTACCCGGATGGCGACACCGGCGTGGTCCCAGACGGCTCCATCGGTGTATTCGTGCACCTCGACGACTGGCGGTTCGGTGATATCGGCGTGATGGGCGATCCGGTAGCTGATGTCGGGAGCCAGCGCGGCCAGCGTCGCCTCGACGACCGCGGCGGTTCCGGGCGGGCCGATGACCGGCAGGGGCGTGCGGGTGAACGTGGTGACCCACCGTGTGGTGATGACATCGGACAGGTCGGTGATGTGGTCGCTGTGCAGGTGCGTCAGCAGCAGCGCGGTGATGTTGGCCGCGCCGACGCCGACGGCCGCTGCCCGCATGAGCGCACCGCGTCCGCAGTCGACCAGAAACGTCTGATCACCCGCCCGCACAAGCGTCGACGGACCTGCTCGGTTGGGGTCGACGATGGGACTTCCGGTGCCGAGCAGGGTGACCTCGATCATGAGGCCAGGTATACCTGCCGGGCCCGATCGATGTGTCGCTATTCGCGGCCTGCCGACACCCAGCCGAGGTCTCCGAAGCGGTGGCCGGTCACCGCCGCCAGCGGCGGCATCCAGTGCGTCGAGCTGTTCGGCAGTCAGCGTCACGCCCAGCGAGCCGAGGTTCTCCTCGACACGGGCCGCGCGGCGCGTGCCAGGGATCGGCACCGACGGCCACCCCGAGCGCCTCGGCGCGGTACCGCAGCCACGCCAGTGCGACCTGTGCCGGCGTCGCCCCCTGCTGCGTCGGCGATCGATTCGACGACCTCGACCACCGCGAGGTTCGCGTCGAGTGCGCCCTCGCGAGAACCGTGGCAGGGTGCGGCGGAAGTCCGCCGGCGCGGCAGGTCGGCGGCCGAGCGTGACCGTGCCCGTGAGGAATCCCCGGCCCAGCGGCGAGTACGGCACGAAGCCGACGCCCAGCTCGGCGGCCGTCGGGCACGACGTTGGCTTCGACGTCGCGGCTCCAGATCGACCATTCGCTCTGCACGGCCGCGATCGGGATGCACCGCGACGGCGGCGCGCAGCTCGTCGGCCGTCACCTCCGACAGCCCGAGGTGACGGACCTTGCCCGCGGCGACCAGCTCGGCCATCGCGCCGACGGTTTCCTCGATCGGCACGTTGACGATCGCGGCGGTGCATGTAGTAGAGGTCGACGACGTCGGTCTGCAGCCGCTGCAGGCTCTCGTCGATCGATCTGGCGGACGTAGGCGGCGTCACCGCGGGCGACGAGCTCTCCCGCCTCGAGGTCGGCCGGGTTGCCCGCGATGCCGAACTTCGTCGCCAGCGTGACCTCGTCGCGGCGATCGGCGAGCAACTTCGCGATCAGCCGCTCGTTGTCCCGCCGCCGTAGACGTTGGCGGTGTCGATGAACGTCACGCCGAGGTCGATGCAGCTGTTGCAGCGTCGCCAGCGACTCGGCGTCGTCGACCTCGCCGTACACCGGCGTCAGCGCCATCGCGCCGAAACCGATTGCGCTGACCGATCAGTTCGTCGCCGAGCTTGACGCGGGCACGGCGTTGGCTGCGGTCATGATCTGTCCCTTCCACGCGGCGGAATTTCCCGGCAAGTCCAGCCGTCGCGACGCATCTATTTTCCGCCCGCGTGGACACTTTGGGACACCAATGCCAAAACCTTTCGCGGGCGGCGACTCGGACCTAGCCTGGTGTGAGCCAGCTCACTAGGGGAGGCGCACGATGCGGATCGCGGACGTGTTGCGGAACAAGGGTGCGTCGGTGGCGACCGATCACCCCGGAGACCTCGGTGTCCGGGCTGCTCACCGAGCTTGTCCGCGCGCAACATCGGCGCGATGGTGGTGGTCGTCGCCCGACGGGCTGGTCGGCATCGTCTCGGAGCGCGACGTCGTGCGCAAGCTGCACGAGTTGGGCGCCGAGATCCTGCGGTCGGCCGGTGTCGGAGATCATGACCACGAGGTGGCGACCTGCACCCCGACCGACACCGTGGACAGCCTCAGCGCGCTGATGACCACGAACCGGGTGCGCCACGTCCCGGTCATCGGACAACGGGCAGGCTCGCCGGCATCGTCAGCATCGGCGACGTGGTGAAGACACCGGATGGAGGAGCTGGAGACCGAGCACGAGCAGCTGCAGGCCTACATCACGCAGGGCGGCTGAGCTTGCCGGCGTGACATCGAGGTCCGGCCCGCGCACAAGGGCCGACGTCGCGCGACCTGTCGCGCGTCTTGGCCGGGCCTTCTTCGACGACCCCGTGATGTGCTGGATGCTGCCCGACGACCGGACCCGGCGAAGGCGAGCTGCACAGGGTGTTCGCGGCGCTGACCCGGCACCACTACCTGCCGCGCGGCGGGGTCGAGGTCGGCCCGCCGCGACGGCGTGCGTCGGCGGCGGCGGCGCTGTGGGATCCGCCGGGCGTGGCGCAGACTCGCGCCTGCGAGGAGCTGCGTGCATGATGCCCGGCGATGCTGCTGGCGTTCGCGCCCGGCGTTGCCGGCGCGGCGTGCAGCTGAGGAGCTGATGGAGAAGCACCATCCCGAGGAGCCGCACTGGTATCTCGTGATCATCGGCAGCGATCCCGACGGTGCGGGGCAGCGGGTTTCGGCCAGGCGTTGATGCGGTCGCGCCTGGACCGCTGCGACGCCGAACGCGCCCCGGCCTATCTGGAGTCGAGCAATCCGGACAACGTGCCGTACTACCAGCGGTTCGGCTTCGAGATCACCGGCGAGATCACGCTGCCCGACGGCGGCCCGCACCGATGTGGCCCGATGTGGCGGCGCCGCGCTGCGGGAGTCGTAGCTCCAGGAGTACTCGGCCCGCAGCCGCGGTCGCGACGACCTCGAACGGTCTCGCGGTCGAGGATCGCGCCCTCGCGGCGGATGCCCTCCTCGGGCACGTCGAGCACGCGGTCCAGCCGCACCCAGCTCGCCCGGCCCTCGTAGTCCCAGCTGCCGCTGCCGATGCCCGACCCAGTCGCGGTCGGTCGCGGTGGTGGTCCTGGCTGGACAGCATCAGCCCGAGCAGCGTGGTGCTGTCGCGGCCGACCACCAGCACCGGGCGGTCCTTGCCGCGCGTCGGGTCGTCCTCGTAGACCACCCAGGTCCAGACGATCTCGCCGGGGTCGGCCCGGCCGTCGAGGTCGGGCGCGTAGACGAGCCTGCGGGCCCGGTGCGCGGTCGGGACGCTGTTCTCGGTGACCGGGCGTCCGGCGGTGATCGCCGGCGGCGTCTCGCTCGAGGCGGCCGCGAGCGCGCTGAGACCGACGTCGAGGCCGAGCTTGATGCCCTGCTGAATGCCGCGCTGCACGGTCGTCGGATTTCTGCAGCTGGCGGATGAACTTCGGCGCCTCGTTGAACACCAGGTTCTCCGCGAACCGCTGAAACGTCTTCCACTGCGGCGCCATGATTCCGAGCATAAGTGAAGGTGACGTCCGCGATTGTGTCGGACGGGCGCCTGCTCGATACCCTGGTGATGCGCACGCCTGCTGACGCCGCCCCACCAGGAGATTCCCATCAGCAGTTTCGCCGACAAGACCTTCACTGCGCCGGCGCAGATTCGGAACTTCTGCATCATCGCCCACATCGACCACGGCAAGTCGACGCTGGCCGACCGGATGCTGCGGCATCACCGGTGTCGTCGCCGACCGCGACATGCGCGCCCAGTACCTGGACCGGATGGACATCGAGCGCGAGCGCGGCATCACCATCAAGGCGCAGAACGTGCGGCTGCCCGTGGAAGGTCGACGGCGACGAAGATTACGTCCTGCACCTGATCGACACCCCAGGCCACGTCGACTTCACCTACGAGGTGTCCCGCGCGCTGGAGGCCTGCGAGGGCGCGGTGCTGCTGGTCGACGCCGCGCAGGGCATCGAGGCGCAGACGCTGGCCAACCTGTACCTGGCGCTGGACCGCGACCTGACGATCATCCCGGTGCTCAACAAGATCGACCTGCCCGCCGCCGACCCGGACCGCTACGCCGGCGAGATCGCCCACATCATCGGCTGCGAGCCCGAGGACGTGCTGCGGGTGTCGGGCAAGACCGGCGACGGCGTCCGCGAGCTGCTCGACGAGGTGGTCCGGCTGATCCCGGCGCCGGTCGGCGACGCCGACGCGCCCGCGCGGGCGATGATCTTCGACTCGGTCTACGACATCTACCGCGGCGTGGTCACCTACGTCCGCGTGGTCGACGGCAAGCTCACCCCGCGCGAGAAGATCAAGATGATGTCCACCGGCACCACGCACGAGCTGCTGGAGGTCGGCATCGTCTCGCCCGACCCGAAGGCCACCGAGGGCCTCGGGCGTCGGCGAGGTCGGCTACCTGATCACCGGCGTGAAGGACGTCCGCCAGTCCAAGGTCGGCGACACCGTGACCGTCCGCGCGCAACGGCGCCACCGAGGCGCTGACCGGCTACCGCGAACCCCGGCCGATGGTCTACTCGGGGCTGTACCCGGTCGACGGCTCGGACTACCCGAACCTGCGCGACGCGCTGGACAAGCTGCAGCTCAACGACGCCGCGCTGACCTGGGAGCCGGAGACGTCGGTGGCGCTCGGGCTTCGGCTTCCGCTGCGGCTTCCTCGGGCTGCTGCACATGGAGATCACCCGCGAGCGGCTGGAGCGCGAGTTCGACCTCGACCTGATCTCCACCGCGCCGAACGTCGTCTACCGGGTGGTGAAGGACGACGGCACCGAGATCGTCGTGACGAACCCGTCGGACTGGCCGGACGGCAAGGTCCGCGCCGTCTTCGAACCGGTCGTGAAGACGACGATCATCGCGCCGAGCGAGTTCATCGGCACGATCATGGAGCTGTGCCAGTCGCGCCGCGGCGAGCTCGGCGGCATGGACTACCTGTCACCGGAGCGGGTCGAGCTGCGCTACACGATGCCGTTGGGCGAGATCATCTTCGACTTCTTCGACTCGCTGAAGTCGCGCACCCGCGGCTACGCCAGCCTCGACTACGAGGAGGCCGGCGAGCAGGAGGCCGATCTGGTGAAGGTCGACATCCTGCTGCAGGGCGAGGCGGTCGACGCGTTCAGCGCGATCGTGCACAAGGATCGGCGCGCGGCCTACGGCAACAAGATGACCACCAAGCTCAAGGAGCTCATCCCGCGCCAGCAGTTCGAGGTGCCGATCCAGGCCGCGATCGGCTCGAAAATCATTGCGCGCGAGAACATCCGGGCGATCCGCAAGGACGTGCTGAGCAAGTGCTACGGCGGTGACATCACCCGTAAGCGCAAGCTGCTGGAGAAGCAGAAGGAGGGCAAGAAGCGGATGAAGACCATCGGGCGGGTCGAGGTTCCGCAGGAGGCCTTCGTCGCCGCGCTGTCCGCCGACGCCGCCAGCGACAAGCCGAAGAAGTAGCGCCGATGCGCTGGCGCGGCCGGTGCCGCGCCTGCTGCGCTCCTGGCCTGTCTCGCCGGCTGCGCGCACGCCGTCGACGGCGTCGCCGCAGCCCGCGACGCGCCGCGCGTGACGATCCTGCCCACCGAGGACGAGATCACGCTCGGCGGTGGGAAATCGCGCTGAGCACCTTCGGCTTCCAGCCGTTCGTCGGTGGCGTGGAGATCATGCCCGACGGCTATCGCACCGATGCCGACGCCGCGCCGATCGGGTGCGTCGCCGTCACCGACACCGCGCCGCGGGTGGTCTACGAGACCGTCCGACGTCGTCGAGGCGGCGAGGCAGAGCTACTTCAACTGGGACCAGGGCGTCGGTACCTCCGGTGCGGACGCCGCAGTCGTGCGGATGTCGACCGCCGACGGCCGCGCAGAACGCACGTTCGAAAGGTTCGTCGCGGCAGTGGCAGCAGTGCGACGGGACCAGACCGTCGTCAAGCACCTGCGTGGGGTGAACAACGCAGAGGTCGACGCCGCGGTCAGCGACGTCGACCGTGGCGGCGCCGGTGGTGTCGGCCACGGTGACGACGCGCCAGCGGCCCGACGGCCCCGCCTCGGCGTACCAGCGGGCACTCGGCGTGCGTGGTGACACGATCGTCGAGGTGTCGCTGGCGATCACGCCCGCCGGCGAGCGGCAGCCGACGCCGCGTGCGCAGGCCGTTCGCGTCGCCGAGGCGATGCTGGCCAAGGTCGGCTCCGATTCGTGAAACGCCAGCGGGCCGGGGAACGAAATGCTATCGAGGGTGCACGGAGATCAACTCGACGGGTGGTGAGCATGGGACGGCCACGGCACGCGCTTGCTATCGCAGGCCTTTGCACGTTGGCCGCAGCATGTTCGACGGCACCCGACGCCGCGCCCGTCGTCCACATCGAACCTGCCGTTGCGCCGTCGCCGTCGCAACCGCTCGACAAGGTCCTGCCCACCGCCAACGAGCTGACGAACACACTTGGCACCGGCGGTTTCATGGGTCAGCTCGTCGAGGGTGGCCCGGACATGCTGCTGGCGGGTGTGCGCGAATCCGAGGCGACACCGGTGGAATGCGTCGGCACCGCGTACCGCCTGGAGAGGGCCGTGTATCAGGCGAGCCCGGTAATCGCCGTGGCCAGCCAATCGTGGGCGGGTGGGTCGGCCGACGGACCTTCGGGGACGACGGGCTTCTTCGGCGCGGTCAGGTTCGCCACCCACGCTGACGCGCAGGCGTTTTTCGCCACATCGGCCGACAAGTGGCACAGATGCAATGGTCAGACGTTGGTGTTGCAGCAACCCGAACACGGTGCCCAGGGATCGAGCAGGGTCGCCGATGTGTCGGTCGACGACACCATGGTCTCGGCGGTCGTGATGCGCGATGCCGGTTCGACGATTCAGCGCGCGCTCGGCGTGGCAGGCGATTGCGTTGTGGACGTGGAGATTACGGACGTCAATCAGGTCTCCGATGCGCACGGCGCGGTCGGGGTGGCGGACCTGATGCTGCAGAAGGTCGGCACGCCGTAACCACCTCGGACGCGCCCAGAATTGACGCCTGGCGCACGCATTTGCCCCGACGTCGGTCACAATAACGCGATGACTTGCTTCCGCACGGCTACCCGGTCATTCGCCGTTGGGGTCGCCATCGCAGCATCCGTCCTGCTCACCGGGTGTGTGAGCAACATTTCGGGGACCGCCGTGCGTGCGCACAACGCGGGACCCAGCGACGTTCCGAAGCTGACCGAGGCGAAGCTCGATGAGGTGTTGCTGTCCATCGGTGAGCTCAACGGGCTCATGGGATCGACGACCATGAAAGTCACCAGCGAACTCGAGGAGATGACCGACCACTCAGCGGAGGTGTCCGACCCGGACTGCCTTGGCGCGATCTACGGTGCCGAGGATCCGGTGTACAAGGGCAGCGGATGGACGGCGGTGCGTGACCAGGTGGCTCGCGAACCCGATGAGGACAACGCCCACTGGGTCGAGCAGACCGCGGTGCTCTACCCCTCGGCGGACAACGCGCAGAAGTTCTTCGATCAGTCCAAATCGATGTGGGAGGGGTGCGGGGGCTTCTCGGTCTCGGTGTACGACGCGGGCTCGTCCTACCTGTGGGAGCTGGACGAGGTCGCCGCCGAGGACTCCCTCATCACCCAGATGACCACGCAGGAGGATGCGGACGGATGGGCGTGTCAGCACGCCCTTTCGGTGGTCTCCAACCTGACGGTCGAAGCGTGGGCCTGTGGCTATGACATCCGTGACGAGGCGGCCAACATGGCCACCGACATGATCGCCAACGCCGCCAAAAAGTAGGCCCCGAACCTGCCTCGGCGAAGCGCGAGCTCAGAATCGCGGTGAGCGAAACTCGCCGGATAGCGGCCGGCTCCGGGTACAGCATTCACATGACTGCGCCGACTGCCAACGCCATCAGTCCGACGGAACTGCGTGATCTGCTGCGCGCGTCGACTCCGTCGCGCGTCCTCGATGTGCGAACCGCGGCCGAGTTCGAGACGGCGCACATCGACGGGTCCTACAACGTGCCGCTCGACGTGTTGGACAACCACGCCGCCGATGTCGCGGAGTCCCTTGCCCGGGATGACGATGTGGTGCTGGTATGCCGCTCAGGCCAACGGTCGGAGAAAGCTCACCAGCTCTTGGAGGGCAAGGGTCTAAACGGCCCGCGTCCTGCAGAACGGCATTCTGGAGTGGGAGAACCGCGGTTTCGCCGTGAACCGAGGCGCACAGAAGTGGGAACTGGAGCGTCAAGTGCGGTTGGTGGCCGGAAGCCTGGCGCTGTCGTCTGTAGTCGGCAGCATCGCCTACCCACCGCTGAAATGGGTGGCCGCGCTGATCGGCGGGGGCTTGACATACGCCGCAGTGAGCAACACGTGTGCCATGGCCACGGCACTTTCGAAGCTGCCCTACAACCGCGGGCCGGAGGTGACGCCCGAGGAGATCCTGTCTCGGCTGAAATGACGTCGGCCGGGCTCGACGCGCTTCGAGTCGATGAGTTGCGTCTGCTGGAGGCCGAGGCGGTGCACATCATCCGCGAGGTGGCCGCGGAGCTGGAGCGGCCCGTGCTGCTGTTCTCAGCGGGTAAGGACTCGATAGTGCTTCTGCGGTTGGCGGAGAAGGCGTTTCGCCCGTATCCGCTGCCCTTTCCGGTCATGCACGTGGACACCGGCCACAACTTCGACGAAGTGATCGAATTTCGCGACCGTCGGGTGAGCGGGCAGGGGCATCAGCTGATCGTGGCGTCGGTGCAGGAGTCGATCGACTCGGGCCGGGTCGCGGATCCGGGACCGGGTGCGTCGCGCAACCGTCAGCAGACCCGAACACTGCTAGATGCGTTGGAGGCGAGCGGTTTCGACGCCGCGTTCGGTGGTGCCCGCCGCGACGAGGAACGGGCCAGGGCCAAGGAACGCATCCTGAGTTTCCGCGACGAGTTCGGTCAGTGGGACCCCCGTGCGCAGCGGCCGGAACCGTGGTCGCTCTACAACGGCCGTATCCGCAGGGGCGAGCAGGTGCGGGTGTTCCCACTGTCCAATTGGACCGAGATCGACGTGTGGCGATACATCCAACTGGAAAGCCTCGAAATACCGTCGATTTACTACGCGCATGAGCGAGAGGTGTTCGAGCGCGACGGGATACTTCTCGCGGTGTCGAAATACACTCGACCGGCCGACGGCGAAAGGTCGGCAAGCGAATGGGTGCGCTACCGGACCGTCGGCGACCTGACCATCACCGGGGCGGTGCGCTCACGTGCCACCGATATCGAGGACGTGATCGCCGAGATCGCCTCGGCGACAGTCTCTGAGCGGGGTGAGACGCGAGCGGATGACCGCACGTCGGCCGCCGCGATGGAAGACCGCAAACGCGAGGGGTATTTCTGATGAGCGCACCGACCACTCGCGAGACCCGCACCGCGACCCGTCAATTGCTGCGCATCACTGCCGCAGGGTCGGTCGACGACGGCAAGAGCACGCTCATCGGCCGACTACTGCATGACACGGACAGCCTTCCGCTCGACCACCTGGAGGCGGTAACCGACGCCGCGGGCGAGGCTGATCTCGCCGCGTTGTCCGACGGACTGCGCGCGGAGCGCGAACAAGGCATCACCATCGACGTCGCGTACCGGTTCTTTTCCACCGATGCCCGTAGTTACATCCTCGCCGACACCCCCGGCCACGAGCGTTACACCCGCAACATGTTCACGGGTGCGTCCAACGCCCATGTCGCCGTGCTGCTGGTCGACGCGCGCGCCGGTGTGCTGCGTCAAACCAACCGGCACGCCAGGATCGCGAAGTTGTTGGGCATCAAACATTTCGTCGCGGCGGTGAACAAGATCGATCTCGTCGATTTCGGTCAGGATCGCTTCGACGAGGTGGCAGACGAGCTCGGCCAGGTCGCTGCGCGCCTCGGCGGCGCCGACCTGACCGTCATCCCCATCGCGGCAAAGCTGGGTGACAACGTGGTCCATCGCTCGGAGCGCACCCCGTGGTACAGCGGTCCGACGCTGTTGGAATACCTGGAGGGAGTTGAGCTTTCGGCGCCGCACCCAGAACTCGACAAGCTGCGCCTACCGGTGCAGTGGGTGTCACGGCCGACGGCCGACCAGCGCCGCCGTTACACCGGCCGGATGTCGGCGGGCACTCTGAGTGTGGGGGACAGCGTGGTAAGCCTGCCTGCCGGAACACGCTCCGTTGTCACCGCGGTCGACACCCTCGATGCCGAGCGGGACACGGCCGTGGCGCCGCTGTCGGTGGCCATAGAGCTTGCCGACGACATCGACGTCGGTCGCGGCGACGTCTTCGTCAGTGCGGCCGAAGACGCGGATTTACCGGTTCTGGCGCGCGAACTGGTGGCCACGGTCTGCTGGTTCGCCGACAGTCCGGTGCGCGCGGGCGACCGGCTGGCGCTCAAACAGGGCACCCGCACAGTCCGGGCGACGGTGCAGGAACTGCACAGCCGCCTGGATCCCGAGTCGCTCGAGGAGATCGACAATCCAGTCGAGTTGGTGCTCAATGACATCGGGGTGGTGACACTGCGGACCAGTTCGATAGTCATCGCCGATCCGTATGTCGAGAACCGCGACAGCGGCGCGTTCATCCTCATCGATGAAACCAGCAACGACACGGTAGGCGCTGGCACCATTGCCGAAGCGCGCGAGGTCAGGCCAGGCACCCAGACTCGCAACGACATCCGTTGGCATCCTTCGTCATTGGACCGTGGCCACCGGTCTTCGAAAACCGGGCAACGTGGCGCCGTCGTCTGGTTCACCGGCCTGCCTGCGTCGGGCAAGTCGACGATCGCGGTGGCTGTCGAGCGGGCGCTGGTCGAATCGGGGCGGGTCGCCTACATGCTCGACGGCGACAACATCCGCCACGGCCTGTCCGACGACCTCGGCTTCTCGGCGGGCGACCGGGCCGAGAACATCCGGCGCGTCGGCCATGTCACCAGGTTGTTCGCCGACGCCGGTGTCATCGCGTTGGCCTCGCTTGTCTCGCCGTTGAAGTCCGACCGCGAGATCGCTCAGACCCTGAGCGAAGCGGCCAAGCTGCCGTTCATCGAGGTCTTCGTCGCCACGCCACGGGAAGAGTGCGAACGGCGCGACCCCAAGGGGCTGTACGCACGTGCGCGGTCCGGTCAGCTCAAGGGGCTTACCGGCGTCGACGCCCCTTACGAGGCGCCGGAGAGTCCCGACCTGACCCTCGACACCACCGATGCCGATATCGACACGCTTGTTCGGCAGGTCATCGAAGTACTCGACCGCCTGTAATGGCCGAAGGTCGAGGTGAAGGTATGCGAGTAGAGATCATCGAGACGTCGAGTCTGGGCGACCGCAGCTACGTGGTGGTCGACGGGGACACCGCCGTCGTCATCGATCCGCAGCGCGACATCGACCGGGTGACCGAATTCGTCGGCGAGCTGGGCGCCCGGATAACCCACGTACTCGAAACCCACCTGCACAACGACTATGTGACCGGCGGGCTGCAGCTGTCGAGAGAGACCAGTGCTGAGTACGTGGTTCCGGCCGGAGACGACATCGGCTACGCCGCCCGCAGGATCACCGACGGCGACATCGTCGACGCAGGAACATTCCGGCTGCGGGCGATCCACACGCCTGGTCACACCCGTGAGCATGTCAGTTACGCGCTCGACGACGAGTCGGGCGAGACGGTCGGTGTCTTCACCGGTGGGTCGATGCTGTTCGACAGCACCGGTCGTACCGACCTCCTCGGCGAGGACAGCGCCCGTGAGCTGACGATCGCCCAGTACCACTCGGTGAAACGGCTGGCCGCCGAACTTCCCGCCGACGCCGACGTGTATCCGACGCACGGCTTCGGCAGTTTCTGCGCGGCCAGCGCAACGGGCCGTGACGCGTCGACCGTCGGCGAGCAACGCGACAGCAATCCGGCGCTCACCCAGGACGAGGTCCAATTCGTCGACGAACTGCTCGCGGACCTCGCTGAGTATCCGGCCTACTACGAACACATGGGCGTCATCAACCGCGACGGCCCGGATGCCGTCGACCTCTCGACGCCCGTACCCGTCGACTCCGAAGAGTTGCGGCGGCGCATCTCGGCCGGTGAGTGGGTGGTGGACCTGCGCAACCGAAAGGCCTTCGCCGCGGGTCATCTCGGCGGCTCCTACGGATTCGAGCTGTCGGACTCGTTCGTGACCTACCTCGGCTGGCTGTACGCGTGGGGCGCACCGCTGACGTTGATCGGCGAGGACGGAGATCAGATCGCCGTTGCCAAGCGGGAACTCGTGCGCATCGGCATCGACGATGTGCGCGGGGGTGCGACCGGTGACATCGAAACCCTCACCGCTGAACAACCGTTGCGGTCCTACCGGATCGCGGACTTCGTCGCACTGGCCGGCCAACTCGGACGTGACGATGTCACGGTGCTCGATGTCCGTCGCAGCGACGAGTACGAACAGAACCACGTGCCGAACGCCGTGAACATCCCGATCCACGACCTCGACGACCGCATCGCCGAACTGCCAGGAGGCGAGATCTGGGTGCACTGCGCGAGTGGATACCGCGCGTCGGTTGCCGCGTCGATCCTCGACAGGCACGATCGCGCCGTGGTACTGATCGACGACGAGTTCACCGCGGCCGAAGAGCTTGGACTAACGGAATCGGAATGACGTGGCAACCACTTTCCATCCAATCTGATTGAAAGGCCCGCGGATACGGTGACCTGCATCCGGACGGCAACCCAAGCATTGCGGCGAGACGGTAATGGCCGCGCGGTGCCTAGCATCCAACCGTGGTGGAGGGTGTATATCTGACCGCCCCGGACGGCGGAGTGATCGTTACCGTGCGTCTCCCTGGGGCCTGGCCGTGGCTGGTCCTGTTGCTCGGAACCGTGTTCGTCGCGGTCGGCGGATATCTGGTGAGCTGACTACGTCGGCGCGTTGGCCGGCTGGAAGATCCCGGAGCTGTCCGCCTCCTCCTCGGCGCGGATGACGTGCACCACGGCGTTGATCAGCGCCAGGTGGGTGAACGCCTGCGGGAAGTTGCCCAGATGGCGGCCGGTGCGCGGCTCGATCTCCTCGGCGTACAGGTGCAGCGGGCTCGCGAAGGACAGCAGCCGTTCGCACAGATGCTTGGCCCGGTGGATCTCGCCGATCTCCACCAGCGCCGACACCAGCCAGAACGAGCAGATCGTGAACGTGCCCTCCTCGCCGGAGAGCCCGTCGTCGGTCTCCTCGACGCGGTACCGCAGCACCAGGCCTTCCTCGGTCAGCTCGTCGGCGATCGCCAGCACCGTCGCCCGCACCCGTGGGTCATCGGCGGGGAGGAACCGGGTCAGCACGGCCAGCAGCAGCGAGGCGTCCAGCGCGTCGTCGCCGTAGCGCTGGGTCAGCACGCCGCGGGAGTCGACACCGTGTTTGAGGATGTCGGCCTTGATCTCCTCGGCGATGGCGCGCCACTGCTGGGCGTAGGACTTCTCGCCCTGTAGTTCGGCGAGCTTGGAGCCGCGGTCGAGGGCGACCCAGCACATGATCTTGCTGGAGGTGAAGTGCTGCGGCTCGCCGCGCACCTCCCAGATCCCGCGGTCGGGTTCCTTCCAGTGCTTGATGGCCTCCTCGACCTGTTGCTTGAGCACCGGCCAGAGCGTGTCGGAGATCTGTTCGCGCGACTTCGCGTGCAGATAAACCGAATCCAGCATGGTGCCCCAGATGTCGTGCTGCATCTGGTTGTAGGCGCCGTTGCCGATCCGCACCGGGCGGGCGTTGTCGTAGCCGGACAGATGGTGAAGCTCTTCTTCGACCAGGGTTCGTTCGCCGCCGACCGCATACATCACCTGAAGTGGGTGGCGCTCACCGTTGTTCGCTCCGGACACGTCGGCGATGAATGCGAAGAAGTCGTCGGCCTCGCGGTCCAGGCCGAGCGTGTAGAGGCCCCACAGCGCGAACGTCGAGTCGCGCACCCACGCATAGCGGTAGTCCCAATTTCGTTCGCCCTGAGGCGTTTCCGGCAACGATGTGGTTGGTGCCGCCAGCAGTGCGCCGGTCGGCGAATACGTCAGGCCCTTGAGCGTCAACGCGCTGCGCTGCAGGAAGGCCCGCCACGGGTGATCCGGGAACTCGCCGATGTTGATCCACTGTCGCCAGCACTCGCTGGTCTGCCACATCTTGTCCGAGGCTTCCTCGAAGGTCTGCGGCGCCGGGTGTTTGGACCATGACAGGGCGACGAAGGCGTTGTCGCCCTCCTTCATCCGGGTGCGGGCGCGCGCCTCGTGCCCTTCCAGGCCGAGCCGCAGGTTGGTGGTCAGGCGCATCGTCGGGTGCGCGTCGGGGTCGCGGTGGGCCCGGGCGATCGCCTCGCCGTAGGCCTGTGCCGAGTACTCCCACGTCGCGGGGATGCGGTGGTAGTCGAACGCAGGCTCGCAGTTCATCACCAACTCGACCGTGCCGCTCACGCATCGCACGGTGCGCAGCAGGATGTGCTCGGCGTCCCAGTCCATCGGGGTGCGGCGGTGCGTGCGCGACCGGGCCTCGATGTCATGCCACGGGCCCATCACGAGCGCGTCGCGCACGATCACCCAGCCCGTGTGCGTCTGCCAGGTGGTCTCCAGGATCAGGCTGCCCGGCAGGTAGCGGCGCGCGGCAGGCACCGATACGCCGTAAGGGCCCAGCCGGAAGTGACCCGCGCCGCGGTCCAGAATGGCGCCGAACACGCTGGGGGAGTCGGGGCGCGGAACGCACATCCACTCGACCGAACCTGCCGACGAGATCAGGCAGGTCGTCTCGCAATCGGACAGGAACGCGTAATCGGCGATCGGCGGAAACGGGTTCCGCAACGACCCGCCCGAGGCGTACGGCACGGGTGCCGTCACGGTCAGCGGGGCGTTCGGCTCCCTGACGGGGACGGCGGGCGTCCGGCCGGATGGCTCGGTGTCTTGCACGACCATGCCGACATCATCGACTGCCGACCTGCCCGGCGTCCACTCAAGCGCGTGCGTGTCCGGCGGGTGGCTGCCCGATCAGCGGCGGGCAAACTTCGGTTCGCATCGAATACTCTGGGCCGGTGGCCGGCTTCCTCAATTGGTGGGACGGCGTCGAGCTGTGGCTGACGGGCCTGCCGTTCGTCGTGCAGACCGCGGTCGTGATGCCCGTGGTGCTGGCGCTGGCCTACGGCGTCGCCGTGGTGCTCGACGGTGCGCTCGGCAACGGGATTCGCATGCTGCGCCGTGTCCGCCACGATGACAGCGACGTCGAGTGAGGAGTGCCATGCCGCGATCGAGGGTGACGTTGGTGCTCGTCTTCCTCGTGGTGCTGGTGATCGTCACGTGGCTGCTGACTCGTCAATCCGGCTGAGCTACCCCGAGAGCGGTGCGGACGCCCAAGCTGAGCACAGCCCACAACTCTGTTATTCTTCGCGCCATGCGTACGGCAACCGGCAACAAGAGCGGCCACATCCTGGCCCTCATTGCCGTGGGTTTCAGTGCCGTCGCTGACGTCTGTTGTTGTCGCTGACTCCATTCCCCGTCCGAGGTCTGGTGTTCGGTAGCGGCTGTTCTATAACCGGGTACTGATCCATCGCCTTGCCGTCGTGACGGGATCCATCGTTACGCCCGCAAGGAAAGGTCATCACATGCTCAACATCCGAAAGTCCTGGCGAAACGCCGCCGTACTCGCCACCACCGCCACAGTGCTCGCCGCGTGCGGTGGTGGCTCCAGCGACGTCGCAGGCGGCGACGACCAGTCCGGCGGCGCGACGACCACCCTGACCCTGGTCGCCTACGCCGTGCCCGAACCGGGCTGGAGCAAGATCATCCCGGCGTTCGCGGCCACCGAGGAGGGCAAGGGCGTCGCCGTGACCACCTCGTACGGCGCGTCCGGCGACCAGTCGCGAGCCGTGGTCGACGGCAAGCCCGCCGACATCGTCAACTTCTCGGTCGAACCCGACGTTGCCCGCCTGGTCAAGGCCGACAAGGTGGCCAAGGACTGGAACGCCGACGCCACCAACGGCATCCCGTTCGGCTCGGTGGTGTCGCTGGTCGTCCGCAAGGGCAACCCGAAGAACATCAAGGACTGGGACGACCTGCTGCAACCGGGACTCGAGGTGGTCAGCCCGAGCCCGCTGAGCTCGGGTTCGGCCAAATGGAACCTGCTTGCGCCCTATGCGGCCAAGAGCAACGGCGGCCAGAACGCGCAGGCCGGACTGGACTTCGTCAACAAGCTGGTCACCGAGCACATCAAGACCCGGCCGGGATCAGGTCGCGAGGCCACCGACGTGTTCCTGCAGGGCACCGGCGACGTGCTGATCAGCTACGAGAACGAGGCCATCAACGTCGAGCGGCAGGGCAAGCCCGTCGAGCACGTCAACCCGCCGCAGACGTTCAAGATCGAGAACCCGGTGGCGGTCGTCACTTCCAGCACCCATCTGGACCAGGCCAACGCGCTGAAGAACTTCCTCTACACCCCTGAGGGCCAGAAGATCTGGGCACAGGCGGGCTTCCGTCCGGTCGATCCCTCGGTCACCAACGACTTCGCCGAGGATTTCCCGACCCCGCAGAAGCTGTGGACCATCGACGACCTCGGTGGCTGGAGCACTGTCGACCCCGCATTGTTCGATAAGGACAACGGCACGATCACCAAGATCTACAAGCAGGCCACTGGATGACAGCTAGCCCCCAATCCGCGTCAGCGATAGCGGGGCCCCGGCCCGAACCCACCGGCAACGGTGACGACGGCCGGGCGTCCGGTTTCTTGGGCCGTCGACACGGCACGACGACGCTGCGGGTCGGCGCGGCATCCATCTGGCTGAGCGTCATCGTGTTGCTGCCCCTTGCCGCGATCCTGTGGCAGGCCGCAGGCGGCGGCTGGCATGCCTTCTGGGTAGCGATCACGTCGAACGCGGCGATCGAGTCGTTCAAGGTGACGCTCACGATCTCGTTGGGCGTCACGCTGGTCAACGGTGTGTTCGGACTGCTCGTGGCCTGGGTGCTCACGCGCGATGACTTCCCCGGCAAGCGTCTGGTCGACTCGGTGATCGACCTGCCGTTCGCGCTGCCAACGATTGTCGCGAGCCTGGTGATGCTGGCGCTCTACGGCCCCAACAGTCCCGTCGATATTCACCTACAGCACACCAAATGGGGCGTGGGCATCGCGTTGCTGTTCGTCACGCTGCCGTTCGTGGTGCGTTCGGTGCAGCCGGTGCTGCTGGAACTCGATCGCGAAACCGAAGAGGCTGCAGCCTCCCTCGGCGCGACCAGCTGGACCATCTTCGCCAAGGTGATCCTGCCCGCACTGTTTCCGTCCCTGCTGTCCGGCGCGGGGCTGGCATTCTCCCGCGCCATCGGCGAGTTCGGATCGGTGGTGCTGATCGGTGGTGCGGTGCCCGGCGAGACCGAAGTCTCCTCGCAGTGGATCCGGACCCTGATCGAAAACGACGACCGCACGGGTGCGGCCGCTATTTCGATTGTGCTGCTGGTGATTTCGTTCGTCGTGCTGTTCATCCTGCGGACCATCGGATCCCGCGCCGCCAAGCGTGAGGAGATGGCGCGATGACGCTGTCACCGGCCGTCAAGCATCTGCTGCGCTACATCGCGCTGGCCTACATTCTCATTCTTGTGCTCGTACCCGTCGGACTGATCCTGTGGCGTACGTTCACCCCGGGAGTTGGCGCGTTCTTCGCTTCGATCACCACTCCGGCCGCGGTGTCGGCGCTTCAACTGTCGCTGCTGGTGGTGGCGATCGTGGTGCCGCTCAACGTCCTGTTCGGCGTGCCGACGGCTCTGGTCCTGGCACGCAACAGGTTCCGCGGAAAGAGCGCCCTGCAGGCGGTGATAGACCTGCCATTCGCGGTGTCGCCCGTAGTGGTCGGCGTTGCGCTGATCCTGCTCTGGGGTTCGGCGGGGCTCTTCGGCTTCGTCGAGAACAATTTCGGACTCAAGATCATCTTCGGTTTTCCCGGCATCGTGCTGGCCAGCATCTTCGTCACCGTGCCGTTCGTCATCCGCGAAGTCGAACCCGTCCTACACGAGATCGGCACCGACCAGGAAGAGGCGGCGGCCACTCTCGGATCGCAGTGGTGGCAGACCTTCTGGCGCGTGACCCTGCCGTCGATCCGGTGGGGGCTCACGTACGGCGTCGTCCTCACCATCGCCCGCACCCTTGGAGAGTTCGGTGCGGTCATCATGGTGTCGTCCAACCTGCCGGGAACTTCGCAGACGCTCACACTGTTGGTGCAGGACAGGTACAGCAGGGGGCAGGAATACGGCGCCTACGCGGTGTCGACGCTGCTGATGACGGTGGCGGTGATCGTGCTGATCGTTCAGGTCATCCTCGACGCCCGCCGGGCACGCGCGAGCAAGTAGGCATAAGGAGAAGTACGTATGACCGACGCAATCGTGGTGCGGGGCGCCAACAAGCATTACGGCGACTTCGCGGCGCTGGACAACGTCGACTTCGAGGTGCCCGCGGGCTCTCTGACCGCGCTGTTTGGGCCCAAGTGGGTCGGGGAAGTCGACGCTGTTACGGGCCATCGCAGGCCTGGATCAGCCCGACACCGGCACGATCACGATCAACGGTCAGGACGTGACGAACGTTCCGCCGCAGCGACGCGGGATCGGGTTCGTGTTCCAGCACTATGCGGCCTTCAAACATCTCACCGTCCGCGACAACGTGGCGTTCGGGCTGAAGATCCGCAAGCGGCCCAAGGCGGAGGTCAAGGAGAAGGTCGACAACCTGCTGGAGGTGGTCGGCCTGGCCGGTTTCCAGACTCGTTATCCCAATCAGTTGTCCGGCGGTCAGCGGCAGCGCATGGCGCTCGCCCGCGCGCTCGCGGTCGACCCCGAGGTGTTGCTTCTCGACGAACCGTTCGGCGCGCTGGATGCCAAGGTGCGCGATGACCTGCGGGCCTGGCTGCGCAGGCTTCATGATGAGGTGCACGTCACCACGGTGCTGGTCACTCACGATCAGGCTGAGGCGCTCGATGTGGCTGACCGCATCGCGGTCCTCAACAAGGGCCGCATCGAGCAAGTCGGTTCTCCGACAGACGTTTACGACACGCCCGCCAACGCGTTCGTGATGTCGTTCCTGGGCGCCGTCTCCTCGCTCAACGGCACCCTGGTCCGCCCGCACGACATCCGCGTCGGCCGTAATCCCGACATGGCGATCGCAGGTACCGACGACGGAGTGCAGGCCACCGGCGTGCTCAAGGCGACGATCGACCGAATCGTGATGCTGGGCTTCGAGGTCCGCGTCGAGCTGACCGGCGCGGCGAACAGCACATCGTTCACCGCGCAGATCACCCGCGGCGACGCCGAGGCATTGGGTCTCAAGGAGGGTGACACGGTCTACGTGCGGGCCACCCGCGTTCCAACCCTGCCTGGCGGCACCGAGGTTCCCAAGGCCGACGAGGCCGACGACGTCGAGGCGCTGACGAAGGCCTGAGTAGGAGTGACTCAGAAGTAGCCGTTGGCCGGCGGCCACACTCCGTTGACGGCGTAATTGCCTGCCGTATAGGCCTTGTACGCGAGCGGGCTGTGCCCGGCGATCGTGCGCGCGTTGCGCCAATGCCGGTCCAGGTTGAGCTTGCGGGCGGTGGCCGATGCACCTCCGGTGTCGAATAGCCGCTCTGCCGCCGTAATGGTCAGACGTTCGGCGACCAACTGCGCCTTGGCGACGGTGACGGCGACATCGGCGACCGCATCGGGGTCGTGCTGCCGCTTGTTGTCCACGAGGTGGTCGATGGCGTCTGCGGCCGTCAGGACAATCGCTTCGGAAGATGCGGCTGCGGCCGCGATTTCACCCACGGCCTGCAGCACGAACGGGTCGGTGTCGGCGGTGTCGGCCACCGAATGCGAGGCGGGACGGGCCTTGGTGCGCACGTAGTCGACGGCGTCATCCAGCACGGCGTGTGCGATGCCGACGGCCACCGACGCCAGGTACAGCTGTAGGAACGCGGTCGCGTGCCCGAGGGTGTTGCCGTCGGATACCGTGACGACCTCATCGGGATGGACCTCGACGTCGGTGAACCGCGTCCCCCCGCTCGCGGTCGTGCGCTGCCCGAAACCATCCCAGTCGTCGAACAATTCCACCCCGGGCCGGTCGGCGGGGATGATCGCCTGCACGTCGCGGCCTTCGGCATCCAGCGCCGACACCGCGATCACATCGGCGAACAATGTGCCGGTCGAATAGAACTTGTAGCCGTTGAGTCGCAGCACCCCGGAGGTGTCGGGCAGCACTTTGGTATCGGCGCTCGAGGGCGCTTTGCCAGCCGCGTCGGTGATCGCGTTGCCAACGATGAGGCCGGGATACGTCCGGCGAAACCAGACGTCGCGCTCCTGCGGCGTGGCGCGGTTACTCAGTAGGCGCTCGGCGAAGCCGAAGTGTGACCGGAGCGCCTGCGCCACATTGGAACTGCCCCGTGCGATCTGGATGGTGACCGACAGTACATCGCGGACCTTGCCGCCGGGGCCGCCGAACTCCGTGGGCACGCGGAGTCCGAGCACGCCGGTCTGCCGCAGTGCCTCGACACCCTCGTACTGCAACACTCGGTTCTGCTCGGCCGCCGGGTCGTCGCGCCGCAGTGCGGCCACGACGTCGGGGAGCCGGGAAAGCCGCTCGGAGACCGAACCGCCGAGCGGCTCACTGGTGAACGGCTTGCGCGGCGCAACGGGTTCGCGGGTGACGGTCATGTCGACTCCAGGGCTCTTAACGGCTGCGGCCACTTAACGGCTCAGGCCATTTAACGGAAGTGGGGAATGATCTTGTCCGCGAAGCGTTCCAGCTCGGCCTCGATCGGCTGGAACTGCAGCATGAACAACTCGATCCCGGCGTCATGGAAGGTGTGTATGCGTTCGATCACCTGCTCGTAGCTGCCGACGAGGCCGGCCAGCGTGCCGCCGTTGGAGCCGATGCGCTTGGTACCCGAGAGCACCTTGTACATCTGGGTCTTCGGATCGGTCCCACCGGCGCTCTCGGGCCGGCTCTCGGCATCGGATAGCGCCTGCAGGTAGTCGAGCTCGGCCAGGGCCTCCGCCTCGGTGTCCCGAGCGATGACGAAGGCCGACAAGCCGAATCGCAGCTGCACACCTTCGCGAGGTCGGGCCCGAAGATCCTCGATGACCTCGACGGTTTCGGCGAATGGCCGACCGTTGATGAAGAACACGTCGGCGTGCTCGGCGGCGAGCGCACGGCCCGGCTCTGATTCACCGCCGACATACAGAAGCGGAGGCGTCGCGGGTACCGGCCGAATCAGCGCGGGCTGACCACCGCGGGTGCCGATCGGGACCTGCTTGCCTGTCCACAGTTCGGTGACGGTCGAGATCCAGTCCCGTGAATAGGCATACCTGTCGTCGTGGTCGAGCGGATCGAGGCCGAGACCCTCCAGCTCGGGAAGGAACCACCCGGTGACGAGATTGACCGCGAGGCGCCCATCGGAGATGTCTGCGATGTTGGCGGCGATCTTGGCGAACACCAGCGGGTTGAACAGCAGCGGTTTGACCGCACCGATCAACTCGATGCGGGTGGTGGCCTCGGCCAGTGCCGCTATCGTCGACCATGTTTCGAGGACGTCGTCTTCGGTGTTGCTGGGGTGAATGACGTGCTCTGCCAGCAGCGTCGAGTCGAACCCGGCCTGCTCTGCGCGAAGCAGAAGGCGGCGGGTGCGCCCGTAGCTGGCGTCGGGCGCGTCGTGCGGATGATCGCGCGCCCCGTGATTGCCGTAGACCGGCGCCCACACGCCGAACCGGGGCGCCGTCACGAACGGCCCAGATAGCGCCTGCGTTCCCAGTCGCTGACTTCGTTGGAATACTCTGCCCACTCACTTCGGGCGAGCGCTGCGAAATCCAACACGGAATCGGCGCCGAGGATGTCCAGGATGGTGTCGTCGCGAGTGGCCAGTTCAATTGCCACACCGAGTGATTCAGGTAACCGAACACCTTCGCCGTAAAGGTTGCCTTCCCCGATCCGCGGCGCACTGCGCCCGGCTTCGAGGCCGGCGACCACCGCCGCCAATGCCGAAGCGATCAGCCAGTAGGGATTGGCATCGGAGGCGCCGCTGCGCAGTTCGATTCTGCTGGCCGACGGATCCGGCTCGATCAGTGAGCGTACGGCGGCGCTGCGATTGTCGCGGCTCCACGTCACGGTGGCGGGGGCGAAGGAGTCAGGGGTGAATCGTCGGTAAGCGTTCACGGAGTGCGCGCCGAACAACGTGATCGAGGGCAGATGTTCCAGCAGGCCCGCGATCGCATGCAGAGCCAGCTCGTTCTCGCTGCCGTTGTCGGGCGCGAAGGCCGGCTGCGTCATCGCGCCACAACGAGATGTGTAGGTGCTGCGAGCTTCCGGAGTGCTCGGTGAACGGCTTTGGCATGAAGCTGGCGATCTTGCCGTGCTTGCGGGCCACTTCCTTGGTCGCGTACTTGAGCCGAGCGGCGTCGTCGGCGGCTTCCAATGCGTCGGTGTAGACGAGGTTGGTTTCGATCTGACCCGGGCCGTACTCCGTCTGGATGCCCTCCAGCCTGGTGAAGTCGCTGAGCGTTTCGTAGAGGTCGCTGAGGATGGGGTCGAGGGCGTTCGCATTTTCCAGCGAGTAGGCGTGAATGTCGGCCTGGAACGGGGACCCGTCGGCGTTCAGCAGATAGAGCTCGAACTCCACGCCGATTTTGGCGGTGAAGCCAAGTGAGGCAAGGCGTTCCAGGACCTTCTTGAGTACCGCGCGGGGATCCAGCAGTGATGGGCTGCGGTCGTGGGCGACGATGTCGCAGATGACGTGACCGACCCGTGGACGCCAAGGCAACGGCCGATATGTGGCGAAGTCCGGAACGGCGTACACGTCGGGGTAACCGCCGCTCCAGTTGGTCAGCCGCAGCGAGTCGATGACGGTGCCGTCGGTGTTCCAGCCCAGAGACGCTTCACAGAAGGCGAATCCGGTGCCGAGGGCACGGTCGAGGAACTGAGCCGCCGGGATTCGCTTGCCCTGGGCGTGGCCGAACGGATCGCTCCACGCGATCTCGATCTCGGCCAGCGACCCGTCCTGGAGCGCCTGCCTCAACTCCTGCTCGCTAGCCGAAGGCGCGAGCCGGGTATCCGTCGAATTGACCGTCCCTGTCATGACTTCGAAACGGTGTTGTCGCTCACCCGGGTGCCGACGAAGGTGCCCAATGCGAATGCCACGACCAGCAGTCCAACGATGGACCAGCCCAGGATCGTCGAGCCGCCGACCAGACCCTCGAGGTTGATGACGATGAGGATCAATCCGACGACGAGACCCACCAGTCCGAGTGTGGGCGCGATACGGACCCGCCACTGTGAGTAACCGCGACGGTCACGGGCGAAATACACCAGCACCGCAAGCGATGTGGCGATCAGGAGAAGAACGAATCCGACGGTCGTCGCCCCGGCGAACCAGGTGTAGAACTGCGCGGCGGGGTCGAGTTTGAACACGACGGCCAGAATGACGCTCACGGCGACGACGCCGGAGATCCAGAGTGACGCCGAATGCGGCGAGCCGTGCTTCTCATGGGGGCGGCTCAGCGATTCGGGCAGCACGTCGCGCTGCGACAGCGCGAACACGTACCGTGACGCCACATTGTGGAACGAGAGGATGCAGGCGAACAGGCTGGTGAAGTACAACACCGTGATGATGTCGGTGCCCACCAGGCCGATGTAGCGCTGGGCGGTGTCGGCCAGGAACGTGGAGCCGGAATCGGTGGCCCTGGTTACCGCTTCCGCGTCGCCCCAGCCCGAGATCAATGCCCAGCTGGTCACCGCGTAGAACACGCCGATCAGGATCAGCGCGACATAGGTCGCGCGGGGGATGGTGCGCTCAGGGTCGCGGGCTTCATCGCGGAAGATGGCCGTCGCCTCGAACCCGACGTAGCTGATCAACGCGAAAAGCAGCCCGATGCCCAACGAGCCGGAGAAGATGGCGCTCGGGTTGATGATGCCGGTCGACAATCCGTGGTCGCCGCCTTGAAGGACGATGACCAGGTCCAGCACTACCACGATCGCGATCTCGGCCGTCAGCAGCACGGCGAGCACCTTGCTGGACACCGAGATGTTGCGATAGCCAAGGAATGTGGTGATGGCGAATGCCACCGCCGCGAACACCCACCAGGGCAGGGCCGGGCCGCCGAACAGCTCGACGATGACTCCACCCGCCGGACCGAGCAGGCCGTAGACCCCCGCTTCGATCGCCACATAGCTGACGAGTGCGACGAACGCGATACCGATGCCTGCCGGGAACCCGAGTGCGGTGCGGACGTAGGAGAAGAACGCACCTGCTTCCTCGACATACGGTGTGAGCGCGGTGAAACCGACGGCGAAGAACAGCAGGATCACCGTCGCCACGACAAAGGTCGCCGGGAATCCCGTGCCGTTACCCCCTGCGATCCCCAGTGGCACAACGCCGCCGATCACGCCGAGTGGTGAGGCGGCCGCCACGACCATGAAAACGATCGAGGCGACCCCGAGATTGCCCCGTAGGTGCCGTACAGGGCCGACCGGTTCGTCCTTCAAAGCATCTGACGTAGCGGTGATTTCGGACACGGCGAACCATCCTTCGAAGAAGTAAAGCCGATAGGCTAAGTGCAAGTTAGAACGACAAAAGGGCGGCGACCACCTCTGGAGTCACCGTGAGTCTTATTACGCGGCGGCCGACTTCACCGCACGGCCGACCTCGGCGCGCAACTCCGCATATTCGGGTGATCGCCGCAGTTCCTCGGGATCGACACCAGTGCGGGGCAGGTCGACCGGGAGATCCAGAGCCACCTGCCCGGGTCTGCGCGTCAGCACGACGATCCGCGAGCCGAGGAATGCCGCCTCGTCCGCACTGTGGGTGACGAAGACGGTGGTGCGACCGGATTCCGCGCTGACCTGACGGACGTCCTCCTGCAGGTTTTCCCGCGTGAGCGCGTCCAGCGCGGCGAAGGGCTCGTCGAGAAGGAACAGCGGCGTCTCGGCTGCCAGCGCACGGGCGATCGCCACCCGCTGCTGCTGACCGCCGCTGATCTCCCAGATGCGCCGGTCGGCGGTGCCTTCCAAGCCGACGCGTTCCAAAAGCTGGGCACGCCGTTCGCCTCGCCGCTCCCGCGGCACCTTGGCGTACTTCAGGGCCAGGTCGACGTTGCCACCGACCGTGCGCCACGGGAACAGCCGCGGCTGCTGGAACACCACGCCCGCAGTCACCCCTGGTGTCGGGTCGTTCCCCGACACCTGCACCTTGCCTTCGCTGGGTGTTTCGAAGCCCGCCAACAGCCTCAGCAGCGTGCTCTTCCCGCATCCCGAGGCGCCGACCAGGACGAGGAAAGAGCCGGGGTCGACGGTCAGATCGACGGGACCGAGTGCGGTGACCTCATTATTGCCCTTGCCGTAGCGGTGCGACACTCCGGAGATCCGGACACCACCGTTACTTCTGGGCAGTGCAATGGGTTTCGCGTCACTGACTGAGGACACTCGGCAGCCCCTTGGTATAGATCGCGTCCTGAAAGGCCGTCAACGGCGCTGCCGCCGGGATCTGCTTCTGCTCGGCGAGGAACTGTGACGCGCTCTGCAGGTTCACCGCGATGTTGCCGGGCTTGCCATCCGAACCAAGCCATTCCTCAGAGGCGACCTGCTCGGGCGTCAGGTAGACACCCTGCTTCAGTTGGCCCGCAACATCTTCGGGCGACAGACCGATTTCGGCTGCAATCGCCTTGGCGGCGGCATTCGGATCATCCTTGATCAGCTTGAGGGCGCGGGCCTCCTGCTGCCGCCAGATGTCGACGACCTCCGGGTGCGCGGACGCGAAGTCGTCACTGACAGCGCCGAGATCCAGTGTGGGCTTTCCATCCTTGGCGAGCTGACGACTGGTGATGAGGTCCTTGCCGGACTTGCGCAGGTCGTCCAGCGTCGGAAGCCAGGTGTAGGCGGCGTCGATGTCACCGCGATCCCAGGCGGCCAGAATCGCCTGTGGCTGCAGGTCGACCAACTGAACATCGGTGGTGGACAAGCCATTCTGGGCCAGGGCCGCTAGCAGGCTGTAGTGGGCGGTCGACGCGAACGGCGTCGCGATGCGCTTGCCGCGCAGCTCGGCGATCGTGTTGACGTTGGCGCCGTTGCGGGCCACCAGCGCCTCGTTGTCACCTGCCACGTCGAGCACGAAGGCGACCTTGTAGGGGATGTTCAGCGGCGCCGATAACCCCCTGGCGACGGGGCTGGACCCCAGCGCACCGAAGTCCAGTTCCTTGGCGATGAACGCGGTGTTGACGTCGGCACCGGAGTCGAACTTCGTCCACTTGATGTTGTAGTTCGGTAGCGCTTCTTCGAGCCACTTGCTGTTCTTCACGACCAGGTCGCCGGACGGAAAGCTCTGGTAACCGATGCGGATCGTGGGCTTGTCAGCCGACTGGCCCGAGTGGTCGACCGAGCAGCCGGCCAGCGCCAGCGTCGTCGCCGCCAGCGCGACAATTACGGACTTGAGTTTCATCGTCAGATTTTTCCTCTCCAGGGGACCGCGCGCCGTTCGATGGCGCGAAGCAGACCGTCGATCACGAGCCCGGAAATGCCGATGGCGAAGATGCCGACGAGCACGACCGGGGTGTTGTTGTAGTTACTGGCGTCCTTCACCAAGCCGCCGATGCCGGGGATCCCGTTGAACAGCTCGGCGGCGACCACCGATGAGTAGGCCATGCCGACCGCAAGACGGATGCCCGTGAAGGTCTCCGGAAGTGCCGACGGGACAACGACATCGCGGATGACCTCGGTGGGGGAGGCGCCCAGGGCACGAGCGGCCTCCTGCAATCCCACGGGAGCGGCTACGACGGCCGCGGTGGTCGCGACGGCGGCAGGCGGCAGGGCCGCGAGTGCCAGCAGCGTGACCTTGGGCGCCTCGTCGATGCCGAGCCAGATCACCAACAGGAAGAAGTAGGCCAGCGGCGGCAGCGCGCGCAGGAATGTCAACCAGGGTTCCAGCACGCTGCGCACCCAGCTGACCGAGCCCATCACCAAGCCGAGGAGCACGCCGAGCACCACGCCGATGACGACGCCGACGAGCACGCGGCGCAGCGTCATGTACAGGTGTTCCCACAGCAGGTAGCCGCCGTATCCGCGGACACCGTCATGGGTCGTGGACACGTCGAGGAAGGCGCGCCACACGGTGCTGGGGTACGGCACGAAGGTCTGGTTCCAGATGCCTGCGGCCGCGGCGATCTGCCAGACGATGAAGAAGACGACCACTGAGAGCAACGGGAGTACGGCACGGGTCAGGCGTCCGCGCGATTTGCCGGTGGGCGCGGTCGCGTGTGGCGAGTCGACGTGCGACTCGTCGGGGGTGATGTCTACGAACACGGACACGGTGAGCGACTTTCTGTTGGCGAGGTGAAACGGAAGAGCTTCAGCGACAGCAGGAGTCATCAGACAGCGTGGCCATTTGGGTATTTGTACCGGCGAACTATTCGCTGGTGGATATCTAGGCTCAGCGAGAGTTTATTGCCGCGCGCGAAAGCGCTCGTCACGCGACAGGCGTGGCGCACCCGCCGTAAGTGGGCGGAGGATTCTGAGCTCAGGCCGCTGCGCGCGCAGCGATCAGCTCGTCAAAACGATTCAGCACCGTGTCGGCCACCAGCCGGTGCGGGCCAAGCGGTTCGGACATCAGAATCCGTTGTGCGCGTGCATATTCGGCCACGCGGTCGGTGATCCGGCCGTGGGCGAGGAACCATGGCGCGATGACCAGCCGGGTGGCGCCGCGCTCGCGGAGGGTCTCCGCCGCCTCGGCCAGCGTCGGGTGCGGCCCGGTGGCGAATGCGGTCGTCGCCTTCCAGTGGGTCTGCTGCACCAGGTAGTCGGCGACGGATGCGGTACGCGCGTTGGCCTCGGGGCGCGATGAGCCGACCGCGGTGACGAGAACGCCCACATCGGGGTCGAGTCGAGACACTCCCACGTGCGCGAGCCGCTGCCGAAGGACGGCAATGAGCCGGTCGTCCTCGCCGAGGACATCGGCCTGCCGCGCGCCGGACCCCGATTCGCGGATCAGCGCCGGGATGTCGACCCGCGCGTGATACGCATCGGCGAGCAGCAGGGGCACCACCACGGCGTCACCTCGGCAGTCGGCCAGCACGTCGCGCAGATTGGGAGAGTTCTGCTCGCAGAACGCGACACGAACGTCGACGCCGCGCCGCAGCATGCGGACGGCGTGGGCCACCTCGTGCGCCGATGCCGCCGATCGGGGATCGGCGCTGCCATGGGCGGTCAGTACCAGCGGGCGGTGGGCGGGAGCTGGAGCATCACAGTCACGAAGCGTGCAATCCGCATTCCGTCTTGGACTGGCCCGCCCAGCGGCCGCTGCGAGGATCGGCACCCTCGACCGGCTTGGCCGTGCACGGGGCGCAGCCGATCGACGGATACCCCTCGAAGACAAGGGGATTGACGAGCACATCGTTGGCGTCGATGTAGCTCTGCATGTCCTCGTCGGACCACGGCGCGATCGGGTTGATCTTCACCAGGCCGAACGCCTTGTCCCAGCTGATCAGGGGAGCGTTGGCGCGCGTCGGCGCCTCGATCCGGCGGATTCCGGTCACCCACGCCGTATAGCCGCGCAACGCCGCCGACAGCGGCTCCACCTTGCGCATCCGGCAGCACTCGCTGGCGTCGCGGGCGAACAGATCCTTGCCGTACAACTCGTCCTGTTTGGCGACGCTGTTCTCCGGCGTGACGTTGACCACGTTGATGTCGTAGACGGCCTCGACGGCGTCCCGGGTCCCGATCGTCTCGACGAAGTGGTAGCCGGTGTCCAGGAACAGCACGTCCACGCCGGGACGCACCTTGGACGCGAGGTCGACGAGCACCGCGTCCTGCATGTTGGACGCGACCACGTATTCGCCGCCGAAGTGCTCGTCGGTCCAGCGCAACAGGTCATCGGCGCTTGCGCCGTCGAGTTCGGCCGCGCCGCGCTCGGCCAGCTGCTGCAACTGCTCCTCGGTCATCAGATCCGTCACCTCAAGTCCGCCTCGTCTGCTCGTACTGCCCACGTAGCGAAACGCTCGCCCTGCTCTCGTTGTTTCACGAAGTTGCGAACGACCCGGTCGATGTAGTCGCCGAGTTCGGTGGAGAGCACCTTGTGCTGGCGCAGCTTGCGGCCGAAGCCGCTGTCCAGGCCGAGGCTGCCGCCCAGGTGTACCTGGAAGCCCTCGACGGAGTACCGTCGCCGTCGTCGACCATCTGGCCCTTGAACCCGATGTCGGCGACCTGAATGCGCGCGCACGAGTTCGGGCAGCCGTTGATGTTGATGGTGATCGGCACATCGAGCTGGGCGTTGATGTCTTCGAGCCGCTTCTCCAGCTCGGGCACCAGCACCTGCGCCCGCCCTTTCGGGTCTCGGCGAACGACAGCTTGCAGAACTCGATGCCGGTGCAGGCCATCAGGTTCTTGCGCCAATGCGACGGCGTCGACGGCAGCCCCAGCGCGTCCAGGCCGGCGACGCAGCTCGTCGAGCTTGTCGTCGGGCACGTCGAGGATGATCAGCTTCTGGTACGGCGTGAAACGCACGCGGTCCGAACCCGCCGCCTCGGCCAGGTCGGCGACCTTGGACAGGATGCGTGCCGGTCACCCGGCCCGCGATCGGGGCGACGCCGACGGCGTTGCGTCCGTTCTTGAGCTTCTGGACGCCGACGTGGTCGATCGGGTGCTTGACCGGCTCGGGAGCGGGACCGTCGATGAGCTTGCGGCTTCAGATACTCGTCTTCGAGCACCTGGCGGAATTTCTCGATGCCCCAGTCCTTGATCAGGAACTTCAGCCGCGCCTTGGCGCGCAGCCGCCGGTATCCGTAGTCGCGGAACACCGAGGTCACGGCCTCCCAGACGTCGGGCACCTCGTCGAGCGGCACCCATGCGCCGACCCGCTGGCGCCAGCATCGGGTTGGTCGACAGCCCGCCGCCGACCCAGAGGTCCAGGCCGGGGCCGTGCTCGGGGTGGTTGACGCCGATGAACGCGACGTCGTTGACCTCGTGCGCGACGTCCTGCAGGCCCGAGATCGCGGTCTTGTACTTGCGCGGCAGGTTGGAGAACTCGGGATTGCCGATGTAGCGGCGCACGATCTCGTCGATCGCCCAGGTCGGGTCGAGCACCTCGTCGACCGAGTCGCCGGCCAGCGGCGAGCCGAGCACGACGCGGGGGCAGTCGCCGCACGCCTCGGTGGTCTGCAGGCCGACCGCCGCCAGGCGCTCCCAGATCTCGGGGACGTTCTCGATCTCGATCCAGTGGTACTGGACGTTCTCGCGGTCGGAGATGTCGGCGGTGTCGCGGGCGAACTCGGTGGAGATCTCGCCGAGCGTGCGCAGGGCGCTGCGTTGTCAGCGCGCCGCCGTCGCAGCGCACCCGCATCATGAAGTACTGGGCCTCGAGCAGGTCGGCGTTCTCGTCGCCGGTCCAGGTGCCGTCGTAGCCCTGCTCACGCTGGGTGTACAGGCCCATCCAGCGCATCCGGCCGCGCAGGTCGCTGCTTGTCGATGCTGTCGAAGCCCCAGCTTGGAGTAGATGTTGACGATGCGGTCCCGCACGTTGAGCGGGTCGTCGTCCTTCTTGAATTGTTCGTTCGGGTTGAGCGGCTCGCGGTAGCCGAGCGCCCACTGGCCCTCGCCGCGCGGGCGCTTGACCGGCTTGGCGGTGGTGGTTTCGGTGGTTGTCATTGGGTGGCTCCTTATGGAGCCGGATCGCGCAGAGACACCAGGAGGCTGCCCGGCGGCGCAGATCCGGCGGCCAGCTGAAAGTACAGGTGGGCAGGTCTACGACATCAAGGCAGACAACAACAGGTACAAACGCGCTTGAAGTCAACATGCCGCCGGACCACCAGCGAGACACGCTGGGGGAAGATGCGGGCGGCAATCACGCATCCAATTGTGCCACGAACACCGACATATGCCCTAACCGGGGGAGATTTGCGCTCAGGGTGAGCAAAATCCGCTCTGGGACACTGGGTAAATGGGAGCACGGCCGTTCGGCATCTATATCCACGTGCCGTTCTGTGCCACCCGATGCGGCTACTGCGACTTCAACACCTACACCCCCGCCGAGGCGGGCGGTGCCAACCCGGACGGATGGCTCGACGCACTGCGCATCGAGCTGAGGCTGGCGGCGACGCAGTTGGCAACGCCGCAGGTCGATACCGTGTTCGTCGGCGGTGGCACCCCATCGCTGCTGGGGGCAGCGGGCCTGGCCGCGGTGCTCGGCGCGGTCCGCGACAACTTCCTGCTGGCGCCCGATGCCGAGGTCACCACCGAGGCCAACCCCGAGTCGACGTCGCCCGAGCTGTTCGACGCGTTGCGCGCCGCCGGTTACACCCGGGTGTCGCTCGGCATGCAGTCGGTCGCTCCGCAGGTGCTTGCGGTGCTCGACAGGGTCCACTCGCCCGGCCGGGCGCTCGACGCTGCGCGGGAGGCCCGCGCCGCCGGCTTCGACCACATCAACCTCGACCTGATCTACGGCACGCCGGGCGAGACCGACGATGACCTGCTGCGCTCGGTCGACGCCGCCATCGAGGCCGGGGTGGACCACGTCTCCGGATACGCCCTCGTGGTCGAGGACGGCACCGCGATGGCCCGGCGAGTGCGGCGCGGCGAAATCTCGGCACCCGACGACGACGTGCTGGCGCACCGCTACGAACTGCTCGACGCGCGGCTGTCGTCGGCAGGCTTCGATTGGTACGAGGTGTCCAACTGGTGCAGACCCGGCGGCGAGTGCCGTCACAACGTGGGCTACTGGAACGGCGGCGAGTGGTGGGGGGCCGGGCCGGGCGCACACGGTTACGTGGGCGCGACGCGTTGGTGGAATGTCAAGCACCCCAACGCCTATGCGCAGGCACTCGCCGACGGGACGCTGCCGGTGGCGGACTCCGAGCGTCTCGACACCGTCGCGCTTCACACTGAGGACGTGATGTTGCGGGCGAGGATGCGCGCCGGGCTGCCCGTGGAAATGTTGAGTGAGGCCGAACGAGGGCGAGCCGAAACGGCCATCGGCGACGGTCTTCTGAGGCGTGACACCGACCGCCTGATTCTCACCGACCGGGGTCGGCTGTTGGCCGACGCAGTGGTCCGCACTCTGCTTGACTGAGCCAACGCGCGCCGATTTGAACGATTTCGGGGTGGTGTTCCGTTGTGGTCAGCGAGTACGACGGAAAGCGAGGAATGCGCGGTGTATGAAAAATGACTGAGCCCGACCAAGCCGAACTGCTGCGGGCGATCCATGATGCCCACAGCCAGGATCTGCTGCGCTATGTTCTGAGGCTCACCAGGGGAGACATGCCTTTCGCCGAGGACGTGGTGCAGGAGTCGCTGCTACGCCTCTGGGGAAAGCCGGAGATACTGGAGCAGTCGAGCGAATCAGCACGCAAGTGGCTGTTCACGGTGGCCCGCAACCTGGTGATCGATGACCGGCGCAGCGCCCGATACTCGCGCGAGTTGCAGACGGACAACGTTCCCGAACGGCCGTCGGTCGATGCGATCGGGCCGGCGTTCGACAAGTGGATACTTTCGGACGCACTCAAGTCGCTCAATCCCGACCATCGCACCGTCGTCGTGCGTGCCTACTACCTCGGCCAAACCGTCGCCGATATCGCCCAGCAGGAACAGATCCCCGAGGGCACCGTCAAATCCAGACTTCACTACGCGGTACGCGCTTTGCGAATTGCCTTGCAGGAAAGGGGGGTTGTCAGATGACAAGCCAAATACCGGGCGACGACCTCGCCGAGTGGGACGCCGCTTATGTCCTCGGCGCACTGAGCCAATCGGATCGGCGTAGCTACGAGGACTTTCTCGCGGCCAACCCTGCGCAGGCCGCCGAGCTCACCGAGCTTGCCGGACTGCCGGGCATCCTCAACGCGCTGAGCCGCGAAGAGGCGGTTGCGCTGACCGACCTCGCGGGCGACGCGCCGGTCGACGCGCCCCCCGACAACGTCGCCTCGCTTGCGCAGGCGGCGGTGAAACGGCAGCGGCGCTCTCGGCGAACGGGTTTGGTGGCCGCAGTGAGTCTGGCGGCCGCGTTGGCCATCGTGGGCGGTGTCGTGGGGGCGACGGTGTTTCCGAGCCCGGCAACCGTGCAGACGGTCGCGATGGCGCCTATGCAGCCCGGGGCGCGCGAAGGCGTCACGGCGCAGGTGGCGATCACCGAGAAGAAGTGGGGCACCGAGCTCAACTGGGCCTGCCAGTACACCAAGGACTGGTCCCGCGACGTCGCCAGCTACGACATAGTCGTGACGACGAAGGATGGCGCGCAGACCGCGGTCGGCTCGTGGAAGCCCGCAGGAGACGAAGCGACCGGACTGTCGGCGGCGACGAGCATTCCGACATCGGAAATCCGCTCCGTCGATATTCGGGTGTCCGGCACAGACCAGCCGCTGGCGGTCAAGTCGCTGTAATTCGGCCGATGGCCGGAGAGCGCCGACGTGCTGACCGAACTCGGGTCCTCAGCGCAGGGCCGCGGCTAGCCGACGCCACTGCTCGCGCGGGAACTCTCTCGGGTCGGCGGTGAGCGCCTGTACGCAGACGTGGTTGGCGCCCGCGGCGAGGTGCTCGTTCACCCGGTGCAGAACGGACTCCTCGTCGCCCCACGCGATGATCGCGTCGAACAGGCGATCGGTCACCGACTGCAGATCGTCCTGCGTGAAGCCGGAGCGCAGCAGGTTGTTGGCATAGTTGGGGAGCGCCAGATACGCACGGAGCCAATCGGTTCCGATGGCACGCGCTTGTGATCGGTCGCCGGCGAGAACAACCGTCTGTTCGGGCAACAACAGGGGCCCGTCGCCGAGATGATCACGGGCCTGGCGCGTGTGGTCAGGGGTCACCAAATAGGGGTGGGCGCCGCGGGAACGTGTCGCGGCGAGCTCGAGCATCTTCGGGCCGAGCGCGGCGAGCACCCGGTTCGAGACGGGCACCGGTTGGTCCGCCGCGTCCAACGCGTCCAGGTACGCACGGGTCGCGGCGAGCGGCTTGCGGTACCGGCCGGGCTCTTTCGAATCGATGAGCGGGGCGTGGCTGACACCGATGCCCAGCAGAAAGCGCTCACCGTGCGTCGCAGCCAGCGACGCGTACGTCGCGGCCACATCGGACGGCTCGTGCAACCACAGGTTCAGGATTCCGGTGGCGATGACCACCCGCTCGGTCGAGGACAGGAGGTGACCGACCGAATCGAACACATGCCCACCGACGTCCGGGATCCACAGTGCGGTGAAGCCCAATTCCTCCAACTCCGCGGCAGCCTCGGCGGCCTCGGCGGGATCGCCGTAGCGCAGTTGCGAACTCCAGACACCGACGCCCGACAGGTCCATACATCGATCCTTCCGCACCGCCGCGGCAACGCGACGGGCGGCCCCGCCGCCCGCTTCGAGCGGTGGTCAAGACCGTATTCGCACCTCGGTCGCGGGAAACATCGGCATGACCGTGATCGCCGATGAGGTACAACGCATCTCCGCGTCGCGGTGATCGGAGGCGGCGAGACCGCAGCGTCGATGCTCAATGAGCTTTTCCGCCAAAGGGTCTCGATGATCACCATGATCTCGCCGCGGATCACATTGTGTTACCCGAGGTGAGGGCTTCTTCGAGACCATGCTGTTCTCCTACAGGACCCGCTGGTCCAAACTCACACTCGCAGAACGGCGAGACGCGCTGCCGCGCACCGACCGGGGCGTGTTCTCCGCCCGTGTGCAGGAGGCGCTGATTGCCGATGACCGTCAACGACGAGGACCAGCACAGCCTGTGGCCGACGTTCGCCGACGTGCCTGCCGGTTGGCGTGTGGTCTTCGGTGAGGCCACCCGCGTGGACTGTCTGGCCTACGTCGAGGAGAATTGGACCGATATGCGGCCCCGCAGCCTGCGCGAAGCCATGGCCGCCGACTAGCAGTCGAACTCCTGGCTGCAAAGTTTCGTTGTAGATCACGTGCGAGTAACGCAGGATGTCCACAGCGGTCTGGCAGTCTCGGGAGGAGGGTCGGTGGCGACTCCGGTGCGGGTGGTGATCGCCGACGACGACGTGCTGCTGCGCGAAGGCGTGGCGAGCCTCCTGGAACGCGCGGGGTTCGAAGTCGTCGGCCAGGCGGGCGACGGTCCCGAACTGCTCGAACGGGTTCGAGAAATACAACCCGGCCTCGTGGTGGCCGACATCAGGATGCCGCCCACCAACACCACTGAGGGCCTCGATGCCGCGCGGGTGATCCGTGAGGAGTTTCCCGATACGGCCATTCTGGTGCTGTCCGCGCACGTCGACGTCGAGGACGCGATGGAGTTGCTCGCCAGCGGGCACGGCATCGGATATCTGCTGAAGAGCCGGGTCACCGCCGTCGAGGACTTCATCGAAACGGTCGAGAGCATCGCAAGGGGCGCGTCGGTCGTCGATCCCGCACTGGTGCAGGAACTGGTGTCCGCCCGTCGACGCAATGACCCGCTAGCGGTGCTCAGCGACCGGGAGCGCGAGGTTTTGCAGCAGATGGCAGAAGGGCGGTCGAATGCCGGCATCGCCCGCCGGCTGTGGGTCACCGAAGGCACCGTCGAGAAACACGTGCGCAGCATCCTGACCAAGCTCGACCTGCCGGAGACCGGCGACGATCACCGCCGCGTGCTAGCGGTGATCACCTTCCTGGACGCCCGCTGAGCCACCGAGAACCTGCTGGATCGCCGCTGCGCTCAACTCTGATTTGGCGACGAAACCCAGCGCGCCGCTGCTGGCGATCGGGTCGAGGAAATCATCCGCGGAGTGCGCGGACATCAATATCACCGACCACGTGCCTGCCAGATGTAGACGCCCGACGAGGTCGATGCCGCTTTCGGTGCCGAGATCGATATCGACCAGCGTCACGTCCGGGCGCAGCTGCGTAGCGAGTTCAACCGCCTCGGAGCTCGACGATGTGGTGCCCACGACTGTGATGCCTGCGCCCTCGAGGAGCTTGCGGGCAGCGGCCAGGAAACCGGCGTTGTCGTCGACGATCAGACAGCGCACCGGTCACCTCTCGACATCATTAGCTCAGCTTTCCATCCCCTCATACCCATCCGCATTCCCGCTAACCGGAATCTGTGCGCCGGTTGGGGGTTAACCGGTAGTGCCGGACTCCTGCTAGCGGCGCACCGATGGGTGACAGCGGGAACGACAGCGTGACGTTACGGGTCGATTCTGGGAATGCCCTGAATCGGGGCCGGCTCACCGAAGGAGATTCCCCATGGCTAGCCAATTCACTTATAACACATCGTTTTTGGACTGAGGGGATCCGATATGCAAGCCGAACAGTTCGATGCGGTCGTGTTGGGCAGCGGAAACGGCGGCATGTACCTGGCCTGGCACCTGGCCGGCTCGGGCATGCGGACCGCGGTGGTGGAGCGCCGATGGATCGGCGGGTCGTGCCCCAACATCAACTGCCTGCCGAGTAAGAACGAGATTTGGAGCGCGAAGGTCGCTGACCTGGTGCACCATGCGGCGACGTTCGGGGCCGGAACCGATGCCGTGTCCGTCGACATGGCCAAGGTCAGGGCGCGCAAGCGCGAAATGGTCAACTACATGATCGCCGGCACCCTGAAGCAGTACGAGAACAGCGGTACGGAGCTGATCATGGGCAGCGGAGAGTTCACCGCGCCGCGGACCCTTTCGGTCCAGCTCAACGACGGTGGTACCCGCCTTCTGGCGGGTGATCGGATGTTCTTGAACCTCGGCACCCATGCGGCGATTCCCGATGTGCCGGGTCTTCTCGCCGCCGAGCCGCTCACCAGCATCGAGACACTCGAACTCGACTACGCGCCGCCACACCTCATCGTGCTCGGCGGCGGTTACGTCGGTCTCGAGCTGGCGCAGGCCTACCGGCGATTCGGCAGCCACGTGACGGTGATTCAGCACGGGTCGCAGGTGGTGAGCCAGGAGGACGAGGATGTCGCCGACGAGGTGCGTCGCATGCTCACCGATGAAGGCATCGATGTATTGGAAAACGCTGTACCGATCGGTGTCCGCGGCCAATCCGGCGATGAGGTCAGTGTCGGGATACGCACGCCCGATAGCGAGTTCACCGTGGACGGCACCGACATCCTGGTTGCCACCGGGCGGATTCCGAATACCGTGGGCCTCGGCCTCGATGTGGCCGGTGTGGAACTGGACCCGCGCGGTTATCTCGCGGTCAACGACCGCCTCGAGACGAGTGCGCCGGGTGTGTGGGGGATCGGTGAATGCTGTTCGCAGAATCCGCAGTTCACCCACGTCTCGTTCGACGACTACCGGATCATCAGGGACAACCTGGCGGGCGGGAACCGCACCAGGAAAGACCGGCTGGTCCCGCACTGCATGTTCACCGATCCCGAACTGGCTCGCGTCGGATTGACCGAACGTGAAGCCGCCCGTCGCGGTGTAGAGGTCCGCGTCGCACGACTGGAGATGGGCGCAGTCCTGCGCACGCAGACAACCGGCGAGACACGGGGGTTCATGAAGGCGCTCGTCGCCAAGGACGACGACCGCATCCTCGGTTTCACGATGCTGGGTAGCCAGGCCGGCGAGGTGATGGCCGCAGTCCAGACCGCGATGATCGCCGGGTTGCCCTACACGGCGCTTCGCGACGCCGTGCTGGCCCATCCCACCATGGCCGAGGGACTGGGTCCGCTGTTGTCCAACCTGCCGGGCAGCTAGGGCATCGTCCCCTTGGCGGCCTCAATCGTTGGCCGGCGCCTCGAACGGGATCGTCACATGCAGCGACGTCCCATCGCCGACGGGGCTGAACAGCTCCATTCGTCCGCCGAGTGCTTCGACACGGTCGATGAGACCCGTCAGTCCGGACCCGTTGGCCGGGTCCGCGCCGCCGATTCCGTCGTCGTGAATCGCGAGCCGCAGATTCGCGCCGTCCGTCTCGGCGTTCACCGTAATCGCCGTCGCCCGTGAGTGTCTCGCGACATTCGTCAGGCATTCGGCGACGACGTAGTACGCGGCCACCTCTACGGATCCGGGCAGCCTGCCGTCCACCTCGAGGCTGAGGTCGACCGGCAGCGCCGACCGTCGCGTAAGGGCCTTGAGTGCGGAGCCGAGGCCGCCCTTGGACAGGATCGCCGGATGGATTCCCCGCGAGATCTCGCGAAGGTCCTCCGAGACGTGGGTCAGCCCGGAAACGACTTCCGAGATCTGGTTGGCGACGGGGCTGGAATCCTCGCGCAGCGTCGCTTCCGCGGCGCGTAGCTCGAGGCCCAGCGAGACCAGGCGCTGCTGTGTGCCGTCGTGCAGGTCGCGTTCGAGGCGGCGGCGCTCGCTGTCGGCGGCGGTGACGATTCTGGCGCGCGAGGCGGCGAGTTCGGATCGGGCCTGTGCGTTGGCGATGGCGGTCGCGACGAGATCGGTGAAATCCTCCACACGGGCTTCGGTGTCGGGCGGCAGGGGAGTCTCGCCGTGCGGGGCGCCAATCAGCGCGGCACCCCAAACGCGCCCGTGGACGACGATGGGCACGGCGACCACCGAGCCCAGACCCATCTCTTGGGCGCGGACGGCGGCAAGTCCGCTGACATCCTGAGTGTCCATCCGCGCGGCCCGGCCGGTGAGGTAAACCTGCTCACCCACCCCGCCGTGGCCCAGCGGGTAGCGTTCGCCGAGTTGCTTGTCCGTGGGCGGCTCGTCGTAGAAAGCCATCAGGCGCGAGGCGCCGTCGGGGTCGAATCGGATCAGTGCCGAGTGCGGCTGACCCAGGCGCTGCGCCAATTCGTCGGCGACCGCCGAGAACACCTCGGAAGCGGGCTTACCTTGCGCGACAAGCGTGGCGACCCGTCGCAGCGAGGCCTGCTGCTCGGCCAGGCACCGAAGTTCGTCGTGGCTGTCCTCGACCTCCTGTCGGCGCTGCTCCGCCTCGGCGGCCCGCAGCCGGGCCTGGCTGCCGAGAACGTTGGCGAGCAGCGCGATGGGCACGAAGATGAGGATCGCGACGAAGTCCGACTTGTCGGTCGGCAGGAAGCCGTCGCTGCGGAGATGGAAGTACGTGTAGACGGCCGCACTTGCCACCGTGGTGGACACGGCGAGCCAGAATCCCCAGCCGGCGGAGATGACCAGAACACCGAGCAGGAACAGTGCGCCGAACGCGTGGTCGGGTGCCCATCGCTCGAGGAAGAACACGAGCAGGGTCTCGAGCGTGATCAGGGCGGCCGCCACCGCGACGCCCAGCCACACCGGCGGGGACTTAGGGCGTAGATACCAGGAGATCAGGCGCGCGATCAGCGGGCGCGGATCGGTTTCCGCACCGGAGGGGGGCCCCGCGGAATTCTCTCTCGTCATTCGCTACGACCAACGCGAAATTCGCTCTCGTCATTTCGCTGGGGCCTACATCTGCTGAGCTAGTGGTACATCCATGTCGAACACTCGGGCGTGCAGCATGGTGCGATTACGCAGCGCCGACCGCACGGCACGATGCAGGCCGTCCTCGAGGTAGATGGTTCCCTTCCACTTCACCGCGTGCGGGAAGAGGTCGCCGTAGAACGTCGAGTCCTCCGACAGCAACCGGTCCAGCGCGAGCACGGTCGTGGTGGTGACCAGCTCGTCGAGCCGGATCTGGCGCGGCGGGATCTGTGCCCATTGCCGGTGCGACAGCCCGTGGTCGGGGTACGGCCTGCCCTCGCGGACACCCTTGAAGATCATCGAGCAAAGCTCCCCTGCGTCTCCCCGCCAGGCACCCGCTTCACCCTGCAAAGGCTAGTCGCAACCGGCCCCTGCGCGACGCGAACAGCCGCTCGCGCGACATCGCCGCTGCTGATCCCCGTAAAATGGATACCAACTGCGGCGGAAGAGGTAGGTGAACACATGGGTAGTGCCGACGATCGTCGCTTCGAGGTGCTGCGCGCCATCGTCGCCGACTTCGTCGCCACCAAGGAGCCGATCGGCTCGAAATCGCTCGTCGAACGGCACAATCTCGGCGTCTCCAGCGCCACCGTCCGCAACGACATGGCGGTGCTGGAGGCCGAGGGCTACATCACCCAGCCGCACACCAGCTCGGGCCGGGTGCCCACCGAGAAGGGCTACCGCGAGTTCGTCGACCGGCTCGACGACGTCAAGCCGCTGTCGTCGTCCGAGCGGCGCGCGATCCTGGGCTTCCTGGAGTCCGGCGTCGACCTCGACGACGTGCTGCGCCGCGCGGTGCGGCTGCTGGCGCAGCTGACCCGTCAGGTCGCGGTCGTCCAGTACCCGACGCTGTCGACGTCGTCGGTGCGCCATCTGGAGGTGGTGGCGCTGACGCCGGCGAGGCTGTTGCTGGTGGTGATCACCGACTCCGGCCGCGTCGACCAGCGCATCGTCGAACTCGGCGACGCGCTCGACGAGCACGACGTGGCCAAGCTGCGCGACCTGCTCGGCCAGGCGCTGGAGGGCAAGCCGCTGGCGGCCGCGTCGGTCGCGGTGTCCGACCTGGCCTCGCATCTCAACGGCCACGGCGGTCTTGCCGACGCGGTCGGCCGGTCGGCCACGGTGCTGGTGGAGACGCTGGTCGAGCACAGCGAGGAGCGCCTGCTGCTGGGCGGCACCGCCAACCTCACCCGCAACACCGCCGACTTCGGCGGTTCGCTGCGGTCGGTGCTGGAGGCGCTCGAGGAGCAGGTGGTGGTGCTGCGGCTGCTGGCGGCGCAGCAGGAGGCCGGCAAGGTCACCGTGCGCATCGGCCACGAGACCGAGGCCGAGGAGATGGTGGGCACATCGGTGGTGAGCACGCACGTACGGCAGTTCGGGCAAGGTATACGGCGGCATGGGCGTGTTGGGGCCCACCCGGATGGACTATCCGGGAACTATCGCTAATGTCGCTGCGGTTGCTCTCTATATCGGTGAAGTACTAGGTAGCCGTTAGTTCGGCTCGGAACAGGCAGGCAAGGTCAAGCGTGGCACGCGACTATTACGGCCTGCTCGGGGTGAGCAGGGGCGCGAGTGATTCGGAGATCAAGCGCGCCTATCGCAAGCTGGCCCGCGAACTGCATCCCGACGTCAACCCCGACGAGGCGGCGCAGGCGCGGTTCAAGGAGATCAGCGTCGCCTACGAGGTGCTGAGCGATCCGGAGAAACGCCGCATCGTCGACCTGGGCGGCGATCCGCTGGAGTCGGCCGGCCGCGGCAGGCAACGGGTTCGGCGGCTTCGGCGGGCTCGGCGACGTGTTCGAGGCGTTCTTCGGTGGCGGCGCCACGTCGCGCGGGCCGATCGGCCGGGTGCGGCCGGGGTCGGATTCCCTGCTGCGGATGCGGCTCGACCTGTCCGAGTGCGCCACCGGCGTGACCAAGCAGGTCACCGTCGACACCGCGGTGCTGTGCGATCTGTGCCAGGGCAAGGGCACCCACGGCAACTCCACCCCGGTCGCCTGCGACACCTGCGGCGGCCGCGGGGAGATCCAGACCGTGCAGCGCTCGCTGCTGGGTCAGGTCATGACGTCACGGCCCTGCCCGGTGTGCGGCGGCGTCGGCGAGGTCATCCCCGATCCGTGCCACCGCTGCGGCGGCGACGGCCGGGTGCGCGCACGGCGCGAGATCAGCGTCAAGATCCCCGCGGGCGTCGGCGACGGCATGCGGGTGCGGCTGGCCGCGCAGGGCGAGGTCGGACCCGGCGGTGGACCCGCCGGCGACCTCTACGTCGAGGTCCACGAGAAGCCGCACGACATCTTCGTCCGCGACGGCGACGACCTGCACTGCACCATTTCGGTGCCGATGGTGGACGCCGCGCTGGGCACCACGGTCACCGTCGACGCGATCCTCGACGGCCCGACCGAGATCACCATCCCCGCGGGCACCCAGCCCGGCGCGGTCACGACGCTGCGCGGCCACGGGATGCCGCATCTGCGGTCCGGCGTGCGCGGCGACCTGCACGCGCACATCGATGTCGTGGTGCCGTCGCGGTTGGACCACGAGGACATCGAGTTGCTGCGCAAGCTGAAGGAAAAGCGAGCCCGCGACACCGCCGAGGTGCGGTCCGCCAATACGCTCACCGCCGGCGGCGGACTGTTCAGCCGGCTGCGTGAAACCTTCACCGGCCGCTAAAGATTCGTGACGTCAGCGCTCTTCTACGTCGACGCGCTGCCCGCGGTGGGTGAGCTCGCGGTGGTGGACGGCGACGAGGGCTTCCACGCGGCCAATGTGCGGCGGATCCGGCCCGGCGAGGAACTCGACCTCAGCGACGGCGCAGGCGGGCTGGCCCACTGCGTCATCGAAGACGTCGGCAAGGGCACGCTGACGGCGCGGGTGCTGGATCGTCGGACCGTCCCCGATGCCCGTCCCGACCATCACCGTGGTGCAGGCGCTGCCGAAGTCGGATCGCTCCGAGCTGGCCATCGAACTGGCCACCGAGGCGGGGGCGGATGCGTTCGTCGCCTGGCAGGCGCCGCGCTGCGTGGCCCGCTGGGACGGGCAGGACCGCGTCGACAAGGGCCTGCGCCGGTGGCGCGCGGTGGCCCGTTCTGCCGCGCGGCAATCGCGGCGAGCGCACATCCCGGCGGTCAGCGGCGTGGTGTCGACCACGGAACTGGTGGAACGGGTCCGGGACACCACCTCGACCCAGGTCCTCGTGCTGCACGAGTCGGCGACCCTACCGATCACCGATGTGCCTGTGGCGCAGGCGGATTCGCTGGTACTGATCGTCGGCCCGGAAGGCGGCATCGCCGACGACGAAGTCGCAGCGCTGTCCGATGCGGGCGCGGCCGTGGTGCGGCTCGGGCCGACGGTGTTGCGGACCTCGACGGCCGCAGCCGTTGCGCTGGGCGCGTTGGGTGCGCTCACGACGCGGTGGTCATGAGCCGGCCTGCGGTTAAGCATTGGGATGGGCCGGTTCGCGGCGGTAAACTGAGGATCGGCGAGCAAACGACCAGGCCAGAACCCAGAAAGCAGGCAGAAAACCCCAGGTGACGCCCCGCGAAACCAACGCTGACTCCGACGCACCCGTTCGCAGCAGCATCGATGTTCCGCCCGACCTCGTCGTGGGCCTGCTTGGTTCCGCTGACGAGAATCTGCGCGCACTCGAACAAATACTGGCGGCCGACATCCACGTGCGCGGCAATGCACTCACGCTGTCCGGCGAACCCGCCGATGTCGCACTGGCCGAACGCGTGGTCTCCGAGTTGATCGCGGTCGTCTCGAGAGGTCAGACGTTGACACCGGACTCGGTGCGCCACAGCGTTGCCATGCTCACCGGCACAGGCAACGAGTCGCCGGCCGAGGTACTGACCCTCGACGTCCTGTCGCGGCGCGGCAAGACGATCCGGCCGAAGACGCTGAACCAGAAGCGCTATGTCGACGCCATCGACAACCACACCATCGTCTTCGGCATCGGCCCGGCGGGCACCGGTAAGACGTATCTGGCTATGGCCAAGGCCGTCAACGCATTACAGACCAAGCAGGTGACCCGGATCATCCTGACGCGTCCGGCGGTGGAGGCCGGAGAACGGCTTGGCTTCCTGCCGGGCACGCTGAGCGAGAAGATCGATCCCTATCTGCGGCCGCTGTACGACGCGCTGCACGACATGATGGATCCGGAGGCGATCCCGAAGCTGATGAACGCCGGGATCATCGAGGTGGCGCCGCTCGCATATATGCGGGGTAGAACGCTCCAGGACGCATTCATCATTCTCGACGAGGCGCAGAACACCAGCGGTGAGCAGATGAAGATGTTCCTGACCCGGCTGGGCTTCGGCTCGAAGATCGTTGTCACCGGCGACATCACCCAGGTCGACCTTCCCGGTGGCGCCGCATCGGGCCTGCGCACGGCGATGCGGATTCTCGACGGCATCGATGACATTCATTTCTCAGAACTCACCAGCGCCGACGTCGTTCGTCACCGGCTGGTGTCCGACATCGTCGACGCCTATGCCAAGTCCGAAGAGCCCGCATTGATGAACCGCGCGCAGCGACGCGGTTCCGGAGCCGGACGGCCGACGACATCGGCCAGTGCCGGTCGTCCCCGGCGGTAGCGGAACTCGACGATGAGCATTGAGGTGTCCAACGAGTCGGGCATCGACGTTTCCGAAGAGGAACTGATCAGCGTCGCTCGCTTCGTCATCGGCAAGATGCAGGTGCATCCGGCCGCCGAACTGTCGATGGTGTTGCTCGACACCGCGGCGATGGCCGACCTGCACATGCGGTGGATGGACCTGCCGGGCCCGACGGACGTGATGAGCTTCCCGATGGACGAGCTCGAGCCGGGCGGACGACCGGATGCGGCCGAGCCGGGACCGTCGATGCTCGGCGACATCGTGCTGTGCCCGGAATTCGCCGCCGAACAGGCCACCGCCGCGGGCCATTCGCTCGGACAGGAGCTCGCCCTGTTGACCGTGCATGGTGTGCTGCATCTGCTGGGCTACGACCACGCCGAGCCCGACGAGGAAAAAGAGATGTTCGCGTTGCAGCGCCGACTGCTCGAGGAGTGGGTGGCAGATCAGGTCGAGGCATACCACCAGGACCGCCAGTCCGAGCGGGACCGGCGGCTGCTGGACAAGTCCAGATTCTTCGACGAGCCGTGAACGGTCTAGGACAGCTCATCGGCGCGATCGCCCTCGTTGGTCTGGGCGGATTGTTCGCCGCGATCGATGCGGCCGTCAGCACCGTGTCGATGGCGCGGGTCGAGGAACTCGTTCGCGATGAGCGCCCTGGCGCCGTTCGCCTGATAAGAATCATGGCTGACCGCCCGCGTTACATCAATCTCGTTGTGCTTCTTCGTATTACCTGCGAGGTGAGCGCGACGGTGCTGATGGCCGCCTACCTCGATGACTATCTGGGCGTCAGCTGGGGTCTCGCTGCGGCCGCCGCGATCATGGCGGTGGTCAGCTTCGTGCTCGTCGGCGTCGGCCCTCGAACCGTTGGCAGGCAGAACGCGTACACCATCTCGCTGCTCGCCGCGCTTCCGCTGCAGGCGATCTCGGTGGTGCTGACGCCGGTCAGCCGCCTCTTGGTGCTGCTCGGTAATGCGCTGACCCCCGGCCGCGGCTTCCGCAACGGCCCGTTCGCATCTGAGATCGAATTGCGTGAGGTTGTCGACCTCGCCCAGCAGCGCGGTGTCGTGGCCGACGACGAACGCCGGATGATCCAGTCGGTCTTCGAGCTCGGCGACACCCCGGCCCGCGAGGTGATGGTGCCGCGCACGGAAATGGTGTGGATCGAGAGCGACAAGACAGCGGGTCAAGCGACCTCCCTTGCGGTGCGCAGCGGACACTCGCGCATCCCGGTGATCGGGGAGAACGTCGACGACGTCCTCGGTGTGGTCTACCTCAAAGACCTTGTGCAGCGGACGTATTACTCCAACAACGGTGGACGCGACACCAGGGTGTCCGACGTCATGCGGCCCGCGGTCTTCGTGCCGGACTCCAAGCCGCTCGACGCGCTGCTGCGCGAGATGCAGCGCGACCGGGTGCACATGGTCCTGCTGGTCGACGAATACGGCGCCATCGCCGGCCTGGTCACGATCGAGGACGTGCTGGAGGAGATCGTCGGCGAGATCGCCGACGAGTACGACACCGATGAAGTCGCGCCGGTGGAAGAACTGGGCGAGCGGCGGTATCGGGTCTCGGCGCGGCTGCCGATCGAAGATCTCGGCGAGCTCTACGACATCGAGTTCGACGAGGACCTCGACGTCGACACCGTCGGCGGACTCGTCGCGTTCGAGCTGGGCAGGGTGCCGCTTCCCGGCGCCGAGGTGACATGGGACGGCCTGCGGCTGCAGGCAGAGGGCGGCCCCGACCATCGTGGACGGGTGCGTGTCGGTACGGTCCTGGTCAGCCCCACCGAGGGCGAGCCCGAGGAGACCGCCGATGAGCCGCTTGCGCGAAAAGGAAAGACCAATGGCTGAGCTGGACCCCGAGGACGCCAAGCTCGTCACGTTGGCCCGCGGCGCGATGGGCCGCGCCGAAGCGACCAGTGGCGCGGCGGTCCGGGATGCCGACGGCCGTACCTACGCGGCTGCCCCGGTTGGACTGACCGCGCTGCAGCTGACCGCGCTGCAGGCGGCCGTTGCGGCCGCGGTGTCCAGCGGCGCAACGGGATTCGAAGCAGCGGTGCTGGTCGGCGGATCCGTCGACGACGCCGGCGTGGCCGCGCTGCGCGAGCTGTCCGCGGATGCGGACGTGATCGTCACCGACCGGGCCGGCGCCGTGCAGTGACCGAATTCCGTTCCGGCTTCGTCTGCTTCGTCGGACGGCCGAACACCGGGAAGTCGACGCTGACGAACGCGCTCGTCGGCACCAAGGTGGCGATCACGTCGAACCGGCCGCAGACCACTCGCCACACCATCCGCGGCATCGTGCACCGCGAAGAGTTTCAGATCATCCTGATCGATACCCCAGGACTGCACCGGCCACGAACCCTGCTGGGGCAGCGACTCAACGATCTGGTGAAGGGCACCTATTCCGAGGTCGACGTGATCGGGCTGTGCATCCCCGCCGACGAGAAGATCGGCCCGGGCGACCGGTGGATCCTCGAGCAGATCCGCGCCATCGCGCCGAGGACCACCGTGGTGGGGCTTGTGACGAAGGTCGACAAGGCGCCAAGGGATCGGGTCGCCGCCCAGCTGATCGCGGTGAGTGAGCTCGTCGGGCCGGACGCGGAGATCGTTCCGGTGTCTGCGACCACGGGAGAGAACGTCGACGTGCTGACCGATGTGCTGGCCGCACAACTGCCACCGGGCCCTGCGTTCTACCCGGACGGTGAGCTCACCGACGAGCCCGAGGAAATGCTGATGGCCGAGCTGATCCGCGAGGCCGCCCTCGAAGGCGTGCACGACGAGTTGCCCCACTCGCTGGCCGTCGTCATCGACGAGGTGGAATCGCGCGAGGACCGTGACGATCTGATCGACGTGCGCGCCATCCTCTACGTCGAACGCGACAGTCAGAAGGGCATCGTCATCGGCAAGGGCGGTGCCAGACTGCGCGAGGTCGGCACCGCGGCACGCACGCAGATCGAAAAGCTGCTCGGCACCAAGGTGTATCTCGACCTACGCGTCAAGGTCGCCAAGAACTGGCAGCGCGACCCCAAACAGCTTGGCCGGCTGGGGTTCTAGCTCAGAGTGTCGCGATGCAGTGTGCGGCGTCACCGAGCGGTTGTTCCGCCACGACCGTGCCGTCCACCGTGATACGACACCCCTGGCTGCCGGTCTTGGTCACCACGACGACCTGGAGCAACGACACGTCGGGGCCGATCGTGACAGTGCGCGTGAACGGCGCGGGGATCCGGCCGAAGACCGGGTGGCGTAGTCAAATACTGGCGCTAACGTCAGATCACCGTCGGCAAATCCGCTGATTCCCTGCGAGGACGCTGGGTTGGGCTAGTTCCCCGGCGCGCCCGATCGACCGTATTGCCCGTCGGGCGTATAGACCGGCAGTGCGCCGTCACCCTTGCCGTACACCGCGACCACGACCGTGCGATCGATCAGGCTCTCCGACCAGACGCCGATGTCGACGTTGGAGCAGTCGCCCATGATCGCGAGGTAGTCGGGGCGGTTGAACCACTGATTCATGATCTCGACGCCACTCATGGCCAGCGCCGGGTTGATCGCCACAGTCTCGGCCACGGCCCCGGCATAGCCGGCGTTGCGGGCGCGATCGGCGGCCGTCGTCCCGTCCGAGCCGATATCGCCGTCCAACGCGCGGTTGTTCAGCACGTCGTTGGTGTGCCACTCGGCGGCGAGACGCAATTTGGGGTTGATCTTGATGTCGGTGTTACAGCCGGCTCTGTGCTGCACGGTGTAGACATTGGCGACCACGCCGTCGTTGAGGCGTTTGTTGTCGGCGTGCGCGGTGGGCAGAGGGGCGATCAATCCGCCCACCACTGCCATTACCGGAACGGCATATGCTCCAGCGCCGCGCTGTCATGGACGAGGACACTACGCGACCTCGGCGGACACGTCCTCGCCATCGCGAGAAGAATATCGGCGCTGCGTACCAGTTTCTGTCTGATCGCGGTGGGAGGATGGACCGATGCGGCTGTACCGGGACCGAGCGGTGGTGCTGCGCCAGCACAAGCTCGGCGAAGCCGATCGGATCGTCACCCTGCTCACCCGCGACCACGGGTTGGTGCGCGCGGTGGCCAAGGGCGTGCGGCGCACCCGCAGCAAGTTCGGCGCCAAGCTGGAGCCGTTCGCGCATATCGACGTCCAGCTGCACCCCGGGCGAAATCTCGACATCGTCACCGAGGTGCAGGCCATCGACGCGTTCGCCAGCGACATCGTCAGTGACTACGGCCGCTACACCTGCGCGTGCGCGGTGCTGGAAACCGCTGAACGGCTGGCAGGCGAGGAGCGTGCCCCGGCGCCCGCGCTGCACCGGCTCACCGTCGCTGCATTGCGGGCGGTGGCCGACGGCGCCCGGCCCCGCGAACTCGTGCTGGACGCGTACCTGTTGCGCGCCATGGGAATCGCGGGGTGGGCGCCCGCCCTGACCGAATGCGCCCGCTGTGCCGCACCGGGTCCGCACCGGGCGTTTCACGTCGCAGCGGGGGGCAGCATATGTGTGCACTGCAGGCCGTCCGGTTCGGTGACGCCGCCACAGGGCGTGCTGGATCTGATGGCTGCGCTGCATGACGGGGACTGGGACCACGCGCAGGAGTCGACGCCGTCGCACCGCAGCCAGGCCAGCGGGCTGATCGCCGCACATCTGCAGTGGCATCTGGAACGCCAATTGCGGACGTTGCCGCTGGTCGAACGGGTCTACCGGGTTGATCGGACAGTCGGCGACCGGGGTGTCTCGCTGGTCGGGCAGGATGTCAGCCATGGCATCGGGCGGGACCAGAGGGGCGGGAAAGATCTTGAAGAGGGGCAAGGGGACCTACCCGCAGCTGCCCCCGGCGCCTGAGGACTATCCCACCTTCCCCGACAAGTCGACATGGCCGGTCGTCTTCCCGGACCTGCCCCGTCGCACCAACGGCCGGTTCGCCCGTCCGCCCCAGCACACCTCGAAGGCCGCCGCGCCCCAGATCCCGGCCGACCAGGTGCCCAACCACGTCGCCGTCGTGATGGACGGCAACGGGCGGTGGGCAACACAGCGTGGACTCGGCCGCACTGAAGGTCACAAGATGGGCGAGGCGGTGCTGATCGACATCACCTGCGGCGCAATCGAAATCGGCATCAAGCACCTCACCGTCTACGCGTTCTCCACCGAGAATTGGAAGCGCAGCGCCGAAGAAGTCCGCTTCCTGATGGGGTTCAACCGGGAAGTGGTCCGCCGCCGCCGGGAGAACCTGAACGACATGGGCGTGCGGATGCGCTGGGTCGGATCCCGGCCCCGCATGTGGCGCAGCGTGATCAAGGAGTTCGACATCGCCGAGCAGATGACGGTGGGCAACGACGTCATCACCATCAACTACTGCGTGAACTACGGCGGCCGTACCGAGATCGTCGAAGCGGCTCGCGAGCTGGCGCAGGAGGCGGTGGACGGAAAGGTCAATCCGAACCGGATCAGCGAGGCGGCCTTCGCAAAGCATCTGCACCGCTCCGACATTCCCGACGTCGACCTGTTCATCCGAACCTCGGGGGAGCAGCGGGCGAGCAACTTCCTGCTGTGGCAGGCCGCCTACGCCGAGTTCGTCTTCCAGGACAAGCTGTGGCCCGACTACGACCGCCGCGACCTGTGGGACGCTTGCGAGGAGTACGTGAACCGCAACCGTCGATTCGGCAGAGCCGAATGATGTACCGGAGCGCAGAGAGGGGCAGAGCCGAATGACGTACCTGAGCGGAAGGGCCTAGGTGGATCTCGAAGAGCGGCTTGCCGCCATCCTCGCGGAGATCCTGCCCGTCCAGCGGGAGGACGACGGGGCGGTCACCGTGCACCACGACGGCACGTTCGCCTCGCTGCGCGTCGTCGCCATCGCGGAGGACCTCGAGCTGGTGTCGCTCACCCAGGTGCTGGCGTGGGACCTGCCGCTGGACGCCAAGCTGCGGAGCAAGGTCGCCGACCATGCCCACAACACGCTGCTGGGCACGGTGTCGCTGGCGGCCAAGAGCGGCCATGCCCAGATCGCGGCCGGCTCCAAGCGCAACTCCAAGAAGGCCGCGGATGTGTTGCTGCGCTACAACTTTCCGGCCGCGGGCCTGACCGACGATGCACTGCGCACGCTGATCATGATGGTGTTGGCCACGGGTGCCGACGTGCGTCGGGCGCTAATCTCCTGAAAGCGCGGCTCGCAGGGCGCCTGCGTCGGCGACGAGGTCGTCGTCCTCGGCGAGCGCCTGCACTTCGCTCAACATCGGCAATAGCGCGTCGTGCTCGGGCCGATGCTCCTGGGTGCCGAGCAGGCGCATCGCTGTTCGGCTGGAGAGCGCGTCGACGATGAGGTACACGCCGTTGTTCCAGAGGCTCGCGCGCAGCGCGCTCAGCCAGGGCAGGCTTCTGCGGAGGTAGTGCTCGAGCGCGCGGACGAGGAATCGCACATCGCCGCCGTGCGGCCGAAGGTGGCTGTTGTAGTTCGACACCAACAGTCGCGCGAGTTGGGGATCGGTGTCCGGCGCCTCGAAAAGCTCCATGGCAGCCTGCAGGTCCGCGCAGGCGTGTCGCGATCGCGAGGTAGCTCTTCGCGACGACGCCGTCACTTTCCGTCGTCGACATGGAGTCGAAGAAGCGCGCCCGCGTCTCGATCATCCAGCGCGAGAAGCGCTTTGGCCGCCGCGAGCTTCTGCGCGCGGTCGTCGCCGGTGAGGCTGGCGCGCAGGTGGCCGATGAGGTCGGTGCGGTGTGCCTGCGCGGCGGCGTCGGCCAGTTCGGTGCTCAGGGGCGGGGCGTTACGCGCCGCGTCGTCAAGTTCGGCGGCGCTGACGACGACGCTCACGCCGTTGCTGTTGAAGGCCGCATAGATCTGCACGGACCGGGATCAGTTGTTCGTCGGCTTACCCGCCGTGCAGTCACCGCAGAGGCCGAAGATCTCGATGGTGTGGCTGACGTCGGAGAAGCCATGCTCGCGTGCGACTTCGGTGGCCCACGCCTCGACCTGGCCGCCTGACACTTCGACGGTCGAGCCGCACGCCCGGCAGACGAGGTGGTGATGGTGGTCGTCGGAACAGCGCCGGTACACCGACTCGCCGGTGTCGGTGCGCAGCGTGTCGACGACGCCGGCCGCCGCCATCTGCTGCAGCGTGCGGTACACGGTGGTCAACCCGATGCCCTCGCCGCGGCGACGCAGCTCGTCGTGCAGTTCCTGCGCTGAGCGGAACTCGTCGAGCTTCTCCAGCAATGCCGAGATCGCGGCGCGCTGCCGGGTGGAGCGCACACCGGTCGCGGTCACTCGCGGCCCGTCTCGCGGCGTGTGTCACCGCGGCGACGACGATGTCGGCCAGGTGATGGTCGGCAAGGCGGTACATCACTTCGCGCCCTGACCGTTCCCCGGCCACCACTCCGGCGGCCTTGAGGATCCGTAGATGCTGGCTGACCAACGGTTGCGGCACCGCCAGCGCGTCGACGAGTTCGTGGACGCAGCGCGCCGATTCGCGCAGCTGCAGGACGATCGCGATCCGGACCGGGGCGGCCAGAGCCCGCAGCAAGTCGCCGGAGGTGTCGAGCACATCGCGCGGCGGCAGGTCCGGAAACGGCGCGCCGCTGTGCTCGTGACCATCCTCGAGCGCGCGACATAATTGGAAACGGTTTTCATTATGGCGCCAGAATACATGCGCGCTCACGCATGTCAACGGCTGACGGACGCTGGCTAAGCTGTGCACCCGTGGCTTCCATCATCGACACCGTCGCAAACCTCGCCAAGCGTCGCGGCCTGGTCTTCCAGTCCGGCGAGATCTACGGCGGCACCAAGTCGGCCTGGGATTACGGGCCGCTCGGCGTGGAACTCAAGGAGAACATCAAGCGGCAGTGGTGGCGCTCGGTGGTCACCGGCCGCGACGACGTCGTCGGCCTGGACAGCGCGATCATTCTGCCGCGCGAGGTGTGGGTGGCCTCCGGGCACGTCGAGGTGTTCAACGACCCGCTGGTCGAGTGCCTGAACTGCCACAAGCGGCATCGCCAGGACCACATGCAGGAGGCGTACGCCGAGAAGAAGGCGAGGGCGGACGATCACCGGACTCGGTGCCGATGACCGAGATCGTCTGCCCGGACTGCGGCACCAAGGGGCAGTGGACCGAGCCTCGCGACTTCAACATGATGCTCAAGACCTACCTCGGCCCGATCGAGACCGAAGAAGGGCTGCACTACCTGCGGCCGGAGACCGCGCAGGGCATCTTCGTCAACTTCGCCAACGTCGTGACGACGGCACGCAAGCAAGCCGCCGTTCGGCATCGGCCAGATCGGCAAGAGTTTCCGCAACGAGATCACCCCGGGCAACTTCATCTTCCGCACCCGCGAGTTCGAGCAGATGGAGATGGAGTTCTTCGTCGAGCCGGACAGCGCGCCGGAGTGGCATCAGTACTGGATCGACAAACGGCTGCAGTGGTACGTCGACCTCGGCATCGACCGCGACAACCTGCGGCTGTTCGAGCACCCCAAGGAAAAGCTGTCGCACTACTCCGACCGCACCGTCGACATCGAGTACAAGTTCGGATTCCAGGGCAACCCGTGGGGTGAGCTCGAAGGGGTGGCCAACCGCACGAACTTCGACTTGTCAACGCACATCAAAGCATTCCGGCGTCGACCTGTCTTTCTACGATCAGGCGACCGAGACCCGCTACGTGCCGTACGTGATCGAGCCGGCAGCCGGGCTGACCCGCTCGCTGATGGCGTTTCTGGTCGACGCCTACTCCGAGGACGAGGCGCCCGAACGCCAAGGGCGGCGTGGACAAGCGCACGGTGTTGCGGCTCGATCCGCGGCTGGCGCCGATCAAGGCCGCCGTGCTGCCGCTGTCGCGCAATGAGGACCTGTCGCCCAAGGCCCGCGACCTCGCGGCAGAACTGCGCAAGTTGTGGAACATCGAGTTCGACGACGCCGGCGCGATCGGTCGGCGTTATCGACGCCAGGACGAGATCGGCACGCCGTTCTGCGTGACGGTCGACTTCGACTCGCTCGAAGACCAGGCGGTGACCATCCGCGAGCGCGACGCCATGACGCAGGATCGCGTCGCTCTCGATGCGGTCAGCGACTATCTGGCGGCGCGGCTGAAGGGCTGTTAAGTCTCTGGCGCGAACGTTCCTTACCACTGACTTCAGGGCGTTCGAGCGGTAAGGAACGTTCGCGGAGATGGGACCGTCAGAAACGTCCTCCGCCGCCGCTGTAGCTGCGCCCCGACGACCGCGAGGACCCGCCGAATGACGTCGACCGGCCCATGCCCCTGCCACCGCCGAAACCACCGCCATGCCGCCGCCGAAACCGCCGCCGAAACCGCCGCGCAGCCCGCCGCTGAGGATGTTGCCGATGATGATGCCGCCGATGACCGCGCCCATGTCGGATCCGCTGCGCCTGGCCCCAGCCGGACGGTGTAGGCCTGCTGCGCGGCGCGGACGTCGTCGTTGGCCAACGACTGCGCCTGCGCGGCGAGCATGGCGGCGCCGTTGGCGTGCGCGATCGCTTCGTTGAGGTTCGTCGCCCTCTTGTCCTGCGCGGCCTGAAGTTGGCGGACGGCTTCGGCGAGCCGGGTGCGCGCTTCGGGTCCGATGCTGCCGCGGCGGGTGTCGATGAAGTCCGAGACACCCCTGACCCGCGACTGCGCGGTGAACAGCGCCTGATCGAACGCGCGGCTGAGCCGTTCGGCGGCCTGGCGCTCCTCGGCGACGCTGGCCAGCAGGCGGTCCAGGTCGGCGTCGGCCTTGGTCAGGCGCGTGAACGTGCCCAGCGGATCGGATGTGCCGTTCTTCTGAGCGTCGGCGACGGCGCCTGACCGCTGCGTCGCGGGCCGCGCTCAGCTCGGGCGGTGTGCGGTGTATTGCCCTGCTGCAGTTGAGAATTCGGCCTGATTGATGCCGTTCTGGATGTCGGTGATCGCCGGCGGGCAGTGCGGCGACCGCGCGGTTGATGTCGATGCCGCGCTGTCGACCGCGTCGAGCAGCGAACGGGCCTGTCCCAGCGAGGATTCCGCGGCGCGGATCGCGTCGACCAAGCCCGATCTGCCGGTCCGCGGGGCGCGCTACCAGGCGTGCGCCCGTTGGTGATGTTCTGATCGGCGAAGGCCAGCCGCTGCTTGGCGGTCTTCGACGTTGTCTGCGACCGAAGCCAGTGCCGCAGTCGGCGAATTGCTTGTGCAGCGCGGCCAGCGCCTGCTCGGACGGCGTCGATCCGCGCGGTGAGGTCGACCATCTGCTGCGTCAGCGCGTCCAGCCGGGACGGTGCGTTGATCACCAGGTCGCGCAGCTTGTCGAAGGCCTCCGTTGGGCGTCGAGCTCGCGGTCGGCCTTCGCGGCGGCGACGACCACCCGGGTCAGCAGGTCACGTCGCTGCTGCGGGGTCTCGGGTACGGCGTCGTCGAGGATCTGGCGCACGTTGAATGCCTGCGCCAGCGTGGTTTTCGCAGCTGCTACCGCCTGGCTGAACGGCGCGGTCTGCTGCGGCCCGAATTCCTCGACCGCCAGGGCCAGCTCGTTGTCGCTGGTACGCACCGCGTTGTCGACGTCGACGACGATCGACTTGGACAGATCGTCGAGCGCATCGATCGACACCGCCGCCAACGCGTTGGGGTCGGCCGGGTCTACCCGGCGCGCGGCGGCGAACTCGGCTTCGCGCCGCTTGCGGCGACGCCGCCGCATGAACAGCCACAGCGCGAGCAGCACGATGAGGATGATCGCGAGCATCACCGCCAGCCCGACCCCGCTGATCCCCGAACCGGTCGACGTCGATGACGAGGGGTTGGCCAATCCGTTCGCGGCGGCGATTGCGGCCCCCGCCCAGTCGGAATCGTGCAGCTTGGGCTCGACCTCGTTGGCGCGCAACTTGCTGATGTCGAACCGACCGGCGCCACCGGTCGGAGGCAGGAACGCGTAGGCGCGGTCGCCGGTCGCGACAGCGAGAATCGCGTCCTCACTGGCCAAGTCGCTGAGCCGCCGGGTCTGATTGGTCCACCCGACCGCGTCCTGGCCGGAGAAGCTGTCGACGTAGACCACCCACAGGCGGATCCGCTTGTTGCTGTAGAGCTGGTCCACCGCGTTCTCGACGTCGGCGCGCTGGCCCGAAGACAAGGCGCCGGCGTTGTCGGTCACGTAGTCGCTCAGCCGGAACGGCGGGTCAGCGGCGGCCACCGGCGCCAGCAGGACGCCGGCGGTCAGTACCGCGATCACGAGGCTGAGCAGACGGGTGATGCGCATGGTCGTCAATGTAGTGGGACGCTTCGCCTGACCACGCGGTAGTCGTGAACGATCCTGGCAGACTGTGCGTCGATGGCAGCGATTCCCGACCCGTATGGCGAGTTCGACCGGCAGCGACTGGTGGCCGAACCGCCGAAGGGCGCCGCGCTGCCCGGAACCGACCACGAGCACCGCACCGACTTTGCGCGCGACCGGGCGCGGGTACTGCACAGCGCTGCCCTGCGCCGGTTGGCCGACAAGACTCAGGTGGTGGGGCCGCGCCAGGGTGAGACTCCGCGCACCCGGCTGACCCATTCGTTGGAGGTGGCCCAGATCGGCCGGGGGATGGCCATCGGTCTGGGCTGCGATCCCGACCTGGTCGACATGGCAGGCCTGGCCCACGACATCGGGCATCCGCCGTACGGGCACAACGGTGAACGGGCTCTCGACGAGTTCGCCGCCGAGCACGGCGGCTTCGAGGGCAACGCGCAGAATTTCCGCATCCTGACCCGCCTTGAGCCGAAAGTCCTTGACGCCCAGGAACACAGCGCGGGCCTCAACCTCACCAGGGCCGGGCTGGACGCGGTGACGAAGTACCCGTGGCGGCGCGGCGCGCGGAGCCGAAAGTTCGGCTTCTACATCGACGACGCCGTCGCCGCGGACTGGGTCCGCTCGGGTGCCCCCCACGAGAAGCCGTGTCTGGAGGCGCGGGTGATGGACTGGGCCGACGACGTCGCCTATTCCGTGCACGACGTCGAGGACGGCGTCGTGTCCGGCCGCATCGACATGCGGGTGCTGGCCGATGACGACGCGGCGGCCGTGCTGGGGCGGCTCGGCGAGTCGAGCGGGATGGGTGCGGGATTGGCCGCCGACGACCTGGTGGCCGCCGCCGGTCGGCTGTCGAACCTGCCGGTCGTTGCGGCCGTCGGCAAGTACGACGGCACTCTCGCCGCGTCTGTTGCGCTGAAGCAGTTGACCAGCGAGCTGGTGGGGCGGTTCGCGTCGGCCGCCATCGCCGCCACCAGGGAGGTGGCAGGCGTGGGGCCGCTCGTGCGCTATCAGGCCGACCTGCAGGTCCCCGAGCTGGTCAGGGCCGAGGTCGCGGTACTCAAGATCCTGGCGCTGCAGTTCATCATGTCCGACCCGCGCCACCTGGACCTTCAGGCTCGGCAGCGCGATCGCATCCACCGCGTGGCGCAGTGGCTGCTCGCGGGTGCGCCTGCGACCCTGGACCCGATATTCGTCCCTGCTTTCAACGACGCGGCCGACGACGGAGCGCGGATGCGGGTGGTCGTCGACCAGATCGCGTCGTTCACTGAAGGGCGATTGGAGCGCATCGAGCCGGGCCTAGACTGGGCCGGTGGCCGGCCGTATCCCTGATCGCGATATCGCGGCCATCCGTGAACGCGTTCCATCGAGGACATCGTCGGCGACTACGTGCAGTTGCGGCGCGCGGGCGCGGATTCGATGAAGGGTCTGTGTCCCTTCCACGACGAGAAGTCTCCGTCGTTCCACGTGCGGCCCAACCACGGCCATTTCCATTGCTTCGGGTGCGGCGAGGGCGGGGATGTGTACGCCTTCGTGCAGAAGATCGAGCACGTCAGCTTCGTCGAAGCGGTCGAGCTGCTGGCCGACCGCGTCGGCTACACGGTCACCTACACCGGCGGCGCCGCGACGAATGTGCAGCGCGACCGTGGCAGCCGCAGCCGCCTGCTGGCCGCCAACGCGGCCGCCCAGGAGTTCTACGCCGAGGCACTGCAATCGCCGGAGGCGGCCCCGGCCCGTGAGTACCTGTCCGAACGGAACTTCGACGCCGCGGCGACCGCACACTTCGGCTGTGGATTCGCCCCGTCGGGCTGGGAAACGCTGACAAAGCACTTGCTGCGCAAGGGTTTTGAGTTCAAGGAGCTCGAGGCCGCCGGTTTGTCACGGGAAGGCCGGCGCGGCCCGATGGATCGCTTCCATCGCAGGCTGCTGTGGCCGATCCATGCCGCAGGCGGCGAGGTCATCGGCTTCGGTGCGCGCCGCATCTTCGACGACGACCAAATGGAAGCCAAGTACGTCAACACCCCCGAGACCGTCCTGTACAAGAAGTCCTCCGTGCTGTTCGGACTGGACTTGGCCAAGCGTGATATCGCCAAGGGACATCAGGCCGTCGTGGTCGAGGGCTACACGGACGTGATGGCGATGCACCTCGCGGGTGTGACCACCGCCGTCGCCTCGTGCGGCACCGCGTTCGGTGATGAGCATCTGTCGATGCTGCGGCGACTGATGATGGACGACAACTTCTTTCGCGGCGAACTGATCTACGTCTTCGACGGCGACGCGGCGGGACGCGCAGCGGCGGTCAAAGCCTTCGAGGGTGAACAGAATCTCGCAGGCCAGTCGTTCGTGGCGGTGGCCGACGACGGAATGGATCCCTGTGATCTACGGCTGAAGTCCGGTGACGGCGCACTTCGCGATCTGGTGGCGCGGCGCACCCCGCTGTTCGAGTTCGCCATTCGCACCGCGCTTGCCGAGCATGACCTCGACAGTGCCGAAGGTCGGGTGAACGCGTTGCGGCAGTGCGTGCCGATGGTGTCCCGGATCAAGGACAGCATGCTGCGCGACGAATACGCCCGCCGGTTGGCAGGTTGGGTGGGCTGGGCCGAGGTCGCGCAAGTCCTCGGCAGGGTGCGTGAGGAAGCGCAGAAGCGCGGCGCGCCCGACCGCGGACGACGCGCCAGACCCGAGGCCGCGCGGCCGAAGACGGAAGGACAGGCGCCGAACGTCAGAGTCGAGCCTCAACGTCCGAATCCTGCCGACCCGACGCTGTGGCCGCAGCGTGAAGCGCTCAAGTCCGCCCTGCAGTACCCCGGGCTGGCCGGGCCGGTGTTCGACTCGCTGACGGTGGAGAGCTTCACGCATCCCGCTTACTCGGCGGTGCGGGCGGCGATCGAAGCGGCGGGTGGAATGTCGACGGGCCAGTCGGGCGGCGAGTGGATCGAGGCCGTCCGCGAGAACGCGGCGTCGCCGGCCGCCGCGGGCCTGGTCAACGAACTCGGCGTGGAGGGCATCAACGTCGACGACGACGAAAGACTGCCGCGCTACATCGGCGGCGTGCTGGCCCGGCTGCAGGAGGTGTGGGTCGGCAGGCAGATCGCCGAGGTGAAGTCCAAGCTGCAGCGCATGTCGCCGGTCGACCAGGGCGACGAATACCACGCGCTGTTCGGGGACCTGGTCGCGATGGAGGCCTACCGCCGTAGCCTGCTGGAACAGGCCAGCGGCGATGACATGACTGCATGAAACTGCGTAACGCGATATGGTTGGCGCGCTATATACCGTCGGGGAACGGTAAGGAAGGCATTCTGGTGACACTGACCAAGAACCGGGCGCGACAGCTCCTAGCTGCAGGCGCTTTTGCGGTGGCCGCAGTCGCGGCGCCCTTCGCAACAGCATTCCTGGGCACCACAGGCACATCTGACGTGGTCGCGCAGACCTGCCTGGCGTGGTTCGGCAACGCCGAAGACGGCAAGTGCCTCTCGTACTCCAATGGCAACGGCGTGAACATAGGAACGCCCGATATCGGCATCTATGGCCCCAACTCCGGCACTCTGCCGGGCGGTGGCATCGGGGTCAGCACCTCGCCGCTGTTCCCGGGCCGCACCTTCGGCAATACCCTCGGTCCGTAGGCGCTAACTCCGCTTCTTGGCTACCCGCTCCGGCTGCATCACGTCGGTTTGGGCGTCGATCTCTGCCAGCTTCACCATCGCCGGGTCCGGTGAGACCCGATCGGCGATCTTGCGGCGACCCGCATCGATGACGGCTTTGGCCGCCGGGCTCTCAGTGACCGCCTTGTAGGTGCCCGCGATCTGCTCATATCGACGCCGGCCCGCCTTCGTGCCGAGCACGTAGCCGACCGCCAACACGACGACATACCGGATCACAGGACCCCTCCCAGACGACGGTTCGATGGTTCCATCCTGCCTCACTTGCCTGAGTGCATGCAGCGCGGAGGCACATTGGCGAGCCGAGCGGCAGGTGCGCTAGAGTCATGCCTCGGCCCGTGGAGAACACGTCGCGGGTGAGCCGTCCCCTGTAGCTCAACTGGCAGAGCATTCGGCTGTTAACCGAAGGGTTGCTGGTTCGAGTCCAGCCGGGGGAGCACACATCACAGCGGGTCAGCTCAGTTTCTGGCCCTTGCCTGGCGGACAGGAAATCCTTACCTCGCGCGAGTGAAATCTCGCTTGTCGGCGATTACGGCACCACTGCTGGTCCTGGCAGTTTTCTTGTTGGCTCAATTAGGAAGCCGCCAAACGTTGTCAAACGTAAGAGGACGCAAGGGGACGCAATCGTGGCCGATGTGATCGTGGTCGTTTACCTGTCGGGCTGGCTGTTGACCAGCGCGGCCCTGGTTGTCTCGTCTCGGCTGCTGAAGAGCCGCCGCAGTCCTGCCAAGCACGCCGTGTCCATCAGTCTCCTGGCGGGAGGGGCGTGGCTGTTGCTGCTGCTCGGCGCCGCACAATTCGGCGCTCTGGTCGCGTTGTCGAAGGCCCTCGCCGAGGAAGACAACGAACTTGGCGTCCTCCCGACGACAGCCGACGAACTCGTTTAGCTGACTGCCTTTTCGACGAGTCGTGCCGGGGCAATCAACTGGGATGTCACGGCTGCGGTCGCGATGAGTTTTTCCTCGCTGTCCGACAGCCTGGCCTCGGTGAACGCGATCGACTTGCCCACTCGAACGACGGACCCTGTGGCGGTGAATGTGCCCGGCCGCGCTGCCGCGATGAAGTTGGTTTTGAACTCGATCGATGGGGCTGCCTTGCCCGTCATCAGAGTCGCTGCGGCGGTGGCGGTTTGATCGAGAATGTGAGCGAGGTATCCGCCGCTGATGAATCCGGCCACATTGATGAATCGAACGTCGAGTTCAGCGGTGAAGACGATCTCGCCTCGATCACGAGAGGCCGACACGCAGGTCGCGTGAATCAGCTTCAACCCCGGCGGCATGGTGGCATTCACCGCGGCGACGAACTGCTCATCCGACATCTCGGTCGCGCCGAAATCGGAGAACCTCACCACTTCGTTTTGGACCTCAGTCACGTTGATTGATCCCTTCCGGCCGCACCGGGCCGATTTCGTGAGAAGCATGTGCACCTGCTATGTACAACGGCGGCGGGCCGTCAGGTATTGCGTCTGGCACCCGTAGGCTCGGGCTCAGTGTGAGGGTGAGGTGCCGCTGTTCGCGGTAGTGGGATCCTGATCACCTGGTGTCTGGCTCATAGGCTCGGTGCTGCCTTCGGGTTGGCGTTCATGCGTTTTGTCGGCATCAGGTGTGAAGGACCGGCCGGCGTGACTTGATAGGAGCGTGGCACCGCCCCCAACTGAGATGTGTCCGCCGACCGGCCCAACCGTCACCTCTAGTGAATGGAGGCAACCACCATGGTTGTTGTTGGAGCCGATGTACACAAGCGCACCCACACCTTCGTCGCCGTCGACGAGGTCGGCCGCAAGCTCGGCGAGAAGGTCGTGGCCGCCACCAGCGCGGGCCATCACCAAGCGCTGCGCTGGGGACGTACCCACTTCGGGTCGGAACTGGTGTGGGGTATCGAGGACTGTCGGCATCTGTCTGCGCGGTTAGAGCGCGATTTGTTGTCCGGGGGTCAGCAGGTGGTGCGGGTGCCGCCGAAGCTGATGGCCCAGGTGCGGGCCTCGGCGCGCACCCGCGGCAAGTCCGATCCCATCGATGCGTTGGCCGTCGCGCGGGCGGTGCTGCGTGAGCCGGACCTGCCGGTGGCCTCTCACGACGAGGTGTCGCGGGAGCTGAAGTTGTTGGTGGACCGTCGCGAAGACCTTGTCGCGCAACGGACGTCGACGATCAACCGGTTGCTGTGGCGGGTTCACGAGCTCGACCCCGCCCATGCTCCGCAGCCGCGTTCGCTCGATCTGGCCAAGCACCGGGCGCTCCTCGCGGCCTGGCTGGACACCGTACCCGGTCTGGTCGCCGAGTTGGCCCGTGACGAGTTGGCCGACATCACTCGGCTCACCGAGCAGATCACCGCGTTGGCCAAGCGCATCGGTGACCGGGTTCGCGCCGTGGCCCCGGTGTTGTTGGCGATGCCGGGCTGCGGGGAACTCACTGCGGCCAAGATCGTCGGTGAAGCCGCCGGGGTCACCCGGTTCAAGAGTGAGGCTGCATTCGCCCGCCACAGCGGTGTGGCACCCATTCCGGTGTGGTCGGGAAACACCGTCGGCCGGGTCAGGATGACCCGGTCGGGCAACCGTCAACTCAACGCTGCGCTACATCGGATCGCGATAACCCAGATCCGCCTCGACGGTCTCGGCCAGACCTACTACCAAACCCGGCTCAGCGCCGGCGACTCCAGCACCGAAGCGCTGCGCTGCCTTAAACGCCGCCTGGCCCGCGTCGTCTTCCACCACCTCCACGCCGACCACAACAACCGACAACAGCCATGCCAACCGGCAGCGGCTTGACATAGGAGAAACGCATGCGATTTTTCGGCGTGCTCGGCGTCCTGCTGACGCTCGGAGTCGTCTCAGCGGGGTGCGGCTGGAGTCCGCCGTCCGGCCCGACCCCGACCTCCGTCAACTGCACGCCGGCCGAGGGACCGACGGAGGACTCCGTTGCGACCGAGATCAAGAAGTTGCCCGCCGCCCAGTGGACCGAGATCGCTTCGCGGACACACCGCCGATTGCGCCCTGCATTGGGTCGTCGTCAGCGCAGGCGACGCATCCGACAGCCCGGGGCAGGTGATCTTCTTCGACCACAGCTCGCCGATCGGCACCGCGACCCCGGACCCGAGGCCCTACATCACCGTCGTTGCGCAGGGCGACGACACCGCGGCTGTGCAGTACCAATGGCGTCAGGGCCAGGAGCCGGCGTGCTGCCCGACGGGCATCGGCACCGTCCGATTCAAGATCGAGGACGGCAAGCTCAAGGCACTCGACCCGATCCCGAACCCGTAATCAGACGTGACCACACTCCACGACCCGACCGTCCGCGGCTTCGCCTCGGACAACTACTCCGGGGTGCACCCCGAGGTGCTCGCTGCGATCGCCGCGGCCAACGGTGGCCACCAGGTCGCCTACGGAGACGACGTGTACACGGCCCGCCTGCAGGAGGTGTGCGCAGCGGCACTTCGGGGAGGGCGTGCAGGGCTACCCGGTCTTCAACGGCACGGGCGCGAACGTGGTCGGGCTGTTGTCGATGCTTCCCCGCTGGGGAGCGGTCATATGCGCCAAGACCGCGCACATCCACACCGATGAAGGCGGCGCCCCGGAAAAGGCCGGCGGCATCAAGCTGCTCCCGATCGCCGCGCCCGACGGCAAGCTCACGCCCGATCTCATCGCCGAGGAGGCGTGGGGGTGGGACGACGAGCATCGGGCACAGCCGCTGGTCGTTTACCTCACGCAGTCGAGCGAGCTGGGCACCGTGTACACACCCGACGAGGTGCGCGCGATCAGCGACTACGCACACGACCGCGGGATGCGTGTCTACATGGACGGCGCACGCCTGTCGAATGCGGCTGCGACGCTTGACCTTCCGCTGCGCGCCTTCACCAGCGACAGCGGCGTCGACGTCGTGAGCTATGGCGGGACGAAGAACGGCGCGCTCGGCGCAGAGGCGATCGTGGTGCTCAACCCGGCGGCCTGCGACGGCCTCAAGTACCTGCGCAAGCACCAGATGCAGCTGGCGTCGAAGATGCGGTTCGTCTCCGCGCAGCTGCTCGCGCTGCTCGACGGCGACCTTCACATGCGTAACGCCCGCCATGCGAACGCGATGGCGACGCGGCTGCGCACGGGCCTGGAAGCCGGCATCGCCGACGGCACGCGTGCGCGGCGTCGAGTTCACCCAGGCGACGCAGGCGAACTCGGTGTTCGCCTGCTTGCCGCCGGGCGTCGCCGACCGTCTACGCGAGCGCTTCCAGTTCTACGACTGGGACGCGGCCAGGGGCGAGGTGCGTTGGGTGTGCAGCTTCGACACGCAGCCGCAGGACATCGACGCGTTCGTCGCCGACGTCGCTCGGCTGGCCTCGGCCTGAACGGGCGCACGATCGGGGTCATCGGGGCTACGTGTCGAGGATGTTCTCCGGGTGCAGCATCTCGGCGTAGCGCAGCTGCTCCGGAATCCCGAACCCGTCGACGAGCAATTCGGCGTAGGGCCGCAGGTTGCGGCATCGTTCGTTGATGCCGCGGGTGACGGCCTTGGCGCGCTCGGTGGACAGGAAGCGGTGTTCCATGAACCACGCCCGGTCTTCCTCGATCACCGACAGCGCATACAGGTCGCACACCATGCCGAGGATCTCGCGGGCCTCGTCGTCCTCGCACGCGTCGACACCGGCGACGAACGCCTCCAGGATGATGCGCTCGATGTGCACGCGCGCGGCGTGCAGCACATGGTCCTGCACCGAATTGAACGCGTCGAACGCGCTCATCTCCTTGGACTTACCCTGCAGGCGGCGGGCCACCGTGGCGATCATGTACTCCTCGCGGTCCTCGAACATCTTGACCTGGGTGCCGCGGTTGAACAGGCTGCCCTCTTCCTCGTTGTCCTGGCGGGTGTCGAGGATGGTCTGCATGATCGTCTGCGCCGCAGTGCGTTTCAGCACCCGCTCGCCGGCGAAGTTGGCGGCGAAACGCACCCACTCCGTCGGGCTCATGCCCTTGACGTCGTCGGCGTAGGCGGTGAGCAGTTCCTTGGCGACCAGCTGGGTCAGCACGTGGTTATCGCCCTCGAAGGTGGTGAACACATCGGTGTCGGCCTTGAGTGCGATCAGCCGGTTCTCCGCGAGATAGCCTGCGCCGCCGCAGGCCTCGCGCGCCTCCTGGATGGCGCGGGTGGCATGCCAGGTGTTCGCGGCCTTCAGTCCGGCCGCCCTGGACTCCAGCTCGCGCTGGTCCTCGGGGTCCGGGTCGTCGGCCGTCTGCAGCTCGTGACACCTGGCGACCAGTTCGTTCTGCGCGAACTGCAGCGCATAGGACTTGGCGATGAGCGGGAACAGTCGGCGCTGATGTACCAGGTAGTCCATCAGCAGCACTTCGCCTTCGTCGCCCGGCGCCGAGAACTGCCTGCGCTCCAACGCATATCGGGTGGCGATGTCGAGCGCTACCCTGCGCTGCCGCGCCCGCGCTGCCGCCGACGGTGACCCGGCCGCGGATCAGCGTGCCCAGCATGGTGAAGAACCGGCGGTTGGGGTTCTCGATCGGTGAGGAGTACGTGCCGTCCTCGGCCACGTCGGCGTACTTGTTGAGCAGATTCTCCCGCGGAACGCGGACGTGATCGAACTGGATGCGGCCGTTGTCCACGCCGGGCAGTCCGCCCTTGTACTGGCAGTCGCCAGTGGTCACGCCCGGCAGATCGTTGCCCTCGTCATCGCGGATCGGCACGACGAAACAGTGCACGCCGTGATTCTCGTCGTCGGTGATCAACTGCGCGAAAACAGCTGCCACCCGGGCGGTTTCGGCGGCGCCGCCGATGTAGTCCTTGCGCGAGGTGCGGGTGGGGGAGTCGATGACGAATTCCTGGGTCGCGGGGTCGTAGGTCGCGGTCGTCTCGATCGCCTGCACATCGCTGCCGTGGCCGGTCTCGGTCATCGCGAAGCAGCCCAAGCAGGTCGAGGTCGATGAGCCGCTGCACGTAGGCCTCGTGGTGACGCTCGGTGCCGAGGTTCTCGATGGCCCCGCCGAACAGCCCCCACTGCACGCCGGCCTTGACCATCAGCGACAGGTCGGACATGGCGAGCATCTCGATCTGCGTGACCGCCGCACCGACGTCACCGTTGCCGCCGTGCTCCTTCCTGAACCCGTCCTCGGCCGCTCCGTTCGCGGCCATGATCTTCAGCTGTTCGGCCACCTTGGTGCGGGCGATGACGGTGTTCGGGCGTGTAGTGCGGGCGGAAGACCTCGTTGGAGAGTTCTTCCCGCATCCGGTTCTTCATGTCGCGCCAACGGCCGTCCAGCGTGTTGCGTAGATGCTCCGCAGTGGTGGTCATGACTCGACCGTAGCCCGCCCGCTCGGACCGCAAACTGTGATGTCGCAAACCCAGGCAAACCTCAGTGAATCGGCAAACGGCGGTAGGCGTTGAATCGACGCCATGTCAGAGTCGGGCATGCGCGAGCCGGTAGTGCCGACCGGCATGCCGCACGCCATCGATCACCGGCACTCCGATGTTTCGGGGGGCTGGCTGCGCGCGGCCACCTTCGGGGCGATGGACGGTCTGGTCAGCAATACCGCCCTCATCGCCGGCGTTGCCGCCGCAGCCAGCGCGCACACCGTCGTGATCAGCGGCGTCGCCGGGCTGCTGGCGGGCTCGTTCTCGATGGCGTTGGGCGAGTACACGTCGGTGACCACCGCCAACGAGCAGATCGAGTCCGAGGTGCGCGTCGAGCGGCGTGCCTTCCTCAGAGCATCCGCAGGCCGAAAAGGACGAGCTGGTGGCGATGCTGATGGAGATGGGGATGACGCGCGAGACCGCGGCGAAGGCCACCGACGAGGTGCACCGGGACGAGAATCGCGCGCTGAACTTCCACCTCGTGCAGGAACTGGGCGTCGATCCTCGCGAGAAGCCGTCGCCGTGGGTCGCGGCCGGCTCGTCGTTCATCATGTTCGCGATCGGTGCGATCGTGCCGTTGCTCCCGTACCTGCTCGGGTTCGAGTCCCTGTGGGCGGGCCTCGCATGCGGCGGGGTGGGCCTGCTGATCGCCGGCGGTGTCGCGGCCAGGTTCACCCGTCGGCCTATCTGGATTACGGCTGTGCGGCAGCTGGCATTCGGGGCCGTGGCGATCGCGGCGACCTACCTTGTCGGGAGCCTGGTCGATACGGTTCTTTAGTGCGCGTGCTTCGCCGAGTCGTGCTGGTGTGCGTTCTCGCTGCTGTCCGCGTGCGGGGTCGCCGACACGACGACCGCTCCGTCGTCGTTCCACTTATCTCGGGCCAGACTGCGAGTTCCCCAACGGGTACCTGTTCAACGACACCACCGTCGGTGGCTTGTCGGCGATCAGCTACGACCCGGGACGCGGGCTGTACTACATCATCAGCGACGACCGGTCGGCGAAGAATCCTGCGCGGTTCTATACGGTGCGGATCACGTTCCCGGACAACGGGTTCGGCAGCGTCGAGTTCGCTGGGCACCACGCAGCTGCTGGACCGCACGGGCAAGCCGTTCGCGCCGTTGTCGCCCGATGCCACGCCGCCGGTGGTCCCGCCGGATCCCGAGGGAATCGCGTTCGACGGCCGAGGTCAGCGGCTGTACTGGTCGAGTGAGGGGGAGCGGATCGTCAACGATCCGAATCGCCCGCTGCTGCTCGATCCGTGGGTGCGCGTCGCCGCACTGGACGGGCCGTTTCGTCGGCGAGTTCGCGTTGCCGCGCGGGATGTCGATGTCGGCGCGGGACACCGGCCCGCGCAAGAACATGACACTGGAGGGTCTGACGCTGACGCCCAGCGGCCGATACGTGTTGGGCGGCGATGGAGGGCCCCGGCTACAACGACGGCAATCTGCCGACGTCAGGGGCCGGTGCGTTGACCCGCGTCACCCGATTCGACGTGGCGACCGGCAAGCCGACAGCGCAATACGCCTATCCGCTGGACCCGGTCACCGCGCCGGAGGGGGAGCAACGGTCTGTCGGACCTTGTCGCGCTCGACGACGAGAACTTCCTGGTGATCGAGCGGTCACACGGCACGCACACCGCGGCCCGGGTCTATCGCGCCAGCGTCGTCGGTGCCGAGGACGTGCTGGGCCGCCCGTCGCTGCGTCGATGCGCCCGCCAGACCGATGACCAAGGACCTGGTAGCCGACCTGTCGACCGTGCCGCAGGTGCACACCCTGGACAACGTCGAGGGAATCACCTTGGGCCCCAAGCTCGCCGACGGACGCCAGTCGGTGGTGTTGGTCAGCGACGACAACTTCTCGCCACAGCAGATCACGCAGTTCCTGGCGTTCGCGCTGCCCTAGCTATTTCGCGAGATCTGCGTGAGGGTCGTGATTTATGCCCGACGAGAGCCCTGGCGCGCCGAAATCGCCGGACTCAGCTGTCGCTGCCGACGGTGATCGCCGTCGCCTCGCTGATCTCGTCCAGCTCTGTCTCCTCGACGTCGATGCCTGCGAGGTGAGGGCGGGTCAGCGCGAGCACACCGGCGCCGAGCAGGACCGCCGCTGCGCCGACCCAGTACGGCAGGTGCACGCTGAACTGCTCGCCGAGCACGCCGGCCAGCCACGGCGCCAGCGCGGCACCCGAGAACCTCACGAAGCTGTATGCCGCTGAGGCCACGCCCCTTTCGACCGGCGCGGCCTTCATCACGGTCTCGGTGATCAACGTGTTGTTGATGCCGATGAACAGGCCCGCCACGACGACGCACGTCGCCAGCACTGCCTTGTTCTCCGTACCGACGGCCATCACCGCGAGCGTCGTGGTCATCGCCAGCAGGTTGACCAGCAGCGTGGCACCGTGCCGAAGCGGCGCTGCAGCCGCGGCGCGACGACCACCGAGGTGAAGGCCAGCGCCAGACCCCAGCCGAAGAAGATCAGCCCGATCTGGTGTGCGCTCATGTCGAGCGGGAACGGGGTGAACGCCAGCAGCGTGAAGAAGCCGAAGTTGTAGAGCAGCGCGGTGATTGCGACGCCGAGCAGGCCGCGGTGCCGAAGGGCGCGGAACGGGTCGGCCAGCGTGGTCGCGTGCTCGGCGCGCGGTGTCGACGGCAGCAGGAACACGGTGACGACGAGCGCGAAGGCCATCAGCGCCGAGACCCCGAAGAACGGTCCCCGCCACGAGATCGACCCGAGCACTCCGCCGACGAGCGGCCCGACGGCGATGCCCAGTCCGAGCGCAGCCTCGTAGAGGATGATCGCCTGCGCCACCGAGCCGCGCGCGGAGTTGACGATGGTGGCCAACGCCGTGGCGATGAACAACGCGTTGCCCAGGCCCCAAAGCGCCCGCCAGCCAACGATTTCCAACACGGAGTCGGACAGGCCCGCCAGCCCCGCGCCCGCGATGATCACCACCAGGCCGAGCAGCAGCGTGCGTTTGGGCCCGATCCGGCTCGCCACCACGCCGGTGATCAGCATGGCCACGCCCATCACCGCCATGTAGCTGGTGAACAACAGCGACACCTGCGACGGCGACGCGTTGAGGTTGTCGGCGATCGGCTTGAGAATCGGGTCGACGAGGCCGATGCCCATGAACGCGACAACGGACGCGAAGGCAACGGCCCAAACAGCTTTGGGTTGACGCCACATACGGGCGGAGGCTCCTTACGTATTTACTTGGCGGGGGTGGTGGGGGCGGCCGCGTCCGCGAGCAGTCCACGCAGCACGCGGACGGCGTCGGCGAGCGTCTGCCGATCCGCGGCGTCCAGCCGTTCCAGATAGGGGTCGACGGCCGCGCCGCGATCCAGCCGCACCTGCCGCAGGGTTTCGACACCCTTCGGCGTGATGCGGATCAGCACGGCGCGCGCATCGTCGGGATCGACGGTGCGTGACACGAGGCCCCCGTCCTCCAGCCGGCGCACCTGGGTGGTCATCGTCGGCTGCGAGCAGTGGTCGAGCGCGGCCAGATCGGAGATGCGGGCCACGCCCTGGTCTTCGATCGTGGACAGCAGCCGGGCCTGGGCATACGGCAGCGGCAATCGGGACCGCTGCGTGGCCAGTCGATTGATCCGCGCGACCACGGCAGCAGATCGGCTCCGAGTGTCGGGGTCATGGCTCCATAATTACATAGATTTGCTATGCGTATCAACCGACGCGGCCGTGTCGCCTCACTGTATGCGGTGAGAGCTCTCAGGTACCGGCTGGCAGAATCGAGAAATGACCGGGACCGGGGGCGCGAGCACATCTCGACGAACCGGAGCGCTGCGTCCCGGCGAACTCGCCCAGGCCTCGGTGATGGCGGCGCTGTGCGCGGCCACCGCGATCATCTCGGTCGTCGTTCCCTTCGCCGCCGGGCTTTCGCTTCTCGGCACCGTGCCGATGGGTCTGCTGGCCTACCGCTACCGGTTGCGGGTGTTGATCACGGCGACGGTGGCGGGCGCCATCATCGCGTTCCTGATCGCCGGCATGGGCGGCTTCATGACCGTCGTCAACTGCGCCTACATCGGCGGACTCACGGGCATCGTCAAGCGTCGCAGGCGCGGCACGCCGACCGTGTTGCTCTGGGCGCTCGTCGCCGGCGCGCTCTTCGGGGTGGCCACCGTGGCGGCGCTGGCGGTCCTGGCGCGGCTGCGCCACCTGATCTTCGAGTCGATGACCGCCAACATCAACGGCCTCGCGGCGGTCATCGCACGCATTCCGGACATGCAGGGCGCGGCCGATCAGCTCAAGCGCGATTTCGCCACCGCCCTGGACGCATTGGCCGTACCTGTTCTTCGCGTCCTCGGTGTTGTCCATCGTCATGGTCACACTCATCGGCTGGTGGGCGCTGTCGCGGGTGATGGCCCGGCTGCTCGGCATTCCCGATGTGCACAAGCTGGAGTCCTCCACCGACAGCGGACCGATCGCACCCGTGCCTGCGCGGCTGCAAGACGTCCGCTTCCGCTATCCCACCGCCGACCACGACGCGCTCGGACCCGGTGTCGCTGACTGTCGAACCCGGCGAGCACCTCGCCATCACCGGCGCCAACGGCTCGGGCAAGACGACGCTGATGCTGCTGCTGGCCGGGCGCGAGCCCACGTCGGGCACGATCGAACGGCCCGGCGCCGTCGGGCTCGGCCGGCTCGGCGGCACGGCCGTGATCATGCAGCACCCGGAGAGCCAGGTGCTCGGAACACGCGTCGCCGACGACGTGGTCTGGGGCCTGCCGCCCGGCAAGACCACCGACGTCCACAACTGCTCACCGAGGTCGGCCTGGACGGGCTGGCCGAACGCGACACCGGAGGGCTGTCCGGCGGTGAGCTGCAGCGCCTCGCCGTGGCGGGGGCGCTGGCGCGCGAGCCGTCGCTGCTGATCGCGGACGAAGTCACCAGCATGGTCGACCAGGACGGCCGCGACGGGCTGATGTCGGTGCTGTCGGGTCTGACGCAGCACCACCGCATGTCGCTGGTGCACATCACGCACTACAACAACGAGGCGGATGCCGCCGACCGCACCGTCAACCTCACCGGTGGGCACAGACGACAACACCGACATGGTCGAGACCGCGTCGGCGCCCGCCCCGACGGTCGCGATGGGGCACCACTCCGAAACGCCGGTGCTCGAACTGATTGACGTCAGCCACGAATACGGCAGCGGAACACCCTGGGCCGACACCGGCTTTGCGCGACATCAACTTCGCCGTGCACGAGGGCGACGGCGTGCTGATCCACGGCCTCAACGGGTCCGGCAAATCGACGCTGGCATGGATCATGGCCGGGCCTCACCGTGCCGACCGTCGGCGCGTGCCTGCTGGACGGGGCTCCCGTCTCGGACCAGGTGGGCGGCGGTCGCGATCTCGTTTCAGGCGGCCCGCCTGCAATTGATGCGCAGCCACGTCGCGCTGGAAATCGCATCGGCAGCAGGCTTTTCGATCTACGACCAACGCCGGGTGAGCGACGCGCTGGCGATGGTCGGCCTCGATCCGACGCTGGCTTCGCGGCGCATCGATCAACTCAGCGGCGGTCAGATGCGCCGCGTTGTGCTGGCCGGACTGCTGGCGCGTTCGCCGCGCGCGCTCATCCTCGACGAGCCGCTCGCCGGCCTGGACGCGGCGAGCCAGCGTGGGCTGCTGCGATTGCTCGGAGGACCTGCGACGCAACGCCGGGCTGACCGTGGTCGTGATCTCACACGACTTCCACGGTCTGGAGGAGCTGTGTCCGCGCACGCTGCACCTGGAGAACGGCGTGCTGGCGCCGCGCGGAGTCGACGGCGGGAGGCAGGTCATGACTGCGCCCACCGCGGGCCGAGCGGCAACGCAAGGCGGTCGTGCTGCTGCGGCCCGTTCCCGGTGACAGTGTCATCCACCGGCTGTGGGCCGGCACGAAACTTCTTGTGGTGGCGGCCATCGGTGTGCTGTTGACGTTCTACCCGGGGTGGGTGCCCATCGGCGCGGTCGCCCTCTTGGTGCTTGTCGCCGCATGGGTCGCGCGGGATTCCGCGTGGCACGCTGCCGACGATTCCGCGGTGGCTGTGGATTCTGTTGATCCTCGGCGGGGTGACTGCGACCTTCGCGGGCGGTGGTCCGGTGATCGAGGTGGGTTCGATCGACGTCGGCTTGGGCGGGCTGTTGAGCTTCCTGCGCATCACGGTGCTGTCGATCGTCCTGCTGGGTCTCGGTGCGATGGTGTCGTGGACCACCAACGTCGCCGAGATCGCGCCCGCCGTCGCCACATTGGGACGGCCGCTGCGGCGGCTGAGGGTTCCGGTCGACGACTGGGCGGTCGCACTGGCGTTGGCGCTGCGGGCGTTCCCGATGCTGATCGACGAGTTCCGCGTGCTCTATGCGGCGCGACAGGCTGCGGCCGAAGACCACCACGGCGACCAGCGTTCGCGGCCGGTACCGGCAGTGGTGGCTGGAGGTGATCGACTTGATCGCGGCCGCCATCATCGTCGCGCTGCGACGGGCCGACGAGATGGGCGACGCCATCACCGCGCGCGGCGGCGCGGGTCAGATCTCGGCCGCGCCGTCCCGCCCGAAATGGATCGACTGGTGGGCCGCGTCTGATCGTGCTGGTGGTGTGCGGCGTCGCATTGGCGCTGGAGCTGACCATCCTCGGCACGAGCGTCTAGCTTCGCCTGTAGACAACTTCTCGATAGTGTCGCCTATGTGGACTTCGAGCTCGACGACGAGCAGCGCGCGTGGGTCGCCGAAGTGCGGCGGTTCCTCGCGGAGAACGTCACCCCTGCGCTGACGGCCGAGATGGCCGAGCACGGGCTCGAATACCAGGGCGGTGAGCTCACGGCGTTTCGCCGCAAGATCGGCGAGAAGGGCTGGTTCGGGCTGAACTGGCCCATCGAGTACGGCGGCCTCGGCCTCACCGCGATGCACCAGCACCTGCTGATGACCGAGTTCGAGTACGCGCGTGTGCCTGGGCCCGACCTGACGGTCACCTCGGTGGCGCCGATGATCATGCGGCATGGGACCGAGCACAACAAGCACGAGTTCCTGCCGGGAATCGCAAGGGGAGAGATCGTCTTCGCCCTCGGCTATTCGGAGCCCAACGCAGGGACCGACCTGGCCAGCCTGCGCACCCGCGCGGTTCGCGACGGCGACGAATGGGTGATCAACGGGTCGAAGATCTGGAACAGCGGGGCGCAGCGGTCCACCCATGAATGGCTCTGCGTGCGTACCGATCCCGACGCCCCCCGACATCGCGGTATCTCGGTGATCGCGGTGCCGATCGACAGTCCCGGCATCGAGATCCGCCCGCTGTACGCATGGTCGGGATACCGCACCAACGAGACCTTCTTCAACGACGTCCGCGTGCCGGCGACCAACCTGATCGGCGAGGTCAACGCGGGCTGGACCTACATCACCGGCGCGCTGGACCTCGAGCGCGGCGCGTTGACCAACGCCGGAGATCTGCGTCGCGCGCTCGACGACCTCGATCGCGATGGCGGGCCGACCCGGATCCCGTGTTCCGCCGCCGCCTCGCGCAGGCCGAGGCCGACGTCGAAGTCGCCAAGCTGATGGGATATGAGGCCGCGTCGATGCTCGACAGCGGCCGCATACCCACGGTCGAGGTCAGCGTCGAGAAGATCTTCACCAGCGAGTTGCGCCAGCGCATCGCCGACCTTGCGATCGATCTGCTCGGGCCCGACGGACTCCGCGTCGGAAACTTCTTCGAGCGGCTGTACCGGGTGTCGCCACTCATGCGCTTCGGCGGCGGCACCAACGAGGTGCTCCGTGATGTGGTCGCCCAGCGCGGTCACAAGATGCCGTCGTACGGGCGGTGAGCGCATGCGAGTGATTCCCGATCAGGACGAACGCGATCTTGCCGCAATGTGCCGCAGCGTGCTGGCCGCCGAACTCGAGCCGGCAGCGCAGTGGAAGGCGCTGGCCGAAGCCGGGGTGCTCGGCCTGGCGATCGACGGAAGCCTCGGCGACGTCGGCGATCTTCTGCATCGAAGCCGGACGAGCATTGTGTCCCAGAGTCGTTCAGAGCACGGTGTACGCGACTCTGGCCATCGACTGGCTCGGTGTGCGGGTCGGGCTTCGCTGCCCGCAGCTGACGTCTGGCGACGAAACGCGCGACGACGGCGCTGTTCAACCCGCGCGACGCGGCCGACGTGACGCCGTCTCTTCAGGCACGGCGCGACGGCGACGGGTGGCGGGTGAGCGGTGTCGCGGAGTTCGTCACCGACGCGGATCGCGCCGACATGATCGTCGTGAGCACCGACGCGGGCATCGTCGCCGTCGACACCACGACACCCGGTATCACCGTCGAGCCCGTGCCGATGATGGGCGGACGCGCGTTCACGGTGCGGTTCGACGATGTGGTGGTCGACAGGCGTGGCAGCCGTTGACTGAGGAACAGCTGCGCCGAGTGGCCAATGCCATTGTGGCGCTGGACTCTTTGGACCTCGTCGGTGTCGCCGAAGCGGTGATAGACCGCACCGTCGACTACACGAAGATGCGCGAGCAGTTCGGCAGGCCGATCGCGTCGTTTCAGGCGGCGCAGCATCTGGTCGCCGACATGCATATCGCGCTGTCGGCGGCCCGGCTCGCCGCACAGTCGGCGGTGTTCTGGATCGGACAGGGCCGGACCGCAACGCGGGAGACAGCTGTCGCGCGGATCCGCGCCGCCGAGGTCAAGAAGATCACGCTGGACGCGCACCAACTGCACGGCGGCATGGGCTACGTCGTCGACACCGGCCTGCATCTGTTCTCCGAACGCGCCCGCGTACTGTCGACGCTCGGCGGTGGCGCCGACATCGCCGCGAAATGGCTTGAGGGCGAGATGAACTGGAAGCCCACGCGATGACGGCCGACAGCCTGATCGATCCCGAGTCGGCCGAGAAGATCGGCACGGTCATCGCTGTCGCGACGGGCGAGGTGTACCGGCGGGACTGGCAGCGTTGGGCCGCCGCGGTCGGCGATCACAACCCGCTGTGGTTCGACCCCGACTACGCGCGCAGGCACGGCTACCGCGACATCGTCTGCCCGCCGCTGTACCTGCAGTACGCGATCCTCGGGGTGGCGGCGCTGTCGGCGACCTGCGGCCGGACGGGTCGTCGGGCGCGGTGACCGGCAGCATGGCGTTTCCGCGTGCGCCGCGGCGGATGGCCGGTGGCGAGAGCACCACATTCCATCTGCCCGCCTACCACCGCGACGAGATCGAGATGATGCGCACGGTCGACTCGATCGTCGAAAAGGAGGGCAGATCAGGCCGATTCGTGCTGGTGACCTGGCGCGCCGAATACCGCAATCAGCACCGCGACCTTCTCGCGGAGGCGACGACGTCGATGATCGCCAGGCCCGCATGAGCGGGCAGGTGTACTACGAGGACGTCGACACCGGCGCACGCGACCCCGGTGTTGACGGTCACCGTGGACGAGACGCAGATGTTCTTCTTCAGCGCCGCCACCTACAACGGGCACCGCATCCACTACGACAAGGAGTGGGCCCGCGATCGCGAGGGCTACGACAACGTCCTCGTCCAGGGCCCGCTGCAGGCGGCGTTGTTGTCGCGTGCGCTGACCGACTGGATCGGCGGTGACGGGCGACTGGTGGCGTTCTCGGTGCAGAATCGCGCGATCGCGCTGCCAGGACAGGAGTTGACGTTCGGTGGAGTCGTCACCGAGAAACGTGCGGGACGGGCTCGTCGATCTCGACATCTTCTGTAAGCGCGGCGACGACGTGCTGATGCCGGGCACCGCGACTGTCGCCCTGCCGCAGCGGAACGCGTCATGACGGGTTTGCGCGGCGAGGCGGCCATCGTCGGGATCGCGGAGCTGCCTGCCGAAAAGCGTCAGAGCGGGCCGCCGTCGTTCACGTTGGACCAGTACGCGCGACTGGCGAAGATGGTCATCGAGGACGCCGGCGTGGATCCCGCTGTGGTGAATGGGCTTTCGACGCACGGCATCGCCGAGTCGGACATGTTCGCACCGGCCACGCTGTCGGAGTATCTCGGCCTTCCGCTGGACTTCGGTGACCGCGTCGACCTCGGTGGCGCGACAGCGGCGGGCATGGTGTGGCGCGCCGCCGCGGCTGTCGAGCTTGGCCAGTGCGAGGCGGTACTGGTCGTCATGCCCGGCTCAACCGAAATCCCGCGATCCGAGGCGCGACCGGGACGGACACTCAGCTGGTACGGGGCGTCGAGCAACAACTACGGCTCCCCGCAGGCCGAGTTCGAGATCCCGTACGGCAACGTCGGGCAGAACGGCCCCTACGCGCAGATCGCGCAGCGGTATGCCGCCGAATTCGGCTATGACGCCGCGGCCCTGGCGAGGATCGCGGTGCAGCAGCGCGAGAACGCCTGCGCCCACCCGGGCGCGGTGTTCCACGGCAAGCCGATCACCGTCGACGACGTGCTGAACAGCCCGGTGATCGCCGACCCGATCCACATGCTCGAAACCGTGATGCGGGTGCAGGGCGGCGCCGGCGTGCTGATCGCGAACGCCGACGTGGCGCGCGCGAGCCCGGCATCGTCCGGTGTGGATCAAGGGTTTCGGCGAGCACATCCGTTTCAAGACACCGACATACGCCGACGATCTGATCCGCACGCCGATCGCCCGCGCCGCCGAGCGGGCGTTCGCGATGGCGGGTCTGCAGCGCGCCGACGTCGACATGGCGTCGATCTACGACTGCTACACGATCACCGTGCTGATGACGCTGGAGGACGCGGGCTTCTGCGGCAAGGGCGAGGGCATGACCTGGCTGACGGAGCACGACCTGACCTTCCGCGGCGACTTCCCGGTCAACACCGCAGGCGGGCAGCTGTCGTTCGGGCAGGCCGGCATGGCGGGCGGCATGCACCACGTGGTCGACGGCGCGCGCCAGGTGATGGGCCGGTCGGGCGACGCGCAGGTCGCCGAATGCAACACCGCGTTCGTCACCGGCAACGGCGGCATCATGAGCGAGCAGGTCGCGCTGGTGCTGGGCGGTGACCGATGAGCGCTCGCGCGAAGAGCGACAGACCCGATATGAGCGCGCCGTTGCCCGAGCCGACGCCGGTATCGCAGCCGTTCTGGGATGCGTTGCGGGAGCACCGGATTCTGATCCAGTACTCGCCGTCGGCGGGGCGGTACGTGTTCTACCCGCGCACGCTGGCGCCCGGCACGCTGGCCGACGATCTGGAGTGGCGCGAGATCGACGGCGCCGGATCGCTGTACACCTACACCGTCGCGCGCCGGCCGACCGGGCCGCCGTGGGCGGAGAAGCTGCCGCAGCTGCTGGCCGTCGTCGAATGGGATGCCGGCCCGCGGGTCAGCACCGAACTGGTCGACGTCGAACCCGACGACATCCGGATCGGCATGCGGGTCGACGCCCGTGTTCTGCGATGTACCCGATACGGGTATCACACTGCTGCGCTACAGGCCTGCGGATGTTTGAGACGGTGCAGCAGCTGCTGCGGTCACGGATGGACGACGACTCCGTTGCGATGCTGCACGAGGATCGAACCTGGACGTGGCGCGAGCATCTGGCCGAAGCGGCGGCGGAGGCGTCGGCGCTCATCGCGCGCACCGATCCGTCGCGTCCCGTGCACGTCGGCGCGCTGCTGGGCAATACGCCCGCAATGCTGCGGTCGATGGCCGCTGCGGCGCTCGGCGGGTATGTGTTGTGCGGGATCAACACCACGCGGCGGGGCGACGGGCTGGCGGCCGACATCAGGCGGTCGGACTGCCAGCTGGTGCTCGCCGACACCGAGCACATGCCGCTGGTGGACGGCCTGGACCTGGGCGGCGCGACGGTCATCGACGTGGACAGCTCTGACTACCGCGACGCGGTCGCCGCGGCTAAACCGCTTGAGCCGCATCGGGAAGTCGACGGCATGGATCCCGTCGTCATGCTGTTCACGTCGGGCACCAGCGGCGACCCGAAGGCGGTGCGGTTCGCCCACGCGATGGCGGTGTTGTGCGGCGCAAGCCTCGCCGAGCGATTCGAACTGACCGCCGACGATGTGTGCTACCTGTCGATGCCGCTGTTCCACTCCAACGGTGTGGCGGCAGGCTGGTCGGTCGCGCTGGCGTGTGGGGCGACGATGGTGCCCGCGAAGTTCTCGCCGTCGCGATTTCTGTCCGATGTTCGCCGGTACGGCGCCACGTACATGAACTACGTCGGCAAGCCGCTGGCGCTGGTGCTGGCCACGCCCGCGAAGCCCGACGATGCCGACAACACGCTGCGGGCGGCGTTCGGCAACGAGGCCACCGAGCGTGACATCGAGGACTTCGCACGGCGATTCGGATGCCGGGTGGTGGACAGCTTCGGATCCAGCGAGTTCGCCGTCGTGGTGATGCGCGAGGATGGCTGCCCGCCGGGATCGATCGGCAAAGGATATCCGGGAGTGAGCGTGTATCACCCCGACACGGTGACCGAATGTGCGCCAGCGGTTTTCGACGAGCACGGCGCGCTGGCCAACTTCGACGACGCGGTCGGCGAGCTGGTCAACACCTACGGTGTCGGCGGCTTCACCGGCTATTACAACGACGATGCGGCGACCAACGAGCGGATGCGGCACGGCATGTACTGGTCGGGCGATCTGGCCTACCGCGACGCCGACGGGTGGATCTTTCTGGCCGGGCGGACAGCCGACTGGATGCGCGTCGACGGGGAGAACCTGGCGGCGGGTCCGATCGAGCGGGTGCTGCAGCGACTGCCCGGGATCAGCCTCCTTGCGGTGTACGCCGTGCCCGACGAACACGTCGGTGACCAGGTGATGGCCGCGATCGTGCCGAACCAGGGAGTCACGCTGTCGCCCAAGCAGTTCGAGGAATTCCTGAAGTCGCAACCCGATCTGTCACCGAAGGCGTGGCCGAGGTACGTGCGGATCAACTACCGACCTGCCGCAGACCGCGACCAACAAGATCCTCAAGCGCGCCCTGATCGCCGAGGGCGTCACCGCGGGCGGCGGCGTGCTGTGGGAGCGTGAGGCGCGCGGCCGCAGGCTACGCTGCCACTTGATGAGCTCCCCACTGCAACCACCACAGGGCTGGTACCCGAACCCGACCGGCGCCGTATACCCCGCACCTGCGGAAGCACGCGCGCCACAGCCCAAGGACGATGACTTCTACACCTATTCGGGGACCACGCCGCTGGCGGACGTCGCACCGGGAACGGTGTTGGCCTTTCGCAGCATCCGCTACCACATCCTCGGAATACCGACCCTGTTGAAGACGACGCAGCTGCTTTACCGCTCGACGAGCCAGACCGGGAACCCGACCGTCAACGTCACATCCGTGATCCAGCCGCTGGATCAGCACGACAAGACGAAAGTGCTTTCCTACCAATCCGCTTACGACTCGCTGAATCGTAATGACCAGCCGTCGTATGCCATCGCGGGTGGCCTGACCTTCGGCGGAATAGTGCCCAACGTCGAGCTCACTGTCTTCGGGCTGTTCCTCGCCCAGGGCTACACCGTGATCGTGCCCGACACCGAGGGGCAGCGCGCCGACTTCGCGGCGGGTCCGCTGTACGGCATGAACACCCTCGACTCGATCCGCGCCGCCTTCAACTCGCCTACCGTCGACCTGCCGGACGACGCGAAGGTCGCGCTGCTCGGCTACTCCGGCGGAGCGATCGCCAGCGAGTGGGCCGCCGAGCTGGCGCCGACGTATGCGCCCGACGCCAACGAGCACCTGATCGGCGCGGCGATCGGCGGGGTGCTCGTCCATCCCGCGCACAACCTGCACTACGTCGAGGGCACGTTCTTCTGGGCGGGTGTGATGCCGATGGCCCTGATCGGCATCGCGCGGGCGTTCGAGGTCGACTTCACGCCGTACCTCACCGCGCGCGGACTGACGCTCTTCGGTGACATGCAGACCACGTCAATCGCGAATGTTCTTGGCCATCCGAAATATTGGCGGCTGAAGTGGACCGATCTGGTCATCCCGCAATACCCGAATCCCGAGAGCCTGCCGGTCTTCGCGAAGCTGGCCAACCGGCTCATCATGGGCACCGGCGGCACACCGACGATCCCGCTGTTCATCGGCCAGGGTGCCAACGGCGATCTGGAGTGGACGCCGGGCAACAAGCCGGGCATCGGCGCAGGTGACGGTGTGATGATCGCCGGCGACGTGCGGACGCTCGCGCGCAGCTACTGCGCGAAGGGCGTGTTCGTGCAGTACAGGCAGTACGACCTGCTCAGCCACATCACGGCGGTGGGAGTCTGGTTGCTGCAGGCGATCGATTGGATCCACGACCGCTACGCCGGCCAGCAGGCGCCCGATAACTGCTCCACGATCCCGCCGGGCAACTCGCTCGATCCGATCCCGGTTCCGTAGTCCCGAGGGCCACAATCGCCATATGAGTGAGCGACCAGCGCGCCGGCCCGGACGACTGTGGCAGTCGATCCGCAAGGAGATACCGGCGTCGTTGGCCTACGAGCACGACGATGACGCCGAGGTCGCCGCGATGCTGCGCGAGCTGGGCATCGCCCTCATCGAGTGCGAGCAGCCGACCCAGCTCGTCGGGCAGCGACTGCTCGCGATCGCCAAGCAGTACACCGACGAAACCGTCCGCGTCGTCGTGCTGCCGACGGCGCTCGTGGTCCAGGTCGGCAATATCGCCTACGAAGTCGAGACGGTCGTCAAGCCGACAACCCAGCTGAACCTCGCCGGCCGCATCGACGCCATCGCCGAACTCGCGGAGGTCGGGGCGATCACCCCGGCCGACGCTGCCCGCGAGGCCGCCGAAGCACGCACCACACCGCCGCGGTTCGGCCCCATCGTCACCGTGATCGGTTACACCATCACGACATTCGGGTTCGGCCTGGTCATCAACCCGACGTGGGCGTCGTTGTGGGGCTACGTGTTCCTCGGCGCCGTCGTCGGCGTCATCTCGATCCTGGGCAGGCCCTTCCCGACCCTGAACGCGGTGCTGCCCGTACTTGCCGCCATGGTCGTCACCATGCTGGCCACCTGGTTCGTCGCCGACGCCGCCAACGACGGAGTGCTACGGGTGATCAGCCCACCGCTGGTGGCGATACTGCCCGGCCTGTCGTTGACGATCGCCGCCATCGAACTGGCCAGCGCGCAGGTGATCAGCGGCGCGACCCGGCTGATATACGGCGTGGCCCAGCTGATGCTGATGGTGTTCGGTGTCGGGCTGGGCATCCACGTCGCGGGCCGCGTCGCGCCGCAGCCGCCGTCGCCGCAGATGGGTGGGTGGTCGCTGTACGTCGCGGTCATCGTGGTCGGAATCGGCCTGTACATCTACCTCTCGGCGCCCAAGGGGTCGCTGGTGTGGTTGATGCTGGCGATCGGCGTTGCGCTCATCGGGCAGAAGGTCGGCGGCCTCTTCCTGTCGCCCATCCACGCAGGCGCAATCGGCGCCTTCCTGGTGGTGCCGTTCGCGACTCTGGGAGCACGAATCAAGACCTCTCCGCCTGCGATCGTCATGATGCTCGCCGCGTTCTGGGCATTGGTTCCCGGTGCGTTGAGCTTCCAGTCGCTCGGCAACGCCGTCCAGAGCGGCGGCAACGACATCCCTGCGCTCGGAACGGCATTCGCCGCGATCTTCTCCATCGCTCTCGGCACGCTGGTCGGCTGGAGTGTGCTGGAGACGTTCCGGGCGAGGCGGATGGCTAGACGCGAGTCCCGTAGTCGACCTGCCAGTGCTTGATGCCGTTGATCATGCTCGACCGCAGCCGCTCCGGCTCGGTCAACGGCGTCAGATCGGGAAGGTGGTCGGCGATCGCGTTGACCATCAGGTCGACGGTCATCCGCGCGAGGTTGGCGCCGACGCAGTAGTGGGCGCCCGTGCCGCCGAATCCCAGATGCGGGTTGGGATCCCGCAGGATGTTGAACGAGAACGGGTCGCCGAACACGTCCTCGTCGAAGTTCGCCGACCGGTAGAACAGCACCAGCCGCTGGCCCTTCTTGATCGGCGTCCCGGACAGTTCCGTGTCGACCAGCGCGGTGCGTTGGAACGCGGTGATCGGCGAGGCCCAGCGGATGATCTCGTCGGCGGCGGTCTTCGGTCGCTGCGCCTTGAACAGCTCCCACTGGTCGGGGAATTCGGTGAAGGCCATCATGCCCTGGGTGATCGAGTTGCGGCTCGTCTCATTGCCCGCGATGGCCAGCGTCACGACGAACATGCCGAACTCGGCCTCGGTGAGTTGTCCGTCGGCGTCGGCGTCGATCAACGTGGTGACGATGTCGTCGCCGGGATCCTTGGCCTTGCGCTGCGCCAATTGCATGGCATACCACATCATTTCGCCAGCCGAGCCGAGCGAGTCGTATTCGGCGAACTCGGGATCCTCGTCGCCGATCATCCGGTTGGACCAGTCGAACAGCTTCTCGCGGTCCTCGAGCGGAACGCCCAGGAGACCGGCGATCGCCTGCAGCGGGAGCTCGCGGGCGACCTGCAGGACGAAGTCGCCGGAACCCTCTGCGGCGGCCTGTGCGGCGATGCGCTGCGCCCGCTCGCCGAGCTCGGCACGCAGCCGCTCGATGGCACGCGGCGTGAACCCGCGGGCGACGATCTTGCGCATCCGGCTGTGTTCGGGGTCGTCCATCATGATCATCGACGCGCTGCCCGCCTCGATCTGGCCGCCGCCTCCGGTCACCTTGTAGTGCGGCACGATCGACTTCTTCGCCGACGAGAACACGTCGCTACGCAGTGACACCTCGCGGACATCGCGGTGCTTGGTCACCACCCAGTAGCCGCCGTCGGCGAACCCGCCGACGTCCACCGGCTGCTCGTTCCACCACAGTGGCGCCGTGCGTCGCAGCTCGGCGAACTCCTCCATCGGCAAGCGGGAGGCGTAGATCTCGGGATCGGTGAAGTCGAAGCCGGGCGGCAGGTTCGGAGCGGCCATCAGGGACCTCCTCGGGAGCGGTTCCGGACTCGGCACGGCACACCGTTGACGACCTGAGTATTGCTGGGTACGTCGATCAGATGGGCCGGGTTGAGGAGATTCGAGTTGACGCCGGGATGGTCGTTGGCGACGTGCAGGTTGGTGCCGTCGAGGCCGTGGCCCCAGCCGTGCGGCAGCGACACCACGCCGGGCATCATCTCGTCGGACACCTCCGCCGCAACAGTCAGCGAGCCCGCGGACGTCGACACCTCGGCGGCATCACCGGACCGCACACCGACCCGGCGGGCGTCGTCCGGATGAATGAGCAGAGTGCAGCGGTCCTTGCCCCGCATCAGCGCGGGCACGTTGTGCATCCACGAGTTGTTGGAGCGCAGATGCCGCCGGCTGGTGAGCACCATTTCCTCGGCCGGTCGCTGGAGACGTTCGCGCAACCTCGGCACGTCGTCGACTAGGCGTTGATGAACCAGTTCGACTGTGCCCGAGGGTGTGCAGACCACGTCGTCGAGGCGGCCGCCGGCCAGCTCGCCCAGCCGCAGCCCGTTCGGGATGCCGTCGCACCTCGTCGAGCGTGAGTCCGCCGGGTCGCGCGCCGAGGTCGTCGCCCCACGGACCCAGTCGAATGCCTAGGTCCACCAATCGTTCCGGACCGATGCCCTTCACCGCGGCGGTGGCCTCCGCAGGGTCGCGCCCGGTCAGCGGAGTGTGCCGGCGCCATGCATGCGGTGGCGACGAGGCCGGCGACGTAGAGGTCGTCCATGCGCGGCGACGTCGACGTCGGGCATCGGGGTGCCGACCATCGCACCTGCGAGCCGCAGCAGGATCTCCCACTCCTGCGGGCCGCTCCGGATCCGGTGCGAACACCGGGTCGGACCACTTCACGCACGACGAGATGGCGTAGATCCAGTACAGGTCGTCGGAGTGCGACCGTTCGAGCGGCGATAGCCCGGGCAGGATGACGTGGGCGTGGCGGCTGGTCTCGTTGAGCCAGCTGTCCACAGAGATCATCGCGTCGAGCGAAGCCAGCGCCGCGTCGAGCCGCCGCGTGCCTGGCGCCGACACCACGGGATTGCCCGCGACCGTGATCAGGCCGTGCAACTGCCCGTCGCCGGGAGTATCGATCTCCTCGGCGAGGCAGCTGATCGGGAACTGGTTGAACACCTCGGGCGCGCCGCGGACCCGGCTGCGGAAGCGGCCGAACTGCCAGCCGGTGCGGTCCTGGTCCGGCGGCTTCATGAACATCGGTGACCACATTGCGGGTTTCGGGAAGACCGCGCCGCCGGGCCGGTCGAGCGATCCGAGCGCGATGTTGATGACGAAGACGAGCCAGGTCGCCAGCGTGCCGAACTCCTGTGTGCAGGCGCCGATGCGGCTGTACAGCACAGGTGTCTCGGCGTGCGCGAGGTCGTGCGCCAGTTGGCGGATCGTCGGCGCATCGATGCCGCACGCATCGGCCACCGACTCCGGTGAGAAGTCGGCGGCCATCGCGATGACGTCGTCGAGTCCGGTGACGCGGCCGTCGAGGTGGGCGGGGCGGCGGACCCAGCCTTGTTCGGCCAGCGTGTGCAGAATCGCGAACAGCAGCAGCGCGTCGGTGCCCGGCCTGATCGGCACCCACTGACTGGCGCGCTGCGCGGTGAGGGTGCGGCGCGGGTCGACCACCGTGACGGCGCCGCCGCGGCGGCGGATCGCCGCCAGCCGGCCCATCAGGTCGGGCGCCGACAGCATGGAGCCCTGGGACGCGGACGGATTCGCGCCGAGGATCATCAGGTGGTCGGTGCGGTCCACGTCGGGGATCGGCGCGTTCCACATGTGGCCGAACAACAGCGCGCTGACGAGGTTGAGCGGCCACTGGTCGACGGTGCCGGGGGAGTAGTACGCGGGCATGCCTGCTGCCTGCGCCATGCCGATCAGCGCGCCGATGTGCGTGCTGAGGCCGAGGTTGTGGGCCACGGGATTGCCGACGTAGACGGTGACGGCGGGGGCGCCGTAGCGGTCGAGCACCGGCCGCAGCACACGTTCGACTTCGGCGTAGGCGTCGTCCCATGACACCGGGGTGTGGCCGTTGCGCGTCCGAATCATGGGCCGGCGCAGACGGTCCGGGTCGGTATGCAGGTGTGCGAGCGAGGTGCCCTTGGGGCAGAGGTGTCCCTGCGACCACACGTCGTCGGGGTTACCGCGGACGTCGGTGACCTCGTCTGCGTCGACGCTGACTTTCAGTCCGCACATCGCCTCACACAGCGGACATGTCACCGAGGCGATACTGGACACTTGTCCAGATTAGGGACCGCGCGTCCGGGCCGTTGCATTACCGTGCAATTCATGGACGACGGCGTTCAGACGTTCATGCGTGTGGTCGACGACGGCTTCCCCGCCATCGAGACGATGACCGCGCCGGAGGCGAGCGGCGATGCTCGTCGCGCGGCGTGTGCCCGTCGAGCAACGTCGACGATGTCGCCGGCGCCGACGACCGGGTCATCCCAGGACCCGGGTGGCGAGATCGGGTGCGGGTCTACCGCCCGCATGGCGAGAGTGGTCCACGTCCCGCCGTGGTGTTCTTCCATGGCGGCGGATTCGTGCTCTGCGACCTGGATTCCCACGACGGTTTCTGTCGCGCGATGGCACGCCACACCGACGCGGTCGTCGTCGCGGTGGACTACCGGCTCGCGCCCGAGCACCGAGCGCCCGCGGCGGCGGAGGACTCTTACGCCGCGTACTGCTGGGTGGCCCGAGCATGCCGCCGAACTCGGAGCCGATCCGCGCGGGTGCTGATCGCCGGCGACAGTGCGGGAGGCAACCTGGCCGCCGTCACCGCATTGCTGTGCCGCGACCGCGGCGCGTCCGATGCCCGTTGGTCAGGTGCTGATCTATCCCGTCATCGACCCGACGTTCACCACCGAGAGCTATCAGACGTATGCGACCGGCTACGTGAACACCCGCTCGGCGATGCAGTGGTACTGGCGGCAGTACCTCGACGGCGCCTCGCCGTCACCCGAGTATGTGATCGCGCCGGCGCGGGCCGAGTCACACGAGGGCCTGCCACCGACAGTCATCGTCACAGCGGGATTCGACGTCCTGCATGACGAGGGCGTGTCATACGCGCAACCGCTGCGCGCCGCGAAAGTCCCTGTGCTCCATCGCGATTACCCGGGACTGTTCCACGGATTCGTGTCGATCATGGTTCCATTCCCCGCGGGCGCATCCGCACGTGAGCTGCTGTGGGCCGACATGCGGCAGCTGCTGCACGTGGCGGTGACCGTATGACTGTCGACGCAATCGTGATCGGCGCCGGCTTCGCCGGGCTGTATGCGGTGCATCGTTGTGTGTCCGAGGGACTGACGGTGCTGGGTATCGAGGCCGCTCCGAGCGTCGGGGGGACATGGTATTGGAACCGCTATCCCGGCGCGCGCTGCGACGTCGAAAGTGTTGACTACTCATACTCTTTCGACGAAGAACTGCAAAGCGAATGGACATGGACGGAGCGATTCGCGGCGCAGCCCGAGATCCTGGCGTATCTGGATCACGTGGCGGACCGGTTCGATCTGCGGCGGCGGTTCCTCTTCGGCACCGAGGTTGTCGGAGCACGCTTCGATGAAGCGGCAGGCGAGTGGGTGGTGCAGACGTCAGCGGGCGAGGATCATCGCGGCCGGTTCCTCATGTGCGCGACCGGCTGCCTCTCGGCGGTGAACCGCCCCGACATTCCCGGCATCGACGATTTTGCGGGCGACGTGTACTTCACCGCGGCGTGGCCCCGCGAGGATCCCGAACTGCAAGGCAAGAGAATAGGTGTGATCGGCACCGGGTCGTCGGGCATCCAGGTGACACCGATCCTCGCCGAGCAGGCCGAGTCGTTGGTCGTGTTCCAGCGCTCACCCAATTACACGATCCCGATGCCGAACCATCCGTGGTCGCCGGATGATCTCGACCGCATTCGGACGGAATACCCGGAGCGGCGGCGACGCTCGGCGTACGCGCCGGCAGGCACGCCGCACGGCACGTATCACAAGAATGCGCTCGATACGGATCCCGACGAGCGGCTCGAGGCATTCTGGAAGCGCTGGCGAGAGGGCGGTGTGCTGTTCGCCAAGACGTTCCCCGACCAGACGTCGGTGCTGGAGGCCAACGACATCGCGCGGCAGTTCGCCGAAGACCGCGTCCGCGAGATCGTGGCCGACCCCGCGGTCGCCGAGGACCTCATCCCCACTGACCATCCGATCGGAACCAAACGCATTTGCACCGATGCCGGCTATTACGCCATGTACAACCGCGACAATGTGCGGCTGGTGAATCTGCGCCGCGAGCCGATCGAGGCGATAGCCCCGGACGGGGTGCGGACCGCTGAGACGACCTATGGGTGCGACGTGCTCGTGTTCGCAACGGGTTTCGACGCGTTGACGGGAGCGTTGACGCGTATCGATCCGATCGGAGCAGGCGGGCACCGGCTGTCGGAGATATGGGCGGACGGACCGGTCACGTTTCTTGGAGTGATGGTCCCTCGGCTGCCGAATCTGTTCAGCTTCAGCGGCCCGGGCAGCCCATCGGTGCTGGCGAACATGGTGCTGCACGCAGAGGTGCAGGTCGACTGGGCGATCGAGTTGATGCTGGAGGCGGGGCGCCGCGGGATTTCTGAAATCGAACCGCGCCTGGATTCCGCGTCGGCGTGGACCGGGCATGTTGCCGAGGCCGCGGAGCGAACCCTGTTTCCCAGGGCTGCGTCATCGTGGTACCTGGGTGCGAACATCGAGGGAAAGAAGCGCCGGTTCATGCCGTACGCCGGTGGTTTCGGCACGTACCGCAAGTACCTCGACGACGTTGCGCAGCAGGGTTACGCGGGTCTGGTGCTCACGACGCGCTAGCCGCGACCAACGCTTTACCTCTGCGCCGCAGTATTGGCCGCACGCTGCGCCGCCGCCAGACTGCCTGCCACGTCGCTTCGGCCGAGGAACATCTCGTCGAAATACGGCTTGAGGGCGTCGAATCCCGCGGCGAACCCGACGCCGCCGGGTGCCGGGATGCGGGGGCCGTCGAGTACGTCGAAAAATGGGCTGACGTCGACGCCTCGGGACCGCCAGAACGTGTTGTAGACGGGCTGCGCCGCCAGCACCGCGGGGATCGCCGCGCCTTTCGCGCCGAGATATTCGTTGCCGCGGGTGCTGCCCATCCAGGCCAGCACCTGCCGTACCGCGTCGGGATGGGCGGTGGCCGAATTGCCCGCGGCGGCAATCCCGTTGGTCACGCTGACCCTGCCCTTGCGGCCCTTCGGGCAGCATCGCCACGCCCCACCGGAAGCGTGCGCCGTCGGCGACCGCGGCGAGGTTGTACGTGCCGGACTGAAACAGCGCCATCCTGCCCGCCAGGAACTGGTTGCGGGAGAAGTCGCCGTTGTCGTTGGTGGCCGACGCCGGAGGGGCGACGTGGTCGGTGTTGATCAGCCGCACCAGGTACTCGAATGCTTCGGCGGACTTCGGGTTGTCGAACGAGAACCGGTCGCCGCTGGAGAACACGCCGCCCGCGGAGCCGATGTAGTTCAGGTAGATGCCCTGCAGGTCATTGGCCGCGTTGTACCCCCACTGCCGGACACGTTCGGCGTCGAATCCCGGTGCGCCGGCGGACCGTCCGTCCGTGTCGAGCGTGAGACGCGCCAGCAGCGGACGCAGCGTGTCGGTCTCATCGAGCGCCCAGCGCAGCGACCCCAACTCCTTGGGTTCGATACCCGCCGCGGCGAGCAGGTCGGCATTGAAATACAGCGCGATCCCGGCGTCGGTCAGCTGCGGCACACCCCACAGCGCCCCGTCGCGGGTGAACTGGTCGACCACCGACGGCTCCCACTCCCCGGAGGCGTTGGTGCCCAAGCGTCTTCGCGATGTCCATCAGCCGGCCGGTGTCGGCGTAGTCGGCGAAGTACGCGTTGCTGATCCAGAAGATGTCGTCGGCGCTGCCGCCCGCGACGTCGGTGCGCAAGGAGTCGAAATAGTTGGAGTATGCGACGACGTTGACATGTACCTCGATGTCGGGGTGTTCACGGCTGAACTCGGCGAAGGACTCCCGGTACGCCGCGGCGACCTGCTCGTCCCACAGCCGCACCGTCACCACTGTGCGTCCGCCGGGTTCGGCCGACCGCCCGAGCAGCATGGCCGCGACGAGCAGCACGGCCGCGGTCAATGCCACACCGGCCGCGACCAGCGTCGAGAACTTCGGCCGCATACTCATTTCAGGCCCGTCACCACGATGGAGCGCACGATGTGGCGGCCCAGCGCGACGAACAACACGATCAGCGGCACGATCGCCACCGTGGTCGCCGCCATCACCAGCGTCCATTGCGCGTTGTAGCGCGACTGCAGGCCGGCCGTGGCCACCGTCAGCACCTGCCACTTGCCGCCGCTGGTGATCACCAGTGGCCACATGAAGTTGTTCCACTGCGACACCACGGTGATCAACGCCAGCGTCACCAGGATCGGTCGGCTCGCAGGCACGACCACGTGGACGATGATGTCCAGGGTGTTGGCGCCGTCGATGCGGGCGGCGTTGATCAGGTCGGCCGGGATGGTGCGAAAGTACTCGCGCAGCAGGAAGATCGCGTACGGCGAGCCGAACACGAACGGCAACACCAACGCCCAGAAGGTGTTGCGCAGACCCGCCTCGGCCATCATCAGGTACAGCGGCACGACGGTCACGGTCGCAGGCACCATCAGCGTCGCGATGTAGACCCAGAACAAGGCGTCGCGGCCCGGGAAACCGCAGTCGCGCAAACGCGTACGCCGCCAGCACCGAGAACGTGATCTGGCCGAGCAGGATGACCGCCGTCATCAGCGCCGTCACCGCCAGCGCCCGGCACGAAGCCCGCGTCGGCCAGCCCGGTGTAGTTCGCCAGCGTCGGCGGGTTCGGCCACGACAGTGGCGAATCGGTGTTGAACTGCTGCGCGGAGGTGAACGACGTCAGCAGGCCCAGCGCGAAGGGCGCCACCGTGATCACCGCGCCCGCCAGCAGGAAGGGGTAGATCAGCGCACCCGACGCGACCCGGCTAGGCGACGTCATAGGTGATCCGTCGTCGGAAATACAGGTGCTGGACGATCGTCACACCGACCAGCAGCACGAACAGCACGACGGCCATCACGGCGGCCCGGCCCACCGCCGCGGCGCCGAACGCCTCCGCGTAGATGCGGTGGGCCACCAGGTCGGTGCGCCCCTGCGGCCCTCCCTCGGTCAGTGCGTACACGGTGTCGAATACCTGGGCGGCGCTGATGATCCCGGTCACGACGACGAAGAACAACGTCGGCCGCAGCATCGGCAGCGTGATGCGCCGGAACCGCTGCCACGCGGTGGCGCCGTCGGTCCTGGCCGCGTTCTGGATCTCCTCGGGGATGTTGAGGATGCCGGCCAGAAAGAACAGGGTGACGTAGCCGACGTTGGTCCACACCACGACAGCGCTGACGACGGGCAGCGCCAGCCCGGGATCCGTGAGCCACTCGACCTGCCTGTCGAGCAGGGTGCTGGCGACACCGTCGGTGGGCGCGAGGATCCACCGCCACAGCACCGCGATCGCCAGCGGCGCGCAGATCCATGGCAGCACGTACAGGGTGCGGAAGAATCCGCTGCCCGGCAGGCCGCGGGCCAGCATCGCCGCCGCGGCAAGGCCGAGCACGGTCTGCGCGGGCACCACGATCGCGATGAACACCAGCGGTCACCATCAACGACGTGCCGAAGGACCGGTCGGTGAGCACTGACTGCCAATTGCTCAGTCCCACAAACTCGATCGGGCCCAGCAGGTCCCACCGGTGCAGGGACAGCCAGAACACGACCAGCATCGGCAGCAGCATGAACATCACCACGCCGAAGAGGCTGGGAGCGAGCAGCAGGTAACCCACCACGGTCGATCGGGCACGTGGGGCGGCCACGGAGTCATTAAAGCGGGCCGCGGGGGCCGCCACTACGGTGGTGGGCGTGACAGCGCAACGACGAGTCGACGCCGACTTTCTCGGGCCTGCCTCGCCATGAGCTGGCCGATGCGGCGTTGTCCGCGGCCGTGGTCGGCGGAGCCAGCTATGCCGACCTGCGTATTCAGGCGATCACGACGGAGATCGTGCAGCTGCGTGACGGCGAGTTGGAGACCGCCGTGGTCAATCGCGAGATCGGCCTGGCGGTGCGGGTGATCGTCGACGGCACGTGGGGCTTCGCGTCGCACGCCGAGCTCGACCCGGCCACCGCGGCCGACGCCGCCCGCCGGGCCGTGCATGTGGCGACCACGTTGGCCCCGCTGAACGCCGAGCGCATCGAACTGGCGGCCGAACCGGTCTACTCCGACGTCACGTGGGTGTCGGACTACGGGATCGACCCCTTCGCGGTCGGCTCGGCCGACAAGATCGCGGTGCTGGGCGAGTACTCCGGGCGGCTGCTGGCCGCCGACGGCGTCGATCACGTCTCGGCCGGCCTCCACGCGGTCAAGGAGCAGACGTTCTACGCCGACACGTTCGGATCGTCGATCACCCAGCAGCGGGTGCGGCTGATGCCGACGCTGGAGGCGGTGACCGTGGACCCCGCGGCCGGAACGTTCGAGACGATGCGAACGCTCGCGCCGCCGACCGCACGGGGCTGGGAGGCCGTCGCCGGCGACGAGGTGTGGAACTGGTCCGACGAGCTCGCGCAACTTCCGTCGCTGCTTGCGGAGAAGGCCAAGTCGCCCAGCGTCACCGCGGGGCCGACGGACTTGGTGATCGATCCGACCAATCTGTGGCTGACGATCCACGAATCGATCGGGCACGCCACCGAATACGACCGCGCCATCGGCTACGAGGCGGCCTATGCGGGCACGTCGTTCGCCACGCCGGACAAGCTGGGCACGATGCGCTACGGCTCGCCGGTGATGAACGTGACCGCCGACCGCACCGTCGAACACGGCTTGGCCACAGTCGGATTCGACGACGAGGGCGTTCGGGCGCAGAGCTGGGATCTGGTGCGCGACGGCACGTTCGTCGGCTATCAGCTGGACAGGGTGTTCGCGCCGAGGCTGGGCGTGGCACGGTCCAACGGGTGCTCGTACGCCGATTCGCCCCACCATGTGCCGATCCAACGGATGGCCAACGTGTCGCTGCAGCCCGGCGTGCAGGACCTGAGCACCGACGATCTGATCGCCCGCGTCGACGACGGCATCTACATCGTCGGCGACAAGTCATGGTCAATCGACATGCAGCGCTACAACTTCCAGTTCACCGGGCAGCGGTTCTTCCGCATCCGCGACGGCAGGCTCGACGGCCAGCTGCGCGACGTCGCGTATCAGGCGACGACGACGGACTTCTGGGGGTCGATGGAAGCCGTTGGCGGGCCGTCGACCTGGCGCCTGGGAGGAGCGTTCAACTGCGGCAAGGCGCAGCCCGGTCAGGTCGCCGCGGTGAGCCACGGCTGCCCGTCGGCGCTGTTCCGGGGTGTGAACGTGCTCAACACGCGAACCGAGGCGGGGCGGTAGTCGATGATCGCCGCACAGCAGGTGGTCGACATCGCGTTGGCCGAGGCCGCCCGGTTGGGCAAGGCCGACGAGACGATCGTGCTGGTCACCGATCGATCGGATGCGTCGCTGCGTTGGGCGGGCAATTCGATGACCACCAACGGCGAATCGGTGTCCCGACACACGACGGTGATATCCGTTGTGCGACGAGGGGAGAACGCGCACGTCGGCTCCGTGAGGTCCAGCGACGTGGACCCGGCGGCCATCGGAGGTCTGGTCGCGGCGTCTCAGGAGGCGGCGCTGTCGGCGCCGGAGGCCCGCGACACCGCCCCGCCGCTCGTCGGTACGGACGTGCCCGATGACTGGGACGCTCCGGTTGCGGAAACCGGCGCGCAAGTGTTCCTGGATGTGGCGGGCAGCCTGGCGGCGCGCGGGTTTCGCGGACCGGATCAGCTCTACGGGTTCGCGCGACACGAGGTGGAGACGACGTTTCTGGCCACATCGAATGGACTGCGACGGCGCTACACGCAGCCGACGGGATCGGTGGAGATCAACGGCAAGCGCGACGGCGCCAGTGCCTGGGTGGGCTTCAGCACACCCGACTTCGACGACGTGCCAACGGATTCGCTGCTCGAGCGGCTCTCGACGCGGCTGAGCTGGGCGCAGCGCACCGTGGAGCTGCCCGCCGGACGGTATGAGACGATCCTGCCGCCATCGACGGTGGCCGACATGATGATCTATCTGTGGTGGACGATGGACGGGCGCGGCGCGCAGGAGGGCCGCACCGCGCTGTCGGCCCCGGGTGGCGGAACGCGGGTGGGGGAGAAGCTCACCGATCTGCCGCTGACGCTGTACTCCGATCCGTTCGCCGACGGGTCTGGCGTGCACGCCGTTCGTGACGGCGTCGAGTTCGTCGGAGCGGGCGTCGGTGTTCGACAACGGCATGGACATCGGCCGGGTGGACTGGATCCGCGACGGCACGGTCAACGCGCTGGCGTATCCGCGCGCGGCGGCCGCGGAGTTCGGCGCGCCCGTGGCGGTGGCGGCGGACAACCTGCTGATGACCGGCGGGACGGCGAGCATGGCCGACATGATCGCCAACACCGAGCGGGGCCTGCTGCTGACGACGTTGTGGTACATCCGCGAGGTCGACCCGGCGGTGCTGCTGCTGACCGGCCTGACCCGCGACGGGGTCTACCTGGTCGAGGACGGCGAGGTGACGGCGGCCGTCAACAACTTCCGGTTCAACGAAAGCCCGCTTGACCTGCTGCGACGGGCGACCGAAGCCGGAGCAACCGACCGCACGTTGCCGCGGGAGTGGGGCGACTGGGTGACGCGGGTGACGATGCCGACGCTGCGGATACCGGACTTCCACATGTCCTCGGTGAGCCAGGCGCAATAATCCTTGCGTGGGTGACGAGAGAGTGGCCGAACGGATCGGCGAGTTGGTGGCGATGTCGTCTGGCGATGGACGCCTCGACTCGTTGACCCGGCTCACGTGTGGTCGGGCGCTGTCGCTGCACCCGGTGCCGATGGAGGTCGACCTGATCGACGGCACCTCCGAAAGCGAGGCGGTGGTGGCGGCGTTCGCCGAACAGTTCGCCGTCGACGTGTCGGGGATCGGCAAGAACCAGCGCAAACAGTTGCTATCGACGTTGGGCGACAACGCCTTTCGGACGGTGGTGATGATCTTCATCGCCGATTTCGTGCCTCGGGTGTGGGCCGGGTTCGAAGCACTCGGACTTCGTAAACATGGCAACGGTGGCGACGTCGAGTGGGATCACGACACCGATCCGATCGACGCCCTGCTGAACGGGTTCGCTCCCGCGGTGGCGCGCCTGCGGGGGTTGGATCCGGTGACGACGGAGGTTGTGCGGCTGCGGGGAGCGACACAGCACGACTGCCGGCTGTGCAAGTCCCGGCGGGAGAGCGGCGCACTGGAGGCCGGCGGCTCGGAGGACCTGTACAGCCAGATCGAGCAGTACGAGTCCGCCGAAGCGTTGACCGAGGCGCAGAAGGCGGCGTTGCGGTACGTGGACGCACTGATCTGGTCGCCGTCGCGGATCGACCCGGAGGTGGCCGCAGGGGTGCGGAGGCACTTCTCGGAGGCCCAGGCGTACGAGTTGACGCTGGACGTGATGCGCAATGCGTGCAACAAGATCATGGTGTCGTTGGGCGCCGACGCGCCGCTGGTCGAGGAGGGGACCGAGCTGTTTCTCGTCGACGCGGACGGTCAGACGGTGTCCGTCTGAGCGGTCATGCGACGATAGGCGCCGCGCATTTGTACCAGGGGCGGTAGCTCAGTTGGTTAGAGCCGCGGACTCATAATCCGTTGGTCGCGGGTTCGAGCCCCGCCCGCCCCACTTCAGATGTGTATTGCTTCGGCTGATGCTTTACACCACTTCGGTTGATTCCTGACACTCCCGAAATGAGGGAGTTAAGCGTGACAGAGCAGAGGTATCAGGCAAGCACGCGGCCCTCAGGAGACATTTCCCGGTCCGACCTTGGCGTGCAGTGATCCGTACCTGAGGTTTACCCCGCCTATCCAAGTCGGGTCCGCGCCCGCTTGTCCGCCGCTTCCTGTTCCGCGGCCGTGACGACGACCGCGTCCGCGCCGGGAAACACAGTTGCCACATGGCCGGTGGTGAGCCATCGCACCGTGTATGGCGGCGAGCCGTCCGCCGAACGCACCTCGGTGATCACCCCGCGCTGATCCGATCGCTCCACTGTCGTGCCTTTAATAACCAACCAGTCGCCTACCTTGGCCTTCATCGCCCATACCTTCCCTTCCCTTCCGTTTCCCATCGTCCGCGCGCCTGCCACTCCTGGGAAGGACATGCCCCTGTTCGATTCGTGCATATTCGTCCCTCGTGCTGGAGGTGTGCTTCGGCGGTGGCGGCACTCGTCGGGGTGACTGATCTGCGAGCCGGCACAGATCGAGCCCGGATACGAGGCCCCTCGAATGGCGATGCACCTGTCCGCCGGTGTCGCTGCGCGCAGCACGTCTGCCGGGTAAGCGACGCCGAGCCGCATGATCGACCGGATCGAGCGCCACCGAGACGGGGATGCCGATGAGTCCTCCACTGCTGCGAACACAGGCGTTGCGTGCGATCGGGAGCTCGAGCAGGGCCACTCGCTTTGTCGCAAGGACTGGCGTTTCATCGATAACAGCAGCCCGAGCCCGCTGACGAGTACCGGCAGCCGAAGCCGGGCGGATTGGAGATAGAAATGATCACCCTCTACGCGCTGGCCGCCGCGGTCGGCATCGGTGTGCTCTGGCTCGGAACGAATATAAAGGTCATCAAGCAGTTCGAACGCGGCGTCGTCTTCCGGTTCGGCCGTGTGCAATCCGGCCTCCGCGGACCGGGACTCACGATGTTAGTTCCGATCGCCGATCGCCTCCAAAGAGTGAACATGCAGATCATCACGATGCCCGTGCCTTCCCAAGATGGCATCACCCGCGACAATGTGACCGTCCGAGTGGATGCGGTCATCTATTTCAAGGTCTCGGACCCGGTGCGTGCGGCTGTCGACGTGCAGGACTACGTGTCGGCCATTGGCCAGGTTGCGCAGACATCACTGCGTTCGATCATCGGCAAGAGCAATCTGGACGACCTGCTGTCCAACCGCGAGCGTCTCAATCAGGGGTTGGAGTTGATGATCGACAGTCCCGCGCTGGGCTGGGGTGTTCAGATCGACCGCGTCGAAATCAAGGATGTAGTGCTGCCCGATTCGATGAAGCGGTCGATTGCACGCCAAGCCGAGGCGGAGCGTGAGCGACGGGCTCGGGTCATCACCGCCGAGGGCGAACTTCAGGCGTCCGAAAAGCTGGCGCAGGCCGCCGAGGTCATGGCCGAGCATCCGGCCGCGCTGCAATTGCGACTCTTGGAGACCGTCGTCGAGGTCGCCGCAGAGAAGAATTCCACACTGGTACTTCCCTTCCCTGTCGAACTGCTCCGATTTCTGGAACGCGCCACACCGCAAGCATCCGAGCGCCGGGACAAGGCCGTCGGTACTGCCGCGGGCGCAGCGTCCAGCGGCGAGACGTTGACGTTGGAACCGCCACGGGTTCCCGACGCCCGCGGCCTGGAACTTCACACTCGCATCGCCGAGACACTCCAGCGGGATCAGTAAACGTCCGAGACAAACCGGACAACTACTGAGCGTCTTGTGTACCGCGACAGCATTTGCCCGGTCGCGGGTTCGACTCCCCGTGCGCGTCGTGGCGTGTACCGTCCTGGCCAAACTCGTGCTCAGCTGACGGTTCGGGCGCACAATTGAGGTGCGCGTCTAACACCTGGGAGCCGCTATGAGCGAGCGACTGTACGACTTTTTCGGTGAGATCTTCCAGCGGTACTTCAGCCGCGCCATCGACGCATATCCGCGGATGGGTGGAGCACTCGTCGAAAGGTTGCTCACGCTGACTGATGAAGTCCCGGATCGATTGGCGCAGACCCAGCGCGCCGCAATGGCATGGGGCAAAGCCGAGGCTCCGAATGCCAGGATCACGTCGGAACTTTCGTGATCACCCAGCACGGACTAATGTATGCCGCCGGGTTCAACGAGTCGCGCCGGGCGCTGTATTACCTGGCCACCCCGCCCGCATTGTTCGATCCCTTCGTCGACCAGGTCGACACCGCCGGACTGCGGGAGAGCGCGGTAATCGTGGTGGACAGCCGGTGCGGCCGCGATCTGGTATCCGCGCATCCGATGGACGCCGCGCTGCGCCGGATACTCGATGAGCACCTGGCGCTGCGGGTGGATTTGGTGAGGCCAATGCTCAGGCCTGCCGAAGGCGGCAGCGCGGTCGGATCGAAGTAGCTAACCCACGTTCGGCCACTCTCATCCCGGCATCACCCGGCGGCAGCGGTGGGATTCGCAGCCGTGCCGAAGCCATACCGCGACTTTACTGGGCAACGGCGAACCTGATGTCTTGCAGACGATATGTGGCGTATCGCTTAGTCGTTTCGCCTGGTCGTGCGCCCGCCGAATACTACATAATTCGTTGGTCGCGGTTCGAGCCCCGCTCACCCCATGACGTTCGTGTATTACCTCGGCTGATGGCTGACAGTTCGTCTTCGGGTGCTGGGCGACAGTGTCTTGGCTGATGCTTGACAGTGGTTTCGGTTGATCCTTGACACTCCCTTGACGAGGGAGTTGAGCGTGGCCGAGCAGAGGTATCAGTAGCGCAAAAGGTCGGCCGCACCGATCGCGCTACCGGCGCCCTTGAGTCACGCCGAGCGCACCGGATCGGACTGGGTCAGCCGGCGTGTGTCCACCAACGGGTGGTGTACGTGTCCTGGCAGCAGGTCAGTCTGGGCCGCCATTACGCCGGATCCGCTGGGACGTTCACGTCGACGGCGACTTGACGACGACCGCATAACGGCCTATGCGTGCCCATTCTGCACCCCGACACATCACTGGACTGGGTGCACTGAAGGCCATCTCGACGGGGGCGCTGAACGGCGCACTGGCCCTCGTGCATCTAGAAAATATATATTGGCAGCCATAGGTTATAAGATGTGTATTGGGTTTGCGATGAGGGTCAGGGAGGTGAGTGTGAAGTGGACCTGATTGGCCGGTCGCAGGATCCTCGCCGTGCGGGGGCGCGAATCCTCGACATCGCCGAAGGCGTGCTGATTGCGCTGCGGGGCTGCACTTTCAACCAGGCATTTGTGGAGATCGTGCAGACCGCGAAATCATTTAACGTGAGCACTTTGAGTCTTGCCGATGCGCTGGTGGCGCTTGCTCAAGGCCAGGCGTCCCAGCATGAGCAAGACGCGGCGTTCGACGCAGCGCGCGTGACGTGGGGGGACCTGTTCGTGTTTGCCCGCCCGAGCCGGGGCATGCGATTCGGCCGCGGCGACGACGTTTCTGGCGCCTAGAACAGTGAGGTGTCGACGTCGCGGTCGTCGTCGGGCAACGGTACGATGATGGCCTGGTCGATGACATCGGACGGGTCGGCTTCGCGCTGCAAAAGGTCAGCCACACAACGCGGGTCGAGGTCAGCATCCTCGGCGCTGTGGTCGGCGGGCTGGTGTTGTTCTGCTGCGTCGGCGGCGGGAACGTCGTCGGCCAGCGGAGTGTCGTCGGGGTAGCGCGTCATCGGTTTCCCGTCCTCCTTCCCGAGGTCGGCTTGTCGGATCGCAGTCGGGCATTTTCGGATTTCAGGTCGCTGTTGTCGGATTCCAGTTCGCTGTTGCGATGTTGCAGGTGCAGGATCTGGGCGATCCCCGCGATGTTGATGCCCTGCGCCACGAGGTCGCTGATGCGCTCCAGGAGATCCAGATCGTCGTCGCTGTATCGTCGGGTGCCGCCGTCGGTGCGCCCCGGGGTGAGCAGTCCGCGCCGCTCGTAAAGGCGAAGTGTCTGCGGATCGATCCCGCTCAACTCCGAGGCCACCGAGATGCCGTACAGGCCGCGCGCCGACCGCGCCGCAGGGGATCCACAGCCACCGACCCTGCTCCATTTCTCTCGTGCGACAAAAGTTCGCATTCATCCTTGCACAGAACTCAGTCGTAGTGCTATAAGAAAACCTATGACAGTTCAGCACAGATCTGTCTGAGGCAGCGAAATGGGTTAGGAGGAAGAGATCATGTTGATGCGCACAGATCCGTTCCGCGACTTCGATCGCCTTGCCCAGCAGGTGCTGGGTACTGCGGCACGTCCAGCGGTGATGCCGATGGATGCCTGGCGCGACGGGGATAGGTTCATCGTCGAGTTCGACCTGCCCGGCGTGGACGAGGATTCCCTGGATCTGGACGTCGAGCGCAATGTGCTCACCGTGCACGCCAAGCGCCCCGAGGTGGATTCTGCTCGGGAGATGGTGTCCGCTGAGCGGCCGCGAGGCGTATTCAGCCGGCAGCTGTTCCTGGGCGAGACGCTGGACAGCAGACGCGATCGAGGCGAGCTACAGCGGCGGGGTGCTGCGGTTAACCATCCCGGTCGCCGAGAAAGCCAAACCGCGCCGTATCCAGATCACCAGCAACGACGAGAAGCAGGCCATCAACGCCTAACACGGTCCACCTCACTGGCTGGGCCGGGGCGCAGCGTTCGGGGAAGGGGGTGAGTGACATGGCGACCAACACCGCGATGGGCAACCAGCCTGCTCGACGAGGCGACGGCAATCGTGGAGGCCGAGTGGATACGCCTGCAGCAGGACGAGGCCCTGTGGGAGCGTGAGCTCGCCGACCTGCCCGCCGAGCTTCCTGCGGCCCGGCCCCGGCCCGCCCCGCGTCGGCCTCACCATCACCCCGCGGCGGTGGCCAGGCCAACCGATGCCAGAGGACCGTCACCGGTGGCCTACGCGGCCATGCCCCGCAATGCCGGTATGGGCTACCCAGCGGTCTCCTCCGTGGGGCCCGGGTGTCTCCTGAAAGGCGCTGTCGGACAAAGGAGGTGATGCCATCACCGATGGTCTCCGAGCAGGCAACGACGCGCGTGTCGCCCACAATGATTCAGATGTCGCGTCACCGCGGCCGGCTCCAGCGTCCAGAGTCGGCCTGCGCACGCACCGCCACTCGGAGTGGCAGTTCGAAGTGGGCCGTGCACCACGTCGTTGCCACGCCCGGGCAGGCCGGGGGGATGGCTCTCCGGCCGTCCCTGCCGGCCGCCCGGGCGTTCCGCGCATGGAGGCATCAGTGAAAGTCCTCGGCCGGGCGCCGCCTGATGAGCTGCACACCCGACGGGCCAGCGACGGCCACATGTCCGATGGACCGTCTCACCGCGGTGGCTCCCGGTCGACCTGCAATCCCGGGAGTCACCGCACCATGTCGTCGGAGGTAGCAGCCATGGCTCGCACATATCCCGATCCCTACCTGGTGTTGGGCGTGTCACCGACGCGCAACCCAGGCCGAGATCACCCACGCCTACCGCAACCAGACTACGCGCCCATCACCCCGACACCCGCCGAACACCGTCCTCGCACACCGCCGACGAACACCTGCGGCAAGTGCTGGCCGCCTACGCCCTGCTGCGTGACCCTGCCCGCCGCGCCGACTACGACCGCCGTGCTGCTGCTGCTAGCGCTGTCACGGCATCACATATGCGCGTGGTACCGGAATCTGCGGAGCGGCCCGACGATGGACCGACCCAGATCCCGGTCAGCCCCATGGCCGGCTGCTAACCGCTACACGGTCAATACCGCATCGCCGCCTTTGCGTGTGGCCCGCGAACCGCCGCCGCCGCTAGTCCTGCGAAAACAAGAGCGTAGATGCTGTGGAGGTCGATGCTGAAACCGCGAGCTCCGACGAGCGCGGCGGCGAACAGACCAAACTGCCGGACACTGCTGCATTCAGGAGCCTCGTGACTACGTACGTTACGCGGATGACATGGACGCCCATCAACCCGATGGCGGGATGCGGGGGCGACTGGTATCGCACACGCGTCTTCGGTTCGTCCGACAGCACGGCGATCGGCGACGCCATCGCCCAGCGCCAACCTTTGTGTCGACGGCTTCGCCGGTGTTCGATGCAACGCCGGTGCTCACATGGCGCGCCGGACGCTGATCAGCGCTATCACGCAGTGCGTCAGCGACAAACATTTCAGCGCAGCGCAG